>NZ_NMUL01000023.1 GCF_002234595.1 Amycolatopsis vastitatis
CCCACTGTTTCTCACTCACGACCGGCCACGGCCAGATCGGTCAGGGCCGCGATGAGGCGGGTCACGTTGCCGTGTTTCCACAGCAGGGTCGGGCTGAGCCGCAGGCCGAGGGAGGCCTCCAGCCGGTTGCGCAGCTCCAGCGACATCAGGGAGTCCAGCCCGAGGGTCTTCAGCGGGGTGGCCGGGTCGAGACCGTCGGGGTCGATGCGCAGGACAGCGCCCACGTCCGTGCGGACCACGACGGCGATGTCGTCGGGGCCGACCGCCCTGGCGGTCCGGCCGGTGGTGTCGGTGAGGGACTGCCAGCTGGTCTGGGCAGCCGCCGCCGGGTACATCTCCAGCAGGCGGCGGACATCCAGATCGGCGTAGCCGACCACGGTCTCCTCGGCGAGGAAGCCGGTGAGCGCGTGCCACAGCTCGTCGACCTGCAGCGGCGCGAGACCCCGGTCGGCCAGGCGGCCGATGTTGCCGACGGCGAGGCCCACTTCGGACACCGGCCCCCACTGCACGCTCAGCGCGGGCAGTCCCTCGCGGACGCGGCGTTCGGCGAGGGCGTCCAGGAAGGCGTTGGCGGCGGCGTAGGCGCCTTGGCCCGGCAGCCCCGCGTACGCGGCCACTGAGGAGAACAGCACGAACGCGTCCAACGGGTCGGAGCGGGTGAGGCGGTCCAGGACCAGCGAACCGTCCACTTTGGCGCGCAGGACCGTGGCCAGGCTGTCGGCGGTGATGTTCGGCAGGGTGGCGTCGTCGAGGACGCCGGCCGCGTGGAACACCCCCGCCAGCGGGGGCATGGTGGCGCGGACGTCGGCCAGGACCTCGGTCATGCGTCGCTCGTCGGCGACGTCGGCGCGCCAGTAGCGCGCGCCGGGCGGGGGTTCGGCCGCGCTCCTGCCCAGCAGCGCCACGTGCTCCGCGCCGTGCGTGAGCAGATGCTCCGCGAGGGAGCGGCCGAGCGCGCCGGCACCGCCGGTGATCAAGTACGTGGCATCGGCGCGGAAGCGGCCCCGCGGCAAGGGATCCGGGGCGACGGGCTCGCCGTCGCACGGGTGGGTGAGCACGATCTTGCCGATGTGGTCGCCGTTGGCGAGCATCCGCAGGGCGTCCGCCGCCCGGGCGAACGGCACTTCGGTGACCGGCAGAACGGGGGCATGGGGCCACGCCTCGGCCAGCAGGCCGGCGAACCGGTCGGGCGAGCGGCGCAGCAGGCCCACGATGTCCACCGCGGTGAACGACACGGCCTTGCGGAAGGCGCCGAGGTCGATCGGCATGTCGGCGTAGATGTCCCGCTTGCCCAGCTCGACGAACCGGCCGTCGTCGGCCAGCACGTCCAGGCCGAGCGGGATCGCCGCACCGGTCAGCGAGTTCAGCACGACGTCGACCCCGCGTCCACCGGTGGCCGCCCGGACCTCGTCGGCCCAGTCGGTCGTGCGTGAATCGAAGACGTGCTCGACGCCCAGCTCACGCAGGTGAGCGCGCTTGGCCTCGGTACCCGCGGTGGCCAGCACGGTCGCACCCGCGTCGCGGGCGACCGCGAGCGCGGCGAGCCCGACGCCACCGGTGGCGGAGTGGATCAGCACCGTCTCCCCAGGCCGGACGCGGGCGACCCACCTCAGCGCGTACCAGGCGGTGGCCAGCGCCATCGGCAGCGCGGCGGCCTGGGCCGCGGTCAGCGCCGGGGGGATCGGCGCGGTCAGCCGGGCGTCGACGACGACCTCGTCGGCCATCGCGCCGGCGACGCACGCGATGACGGGGGTGCCGACCTCGACGCCGGCGGCGTTCGAGGCGACGACCTCGCCCGCGCAGTCGAGGCCGAGCAGGTCCCGGTCGACCGGGTCCGGGTAGACGCCCAGGGCTTTCATGGCGTCGAGGAAGTTCAGCGACGCGGCGTCCACGCGAATCCGCACTTCGCCGGGACCGAGCTCGCGTGGCCAGGTGGCCAGCCGGGTGACGGTGTCCACCCGGCCGGGCCGGCGGACGGCCAGCCGGTAGCCGCGCTCGCGCAGCTTCGGCGTCGCAGCCGGGTCGCCACCACGACACCGCCGGCCGACCCATCGCCGCTCGCCGCGCAGCACCACCACGTCCGGACCGTCCACATCGGACAACTCGGCGACCGTGGCCGGTGTGACGGCGTCGACGTCGATCAGGCGGGTCCGCAGGTGCGGGTACTCCGACTGCAGGACGGTCGCCATGCCCACGTACAGGGCGGCGTGGGGATCGACTGGCGAGCCGTCGGGGGCGGGCCTGGCGTTGCGGGTGAGAAGCACGAACGCCGAGGAGCCGGAGACGGCTTCGCGGATGGTGTCGAGCAGGTCGGAAAGTCCGCCATCGCCCGGCGCGACGAACACGGTGACCGGATCGCCCGCACCGGCCGCGTCGAGGCCCGCATCCGCGCCCGCCAGGGTGAACGGCGGCTTGGCCGGGGTGGCCGTGCGCGGCTCGGGGTCGAACACCCAGCGCAGCAGGCGGTCCTCGGGGACGCTCGCGGGCAGGTACGAGAACCGGAGCCCGTCGACGTGCCCGACCGGCGTGCCGTCGGGGCGGCAGATCAGCAGGTCCACCTCGCCGTCGGCGGTACGGCGGGCGTGGACCAGCGGCTCGGTGGGCACGTCGGCCAGGTGGACCGACCGCGCCGACACCGGGACCACGGCGTCGGCACCGGGCAGCACGGCCAGTGCCACCTGGAGAACGCCGTCCCAGAACGCGGCGCTCTCACCGACGGGACCGCTGCCGGGGTACCGCAGAGTGCCGACCGCGTGCGTGTCGCCGGCGGTGACCTCGGCGACCCAGCGGAACGCGGGGCCGTATTCGTGGTGCCGCTCGGCACACCGGGCGTAGAAGTCCACCGGCGCACCCGGGGCGAGCTCGGGAACTGTGCCGAGCGCGGCGGGGACAGACGTCCGGGCGGTGGCATGGGTGACCGGGCGGCCCTCGACCTGCGTGCTCACGCTGACCTGGCCGTTCGGACGGCGCACCGTCGTGAGCTGGACATCGTCTTCGCCCAGCGTGAGCGCGGCCGAAAACTCCACGTCGCGCAACGGCACCCGGTCCACCCCGGCCCGGAGCAGCGTGAGGTAGCCGCCCGCCGGGTAGACCACCGTGCCGTGCACCTTGTGATCGGCGAGCCAGGGGTGCGTGGCGAGGGACAGCGTGGTGACGCCGTCGCCCGCGGTGCCGCGGCGTCGATCCGGACCGATCCAGTAACGCTTGCGCTGCCAGGGGTACGGCAAGGGGGTGCCCGCCGGACGCTGCGCGGGACGCGGCCCGACAGCGGGCAGGCCGGACGCGTACGCCTCGGCGAACGCCCGGGTCAGATCCGCGTTGCTGCCGTGACCGCGACGCAGGCTGGCCAGCACGGCGGGCGGCTCGTCGTACCGCTCGGCGAGCTGGGTGAGCGCGGCACCCAATCCCGGGTGCGGGCTGATCTCCACCAGGTGGGTCACGCCGTCGGCGACGGCCGCGTCCACGGCGTCCGCGAACCGCACGGGGTGACGCAGGTTGCTCGCCCAGTAGCCGGCGTCGAGGTCGTGCCGCAGCGAAACGTCCATCGTGGACAGGAACGGCACGCGGCCACGACCCGGCGTGATGCCGGCCAGAGCCTGCCGGATGTCCGGCAGGATCGGGTCCATCAGCGGGCTGTGCGAGGCGTAGTCGACGTCGACGAGCCGGCAGAACACGTCGTCGGCCTCGAGGATTTCCTTCAGCAGCACCACCGAGTCCACGTCGCCGGACAGCACGCAGGAGCGAGGACCGTTGTGCACGGCGGGTGTCACGGTCTCCTCGAACCCGGCCAGCACCGTCCCGAGTTCCTCCCAGCCGAGGTCGACCGCGAGCATCCGGCCGCCACCGGCCGCCGCGCGCAGGATCTCGGCGCGCCGCGACACCACCCTGGCGCCGTCGGCCACCGACAGCACGCCGGCCACCGTCGCCGCGGCGATCTCTCCCTGGCTGTGCCCGATGACGACGTCCGGCCGCACGCCTGCCCGTTCCCAGGCGGCCGCCAGCGAAACCAGCATCGCCCACAACGCGGGCTGCACCCGGTCGACCCCGCCCAGCGGCCCGTCGAAGACCTCGTCCACCGTCCACCCGAGAGCGTCGGCGCACCGGTCGAAGGACTCGGTGAACGCCGGGTCGGCGCCGTGGAGGTCACGGCCCATCCCGACCCACTGGGCCCCTTGCCCGGGGAACACGAACGCGGTCTTGCCCGGCGTCCGCGCGCGCCGGGGCTCGCCGGCGATGGCGTCGATGGCGGCGAGGGGATCGCCGTCGACCACGACGGGCTGCCGCAGCGGGAAGTGGTCGCGGTGGTGGGCCAGCGTCGCGGCCACCTGACGGCCGTCCGCGCCGTGTGCGATCGTGTCCCGCACACCCTCGAGGCGCTCGGCGAGGGCGGCCGGGTCGTACGCGCTCACCGGCAGCACGTACGGCCCGGCCGTCGTCACGTCGGCGGCGCTGGGGCTGTCGGCGAGCGCGGTGAGCACGACGTGCGCGTTGGTACCACCCCAGCCGAAGGAGTTGACGCCGACATGGGCGTCCTCGGCCAGCGGGACGGCGTCGGTGGCGACGCGAATGCCGAGGCGGGCGAAGTCGATCTCCGGGTTCGGCTGGTCGGCGTGCAGTGAGGGTGGCACGGACCCGTGCTCCAGCGAGAGCACGGCCTTGATCAGGCCGGCGAGGCCGGCCGCGGGCTCCAGGTGGCCGATGTTGGTCTTGACCGAGCCGATCGGCAGGCCGTCCGCGCGACCGAGGACCTCGCCGATGGCCGAAGCCTCGGACAGGTCGCCGCGCCGGGTTCCGGTGCCGTGTGCCTCCACATAGGACAGATTGACGTGACCGAGGTCGCGGTAGGCTCGGCGGAGCAAGTCCTGCTGGGCCGAGGGGTTCGGCGTGACGAGGCTGTCGCCGCCGCCGTCGTTGTTGACCGCACTCGCCACGATGACCGCACGGACCCGGTCCCCGTCGGCGATCGCGCGGTCCAGCGTCTTCAGGTAGACGGCCGCGACACCTTCGCCGCGGACGAAACCGTCCGCTCCCGCGCCGAACGCCCGGCACCGGCCGGTGGGTGACAGGCCGCCGAACCGGGTCAGGCCCACCGTCACCTCGGGCGTGAACATCAGGCTGGCGCCGCCCACGAGGGCGCCGTCGATGTCCCCGCACCGCAACGCCATGCACGCCTGGTGCACCGCCACCAGCGACGACGAACACCCGCATTCCACCGTCATGCTCGGCCCGGTCAGCCCGAGGAGGTAGGACACCCGCGCCGGCCCCACGTCCATGGAGCTCCCGACGAGGCTGTGCTGGGTGGCCGGCTGGCCGGTGTCCTTGCGCAGCAGCTCGTAGTCGTGCCACTCCGCACCGACGTAGACCGCGGTCCGGCTCCCGCGCAGGCCGGCCGCGGGTTGGCCGGCGTCTTCCAGCGCCCGCCACACCGATTCGAGCAACAGCCGCTGCTGCGGGTCGACCACCTCGGCTTCGCGGGGGCTGATCCCGAAGAACCCAGCGTCGAAGAGGTCCACGTCGTCGATGAACCCGCCGACCGCCTGGACACCGTACTCGGCCGGGTCCCACCGGCCGGCGGGAACCGCGGTGATGGCGTCCGTGCGCGACTCCAGCAGCCGCCAGAACGCGTCCAGGTCGGGCGCCTGCGGAAACCGGCCCGCCATACCGACAACGGCCACCGGAGATGGTTCACGCACCCCAGTCACGCTCCTATTTCGCCACGCCTTGGGTAAACTGGTTCCCGGCCGTTCCGGCCGATTCGGAAACGACAACAGACACTTTTTTCGCGATCCCGGAGTTTAACGAAACTCGATTACCGGCCGCTGACAGCCGGCTGACGTCAGCCACCCCGCGGCGCCGAACCGGGAGGGTGACCGGTGAGGCTGAGGAAGACGTCGTCGAGAGTGGGCCGGCGCAGGGCGAAGTCGGCCACGTCCACACTCACCTCGCTGAGGGCGGCGGCGGCACGGGCGATCCCGCCGATACCGTCGCCGACCTGCAGCGCGATGGTGGCCCGGTGCTCGTCCACCCGGGTCTGGCCGACCGCCGACAGCGCCGCGACCGCCGTTCCCAGTTCCGACGGCAGCGCGACCGAGACTTCCAGCCATTCCTCCCCCACTTTGCGCTTCAGCTGGTCCGGGCTGCCTTCGGCGACCACCCGGCCCTCGGCGACCACGACGATCCGATCGGCCAGGTGGTCGGCCTCGTCCAGGTACTGGGTGGTCAGCAGGACCGTGACGCCGTCGGACACCAGCTCACGGACCATCGCCCACAGCGACCGGCGGCTCGCCGGGTCGAGCCCGGTGGTCGGCTCGTCGAGGAACAGCACCGACGGCGACGCGATCAGGCACGCGGCGAGGTCGAGGCGGCGGCGCATGCCCCCGGAGTAGGTGGACAGGGAGCGGTCGGCGGCATCCGTGAGACCGAACCGGTCCAGCAGCTCGGCCGCACGAGCGTGGACGCGTTTCCGGCCGAGGTGCAGCAACCTGCCCAGCAGGAGCAGGTTCTGCCGTCCGGTGAGCAGTTCGTCGACGGCGGCGTACTGACCGGCCAGCCCGATCCGGCCGCGCACTCGGTGCGCTTCGCGCAGAACGTCGAACCCGGCGACCTTCGCGTGGCCCTCGTCCGGTTCCAGGAGGGTGGCCAGGATCCGGACGATCGTGGTCTTGCCCGCCCCGTTGGGCCCCAGCAGTCCCAGCACGCTGCCGGCCTGCACGCAGAGGTCGACCCCCCGGAGCGCCTCGTGTCCGTGGTAGCGCTTCTTGAGCCCCTCGACCTCGATGGCGTTGCTCAACGCTGCTCCTCGGCCGGCACGCGGGTATCGGGCTCCATCGTGATCTCGAGCCGGTCGAGGCCGTTGAGGAAGCTGGACTGTTTCCGGACGACGTCGCCGCTCACGTGGAAGGCCGCGATCCGCGGTGCCATCACCTCGATGAAGCAGCGCAGTTCCACGCGGGCCAGCGGGGCGCCGATGCAGTAGTGCGGGCCACCACCGAAACAGATGTGCGGGTTCGGACGGCGATCCACGATGAACTCGTCGGGGTGCTCGAACACCGTCTCGTCGCGGTTGCACGACGGCAGCCACACCACGACTTGGTCGCCCTCGCGCACCCGCGCGTCACCGAGGTCGACATCCGCCACGGCGGTACGCATGGCGTGCATCGGCGGCGACGTCCAGCGCAGGATCTCCTCGACCGTGCCATCGATCAGGTCCGGATCCTTGCGTACCCGTTGCCACACATCGGGGTACGAGGCGAAGGCGAGGATCGCGCCGGCGGCGGCGTGCGGGGTGGTTTCCAGTCCGCCGTTCATCAGCCCGTCGCAGTTGAGCAGGATCTCCTTGGTGGACAAGCGCTGCCCGTCGACCTCGGTGTGGACCAGCGTGGAGACGACGTCGTTGCCGGGCGCGTACCGGCGGCGCTCCATCAGATCGGCGAAGTACAGGAAGATCTCGGCGTGTGCCGTACCGCGAGCCGCCGCGGCGGCCTCGCTCTGGTCCGAGTCGTCGAACGCCGTGTCGGTGAGGGTGGCCAGCTTGGCCCATTCCTCCGGCGGCACGCCCATCATCTGGCAGAGCACCCAGGTCGGGAACCGGGCGGTGAGCTCCCGTACGGCGTCGAACGAGGTGTTTCGTTCGACCAGGGCGTCGACGTGCGCGGAGAGCCGCTTCTCCAGTTCGGACCGCATGGTGGTGACCGCCCTGCCGGTGAACCACGGTGCGTGGACCGCACGGATCCGCCGGTGATCGGCACCGTCGGCGACGACCATCATCTTGTGCACGGCGGAGCGGACCGAGGCCGGATTGCCACCGAGCCGCATCCCCTGGGTCGAGACGAACTCCTTGGTGCGCTTGATGACCCGGCTTCCCAGCGCGTGGGTGGTCACCGACCAGAAACCGCCGACCCGGCCGGATTCGTGCCAGGCCACGGGATGTGCCGCGCGGGCCTGCCGCCAGACGTCCCAGTGGTCGCCCGAACCGTAGAAGCCGGGCGCGGCCAGATCCAGCCCAGGCTCACCGACTTTCCACTCAGGACTTCGCATGACCGTCCACCGCTTCACGCAGGCTGCGGGGGCGCATGTCGGTCCAGTGGGTCTCGACGTACTCCAGCGCCGCGTCTCGCGGGCCTTCGGCCAGCGCGACGGTCCACCCCGCGGGCACTTCGGCGAACGTCGGCCAGAGGCAGTACTGGCCCTCGTCGTTCACCAGGACGTAGAAGGTACCGCTCTGGTCGTCGAACGGGTTGGACACGGCAATCACTCCATTTCTCGGTGTACAGGGCAGGTCAGGCCGCGGCGGCGACGCGGTAACGCCGGAAGCTCAGCACGGTGCCCACGATCAGCAGCAGGACGAACGACACGACCACCACGACGACCGGGTTGCGCCCCGGGAAACCGCTGTCCGTGATCATCGGGTTTCCCCACAACCGGCGGCAGGCGTTGGTCACCGAACTCACCGGGTTCCACTCCGCGAACGGACGGATCCAGGGCGGCAGCGTCTCGGTGGACAGAAAAGCGTTGGACAGGAACGAGAACACGATCACGACGATCCCGCCCAGCGAATCGATCGACTCGACGTTGCGCAGCGTCATGCCGAGCAGCACACCGATCCAGATCATCACGTAGATGAACATCGCCAGCAGGGCGAACCCGCCCAGTACCGGCAGGAGCCCGGTGTGGACGCGCCAGCCGGCCAGCGCCGCCACCACGGAGACGACGACCAGCGCGACGAGCCCGACCACCAGGTCGCCGAGGCTGTGCCCGACCAGCACCGATCCACGGGTGATCGGCAGCGAGCGGAACCGGTCGGTCAGGCCGCGCTGCAGGTCCACGGAGACGCCGATGGCGGTGGGGGCGATGCCGGCCAGGCCGATCTGCGCCGCGGCGCCCGCCATCAGGTACTCCTGGTAGCTCCCGCCGCCGGGCACCTTGATCGACCCGGCGAACAGGTACCCGACCGCGAGGATCGTGATCAGCGAGTTGAACGTCATGCCGACCAGCCGGCCCGGCGCGCTGCGCAGGTGCATCAACCGTCGCCCGGCCAACGCGGCGACCTCGGACAGCGCGGTTCTCATGTGGACACTCCTCTTGCCTCGGTCACCCGGCGAAGCTCTTCGGCGACCACGGCACCGATGAGGGACTGCGGTCCGGGATGCATCATGAACTCGTGCCCGCAGACCAGTGTCCGTGCGTCCACCGCATCGACGTGCGGGCGCCACTGCCGCGCCCACGGCTCCGCTTCCCCGTCGGTGAGACCGGGAACGGCCACGAACAGGAGCATCCGGCCGGCGAAGTACCGTGGCCTGAAGGCCTGCAGGTGCACGGCGTGGTTGTGCATCACGGCGAGGACGTTCGCCATGCTCTGGGCGTCGAACACGGCCAGCGGGCTGTTGCCCCGCCGCAGCACGCTCACCACGTCCGCCGGGGTGAGACGCCGTCCGGCGAACTCCGCGCGGTCGAATCCCGCGTGGCCGAGGAAGTGGATGATCAGCTCCTGGTCGTCCAGGATGTCCTGGTCGCGCCCGGCGACGAACGGGTAGCCGTCGAGATTGGCCAGGAACGCCACCTCCTCACCCGCCTCCTGCAACTGCACCGCGATCTCGTGCGCCGCGACCCCGCCGTAGGACCAGCCGAGCAGGTGGTACGGACCTTCCGGCTGCACCTTCCTGATCTCGGCGACGTAGTTGGCGGCGACGGCCTCCATGGTGCCCGGAAGCGGGAGCGTGGTGCTGATGTTCGGTGCCTGCAGCGCGTAGATCGGGCGGTCGGAGCCGATGTGGCCGGCGAAGCCGAAGTAGGACAGGCCCAGCCCGAGTCCACTGTGGATGCAGAACAGCGGTGGCTGGTCGCCGGTCGTCCTGATCGGCAGCACCGGTGCGAGCGGGTCCACTTCCCGCTCGGCGGCCTCGGACACCCAGGCGCGCACGTCGAGCCGGGCGACCTGGCCGTCCGTCGCGGTTTCCCGGCTTTCGGCGATCCGGGCGAGATCCTCGATGGTCCGGTGCGCGAACACGTCCATGACCGTGAGCCGCAGTCCGGCCGCGGCGGCTCGCTCGGTGAGCGCGACCGACTGCAGGCTGTTGCCGCCGAGTTCGAAGAAGCTGTCGTCGGCGCCGACGCGCTCCAGGCCGAGCTCGTCCGCGACCGCGTCGCAGAGGATCTGCTCGGCCATCGTCCTCGGCTCGCGTCCGGCCGACCTGGTGACTCCGGGTGCCGGCAGCGCCTTGCGGTCGACCTTTCCGTTGGCGGTCAGCGGAAGTGCGTCGAGGCGGATGAACGCGGACGGCACCAGGTAGACCGGCAACCGGTCCGCGAGGTGTTGGCGGACCGCGGTGTCGTCACCGACGAGGTAGGCGACGAGGCGCTTGTCGCCCTGCGTGTCCTCGCGGACCACCACCACGGCGTCACTCACGTCCGGATGGGCGCGCAGCAGGCTCTCGATCTCGCCGAGCTCGATCCGGTGGCCGCGGATCTTCACCTGGGTGTCCCGCCGTTCGACGAACTCCAGCTGCCCGTCCCGCCGGTAGGTCACCCGGTCGCCGGTGCGGTACATCCGGCCGCCGGCGAACGGGTCGGCCACGAACGTCACGGCGGTGCGGCCGGGGTCGTTCAGATAGCCGCGTCCGACCCCGCTGCCGGCGACGTACAGCTCACCGGGCACACCGACCGGAACCGGACGTAGATCGTCGCCGAGCACGTAGAGGCGGGTGTTGCGCACGGCCCGGCCGATCGGCACCCGGACGTCCCCGGCTGTGACATCGGGGGCTTCGCCCCGGGCCGGGGGCTTCGCCACCCGGAACCCCCGAAAAGAAGCGTCGTCCTTGCCGATGAACGCGTGCGTGACGTCGTCGGAGCACTCGGTCGGGCCGTAGGCGTTCACGATGGGGATGCCGGGGAAATGCCGGTGCCACCGGCTGCACAGGTCGGGGGGCAGGGCCTCGCCGGTCACCACGAGCCAGCGCAGTGACGCCAGGCTGGGCACCGGCGCGCCGACGTCCCAGCGGTTCAGCGCCACGCGCAGCAACGACGGCACGACCTCGAGGACAGTCAGCCCCTCCGTGTCCACCAGGCCGAACAACGCGCCCGGATCGGCGGCGACCTCGCGGCCCACCGCCCGCACGGTGCCACCGACCATCAACGGTGCGAGCATCTGCCACACCGACACGTCGAAGGTCACCGGCGCGTTCTGCACCACGCTGTCCTTTTCGGACAGTCCGAGATCCTCGATCTTCGCCAGGAGATGGTTGACCATGCCGCTGCGGTGCACCATCGCACCCTTGGGCTTCCCGGTCGAGCCCGAAGTGAAGATCACATAGGCCAGGTCGTCCGCACGGCCACGCGGCTCCGCGGGCGTCTGTTCGCCGTCGGAGAGCACGAGAACCCGAGGTGCGCCAAGCTGTTCGGCCAGCTCACGATGCGCCTCGTCGACCACGAGCCACTCGGCACCGCTGTCGGCGAACAACGCCGCGATGCGCGCCACCGGCGCATTCACGTCGAGCGGCACGAACGCGCCGCCGGCGGCCAGCGCGCCCAGGACCGCCGTGACGAAGCCGATGCCCGGCTCCGCGAGCACCGCGACCAATCCGTTCAATCGACCGGCCAGCGCCGTGGCGCGGCGGACCAACGTGGCATAGCTGATCGATCCGGTGGCGTCGACCACCGCGACGGCGTCCGGGTTGGCAGCGGCCAGCCGGCACGTCCGTTCGACTATCCCCTCGTAGTCGCCGGGCCGTGCGGTGTCGTTCCACTCCTGGAGGACCTGACGGCGTTCGATGTCGTCCAGGACGTCGATCCGGCTCAAGGGCCGGGCGGGCTCGGTCACCACGCTGTCGAGGACCCGGAGGAACCGGGTGACGATCCGCTCCGCGGTTTCCCGGTCGAAGAGTTCGGCGCTGTACTCCAGGAGCCCCCGGATGCCCCCGGCGGCTTGTTCCGACATCAGGAAGGTGAGGTCGAACTTCGCCGTGCTGGACAGGAAGAGCTCCTCCCGGACGTCGAGGCCGGGCACCTCGAACCGGGCGTCCTCGGTGTTCTGGAAGGTGAGCATGACCTGGAACAGCGGGGCCCTGGTCAGCGAGCGGCTCGGGTTGAGCGCGTCGACCACCTGCTCGAACGGCAGGTCTTGGTGGGCGTAGGCCGCCAGGCTGGTCTCCCGCACCCGGCGAACCAGCGAGGCGAAGGTCGGGTCGCCCGCGGTGTCGGTCCGCAGTACCAGGGTGTTCACGAAGAACCCGATCAGCTCCTCGAGCGCCTCGTCGGTGCGTCCGGCGATCGGCGTGCCGATCGGGATGTCGGTGCCCGCCCCGAGCTTGGTCAGCAGGGTGGCCAGCGCCGCCTGCACCACCATGAAGACCGTCGCGCCGGCCTGGCGGGCGAGCGTGGTCAGTCCCCGGTGCAGTTCCGCGGAGACCTCGAAGGGCACCATGCCGCCGGCGAAGGTGGTCAGACCGCGACGCGGCCGGTCGGTCGGCAGCGCCAGCTCCTCCGGCAGGTCGGCCAGCTCACGCGTCCAGAACGCGAGCTGACGGCTGAGCACACTGTCCGGGTCGTCCGCCGTGCCGAGCAGTTCTCGTTGCCAGAGCGTGTAATCGGCGTACTGGACGGCCGGTTCCGGCAGGCCGCCCTTGCCGTCGCGGCGCAGTTCGCAGGCCTGCGCGAGGTCGGTGAGGAGCACGTCCATCGACTGTCCGTCACCGGCGATGTGGTGCATGACCAGCACCAGGACGTGCTCGTCCGGGGAGAGCGCGAAGAGCTTGGCCCGCAACGGAATCTCCCTGGCCAGGTCGAAACCGCGGTTCAGCTCGGCGTCCAGTGCTTCGGCGAGCCGGTCCGGTTCGATGGTCTCGGCCACCAGCTCGGCCCGCGTGTCCAGGATCTCTTGATACGGATGCCCGCCGGTGTCCGGGTACACCGTGCGCAAGGACTCGTGCCGATCGCACACGTCGGCGAGGGCGCCGCGCAGGGCATCCCGGTCCAGCTCGCCGGACAGGCGCAGCGCGGTCGGCATGTTGTACCGGCCGGTCGAGCCGTCCAGGCGGTTGAGGAACCACATGCGCTGCTGGGCGAACGACAGCGACAGCACGTCGGGACGGACCCGCCGGCCCAGCGCGGGCCGGGCTTCCCCGGCCCCGGTCAGCCGGCCGGCCAGCCGCGCGGCGGTCCGCGCCTCGAACAGCCCGCGCACCGACAGCTCCCGGCCCAGTGCGGACCGGACCCGGCTGGCCACCACGGTCGCGGACAGCGAATGCCCGCCCAGTTCGAAGAAGTCCTCGTGCACCCCGACCTCGGGTAGCCCGAGCACGTCGGCCATGATGCCGCACAGGATGTCCTCGACCGGTGTGCGGGCAGCCTGCGCTGCCCGCTCGCCCCAGGCCGGCGCCGGTAAGGCTCTGCGGTCGAGCTTTCCGTTGGGTGTCAAGGGAAGGGCGTCGAGAGCCACGATGGCGGACGGGATCAGATAAGCCGGCAGCCGGGCCGCGAGATGATCGCGGACCGACGGGTCCGCGCCGGTCACGTACGCCACCAGCCGCTTCTCGCCGGGCGGTTCCTCCCACACCACGACGGCGGCGTCGGACACGTCGGGGTGGGTGCGCAGCGCGCTTTCGATCTCGCCCAGCTCGATCCGGTGCCCCCGGATCTTCACCTGCTGGTCGCGGCGTTCCAAGAACTCCAGCTGCCCGTCCGCGCGCCGGACCACCCGGTCGCCGGTCCGGTACATCCGCCCGCCGTCGAACGGGTCCGCCACGAAGGTCGCGGCCGTCTGGCGCGGATCGTCGAGATACCCGCGACCGACGCCGGTGCCGCCGACGTACAGCTCGCCGGGCACCCCCACCGGAACCGGCCGCAGTTCGTCGCCGAGGACGTACAGCTTGGTGTTGCGGATCGCGGCGCCGATCGGCGTGCGGCGGGGGACGTCGGTGATGAACGCGTGGGTGACGTCGTCGGAGCACTCGGTCGGGCCGTACGCGTTGACCAGCGGAATGCCCGGGATGTGCCGCAGCCAGCCGGCGCAGAGGTCCGGGGGCAGCGCCTCGCCGGTGACCACCAGCCAGCGCAGCGCGTTGAGGTCCGGGCGGTCGGCGCCCGAGTCCCACGACTCGACGGCGGTGCGCAGCAACGAGGGCACCACTTCGAGGACGGCCACCTGCTCCGCGGCCACCAGGCCGAACAGCACCTCGGGATCCGCCGCCTGGTCCCGGCTCACCACCCGGACACTTCCGCCGACCATCAGCGGCGCGAGCATCTGCCACACGGACACGTCGAAGGTCACCGGCGCGTTCTGCACCACGGTGTCCCCTTCGGACAGTCCGAGATCCTCGATCTTCGCCAGGAGGTGGTTGACCATGCCACGCCGGTGCACCATCGCACCCTTGGGTTTGCCGGTCGAGCCCGAAGTGAAGATCACGTAAGCCAGGTCGTCCAGCCGGCCACGCGGCGTGGCGGGCACGTCCTCGGCGCCGTCGAGGACGACGACCGGGACACCGTCGGCGAGTTCGGCCGCGAGGGCGGCGTGTGCGGCGTCGGTCACCAGGTGGCCGGCCCCGCTGCCGGCCAGCAACGCCGCCAACCGTGCCTTCGGAGCGTCGACGTCCAGCGGGAGGTAGGCGCCGCCCGCGGCGAGGGTGCCCAGCACCGCCGTGACGAAGCCGATTCCGGGATCGGCGAGGATGGCGACCAGGCCGTCCACCCGCCGGGCCAGCGCGCTCGCCCGGCGGAGCAGCACGGCGTAGCTGACCGATCCGGTGGCGTCGGTCACCGCGACGGCGTTCGGGCGCTTCACCGCGCAGCGTCCGACCCGGTCCACCACGCCCTCGTACCGGTCCGGCCGGTCCGTGTCGTTCCACTCGACGAGCAGCCGGCGACGTTCCCGGTCGCTCAGCACGTCGAGGGCGGCGAGCCGGCGGTCACCGCTCACGATGGTGTCGAGCAGCCGGGCGAACCGGTCCGCGATCACCTCGGTCTGCTCCCGGGTCAGCAGGTCCGGGGCGTAGGCGTAGTGGACGCACAGCCGCTCGCCGGTGTCGATCACCAGGCTCAACGGGTAGTGCTGCGGGTCGTGCGAGTCGACGCGCGTGATCCGGATGTCCCCCATCACGTCGTTTTCGCCGCTGCTGGGGAAGTTCTCGAACATGATCGCGGTGTCGAACAGTTCGCCCGTGCCGGCCAGTCCGGGAATGTCGTTCTGCACGTCGGCGAGACTCACGTGCAGGTGGGGCAGCATCGTCGCCTGCTGGGTCTGCAGCGTGGTCAAGATGTCCACAACGGACAGTTTCGGGTCGAGATCGACCCGCACCGGCAGGGTGTTGACGAACAGCCCGACCATCCGCTCCACTCCGGGCAGGGCAGCCGGACGGCCGGACGAGACCGCGCCGAACACGACGTCCCTGCGGCCGGTCAGCCTGCCTAGCAGGATCGCCCAGGCGCCTTGGACCACGGTGTTCACGGTCAGGCCGTGCTCGCGCGCCCAGCTCCTCAGCCTGGCGGTGGCGGTTTCGGGCAGCTCGCGGACGACCAGCTCGGGGAGGACCGGGGTACGACCGGGCTCCACGGCGGTGAGCCGGGTCGGTTCCTCGACGCCGTCGAGCATGGCCCGCCACGCCTCCCGCGCGGCGGTCTCGTCCTGCTCGGCCAGCCAGGCGAGATAATCCCGGTAGGGCGTGACCGGCGGCAGGACGGTGGGGTCGGAGCCGTTCTCGTAGAGGGTGAACAGCTCGCTCACCAGCACCGGCATGGACCACCCGTCGAGCACCAGGTGGTGGACCGTCCACACCAGCTGGAACCGTTGCCCGGCCAGGCGGACCAGCGTGAAGCGCAGCAGCGGTGGACGAGCGAGGTCGAAGCGCCGGACCCGGTCCGCGGCACGGATACGGGCCGTCTCGGCGTCGCTCTCGGACTCCGGCAGTCCCGTCAGGTCCACCTCCTCCCACGGCACCGTCACCGTCTTCGGAACGACCTGCAACGGCCGGCCGGACTTGGGGTAGCGGAAGCAGGCGCGCAGTGACGCGTGCCGCTCGAAGAGAGCGGCCGCCGCGGTCCGGAGCGCCTCGGCGTCCAGCGGGCCTTCGAGGTGGGCGACCACCTGGATGATGTAGACGTCCTCGGCGTCCCGATCGAACTCGGAGTGGAACAACAGCCCCTTCTGCAGGGGGGACAGCGGCAGAATGTCGTCGATCCGGCTACGTTTCATCCCACTCCTCACTCGAACTCGAGGCTGTCGATGTCGTCCTGCGTCACCGAGACCAGCGCGACGTCGACCGGGGTCAACCCGCCCGCGTCCGGTCGCCCGGCGTGTTCGACCAAAGCCCGCAACGCCCGGAACCAGGTGTCGGCGATGTCGTGGACGTCCGCGTCGGACATCAGCTCGCCCGGCCACCCCCAGTCGGCGACCAGGTGCGGTCCGTCCGGCCGGTCTTCGGTCACCACACCGAGCTCCAGGGCGTAGAGCATCGGCACCCCGGGGTCCATGTGCGCGCGGACGACCTCGCGGCCACCCTCCAGCGACCAGTCCGTCGCGGACCCGGCGGCGAACCGGCCGAAGTAGTTGAACCCCACCTGTGGAATGTCCTTTCCGGACAGGAACGGCCGGGTTTCCGGGTTGAGGTGGCGGAGCATCCCGTAGCCGATCCCGTGGTCCGGCAGGGCCTGGAGCTGCTCCTTGATCCGGGTGAGGGCGGTGCCGACAGCCTCGCCGCCCGCCCACACCCGGGTCCAGTCCGGAGTGCCGAGATCGAGGTGGACCGGGAACGCGCTGGTGAACCAGCCCACGGTCCGGGAGAGCTCGACGCCATCCGCGATGTGCTCCCGGCCGTGGCCCTCCAGTTCGATCAGGACGCGGGCCTCGCCCGAACCGTGCCTGCGCCGCCGCCAGTCGCCGACCGCCAGCACCAGACCGGCGAGCAGGGCGTGGTTGATCTCCGTGCGGAACACCGAGGGGACCGTGGTGAGCAACGCCGAGGTGGTCTCGGGTGGCAGGGTCAAGGTCAGCCGGTGCGCGGTGGCGTAGGTGTCCCGGCCGTGGTCGATCGGGCGAGGAGCGACCGGCAGGTGCGGCTTGGCGAACTGACCGGTCCACACCGGCAGTTCGGCGGTGCGGGTCATCGCCTGTTCGGTGAGGATCCGCGACCAGCGGCGCAGCGACGTGCCGACCGGGTCCAGCGTGACCGGGATACCGGCGTCGACGGCGTGCCACGCGCTGATCAGGTCCGGCACCAGGATCCGCCAGGACACCCCGTCGACGGCGAGGTGGTGCACCATCACCAGGAGGCGGCTCGGCCGCTCCGCGCCGGCATCCAGCACGACGACTTGCGCCATGACGCCCCGCTCCGGGTCCAGGCGGGACCGGGCGGCCACGACCTCGTCCGCCAGCACGGCGTCCGGGTCGGCGCCCACCGCCACCCGCCGGATCAGGTCGCCCGCCCGGACGGCACCGCGTGGCAGGGCCTCCAGCCGCCAGCTCGCGTCCAGCCGCATCCGCAGCGCCGCGTGCTGGTCGAGCAGCGCCTGGACCGCGGTGGCCAGCGCGGCCTCGTCGAGCCCGGACGGAACGCGCAGCACGACGTACTGGTTGAGGCCGCGTATCAGGTCGTCGTGCACCTCGATGGCGTCCCGCAACCCGGCGATGATCGGCGTCAGCTCGATCTCGCCGGTTCCGTCGTCGCCGCCGGCCGCCCCGGTGGCCGCGACCGCGACCGCCGCCAGCGCGGCCGGGGTCTTGTGGTCGAAGACGTGCCGGGGTTCGAGGATCAGGCCTTCCTTGCGCAACCGGGCGACCACCTGCATGGAGGCGATGCTGTCGCCGCCGAGGGCGAAGAAGTTGTCGTCCACGCCGACCGACGGCAGCTCGAGCACCTCGGCCATCGCCGCGCAGAGGGCCTCCTCGACGGGGTTGCCGGCCGCCCGGCCCGTGGCCGCGCCGGCGAAGTCCGGGTCGGGCAGGGCGTCCCGGTCGAGCTTTCCGTTGACCGTCAACGGGAGTTCGTCCAGCACCACGATCGCGGCGGGGACCATGTAGTCGGGCAGCAGGGTGGCCAGCCGTTCCCGCAGCCGTGCCGGGTCCGCACCGGCGCCGACGACGTAGGCCAGCATCCGCCGGTCACCCCGCCGGCCCGCGCGCACCAGGGCGACGGCTTGGTCGACCCCGGGCAGCGTCCGCAACGCCGTCTCGATCTCGCCGGGTTCGATGCGATGTCCGCGGACCTTGACCTGGAAGTCGGTCCGCCCGACGTAGTCCAGCGTGCCGTCGGGCAACCAGCGCACCACGTCCCCGGTGCGGTACATGCGTTTCCCCGGCAGCCACGGGTCGGCCACGAACCGGTCCGCGGTCAGCGCCGGCCGGTTCAGGTAGCCCCTGGCCAGGCCGTTTCCGCCGACGTAGAGCTCGCCGGGCACGCCGGCCGGGACGGGGTTGAGGAACGGGTCGAGCACGTAGACTCGATGGCCGGCCACGACCCGGCCGATCGGCGGGCGCCCGCCCGCGACCAGTGAATCGCTGACGGTCACGCACACCGTGGCTTCGGTCGGGCCGTAGGCGTTGACCATCGTCCGGCCGGCCGACCACCGCTCGACCACCTCCGGCGGGCAGGCCTCGCCGGCCACCGCGAGCATCAGGTCGTCCGGCAGGGTGGCCTCGGCGGGCACCGAGCCGAGCACTGCCGGTGGCAGCACAGTCAGGTTGACCCGCTTGTCGTTGATCAGGTCCGCGAGCGGGGCACCCGCCCGCATGTCCTTCGGCGCGATCACCATCGCCGCGCCGCTGAGCAAGGAGACGCACAGCTCCCACACGGCCGCGTCGAAGCTCATCGAGGCGAACTGCAGCGACCGCGTGTCCGCACCGATGCCGAACCGGGTCGCGTGGTCGGCGGCCAGCCCGGCGGCGGTGATGTGGTGCACCACCACGCCCTTCGGCCGGCCGGTGGACCCCGAGGTGTGGATGACGTAGGCGGCGTCCCACGGTGACAACGGCCGAACGCGGTCGGCGTCGGTGGGATCGGTGTCCGGTTGCCCGGCCAGCTCCGCCTCGATCGCGTCCAGGTGCAGCGTCGCGACGTCCCCCGGCAGCGCGGGGCTGCCCGACGTGGTGAGCACCAGGACCGGCCGGGTGTCGGCCAGCAGGTAGGCGATCCGGTCGGCCGGGTGATCGGGATCGATCGGGGCGTAGGCCGCGCCGGTCTTGAGCACGGCGAGCAGGCTCACGATCATGTCCGGTGAGCGGGGCACCGCCAGCGAGACGACCTGCTCCGGACCGACACCCCTGGCGATCATTAGGTGCGCGAGCCGGTTCACGCGGCGGTTGAGCTCCCGGAAGCCGATCTCGGTGTCCTCGAACACCAGCCCGGTGCGATCGCCGGCCCGGCGCACCTGCGCTTCGAACACCTCCGGCAACGTCACCGCGGGCAACGGCGAACCGGTACCGGCCCACTCGCCGAGGATCCGCGCGCGCTCGCCGTCGTCCAGGACGTCGACGCGCCCGACCGGGGTGGCGGCGTCGGTGGTCATGGTCGTGAGAACCCGCACCAGCCGGTCGGCTATCCGCTGCGCGTCGGCCCGCTCGAACAGGTCCGGCCGGTACTGCACGTCCATGACGATCTGCTTGCCGGGGACGAAGATCACGCCGAGCGGATACGTGGACGCGTTGCAGATGCGGTGGTCGACGACCTGGACCCCGTCGGCGAGCACGCCGGAGCCGTCCACCGCCCGCGGGTAGCTGGTGTAGGTCACCGCGGTGTCGAACAGCTCGCCGATGCCGGCCATCCGCTGCACCTCCGCCAGACCGAGGTACTCGTGCGCGGCGAGGCCGAACTGCTGGTCCTGGACCGCCCTGAGCAGGTCCTCGACCGACCGGTGGGGCGCGAGGTCGACCCGAACCGGCAGCGTGTTGATGAACAGGCCCACCATGTCCTCGACGCCGGGCAGTTCGGCGGGCCGTCCCGACGTGACGCCGCCGAACACCACGTCCCGGCGGCCGGTCAGCCGGCCGAGCAGGATCGCCCAGGCGCACTGGACCAGGGTGTTCAGGGTCAGGTGCCGGCCGCGTGCCCAGTCGGCCAGCTCGCCCGACAGCCGCTCGGGCAGCGTGATCACCAGTGACTCCGGCATCACCGGCAGCCGGCCGGCGTCCGCGCGGACGAGCAGCGTCGGTTCGGTCAGGCCGGTCAGCACGCCTTGCCAGGCAGCCCGGGCGGCCTCGTCGTCCTGCGCCGCGACCCAGCCCAGGTAGTCGCGGTACGGCGTCACGCCGGGCAGCTCGGCGAGGTCGGCGCCGTTGTCGTACAGCGCGAACAGCTCCCGCACCAGGATGGGCATCGACCAGCCGTCCACCACCAGGTGATGCAGTGTCCACAGCAGACGGAACTGGTCCTCGCCCAGCCGGACCAGCGTGAACCGGACCAGTGGCGGCGTGGTCACGTCGAACCGGCGGACCCGGTCCGCGGCCACCAGCCGGTCCAGCTCGGCAGCGCGCTCGTCGTCCGGCAGCGCGGACAGGTCCACCTCCTCCCAGGGCAGGTCGACGGCGCCGGGCACGACCTGGATCGGCTCACCCGAGGACTCGAACCGGAACCCGGCGCGCAGGCTGCCGTGCCGGGCGAGCACGGCGGCGCCGGCCGCGCGCAGGGCGGCGACGTTCAGCGGGCCGGCCAGGTCGGCGGCCAGCTGGACGGTGTAGACGTCCAGTCCCTGCTGGTCGAACTCGGAGTGGAAGAGGAAACCCTTCTGCGAACCGGAAAGCGGGAGGATCTCGGTGCCGGCGTCCATCCGGGACACCGAGACCGTCGCCGCCGGCTGCGGGCCGCCGACCGGATGCGCGACGAGCGCGATGGCGGCCGCCGTCTTGTGCTCGAGGACGTCACGGGGGGTGATGACCAGGCCGGCCTTGCGCATCCGGCTGACCACCTGGATCGAGGTGATGCTGTCGCCGCCGAGGGCGAAGAAGTTGTCGTCGATGCTGACCCTGTTCAGGCCCAGCACCTCGGCCAGCACCTCGCACACGACCAGCTCTTCCGGTGTCCGCGGTGCCCGCCCGGCGTCCAGCACGCCGAGGTCCGGCTCCGGCAGCGCCGACCGGTCGAGCTTTCCGTTGGTGGTCAGGGGAAACGCGTCCACCGCCACGATCACCGACGGGACCATGTAGTCCGGCAGCCGACGCTGCACGGCGCCGCGCAGTTCCGCGGTGTCCGCGTCCGGCGCGGCGACGACGTAGCCGATCAGGCGGACGTTGCCGTCCGGATCGGCGATCACCCTCGTGACGGCGTCGGTGACCGCCGGCAACGACCTGAGTGTCATTTCGACCTCACCGAGCTCGACCCGGTGCCCGCGGATCTTCACCTGGTCGTCGCGGCGCTCGACGAACTCCAGCCGGCCGTCCTGGCGGAAGACCACCCGGTCACCGGTCCGGTACAGGCGGGCGCCGGCCTCGTCCGAGAACGGATCGGCCACGAACGCCGCCGCCGTGCCCCGCGGGTCGTGCAGGTAGCCGCGGCCGACGCCGATACCGCCGACGTACAGCTCGCCGACGACACCGATCGGCACCGGCCGCAGCTCGCCGCCGAGCACGTGGAGCCGGATGCCGCGGACCGCCCGGCCGATCGGGGTGCGGCTCGTCACGAGGTCCGGCTCGCCGGTGATGAACGCGTGCGTGACGTCGTCGGAGCATTCGGTCGGGCCGTAGGCATTGACGATCGGGACCGTGCTGCGAGCCAGCCACCGGGCGCACAGGTCGGGCGGCAGCGCCTCGCCGGTGACGACGAGCCACCGCAGCCCGGCCAGGTCCGGCGCGGGCCCGCCCGCCTCCCACAGGTCCAGCATGGCCCGCAGCAGCGACGGGACCACCTCGATCACCGTGACGTCGTCCGTGCGCGCCAGGCCGAGCATGGCGGTCGGGTCGGCGGCCACGTCCCGCCCCACGGCTCGCACGGTGCCCCCGACGATCAGCGGCGCCAGCATCTGCCACACGGACACGTCGAAGGTCACCGGAGCGTTCTGCACCACCGTGTCGTGCCGGGACAGACCGAGGTCCGCCACCTTGGCCAGCAGGTGGTTGACCATGCCGCGCCGGTGGACCATGGCGCCCTTGGGCCGGCCGGTGGAGCCGGAGGTGAAGATCACGTAGGCCAGGTCGTCCTCGAAGCCGCGGGGCGCCATGAGGTCGGCGTCCTCCGCTCCGTCGAGCACCACGACCGGGATGTCCTCGAACGTTCGGGCCACCTCGCGGTGTGCCTCGTCGACCACCAGCCACCGGGCCCCGCTCTCGGCCAGCAGATCCCCGATGCGAGCCACCGGCGCGGCACCGTCCAGCGGCACATAGGCACCCCCCGCCCCGAGGACGCCCAGCACCGCCGTGACGAAGCCGGCTCCGGGGTCGGCGAGAACGGCGACGAGGCCGTCCACCCTGCGGGCCACGGCGTTGGCCCTGGCGACCAGCTGGGCATAGGTGACCGAGCCGGCGTCGTCCACGACCGCGACCGCGTCCGGCATGTCACGAGCGTGGCCGCGGACGCGTTCGAGCACGCCCTCGAACCCGCCGGAAGGGGCGGTGTCGTTCCAGGCGGCCAGTTGCCGCCGTTCGTCGTCGGAGGCGACATCGAGGCCGGCGAACAGCGCGTCGTCGTCGGCGCGCGCGAAGCGCTCGAGGAATTCCACGAACCTGTCGAGGTGCGTCGCGAGTTCGACGTCCCGGTACAGATCCGGGTTGCCGTTGAGGTTGAGCTCGAGGCCACCGTCGGCGGTGTCCACCACGGTGACCGCGAGGTCGTTGGTGATCCCCGTGGACAGGTTGTGCACCGTTGCCCGGCACGGGCCGAGCGCCACCACCGGATCCTGCGGGAGCACGTTCACGAACGGGCCGCCGAACGGCCGGCGCTCGTCGCTGCGCACGCCGATGTCCCGCCGGATCTGGTTGACGTGGTAGCGCTGGTGCTTGAGCGCCTGGGCCAGCTCGGTGGAGGCCATTCCGAGCAGTTCGGCCCTGGTCATGTCCGGCCGCAGCCGGAATCGCAGCGGCAGGTAGTTGACCACCATGCCGGGCGTGGTGCGGGACCGGCCCGCACGCGCCGCGACCGGCGCGGTCAGCAGGATGTCGTCGGCACCGGAGAAGCGCTGTGTGTACGCGGCCATCGCGGCGATCATGAGCGTGGGCAGGGTCACCTTCGCGTCCTGCACCGCCTGCCGGATCGACGTCGTGGCCGACTCGGCCAGCACGGCGGTGCGGCGGAGGGAATCCCTGGCCGGCGCCGGTTCCTTGCCGGACAAGCTGATCATGTCGGGCAGGTCGGCGAAGTGGCGGCCCCAGTAGCGGCGATCCCGTTCCGCGTGCGCCGAGTCCGCATAGGACGACTCGGCTTCCAGCAACGGCCGGAACGGCGGAAAGGGCACGCCGGTGTCGACCCCGGTCACCAGGCCCTCGTAGATCTCGCTCAGCCGGCGATAGCAGATCGCGGCGCTGTAGCCGTCGGCGATGATGTGGTGCGTCGAGATGTACCAGAAGTGCCGCTGCTCGCCCAGTTTGATCAACGCGCACAGGAACAGCGGGAAGTCGGTCAGCGCCAGCGGCGTCTGGACATCGCCGTGCATGTAGGTCAGTGCGGCCGCCTCCGGGTCGGGCTCCGCGCTGACGTCGACCACCGGCACGTCCGGGACGACGTCCGGTTCGATCACCTGCCGTGGCTCGCCGTCCACTTCGACGAACCTGGCCCGGTAGCACTCGGCCTCGGCGACCAAGGTGGCGAACGCCGCGGTGAACGACCCGATGTCCAGCGGGCCCCGGATGTCGAGGTAGTCGGCCATCTTGTAGGCGAGGCCGCCACCGGAAAGCTTCTCGTCGAACCAGACATCGGTCTGCGCGATGGACAGCGGCAGGCCGGCCAGGTGTGTTGCCGTCATCGTGGCACCTCGGAAAGTCGGTGATCCAGGGCTTCGGCGCCGTAGATGTCCGTCACCCACTGGTCTTGGTAAACGGTGTCCAGGTATCGGTCACCGAGATCGGGCGAGATCGCCACCGTGGTGGACTTCGCGTGCCGCGGATGGTCCGCGAGCCATTCCATCGCTCCACTGAGGACGGTCCCGGTGGAGCCGCCGAACAGGAAGCCGCACTGCGCGAGGCTGCGCGCCATCCGCACGGTTTCGATCTCCGGCACCAGCACGACCTCATCCACATAGGACTCGTCGAGCAGCATCGGCCGTACGCCCATGCCGAGCCCCGGGATCATGCGTGGCCCGGCCGGCGCGCCGAACGTGACCGAGCCGACGCTGTCCACGGCGACCACGTGCACCGACGGCTTGGCCTTGCGGAAGAAGCGAGCACAACCCATCAACGTGCCCACGGTACCGGCACCGATGAACAGGACTTCGACGTCCGGGAACTCCGCCAGTATCTGCGGCCCGGTCGTCCGGTAGTGCGCCATCCAGTTGCCCGGGTTGGCATATTGGTTCAACCACGTATAACCGGCATTCTCCGCGCAGAGCCGCCGGACCTCCTGGAGCCGGGCACCGAGGAAGCCCTCCACGGGGTCGGGATCGGTGACCATGCGTACTTCGGCGCCGAGAACCTGCATCAGCTGCCGCGAGGTGAGCGTGCACCGGGAATCGGTCACGCACACGAACCGGTAGCCGCGGCTGCGCGCCACCAGGCTCAACGCGACGCCGAGGTTGCCCGACGAGCTTTCCACCAAGGTCGCTCCCGGAACGAGGGCGCCACTGCGCTCGGCGGTGTCGACCATCTCGGTGGCGGCCTTGAGCTTGATCGACCCGGCGAAGTTGAATCCCTCGCACTTCAGGTACAGGCGGTGCCCGAAGTGCGGCGTGAGGTCGACGAAGAGACGTTCGACGTTGAACTCCTGGGGAGTGACGATGACAGGCACGAGAGGTCAGTTTTTCCCGTAGCGGTCGAGTTCGTGGAAGAAGCCGTCGACGTGTCCGAGCTCGCCGGACTGCCGCAGCTGGTGGTGGACGTGCGCGCCCACGGCGAGATCGAGCACGCCCAGCCCGAACGGCGAGAACACCACCGGCTCGTCCGCCGGCGGCCGCACCCGGCCGGTCATCACGTCGTGGAGCGTGCCGTCCAGGAATTCCCGGTTCGCCACCAGCTGTTCGGTGAGGTGCACCGAGGTGCCGGCCTTCAGGCAGTGCTCGACGTCGTCGACGATGTTGGTCGCGGACAGGATGACGTCCGGCGCCAGGTCCCGCAACGACACGTGCAACACGATCGGAGAATGGTCGAACCAGCTCCGGTCGGATACATGAGGAGCTCCGGCAACGGTCGCGAACACCACCAGATCACACGAGCGCACCAGGTCTTCGACGCGATCGTGCAGCACGATCGACGCCTCCGTGCCGGCGTTTTCCAGGTAGCCGCGGAAGCCCTCGGCATGGCCGGCGTTCACGTCGTGCACGCCGACGGTGTCGAACGCGAAACCGATGCCGTCGAGGTAGGTGTGGATGTAGCGGGCGATCAGGCCGGCGCCGACGAAGCCGACCCGGGTGGGTCTTCCTCGCTCGCGGCTGAGCCAGTCGGCGGCCAGCGCGGCGGACGCGGCGGTGCGGGTCGCGCTGATGATCGAGCTCTCCAGGCAGGCGAAGGGATACCCGGTGGCCGGATCGTTGAGGATCAGCACCGCCGAGGCCCTCGGCAAGCCGGACTCCACATTGGCCGGGAAGCTGGAGATCCACTTCAGACCGTCCACTCCGGACTCGCCGCCGAGCGAAGCGGGGAGCGCGATGATCCGCGCGTCAGGGCGGTCGGGGAACCGGAGGAAGTACGACGGCGGGTTCACCGTCGCGCCCGTGCCGTGCTGCCGGTAGGTCGCCTCGATCAGCTCGACGATCCGTTTCTCCTGTCCGTGCAGCACCTGCCCGACCTGGGCACCGGAGATCACCGAAAACCTGGGGTTCGTCATCGCGCTCCTTACGCAAAGTCCTGTGTTGACAACCACGCCGGCCCGTCAGCGGCCGAACGCACCGGCCAGGTAGCCGTGGAAGACGTTGAGCCTCTGCATGTTCTCGGTGCCCTCCATGAACTCCACGCCGCGCGCGTCTCTGGTGAGCTTGTCCAGCACCGGGTGTTCCAGCCTGGCGCCGGGGCCGAGGAGCTCACACGCCTCGAGCGTGGCGTCCTCGGCCAGCCGGCAGGCCCGGGCCTTGGCCGCCGACGCCAGGTGGCCGTGGCCGCCGTTGGCGTCGACGGACATCGCGGCGGACCGGATCAGTCTCCGGGTGGCCTCGATGCGGCGGCCGAGGACATCCAGCCGGTCCCGCCCGTCGCGACCGGGCCGGTCGCGCTCGGCCAGCACGTACTCGTACGCGGCACGGGCGATGCCCAGCGCGATCGCCGCCACCCCGGGCCGCAACCGGTTGAACGTCCGGACGCAGGCCCACATGCCACGCTGTGCGGCGGAGAGATGGCTGCCCAGAACGTGCTCCGGCGGGATCTCGACCCGGTCGAGGGTGATGGCGCCGATCCGCGCGCCCCGCAGGCCGACGGTGTCGATCGGAACGGCCGTGTAGCCGGGCGCCGAGGTCCGCACCAGCGTGGCGACGATTCCCAGCGGGCCGGGTCTCGTCCTGGCGAACACCACGCCGAGACTCGCCCTGGTCGCGTTGCCCACGTACCGCTTCTCCCCGGTGAGCACGCCATCCGCCGACAGTGCGGTGCGCAGCCCGCCGGCGTCCGATCCCCGGTTGGGCTCGGTGAGGCCGAAGAACGTCCACTGTGGCCGTTCCAGCAGCTGTCCGTAGAACCACTCCTTCTGCTGCTCGTCGGCCAGCAGGTCGACGAGCACCCCGGACATGGACGCCCCCGGTGCGGCGAGGAGCGTCCCGGCGTCGGCACAGGCGAGCTCCTCCAGCACGACGGCGCGCTCCAGCGAGGCCATGCCGTAGAACCGATGTCCCGCCACCGTCATCGGCGGCGCCCCGTATTCCGGCGGAATGACCATGGTCGAGAGGTACCGGATCGCCGGCAGATCGAGGTGGTCGTTGATCGCGTCGGGGTCGCGATCGATTTCGAGAGCGATCGGGCGCAGGTCGGCGGCCCATTCGCGCACCTGCTGCCGCAAAGCCACGAGCCGGTGGTCCAGTTCACTCACGGGCACTCCCCGGCCGCGTGTGCGCCTCGGCGAGCAGCTCGGACAGGTACGCGGTCTCGCCCGGCCCGCCGGCGACGAAGCCGCTGGCGCCGAGCAGCCGCAGCAGCGTCCGCCCGGCCGAGGTGAGCTGCCGCTGCAGGTGGGTCGCCGTCGCCTCCGGCAGCGGCAGGCCTGCCCCCTCGAACTCGGCCAGCACCGCGCCGGCCTCCTGGTGCTCGATGAGGACGTCCGCCACCGAACCCATCACCATCTGCTGACGCAGCAAGGTGGTGTCACCGCACCGGCGGCCGCCGAGGTAGCCCACGCAGTGGTCGAGCAGGCCCTCGGAAAGTCCCAGCCTCAGCCACACCAGTCCCGACCGCCAGAGCTCGCCGCCGTCCCCCGGTTGCGAGCCGTGGTCGCGCTCCGGCACGTGCCGGAGCGCGACCACGGTTCCGCGTGCCAACGTCGTCTCCGAGCCGGCCGACCGGGCGAACACGGCGCCATCCACCCAGACACGATTCGCGGACACCGCGAGCTCGGTCGGCACCAGCGCGTGTCCGAGCGGGCCACACGGCAACAGCTCCGGCAGCGCGTGGGCGCACAGCATCGCCAACGCGGGGGCGAGTCCCCGCTTCCGTGCGGTGTGCCGGCAGGCGGACATCGCCGACTCGCCTGCCGGGTCCGCCCTCCGCAGCCCGGCCGGGTTCCGGTTCGTCATGTCGCCTCGTTCGCGTCGATGGCGCAGTAGCTCAGCTGGGCACGGGGCCGGTCGTGGTGGACGAGTACCGCGCCAGCGGCCGGCTCGTACGCGCCCCAGATCCCGGTGGCGGGCACCCGCCGGTCCGGCTGCCCCAGTCCGATCACCGGCAGGCCGCTGCCGATCCCGTCCGCGACCCGCGCGACCTCCCCGGGATCCACGCCGGGAATCCGGCCGGTCCGCACGCGCCCGCCGGGATCGAAGCCGAAGTGCAACGCCACCGCGGCGTCACCGTCCAGTTCCGCGGCGGACTCGTAGGGCACGGTCGACTGGTCGAACACGAGCACCAGCGCCCGCCGGCAGGAATGCCTGCGCACGTACTCGCCGGCCAGCCTGATCGCGGTGAACGCCGCGGAGCACGCCTGGTCCATCACGGCGAACACCAGCGGTTTGCCCGCGAACCGGTGCGAAGCGCCGGCCCCGGCCGATACCCGGGGGTCCAGGTCGGGGGTGGCGTGCGCGATGATCACCACGTCGACCGGGTCCAGGCCGTCGAGCATCGCGGCGGCCATGCCGGCGAACGTGTTGCCCGTCCCCCGCCGGAGAACCTCAGGCCGGTAGCCGATGCCGTGCAGCGCCGCGAGATCCGCGAAGTACTCGTGCAGCTCCGGATCGTCTGTCCGGCTGCCGCCGGCGGCGAAGCGTCGGCGGACCAGCCGGTCGAGGCGCAGCGGAAGCACGCCGTTCGTCCGGCCGATGGCGGGCGGTGCCGTCCGGTACATGCGCTACGCGCCCATCTCCGCCGACACGAAATCGGCGAGCGAGCGAACCGACTGGAAGTGTTCCATCCGCAGGTTCTCCGAGTCGAACTCGTGGCCGAGCTCGTCCTCGAGGTGCAGCAGCAGTTCCAGCACGCCGGTGGAGTCCAGGCCCAGCTCGAAAAGCCGGGTTTCCTCGGTGATCTCGGGCAACTCGGTGTCGAGCGCGTCGCGAAGCGCGGAATCGATGGCCAGCACGACCCGGTCGCGGTCCACGGCTTGGGTGGTCTCGTTCATCGTGTTCACTCCTGATCTCAACGGGTCGTGCGCGCGGTGGTGAGCGTCGCGAGACTGTGCAGGTGTTGCCGGGCCAGCAGGTCTTCGGGCCGGTCCCGCTCGCGGACCAGGTAGGACTGTCCGTTGTGGACCAGGACTTCGGCCGGACACCCGTGCCCGAGGAACAGGGTCGGTGACGCGGTCGGGCCGTAGGCTCCCGAGCGGCGCACCCCGACGAGGTCGCCCACGCGGACCGGCGGCAGGGCGACGTTCTTGCCCAGCAGGTCGTTGGGCGTGCAGAGCGGTCCCGCCACGTGCCAGCTCTCGACGGCCGGCTCGTCGACCCGGTTGAGCAGTTCGATCGGGAAGTTCCGCTTGACGAACGACCCGACGCCGACCGCCGCCATGTGATGGTTCGTCCCCCCGTCGGTGACCGCGAAGTTCTGGCCACGGGAGTCCTTCACGTACTGCACGCGCACGACGTAGGTGCCGGACATCGCGGTCAGGAACCGGCCGAGCTCCATCACCAACCGGGTCTCGGGGTGCCGCGCGTGGAACTCGGCGACCACCGGGTTCAGCCGGGCGGCCAGCAGGTCGACGTCGAGATCACGCTCTCCCTCGAAGTAGGCCACGCCCAGTCCGCCGCCGACGTCCACCATCTCCAGGCCGAACCCGAGCCGATCGGACAACACCTCCGCGGTCGCGAGAATCCTGCGGGTGTTCTCCACGATCGGCTCCTCGTCGAGGATGCGCGTACCCATGTACACCTGCACGCCCATGAACCGGACATGCCGATAGCGCAGGACCAGCCCGTCGGCGTCGAGCAGGCGTTCCTCGTCGATGCCGAACTGGCGCGGTTTTCCGCCCATGGTCAGCCCGGAACCCTTGACGCTGAACGCGGGGTTGATCCGCAGGGCGACCGGGGCGACCACCGCCCTGGCGGCAGCCATCTCCTCGATCACGTCCAGCTCCCCGAACGACTCGCAGACGATCGCGTAGATGCCCTCGTCGAGGCAGGCCGCGAGTTCGGTGCGGCTCTTGCCCGGTCCGACGAAGATGATGTCCCGCGGCGCGAGCCCGGCACGGCGCGCCGTCAGCAGCTCGGACATCGACGACACTTCGGCCCGCGCGCCGTGCCCGCTCAGGAGCGCACAGATGGACAGGTTGGGATTGCTCTTCAACGAGAAGAAGATCTCCAGTTCCGGGCACAGCCGCTCACGCAGCCCGACCAGCCGCCCGGCCAGCTCGTCGCCGTCGTAGACGTACAGCGGCGTGCCGTACTCCGCCGCGAGTTCACTGATGTCGATGCCCTGGACCTGGAACTCCATCTCAGCCCTCTCCAAGCCGTTCGGTGATCCGCTGGTCGATCGCGGCCAGCTCCTCGGTGGTGTCGGCGACCACCACGCCGTACAGCCGGCCTTCGAAGGAACCGCTCCCGGCGCCCGCGTTGACTGTCGCGAAGTTGTTGACCACCAGGCCGGTTCCCCCGGAATGCGCCAGCATCAGGCCGTCCAGCATCCGGTTCACCTCGCCGAAGGGCAGCGGGCGCTCCAGTGGCAGTGGGTAGTACCTGGCGAGCGCGACCTGGGCGGGACCGATCAGCTTCTCCTGCAACGGCACCTGGTACGTCGACATGTTGTGCCGGGCGTTGATCTCGATCACCGGGTACAGCCCGCCGTCCGGATCGACGAAGGCGTCGACCCCGGCCACCCCGAAGTACCCGTCGGCCGCCAGCCGCCCCCCGAGCAGCTCCGCGGCATCCCGGATCTCCTCGAGCGTGCCGGCGGGCAGGTCGGCCGGCATTCTATGTCCCTTGTGGACGCCGCGTTCGGTGATCGCCTCCTTGACGAAGTCGAACCGGACGGAGCCGTCCTTGCTCACCGTGAACTGGTAGTTCAGGTCCGCGGCCTTCGCCACCCATTCCTCGATGACGAACGAGACCCGGCCGGCTTCGGCGCCACGCACGATCATCCGGTGCAGCCGGTCGAGCCGGCGCTCGTCGTCGACCACGGCAATGCCCTTGCCGGAGACGCCGAAGGCCTCCTTGACGCCGATCCGCCGGCCCGCGGCCAGCAGCGCCCGGCACTCGCCGACCGCGGCAGCCAGCTCCGCGACCGTCGAACAACCCCAGCCGGCCGGTTGGCGCAGACCCAGCTCGTCCGCCACAGCGCGGCTGTACACCTTGCTGTTGACCGATTTGCAGGTCGCCGAATCCGGTGCCGCCAGCGGGAGTCCCGTCGCCCGCGCCAAGTCCTCCTCCGCAGTGGACACGCCGTGGGCGACCAGGCGGCAGCCTCGCGCGGCCAGCTCCGACAGCGTGACCAGCAGGTCGGGATCGCCGAGCGCGTCCTCGGTCACCGACTGCCGGGCATCGGTCCCGGAGGCGACGTGCACGGTCGGCAGCTCCAGCCCGAGGCCTTTCAGGTAGGCCAGGTAGTCCGGGTCGGGTGCCGCCTTGAGCACCACGTGGTCACCGGCACCGGCGAGCAGCAGGGTGAACTCGTCCATGTGGCCGACCATCGCGCCGCTCGCGGCCGAGGACACCCTCGGCAGCGAGCGTTCGCCGACGGCCCATTGCCGCTCCACCTCGAAGTTGCCGAGGTAGACCAGCGACGTGTCCGTCGCACCGGTCAAGGCGAGCTTCAACCGGGCGGCAAAGTCATCGTTCACCATAGACACACCTAATGTTGGAAGACCATCGCGGAGAACGTCGCCCCGAGCCCGACGGAGACCATCACGTAGCGGTCTCCGGCGCCGAGCCGGCCGAGGTCGATCGCCGTGCGGTAGTTGAGGAACGGATCAGCGCAGAAGCAGTGACCGGAAACCTTGACGTTGTCGAGAAAAACCCGCTCATGGGGCAAGCCGATCGCCTCGGCCGTCCGGCGCCACGACACGGTGTTGACATTGTGCGGCAGCAGCAGGTCGACGTCGGTGAGCGCCACCCCGGCCACACCCAGCGCGGCGTGCACGACTTCGGCGAGCGTTTCGTGATAGGTCAGCCGGAATTCCTTCGCCTGCGCCGGCGTCATGGCCACCGAGCCCGCCGCGTCACTGTGCGTCCGGGTGGCGTACCCCAGAAGCCGGTCCCCGTCACCCTCGGCACCGGCCCGCACCAGCACGGCGGCGAACCCCTCACCCATCACCGCGATGTCGGCGATCGTCCGCGCGATGTACGTGAACGCCTTCTCCCCCAGCAGCACCAAGGCAAGTGCGCCGGGATCACCGTCCGCGGCAAGGAGCATTCCGCACATGTCCACGGCGAGCAGCCCGGAGGCACACGCGTGGTCGGTCACCGTGAAGCTGGTCGCGTGGCTCAGGCCCAGCACATCGCACACCTGACGGAGTGAATCGTCCGGGTAGACGTGCGAGATCGGCATGGTCTTGGCGCGAACGACGTAGCGAACCCGGTCCTCGACACCCGACAACGGCGCCAGTTTGCCCGCCACCGCCACCAATGAGTCCACTTCGGACTCCGCGGAGCGGCAGACGTTCCTCAGCCCGTAGAACTTCAGCAATTTGCGAAGCCCGATGTCAGTCAGCCGAAGCTCGCTCCGCAGCGACGCCAGCGGAACGGTTTCCGGCAGATGGCTGGATACCGAGACGATCGCCGTCACACCGCCACCTCCCGAGCCGGGTGACCGGCGCACCAACTCCCCACGGACACGCGGGTCTACCGGTCGGCCAGCTCGGAAACGATCTCACAAACGCTGTTCAGATCGACCATGCGCACGTACTGCGCCTCATCGATCTCGATGCCGAACTTCGTTTCCAGCGCCGCGATCACGTCCATCATCCGCAACGAATCGGCCTCGTGATCTTCCTTGAAATTGCTGTGATCAGTCAGCTCCGCGGCGTCCACCTCGAGGTGTTCCAGAAGGATTTCCCGAATCGCTTCGACCCGCTGCCGCGTGAACGCCGTGGTCATTTCTAACCCCCATTGGACGCGTGACCTTGCTCAGGCAGAGGAACTCTAATGAGACCCGGTTACACGCCACTGACGGTCGACTGACAGCAAACTGACAGTCTTCCGGGGGCGAAGTTGGTGCCAAGCGTGGGTCCCTACGACTGAAGTCGTCCGCCCGGGCCGCCCGCGGCCCGGAGCACCCGATCGCCCAGCTCGCGCAGGTGGTCCGCCAGCTCCGGCGGCTCCAGCACGTCGAAGTCGCAGCGCAGCATGACCAGCCGGAACGCGATCCACTCCAGGGAGTCGGCGCGCATCCGGAGCCGGCAGCGGTGGTCGTCGATCGGTTCCAGGTCCGCCGGTGCCCCGCGCAGGCGACGGCGGATCTCGTCGACCGGGGCGTGCAGGGCCACCACCGCGCGGTGGGTGGGCGCGCGTTCGAAGAGCTTGCCGGACACGTACGCCGCGGCGTCCGCCGCCGGCAGTTCCCGCGGTGGCGTCCGGACGCCGGTGAGGAACGGCTCGCGCATCCGGTCCACGCGGAAGATCCGCCAGTCGGCGCGGTCGTTGTCCCACGCCACCAGGTACCACCGGCGCTTGGTCGACACGAGCCGGTGCGGTTCGACGAGCCGCCGCGTCTCGCTCCCGTCCGCCGCCCGGTAGTGGAACCGGAGCCGTTCGTGCTGCGCCACCGCGACGGCCATGCGGGCCAGGTCCTCCGGGTCGACCTGCGGGCCGTCCCCGGGCAGCAGCGGTTCGGTCGCGGAGTTCAGCGCGCTGACGCGGTGGCGCAGCCGGGAGGGCAGCACCTGCAGCAGCTTGGCGAGGGCGCGGACCGACGCCTCCTCGATGCCCTCGACCGCGTGCCCGGCGCCGGTCCGCAGGCCGACCGCGATGGCGACGGCCTCCTCGTCGTCGAGCAGCAACGGGGGCATGGCCTGCCCGGCGACCAGGCGGTACCCGCCGATCGCGCCCATCGTCGCCTCGACCGGGTAGCCCAGTTCGCGCAGCCGGTCGATGTCACGCCGGATGGTGCGCGGGCTGACCCCGAACCGTTCCGCCAGTTCGCTGCCCGGCCACTCGCGCGGCGTCTGCAGCAGGGAGAGCAGGGCCAGCAACCGGGCCGGGGTGTCCGTCATGACGCAAGCATCCTCCTGATGTGGGACACGGACTGACCTACATGGGTTCTACCGTCGGCCGCAGCGATCGACGAGGGAGACCACCATGACGACGAGCCTGACCGCACCGGCCACCGTTTCCGGCGTTCTGCCGGCGGCCCAGCCGTTCGACCTGCGCACCTCGATCCGGTTCCTGCGGGGCTTCGGGGCCTGCCAGGGCGACCAGGTCATGACCGAGGACACCCTGGCCAAGGCGATCGCCATCGGCGGCCAGGCCGTCGTGTTCAAGGTCAGCCCGTGCGACGGCGGCGTCGAATACGAGCTGAGCTCGGACCGGCCGATCGCGCCGGAGCTGCGTGACGCGGTGCTCGCCAAGATCGACGGCTACCTCAGCCTGTCCGACGACCTCACCGGGTTCTACGCCCAGGCGGACGGCGACCACCCCGGCTACGCGCGCCTGGTCAAGGCACTCCGGGGCCTGCACCAGGTCCGGTTCCTGACGGTGGCGGAGATCGGCGTCTGGGCGATCCTGTCCCAGCGCACGCCGAAGAACGTCTCCACCGCCCTCAAGCGCCGGATCACCGAGCGGTTCGGGCGCACCATCGGCTACGACGGGCTGCGGTTCCAGGCCTTCCCCGAGCTGACCGACCTGCGGCAGCTCGAGGTCGGCGACTGGCTCGCGATCGTCAAGAACGCGCGCAAGGCCGAATACCTCGCCTGCCTCGTCGAAGGCTTGCTGGACATCGGCGAGGACTACCTCGCGACGGCGTCCTACGGGCAGGCGACGAAGGCGCTGCGCGGGATCAAGGGCGTCGGCGAGTTCTCCGCCGCCGCGATCCTCCTGCGCGGCCTGGGCCGGATGGATTTCGTCCCCCTGGAGATGCCGGCGTTCGCCGACGCGACGGCCAAGGTCTACGGCCCCGGGTACGACAACCAGCGGTTGCGCAGCCGGTACGGGGACAACCTGGGCTACTGGGCTTACTACCTGCACACCGGTCTGGGCGCCCTGCGCGACGAGGCGCAGGGCCCGGTCGCGTGCCTACCTGGCCGCTCATCTGCTGGTGGGCACCAGGCTTTCCGCCGCGCCGAGGAAGGCGTCGATCAGGGGTGAGCGGCGCGTCGCGAGCCAAGCGAGGCAGACGCGGTTCGGCCCGATGTCCTCGACCGGGATGCCGGTGACGTCCGGGCGGGTGTAGAACGTCGCCGTTGACAAGGGGATGACGCTGATCCCCGCTCCGGTGGGCGCGGGTCACGGCCGCGGGCGGTCTCGAGGGCTCGCCCCCGTCAGAGACCCACATCGGTCGTGCTGTGCCCGCTCGGTGCGGCGGCGCGTCCAGCTCGGCAGGGCCGCCAGCAACCCGAACCGGTCCCGGTGCAGCACATCGAACCGCTGCATTTTCTTCCGATATTCCTTTCCCTGCCGCCTATGCTACGTCGTCACCCGGGCATGGGACGTCGGTGGCGCCGGGCGAAGATCGTCACCACGACGATCTTCAGGATCACCAGCCCCAAAAGGATGTCGGCGACCACGCTCGTCCAGCGCCACGCGGCCAGAGCGGCGCTGCCGAACACCAGGTGCGCGACCACGGCCACCGCCACGGCGACGACGAGCGCGATCGTCGTGCCCCGCGACCGGCGGACGACGACGTCGGCGGCTCCTTCTTGGCCTTGCCAAGTCACCTTGAGGTCGTCACGCCGGCCGAACCTCTCCAGGTCCGCGGCGAGAATGCCCTGAAGCCGCGCCAACTGGTCCGCGTCCTCGGCTTCGACGTGCACCCACAACGTGTCCGAAGTAGACCTGAGGGTGCAGGCACCCCGGCTGAAGGTGATCTTCCCTTCGTTCCCGGCGTACTCGGCCTTCACCACCTCGGGACGCGGTTCCCCGTCTCCGCCGTGGAGGTGCCGGGCTTGGCCACCCATGGCTTCGGCGTGACGGCACAGCTGGGCGAGGAACCGTTCAGCGCGTCGCGTGTCGACGTGCGCTTCGGCGACCGGCCGACGGTACAGGTCGTCAGGGCGATGGGGCGGGGAGGTTGTCATGCGCCCAGCTTTATCGAGACACGATGTCTCTGTCAATACGCTTTGTCTCGTCCGTGGCGGTATGTATGCTCGGAGTGTGCCGAAGCTGTGGAATGACACGATCGAGGCGCACCGGGAGGCGGTGCGCGACGCAACCCTGGACGCCACCGCGGAACTGGTGGCCGAGCACGGCCTGACCGGGGTGAAGATGGCGCAGATCGCCGCGAAGACGGGCATCGGCCGGGCGACGCTGTACAAGTACTTCCCCGACGTCGAGGCGATCCTTTCCGCCTGGCACGAACGCCGGATTCGCGCCCATCTCGCCCAGCTCGCCGAGATCCGCGACCGGGACGGCACGGCCGCCGAGCACCTCGAAAAGGTGCTCGGCAAGTACGCGGAGATTCAGCACGAACGGGCGCGGCACCACGACGGCACCGAACTGGCGGCGCTGCTGCATCGCGGCGAGCACGTCGCCCAGGCCCAGCAGCACCTGCACGCGCTGTTCCGCGACCTGCTCACGGAAGCCGCGAAAACCGGGTACATCCGCGACGACGTGGCCGCCGACGAGCTGGCGACCTACTGCCTCCACGCACTGACCGCCGCCGGCGCACTGCCGACCCGCGCCGCGGCACACCGCTTGGCCACCATCACGCTGGACGGGCTGCGCCGCCGGAGCTGACCTCGCCCCGAGCCGTCTCTGATGCGCTGGTGGGCGTCAGCTGACGCCCGTCGCGATGAACAGCGGCACGGCCAGGAACAGGCGGTCCGTCTGGGCACGGCGGGTCTGCTCGGCCAGCCAGGTTTCCGCCTGGTCCCGTCCGACCGCGCCGGTCGCGCACGCGGCATCGGCGAACCCGCCCAGCATCGCCGGCACCAGCTCGCCGGTGAAGACCGCCGTCCGCACCTCGACGGTGACATCGCCGAAACCGGCGTCGAGCAACGACGACCGGTAGCGGCGGGCGGCCCGCGGGCTGGTCACCGTGCCGGCGCGGGCGTGCACGATCGCGCGGGTCAGCTCCGGGTCGCCGGAGTCGATGACGATGGTGTCCCAGTCCTGGCCGATGAGGACGATCCGGCCACCCGGGACCAGCACCCGGCGCGCCTCGGCCAGCGCCGCGGCCGGATCGGCGATCTCGTGGAACACCTTGTCGGCGCGGTAGCCGGCCACGGAGCCGTCGTCCAGCGGCAGTCCGCCGGCGACCCCCACGCGGAAGTCGAGCTCGGGCCACCGCTCCCGCGCGGCCGCGAGCATCCGTGGATCCGGGTCGATCCCGATCGAGCGGACCCCGCGGCCGGCGAGTTCGGCCACCGCGCGACCGGCACCACACCCGACGTCGACGACGGTCCCATCGAGGGAAAGCCGCAGCAGGTCATAGGTGTGCGCGCGCAGCTCGGCCGCGCCGGGAAGCGTGTCGACGGCGTCGAGCAGACGGATCAGCGACGCGGTGGAATCGGGTGCGGTGCTGGACATGACCACCATGCTGGGACTTAATGTCGACATGAAGTCAAGCAACGCGGGCATGGGCATCGGCGAGATCGCGCAGCGGTTCGGCCTGGCCACGCACGTGCTGCGGCACTGGGAGTCGATGGGCTTGCTGACACCGGAACGGGTGACGGCGTCCCGCCGCCGCTACGGTCCCACCGACCTCTACCGCGTCGCGGTGATCCTGCGCGCGAAGCAAGCCGGATTCAGCCTGGAGGACATCGGGAAGATGTTCGCCACCGGGGATCCGGCCACCCGAACGGCCATCCTGCGCCACCGCAGAGCCGAGCTGGCCACCAGAATCGCGACGGCCCAGGCGTCGCTGAAGCTCATCGACGACGCACTGGGCTGCAACCACGAAGACATCACCAGGTGCTCCCACTTCCAGGCGGCAATCGACGCCCGGATCGGCTCGGGCCACCCGGACACCTGAGGCGGCAGCCCACGCAGAACGCGTGGCCCGTTACGACAGCCACCACTCGTCAGCGGCCCGCTCGCCCGCGCCGGATGCCCGAGTCCGTACCCGAGCTTCTTGCCTAAGTCGCCCAGGAACTCGTACTCGGCTCGCATCGGTACGCGCGCCAGCACCTGTTGCCGCGCCGGCGAGCATCCCGGCAGCCGCCGGCGAAGCGCTCGACACGCTGAGACGCTCACGCTGGTGGACCCATGTAATTTTGCAGTCCACATTCGACGGTATCGTCTCCTGGCATCCACTGCCGACAGGGGTGCCACACCACCATCCCGGCGCAAACTCGCATGACGCGATTTACGCCGCGGCATAGTACCTCTGCGACTCGGGAGCACTCAGGGACCTTCTTAAGGCGATCTTCGCCTATAACCACACCGAATGGTACGTCGGCGAAGTTCTTGCGCAGGCGAATAAATAAGGTGAAGCCTTGGTCGGCACCAACGATTGCAAGAACATGCTGGCGCCGACACCCGCGGCCATCATGGCGATCAATTTCGCCTGCGGCCAACTCGGACTGCCCTACCAGTGGGCGGCAATGGACCAGCCAGGGCGACAAGGGTTCGACTGCTCCGGCTTCACCATGGCGGCATACAACGCAGTCGGCATCTCGCTGCCGAGAACAGCTAAGACCCAGTACAACACCGGCCTGCTGGGCACCCCTATGGCCGGAGACCTGATCTTCTACAGGACAGCAGGCAATATCCACCGCGTCGACCTCCATATCGACGCTGGCAAGATGGTGCGCGCACCAGACTTCGGACAGCCCATTCAGGTGAGCCAGTATAGATGGAATGGCGATGACTACCTCGCTGCTAGTCGTCCCGTGGTTCGTCCTCGGCTCTAGCGCAGGCGCTGCGAGTTCGCAGCGGAACCGAAGGGAAGCTCTATAGCAAGAGACCCATCTGTCGTCAGACGAACTTACATCGCTAGCCTAGCCGAACCCACCGCACCACTGGACGTCGACACCCCGAATGCGTGGCTCACCCAGGTTCCACCGGCGCCTGACGAGGCCGCCGACTATGAGCCGAACTACTACCCTGCATTCCAGGCCTGGGGCCGTCTGCCCGCTCGACGAAGAGACACTCGACGTGCACCCAACGGCGAAGCTGAAGCGTCCGCACGTGCCAGAACAACTGCCACTTGTGACGCCGTCGATCTGCGGCAGGGCCTCCAAACCGTCACCCGATCGCTGAGCGCTCCCTTCACCCGGTAACGCCGGAACTGGTAGTCCGATGTTCCTTCGGCAGCACCCGCCGACGAGCACGGGAGGCAAGACCATTGGCTCGCATCTACCTCACATGGGGCGAAGACCACCCGCTGATCATGAGCGCAGTCCACGTGCTGACGGAAACTTTCCGCAGTTACGAGATTGTCCCGAAGTCGCCACCTGAGGGCCAACGAAAAGATTTTTTTCGAGACATAACCGTCGTAGTCGCATTTTTTTCTGCGCCACTTGATATCCCTTCAACGCCGGACCAGAAGGTACACGATGAAGTAGCCGCAGCCCTGTCCGAGGATGTTCCGGTAGTTCCCGTCCTGGTCGATCGGACACCAATTCCCTCGGAACTGCCACCCCAACTAGCGGCCCTGTCCAACATACTGTTCGGAAATCTACGCAAAGGCCACCTGGAAGAAGATATTGCCGAGATCATAGAAGGTATTGAGCGATGGATGTCCCCCAAGGCTCTTGCCGCAGCGAGAGTCTCTGAGAACAAGATCGCCGAAGTACGCGCGCTCCACGTCGCCACATCGTCCGATGAACTCCTCATCGACGGCCTCCACCGACATCACCTTCAGATCCTCGTCGGCCGAAGGGGATCCGGCCTGAGGGCCAGCGCGCTCGCGACCTTGACGAGTCTGACGAACGATATATACCGGATTTCCTCGCCATCACTCGAAGCTCTTGAGCAGATGCAGTTCCAGCTCAACAGCCGGTCCGGCCTTCTGGCAGAAATCACCCGCGGAGCAATGCATGCGACTGCGCCAGACCTGCTGTACAAGCTGGCAAATCTGCTCACTACGATCGATACGTATCTGGTCATCATCCTGTTCGGCCGACCACAGGATGTCGACAATCTACCTACCGAGTTCGTAGTCCAGCACACAGCCGCACCTTCTCGGGAGGTGTTCGACAGACACTTCCGACACCTCGTCGCCAACGATTCCGACGACGTACGCATCCGTGCCCTCGCCCACCGGAACAAGCCGGAAGTGCAGACCGAGCTGGACGAGGCCATGCCCGACAAAGCGGCCACCCTGGCCGCGCAGATCGTAAAGCAGGCACAGGGCGGTGACCGGCCGGCACGAGAAATGATCGACCCCGACGGCAGCGAACTCCCCCTACCCGCTCGCGGGCCCCGCGACGCCCGGATCAACCGGGACTACTGGACCACGGACGATACCCTGGGCCACCGGAGTTACGCAGAAGCCATAGCTGCGTTCGTCCGCCATGCCGACACGCGGCCGCCGCTCACCATTGGAATCAGCGGGGCGTGGGGAGCCGGCAAGACTTCGCTCATGCGGATGGTGCAGGAACTATTGGACCCTCCCGCGGACAAGGAACGCTGGACCCGGCAGCAGATCAAGTTCTCGCGGGGCTCCCGGGACGTGCTGCTGGATCGAGTCTCCCCCCGCGTCGACGAAGCCGCGCCCCGCCGGATCACCGTCGGAGAGCTGTTTCGCCGAGTGCGCAGGTGGACGAGGGCCGACGAGGTAGAGCTCCGCGACCTCGACGTGACAGCTCCGGACAGTCCCACGCTTTCCGAAGCGGACTGGCGCCCGACCGTATGGTTCAACCCGTGGATGTACCAGAACGGCGAACAAGTGTGGGCGGGCCTCGCCCACGAGATCATAACGCAGATCACCGGAAGGATGGCACGCGGCGATCGGGAGCGGTTTTGGCTCGAACTGAATCTGCGCCGGGTCGACCGGCAAGCCGTGCGGCGCAGGGTGTACCGAGCGTTGTGGGAGCGACTCCTGCCCTTGCTGGCCGGTTTCGCCGCACTTGCACTTCTCCTCGGCACAGCTCTGCTCACGAGCTGGCTGCTCCCTGTAGCTCGCGAAGTGCTGCGCAGTCTCGCCGGCGCCATCGCGCCACTCGGCACACTAGGCATCCTCGGCAGCTTCGCCTTGCGAGTGAAGAAGTTCCTGCACGAGGACGCCGCATCCCAGTTTCGTTCGCTAGTGAGCGAGCCGAGCTTGCCCGCGGCGGCCCGGAAGTTCTCCGCAGATCAGACGCAAGGCGCGCTGGACACGCTGCTACCCGATCCCGACTACCGCACCAGACTCGGCTTTCTGCACCTCGTGCAGACCGACATGCGGCACGCGCTCGACCTCGTGGCGACACCGAGCCGACCGCTCGTCGTCTTTGTCGACGACCTGGACCGCTGCTCGCCGGGCACCGTTTGCCAAGTGATCGAGGCGGTCAACCTGTTCCTGGCCGGAGAATTCCCGAACTGCATTTTCCTGCTGGCTGTCGAGCCATCGGTGATAGCCGCGCACATCGAGTCGACCTACAAGGACCTGGCTGACAACCTACGGCAGAGTGCAAGCGTGGACCGTCATTCACCGCTGGGCTGGCGGTTCCTCGAGAAGATCGTGCAGCTGCCGATGAACCTGCCATCGCAGGCCGATCGTTCGCCGAGCACTTATCTGAAGTCGTTGTTCGCTTCAGGCAGCATCGACCGCGCCCCGCTTACCGCAAAGGAAAATATTTTCAGCAAGGGGGGACAGACCAAGGAGGTGTCCGAGGTCGTTCACTCGGCGGAAAAGATCGACAAAATCGCAGCAGCAATCCGCGACCATCAGCCGACGATCGAACAACTTCCGCAACTCCGCCACCTCGTACAGTACGAAGTCCTCGGCGACGTCGGCGCGAAGCTCCAGCCAGAGACGGTACAGGCCGCACTCCGAGTCTTCAGCGAACTATATTCCGACGCTGACGCATACGAACCCATCGTCGCGGCGATGGACGACGCCAAGATCAGGAACCCCCGTGAAATCAAACGCTTCGTCAACCTTTACCGATTTTACACGTTCATCGGACACCGGACGAATCTTTCCACCGACGCGACCGCCACGCCCGAAACGACGGCCAAGATAGTGACACTCACTCTGCGCTGGCCGCACCTGCGCAACACGTTGCGCGCTCTCTCCCCAGACGAAACCCGAACCGTACTTGAGGTACTGGAGCAGAGCGCCCGCGCCGACTCAGGCGATCTCACCGGCTGGTACCAGGCGCTCCAAGAGTGCGGGCTGGCCGAGGAGGGCACGCGTGAGCCGAACCGGTCCTCGACCAACGCACTTCGTCGGTTTCTCGCCACCGATCCTCCCATCGCCGAAGCCGCTCACCGGTTCGCGTGAACGTCCCGCATCGCGAGTTGCCCTCTGGACCACGGCGCCGGACCCGTTCAGACGCTGGTCGCCCGCAGGATCAGGTCGGCGACCTCTTCCGAGTCGAAAGGGGAATACGGTGCACAAAGCGCCGTCGATGTGACCACCTCGGCACACGCTCGCTCAGCCATGAAGTGCGGCGCGCGCCGCGCCGGTAGACTTCCCGGTACTTCGAAGCAGTCGATTTAGCGTTGCTCGGCGATGCGGCCATGCATCGCCGGAAGCTGGCAAATTGACTGGAACGATTACCCTGGATACTGGCGACCTGCCAGTGTCGTGCGTCGTTAATTGGTTTACGGCGTGGGGTTCGCGATGATGGGTCATGCCTTCGTCGGGTTTGGTGGTAAGTGTCGAGGACCGGGCGACGTTGGAGTCGGGGACGCGGTCGCGGGCGATCCGGGCGAGTCATGTCGAGCGGGCCCGGATTGTGCTGGCGATCGCGGACGGGCATGGAACTGCGGACACGGCGCGGCTGGTCGGGGTGTCCCGTCCGACGGTGATCAAGTGGCGTGACCGGTTCGCCTCGATCGGAGGACTTAATCCGTGACGAACGCTGCGACTCCGCGGACACCACACCAGCGACGCGAGGCGCCGACCCACCGCTAATCGTGGGCGGGACCGACGCACGGGTCCTGGGCGGACGGTCGGCCGATGCCGAGGAGGAGCTTGGCCGTGGTCCAGTCGTCAAACATGGCGTTCTGGGCGCCATCGAAAGCGACCTGCTCGGCGCACGCTGCGTTCTCGACGGAGTCCTTACTGTTGGAGTTTCTTCTTACCGAGCGGGGCTCCGGCTACAAGTTCCTTGGGTCCTTCAGGGCGCCGCCGAGTTCCAGTGACAGAGAGTTTTCTTCGACCAGGGCGAGTTCCGTCCCGGTCGGCCGCAGGGCCCGCACCCGGCGGTCGGCGGGCGAGCGCGAGGACGGCCAGGCGGACCGGTGGGTGGCGTTCTCCACGCTCGCCATCACGTGCTGACGCAAGGGCAACCAGTTCGTCTTCGCCGAGCAGCGTCCGCCGGCCTTGGTCCGTCCCTGCAGCGGTGGCGAACGCGATCAGGTCACCTATCCGCGTGGTCGAACATCGAGCCCTCCGCGCCGACCTCTCGGCGTCCAGCCTTACCCCCATTGGCCTGCACAGATAGGGTCGGCAACATTCAGAGCAAGCGTCGCGATGCTGACAGCGAGGATGAGCCGCCGAGCCGGCCGCAGCACCCCTTCCGGAGCGCCGTGCATCGCCAGCTACCAGCAAGCCGAGCACGGTCAAGTCCAGGGCTGGGGCCACCAGCGGAGCGACGTATGCCGGAACACCGATTCGCAACGCCAAGGCCAGGACATTCCCGAAGCCGAAAAGGAAGGTCAGCCCGATGACGATGCTCATCATCGTGGTGACGAACCTGCTCACGCTGGACGAGGAGCCCATCACCGCCTCCCGCGCTTCGACGAGAGGTCGTACGTGCCCTCGATGACCAGCGTGCCAGCCAGCCGAGGCCGATCAGGGCGATGATGGTCTGCGTGGTGCCCCCGACGGGACTCGAACCCGCACTGAATCGATTTTAAGTCGACTGCCTCTGCCGGTTGGGCTACGGGGGCACCGCACACTCTAGGTGATGGCCTCACTTCAGCGTCCGCGGAGTCGAGGCAAGACGTGCGCGAAGTCCCGAAACGGCGAGTGCCCCCGGTCGCTGCGACCGGGGGCACTCGAGCAGAACTGCGTCAGGACTTCGAGACGCGGGCGAACTCGTCCTTCGGGTTGTTGATCTGCCCGAGCGAGATGACCTCGCGCCTGAACAGCCCGCCCAGGATCCAGTCGAACAGGATGCGGATGCGGCGGTTCCACGTCGGCATCGCCTTGAGGTGGTAGGCGCGGTGGAACAGCCAGGCCGGGAAGCCCTTGATCTTCAGGTTCAGCGCGTCCGCGACGCCCTTGTGGAGGCCGAGGCTCGCCACCGCGCCGAGGTTCTTGTGGAAGTAGTCCTTCGGCTTGCCGCCGCGCAGGACCTTGATGATGTTCTTCGCCAGGAGGCGGGCCTGGCGGACCGCGTGCTGGGCGTTCGGGGGGCAGGTCGCCGTCGGGTCCTCTTCCGTGCGGGACAGGTCCGGGATCGCCGCGTTGTCGCCCGCCGTCCACACGTCCGGGTGGCCCACCACCTGCATGGCCGCCGTTGCCTCGAGGCGGCCGCGCTTGTCCAGCGGGAGGTCCGAGTTGGCCAGCACCGGATTGGCCTTCACGCCCGCGGTCCAGATGATCGTGTCGGTGTCGAACTCGGTTCCGTCGGACAGCACGACGTGGCCGTTCTCGAACGACTTCGCCGCCGTCGACAGGTAGACCTCGATGCCGCGCTTCTCCAGCTGCTCGACCGTGTACACGCCCAGGGTCTCGCGGACCTCGGGGAGGATCCGGCCGGCGGCCTCGACGAGCACCCAGCGGATGTCGGAGGTCTCGATGTTCGGGTAGTAGTTCTCCACCGCGAACCGGGTCATGTCCTCGAGCTCGGCCAGCGCCTCGATGCCCGCGAACCCGCCGCCGACCACCGTGAACGTCAGCAGGCGCTTGCGCAGCTCGGGGTCGAGCGTGCTGGCCGCCTCGTCGAGCTTCGTCATGATGTGGTTGCGCAGGTAGATCGCCTCGCCGATGGTCTTGAAGGCGATGCCTTCCTCGACCAGGCCCGGGATCGGCAGGATGCGGGCCACCGCGCCCAGGGCGACGACCAGGATGTCGTAGCCGAGCTGCTCGATGTGGCCGTCGGCCGCCTCGACCGTGACGGACTTCTTCTCGTTCTCGATCTTGGTGACGCGCGCGGTCAGCACGTGGCAGCGCTTGAGCACCCGCCGCAGCGGCACGACCACGTGCCGGGGCTCGATCGCGCCGGCCGCGGCCTCCGGGAGGAACGGCGCGTAGGTCATGTGGGGCTGCGGGTCAACGACGGTCACGGAGGCCTCGTTGGCCCGGAGCATCTTCTGGAGGCCGTACGCCGTGTAGAGCCCGACGTACCCACCACCGAGGACGAGGATCCGAGTCGGTTCCGACTTCGACTTCGCAGCAGCCATGTCCTCATGGTGACACCTTCGCCGCGTCCCCGCTCGGGGGCCCCATCCGGCTGTGACCAGCGTCGCTGCGGTTTCCGTAACGATTCAGTCCGGTCCTGTCACCGAGGTCGCGGCACGGAAGACGTCCACCACCATGGCGTGGGTCACCCGGTGCGTCTGGACATTGCGCGGCGAGACGTGATAACAGCCGAATACGCGCAGGTCGCCGAGTTCGAGCGACGCCCCGTGCGCGAACGCCGGACGCGGCTGCGGCACCGGCCACCCGGCCGCTTCCAGCACGGGCAGCAACGCCTGCCAGCCGAACGCGCCGAGCACCACGATCGCCCGCAGTGTCGGACGTAACAGTGCCAGCTCCTCCGCGAGCCACGGGCGGCAGGTGTCCCGCTCGGCCGGGGTCGGCTTGTTCTCCGGCGGGGCACACCGCACCGGCGAGACGAGCCGGGTGCCGTACAGCTCCAGGCCGTCGCCGATCGACGTCGACGTCGGCTGGGACGCGAGCCCGACCTCGTGCAGGACCCGGAACAGGAAGTCACCCGACGGGTCGCCGGTGAACATCCGGCCGGTGCGGTTGCCGCCGTGCGCCGAGGGGGCCAGGCCGACGACCGCGAGCGACGCGTCCGGCGGCCCGAAGCCCGGCACCGGGCGCGCCCAGTACTCCTCGCCGCGGAACGCCGCCTTGGTGCCCGCGACGCCTTCCCGCCAGGCGACCAGCCGCGGGCAGGCGCGGCACCCCGCCACCGCCGAGTCCAGCTCGGCGAGGGACCTCATCGCAGTGCCGCCCGTGACAGCCGGTCGGCGTGCCGCGTGGTCTCGGGCAGCCGGTAGCGCGGGGTGAGCGCCAGCGTGAGCCGGCAGGCGTGGGCCAGGCCGATCCGGTGCCCGGCCGAGACGTACACCGGCTTGACGCCGTCCTGGGTCCGCAGCACGGCGCCGACCAGCTCTCCGGCGTCGACCAGCGGCGCCGAACAGCCCCGGGAGGCCGGCGGAGGCTCGTGCGAGCCGATGAACGGCGTCTTGCCGACGCCGAACGCGGGCAGCCCGGTCAGGACGCCGAGGTGGCAGGCGAGGCCGAAGCGGCGCGGGTGCGCGAGGCCGTGGCCGTCGCAGACGAGGATGTCGGGCGTGCGCTCCAGCCGGTCCAGCGCGGCCAGCAGCGGCGGCAGCTCGCGGAAGGCGAACAGGCCCGGCTCGTACGGGAAGACGGCCTTCGCGCGGTGTGTCCGTTCCTCGACCACGGTGAGCCCGGCGGTCTCGAGGGTGACGACCGCCGCGGCGATGCCGCCGGCGTCGTCGTAGGCGACGTCGAGGCCGGTGACCGTCGGCGGCAGCTCGGGGAGGTCGTCGGTGAGGTCGACCCGGCCGCGCAGTCGTTCCTGCGTGGCGAGCGCTTCCTCGATCGTCGAGGGCCAGTCCTCGGTGTGCACCAGGTCACCCTGCCACAGCCGCCCGTCCGCGCCGACTAAGTTGGGCCCATGGCGGACACCACCCCCGAAGAGGCTCCCGAGCCGAAGGCCGCGGAGGCCACGGAGATCCCGGCCGAGCCCACCGACGACATCGTCACGACCGGGCACACGCTGACCGTGAAGCGGAAGAAGCTCGCGTACACGGCGAAGGCGGGCCGGGTCGTCCTCCGCAAGGAGGTCGTCAAGGACGGCAAGTCCGAGGGCTTCAAGGCGAAGGCCGAGGTGTTCATCACCTCCTACACCCTCGACGACGCCGATCCGGGGACGCGGCCGGTGACGTTCGCCTTCAACGGCGGGCCCGGCTCGTCGAGCATCTGGCTGCACATGGGCCTGCTGGGGCCGCGGCGGGTGCTCTCGGGCGACGTCGACGACCTGGTGCCGCCGCCGTACGGGCTGGCGGACAACCCGGAAACGCTGCTGACGCACAGTGACCTGGTGTTCATCGACCCGGTGTCGACCGGCTACTCGCGGGTCGCGGGCGGCGAGGAGACCAAGGACTTCCACGGCTTCAAGGGCGACATCGAGTCGGTCGGCGAGATCATCCGGCTGTGGGTGTCGCGGCACCAGCGCTGGCTGTCGCCGAAGTTCCTGGCCGGCGAGTCCTACGGCACGCTGCGCGCCGCCGGGCTGGCCGCGCACCTGCAGGACCGGCACGGGCTCTACCTCAACGGCCTGCTGCTGATCTCGTCGGTGCTCGACCTCGGCACACTGCGGTTCACCGAGGGCAACGACCTGCCGTACTCGCTGTACGTGCCGACGTACGCGGCGATCGCGCACTACCACGGCCTGCACGGCGAGCGCCCGCTCGACGACGTGCTCGCCGACGCCGAGGACTTCGCGGCGAAGGAGCTGCCGTGGGCGCTCTCGCGCGGCGCGCGGCTGTCCACTCAGGACCGGGCCGACGCGGTGGCCACGCTGGCGTCGCTGACCGGGCTCACCGAGTCCTATGTGGACCGGGTGAACCTGCGGATCGAGCACATCCGCTTCTTCACCGAGCTGCTGCGCGACCGCGGCCTGACGGTCGGCCGGATGGACGGCCGGTTCACGACGTGGGAGCCGGACGGCGGCCGCGAGCACATGAGCGACGACCCGTCGATCTCGCGGGTCATCGGGGCCTACGCGGCGGCGTTCAACCACTACGTGCGGGCCGATCTCGGGTACGAGAACGACCTGCCGTACGAGCTCATCCACGAGGACACGTTCAAGGCGTGGTCGTACTCGGACTTCGAGGGCCGCTCGGTGTCGGTGGTGGACTCGCTGAGCGCGGCGATGCGCGCGAACCCGCACCTGAAGGTGCACGTCGCCTTCGGCCACTACGACGGCGCGACGGCGTACTTCGCGGCCGAGCACGTGCTGGCCCGCCTGCAGATCCCCGAAGAACTGCGGGACAACATCGACACGGCGTACTACCCGGCGGGTCACATGATGTACGTCCACGAGCCGACCCGGGTGCAGCAGGCGAAGGACCTGGCGAAGTTCGTCAAGAAGGCGTCGAACCGCTGAGTCCGGCGGGTGGTGCCCAGGCCGGGCACCACCCGCCCGGAGCTCGTCAGTACCCCGGCGGCGACCAGTCGACCGGCGTGCCGGGATCCCGGTCCGGCGCCGGCTCGCCGTAGTGGCCCGGGGGCAGCTTCCGGAACCGGCGCCGGTGCCGGAGGCCGCTGACCGCCTGGAGGAGCACCACCGCCGCGATGTAACCGGCCATCCACGGGAAGAACTCCGCGGGCTGCCGTCCGTGGCCCATGAGCATTTCCATCGCGAGCGGCAAAACCCCCAGCACCGGCGACGCGAGGTAGATCTTCTCGGCTCGCAACGCCCGTGCGACAGCCAGGGACTCCGCGTCCGCGCCGAAAACCGGGCCGCGGAGGATGCCGATCAGGACGCAGCCGCTGCTGAGCCCGCTGAGCCCGAGCAAGCCCAGCCAGCTCACCGCGTACGTCCGGTCCGGCGTCGTGAAGTACATCGCGCCGGCGAGCACGGCCCCACCGGCGAACGCGAGGACGAGAGACGCGAGGTACCAGCCGCCCAGGACCTGCCACCAGGGTTCCGCCGGAGGCCGCGCCGGAGCCGACGCGCGAAGTTCGCGCTCGCGCCGTCTGATGATGTCCCACAACCCCAGCTGGATCCCGAAGCCGATGAAGTAGCCGATGGCGCTTTCGGTCGCCCCGGGGCCGAACAGCAGTAGATACACCGACGCGGCGAGCCCGGCAAGCATGACGTACCCGAAGTAACGCCAGGTGCCGCGGCCCCTCACCGGCCGCCTCGTCGCGATCAGCGCGGTCACCAGGGGTGTCGGCTGCCCGACCGGTTGCCCGTGCCTGGCCAGCCAGTGCCGGGCCTCCCCGTGCTCCGCGGCCGTCACCATGATCATCGGACCTCCCCTGGTACGCCTCCGGCGAATACACGCACGCCCCCGCGAAGAGGTTGCCTCCGGAAGCGAAACGGCCCACCTCCCGCAGAGGAGGTGAGCCGGTTCGCGAGCCAACCGCTACTTCAGGTACTGCGACCCGCGCGTCACCGCCGCGTAGGCGTCGACCCCGCCGTGGCCGTAGAACCCGTTGAACGACGGGTCACCTTCGCAGGTCGCCGTGAACGTCGCGTCCCGGCCTTCCTTCAGGTAGTCCACCGTCCGCGGCACCGGGCAGGCGATCTTCGCCGCCGTGCCTTCGAGGACCCGCTGGACCTTGTCCGGGTCCATGCCGAACTCGCCGTGGGACTTCTTGCCGTACTGCGAGATGATCAGCGCCGCGACGCCGGTCGCGTGCGGGGTCGCCATCGACGTGCCCTGCAGCCACTGGTAGTAGCCGACCCGGCCGTCGGCCGCCGTCGCCTTCTGGATGCCCAGCGCGACGCCCGCCGGCGTGACGTTGCCGTCCGCGTCGATGTTGCCCTCGGCGACGCCGACGTTCTTCGGGTACGTCGAGAGGATCTCGTTCTCGACCGTGCGGAACCACGGTGTGCCGAAGCCGTCGCGGAAGAACCCGCCCGGCGCCGACACCGAGATCTGCTCGAGGCCGTAGTTCGAGTAGTCCGCCTTCTTCTGCGACGGCCCGAACGCGCTCACGCCGATGGTGTGGCCACCCTCGACCGGCAGGCTGAGGCAGCTCGAGTTGTCGACGTTGCGCGGGTGCGTGGCGTTCGCCGGGTAGTCCGGGCTGGTGGTGTCCGGCTGCGGCGCGCCGAGGTCGGTGTGCTGGTTGCCCAGCGCGACCACCATCGTGACGCCCTTGTGGTGCGCGTAGTTCAGCGCGCGCTGGGTCGCCTCGATGATCGTGCGCTGCTCGGCCTGCTCGGCGGCCGAGTCCGCCGGGTTCGCCGTGCAGTTGTACAGCCACGGGTCGGTGTAGAACGACATGTTGACCACGTCGATGCCGGCGTCGCCGGCGTAGGTCAGCGCGTCGACGGTCGGCTGCAGGAAGAAGAAGCCCGAGTCCTGGCCGGCGCGGATGTTCACCAGCGTGACGTTCGGCGCGACGCCGGAGACGCCGAAGCCGTTCGCCGCGGCGGCGATGGTGCCGGCGACGTGCGTGCCGTGGCCGCCGTCGTCGTGGTTGGCCGGGTCGACGCAGCCGCGGAACTCACAGGGCCCGTCCAGTTCGACGCCGTTGGGGTCGGTCGGGATGTCGCGGGTGAAGTTGCGCGAGTCGGCCAGGTCGAAGTTCGGCGCGATGTCCGGGTGCGTGCCGTCGATGCCGGTGTCGATGACGCCGACCTTGACCTGCTTGCTGCCCGGCTGCTTGGTGCGCGAGAGGTCCGAACGGACGGACTTGAGGCCCCAGAGCTGGTCGTCCAGCGGGTCCATCCCGACCGGCGCGGCGGCGGCCTTCTTCGCGGCGCCGCGGCCTTCCTTCTCCGCGTTGTCGTTCTTGGTCTTCTTGCCGTTCTTCGGCAGCGAGCCGATGACCTGCGCCTTGGCGGAGCCGAACACGGCCCGGTTCGCCGTGACGCGCTCGGTGAACCCGGTGGCCGGGGCGCTGGCCCTGATCAGGCCGACGGCGGTGTTGGTCTCCAGCACGGTGCCGCCGGCGGCCTTGATGGCCTGCTGGGCACCGGCGATGCTCTGGACGTCCTTGGCGAGCACGGTGAACTCGGTCGCCGGGCCGGACAGCGCGGGCTGCGCCGACGCGACCGGGACCGCGACGGCCGAGAGCGCCCCGAACAGCGGGACGGCCATGGCCGCGGCGAAAAGCCTGGGTCTCTTCACGTTTCTCCTCCTCCGGAAAGCGGTTCCTGCACCGTATAGATCGGACAATGCGCTTACAACGGCAAAAAGTACGTTATGGAACAACCGACTTCTGCTCCGCGAAGTGACAAGCTGACGGATGCCCGTCGGTCCTCGGGACGAGCTCCGGCACCTCCGTGGCGCACACTTCCTGCGCCTTCCAGCACCGCGTGCGGAACCGGCACCCGGACGGGGGATCCAGCGGGCTCGGGACGTCGCCGGTCAGCCGGATCACCTGGCGGTGGCCGCGCACGGCCGGGTCCGCCACCGGGACCGCGGACAGCAGCGCCTGGGTGTACGGGTGGGACGGTCGTTCGTAGATCTCCTCGTCGGTGCCGATTTCGACGATCTTGCCGAGGTACATCACCGCGACGCGGTTCGACAGGTGCCGCACCACCGAAAGGTCGTGCGCGATGAAGACGTAGGACAGCCCGAACTCGCCCTGCAGGTCGCCGAGCAGGTTCATCACCTGCGCCTGGATCGAGACGTCCAGCGCGGACACCGGCTCGTCGCAGATGATCACCTTGGGCCGCAGGGCCAGCGCCCGCGCGATGCCGATGCGCTGGCGCTGCCCGCCGGAGAACTGGTGCGGGTAGCGGTTGAGGTGCTCGGGGTTGAGCCCGACGACGTCCAGCAGCTCGCGCACCTTGCCGGCCCGCGATCCCTTCGGCGCCACCTCGGGGTGGATCTCGAACGGCTCGCCGATGATGTCGCCGACCGTCATCCGCGGGTTGAGCGAGGTGTACGGGTCCTGCAGGACGATCTGGATCTCGCGGCGCAGCTTGCGCAGCTCGTTGCCGCGCAACGCGAAGATGTCGCGGCCCTCGAACGTCGCCGTCCCGCCCGTCGGCTCTTCGAGCCGCATCAGCACCTGGGCGAGCGTCGACTTCCCGCAGCCGGACTCGCCGACGACGCCGAGCGTCTCGCCCGGCATCAGGTCGAACGAGACGCCGTCGACCGCCTTGACCTGCCCGATCGTGCGCTTGAACAGGACGCCGACGCGGACCGGGAAGTGCTTCTTCAGGTCGGTGACCGAGAGGATCGGATCAGGCACGGGAGCTCACCACCTCTTCGGCGAAGTGGCACGCGCTCGTGCGGCCGAAGCCGAGCGCGTGCTGGGGCGGAACCTCCGAGGAGCAGCGCCCCTCCGCCCGCTTGCACCGCGGGTGGAACGGGCAGCCCGGCGGGATGTCCAGCAGGCTGGGCGGCAGGCCCTTGATGGTTTCCAGCGTCTGTCCTTTGAGGTCGAGCCGGGGCAGCGAGTCCATCAGCGCGGCGGTGTACGGGTGGCCCGGCGCGCGGAACAGCTCGCCGACGTCGGCCTGCTCGACGATCCGGCCCGCGTACATCACCGCGATCCGGTCGGCGACCTCGGCGACCACGGCCAGGTCGTGGGTGATGAGCACCAGCCCCATCTTGCGTTCGGCCTGGATCTCGCCCAGCAGGTCCATGATCTGGGCCTGGACGGTGACGTCGAGGGCGGTGGTCGGCTCGTCGGCGATGAGCAGGTCGGGGTCGAGCGCGAGCGACATCGCGATCATCGCGCGCTGGCGCATGCCGCCGGAGAACTGGTGCGGGTAGTCCTTGATCCGCCGGTCCGCGGCCGGGATGCGGACGATGTCGAGCAGCTCGATCGCGCGCTTCCGGGCGTCCTTTTTGGACATTCCGAGCCGGACGCGCAGCTGTTCCTCGATCTGGAAGCCCACGGTGAACACCGGGTTCAGCGCGGACAGCGCGTCCTGGAAGATCATCGCGATCTCGCTGCCACGGACCTCGCGACGGCGTTCGTCGGGCGCGGTCAGCAGGTCCTCGCCGCGCCAGCGCACGGCACCGCCGGTGATCACGCCCGGCGGCACGTCGAGGATGCCCATCACCGTCTGCGCGGTGACGCTCTTCCCGGACCCGGATTCACCCAGCACGGCCAGGGTTTCCCCGGCGTGCACCGAGTAACTGACGCCGTTGAGCACGTTCGCCACGCCGTCGGACGTCCGGAACTCGACGCGCAGGTCCTCTACTTCGAGCAGGAGTTCGTTGTCGGACAAAGGGATCTACCTCGACTTCGGATCGAGCGCGTCGCGGATGCCGTCACCGAGCATCACGAAGGCCAGCACGGTCAGGGTGACGAAGGCGCCGGGGAACAGCAACATGTGCGGGTAGCTCTGGAAGTAGTCCCGCGAGTCCGCGATCAGCAAGCCCCACGAAACCACCGGCGCGCGCACGCCGATGCCGAGGAAGGCGAGCGTCGCTTCGGCGCCGATGAACGCGCCGAGCGCGATGGTGGCGTACACCAGCACCGGCGCGATCGTGTTCGGCAGCAGGTGCCGGAAGATGATCCGCGGGGTGCTCGCGCCGAGGCCGCGCGCGGCCTTGACGTAGTCGAGCTGCTTGGCCACCAGCGTCGCCGAGCGCATGATCCGCATGGCCACCGGCCAGCTCAGCACCGCGATCGAACAGACCACCTGCACGACGATCGTGACGGCGCCGGGGTTCGTGCCGGGCGCGTTGAACGTCGTCAGGATGACGATCGCGCCGAGGATGAACGGCAGGCCCGCGAAGATGTCGCCGAAGCGGGAGAGCAGGCTGTCGACGAACCGCCCGTAGTAGCCGGCGAGGATGCCGACGAGCGAGCCGAAGAGCACGGTCAGCAGCGTCGAGAACACCCCGACCAGCACCGAGGCGCGGGTGCCGTAGATCGTGCGGGCGTAGACGTCGGCGCCCTGGTTGTCGTAGCCGAACCAGGCGTCCGCGGACGGCCCTTCGTTGGCGTGGGACAGATCGCTGAAACCCGCGTCGCGCGAGCTGAACAGGCCGGGAGCGATCGCGAGCAGCACGATGAACAGGATGATCACCGCCGAGGCGATGACCGCCGGCTTGCGCCGCAGCTGCTGCCAGGCGTCGCTCCACAGGCTGCGGGGTTGCTGCGGGCCGGCGGCGGAGTCGTCGATGCGCGACAGCTCGGCCGCGTCGGCGCCGCCACCACCCACCAGGTTCGGGTCAGTCATAGCGGATCCTCGGGTCGAGAACGGCGTAGAGCAGGTCGACGATCAGGCTCATCAGCAGGTACACCAGGACCAGCAGGACGACGACGCCGACGACGGTCGCGCTCTCCCGGTCCTGGATGCCGCGGAAGATCAGCCTGCCCAGCCCGTTGATGTTGAACACGCCTTCGGTGACGATCGCGCCGCCCATCAGGGCGCCGAGGTCGGTGCCGAGGAACGTGAGCACCGGGATCACCGAGTTGCGGAGCAGGTGGACGCCGACGACCCGGCTCTGCGGCAGCCCCTTGGCGATCGCCGTCCGCACGTAGTCGGCGCGGCGGTTTTCGGCGATGCTGCTTCTCGACAGCCGGGCGACGTAGGCCATCGACAGGCTGCCGAGCGCGATGCCGGGCACGATCAGCTCGCCGATGCCCGGGTTCTCCGACACGCTGGCCTCGATCCAGCCGAGGCCGTTGCCGCCCAGCGCGAGCTGCAGCACGATCGCCGTGACGAACACCGGCAGCGAGATCAGGAACGTCGTCGACACCAGCACCAGGTTGTCGAGGAAACCCTTGCCGCGCAGGCCGGTCAGCACGCCGGCGGTGAGGCCGATGACGGCTTCGATGGCCACGGCGATCACGGCCAGCCGCAGCGTGATCGGGTACGACGTCGCGATCAGCTCGCCGACGGAGGTGCCGTTGAAAGTTTCGCCCCAGTCACCGGTGAAGAGGCTCCCGAGGTACTTGAAGTACTGGACGAAGATGTTGTCGTTCAGGTGGTACTTCTCGGTCATCTGGGCGACGTAGGCCGCCGGGCAGGCGGCCTGGCCGCACTTGCCCGAGAACGGGTCGCCGGGCAGCGCCCAGACCAGGACGTAGATCAGGAACGTGGTGCCGAAGAACACCGGGACCAGCTGGAGCAGCCGTCGCAGGACATAGCGGATCATGACGAGTTCCTAGTGCGCGCCGGCCGTCGTGAGTGAGAAACAGGGTTGGAACACTGTTTCTCACTCACGACGGCGTGGTGGTGGGTGCGGCAGCTACTTCTTCAGGACCTCGATGGACGGGTAGTCCGGCATGCGCCGGAAGTCCAGGGCCGCCGACTTGAGGTTCTTCGACTTCGCCGCGACGCCCTTCTCGTCCCACACCGGGATCGACGGCAGGTCCTTGGCGATCAGGTCCTCGGCCTGCTGGTACAGCTTGACCGCCGCGTCCTTGTCCGCGGTGGCGTCCGCCTTCCCGAGGAGCGCGTCGACCTGCGGGTTCGAGTAGCTGGAGTCGTTCGAGGACCCGCCGGTCTTGTAGATCGGGTTGAGGAAGTCCTCGATAGACGGGTAGTCCGCGGACCAGTCCGAGCGGCCCATGCCGGTCAGCTTCTTCTTGGTGACGATGCTGCGCCACTGGCCGAAGTCGGTCGCGGGCACGAAGTCGCACTCGACGCCGAGGGTGTTCTTGATGCTGTTGCACGCCGCGACCAGCGGTTCCTTGCGGCCACCGTCCGCGTTGGACGCGATCGTCAGCTTGCCCTGGAAGCCGGACTTCTGGAAGGCGGCCTTGGCCGCCGCCGGGTCGAACTTGCAGAACTCGCAAACACCGGGACGCGCACCCGGGATGCCCTGCGAGATGTAGCCGTCCGCGGGCACGTAGGTGTCGTTCATGACGGTCTTGGTGATCTGCGCGCGGTCGATCGCCATCGAGATGGCCTTGCGCAGCTCGAGGTTGTTGTACCCCGGCACGTAGTAGGGCACGGCGATGGTGCTGATCCCGAGCAGGTGGCCGGTGACCAGCCGGTCGCCGAGGTCGTTCTTGTACTTGCCACCCGCGACCGCCGACGGCGGCAGCGCCTCCATGAAGTCGAGCCGCCCGCTCAGCAGGTCCTGGTAAGCGGTCTCCTGGCTGGCGTAGATCTTGATGTCGAGGTCCTTGAAGTGGACCTTGTCGTCACCCTTGTAGTCGTCGTTGCGGGTGAGCTTGATGTCCTGGTTGGGCGTCCGCGAGACGAACTTCATCGGCCCGTTGCCGATCGGGTGCTGCTCGAAGCCCTTGGGGTCCTTGAAGAACGCGTCGGGCAGCGGCGCGAACGCCTGGTAGCCGACCTTGATGTCGAACACCGAGAACGGCGCGTCCAGCGTCACCTGGAACTCGTAGTCGCTCTTCTGGACGAGGCCGGACATCTTGTCCGTGGCCGGCTTGGCGTTCTCGTCCTCGGGGTGGACGTCCTTGTACCCCTGGATGTTCGAGAAGAAGTCGGTGTTGAGCTGGCCGTTCGGCCCGTAGGCGCCGTAGTTCCAGGCGTCGATGAAGTTGTGCGCCTTCACCTCGGTGCCGTCGTGGAACTTCCAGCCCTGCTTGATCTTGATGTCGTAGACCTTGGAGTCGGTCGTGGTGATCGAGTCGGCCATCAGGTTGAACGGCTTAGCGTCCGCGCCCTTGAAACCGACCAGGGTGGCGAACATGACCTGGATCGCCTTGGTGCCGCCCAGGTCGTTGATGTTGGTCGGGACCAGCGCGTTCTGTGGTTCGGTGCCGTAGACGCTGACCGCGCCGTCCGGGTTCGTCTCGCCGGCGCCCGCGGGGCTGCTGCCCGAACCGCCGCCGCATGCGGCGAGCACGAGCGCCAGCGAGGTCATCACCACCGTGGGTCCCCAGAGCCTGCGCGAACGACGCATGATCCCCTCCATCTCCGTCTGTCCGAAAGGTGAGACGCACGCTATCGGGGGCGATGAAGCTGATCACAGGACTGCGGTGTTGCAAATGTGTGACGACCGTCGGGATCACCTGGTTGGAGTACAACCAACGTTGGAATCCGGATACCCCGGACGGCGTAGCGCGGACGGGCGGTCATCAGGTACTCACCCACGGTTTGCGTTGCGGCGCAAGCCCTTTGAGGCGGCCGAACGGTCGGTCAGGCGAGCGACAGCGCGATGCCGTCGAGGATGTCGTGCTCGCTGACGACCAGCTCGGTCGGCCCGCCGCGGGCGGCGAGCTGCTCGGCGAGGGTCTGGACCACGACCGCGCCGCCACCGATGACGTCGACCCGGCCGGGGTGGATCACCGGGTTCGCCGCGCGGGTGGCGTGGCTTTCGCTGAGCAGGCGCGTGGCGAGCCGGTCGATGTCCGCCGCGCTCAGTTTCGAAAGGTGCACGCGGTCGCGGTCGTACTCCGGCAGCTCCTGGGCGATCGCCGACAGCGTGGTCACCGTGCCGGCGACGCCCATCCAGGTCTTGGCGCGGGCGACGTCGACGACGTCGAACGCGTCGGTGAGGACCTTGCCCGCCAGGTCGCGGGCGGCGGCGATCTCGTCGGCGGTCGGCGGGTCGCTCTTGAGCGCGCGCTCGGTGATCCGCACGCAGCCGATGTCGACGGACTTCGCGGCGAGCACCTCGGCCTGCCTGCCGTCCCAGGTGCCGAGGACCAGCTCGGTCGAGCCGCCGCCGACGTCCACCACGACGAACGGGCCGTCGTCCGGGTCCTGCTCCCCGACGGCGCCGGTGAAGCTGAGCCGGGCCTCCTCGTCCCCGCTGATCACCTCGGCCTCGACGCCGAGGGTTTCGCGGGTCATGCGGAAGAAGTCGTCGCGGTTCTTCGCGTCGCGGGTGGCGGAGGTGGCGACCATCCGCACCTTCTCGACGCCCTTGCGCCGCGCGGCGACCGTGTAGTCGGCGAGCGCGACCCGGGTGCGCTCGAGCGCCTCGGGGGCCAGCTCGCCGGTGGCGTCGACGCCCTGGCCGAGCCGGACGATCCGCATCTCGCGGTGCAGGTCGCGCAGGTCGACCGTGCCATCGTGACGCGGCGTCAGCTCGGCGACGAGCAGGCGGATGGAGTTGGTCCCACAGTCGATCGCGGCAACACGAGGCATGCGATCACCCTAGCTGGCCGGTGCCGGCACCAGCTCGCTCAGCCGCTGGGCGGCCCCACCGTGGTCGTGGTCGGGGTGGTCGACGTGGTGACCGAGGTGACGGTCGCCCCGCACGGCGGTTTCGGTGGCGTGGTCTGCTGCTCCGGCGGCGGGGTGGTGGTCGGCGGAGTCGTGGTCGGCGGCGGGGTCGTCGTCGTGGTCACGCTCGTCACCGTCGTCGTGGTGACCGTCGTCGTCGGCGTGGCGCACGGCAGCGAGGACTTCGTCGTCGGCGAGGTCGGCTTTCCCGGCGTCGTGGGCGTGGTCGTCGGCACCGGCGTCGTCGTCGGGACCGGTGGGGGCGGGATCGACGGCGGGGGTGGGGCCGCGGCCGCGTTCGGGGCGCCGATCGGCACCGTGCTGTCCGGGACCTGCATGATCCCGTTGCGGTAGGCCTCCGCCCAGAGGATCACCGTGTTCACGTACGTGTCGGAGTTGTTGTACCGGTAGATCGCCCCGCGCAGCTGGTCCGGCTTGGCCAGGTCGAAGCCGCCGGAGCAGAGGTACCGGCCGGTGGCCAGCGCCGCGTCGAAGATGTTGTTCGGGTCCGACTTGCCGTCGCCGTTGCCGTCGGAGGCGTAGGCCTTCCACGTCGCCGGGATGAACTGCGTCGGGCCGACGGCCCGGTCCCACACCGGGTCCGTGTCGAGCACGCCCTGGTCGGTGTCCGGGATCGCGGCGAACCCGCCCTGGCCGTTGAGCTGCGGGCCGAGGATCGGCTCCCGCGTCGTGCCCGCCGCGTCGACGTAGCCGCCGCGCGCGTGGTTGGACTCGATCCGCCCGATGCTCGCGATCAGGGCCCAGTCGGCGTGGCAGGCCGGCAGCTCGCGGCCGAGGATGCCGGCGGCGGTCTTGTACGCGGCGAGCGCGGTGGCCGGGATGCCGAGCGGGCCGTCGGGGAGCTCGTAGGCCGGGAGCGGCAGCGGGGTGGGCGCGCCGGGGAGGGTGCCGTCGACGGCGATCTGCTGGAGGGCGGCGTGGCCGGGGTCGTAGCCCTGGCCGAGCGCGGCGTCGCGGGTGTGGTCACCGCTCCCACCGAGCCAGCCGAGGGTGCCGCCACCGGCGACCAGCGCCGGGACCACCGCGATGATGCCGGTGATCAGGGGGTACGCGGTGCGGTGGCGGATCCCGAATCTTCGGGCGTAGCTCCCGACTGCGTCTGGCAGCCGCCGCACACGCATGACTCGAAGCCCTCCTGGCCGGATCGGTCACCACCCTCGGGTCACAGCCTGCCGTACCCGAGGCGAGGTTTCACCCCGACGAGAGACCCGATCGGGGTTTTCGCTCACCCAGACCAGTTATCTCTTCACACTGCGCGAGTGTTACGCGGCACAGTCCCCCGAGGGCCACCCGTTCGCGTTAAGCATGGCGAGCGTCTCGTCACCGAACGGGTTGACGCCAGGGCCCACGGCCAGCGCGTGCGCGACGTGGACGTGCAGGCACTTGACGCGGCCCGGCATGCCACCCGCGGTGACCTGGTGGCCGAGCGGCTCGATGGCGTCCCGCTCGGCGAGGTAGGTCTCGTGCGTGCGCTGGTACTGCGCGGCGAGGTCGGGATCGGTGGAGAGCCGCTCGGTCATCTCCTTCATGATCCCCGACGCCTCGATGGTGCCGATCATCGAGTTCAGCTTCGGGCAGGTGAGGTAGTAGAGCGTCGGGAACGGCGTGCCGTTCTCCAGCCGCGGGCTGGTCTGCACCACGGACGGGTGCCCGCTCGGGCACCGCGCGGCGATGGCGCGCAGCGCTCGCGGCGGCCGCCCGAGCTGCTCCGCGATGATCTCGCGGTCGGCGTCGGTGACGGGCTCGAACCGGTGCTGCTGCGTGCTGTCCACGCGGTCAAGGTTAGTGCGTGAGGCTCACCACCCGGCCCGCGCCCCAAACGCCCCAATGTGGCGTTGGTTGCGTCCAACGCACCGAACGCCACATTGGGTGCGCTGGACGCACCGAACGCCACATTGGGGCGTTTGAAACTTGCGCCGATTCAGCCGCTGGAGACCTGGTTCCAGAGGTTCTCGTACCAGGAGCCGCCAGTGGTCGGCTGCTGCCCGGCCGGCGGCGCGGCGTCCGGCGCCTTGTCCTCCGGGAGCTGGACGATGTACGGCGTCTCGCCCGGCTTGACGTACCGCAGCCGCCGCCGGGCTTCGGCCTCGATCTGCGCCGGGTCGCTCAGCTCCGCCTTGCGGCCTTGGAGCTGAGCGACCTGCTGCTGCAGCTGAGCCTGCTGCGCCTGCTGTTCGCGGACCTCGGTCCGCTGGGAGAGGTACGTGCGCAGGGGCACGGCGATGGTGAACGCCAGCGCGCACACCACGATCGCCACCACCGCCGCGCGGCGGGTGGTGGACATGCCGAGCACCTTCGCCGCGCCGGACGCCCGCTTCGCCGCCAGGCCCCGGCGCAGCCGGGCCCTGGTGGTTTCCGCGTCGCCGGTGCGGCGGCGCGCCCCTTCGGGACGGCGGCCCGGCGCGGGCCGGCCCGTCCTGGAAGAGCCGCCGCCGTCGCGGCGACCGCGCGCCCTCCCCCGGTCCGCCACGGGTCTCAGCCCTCGGCGCTGAACCGCGGGAAGGCCAGCTCGCCGGCGTACCGGGCGGCGTCGCCGAGGGTCTCCTCGATGCGCAGCAGCTGGTTGTACTTGGCGATCCGCTCGCCGCGGGCCGGGGCACCGGTCTTGATCTGGCCGACGCCGGTCGCGACCGCGAGGTCGGCGATGAACGTGTCCTCGGTCTCGCCGGAGCGGTGGCTCATCATCGACTTGTAGCCGAACGACGTGGCCAGCGAGATCGCGTCGAGCGTCTCCGACAGGGTGCCGATCTGGTTGACCTTCACCAGCAGCGCGTTGGCGGCGCGGCGGGTGATGCCCTCCTCGAGCCGGTCCGGGTTCGTGACGAACAGGTCGTCGCCGACGATCTGGACCTTCTCGCCGACCTCGGCGGTCAGGGTGACCCAGCCGTCCCAGTCGTCTTCGCTCAGCGGGTCCTCGATGGACACCATCGGGTAGTCGCGGATCAGTTCGGCGTAGTAGGCCGACATCTGCTCCGCGCTCTTCTTGCTGCCCTCGAAGGTGTACGCGCCGTCGGCGAAGAACTCCGTCGCGGCGACGTCCAGCGCGAGCGCGACGTCGCGGCCCGGGGTGTAGCCGGCCTTCTCGATGGCCTGAAGGATCAGGTCGAGCGCCTCGCGGTTGTTCGCCAGGTTCGGCGCGAAGCCGCCTTCGTCGCCGAGCCCGGTCGAAAGGCCGCGGCCCTTCAGCACCGACTTCAGCGAGTGGTAGACCTCGGCGCCCCAGCGCAGGGCCTCGCGGAAGGTCTCCGCGCCGATCGGCGCGATCATGAACTCCTGGACGTCGACGTTGCTGTCCGCGTGCGAACCGCCGTTGAGGATGTTCAGCATCGGCACCGGCAGCACGTGCGCGTTCGGGCCGCCCAGGTAGCGGAACAGCTCCAGCTCGGCCGACTCCGCGGCGGCCTTCGCGACGGCCAGCGAGACGCCGAGGATGGCGTTCGCGCCGAGGCGGGACTTGGCGGGCGTGCCGTCGAGGTCGACCAGCTTCTGGTCGACGATCCGCTGGTCGACGGCCTCGATGCCGACCATCTCCGGGCCGATCTCGTCGAGCACCGCGGCGACCGCGCGCTCGACGCCCTTGCCGTTGTAGCGGCCGGTGTCGCCGTCCCGCAGCTCGACCGCTTCGTGCTCACCGGTCGACGCACCCGACGGGACCGCGGCCCGCGCCAGGGTGCCGTCGTCGAGGGCCACCTCCACCTCGACCGTCGGGTTGCCGCGCGAGTCCAGAATCTCGCGCGCGCCTACCTGCTCGATGAGAGCCACGCCATGCTCCTCGGTGCGTCGTGCCTGCCTGCGGTAACGGCCCCAGCCTAGCCGTCGCCCCAGTTCACCCGTTGGAGGACTCACCGCCCGCCCGGACCTCCTGCCACCCCGGCGGCAGCTCCACGGTCTCGGACGTCTGCTGCCAGAACGTCCAGCTGTTGCCCCCGGGATCGGCGACGGTGAACACCCGGGCGCCGTACGGCTGGTCCTGCGGCGGGTCGAGCTCGCACTCGCCGGAGAGCGCCGCCTCGACCCGCTCGTAGGTCTCGTCGACGTCGTCGACGTAGAGGATGTTGAGCTGACCGACCGGCCCGTCGACGCCTTTGGCCTGCCAGTAGTCCGGCCCGACGCCGGCGAGCTGGATCCGCGCGCCGCCCGCGGACAGCGTCGCCTGGAAGACCTCGCCCGCGGCGTCGCAGAACCGGACCTCCTCGGTGAACCCGAAGACCCTGGTCAGCCAGGCGAGCGCCGCCGTGGCGTCGGCGTAGTAGAGGTAGGGCGCCAGGCCCCGATAGCCGCTGCTCATGGCGGCACAGTCCATCACGTCTCGTTTCGAGGCGTGTGCATCCCCCTCTCCCGGGGTAACGTGGGAGTGACCATGACGGACGCCGCAGCTGCTTCGCAGCCTCCCGAGGAGTCGCGGTTCCATGCCTTCCGCCAGGCCGAAGACCTCGTCGGCCGCCGTCGTCCGCTCGACGCCCTGAAGGCGTTGCAGCCCCTGCTGGACTCCGAAGCGGACAAGCCGTCGGTGCACCTGCTGGCCGGGCGCGCGTACTTCCACTCCGCGCAGCTGCGGCGGGCCGAGCAGGCGTTCACGCGGGTGCTGGAGCTGGACCCGACGGACCACTACGCGAGGTTCATCCTGGGCCGGACGCTGCAGCGCCTCGGCCGGTTCGTCGAGGCGCTGGCGCAGATGCGGATGGCGTCGGCGATGAACCCGGTACCGGAGTACCTCGAGGCGATCAGCGAGGTCAAGGCCCACATCGCACTGCGCGAACGCTGAGGCGGCAGGGCCGAACGGCCCGGGTCACCTCGGCCGTTCGGCCGACCGACGCGGGCCCCTCGACCGATGTCCGGCATGCCGTCGTCCGGCGAAGCTGGTTCCAGACCGAACAGGGAGGAACCACGATGTCGATCTTCGCCACGCTGGGTGCTTACGCCGGGCTGCTGCTGCTCGTCCTGATGGCCGTCACGCCGCTCATCGTCGACCGCGAACTCTGACGGTTCCGCCTGTTCCGCGCGGCAGAGCGGGCACTCGGCAGGAGTTCGTGCGGCGCGCTGGCGCTCGGCTCCGCGGTGGCCGGATGTCGTGAACGACTCGTTCATGACGTCTGACGACAGGAAAGAGTCGTTCATGACGTCGCGGACGCGTCCGTCGGCTGACTTTGCCAGAACTCCCGCCGCAGAAACCTTCCCCGCCCTCCTGGGCAGGGTTCCGGCAAGGTCGTGTTGTTGCCGGTAGCTCCGCAAAGCACTCGTTGTGCCCACCACCCCGAAGCCGGATTATGACTACGGACGGCAGTACCGCGTCAAGGCGGGAAAGCGTGCCTTGACCCGGCACCTCCGTCCGTGTTCTGGCTTCGTATCGGGGTGGCAGGGAGGGTCTGGGTGGGGCGCCGGTAATGCCATCCACGTGCCGTCACGCCGGTGAGGCACCTGAAAAAGGGGGGCTACGACTTTGCCGGGGACCCCTGGGCCCGAAAACCTCCCCCGCCCTCCCAGGGGGGCGTCCCCAAGTCCAGTCTATCGGCCCACACCGACAAGCCCCGGCGACAAAGGCGATTCCGGCGATCCTGTCCACAATCCCGGTGGCCTGTGGACAACTGCGTCACGGTGCGACGCTCGCCTCCGCGTAGGCGTCCGCCGCGCTGAACACGTCCTGTCCGTACTCCACCGCCGGGTTGTAGAAGAGGATCGCGCGCCACCAGCCCGCCGGTGTACCCAGGTCGTCGCCGCCCGAGCAGAGGAAGCGGGCCGCCGTGAATGCCGCGTCGTCGATGTTCTGCGGGTCCGGCGCGCCGCCGTCGCCGTTCGCGCGCTGCTGGTACTTCTTCCAGGTCGACGGCAGGAACTGCATCGGGCCGATCGCGTGGTCCCAGGCCTTGTCGCCGTCGAGCTTGCCGCCGTCGGTGTCGTGGACCGCCGGCACTCCGGGCGCGCCGTCCAGGGGTGGCCCGACGACCGGCTTCGTGACGCGGCCGTTCGCGTCGATCGCCGAGAGGTCGAACGCCGCGCGCTCGGCCTCGACCCGGCCGATGCCCGCCAGCGTCGCCCACGCGAGGTGGCACGTCGGCTTCTGGCTCTGCATCCACATCTCCGCCCGGCCGTACGCCGACAGCACGCGCGCCGTGACGTGCGTCTTGCCCGCGACGCGGGCCGCCCACGCGTCCAACTCGGCCTGGTCGGACACCTTCGGCCGGTCGACCGGTGCGGCGAGCCCGGCACGCGGCGCTTCGGCGCCCGGCTGCGGGCGCTGCTCCGGGATGACCAGCGCCGGCTGCGCGGACGGCGTCACCGCGGGCGCGTCCGGGTTCCGGACACCGATGGTGACGACGAGGATCACGCCGGTGAGCACGAGCCCCAGCGCGAGGCCGGCCCGGCCGAGATACCGCCGCGGCGGACCACCCGGAGGCGGCGACGGAGGCGTGACGGTCGGCTGAGCGGTTTCGGCCACCCGATCAGGTTACGAGGGCACTCAAGGGGGTCCCCCAAGCGCGTGACCAGGCAAGCGGACGGTAAAAACTATCCCCCTGCCAGGGACATCACAATTTTCGTTATCGAGTCGACGCGCACCCCTCTGACCTGCGGTTACCCTAACCTAACTCCTCTCACCAGTCCACTTTGCCCGTTTCCTCCGCCTTCTCCGGGCGTAGGCTCACTGGACTTACAGGTGAGCCTTACCTAAAAAGTTCACGGAGCATGCAGAACTCAGGGAGGCGGACCGGTGTTGTTCTCGAGCGCGCTGATCGGGCTGCGCGAAGGCCTGGAAGCCGCGCTGGTCGTCAGCATCCTGGTGGCGTTCCTCGTCAAGACCGAGCGGCGGCACGCGCTGCGCTGGGTGTGGCCCGGCGTCGGCGCCGCGGTGCTGCTGTCGATCGCCGTCGGCGCGGTCCTCACCTTCACGACCAACCAGCTGACCTTCGAGCACCAGGAGCTGCTCGGCGGCAGTCTGTCGATCGTCGCCGTCGTCTTCGTCACGGCGATGATCTTCTGGATGCGCAAGGCGGCCAAGAGCATCGCCGCCGAGTTGCGCGGGAAGATGGACGACGCGCTGGACGTCGGCCCCGCGGCCGTGCTGCTGCTGTCGTTCCTCGCGGTCGGGCGCGAAGGGCTGGAGACGGCGGTGTTCTTCTACTCGACCGTCCAAGCCGCGCAGAAGGAGACCGTGCAGCCGCTGATCGGCTTCACCGTCGGCATCGCGGCCGCGGTGGTGCTCGCGTACCTGCTCTACAAGGGCGCCGTGCGGTTCAACCTCTCCAAGTTCTTCACGATCACCGGCGTGCTGCTGGTGTTCGTCGCCGCGGGCGTGCTCGGCTACGGCCTGCACGACCTGCAGGAGGCCGCGTTCCTGCCCGGCATCGACACCCTCGCCTTCGACGCTTCGGCCACGCTGCCCGAGACGTCCTGGTACGGCGCCCTGCTGAAGGGCATCTTCAACTACTCGCAGCAGACGACCGTGCTGCAGGCCGTCGCCTGGGTCGCCTACGTCGCCATCGTGCTGCCCCTCTTCCTCAAGCCCAGCAAGAAGACCGCGCCGGCGCCCGCCGCCGCGGCCGCCTCGAAGGAGTGACCGTGCGCAAGACCCCCTCGCTGGCCGTACTGGCCGGCGCCACCATGTTGGTGACGCTCGCCGCGTGCGGCAGCAAGAGCGACACCGCGGGCGGCCCGGCCGGCGGCCCGATCAAGGTCTCGGCGTCCGACACCGCGTGCGAGGTTTCCGCCACCACGGCCGGCGCGGGCAACCTGACCTTCGAGATCACCAACAAGGGCAGCAAGGTCACCGAGTTCTACCTCTACGCCGAGGGCGACCGGATCATGGGCGAGGTCGAGAACATCGCGCCCGGGCTGAACCGGCGGCTGATCGTCGAGGTCGCCGACGCCGGCAAGTACCAGACCGCGTGCAAGCCGGGCATGTCCGGCACCGGCATCCGCGGCGACTTCACCGTCACCGGCGGCGTCGCGAAGCAGAACAACGCCGACGCGCAGAAGGCGCAGGCCACCAAGAGCTACGCCGACTACATCGCGAACAACACCGCCGCGCTGCAGGACGAGACGACGAAGTTCGCCGACCTCGTGAAGACCGGCAAGGTGGACGAAGCCAAGGCCGCGTACGCGCGCACCCGCGTCTACTACGAGCGGATCGAGCCGGTGGCCGAGAAGTTCGGCGACCTGGACCCGGCCATCGACGTCCGTGAGGCCGACCTCGAGCCGAACCAGCAGTTCACCGGGTTCCACCGGCTGGAGAAGGACCTGTTCAAGACCGGCCTGCAGCCCGACAGCGGGCAGATCGCCGACAAGCTGGTGACCGACGTCAAGGACCTGGTCGCCAAGACGAAGACGCTCGAACTGTCCGCTTTGGACCTCGCGAACGGCGCCAAGGGCCTGCTCGACGAGGTCGCCACCGGCAAGATCACCGGCGAAGAAGAAGCCTTCTCGCACACCGACCTCTGGGACTTCCAGGCCAACGTGGACGGCTCGAAGGGCGCGATCACCTCGCTGCGCCCGATCCTGCAGGTGAAGGACCCCGCCCTGGTGTCCACTTTGGACAAGGAGTTCGCGAACGTCCAGAGCCTGCTCGACAAGCAGCGCGCCGGTGACGGCTTCAAGCTCTACACCGAACTTTCCCAGGACCGGGTCAAGGAGTTCGCCTCGGCCGTCGACGCGCTGAGCGAACCGCTGAGCAAGGTTGCGGAGGTCGTCTCCAAGTGACGTCGACAGAGGGCACGCGCGTCTCGCGGCGGAAGCTCTTCGGCCTGGCCGGCGCGGGTGTCGCGCTCGCCGGGGCGGGGGCCGCCGCCGGCATCGGAATCGACAAGGTGACGAGCAGCAACGCCGAGGCGTCGACGAACACCGTCGACTTCCACGGCGAGCACCAGGCCGGGATCGTCACGCCGGCGCAGGCCAACCTGCACTTCGCGGCCCTCGACGTCACGACGAAGGACCGCGAGAAGCTGCGTCAGCTGCTCAAGACGTGGACCGACGCGGCCCGCCGGATGACGGCGGGCCAGGAGGTCGTCGCGAACGGCGCGGTGGGCAGCGGCTCGTACGCCCCGCCCGGCGACACCGGCGAGGCGCTCGACCTGCCGCCGTCGAACCTGACGCTGACCATCGGCTTCGGCCCGTCGCTGTTCGACGGCCGGTTCGGCCTGTCGGCCAAGCGCCCGCCGCAGCTGGTCGACCTGCCGCTGTTCCCGAAGGACAAGCTCGACCCGGCCCGCAGCGGCGGCGACCTGTGCATCCAGGCCTGCGCGGACGACCCGCAGGTGGCGGTGCACGCGGTGCGCAACCTGGTGCGGCTCGGCTTCGGCGTGACCGAGGTCCGCTGGTCGCAGCTCGGCTTCGGCCGCAGCTCGTCGACGTCGCGGGCGCAGCAGACGCCCCGGAACCTGTTCGGGTTCAAGGACGGCACGAACAACATCAAGTCCGAGGACACCGACTTCCTGCGCGACCAGGTGTGGGCCGAGGCCGGCGACGGCCAGGCGTGGATGGCGGGCGGCTCGTACCTGGTGGCGCGCCGGATCCGGATGCACATCGAGACGTGGGACCGCGAGACCCTCGACGGCCAGGAGAAGATCATCGGCCGCACGAAGGGCACCGGCGCCCCGCTGGGCCAGACCGCGGAGTTCGACGAGCTGGACCTGGACGTCGGCGGCGCGGGTGGCGAGAAGGTGATCCCGGAGGACGCGCACGTCCGGCTGGCCTCGCACCAGGCACTGAACGGCGTCCGGATCCTGCGGCGCGGCTACAACTTCGTCGACGGCTCCGACGGCGTCGGGCACCTCGAAGCGGGGCTGTTCTTCCTGGCCTTCAACCGCGACACCCGGAAGCAGTACGTGCCGATGCAGCAGGCGCTGTCGTCGAAGGACGCGATGATGGAGTACGTCCAGCACACCGGCTCCGCGCACTTCGCGGTCCCGCCGGGGGTGACCCGCGAGTCGAGCTGGGCGGACGCTCTGTTCTCCTGAACCCCATGATCGACATTCCCCTGACCGCGGACCTCGTCCGCGGTGCCCTCGAACTCGAACGCACCGAGCGCGGCCTGGTGCCGCACCGGCTCCCGGCTCGCGCGCGGGCCCAGAACAGCGACCCGCGGCTCGCCTTGGCGGAGGCGCAGCCGGCGGGCGTCCGGCTGCGGTTCCGGACCCGGGCCGACGTCGTCGAGCTGGAGACGCTGCGGACCAAGCAGGTGTACGCCGGCGCCCCGCCGCGGCCGGACGGGGTCTACGACCTGCTCGTCGACGGCGAGCTCACCGCGCAGGCGAGCGTGGCCGGCGGCCGCACGCTGACCGTCGACATGGCGACCGGCGCGTCCTCGCGCACCGAAGGCCCGTCCGGTGTCGTCCGGTTCGCCGGACTGGGCGGGCGGCCCAAGGACGTCGAGATCTGGTTGCCGCACAACGAGCTCACCGAACTCGTCGCCCTGCGCACCGACGCACCGGTCGAGGCGGTGCCCGCCCGCCGGGTGTGGCTGCACCACGGCAGCTCGATCAGCCACGGCTCGAACGCCGCGAGCCCCGCGACGACCTGGCCCGCGCTCGCGGCCACCGCGGCCGGCGTCGACCTGGTGAACCTCGGGTTCGGCGGCAACGCGCTGCTCGACCCGTTCACCGCGCGGGCGCTGCGCGACACCCCCGCCGACCTGATCAGCCTCAAGCTCGGCATCAACGTCGTCAACGCCGACCTGATGCGGCTGCGCGCGTTCTCCCCCGCCGTGCACGGCTTCCTCGACACGATCCGCGACGGGCACCCGGACACGCCGCTCGTGGTCGTCTCACCGCTCTACTGCCCGATCCACGAGCAAACCCCCGGCCCGGGCGACTTCGACCACGAAGCACTGGCCGCCGGCGTGGTCCGGTTCCGCGCGACCGGGGACCCCGCCGAGCGGGCGGCGGGCAAGCTGACGCTGGAGGTCATCCGGGACGAGCTGGCCCGGATCGTGGCGCAGCGGCAGGCCGAGGACCCGAACCTGCGCTACCTCGACGGCCTGGAGCTGTACGGCGAAGCCGACTTCGCCGACCTCCCGCTGCCGGACGACCTCCACCCGTCGCCCGCGGCCCACCGCCGGATCGGCGCGCGGTTCGCGGAGAGCGTACTGGCCGGAGGTTGACTTCAAGCGAGCTTGAAGTTGGAGGCTGCGATCATGTTCACCGAAGCAGAGCTCGCCTACCTCGCCGCCCAGCCGCTGGGCCGCCTCGCGACCCAGCAGCCGAACGGCACCCTCCAGGTCAACCCGGTCGCCTTCCACTACAACCCGGACGAGAAGACCATCGACATCACCGGGTACAACCTGCGCAAGAGCAAGAAGTTCCGCAACATCGCGACGCACGACAAGGTCGCCTTCGTCGTCGACGACGTCCCCTCGACGAACCCCTGGCGCGTGCGGTGCCTGGAAATCCGCGGCCGCGCGGAAGCCCTGACCGGCGCCAACGTGCCCGACGGCCACCTCGACGACGCGGTGATCCGGATCCACCCCGGGCGCATCCTCGCCATGGGTGTCGAGGACGGGGACCAGGACCGGGACCCCCTCGAGCTGGAGCCGAACTTCCGCGACGTCTGAGGCGTCACCGCACCGGCGCCGGGACCTCGGCGAGCCCGGTCAGGGCTTCCGGCAGCGGGTTCCGGTGCAGGACGCCGAGGCGCTGCGTCGCGCGGGTCAACGCGACGTAGAGCTCGGCCGCGCCGCGGGGGCCGTCGGCGAGGATCCGGTCCGGGTCCACGACCAGGACGGCGTCGTACTCCAGGCCCTTCGTCTCGGACGCCGGCACCGCGCCCAGCACGTCCGGGGGCCCGATCACGACGCTGGTGCCTTCGCGGCCGGCTTCGTCACGGACGAACTCCTCGACGGCCGCGGCCAGCTCGTCGTCGGTGACCCGCCGCGCCCACGGCCGGACGCCGGACGCGCGGACCGACTCCGGCGGCCGGACGTCGGGCGCGAACTCGGCGAGCACCGCGGCGGCGACGGCCATGATCTCCGCCGGGGTGCGGTAGTTCACCGACAGGGAGCGGTAGACCCAGCGGCCCGCCACGTACGGGTCCAGCATCGAGCCCCACGCCCGCGCCCCGGCCTCCGAACGGCGCTGGGCGAGGTCGCCCACCACCGTGAAGGACCGGCCGGGGCAGCGCCGCATCAGCGCCCGCCAGTCCATTTCGGACAGTTCCTGGGCCTCGTCGACCACGACGTGCCGGTAGGTCCAGTCCCGGTCCGCGGTGGCGCGCTCGACGAGGGTCCGGGTGTCGGTCTCGACGAACCGGTCCGCCAGGTCCTCGGCGTCGAGCAGGTCGCTGGCGATCAGGCCGACGTCTTCGTCGACGTCCTGCCGCTCGATGAGGTTGTCGAGCACGTGCGCGGCGTAGGCGGCCTTGGCCCGGCGGTCCCGTTCGGCGGCCCGCTCGGCCTCCCGGTCGGCGGTCTTGTCCCGGCCGAGCAGGTCGGTCAGCTCGTCGAGCAGCGGCACGTCCGACACCGTCCACGCGTCGCCTTCGGCGCGGGCCAGCACGTCGTCGGCACCGGCCGCGCGCAGCCGTTCCGGCGACGAGTACAGCTGCGCCAGCAGGGTTTCCGGCGTCAGGATCGGCCAGAGCTCGTCGAGCGCCTTGGCGAACGCCTGGTCGGCGGTGAGATCCTTGAGCAGCTCGGCCCGGAAGTTCTCCCATTCCTCGCGGTCGTCGCGGCGCAGCCAGCCGCGTCCGATCCGGTTCATCGCCCGTTCGGTGAGCACGTACGTGACGATGTCGGTGAACACCGCGCGGGCTTCGTTGTGCGGCAGCCCGCTGTCCCGCGCCTCCTGCCTGGCCCACTCCGCGGTCTCGGCGTCGATCCGCACGGTGACCTCCCGCAGCTGGATCGGCACGGGCTCCGCCGGCAGCCGCTGCCGGTCGGCGATGGCCGCCGCGAGCACGTCGAGGATCTTCCGCGATCCTTTGAGCCGCGCGGCTTCCGGCGCGTCCTCGGCCGTGACGTGCAGGCCCGGCACGAGGTCGCCGGTGGTCATGAACACGACGTCGGTCTCGCCGAGTGACGGCAGCACGCGGCTGATGTGGTCCAGGAACGCCGGGTTGGGCCCGACGACGAGCGCGCCGTGGCGTTCCATCCGCTCCCGCTGGGTGTAGAGCAGGTAGGCGACGCGGTGCAGCGCCACCACCGTCTTCCCGGTGCCCGGACCGCCTTCGATCACCAGCACGCCCGGGTGGTCGAGCCGGATGATCTCGTCCTGCTCGGCCTGGATCGTCGCCACGATGTCGCGCATGCCTTCACCGCGCGGTGCGTTCACCGCCGCGAGCAGCGCCTCGTCACCCGACGCCTCGCGGAAACATTCCTGGGGAGACGACCCCCCAGCCCCCCCGAGCTGCGCGGGGATAGGGCGGCCGAGCACCTCGTCGGTGAAGTCGGCGACCGCCCGGCCCCGCGTGTGGAACTGGCGGCGGCGGCGCATGTTCTCCGGGTTCGCGCCGGTCGCGGTGTAGAAGGGCCGCGACGCCGGCGCCCGCCAGTCGAGCAGCACCGGTTCGTGGTCGTTCTCCTCGTCGAAGAGCCCGATCCGGCCGATGTAGCTCGTCTCGCCGGAAACGGCGTCCAGCCGGCCGAAGCACAGCCCGTTGTCGACGACGTCCAGCCGCCGCACCTCCCGGCTCAGCGCGCGCACCCGGACGTCCCGTTCCATGGCGCCGAGGTCATTGCCGCCCAGCGCCGCCTGGTACTCACCCCGCACGCGTTCCCGCTCGGCGTCGAGCCGCGTGTAGAGCCCGGCGACGTAGTCCCGTTCGGCGTGCAGTTCGTCTTCGTGTTCCTGAGCGGTCATGGGGTACCTCAAGCTTTCTTCGGCGCGCCGAACCAGGTCGACAGCCGGTCGAGCAGTTCCGGCTGGTCTTCGCCGACCCAGGCGACGTGGCCGTCCGGGCGCACCAGCACCGCGGGCACGTCCAGCTCTTCACTGACGTCGACGACGTGGTCGACCCGGTCCGCCCAGCCCTCGATCGAGAGCCGCCCGGTCTGGTCGAGCAGCAGGCCGCGGCCACCGTGCATCAGGTCGTACAGCCGGCCCCGCTTCAGCTCGACGTCCCGCAGCCGCCTGCCGACCAGGTCGTGGTCGTCGCCGAAGTCGTAGCGGATCTCGATCCCGACGATCCGCCCGATCAGGTACCGGTTCACCTGCTCGAACTCCATCAGCTGCCGCATCAGCCGGCGCACGGCCTGGGGACCGGCCTCGGGCCGCATCAGCTCGCCCTGGGCACGGGTGTTGTCCAGCACGTCCGCGGCCACCGGGTGCCGTTCGGCCTGGTAGGTGTCCAGCAGCCCGTCCGGGGCCCAGCCGCCGAGCTCGGCGGCCAGTTTCCAGCCGAGGTTCACCGCGTCCTGGAGGCCGAGGTTGAGGCCCTGGCCACCCAGCGGCGGGTGGACGTGCGCCGCGTCGCCCGCCAGGAACACCCGGCCGTCGCGGTAACGCTCGGCCAGCCGGGTCGCGTCGCCGAAACGGGACAGCCACAGCGGGGAGTGCACGCCGAAGTCGGTGCCCGCGTACGCCCGCAGCTGCTGCTTGAACTCGTCGAGGGTCGGCGGGACCGAGCGGTCTTCGGCCACCGACTCGGCGGGGACGATAACGCGGTACCGCCCCTCCTTGGTGGGCCCGAGCCCGAAGAACTTCTCGGTCTTGCGGATCTCGGTCACCTTGGCGGTCACCTCCTCCGGCGGCACGCCCACTTCCATTTCGCCCAGCAGCGTCTCCTTCCGGGCGGGCTCGCCGGGGAAGCCGATGCCGAGCAGCTTGCGCACGGTGCTGCGGCCGCCGTCGCAGCCGACGAGGTAGCGCGCCGTCAGCTGCGTACCGTCCTCCAGCTCGACGGTCACCCCGTCGTCGTCCTGGCTCAGCCCGGCCACCGCGGAGCCACGCCGGATCTCCACGCCGGCCTCGACGGCGTGCTCGGTCAGCAGCCGCTGGGTGACGGGCTGCGGGATGCCGAGGACGTAGGCGTGCGCGCTGTCGAGCCGCTCCGGCCACGGGCTGTCGATACCGGCGAAGTAGCCGGGCATCTTGAACTGCTTCCCGTTCTCGAGGAACTTCTCCAGCAGGCCGCGCTGGGCCATCAGCTCGATGCTGCGCACGTGCAGGCCGAGCGACCGGACCTCCTTGACCGGCTCCGGCTCCTTCTCCAGCACGAGCACCCGCACCCCGTGCAGCCGCAGCTCGGCCGCCAGCATCGTCCCGGTCGGGCCACCACCGGCCACGATCACGTCGATCATCGATTCCCCTTGTGTAGAGCGAAAAAAGCTTCGATTTACCGGTGCGAGATTCACGCGGAAGTGACGGCCGGACCCCGGCCTTCACGGCTTTCAGCGGCCGGAAATGTCGGTGGTCGCCGGTAAAGTGGAAAACGGGGGGCGCCCCCGCGGACGGCACTTCGGCCGACGGTGTCGAGCAGCAGCTTCGCGGCGGACTCCGCGCCGTCGGTGCGGATCGTGGCCGCCACGGCCGCCGCGCGCTCTCTCACCTTCGGGGCCAACGCCGTTCTCAGCGCGGCCGACAAGGACTCGGAGGTCGGCACCGGGCCGTCATGAGCCACGCCGACCCCCAGCTCGGCCACCCGGCCCGCCCAGTACGGCTGGTCCGCCGCCTGCGGGACCACCACCTGCGGCACCCCCGCCCGGGCCGCCGTCGTCGTGGTGCCCTGGCCGCCGTGGTGCACGACCGCGGCCACCCGGGGGAACAGGGCCTGGTGGTTGACCTCGCCGACGGTGAAGCAGTCGCCGGCGTCGTCGACCGCGGACAGGTCCGCCCAGCCCTGCTGGACGACCACGCGGCGCCCCTGCGCGCGGACCGCCTCGATCGCCACCCGCGCGACGTCCGCCGCGGCGCGCATGGGCATGCTCCCGAACCCCACGTGGACCGGCGGCTCCCCCGCCGCCAGAAACGCTTCCAGGTCCTTCGGAAGCGGGCGCTCGTCCGGCGTGATCCACGCGCCGGTCTGCACGACGTCGAGATCCGGCGTCGGCACCCACGGGTCCAGGACGCGGTCCGTGGCCAGCCACGGCCGGTCCTTCAGGACGAAGCCGCGGACGTCGTCCACCGGCGCCAGGCCGTTCGCCACCCGGTTCGTGTTGAGCGCCGCGCCGAACAGCGCGTTCACGCTCTCGGCGTCCAGCTCCCACAGCAGCCGGTGGTCGGTCACCCCTGGCGGGAACGGCCGCCCCGGGTACGCCAGCGGCGCGTGGTGCGGCGACGGCAGGACGACCTTCTGGAAGGTCACGACCACCGAGCGGACGCCCAGCTTCTCCGCCACCGAAAGCGCACCGGCCACGGTCGGTGTCATGCCGGTCGCCACCAGCACGTCGCACCCCTCGGCCGCCGCGGTGACCACGGCGAACTGCGCGGCGATCAGCTGGGCCGCGCGCTGGGGCAGGGACGACGGCGCGGGCGCCGCCTCGGTCAGCGCCCGAGCCGATGGGCCGACCGGCACGAGCTCCACGCCGGCGCCGGCCAGCCGCCGCGCGAAGTCCTCGTCCGGCGGCGCGCACACCCGCACCTCGGCGCCGAGAGCCCGCAGCGCGGCCGCGAACCCCACGAGCGGTTCGACGTCCCCCCTCGACCCGTACGTCGACAGCAAAACACGCACTCGCAAAACCCCCGATATTTCGTCCTGAGCCGGGGTGTCCGGCTCAGGACGACGATTTTGAGGGACGACCGGGGTCTTGCGGCAAGCCCCCCTGTGCGCTATACGTTAAACATGGAGAGAGTTGGTTTTCCGCTCCTCCTGTTTCCCAGCCGCTCCCGCACGCCCCTCTTCCGGGTGCGTTTGCGCAGCTAGCGGCGCCCACCCCAGCCCGTGTAGGACACCACTCCGAGCACGGCCAGCACCACCGCCGTCCAGGTGGCCGCCGCCGTTTCCGGGGGCTGCAGCGGCCACGCCGTGACGCGGCTCACCATCGAGCCGTCGCGCGGGACGAACGGGCTGATGGCGAACCAGGCCAGCGGGAGCGTCCAGCCGAACTGGCCGCCGACGACCGTGGCGGCCAGGCCGCCCAAGCCCGCCAGACCCGCGGTGTCGCGCACGACGATCGCCAGGTCGACCGTGGCCGGGCCCAGTTCCTGCACCCCCAGCACCAGCGCGCCGGCCGCGACGCCGATCAGCGCCAGGTGCGTGAACCGCCGGACCGGCCACGGCAGGGCCGCGGAGCGGTCGAGGTCGACGTCCTGGCCGCTCAGCCCGATCGCCGCCACCGCGATCCCGGCGGTCAGCGTCAAGGCGGCCGGGATCGTCGCCCAGGAGTCCCGGCTCAGGAACCAAACCCCGGCCGTCACCGCCACCAGCGCCACCGCCGCCGCCGGCAGCTGCCGCGACCGGGCGTACAGGATCGCCCACCTCATCGGAGGGCTCCCGGAATCAGCGCGGCCAAGGGATCACCCTGGCAGGACAGCAGGACCCGCCGCGCCGCGGCGACCCGGTCGAGCCGGACCTGCGGCGGCAGCGTGCGGAAGGAGTTCCACAGCTGCTCGACCGTGCCGAAGTCCTTCTTGAGCCATCGCCCGGAGTGTTCCGGCAGCATCTTCAGTTCGCCGGTGAAGTAAGCGGCCGTGATCATCCGCGCGGCCTGGTCCGGCAGGCTGACGACGCTGAACCGGTCGCACGAGGGCACGCCGCCGCCGGCCAGCAGCTCGAGCCGCAGATCGGCCGCATCCGCCGTCAGCAGCTTTTCTTCCTGCTGGAAATCCAGGTACACGACGTCGGGGGCACGCCGGGGCGCGTCGCCGGTGAAGGTCGCGGCGGTCTGTTCCTCGATTCGTGTCGGCGGGTCGGGGAGTTTCGCCAGCATCGCGAGTGCCTCGCGCCCCGGTCCGGCCAACGCGGCCAGCCGCTCGCGGTGCAGTTCCGCCACGCAGACCGGCCCGTCGCAGACCTTCCCGGCGGCGAAGCTGTCCGTGGTCAGCACCTCTGCCGACGATGCCGGGAACAGCGGCAACGCGACGGCGGCTCCCACGACGAGCGGCAGCAGGCTCAGCAGCCGCGCCCGGACGGAGTTCACCGACAGCAGCAGGAACCCGGTCGCGGCGAGGCCGGCGAACCACACGGCCTGCCCGGCGTCGACCGACGCCGCGGTCGTCACCATCGAGCCCCGCGGCTCGGCCAGCGCCGGGGTCAGCGGGCCGGCACGGGCGGGCAGGACGGAGTCCAAGGCCGGTTCGAGCGCCGTCCAGCACAGCATCGACAGGACGAGGACCAGCACGGCGAGCGCGGGTGCGGTCAGCGGGTGCGGCAGCAGCCGCCCGACGGCGAGACCGAGCCAGCTCCCGGCGACCACCGCGAGCAGCCCGACACCGACCACCGGGACGAACCCCGCCGAGAACAGCCCGCCGTGCACCAGCACCTCGACGGCCCCGACGGCGAACACCAGCAGGAAGCCCGCCGCGCTGAGCCCGCCCACCGCACCGGCGAGCTTCGCCGCCCGGTGCCGGCCCGGACGCGACGTGGTCGCCAGCAGTTCGGTCATCCCGGACCGGCTGTCGCGCATGCCCTGGATCGCCCCGGCGCCGACCACGATCGGCCAGAGGAAGACCAGCAGGAACCGCACCCACAACGCGGCGGTCGTCGCCTGCGCCGTCCACGGTGCCGGCGTCTTCCACCACGGCCCGGAAAGCAGGAACAGGAACCCGAGCGCGACGGCCACCACCGCCAGCCCGGCCCAGGGCGCGATCGAGCGCCGGAGTTCGGTACGCAGGATCACCGCGCCACCTCCCATCCGGCCGCGGCCGCGAACCCGCAACCGCGAGTCGACCCTCCAGGCACGCGAACCGACCGTCCAGGCACGCGAGTCGGCCGTTCGAGTACGCCGGCAGTCTCCGGCCGGCCTTCCGTACGCAGGATCATCACCACGCCCCCTTGCCCGGCTCGTGGTTCAGCAGGGCCGCGTAGCCGCGTTCGATGGGACTGTCGCCGACGTGGTCCGGGGTGCCCGCCGCGGCCAGCCCGTCCGGCGTGCCCTGGAACACCAGCTTGCCCTCGGCGAACAGCACGACGTCGGTGCACGCCGTGGCGACGTCTTCGACCAGGTGCGTCGAGATCAGCACGCACGAGTCGTGGCCCAGCTCGCCGACCAGCTCGCGGAAACGCACCCGCTGCGCCGGGTCGAGGCCGGCCGTCGGCTCGTCGAGCAGCAGGATGTCGGGGTCGTTGACGATCGCCTGGGCGATCCCGACCCGCCGGACCATGCCGCCGGACAGCGTTTTCATGCGGTCGTCGGCGCGGTCGGCGAGACCGACGCGCTCCACCGCCCGCTGCACCGCACCTGGAATGTCCTTTTTGGACACCTCCTTGAGCCACGCCATGTACTCGACGAACTCCCGCACGGTGAACCGCTTGTAGTACCCGAAGTTCTGCGGCAGGTACCCGATCCGGCGGCGCAGCTCCCGCCGGCCGCGGGGCCCTCCCGCCGGCTCCCCGAGCAGCGTCAGCGTGCCTTCCGCCGGCCGCAGCACCGTCGCCAGCGCCCGGATCAGCGTCGTCTTGCCCGCGCCGTTCGGCCCGAGCAACCCGTGAACCCCCTTGCCGAGGGACAGGTCCAGCCCGTCCACGGCCATCTTCCGCCGCCCCACCCGCACCTTCAGTCCCTCCGCCTGGATTTCCCAGGCGTAGGTCGTCGGCGCGACCTCGGCGGCCCCTACTGCCCGCATCGTGTCCTCCCTAGTGATGAGCGCCGAGCCGGGTGAACGCCGCCCCGCGCAGGGCGACGACCACCGTGGTCAGCGCGAAGATCCCCGCCCACACCGGCAACGCGCCGGTGCTGAGCGCAAACGTGAGGCCCGTGTGGGCGAAGCTCGGCAGCACGACGATCGCCGCCCACACCGCGATCAGCGCGTACGCCGCCCTGCTGACCCCGATCACCCCGCCCAGTGCCAGCGTGCCGGTGGTGAACGCCAGGCTCGGCAGCAGCCACAGCGCCGGCCCGGTGCCGGTGAACCACCCCGCGACCCCGAGCACCGGCAAGATGGCCGCGAGCACCGCCACCGTCCGCCGGACGATCAGGTAGAGCCCGGCCCGCGGTGTCGCGGTGACGACCTCGTAGGCCGGGTCGAGCCCCCGCGCCCACGACGCGGCGACCCCGAGCACCGGCAGCACCGGGGCGAAGAGCTGCACCGCCGTCACGTCGAGCACCGCCCGCCAGACCTGGTCGAGCAGCACCGCGGCCAGGGTGACCGCCACGATCATCGCCAGCCACGGCGCCATCGCCGGGGTGATCCAGGTGTCGAGCCACCGCCGCCGGTACCGCCGCCGAGACCGCGACTGCGGCTGGGGCCTGTGAAACGGGACGCCCGACAGTTCGATCTCGCCCGCGAGCCGGGACCAGACGACGTCCACCACCGGCTGGACCGGCGCCACCGCGGCGAGCCGCGCCCGGCACTCCGCACAGGTCTCGAGGTGTGCTTCGAGACCCCACAGCTGGTCTCCCGGGAGGTCGTCACCCGCCACGTACGCGGCGATGAGCCCGTCCGGCGCATGGTTCATGACAGTGCCTCCCGCATCGCGATCCGCGCCCGCCGGGCGCGGGTCTTGACGGTTCCTTCCGGCAGCCCCAGCAGGACGGCGGTCTCCCGGACGGTCAGCCCGTCGAGCACCATCGCCTGCAGCACCTGCCGCAGCTCCGGCGCGAGGTCGCGCAGCGCGTCGCCGACGTCGTCGCCCATCGTCACCGCCAGCGCCTCGTCTTCGGCCGCGGCCACCGGCACGACGTCGAGGGCTACCTCCGGCGGCGGCTGCGCGTGGTGCGCCCGGCGGCGGAACGCGTCGACCAGCCGGCGCGCGGCGATCGTCCACATCCAGCCGACCGCGCTCCCGCCGGCCGAAGCACCCGCGAACGAGCCGGCCGCGCGCCAGACGGCCAGGAACGTCTCCTGCATGACCTCGGCGACGATCTGCTCGTCCGCGCACCGGCGGCGCAGGCGCACGACGAGCCAGGGCGACGTGCGGCGGTAGAGCTCCTCGAACGCCGCGCGGTCGCCCTTGGCCGTGCGCCGGACGAGGTGCTCCTCGTCGGCGTCCTCCAGTGGCTTCTGTCTCACACCAGGCAAGACGCCGGATGTCCGGAAACGGTTCTCACCCGATTGTGTGCTGCGTCACACTCAGCGCGTGGGCCAGAACTTCCGCCAGCCGTCGGCTTCCAGGGTCGTCGGCTCGAGCCCGGCGTCGCGGGCGGCCTGTTCAGCGGCCTGGATGTCCTTCGCGAACTGCTTCGCCAGCGCCCGCAGCTCGCCCTCGGGGTCGACGCCCGCGCGGCGCGCCGTGGCCGCGATGCGGAACAGCTGGGCGGCCGCCCCGGGACCTTCGGGGAAGAGGTCGAGCGGGATGCCCGCGCGGCCGGAGCGCTGCCCGAGCTTGCCCGCCAGCGCGACCGCGGGCTGACCGAGCGCCACACCGTCCACAATGGATCTACGCTGTTTCTCGCGCTGCTTCAGCTCTTCCCACTTGGCGTTCTGGTGCTCGACCGTGTGCACCTGGTCGGCGTCGGCGAAGACGTGCGGGTGCCGCCCGACCAGCTTCGCGACGAGCGCCGCGGCGACGTCGTCGATGCCGAACGGGTCCTGCGCGTCCTCGGCCGCGACGCGAGCGTGGAAAAGCACCTGGAGCAGGACGTCCCCGAGTTCCTCGCGCAGCGCCTCGCGGTCGCCTTCCTCGATGGCGTCGAGCAGTTCGTAGGTCTCCTCGACCAGGTACTGCCGCAGTGAGTCGTGCGTCTGGACCGCGTCCCACGGGCAGCCGCCCGGCGAGCGGAGCCGGTCCATCACGTCGGCGGCCTCGACCAGCGGCGGCACCGGCGTCTCGATGACCTCCGCGCCGGTCGCGATGAGCAAGGAGGCCGCGGGTTCGTCCCGCGACCCGGCGAGCAGCACCACGTCGACCAGCGAAGGCGCCTCGGTGACCGCCGGGACGCCGAACACGGCCGGGTCGACGTCCGTCGCCGCGTAGACCGCGGTGGCGTCGCGCAGGATCTTCAGCGCGGCGGCGGGCAGCGTCGCCCCGCGGACGACCACGACGACACCCGTGCTCACTGCTGAGTACGACCGGAACCACCCGGGGGCACCACGGTGCCCTGGGAAGCGTCCGCGCTCGGCGCGACGTTCATGGCCACGGCGTCCCACACGCCGTACCGCTTGTTGATGCGCACACCCAGCTGGTCGAACAGCGGCTGCAGCTGCCGCATGCCGATCGCGGTCTTCGTGGACGCGTCGAGCTCCGGCGCCTTCTCCGTGGCGACGGGCTTGTCGTCCGTGCGCTGCCGGATCACCGCGACGAGCCAGGCGTTGCCTTCGCCTGGGTACGGCATGACCACGACGGAGCCGGTCGGTGACCCGAAGAGCGGAGTGGTGGCGAGCGTGCCCGCCTGCGCCGCCGGCACCACGTTGCCGCCACCGGCGAACCCCGGAACCGATTCGGGGTTGCCGGACTGCTGCCGCAACGCCGTCAAGTACTGGACGTCGGAGCCGATCCGCTGGTTCGCGGCCGCCGGGTTGGCGGCGAACTGCCGGGCGAGGTCGAAGGCCGCCTTCTTCGCTTCCGTGCCCTGGGGCTGGGCGCCGGTGCTGGGGTCCGCCACCAGACCGATCGACGTGTAGTCGAAGCCCACCGACAGGTTCGGGAGGACCTTGTCGGCCAGCGACTGGGCCAGGAAGGTGTCGGTCAGTTCCTCGCGGTGGTCGCGCGTGCGGGCGACCACCAGGTTGACCGCCTGGGTCTCGTTGCCCGAGTCCGCGGGGACCGGGCCGTTGAGGGGGTCGTTCGCCAGCTGGGTGTCGATCTGCGCGTAGTTGGGGGTGACGCCCTGCTTTTCCGCGGCCTTGGCGAGCAGCTCGTGCAGGACGAGCTGGCCGACGACGGCCCGGCCGAGCACGTCGAGCTTGTGCTCACTGGCGAGCTTCTGCGCATACGGCTGCTCGCGGACGGCCTTGTCGATCAAATTCTGCACCTGGTCGACGGAAATCGAGCGGTCGCCGATGATCGCGGCGGCGCCGACCTGGCTGGGACCTGAGCCGCACCCGGCGAGCAGAAGTGCACCGGCAACGACGGCGACCAGCGCGCGAGGGCGCCCCATGATCCGCATCACAGGCCATACCCTCTCACACCATCGCACCCGAAACGCAACACCCATGGGGTGACGGCGGCGGTAATGTCGATTTATGGACCACTGGCTGACCATCGAAGTGTTCGACGGCGAGTCCACGGCTTCCCTGTGGCGGCTCGCCCGCGGTGACGCGCTCACCGAAGCGGCCCTGACGAACGGCGCCGAGCAGTGGGTGTGGCACGAACACCGCTGGGGCGTGGTGCTGGAGATCGAGTTCGCGACCGAGGAACGGCGGGACGCGTTCCGGACGCTGCCGGTCGTGACGGCGGCGCTCGACGCGGTCCCGGACCCGGCGCGCGGCCTGCTCGTCTACCCGGGACGCGGCGGGGGCGCGGGGTCGCGGATGCCACGCAGGCCGCGTCCGCTGCCCATGGCGGGGGCGGGCGCGGTGCCGGTGCCCGAGGAGAAGGTGCGGATCGGGCTGGCGGAGGCCTTGCCGCCGATGTTCAGCGAAGTCGGCTGAGGAGTTCCCGCCACGCTGGGGTGAAGGCGGTGAGGTTGCCGCCTTCGCGATCTTTGGTGTCCTGAATCAGGACTTCGGAGCCGATAAAGCCACCAGGACCACGAACCCGGCATCACAACGGAAAGTCCCCCGATGTGGTGCCGCGTCCACCGCCCCTTACACCGTCGCCGGCTTCTTCGTCAGCTGCACCAGCAGCTTCGTGCACCAGTCCAGCAGCTCTTGGTCCCGCAGCGTCGGCGCGCCGATCCGGCCGCCGGCCGGACCTTCCGTCGGCTTCGGCACCGACACCGTGTTCGTCACCGCCTTGTACACCGCCTTCGGGTACAACCGCTTCAACCGCACCATCTGCGAGTCCTGCAGCGGCAGCGGCGCGAACCGGATCGTGTTGCCCTGGACCGCCACCTCCGTCACGCCCGCTTCCCGGCACGTGTGCCGGAACTTCGCCACCGCCAGCAGCCGGTTGACCGGCGACGGCGGCTGGCCGTACCGGTCGATCAGCTCTTCGCGCACCGCGTCGAGGCCCTCGGTGTCCGGTGCCGCCGCGATCTTGCGGTACGCCTCCAGCCGCAACCGCTCGCCCGGGACGTAGTCGTGCGGGATGTGGGCGTCGATCGGGAGGTCGACGCGGACGTCGGCCATCTCTTCGTCCTCCGCCGGCTCCGCGCCGGCGTGCCGCCTGAACGCGTCGACCGCTTCGCCGACCAGCCGCACGTACAGGTCGAACCCGACGCCCGCGATGTGCCCGGACTGCTCCGCGCCCAGGATGTTGCCCGCGCCGCGGATTTCCAGGTCCTTCATCGCGACCGCCATGCCCGCGCCCAGCTCGGTGTTCTGGGCGATCGTCGCCAGCCGGTCGTGGGCGGTCTCCGTCAGCGGCGCCTCCGGCGGGTACAGGAAGTACGCGTACCCGCGCTCGCGCCCACGCCCGACGCGGCCGCGCAGCTGGTGCAGCTGGGCGAGGCCCAGCAGGTCGCCGCGCTCGACGAGCAGCGTGTTGGCGTTCGAAATGTCGAGCCCGGTCTCGACGATCGTGGTGCACACCAGGACGTCGTACTCGTTCTCCCAGAAGCCCTGGATGATCTTCTCGAGCTTGTCCTCGTTCATCTGGCCGTGCGCGGTGACGACGCGCGCCTCCGGCACCAGCTCCCGGATGTGCCGCGCGGCCTTCTCGATCGAGGAGACGCGGTTGTGGACGTAGAAGACCTGGCCGTCACGCAGCAGTTCACGCCGGATGGCCGCGCCGACCTGCTTGTCGTCGTACGCGCCGACGTAGGTCAGGATCGGGTGCCGGTCCTCGGGCGGGGTGAGGATCGTGGACATCTCGCGGATGCCGGCCAGCGACATCTCCAGGGTGCGCGGGATCGGCGTCGCCGACATGGTGAGCACGTCGACGTGCGTGCGCAGCGCCTTGATGTGCTCCTTGTGCTCGACGCCGAAGCGCTGCTCCTCGTCGACGATCACGAGACCGAGGTCCTTGTAGCGGATGCCGGTCTGCAGCAACCGGTGCGTGCCGATCACGATGTCGACCTCGCCGCCGGCGAGCTGCTCCAGGATGATGTCCGACTCGGTCTTGTTCGTGAACCGGGACAGGCCCTTGATCGTCACCGGGAACGAGCGCATCCGCTCGTGGAAGGTGTTCAGGTGCTGCTGGGCGAGCAGCGTCGTCGGGACGAGGACCGCGACCTGCTTGCCGTCCTGCACCGCCTTGAACGCGGCGCGGACGGCGATCTCCGTCTTGCCGTAGCCGACGTCGCCGCAGATGACGCGGTCCATCGGGACGCCGCGTTCCATGTCGGCCTTGACCTCGTCGATGGCGGCGAGCTGGTCGTTCGTCTCGGTGAACGGGAAGGCGTCCTCCAGCTCGCCCTGCCACGGCGTGTCCTGGCCGAACGCGTGGCCGGGGGCAGCCTGCCGCGCGGCGTACAGCTGCACCAGCTCCGCGGCGATCTCCTTGACCGCCTTCTTGGCCCTGGCCTTGGTGTTCTTCCAGTCGGAGCCGCCGAGCTTGTTCAGCGTCGGCAGCTCGCCGCCGACGTACTTCGACACCTCGTCGAGCTGGTCGGTCGGCACGAACAGCCGGTCGCCCGGGTGCCCGCGCTTGGACGAGCCGTACTCCAGCAGCAGGTACTCGCGGGTGGCGCCGGCGACCGTCCGCTGGACCATCTCGACGAACCGGCCGATGCCGTGCTGCTCGTGCACGACGTAGTCGCCGGCCTTCAACGCCAGCGGGTCGACGGCGTTGCGCCGCCGGGACGGCATCTTGGTGGCGAGGTCCTTTGTGGACGTTCCGGCGCCGGAGCCGCGGCCGGTCAGATCCGCCTCGGTGAGCACGACGAGGGCGCGCTCCGGCGAGATGAAGCCGTCGGTCAGGCCGCCGCAGGTGACCGTGACGACGCCCGGCGCCGGCGCGCTCTTCAGGCCGTCACCCGCCAGGGCGGCCGGGACGTCGGCGGCCGAGAACTGCTCGACCGCGCGGGCCGCGGTGCCGTGCCCGGCGACGACGAGCACCGCCGTGCCGCCCGCCGCGGTGTGCGCGCGCAGGTCCGTCATCGCGCGCTCGAGCTCGCCGCGGTAGGCGGGCGCGGCCTCGACCGAGACGCGGTAGACGTCGGGGTCTTCGCTGGTCAGCTGGGTGAGGGTCCACCAGGCGCGCTTGGTGTCCTGGGCGTGGGAGGCGATCTCGTCGAGCCTGCGGTAGGCGGACGCGCCGAGGTCGATCGGCGCCTGGCCGCCCGCCGCGGCCGTCGTCCAGGACGCTTCGAGGAACTCCTGGCCGGTGCGGACGAGGTCGGCGGCGCGGGCGCGGATCTTCTCCGGGTCGGTGAGCAGGACGTGCGTGCCCACCGGCATCGCGTCGGTGAGCAGCTCCAGCTCGCCTTCGCAGAGGACCGGGATGAGGGCCTCCATGCCCTCGACCGGGATGCCGTCGGCGAGCTTGGTGAGCATCTCGGCCAGGTGCGCGTCGGCTTCGTACGTTCTCGCCAGCTCCGCGGCCTTTTCCTTGACCGGCGGGGTGAGCAGCAGCTCGCGGCACGGCGGCGCGGTGACCCGCGGGATCTCACCGGGCAGCGACCGCTGGTCGGAGACGGCGAACGCGCGGATCTCGCTGACCTCGTCGCCCCAGAACTCCACCCGGACGGGGTGCTGCGCGGTCGGCCCGAACAGGTCGAGGATGCCGCCGCGGACGGCGAACTCGCCGCGCTTCTCGACCATGTCGACCCGGGTGTACGCCAGCTCGACGAGCCGTTCGAGGAGGCCTTCGAAACTTTGTTCTTCGCCGACCACGAGGTCGACCGGGGCGAGGGACCCCAGCCCGGGCGCCATGGGCTGGATCAGGCTGCGGACGGTCGCGACGACCACGCGCAGGTCGTCGTCGCCCGTCTTCAGCCGGTGCAGGACCTCGAGCCGGCGGCCGACGGTGTCCGCGCGGGGGGAGAGCCGTTCGTGCGGGAGGGTCTCCCAGCTCGGGAAGTCGGCGACTCTGTGCTTGCCCAGGAGCGCGCCGAGGGACGCGGTCAGCTCGTCGGCCTCCCGGCCGGTGGCGGTGACGGCGAGGACGGGCTTGGCGGCACCGGCGTCGGCGGCGACGGCGGCCGCGACGAGCTGCCGGGCAGCGATCGGGCCCTGCAGTTCGAGCAGCGGCGCGCCGGCGCGCTCGACCACGCCGCGCAGCGCCGGGTCGGGAAGGATGGCGGTGAGGAGTCCGGACAGTGGAGCGTCGGTCACGGCCCCCAGCCTACGTGCCACCCCCGACAGGTTTCCGATCACGGCTGGTCGCGCAACAGCTTCACCACCTCCGCGACGCGGGGCAGCTGCTCGTCGAACACCTTCGGCTCGGTGCTCGCGACGCGCAGCAGGAAGTGCTCCACCCCTTCGTACTTCCGCAGCCGGGCCGCCACTTCCGGCGCCGACCCCGTCACCTGCATCTGGATTCCCTGCACGAAGTCCGCCGGCATCCCGTAGTTCCGCAGGCAGTACTCCTCCAGCAACGCGCGCCCGCGGTCCGCGTCGTCCTCCACCACGACCGTCGCGAACAATGCGGGCGTGACCGGGCGCGAAGAAAGAGCGCGGATCTGCGCCAAGCCCGACGCGTAGTCCGCCGGGTCCGGCGGGTACGGCAGCCAGCCGTCGTACAGGCGTCCGATTCGCGAAAGCGCCCCCGGTGTGTACGCCGCCAGCCACACCGGCGGACCGCCCGGCCGCGCCGGCGCCGGGAACGACGGCAGCGAGTCGTAGTGCAGCACCGAGCCGTGGAACGACGACTCACCGCTCCACGCCGCCCGCCACAACCCCACGATGTCGTCCAGGCGAGCCCGCCGACGGGCCCACGGCACGCCGGCGAACGCGAACTCCGGCTCACTGCGCCCGGCGAAACCGGCGCCCACCGCCACCGTGAGGCGGCCGCCGCTGAGCAGGTCGAGGGAAAGCAGCTGGTTCGCCGAGAGAACGGGATCCCGGAGCGCCGGGAGCAGCGCCGACGTCCCCAAGGTCACCCGCGAGGTCCGGGCCGCGAAGGCCGCGAGCATCGCGAACGGGTCCAGCGGGGCGCGCGCGAGGGTGTCGCCCACCCACACCGAGTCGAGGCCGAGTTCTTCGGCGGAGACGGCGACGTCGACCAGCTCGGGCGCGGTCCGCCCGGCGTCGAGGATGGGCTGGTAGGTCGGGATGACCAGGCCGTGGTTCGTCATGGCCGAAGCCTCACCGAAGCCGGGTATGTCCTCAATTCCCCGCGGGGAATGGCGCAGCCGAGCAGGATGGACCCGTGGACTTCGGAACGGCGCTCAAGGACTGGCGCACCCGGCGGCGGCTCAGCCAGCTCGACCTGGCGTTGCGCGCGGGGACGACACAGCGGCACGTCAGCTTCATGGAGAGCGGACGGTCGGTGCCCGGCCGCGGCATGGTGCTGCGCGTCGCCGAGTCGCTCGAACTGCCGCTGCGCGAGCGCAACGGCCTGCTCCACGCCGCCGGTTACGCGCCGACGTACCCCGAAACACGGCTCGGCGACCCGGCGATCCGGCCGGTGCTCGACGGGCTGCGGCGGCTGCTCGACGGCCACCGGCCCTACCCCGCGATCGTCGTCGACCGCTACGGCGTGCTCGTCGCGAAGAACGACGCGTTCGCCCTGCTCGTCGAGGGTGTCGCGCCGGAGCTCCTCGAAGAACCGGTCGACACGCTCCGGCTCGCGCTGCACCCGCGCGGGATGGCGCCGCGCGTGGCCAACCTCGACGACTGGGCGCGGCACATCCTCGAACGCCTCCGCAACGACCTGGCCCGCATCCCGGACGAACGGCTGGCCGCGCAGCTCGCCGAACTGGAGGGGTACCTGCCGCCGGCGTCGGCGCCCGGCCCGGAGCACCTGGGGTTCGCGGTGCCGGTCCGGCTGGCCACTTCCGTCGGCGAGCTGCGGTTGATCACCGCGATCACGACGTTCGCGACGGCGGCGGACGTGACGGTGTCGGAGCTGAAGCTGGAGACGTTCCTGCCCGCGGACGCCGAAACCGCGGAACGGCTTCACAGCACCGCCGCGGTCGCGTGACCCACGAGCAGTTCCGCGCTCGCCCACAGCACCGCCGCCGCCACGCTGCCCGCCGCGAACCGGCGGTACGGCATCGCCGCCGAGCCCGCCACGCGCGGCACCAGCGTCCGGAAGCCGGCCAGGCAGCGGCCCGCGATCACCGCCGGGACGCCGTAGCGCGCGACCACCGTTTCCGCCCGCTCCCAGCGCTCGCGGCCGACGCGACGGGCCACGCGCGGCCCCCAGTGGCGCCCTTCGAGGTACGCGAGCTGGTCGCCGAGCACGGCCGCGGCGACCGCCACCAGCCAAGCGAGTCCGAGGTGGAGCGTGCCACGCTCGGCGAGGAACCCCATCAGCAGCAGCGTCGACAGCGTCGGGAGCACGATCCCTGGCAGCAGCGCGGTTTCCGCGGTGATCACCAGGGCGCAGACCAGGTAGACGAGCGGCGCGGGCGCGTCAAGCAGAGGCCGCAGCAGACTGTCCACGCCGGGTCCTTCCCACCGCCACGGGCAGCGCCGCGCGGTAGACGAACGCGGGCGGCAGGTTGCCCCAGACGACCGGAGTGCGCTCTACGACGGCGAAACGGCTTCGCAGCGAAGCCGCGAAGCGGCGCGCAGGTGGCGTCCAGGCCGCGTGGGCGTACGCGAACGTCGTGAACCGGCCGTTCGTGGCCAGCGCCGCGACGACCGCGTCGAGGATGCGCTGCTGCCTCGGCGCGGTCATGGCCGTCCACGGCAGACCGGAGACGACGACGTCGACGTCGTCCAGCGCGAGGTGTTCCGCCGAGCCCGTACGGACGTCGACCTGCGGAAACCGTTCGCTGAGCGACGCCGCGAAACGCGGGTTGATCTCGACGGCCGTCAGCCGCGCTTCGGGGCGAAGCAGCGCGAGGACCGCTTCGGTAAACACGCCGGTGCCCGGACCGAGCTCGGCCACGCGCGTCGCGCGTTCGAGGCCGAGGCCGGCGGTCATCGTTTCGGCCAGCCACGGCGAGCTCGGCGCGATCGCGCCCGTCAGCAGCGGGTGGCGGAGGAATTCCCTGGTGATCGACATGGCCCCGACGCTAGGAACGGCCTCGGTGGCCGCGAGTCCGCCGGACCGGCTGATCGTGTCCTCCCCGAGGAGGACACGATCGGACCGAAGGATGGACGCCCGGGGCGGGGTGCCGGCATTACGTTCGGGGTGTGGGACGACTCGTGAGGTGGGTGCGCAGGCACGGCTGGACCGTGGACTTGCCGCTGTATGCCGTGTTCGTCTTCCTCGCGCCCACCTGGGCCAGCGAACAGCCGTGGGTCATCCGCGCGATCCCCATGCTGTTCCTCCTGCCGCTGCTGGTGCGCCGCAGGTTCCCGCGCACGGTCGCGGTGCTGACCATCGCCGGGGCGGCGGCGGTGTACTACACCGAGATCTGGGCGTACGACCGCGGCCGCACCGAGCTGGCCATGGCGGTCGCGCTGTTCACCCTGGTCAAGCTGAGGCACCGGTGGTTCGCCGCGGCGATCGCCGTGGCGATCCTCGTGCTCGACGTCCAGTGGAGCACCCTCTGGGGACCGCACACCGTGAACCCGGTCTTGACGATCGTCGCCATCTTCCCGCTGCACATCGCGGCGTGGGCACTCGGGGAATTCTTCCGCGCCAAGGAAGAGCTCACCGCGGAGGAGGAAAAGCTCGCCGAGGCCCAGTCGCGCGCGGCGGTCGCGGAAGAACGCACCCGGATCGCGCGCGAACTGCACGACGTGCTGGCGCACAGCATGAGCGTGATCGTGCTGAACGCCGAGGGCGCGAAGCTCGCCCGGCACCGCGACCCCGCGGCCGTCGACCGCACGCTCGACACGATCGTCCACACCGGCCGGGACGCGCTGGCCGAGCTGCGGCTGCTCCTCGAAGTCCTGCACGCCGGCCAGGCGGTGCGCAGTCCCCAGCCGACTCTCGACGAACTGCGCGGGCTCGTCGAGCAGTCAGGGCGTGACGTCACGCTCGACGTCACCGGTGACCCGGGCACCCTGCCCGCGAGCGCCGCGCTCCAGGCATACCGAATCGTCCAGGAGGCACTGACCAACATGATCAAGCACGCCCCGGCCGACGCGACCGGCCGCGTCAGCGTCGCCTTCGAGCCACCCGAAATCCGGATCGAGGTGACCAACACCGGCGGCCGCGCGTCGCCGGCCCCGGCACTGCCGTCGTCCGGACGCGGGCTGACCGGGATGCGCCAGCGCGTCGAGATGTACCACGGCGAGCTGTCGGCCGGACCGCTGCCGGACGGCGGATACCGCGTCCACGCGAGCCTGCTGGTCCGGCCGTGACCACCCGGATCCTGCTCTGCGACGACCAGCAGCTGGTCCGCGTCGGGCTGCGCATGATCGTCGAAAGCCAGGCCGACTTCGCCGTCGCGGGCGAGGCCGCGAACGGCGAGGAAGCCATCGCCCTGGCCCGCGAGCTGCGGCCGGACCTGGTGCTGATGGACGTCCGGATGCCGGTGCTGGACGGCGTCGCGGCGACCGAGCGGATCTGCGCGGAGCTGCCGGACGTGCGCGTCCTCATCATCACGACCTTCGACCTCGACGAGTACGCGTACGCCGCGTTGCGGGGCGGGGCCAGTGGTTTCCTGGTGAAGGACGCGCCATCGGAAGAGATGCTCGTGGCGATCCGCGGCGTGCTGCGCGGCGACTCGATGGTCTCGCCGTCGGTCACGCGGCGGCTGCTCGACCGGTACCTCGCCGACGACCGCGACCCCGTGGACGTCGAGAAGCTCGGCGTGCTGACCGAACGCGAAAAGGACGTGCTGGGCCTCATCGCGCGCGGGCTGTCGAACGGCGAGATCGCGGCGAAGCTGTACATCGGCGAGACGACGGTGAAAACGCACGTCGGCCGGATCCTCGGCAAGCTGCGGCTCCGCGACCGGGTCCACGCGGTGGTCTTCGCGTACGAGGCCGGGTTAGTGCGACCGGGTTCCTGATAACTCCCTATTAATCCTCTTGATAAGGTGGTTTAGAGTACTTTGCATGACGATATACAAGTCGGAGGCCGGCGCTCGGCTCCTGCGCGAGCGGTACCTCGACGCTCTGCGGGCGTGGCCAGGCCCCCGTGACGAAGTGCGCGTGCCGACGCCCGAAGGCGAGACGTTCGTCGTGGTCGCGGGACCGGCCGAAGCCCCACCACTGATGCTGCTCCACGGGTCCGGCAGCAACTCCGCGGAATGGGCGCACCGGATCCCGTCGCTGACCGAACGGTTCCGCGTGCACGCGGTCGACATCATCGGCGAGCCGGGGATGAGCGCCCGGACGCGGCCGCCGCTCGACAGCGACCGGTACGCCCGGTGGCTGGACGCCGTGCTGGACCACTTCGACCTGGCGCGGACGGCCTTCCTGACGTCGTCGTTCGGCGGCTGGCTCGCCCTCGACTACGCGACCCGGCAGCCGGAGCGCGTCGCCGCGCTGGCCCTGCGGTGCCCGATCGGCCTCGGCCCGATGAAGAAGGGGTTCGTCGTCAAGGCGGTCCTGCTGGCGTTGCTCGGCGAGAAGGGACGGCGGAAATCCGTCGCCGGCGTGCTGGGCGAACCGGAGTCGTCGCCGATCGTGGCGCACCAGCTGCTGGTGTCCGCGAACTACCGGTACCGCACCGGCCCGTTCCCGGTTTTCGGTGACGCGGCCCTGGGACGGCTGACCATGCCGGTGTACGCCGTCGCCGGAGCGGAGGACGCCATGGTCGACTCCGCGACGACGAAACGACGTCTCGAAGCGGCGGCCGGCGCCGTGGTGGACCTGGTGCCCGGCACCGGCCACTACATCCCCGGCGAACCGGACCTGGACTTCCTCACCCACGCGGCGGCGAACGGCGATTTCACCGCTTGATGGCAGGATGAACCGTATGCGGCGTGCGCTGGCTCTCATCGGTGTGGTGTCTTGGGCGGTCCTGGGCTGTTCGGGGGCGTCCAGCGCGCCCGTCCAGAGCGTGCCGCCCGCCCCCACCCCCGCCGCGGCGACCGGGAAGTTCAAGGTCGAAACGGTGACCGCCGGGCTCGAGCACGGCTGGGACGTCGGCTTCCTGCCCGACGGCGGCATCCTCGTGCCGCAGCGGCCGGGCAAGCTCGCGCTGGTCCGCGACGGCAAGGCGGCCGACGTGCGCGCCGACTTCTCCGACGTCCTCGTCAAGGGCGAAGGCGGGCTGCTCGGCATGGTCGTCAGCCCCGACTTCACGACCAGCCGCGAGTTCATCACCTGCCAGGACCACCAGGAGGGCGGCAAGGCCGTCGACATCCGGCTGGTCACGTGGCGGCTGGCCGAAGACGGCGCGAGCGCGGCGAAGGTGAAGAACCTGCTCACCGGGCTGCCGGTGAACCCGAGCGGCAGGCATTCCGGCTGCCGCCCGACGTTCGCCCCGGACGGCGCGCTGCTCGTCGGCACCGGCGACACCGCGCGCCCGTCGATCGCGCAGGACCGCCACTCCCTCGGCGGCAAGGTGCTGCGGCTGGACGCGAAGACCGGGAACCCGCTGCCGGACAACCCGTTCATCACCTCGAGCGACCCGCACGAGCGGCTGATCTACACCTACGGCCACCGCAACGTCCAGGGGGTGGCGATCCGGCCGGGCAGCGGCCAGGTGATCACCGCCGAGCACGGGCCGACGTTCGACGACGAGGTCAACCTGCTGAAGTCCGGCGGGAACTACGGCTGGGACCCGTCGAAGGGCGGCACCGACTCCAGCTACGACGAGAGCGTGCCGATGACCGACCTCAAGCGGTTCCCGGACGCGGTGAGTCCACTGTGGACGTCCGGGAAGATCACCGAGGCGATCAGCGGCGACGCGTTCCTGACCGGCGCCCAGTGGGGCCGGAACGACGGCGCACTCGTCGTGGTGGCACTCAAGGGCCAGAAGCTGCTGCTGTTCCACCTGGACCCGGCGGGCAAGGTCCTCGACGTCTCGCTGCCGCCGGAGTTCAACGACAAGTTCGGCCGCCTGCGCGCGGTCCGCAGCGGCCCGGACGGCGCCCTGTACGTGACGACGTCCGACGGCACGAACGACAAGCTGCTGCGGGTCACCCCGGCCTGACCATGAGAAAGCCACGGCTACGCGGTGCCGTGGACACTTCCGCCCGGGTGGCGGATCGCGGACCATGGTGTGCACCAGAGGTTTCGCCCGTCCCCTACGCGTGTTGGACGCGGTCCGAAGAAAGCGTTCCCGCGGCAGCACCGCGCCGGTCCCCGGGCGCCGACGCCGACCCGGCGTTCCGGGGGCCGGCTCCAAACAATGCCGCTCCAAACAATGCCGCCCGGGCCGGACAGGAGCGGCTAGCGCCCCAGGTGGGCGCCGCCGTTGACGTGCACCACCTGGCCGGTGACGTGCCCGGCGGCGGGGCTCGCCAAGAACGTCACCACGGCGGCGACGTCGTCCGGCTTGCCCGGGCGCTTGTTCATCGTGTTGCCGACGAGCCACTCCCGGCGGCGGTCGCCCAGCTGCCCGTGGAAGAACTCGGTGTCCCCGACCAGCCCCGGCGCCACGACGTTCGCGGTGATCCCGCGCGGGCCGAACTCCCTGGCCACACTGACGTTCCAGCCCTCGACCGCGGCCTTCGCGGCACCGTAGGACCCGGCGCCGGTGTGCGCGGCGATCGAACCGATCGTGACGATCCGCGCCCCGTCGGCGAACCGTTCGCGCAGCGCGTGGGTCACGAGCGCGGCACTGACCACATTGGACCTCAGGTTCCGTTCGAACGCGGCCGCGAAGCCGGCAAGGTCCTCCGCGTCGCCGTTTTCGCCCAGGAAGTCCGTGTTGCCCCCGGCGTTGTTGACGAGCACGTCGACGCGGTCCGGCAACTCCGCCAGTGCGGCTTCGACGGCCGCGGGATCGGCGGCGTCGAACACGACGGCTCGCGCGCCCAGGAGCGTCGCGGCCTCGGTGAGCACCTTCTCGCGGCGCCCGGTGATCGTGACGCGCTCGCCCGCGCCGGCCAAGGCGGCCGCGACGGCGTACCCGATGCCCGTGCCGCCGCCGGTCACCACGACTTCCCTCGTGTTCCCCATGCCCCCGACCCTAGTGCCTAGGATCGGGTCATGACGAAGATCGACCCGGCCACCTCCGCGCTCGTGCTGATCGACCTGCAGGAGCGGGTCGTGACGTTGCCGACCACGCCGTACACCGGCGAAGAAGTCGTCGCGAACGCGCTGCGGCTGCGCAAAGCGTTCCAGGAGGCCGGAGCGCCGGTGGTGATCGTGAAGGTGTCGCGGCCGGACAACCCGCCGGGCAACGAGCTGGTCTTCGAGGCCGGCGACGACAAGATCGTCACGAAGTACACGATCGGCGGGTTCGCGGGCACGGACCTCGACGAGTTCCTGCGCGGCGCGGGCGTGCGCACGGTGGTGTTCGGCGGCATCGCGACGGAGTTCGGCGTCGAGTCGACCCTGCGCGCGGCCGCCGACCACGGCTACGACACGGTCGCGGTGTCCGACGCGATGACGGCGCTCTCGGACATCTCGCACGAAAACGCGATCACGAAGATCTTCCCGCGGCTGGGCACGGTCGTGACGACGGACGAGGCGCTGGCCGGGCTGGCGTGATCGACAAGATCGCCTGGATCCACGTGATGGACGGCCGGATCCTGGCCGCACGCTCGCGCGGCAAGGACAGGTTCTACCTCCCCGGCGGCAAGCGCGAGCCCGGCGAGTCGGACGTCGAAACGCTGGTCCGCGAGATCCGCGAGGAACTCGACGTGGCGATCACGCCGGAGTCGGTCGTCGCGGCGGGCACGTTCGAGGCGCAGGCACACGGCCACGCGGCGGGCACGCGGGTCCGGATGACCTGCTACACCGCCGAGTACCGCGGAACCCTCGAGGCGAGCAGCGAGATCGAAGAAGTCGCGTGGCTGGGATACGCCGACCACGACCGGGTCTCCGCGGTGGACAAGCTCATCTTCGACCACCTGCACGCCACCGGTCAGCTCGCCTAGGTGGCTGGTGTTTCAGGTCAGGGCGCGGGCCCACTGACGCACGCCGCCCAAGCGTTCGCCGAGCTTCTTCGCCGCAGCGCCACATCTAGGTCTTGATGAGCGGCGCGTCCCGCGACAGTTCCCGGAACCCGACGCTGTAGTACAAGTCCCGCACCTGCGGCGACGCCCCCATGCACGCGACCGTCGCGTGCCGGGCTCCCGCCGCTTGCGCCAGGCGCAGCCCGTGCACCAACATCGCCCGCGCCAGGCCCCGGCGCCGGTAGCCCGGGTGCGTGCCGACCGGCTCGAACTCGACCGTCTCGTTCAGCTCGTCGAGCCACATGATCGCCGAACACGCCATCGTCCCGCCCGGTGCCTCCACCAGGATGTGCAGGTCGCCGCGGTATCCCGGAGCCCGGCGGAGGCCCTCGTACGACGCGGCCGTGTACGACGTCGGCGCCCAGGCGTCCACATGGCCCTGGACCACGGCTTCCGGACTGGCCTCCGCGGCAGTGCGGAACGAGAACCCGGCCGGGAGCGACGGTTCCGCCACGTCGGTGAGGTCGCGCTCGTTCAGCTGGGACCAGGCGTCGGCCGGGTCGGGCGCGTAGCCGTGCGCCGCCCAGCGTCGCAGGCCGGGCGAGTCGGCCGCGCCCGGCAGCACCGTGCGTTCGAGACCGGGCGCCGTCGTGTCGTACCAGCCGATCACTTCGTCGGTCAGCCCGGCGTGCTCCGGATGCACCTGGTAAGCCAGGTACGCGCCGGCGACGTCCTTGCACGACCCGTCGTTGCGCCGCACCCGGCGCGGGAGCTGCGCCCAGCCCCAGGCCACCAGCTCCTCGCCGGAGAACCACAGCCGGTGCCGCCAGCTCTCGCCGTAAGCGGCGTGGTCCCTGCCCCAGTTCCAGGCCAGCTCGCCGAACGAGGCGTCGGTGTTCACCAGATCCGGGCGGGTCGCCGTGACCCGCTGCGCCAGGCCCTGCATGAGCTGCAGGTCCGCGGCGGTCAGAAGCTCGGCCATACCCCCAACTGTGGCAGGGCCGTCGAACGGTTTCCGCTAAGCCAGCCGGAGCTTCGGCTTGTGCTCCAGGTGCGAGAGCCCGTTCCACGCCAGGTTGACCAGGTGCGCGGCCACCTCGTCGCGCTTGGGCTTGCGCGCGTCCAGCCACCACTGGCCGGTCAGCGCGACCATGCCCACCAGCGCCTGCGCGTACAGCGCCGCCAGCTTCTCGTCGTAGCCGAGGGATCCGAACTGCTGGGCCAGGATGTGCTCCACCTGGCTCGCGATGTCGTTGAGCACGGTGGAAAACGTGCCCGTCGAGCTCGCCACCGGGGAATCGCGGACCAGGATGCGGAACCCGTCGTGGGAGTCCTCGACGTACGACAGCAACGCCGTCGCCGCCTGTTCCAGCATCGCCCGCGGGTGCCCGCCGTGCAGCGTCGAGATCATCCGGTCGAGCAGCAGCTGCGTTTCGCGGTCGACGACCACCGCGTAGATGCCCTCTTTGCCACCGAAGTGCTCGTACACCACGGGCTTCGACACGTTGGCGCGGTGGGCGATCTCCTCGATCGACGTGCCGTCGAAACCCTTCTCGGCGAACAGGGCCCGAGCCACGTTCAACAGCTGCTGACGCCGCTCGGTCCCGGTCATCCGGACGCGGGTCACCGGGGCGACCGGACGCGCCCCGGTGACCTGCTCACGCTTCGAACGTCGTCTCCCCGCCATCAAGGCAGCCTAGTTGACTAGCCCTTTTCCGTGGCGATTCGGGCCAATCGCTGCGGCGTCGGCCAGCGCACGTCGTGCACCCAGCCGAACTTTTCGAAGATCCAGATCAGCCGCGCGGAGATGTCGATCTGGCCGCGCTTGACACCGTGGCGGGCGGACGTCGGGTCGGCGTGGTGCAGGTTGTGCCACGACTCGCCGAACGAGAAGATCGCCAGTGGCCAGAAGTTCGCCGACTTGTCGCGGGCGGCGAACGGGCGCTCGCCGATCATGTGGCAGATCGAGTTGACCGACCAGGTCACGTGGTGCAGCACGCAGATGCGGACCAGCCCGGCCCAGAAGAACGCCGTCACCGCGCCCCACAGCGACCACGAGATGAGGCCACCCAACAGCGCCGGCAGCGTCAGGCTGACCAGCGCCCACAGCCAGAACAGTTCGTCGACCTTCTTGATCGCCGGGTCCTTGACCAGGTCGGGCGCGAAGCGCTCGGCGTTGGTCTGGTCGCGCTCGAACAGCCAGCCCATGTGCGCGTGCCAGAAGCCCTTGGCGATGGCCCACGGCGAGGTGCCGAACGCCCACGGCGAGTGCGGGTCGCCGTCGCGGTCGGAGAACGCGTGGTGGCGGCGGTGGTCGGCGACCCAGGTGATCACCGGGCCCTGCAGGGCGATGCTGCCCGCGATGGCCATGACCACGCGCAGCCACTGCTTGGCCTTGAACGACCCGTGCGTGAAGTAGCGGTGGTAGGACACCGTGATGCCGAGCCCGCTGATCGCGTAGAACAGCACGAACACGCCGACGTCGACCCAGCTCAGGCCCCAGCCCCAGGCGAACGGCACGGCGACCAGGAGGGCCACCAGCGGCGCGATGACGCCGAAGTAGACCGACAGTTGCACGCCCATGCCGCGCGTGCCCTCTGTGACTGGTTTGGGCCCCTTGGGCGCCGAAGGCTCCCCGGTGGGCTGGGAACGGTCGAGCGTGGCCGTCATACGCTTCACTTCTTCCTACGCAGGCACGCCTTTTACCAAGGGCGCCCTAACCTACGATGCCGTAAGTTACGGTACAGGAGGTTCGGGCGGCTGGGGAGAGCCCGAACTCACACCGCTACTTCGGAACCCGGGTACCCGGCAGACGGGCGTGTAACGCATCCCCCGCGCGGACGACACCCGATCGTCGCTATCCTGACCAGGATCGATCCGCCGTAGTGTAATCGGCAGCACTTCAGATTTTGGTTCTGACAGTTCAGGTTCGAATCCTGGCGGCGGAGCAGCAGAAGGACCCGAAACCCCACGACACCGGGAGGTTGGCGCTGACCGAAGAGGCGACCGACCCGGTGGCGGCCAGGCGGCCCGCGCTGGCCGAGATGTCCGACGCCTGGATCGTCGGGCGCGCGCGGGAGCTGAACGCTGCGGTCCAGCGGCACGAGTACACCCAGCAGCTCGAGATCGTCGAGATGCTGGACGAACTGCTCGACGAGACCCAGCGGCGCGGTGAGCCGCTCCTCGTGGCCCAGCTGTTGCGCTCGTCCGCCCTCGCCCGGCTGAACACCCAGGGGCTGGCTCCCGAGGCCGAGCCCCGCCTCGACGAGATGCTCGCGCACACCCGTCGGCACGGCATCGCCCTGCTGCGCGCCGACGCGCACGCCCTGCGTGGGCGGCGGCTGGTGATCGCCGCGCAGGAGGACGCCGCGCTCACCGAGATCGCCAGGGCGCTGGCCATCCTGGACGACTCCACCATCCCCGACCGGCAGGTCGGGCTGCGCAGCTGGAACCGCCTGCTGGCCACGACGCTGATCGACTGCTGGCTGGTGCTCAACCAGCTCGGCGTCTACGAAGCGGCGGAGGAGGTGATCGGCCGGGCGGCCTCGGCGATCCGCGAGAGCGCCAGCCCGCACGACATCGCCCTGCAGCTGATCAACCGCATCAAGATGCTGCTCGGCTGGGGCCTGCGGCTGGAACGCATCGACGCCTACGACGAAAGCGCCGAGAAGTTCCGCACCGCGGCATCGATGGGGACCGCGGCCGAAGGCCCGTTCGCGGAGTCGCTGTTCCCGCGCAGGGCGAACGTCGCGGCCATCGACCAGGTCGGCGTCCTGGCCGCGGCACCGGCGCTGAACCAGCCGAGTGCCGAGCACATCGAGCGGCTGCAGAACCTCTACACCGAGCGCGCGTTCGGCCACGACCGGGAGATCGTCGCGATCGCGCTGGCTCGCTGCCTGGACAAGGAGGGTCGCCGCGAGGAGGCCCTCACGGTGCTGCGCGAAACCCGTCAGTCCATCTCCGACGACACCTCACAGCCATCGATGCGGCTGAACGTCGCCCGCGAGCTGGCCCGGCTCGACACGAGCCCGGACTACGCGTCCGGGGCCAGCGAATCGCTGATCGACTACGCGCGCCGCCTCGAATCCGAGATGTGGAGCCTGCGCGAGTCGCAGATCGCCACGCTGAACGCCCGCCGCGAGCACGAACGGCTGTCCGCCGAGCACGGCGCGATCACCCAGCAGGCGCTGCAGGACCCGCTCACCGGGCTGCCGAACCGGCGCGCGCTGGACGAGAAGCTGCGCCAGCTCGCGTCCTCGGCCGACGCACAACCGCTGGCGGTCGCGCTGGTCGACCTCGACGGCTTCAAGGGCGTCAACGACAAGCAGTCGCACGCCGAAGGCGACAACGTGCTGCGTGTCGTCGCGAGCACCCTTCGTGACGCTCTGCGCGGCGACGACCTGGTGGCGCGCTACGGCGGCGACGAGTTCATCGTCCTGCTGCCGGGCACGCCGGCTTCCGCGGCGAAGATGGCGCTCGGGCGTGCGGTGAAGTCCGTCGCCGGCCTGCCGCACCACCTCTCGCACGGCGTCACGCTGTCGATCGGGCTGGTCTCGCTGCGGCCGCAGGAGCGTGGCGAGCAGGTCCTCGCGCGCGCGGACGCGGCCATGTACCAGGCGAAACGCGGAGGCGGCAACCAGGTGGCGTCGGCCAACTCGATGGCCGCCGACCCCGCCGCCGCGTGGGCGGCCGAGGCGCCACCGACCGACCCCGCGTGGGACACCGAAGAGCACAGTTAGGATCTGAGCCCGACAGAAGCCACACGTTGGTAACCGTTGGGAGCGTCGTTGACCGGCCCGCTGAGCACGTTGATCCTCGCCGCGGGTGAGGGCACCCGCATGCGTTCCTCGACGCCGAAGGTGCTGCACCCGATCGCCGGGCGGCCCTTGGTCGAGCACGCCGTCCGGGCCGCCGCCGGCCTGAACCCCGAACACCTCGTGGTGGTGGTCGGCCACGGCCGCGAGGCAGTCGGCGAGCACCTCGCCCAGGTCGGCGACACCCTCGGACGCGCTGTCGGCACGGCCGTGCAGGCCGAGCAGAAGGGCACCGGGCACGCGGTGTCCTGCGCGCTCGCGACCCTGCCGCCGGACCTCACCGGCACCGTGATCGTCAGCTACGGCGACGTCCCGCTGCTCGACACCGCGACCCTCGGGGCGCTGCTCGACGAGCACACCGAGGCGAAGAACGCGGTCACCGTGCTCACCTCGGTGGTCGCCGACCCGACCGGCTACGGCCGGATCGTGCGCGACAGCGCGGGCAAGGTCACCGGGATCGTCGAGCACAAGGACGCCACCCCGGACCAGGCGGAGATCACCGAGATCAACTCGGGTGTCTACGCCTTCGACGCCGCGGTTCTGCGTGACGGCCTTTCGCGTCTCTCGACCGACAACGCGCAGGGCGAGCTGTACCTCACCGACGTGCTGGGCATCGCGAACGGCGACGGGCTGCACGTCGGCGCGCTCGTCGTCGACGACCCGTGGCTGACCGAGGGCGTCAACGACCGCGTCCAGCTCTCGGCACTCGGCGCCGAGCTCAACCGCCGGATCGTGCAGCGCTGGCAGCGCGCGGGCGTCACGATCGTCGACCCGGCGACGACCTGGATCGACGCCGGCGTGTCCCTCTCCCGCGACGTCGTCATCGAGCCCGGCGTGCAGCTCAAGGGCACGACGTCGGTCGGCGAGGGCAGCACGGTCGGGCCGGACAGCACGCTGACGAACGTCACGATCGGCGCGGGCGCCTCGGTGGTGCGCGTGCACGGCTCGGACTCGGAACTGGGCGACGGCGTCAACGTCGGGCCGTTCACCTACCTGCGGCCGGGCACGAAGCTCGGCGTCAAGGCGAAGCTGGGGGCGTTCGTCGAGACGAAGGCCGCCGAGATCGGCGCCGGCACGAAGGTGCCGCACCTGACCTACGTCGGCGACGCCACGATCGGCGAGCACAGCAACATCGGGTGCTCCAGCGTGTTCGTGAACTACGACGGCGTGCACAAGCACCGGACCGTTATCGGCTCGTATGTCCGGTTGGGTGCCGACAACACCTTCGTCGCCCCGGTGCACATCGGTGACGGCGCTTACAGTGGTGCGGGTGCCGTGATCCGCGAAGACGTCCCGCCGGGCACACTCGCGGTGTCGGCGCCGCCGCAGCGCAACATCGAAGGCTGGGCTATCCGGCGCCGGCCGGGTACACCCGCGGCGGAGGCGGCCCAGGCCGCCCTCGACGCCGATCCAGCAGCAGGAACCGACCGGGAGTCGCGAGCATGAGCCAGAAGCAGGGCACGCCGAAGAAAAACCTGATGCTCTTCTCCGGGCGCGCACACCAGGAGCTCGCCGAAGAGGTCGCGGTCCACCTCGGCGTGAAGATCACCCCGCAGACGGCGCACACGTTCGCCAACGGCGAGCTGTTCGTCCGGTTCGAGGAGTCCGTCCGCGGCACCGACGCCTTCGTCATCCAGGCGCACACGACGCCCATCAACGAGTACGTGATGGAGCAGCTGATCATGGTGGACGCGCTCAAGCGGGCGAGCGCGAAGCGGATCACCGTGGTGATGCCGTTCTACCCGTACGCGCGCCAGGACAAGAAGCACAAGGGCCGCGAGCCGATCTCGGCGCGGCTGATCGCGGACCTGTTCAAGACCGCGGGCGCCGACCGGATCATGACGGTCGACCTGCACACCGCGCAGATCCAGGGCTTCTTCGACGGCCCGGTCGACCACCTGATGGCGCAGACCGTGCTGGCCGACCACATCAAGGCCACCTACGGCGACGCCGACATCACGGTCGTCTCGCCGGACTCGGGCCGCGTGCGGCTGGCGGAGAAGTGGGCGCAGACGCTGGGCGACCGGCCGATCGCGTTCATCCACAAGACGCGCGACCCGGACAAGCCGAACCAGGCCGTGGCGAACCGCGTGGTCGGCAAGGTCGAGGGCAAGCTCTGCGTGCTGATCGACGACATGATCGACACCGGCGGCACGATCGTGAAGGCGACGGAAGCGCTGATCGACGAAGGCGCGGCCGACGTCGTCATCGCGACGACCCACGGCATCCTGTCGGACCCGGCGACCGAGCGGCTTTCGCAGTGCAAGGCGCGCGAGGTGATCGTGACGAACTCGCTGCCGATCCCGGAGGACAAGCGGTTCCCGGGGCTGACGGTCCTGTCGATCGCGCCGATGCTGGCCGAGGCCATCCAGCAGGTCTTCGAAGACGGCTCGGTGACGTCGCTCTTCGACGGCAACGCCTGAGATCTCCTTCCGCCGGGCGCGAAATCGCGCGCCCGGCGGATCTTCCGGCATTAGCGTGCCGGGCATGGGGACCTTCAAGTTCGGCGTCAGCTTCTTCGGTTCCGGCCGCCGGGACGAGTGGATCGCGAAATGCCGCCGCGCCGAGGAACTCGGCTACGACGTCATCACCGTGTCCGACCACCTGGGCACCGGGCGGTACGCGCCGTTCCCGGTGCTGGCCATGGCGGCCGCCGTCACCGAGCGGCCGCGGCTGGGCACGCTCGTGTCCAATGTGCCCTTCTACAACCTCGCGCTCTTCGCACGCGAAGCGTCGTCGACAGCCACGCTGCTGGACGGGCGACTCGATCTCGGGCTCGGTGCCGGGAACAAGAAGACCGAGTTCGACGCCGCCGGGCTGCCGTGGCGGAAAGCGTCCGAGCGGATCGCCTACCTCGACGAAAGCATCGGCTACCTGCGCGAACACTTCGAGGGCGAGGGACTCGAGCTGCCCCGGCTGCTCATCGCGGGCAACAGCGACGGCGTCCTGGACCTGGCCGCCGAGCACGCCGACGTCGTCGGGTTCGCCGGGCTGAGGCAGCAACCCGGCAAGCCGCCGGGCACCTTCAAGCTCGACAACGCCGAAGCGATGGACGAGCGCGTCGCCTACTTCCGATCGCGCGCCGGGCATCGCGAAGCCGAGTACAACATGCTGGTCCAGCGGGTGGTGGTCACCGAGGACCGGCGGGCCGCGGCGGCGGCGTGGCACGAAGAAACCGAGCGCAGCACCGCACGCGACGTCGACGAACTCCTCGACGTGCCCCAGCTCCTGCTGGGCACGGTCGAGGAGATCGCCGGGCAGCTCGAAAACCGGCGCGAGCGCTACGGCTTCTCGTACATCACGGTTTTCGAGCCGTACCTCGAGACCTTCGCCCCCGTCCTGAAAGAGCTTCAGTGCCCAACCGAGGCTTCGCCTCGGGCCGGGGGCTCCGCCACCCGGACCCCCGAAAGCCGTCAGTAAGCGACAGTGAACCGCGCGCGGCGGTGCTTCGGCTGCTCGATCTCGTCGACGTACGCGATCGCGAAGTCGTCGCCGCCGATGTGCGACTTGCCGTTCTCGTCGGTCAGCAGGACGTCGCCGCCGATGCGGAACTCGCCCTTGCGCTCGCCGGCGGTCCAGGCACCGAACTCGGCGGCCGGGCTGACGTAGAACCAGTCGAGGTCCTCGGGCTGCTCGCGCAGCAGGGCGAGCACCTCGGCGTGGCTGCCCGCCTCGTCCTTGTACTCGGCCGGGAACTCGGGGGTGTCGAACAGCCGCGGGCCGCCCTCGGCGACGAGCAGGCTCGCCGCCCCGCCCACGAACGACAGCCGGACGCCGTTCTCGCGGGCGACCCGGACCAGGCCGGGCACGGCGTCGATCAGCTTCTTGCCGTCGATCGCGCGGGCCGGGGTGGCGACCACGATGACGTCCGCGTCCTTGGCGACCTGCGCGACGAACTCCTCGTCGTGCAGCGAACCCTGCCGCTCGTCGACACCCTCGGGCACCGAGCCGGCGTTCCGCGCGACGCCGACCACTTCGTGCCCGCGCCGCAGCGCCTCGGCGCCGATCCTGCCCCCGGCGTACCCCGTCGCCCCGAAAACCACCAGCTTGGCCATGTCTTCTCTCCCGTTCGGATTCGGCTGTGCACAGCCGATGCTAGGAACGGAAGATCACCTACTTCAACGGAAGCAACACACCTGGGGGTACGTGACCAGGTCAGCCGCCCAGGGCCGCGAACTCCGCGGCCACCTTCTGCTTCACCGCGGCGGCGTCGACGGCCGCGCGGACCTCCGCCGTCGCGTTCGGCTTCGAGAGCACCTGGTAGCTGGCCGTGCGGTTGGGCAGCTTGAACTTCACCGCGCAGGACAGCTTGATCGTCGCGTACGGCTCCGCGTCACCGGCCGCCGTGCACGTCTGCGCGCCGAGCGACTCCGCGCTGACCTCGACCGAGAGGGTGATGTGCACGACGCTCTTCCCGCCGGAGGCCGGCGAGCCGACCACGCTGTTGGAGACGTCGACCGTCGTCGTGCACGAACCGACGAAGTCCTTGCAGTCGAGGTTGTCGTTCGTGACGACGGCGCTCGCCTGCACCAGCCCCTCGAACGGCTGTCCCAGCCCGCCGAGGGTGCCGTCGAGGTCGGTGTGGAAGGCCTTCAGCGCGTCGCCGGCGAGCGGGGCGACCTGGAACTCCGCACCGAACTTCGGGCCGGCCTGCGGGTCGAGCAGCGCCGGGGCGAAGCTGACGACGCGGTTCGGCTTGGCCGTGGTGATGCGCAGGACGCTCGGCGCGGCGCCGAGCCGGTAGACCTCGGTGCCGTCGGGGAGCTTCTCCTTGACCGGGTCGTCCAGCCGGTCGAGCCCGGCCAGTGCCTTGCGCAGGCCGTCGGCGAGCGCGGCCGGGGCGAACCGGGCCGCCGGGTCGAGGGGCAGTTCCGAGCCGAGCGAACGCACCCAGCTCGTGCCGAACTGGGTGCCCTCGTCGATCGCGTGCGCTTTCCAGTAGTCGGCGTCGGCCTGCAGGTAGAACTGGCCACCGGCCGCCGTCACCTGGACGAAGCGGCCGTCGAGCGGCAGCCCGCCGACGGCGGTGCCGCCGCGGGTCACCCGGAACTGCTGGTCGGCGCCCTTGACCGTGGACTTCAGCGCGAGCGCGGGCGCCTGGCCCAGCGCCGTGAGGGCCGTGTCGACCGCCGCGCGCTGCTCGGCGCGCCGGTCGGCCGTCTGCTGGTCGGCCGCGGAGACCCCGGCGGTGCCGGCGACCGCCACCTGGCAGCCGGACAGCAGCCCGCCCAGCAGCAGCACCGCCGCCACCCTGCTCCGTCGACCCCGCATTTTCCGCCCCCACCTCTCCCGCTACGCCGAGCACACCTCAAGCCGGTGTCTTCCGCCACCGGATTTGTGTCGTCACATACCGGGTTCAAGGAGGGTTCTAGCCTGGCGCGGGCACCCGCCGCAACCCACCGTGATGAGGTTGGTTTACACTCTTGAGGTTGTCTCGGCGAGGCGGGGCCCTTCTGGGGTGCCCGGCGTGATCGACGCGGCGGCTCGAGTAGCCCCCGTCGTCGTGCACGCCCGGAAACTCGCCGCCGAAACTTCCTGAACACAGTCGTCGAACAAAGCAACGGCTTCCCCCCGCCGCAGCATGCTGTCTTGATTTGAAGGAGTGCCACACCGTGTCCGAGGTACGTCTGTCCGTCGAGCCGCGCACCGAGTTCGGCAAGGGCGCCGCGCGCCGCACGCGTCGCGCCGGCAAGATCCCCGCCGTCCTCTACGGCCACGGGTCGGACCCGCGGCACTTCGCGCTGCCCGCGATCGAGTTCGCCCGCGTAGTCCGCGAGAACGGCTCGAACGCCGTCATCACGCTGGACCTGGAGGGCTCGGTCGAGCTGGCGCTGACCAAGACCATCGTGGTCCACCCGCTGAAGAACTACATCGAGCACGTCGACCTGCTGGTCGTGAAGCGCGGCGAGAAGATCGTCGTCGACGTCCCCGTCGTCGTGACCGGCAACCCCGGCCCGGGCGGCCTGGTCAACCAGGACGTCGACACCCTGCAGGTCGAGGTCGAGGCGCTGCACATCCCGGAGCAGTTCGAGGTCTCGATCGAGGGCCTCGAGATCGGTTCCCAGGTGCTGGCCGGCCAGGTCGAGCTGCCGCAGGGCGCCACCCTGGTCACCGACCCGGAGTCGCTCGTCGTGGCCGTCAACGAGCCGCAGCGTGAAGAGGGCGGCGACGAGGACGAAGCGGGCGAAGAGTCGGCCGAAGCCGCCGAATAGCATCACCGTATGACGGAAGACCTGCCCGGGGCCGGCGAGCTGATCCTGCTCGCCGGCCTCGGCAATCCCGGACCCCAGTACGCCGGAAACCGGCACAATGTCGGGTTCATGGTGCTGGACGAGCTCGCCACCCGCGTCGGCGGCAAGTTCAAGACGCACAAGACCGGCGGCGAAGTCCTCGAGGGCAGGCTGGGCGGCCGCCGCGTGGTGCTGGTGAAGCCGCGGTCGTTCATGAACCTCTCCGGTGGTCCGGTGGCCGGTGCGGCGAAGTTCTACAAGGTGCCGCCGTCCGGCGTGGTCGTGGTGCACGACGAGCTCGACGTCGACTTCGGCGCGCTGAAGCTCAAGTTCGGCGGCGGCGACAACGGCCACAACGGACTCCGGTCGATCACGAAGTCGCTGGGCACCCGCGACTACTACCGGGTCCGCTTCGGCATCGGCCGCCCGCCCGGCCGCCAGGACCCCGCGGACTTCGTGCTGAAGGACTTCTCGACGGTCGAGCGCAAGGAGCTCCCGTTCGAGGTGGACCGCTGCGCGGACGCGACCGAGGCACTGGTGGGCACCGGCCTCGCGGCCGCCCAGAACTCCTTTCACGCGGGCTGAGATGGGTGCGAGGTGAATCCATTGACTCCTGAAGAGGTCCGGTCGATCGCGTTCGGCAAGCCCCGGTTCGGCCGGCGCGGCTACAACGAAGACGAAGTGGACGCCTTCCTCGACCTCATCGCGGAGGCACTGGCCGGGCGGAACATCCTGACCCCCGACGACATCCACTACGTCGAGTTCACGATCATGCCGGTCGGCATGCGCAGCTACGACCAGGCCCAGGTCGACCTGTTCCTCGACGAAGCCGAGGCGGCGCTGGTGGAGCTGCGCCAGCCGCCGCCACCGGCGGTGGCCGAGGAGCCGCAGCGGCCGCAGGGCCCCCGGAAGTGGTTCGGGCGCGGCTGACGGCGCTGCTTTTCGGCGAGGCCCCGGATGTCACCGTTCTTTTCGGGGGTTCCGGGTGGCAGAGCCCCCGGCCCGGGGCGAAGCCCCGGATGTTGCAGTGTGAACCCGGCCACACAGCGCTGGGTAGCACCTTCTCACCCGAAGGCGGGCGCGAGGCCGCCCGTGAGGGTGAGGTTGGGGGTAGCCCCTTTCGGGCAGCCTGTTCACGGGTTAGGACGGTGTACGGGAGTTCGCACCCGCCCAACCCGGAATCGGAGAGTTCCATGTCGTTCACCGCCGAAGACCTCGCCGAGGTCACCTTCGGTAACGCCCCGATCGGCCGCCGTGGCTACGCGAAGCACGAGGTCGACGAGTTCGTCCGGCGGATCGCCAAGACGTTCGCCGAGGAGGACGACCTGACCGCCGCCGAAGTGCACCACGTCATGTTCTCGAAGCCGCTGATCGGCAAGCGCGGCTACGACGAGCGCGAAGTCGACGAGTTCCTCGACGCGGTGGAGGACCAGCTCGCCGCCCGCACGGGCCACGCCCCGGACCTCCCGGGTGCCCGCACCTCCGACGAAGCCACCGCCGACCGCGCGGCCCCGCCGACCCTCCGGGCGGAGCGTCTCCAGCAGCGTTAGCCCGCACGTCTTGAATGACTCATTCAAGACCTCGGAGGTCCTGAATGAGTCATTCAAGACGTCTCAGGCGTCCGCGTTCTTCTTGATCCGGTCCGCGAACTGCTGTGCCGTCGCCGCGCGCTTGACCTTGCCGGACGGCGTCTTCGGGAGGCTTCCGGCCGGCAGCACGACCACCGCGTACGGCCGCATGTCGACGGCGTCGCGGACCCGGGCCGACACCTGCTTCATCAGGTTCTTCTCGGCCTCCGCGTCACCCGCCAGCTTCGACTCGACGACCACCGCGAACCGCTCGCGACGGCTGCCCGCGTCCAGCCGGACCGCCACCGCGTTGCCCGCGCGCACCCCCTCGACCGAGGTCGCCGCGCGCTCGATGTCCGTCGGGTACAGGTTGCGGCCGCCCATGATGATGACGTCCTTGCGGCGGCCGCAGATGACGATCTGGCCGTCCACCAGGTAGCCGAGGTCGCCCGTGTTGAGCCACCCGGCGTCGTCCTGTGTGCTGACCGGGCCCTCCATGGTCAGGTAGCCGGGCGTCACGGCCTCGCCGCGCAGCCGGATCTCGCCGACCTCGCGCTCGCCGACCCGCGTGCCCGAGTCGTCGACGATCTCCGCCTCGAGCCCGTCCAGCGGGTGGCCGAGCAGCGCGAACGACCGGACGCTGTCGGTGCCGCGCCGCGGGTCGCCTTCCGGGACCGGCACCGCGCGGTTCTCCGCCTCGAGCGCGTCGGCCTCGACGACGTCGAGGGTGAGCCCGGTGAACAGCGGCGCGAACGACACGGCAAGGGTCGCTTCGGCCATGCCGTAGGCCGGGAAGACGCACTCCGCGGGCATCTTGAACCGGGCCCCGGCGTCCACAAAGGTCTGGACGGCGGTTTCGTCGATGGGCTCGGCGCCGTTCAGCGCGATGCGGAGCTTCGACAGGTCGTAAGCGGTGTCGTCGTCGACGCGGGCCATCCGGCGTCCGACGATCGCGTACGCGAAGTTCGGTGCCGCCGTGGTGGTGCCGCCGTACTTGGTGATCAGCTCGGGCCAGATCAACGGCCCCGACAGGAACTCGACGGGCGTGATCTTGACCAGCTCGACGCCGAAGGTCATCGGCACGGTCAGGAAGCCGACCATCCCCATGTCGTGGAACGTCGGCAGCCAGGACACCATCACGTCGGTGTCGAAGTCGAACTCCGCGCGGTCGACCATGGCCTTGACGTTGGAGTACAGGTTCCCGTAGGTGATCCGCACGGCCTTCGGGTCGGCGGTCGAGCCGCTGGTCAGCTGCAGCAGCGCGGTGTCACCCTCGTCCGTGGCGACGACGTCGGCGAGCGGCTCGGCCTCCGCGAGCTCGGTGATGAGCTTGAACCCGATGCCCTTTTCGCTCAGCACGGGCGCGAGCTGGTCGAACGGCTCGCCCAGCAGCACGAGGTCGGAGCCGATCATCCCGAGCACGCGCACGGTGTCCTCGGCCCACTCGGCGAGGTCGGTGCGCTGGGTCGGCTGGTGCAGCATGGTGACGCTGCCCCCGGCGAGCCACACGGCCTGCACGGTCGGCGCGATCAGCACCGGCGCCGCGGCCAGCACCGCGACGGCGCTGCCGCGCTCGAACCCGCCCGCGACCAGCCCGCCGGCGATCCGCCGGGCCTCCTCGTGCACCTCGGCCCAGGTCCGGCGGACCGGCTCCTTCGGCTCCCCGGTGACCATGCCCCGCTGCTGACCCCGCGCCGTCGCGGTGGCGACCAGCGTGTCCACGAACCTGCTCATGCGCGTCAGATTACTGTCTGCCCGTCAACATCCGCCGACCAGCGCGGAAACGGGCCCTCGCAGCCGGCGGTCCCCCTGCCGGTTTCCGTCGACCAGCCTGCGGACCCGCGGCACGCGGGGTGGTTGAGCCACACCCTCATTCCAGCAGCTCGGACGTCTCCAGCCAGCGGCCCTCGACGTCCTCGATCTCGCCCTGGACGCCCTTCAGCTCGGCGTTGAGCTCCATCAGCTTCGCCGGGTCGGTGGCCACCTCCAGGAGCGACGCGTGGAGCTTCTCCTCCTTGGCGTGCAACTGGTCCAGCTTGCGCTCGAGCCGGCCGAGCTCCTTCTGCGCCGCCCGCAGGTCGGCCGCGGACTTCTTCGCTTCGGCCTTCGCCGCCGACGGCGCCGGGCCCGAAACGTCCTGGGCCGTCGCGCGGCGGTTCAGGTACTCATCGATGCCGCCGGGCAGGTGGGTGATCCGGCCGTCGCCGAAGAGCGCGACGATCGTGTCGCAGACGCGTTCCACCAGGTAGCGGTCGTGCGAGACGACGACCATCGTGCCCGGCCAGCCGTCGAGGAGGTCCTCCAGCTGCTGCAGGGTGTCGATGTCCAGGTCGTTCGTCGGCTCGTCGAGCAGCAGGACGTTCGGCTCGGCCATCAGCAGCCGGCACAGCTGCAGCCGGCGGCGCTCGCCACCGGACAGGTCCTCGACCGGCGTCCACTGGCGGGCCTGCGGGAAGCCGAGCTTCTCGCCCAGCTGCGACGCCGTCATCTCCTGCTTGCCGAACACCACGCGCCCGGCCACCTGCTCGATCGCCTGCAGCACGCGCAGGTCGCCGGGCAGGTCGTCGAGCTCCTGGCGCAGGTGGGCGAGGGCGACGGTCTTGCCTTCGATGCGGCGGCCCGTCGAGCCCTCGACGTCCCCGCCGAGCAGCTTGAGCAGCGACGTCTTGCCGGAGCCGTTGACGCCGACCAGTCCGATCCGGTCACCCGGCCCGACCCGCCAGGTGACGTGGTCGAGCAGCGTCCGCTCGCCCACCGCGTACGTCGTGTCTTCCAGCTCCAGCACGGTCTTCCCGAGCCGCCGCTTCGCGAACGCTTGCAGTTCCACGGAGTCGCGCGGCGGCGGGACGTCGGCGATGAGCGCTTCGGCCGCCTCGATGCGGTACCGCGGCTTCGACGAACGCGCCTGCGGGCCGCGGCGCAGCCACGCCAGCTCCTTGCGGGCCAGGTTCTGCCGCTTCTCCTCGGCCGTCGCGGCCAGCCGCGCCCGCTCGGCGCGGGCGAAGATCCAGTCGGCGTAACCGCCTTCGTACTGCTCGACGCGGCCGTTCGCGACCTCCCACGTCAAAGTCGCGACGGTATCGAGGAACCACCGGTCGTGGGTGACGACCACGACCGCGATCCGGCGCGTGAGCAAGTGGTCGGCGAGCCACTGGACACCTTCGACGTCCAAGTGGTTGGTCGGTTCGTCGAGCACGACGAGGTCGAGCTCACCGGTCAGCGCGGCCGCCAGCGAAACCCGGCGCCGCTCGCCACCGGAGAGGTTCGCGGTCGGCGTGTCGAGCCCGATCGCGGTGATGCCCAACCCGTCCACAATGGACCGGACGCGCGCGTCGGCCGCCCATTCGTGCTCGGCGCCGTAGCGTTCGAGCACGACCTCGCCGACGCTGCTGCCGTCCGGCAACTCCGTCCGCTGGGTGACGACGGCCATCCGCAGGCCGCCGACGTGGCTCACCCGTCCGGAATCCGGCTCGGCGAGTCCGGAAAGGACTTCCAGCAGGGTGGTCTTGCCACCGCCGTTGAGGCCGACGACGCCGATGCGTTGCCCGGCCGCGACGCCCAGCGAGACGCCGTCCAGCAGTGGCTTCACCCCGTAGGACTTGCTCACCGACTCGAGATTGACCAGGTTGGCCATCCGTTCAGCCGATCCTTTCTTTGGGAGACACTGCAACGATGACGAACCGGGTCGCCACGACCATGGTCGTGTCGTCCACGGTGAATTCCGGATCTTCCATGGCAGCCCGCATTTCCGCGCTCTGCCAGTAGTCCGTGTGGTCGGCGCGCCACTCGGCGACGCTCCTGAAGCCCTCACCCTCGTCGAGGGCGTGCAAGTCCACTTCGGACAGTGGGATGACGCGCACCTCGGTGGTCTCGAGAACCGCGACACCCACGCCCGCCGAGTCGATCATCAGCGCACGCTCGCCGACGGCGGGCAGCTCTTCGCCGTACTTCTCGTATTCGGCGACCAGGCCGGTCGTCGACGTCTTCTCCCCGCGCAGGATCGCCGCGACCAGCTTGTCCCGCAGCGGTCCGGGGAACGCGAACTCGGCGTGCTTCACGCGTGCACCCGCGGCGACGCCGGGCGCGGCGCGTCGTCGCCGCCGACGACGCGGGCACCCGGGACCGGGCCGTGCGCCACCCGGACCGTGCGGCACACCCCCGCTCCCGACAGCTCCGCGGCGACCTCCACCGCGGACTGCGCGCCTTCGCACAGGAACGCGCACGTCGGGCCGGAGCCGGACACCGTGCCGGCCAGCGCGCCCGCGTTGACGCCCGCCCGGAGCGTGCGGCGCAGCTCGGGCCGCAGCGAAACCGCGGCCGCCTGGAGGTCGTTGCCCAGCAGCAGCGCCAGCTGACGCGGGTCGCCCGAGGCCAGCGCCTCGACGACCGGGGTGTGCGAGCCGATCCGGGGCGGGTTGCCCGCCGCGCGCAGGCGGTCCAGTTCGCCGAACACCTTCGGCGTCGACAGCCCTTCGGAGTCGAAGGCCAGCACCCAGTGGAACGTGTGCCGCGACAGCACCGGGACGAGGTGCTCGCCGCGCCCGGTCCCCAGCGCGGTGCCGCCGTAGAGCGCGAACGGGACGTCGCTGCCGAGGCCGGCGGCGATCTCGGCCAGCTCGTCGCGAGTGACGTCGAGGTTCCAGAGGCTCGCGAGCCCGACCAGCGTCGCCGCGGCGTCGGCGCTGCCGCCCGCCATGCCGCCGGCCACCGGGATGCCCTTGCGCAGCACCACCCGGACCTTCGGCTCGCCGGTGCGGCCGACGTGCGCGGACAGGGCTTCGACGGCCCGCCAAGCGAGGTTTTCGTGGCCGGTCGGGACCGAGCCCTCGCCCTCGCCGTAGACCTCGATGCCGGGTTCGTCGGTGACCGCGACGGTCACCTCGTCGGTCAACGACAGGGCCTGGAACACGGTCACCAGCTCGTGGTAACCGTCTTCACGCAGGTCGTCGACCGAAAGGTGCAGGTTGACCTTGGCCGGGACCCGGACGGTGACTGGAGGCGGAACTACAGCGAGCACCCGACCAGCCTACGTGCTCGCGAAAACGCCCCAATGTGGCGTTGGTTGCGTCCAACGCACCCAATGTGGCGTTCGTTGCGTCCAACGCACCCAATGTGGCGTTCGTTGCGTCCAACGCACCGAACGCCACATTGGGGCGCTTGGGTCAGGGGCTGGGTCAGGCGGCCGCGATGCCCTGCGGGCCGCGGGCGGTGTGCGTCACGTGGCCGCCGCGCTCGGCGACCCACGCCAGCGCCGCGTCGGCCCGCTCGCCGCGGACCCCGAGGCGGAACCGGCCGACCGGCGTGTCACCGATCCGGGTCAGGCCGCCGCCGATCGTGGCGAACTCGACGTCGAAGCGGCCCGCGGCCTCGGGCAGCAGCGCACCGACCGACGCGAAGCCGATCAGCACGACGTCGGCCGAGCGGTCGTAGCGTGCCACCTGCGAACGGGACGTCTCGATGGCGGGCAGCAGCGCCTGCGCGGTGCGGCTGGCCGGGTCGGAGATCAGGTCGAGCACCGTGCCGCGCTCGACGACCGTGCCGTCTTCCAGCACGGCCACGTCGTCGCAGAGCCGGCGGACCACGCCCGCGTCCGGCGTCGTGACCACGACGGTGACCCCCAGCTCGGACCGGGCCCGGTCGAGGACGGTCAGGACGGCACCGGCCTCCTCCGGGTCGACGCCCGCGGTCGGGTCGTCGGCGAGCAGCACCGCGGGGGCCGCCGCCAGCGCCTTCGCGACCGCGACGCGGCGGAGCTGACCGGCGGACAGCTCGCCGGGACGCTGCGCGGCGCGCGGCGTCAGGCCGACCAGGTCGAGCAGCGAGCCGACCCGGCTGCGGCGCTGCGGGCCGTCGACGCCGAGCTGTTCGAGCGGGGAAGCGATGTTGCCGGCGATCGTGCGCTCGGCGATCAGCTCCGGCTTCGTCGAAACGACACCCAGCTGACGGCGGATTTCGCGGAGCCGGCGGCCGTCGAGCGTGCCGGTGTTGAGGCCGTCGAGCCGGACGACGCCGCGGTCGGGCCGCTCCTGCAGGGCGATGCAGCGGGCGAGGACGGACTTGCCGGACCCGGCGGGGCCGACCACGCCGAACAGCGAGCCCGCCTGGACGTCGACACTCACGTCGCGCAGCGCGAGAACCGAATTTCCGTTGGTGGCAAAGGATTTGGACAGATTTTCGACGGTGATCACGAAGGCTCCAGAAAACGGGGTGCACGCAGGGCGCGGCACCCGGCCGCAAGCGAGTTCCGTCCGATGTGGACGGTGCATGAAGAAGAGGTGGACCGGCAGGGGCTAGCTCAGTTGGAGCGCCGACATGCGGTCACGGAGCGGCGGCCTTCGTCGACAACGCGACGCCGGGTGAGGAGCAGGGGGCGAGCTACCCTCTTCATCGAAAACGGCCTCCATCGGTCCTGGCGGTAGCACCTGCCCTGTGGAGGGTGGTTGCTGCGACTTCGGCGAGCCAGGTCTCTCAGTCGCTCGGGATGGACGTACTGAGTAAAACCGATCCCACGGAGCGAAAGCAAGCCTGTTGGCCCAGATCACACGAGTGGAGGTGTCCGAATCGCGAGATCACGGCCGGAGCGGGGGTATTTTCACGCTTCCACTGTGGAACGGCTAACGCGCGGCGGCGATCCGGGCGAAGTCGTGCACACCGAGCTGCTCACCGCGGGTCCGGGGATCGATCCCGGCGGCCGTCAGCAGCTCGCCGGCCCGCTCGGCCGAGCCCGCCCAGCCCGCGAGAGCGGCCCGGAGCGTCTTCCTGCGTTGTGAGAAGGCGGCATCGACCAGCCCGAAGAGCCGGTCGCGGTCCCCGGACGCCGGCGCGTCACCGCGTTCGAACGCGACGAGCGCGGAATCGACGTTCGGTACCGGCCAGAACACCGAGCGTGGCACCGCGGCGACCTTGCGCGCGCTGCCGTACCAGGCGAGCTTGACGCTCGGCACGCCGTAGATCCGGCTGCCGGGGCCCGCCGCCATCCGGTCGGCGACCTCCGTCTGCACCATGACGAGCCCGGACTTCAGCGAGGGCACTTCGGCCAGCAGGTGCAGCACGACGGGCACGGCGACGTTGTAGGGCAGGTTGGCGACGAGCGCGGTCGGCTCGCCCAGTTCCTCCCGGGTGACGCGCATGGCGTCGGCCCCCACGACGGTGAGGTTCCCCGCGGCTTCGGGTCCGCGTTCGGCGACGGTCTTGGGCAGCCGCTCGGCGAGCTTGGGATCGATCTCGACGGCGACGACGTGGGCACCGGTGGCGAGCAGCCCGAGGGTCAGCGACCCGAGCCCCGGCCCCACCTCGAGGACGACGTCGTCGGGGCTGACGTCCGCCAGCTCGACGATCCGGCGGACGGTGTTGGGATCGTGCACGAAGTTCTGCCCGAGCTTCTTCGTCGGCCGCACGTCGAGTTCGGCCGCCAGCCCGCGGATCTCGGCAGGTCCCAGCAGTTCAACCACCGGACGAGCCTACCCAGACGGCCGGCCCGCGTACCTGGACGGTCGGTTCGCGTACCCGGAGGGGCGGCTCACGGACGTGAAACGGCCCCCGTCCGCATGGGACGGGGGCCGTTTCGGGAGGACTGTCAGGCCTTCTTGCCGCAGACCGGCCAGGCGCTGTAGCCCCCGCGGGCGTCGCGGACCTTCTCCGCGATCGCGATCTGCTGGGCCTTGCTGGCCTGGTTCGGGTACGCCGCGTACTGGTCGCCGCCGTAGGCGTCCCACGTCTGCTTGTCGAACTGGAGGCCGCCGTAGTACTTGCCGCTCGCGTTGACGATCGACCAGTTGCCGCCCGACTCGCACTGCGCGATGCGGTCCCACACGCTGGTGTCGCCGACGTCCGGTTCGGCGGGCTTCTTCGAGCCGACGTGGATGATCTTCGGCTTCGGCTGGGTGATGACCTGCTCGGAGACGCTCTCGCGAGAGACCTCTTTGCCGTTCTTCTGCGTGACCTTGTAGGTCACCATCTTCTCGCCGGGCGTGCCCGGGTCCTCGACGTTGGTCTTGCCCTTCTCGAGGTCCGGGTCGTCGACACGCTGCTCGGGCGGGGCGATGCTCTCCTTCTGGACGACCGTCGAAACGCCGGTGCGGCTGATGTGCACCTCGGCGCCGTCGGTCAGCTTGACGTCCAGGCCACCCTCGGCCTGGTCCTCCGGGCCCAGGGTGAGCTTGTACTCGCCCAGGAACTCCTTCGTCGTGACCGCGGTCGTCTTCACCTGCTTCGGCGCGTTGGCACCGTCGTACAGGGTGATGTTCTTGAGGGTCTTGATCTCGACGGTGGCGCCCTGCAGGGGCAGCTCGCCGTCCTTCGGCATGGACATCCACGTGCCGGGCTTGTCCACGGCGGTCATGCCGAGCTGGCCGAGCGCGTCGCCGAGGTGGGTCGCGCGGACCCAGGAGGTGTGCTCCGAACCGTCGACGATCATCTTCAGCTGACGGCCGCGCTCGAGCTTGATGACCCCGCCGTCGCCGACCTCCGCCTGCGGGGAGGGTGACAGCGAGTCGTGCGCGCCGACGGACAGGCCCGCGTCCTCGAGCACCTCGCCGACGGTGTCGCCGAAGGAGTGCACGGTCTGCTGGTGGCCGTCGACGTCGACGGTGACGCTCTTGTTCATCGCCAGCGCGGCCGCGCCGCCGCCGGCGACGCTGATCATGACGCTGAGGACGGCGCCCTTGAGGAACCGGCGCTTCCAGATCTTGGTGGTCTCGCGGAGACCCTCGTCCAGCGCGGCCCGCTTGGCCTGCGGGGACGCGGTCCGGTCCGCCTCGATCTCGTCCGGGATGACGATCGGCGGCAGGTACGTCGTCTCGGCGTTGATGAGCCGGATCAGTTCGTCGACGTCGACGTCGATCTCGGCCATCATCGCGTCGGCATCGGGGCCGAGCGCGGCCAGGATGTCCTGCTGCGTGATGTTCGGGTCGTCGGAGAAGTCGAGCTGGCCGTACGCAGTGTTCTCGAAATCGCGCTCGAGGACGGCCGCGGAGCGCGCTCCAGCCTGTCTGCTACCTGTCACCGGGTCGTTCCCTTTCCCAAGGCGCCGTTCGGGGCGGCACCTTTACGTCTGGGCCCTCAGCCGGCGCCATCGTCACGGTTCCAGGCCGTACCGCTCCTGGTTCCGCTTCCCCGACGTGCACTGACGTGACTGTGGGCGTAACAGTCGGCAACTGCAGTCCGCAGTACCGACCGGCACGATCACGGGACAGTAACGGGTCCCGCCGGGTTGCGCAAACACCCCCCGGAGTGTCGTGATCTGAGTCACTCCATCGAGTGGGCGAGCAGGGAACCCTGTTGTCGCAATGCGTTCAACCCGTTGTGACACTGGGGAGTCGGTAGATCCGCTCGGCGGTGGTCCGGACCGATTCGGCGACTTCGTGGACAGCTTCGCCCCTGAGCGCCGCGAGGTGACGGACGGTGTAGGCGGCGCCGAACGGCTCGTTCGGCCGCCCACGGAACGGGTGGGGGGTCAGAAACGGCGCGTCTGTCTCGACGAGGTACTGCCCCGGCGGGCAGAGCCGCGCCGCCTCGTGGAGCCCCTTCGCGTTCTTGAACGTGACGGTGCCCGCGAAGGAAAGGACATACCCCGCGTCGACGCACTTGCGCGCCATTTCCGCGTCCCCGGAAAAGCAATGGAAAATTACGGCATTCGGCGCATCCTCTTCGGCCAGGATGCGCAGCACGTCGTCGTGGGCGTCGCGGTCGTGGATCATCAGCGGCTTGTCCAGCCGCTTCGCCAGATCGATGTGCCAGCGGAACGCCTCCTGCTGGGCGTCGTGCGGCGAGTAGTCCCAGTAGTAGTCGAGGCCGGTCTCGCCGACGGCGACCACGCGGCCGTCCGCGGCCAGCCGCTCCACTTCGGACTTCTCCGCCTCGCCGAACCCCTTGGCCCGGGTCGGGTGGATCGCGACCGCGGCGAACACCCGGCGGTCCCAGGACGCCGCCTCGACGGCCCAGCGGGCCGAGGCGAGGTCGTCCGCGACCGTCACGACGCGGGCGACGCCGGCGCGCTCGGCGCGGTCCACCATGGCCGTGACATCGGCCGCGGTGACCGCGCCGCACGCGTCGAGATGGGTGTGCGCGTCCACCACCGTCACGGGAAGCCGGTCCGGGACCGGAGGCAGTTCGCGCTTCTCTTCACCCATGCATGCCTTCTTACTCCTTGATGATCGGCGCCCACTCCGGACCGGTCTCGCCGAGCGCCGGGTCGAGCTTGGTGAACAGCGGCGACGGCTTCTGCAGGGGCGTGCCGACCTCGATCGGCGTCGAGGCCCACTTCGCCTGCTCGGCCGCGTAGTCGCCGGTGAGGATCGGGTTGACCCGGCCGTCGATGTCGAGGTCGTCGACCTCCTTGAGCTCCGGCTGGGCGGCCCAGACGCCGGTGCCGCCGAGGGCCTCGTGGACCTTCTGCGCCGAGTGCGGCAGGAACGGCGTCAGCAGCGTGTTGGCGTCGGAGACGACCTGCAACGCGGTGTGCAGCACGGTGTCACGCCGGGCCGGGTCGTCCTTGAGCTTCCACGGCTCCTGGTCGGAGATGTACTTGTTCGCCGCAGTGACGACCTTCATCGCCTCGCCGGCCGCCAGCTTGAACCGGGACCGGGCCAGGTGCGCGCCCGCGGTGTCGAACGCCTTGCGCGACAACGCCTTCAGCTCTTCGTCGGCCGCCGTGGGGGCTTCCGGGCGCGGGATGGCGCCGACGTTCTTGTGCGCCATCGAGATCGACCGGTTGACCAGGTTGCCCCACTCGTTGGCCAGCTCGAAGTTGGTCCGGCGGACGAACTCGTCCCAGGTGAAGTCGGTGTCCTGGGTCTCCGGGCCGGCGACCGAGATGAAGTACCGCAGCGTGTCCGGGCCGAAGTCGCGCAGGAAGTCCTCGACGTAGATCACGCGGCCGCGCGAGGTCGAGAACTTCGAGCCGCTCATGGTGAGGAACTCGCTGGAGACGATCTCGTCCGGCAGGTGCAGCTTGCCGTACTTCCCGGGCTCGCCGCCCTTGTCACCCTCACCGTTGTGCCCGAACAGCAGCGCCGGCCAGATCTGGGCGTGGAAGGTGATGTTGTCCTTGCCCATGAAGTAGTACGACCGGGCGTCGGCGTTGTTCCACCACTCCTGCCACGCGTCCGGGTTGCCGGACCGGCGGGCCCACTCGACGCTGGCCGAGAAGTACCCGATGACCGCGTCGAACCAGACGTAGAACCGCTTCAGCGGCTGGTCGCGCCAGCCGTCGAGGGGGATCTTGACGCCCCAGTCGAGGTCGCGGGTGATCGGCCGGGGCCGCATGTCGTCGATCAGGTTCTTGGTGAAGTTGAGGACGTTCGGGCGCCAGTCGTTCTTGGTGCCCAGCCAGTCGCCGAGCGTCTTGGTGAACGCCGGCAGGTCGAGGAAGTAGTGCTCGGTCTCGACGAACTTCGGCGTCTCGCCGTTGATCCGCGATTTCGGGTTGATCAGCTCCGCGGCGTCGAGCTGGTTGCCGCAGTTGTCGCACTGGTCGCCGCGCGCGCCGTCGTACCCGCAGATCGGGCAGGTGCCCTCGACGTAGCGGTCGGGCAGCGTGCGGCCGGTGGACGGGCTGATCGCGCCACGGGTGGTCTTCGGCACGACGTAGCCGTTGCGGTGCAGCGCCAGGAAGATCTGCTGCGTCACCTCGGCGTGGTTGCCGGTGGAGGTCCGCGTGAACAGGTCGTAGGACAGCCCGAGGCCCTGCAGGTCGTTCCCGATCTGGCGGGTGTACTTGTCCGCGGTCTCCTGCGGGGTCGAGTTCTCGTTGTCCGCCTGGACGGTGATCGGGGTGCCGTGTTCGTCGGTACCGGAGACCATGAGCACCCGGTTGCCGGCCATTCGCTGGTAGCGGGAGAAGACGTCGGACGGGACGCCGAATCCGGACACGTGGCCGATGTGGCGGGGGCCGTTGGCGTAGGGCCAGGCCACCGCGGTCAACACAGGGGTGCTCATACCTTATTAGCCTACGGAGGGCGTCACGCACGTTTTCGAGAGGGAGGCCCCGGTTGTCGGCGACACGGTTGCTCGTGCTCGGGGTCGTCCGGATGTACGGCCGCGCACACGGCTACCAGGTGCGGCGCGAGCTGCTGACCTGGTCGGCGGACAAGTGGGCCAACGTCCAGCCCGGCTCGATCTACCACGCGCTCAAGAAGATGACCGCCGAGGGTTTGCTCGACCAGGTCGACGTCGAACCGGGCGAGGGCGGCCCGGACCGGGTCGCCTACCGGGTCACCGAGGACGGCGACCGCGAGTTCCACCTCCTGCTGGGCACGGCCCTGTCCGATCCCGAGGTCGGCCACCCGGAGCTGTCCGCCGCGATCTCGCTGATGACGGCACTGCCCCGCAAGCGGGTGATCGGCATGCTGAACCAGCGCCTCGTCCACCTCGAAGCCGAGGTGCGCCGGGCGGGCCTGCTCATCGACGAGGGCTCCGAGTGGGGACAGCCTGCGCACATCTCCGAGCTGTTCGGGCTCTGGGCCCAGATCTCGGCGGCGAGCCTGGAGTGGCTCCGGAACCTGATCGCGCGGCTCGAAGCCGGCGAATACGTGATGGCCGACGACCCGGGCCGCGCCTTCGGAGAGCCGCCGGCCGAGGGCACCGAGTAATCAAGTTTGACTAGCGCATCATCCTGCGACACAGTGTGCGTCTCTGCTAGTCAAGCTTGACTACTTTCGAGAGGGGATCTCATGATCACGGCACGCGGTCTCGAGCGGCGGTTCCGCCGCAAGGGCCGCACTGGGGGCGAAGTCCACGCGGTCAAGGGCGTCGACCTGGACGTCGAAGCGGGCGAGCTCGTCGGGTTCCTCGGCCCGAACGGCGCCGGGAAGACGACCACGCTGCGCATGCTGACCACGCTGCTCAAGCCGACCGCGGGCACCGCGACCGTCGGCGGCTGCGACCTCCTTTCCGACCCGGTTGGCGTGCGCAAGCGCATCGGCTACGTCGCCCAGGGCGGCGGCAGCGCACCCGAAAGCAAGGTCGCCGACGAGCTGGAGCTGCAGGGACGGCTCTACCGGATGAGCAAAGCCGACGCGATCGCGCGCGGCGCGGAACTCGCCGAGCAGCTCGACCTGACCGGGCTGGACCAGCGGCTGACCAAGACGCTGTCGGGCGGCCAGCGGCGGCGGCTCGACATCGCACTCGGGCTGATCCACTCGCCGGGGCTGGTGTTCCTCGACGAGCCGTCGACCGGGCTCGACCCGCAGAGCCGCGCCAACCTGTGGGAGCACATCCGCCGGCTGCGCGCCGACCAGGGCGTCACGGTCTTCCTCACGACCCATTACCTCGACGAGGCGGACGCGCTGTCGGACCGGCTGATCGTGATCGACGACGGCCGGATCGTCGCCGAAGGGGCGCCGGACGCGCTGAAGGCCCGGGTCAACGGCGACCGCGTCGAGGTCGGCGTCGAGCCGGAGCAGGCCACGGACGCCGCCGAGATCGCCGGGCGGCTCACCGGCGCGCGGGAGCTGTCCGTCGACGGCGGCGAGGTCCGGTTCCGGGTGCCGCGCGGCGATGTCGCGTTGCCGGAGCTGCTGCGCGCGCTCGACGCGAAGAACATCGCGATGCTGTCGGTGCAGGTGCACCGGCCGACGCTCGACGACGTTTTCCTGACGCTGACCGGCCGCTCGCTGCGGGAAGCGGAGGAGGGCACCCGTGCTGCGTGACACCTGGCTGATCTTCCGCCGCGACATGCTGGCGGCCCTGCGGAACCCGACCTGGGTGCTGATCGGGATCATGCAGCCGCTGCTGTACCTGTTCCTGTTCGGGCCGCTGATGGTGCAGGCCATGCAGGGCCAGGGCCTGACCGAAGTGCAGGGCTGGATGCTGCTGACCCCGGCGCTGATCGCGCAGCTCGCGCTGTTCGGCAGCTCCTTCGTCGGCTTCGGGCTGCTGGCCGAATACCGCTCCGGCGTCGTCGAGCGGTTCCGGGTGACGCCGGTCAGCCGGGTCGCGCTGCTGCTGGGCAAGGTGCTGGCCAACGCGCTGCAGGCCGTGGTGCAGGCCATGCTGATCATCGTGCTGGCCGCGCTGGTGTTCCCCCTCGACGCCCCCGTGGGCGGCGTGCTGCTGTGCCTGGTCATCGTGTTCCTGCTGGCGGTGTCGCTGGCGTCGTGCTCCTACGCGCTGGCGTTGACATTGAAGAGCGAAGAGACGTTCCCCGCCTTGCTGAACGCGGTGCTCATCCCGTTGTTGCTGCTCTCCGGGATCCTGCTGCCGATCACCGCCGGACGGGCGCCGGACTGGCTTTACACGGTTTCGCGGATCAACCCGTTCCGGCACGTCGTCGACGTCGAGCGGAACAGCTTCGGTGGCGACTTCACGATGGACGCCCTGTTCACGGGCAGTGTCGTCGTGCTGGTGATGGCGGTGCTGTCCCTGTGGTGGGGGACGCGGACGTTCCAGAAGGAAAACGCCTGATCACAAACCGCCTGATCAACCGGGGTGTGTCACTGCGGGTCCGCCTCCGGCGACGTATGGTGTGCTCTCCACCGACGCGCCGGGGGCGGACCGTGACAGAGCCGGAGAGTGAGCTCGGCATCTCGCTGTCGCACCGCGAGCGCGTGGCCGACTGGCAGGCGGTGCGTGCCGCGCAGACCCGGTTCGTGTCGGTGACGATCAGCGAGAACGTCAACTGGACCAGTTCGGCCGCGGAGCACAACCTGGCCGGCGCGCAGGAAGCCGGGCTGCACGTCGGCGGCCGTCACTACGCGCGGCCGGGCGCGGTCCACGACCAGGCCGAGTTCTTCGTGCGGACGGCGAGCCGGCTCGGCGCGTTCGCGCCCGGATCACTGGCGCCGACGCTGGAAGTGGCGGCGCCGAGCGTCGACGACCGGTTCATCAAGGCGTGGATCAAGCACGTCCGGCACGCGGCGCGCATCGAGCGGGTGCTGATCTACGCCGACCACGACTGCTGGGCGCACCGGCTGCACCCGGACCGCTGGGCGGACAGCGAGGTCGTGCTGTGGCTGGCCCGGCACAACGGCATCCCCGGACGGCCGGGCTGGTTCCACTCGCGGCTCGGCGTGCACCAGCACGCGTTCGCGCCGGACGTGCCGGGCATCGACGGGCCGGTCGAGCAGAACGCCGTCGTGTACCCGTTCACATTGGGCGACCTGCTGCTCTGACGTGTGGTGATATGTCGCCATGCGCGTGACGAGCAGGCGGCTCCGGACGGACGTGACGCCGTCGCGCGCACTTCTGGTGCTGGCCGCGCACGCTGCTTCGCACGGCCTGCCGCCGCCCGCGATGCTCTCGGGCGACTGGTTCGGATCGCAGGCCGTCATCGCGCCGTCGCTCACGGTGTCACCCCGGGATTTTCCCGCTTCTCCGGAGGTCGACGGCCCACCCGGCGTGATCGGCGGCGGCTGGTTCGGCTCCCTGGCCTACGACCTGGCTGATCCCTCGGGCCGGACCGGTTCGCTGCCCGCGTCCGCGTGGGGCTGGGCGGACCACGTGCTGCGGTGGTCCGCCTCCGGAACCTGCTACCTCGAGTCTCTGGACGGCGGCGGACCGTCGGTGTCCACAATGGAATCGCTGCTGGCGTCTCCGCCGCCGTCGCTTTCGTGGACGGCGGGACCGCTGCGGCGTCCGCTGCCCTCGGAACACCGGGACGCGGTCAAGGCGTGCGTGCACGCGATCGAGGCCGGGGAGCTGTTCCAGGCGAACATCTGCGCCCGGTTCACCGGCTCGTTCTCGGGCTCCCCCGCGGCCTTGTTCGCTTCCGGCGTGTCGTCATTGGCGCCTCGCCGAGCGGCCTTCCTGTCCGGCGCGTGGGGCTCGGTGGTCTCGTTCTCGCCGGAGCTGTTCCTCGCGCGCCACGGGCGTTCGGTGCGGTCGACGCCGATCAAGGGCACGCTCCCCCGGCGCGGCCCCGCGGACGACGGGAACGCGCGGCTGCTACGTCAGTCCACAAAGGACGTCGCGGAGAACGTGATGATCACCGACCTGGTGCGCAACGACCTGGGCCGGGTGTGCGAGGTGGGATCGGTGACGGTGCCGTCGCTGCTGCGGGTCCGCCCGGCGCCCGGGGTCTGGCACCTGGATTCCACGGTGACGGGCGTCCTGCGCCCCTCGGTCACCGACACGGACCTGCTGGCGGCGACCTTCCCGCCCGGTTCGGTGACGGGCGCGCCGAAGATCCGCGCGCTGGACCTGATCGCGTCGCTGGAACCCTGCGGCCGCGGGGTCTACACGGGCGCGATCGGCCTGCTGTCCCCGGTGGCGGGGCTGGAGCTGAACGTCGCGATCCGGACGTTCGAGCTCGACGGCGGCTCGATCGCCCTCGGCGTCGGCGGCGGCATCACGGCGGATTCGGACCCGGAGGCGGAGTGGCAGGAGTGCCTCCACAAGGCGGCACCCCTGGAACACCTCCTGGCCAACCCGTCGTGAGTGAGTAACAGTGTTCTAACACTGTTACTCACTCACGACCGTTACTTGGCGGGGTCGAGCAGGAGCTTGCCGACCGTCTTGCGGGAGCGCAGGGCCTCGTGCGCGCCCCGGGCGTCCGAGAGCGCGTACTCGCCGCCCGGGATCGCCTTGAGCTTGCCCGCCAGCACCAGGTCGAACAGCTCCGTCAGCGCCGTCCCGAAGACGTTGCCCGGCAGGCGGAAGACGTGCGGCAGCCACATGCCGCTGATCGTGGTGCTGTGGCCGAGGAGGTTGCGCAGCTCGACCGGCTTCGGGCTCTCACGCCCGGCCATGCCGTAGAAGGCCAGCCGCCCGAACGGGGCGAGCGCGGCGATGCTCTGGTCCGTCGTCTTCCCGCCGACCATGTCGAGCACGATGTCGACCCGGCGGCCGTTGGCGTCGAGCAGGGCCTCGGTCATGTCCTCGGCGCGGGAGTCGATCGCGACGTCGGCACCGAGTTCGAGGGCGAGCGCGCGCTTCTCGTCACTGCTGGCAGTGGCGATGACGCGGCCGGCGCCCCATGCCTTGGCGAGCTGCACGGCGACGGTCCCGACCCCACCGGCGGCCGCGTGCACGACGACGGACTCACCCTTGGCGAGGTGGGCGTTCTTCTTCAGCAGTATCCAGGCCGTCGTGCCCTGGACCAGCATGGACAGCGCGGTGAGGTCGTCGATGCCGTCGGGCACGGGGAAGGTCGTGGCCTCCGGGGCGACGGCCTTCTCGGCGTACCCGCCACCGCCGTTGAGCAGCGCGACGACGCGCTTGCCGTCCGACGTCCCGACCACCTCGCCGCCCGGGACGAGCGGCAGCTTGCTCGGCGCGAGGTAGCTGTTCTCGGCCTGGTGGGTGTCGGCGTAGTTGACGCCGATGCGGTCGACGTCGACGAGGACCTCGCCGGGCCCGGCCACCGGGTCGGGCAGCTCGACCGGCGTGAGCACCTCGGGTCCGCCGAACTCGGTCACCTGCACTGCGCGCATGTCGTGTTCCCTCTCCGTCGTGGCTGTGAGACATTCTGACATATGTCTCACGAGTTCGAACTGGCACGCGAGTGGTTCCTGGCCGGCCGCCGGGTGGACATGGGCGAACTGGCGCAGGCACTGTCGATCAGCCGGGCCACGCTGCACCGCCGGGTCGGCTCCCGCGACCGGCTGCTCGGGGAGATCCTGTGGTCGCTGTCGTCGGCGTCGATCGCGCGGCTGTGGCCCTCGTCCGTCGGCCGGGGCGCGGCCGGGGTCGCCGACTTCGTCAGCGGATACGTCCGGCTCGCGAACGACTCACCGCCGTTCCGCGACTTCCTGCGCCGGGAACCGGAGCGCGCGTTGCGGCTGCTGACGACGCGCGCGAGCGTCTGCCAGAAGCGGACGACGGAGAAGCTGGAGGCCCTGCTGTCGGGCGAGGCCGCGGCCGGCCGGCTGGATCCGCCGCTGCCGGTGCCGGACCTGGCCTACCTGCTGGTCCGGATCGGCGAGTCGTTCGTGTACACGGACGTGATCACCGGGGACGCGCCGGACGCCTCGAAGGCGCACGCCGCGGTGACCGCGCTGCTCACTTGACCCGCGACGCCAGCACCGCGTCGTAAAGCTCCTTTTTGGACACCCCGGTCGCCTCGGCGACCTCCGCCGCCGCGGACTTCAGCCGCTCGCCGGCCGCCACCCGGGCCGAGACCTCCTCGACCAGGTCCGCCACGGCCACCGAGCGCGGCTCGGCTCCGGAAAGGACCACCGTGATCTCCCCGCGGACTCCCTCCGAAGCCCACTCCGCGAGAGACGAAAGCGTCCCCCGCTTCACCTCTTCGTACGTCTTCGTCAGCTCCCGGCACACCGCGGCCCGGCGGGCACCGCCCAAAACGGACACGGCGTCCGTCAGCAACGACCCCAGCCGGTGCGGGGACTCGAAGAACACCGCCGTCCGCGGCTCGTCGCGCAACGCCGAAAGCCACTTCGTCCGCTCGCCGGGCTTACGGGGGGCGAAGCCCTCGAAACAGAAGCGATCACACGGCAAACCGGACAAAGCGAGCGCCGTCGTCACCGCGGACGGGCCGGGCAGGCACGTCACCGGGAGATCCTCCTCGACGCACGCCGCCACGAGACGGAAGCCCGGGTCGGACACGCTCGGCATGCCGGCGTCCGTCACCAGCACCACCGTCTCGCCCGCGCGCAGCGAATCGAGCAGCCCGGGCAGGCGCGCCGTCTCGACGTCCTCGTAGAAGCTCACCACCCGGCCGCGGGGGCTCACCTCCAGCGCGGAAGCCAGCGATCGCAGCCGCCGCGTGTCCTCGGCCGCGATGACGTCGGCTTCCGCCAAGGCCGAAACCAGGCGTGGCGAGGCGTCGCGGACGTCGCCGAGCGGGGTGGCGGCGAGGATGAGGCGGCCCGGAGTCACCCGGCCAGCCTAGGCTGATCAGCGGATCCGGACGACGGACGCCCCGCCCCGCCCGTAGGATCGCCCCCGTGACCGCCGTGCTGACCCGTCCCGACGACGAAAGCGTCCGGCCGGACCCGGCCGAAGCGCTCCGGCCGCCCACCGATCGCGAGCTGACGCTGCTCGGCCGCGGCATGCCGGCCGACCGGCTGCGCGGGTGGGTCGTCACGATCGTGCTGACCGTGATCGGCGGCATCGTCCGCCTGCAGAACCTCGGCGCCCCGACCGACAAGGGCAGCCCGGTCTTCGACGAGAAGCACTACGTGCCACAGGCCTGGCAGGTGCTGCGCAACGGCGGTTACGAGGACAACTACGGCTACGAACTGGTCGTCCACCCGCCGCTGGCGAAGCAGCTGATCGCGATCGGCGAGTGGCTGTTCGGCTACAACGGCTGGGGCTGGCGGATCATGCCCGCGCTGGCCGGCACGCTGGTGGTGCTGCTGACCATCCGCGTCGCCCGCCGCCTGACGCGCTCGACGCTGCTCGGCGGCATCGCCGGCATCCTGGTGATCAGCGACGGCGTGCTGCACCTGCAGTCGCGCATGGGCATGCTCGACATCTTCATCGCGCTGTTCGTGCTCGCCGCGTTCGCCTGCCTGCTCGTCGACCGCGACCAGGTGCGCGAGCGGCTCGCGACGGCGGTCCGCGAGGGCTGGGTCAACGAGTCCGTCTGGGGCCCCAAGCTGGGCTTCCGCTGGTGGCGGTTCGCGACCGGCCTGATGATCGGGCTGACCTTCGGCGTCAAGTGGTCGGCGCTGTACTACATCGTCGCGTTCGGGCTGCTGTGCGTCGGTTTCGACGTCGCGGCGCGGCGCGCGGCGGGCGTCGAGCGGCCCTGGCTGGGCACGCTCCGCCGTGACGTGCTGCCGGCGCTCTGGGCGATCCTGCTGATCCCGTTCCTGATGTACCTCAGCGCGTACTGGGCGTGGTTCGCCAGCGAAACGGCGACCGACCGGCACTACACCGAGATCAAGGACATCGCGCCCGGCTTCTGGTCGTGGATGCCGCCGGCGCTGCGCTCGCTCGGCGACTACACGGGGAACGTCCTGCACTTCCACGAAACGCTGCTGACGCCCAAGGACAGCCCGCACCCGTGGGAGTCGAAGCCGTGGACGTGGCCCATGGGGCTGCGCCCGATGCTGTACAGCTACGACGGCGACGTCACCGGCTGCGGCGAGGCCCGCTGCATCAGCGCGACGATGCTGATCGGCACGCCGGCGATGTGGTGGCTGGCCATCCCGATGCTCGGCTGGGCGGCGTGGCGCTCGATCTTCCGCGCGGACTGGCGCTACGCGGCGGTGCTGGTGGGCTACCTCGGCGGGTACGTCTTCTGGTTCACCAACATCGACCGCCAGATGTACTTCTTCTACGCGACCCCGCTGGCGGCGTTCCTGGTCTTGGGACTGACGTTGTGCCTGGGCCAGATCCTCGGCAGTGCCCGCCGCGGCTTCGAAAGACGCGGGACGGGTCTGCTCGTGGTGTCGCTGTACGTCGGGCTGGTGGTGGCGAACTTCGCCTGGCTGTGGCCGATCCTGAACGGCATCGCGATCACCAGCGGCCATTGGGAAGCCGAACGCTGGCTGCCCTCCTGGCGGTAGTCCGGCGGCGATCGCCATGAGGGTGCCCCTCATGACGAACCCTGGTGTCAGCCCGCGAAGTAGGCACCCGGCGTGACACCCACCGCCCGCCGGAACGCCGCGACGAACGCACTCGCCGAGCTGTAGCCCACCCGGAACGCCACCGTCTCCAACGGCGTCCCCTCGGCCAGGAACGGCAAAGCCGCACGCAGCCGCACCTGGGTGCGCCACGTGCCGAACGGCATCCGGCACTCGCGGACGAAGATCCGCGCCAGCGTCCGCTCCCCGGCGCCGACGTCGCGGCCGAACTCGGCCAGGCCGCGCGGGTCCGCCGGGTTCGCCAGCAAGGCCGCTTCCACGTCCCGGGCCCGCGGGTCCGCCGGGGACGGCACCACGATCGGCACCACGTCCAGGGGTTCGAGCAGGTCGAACGCCACGGCTTCGGCGCGCAGCCGGGCCTCCGGCGCGACGCCGTCGCCGGTCAGGTACTCCAGCAGCTCGCGCAGCAGCGGGCGGACCACCACCATCCGCGGCGCGGGCCACGACACCGGGGACAACGCCGGATCGGCGTAGATGCCGCGCAGGGCCGCCCGGCCGAGCGCACCCGTGCGGTGCCGGACGCCGGCCGGCATCCAGAGGGCTCGCGTCGGCGGCAGCACCCACCCCGCGTCACCCGACTTGACCGCGACGACCCCACGCGCCGACCAGACGAGCTGGTGCGCCGGGTGCTCGTGCCAGGGGAACCAGGTACCCGCGGGCAGGTCGAACGCGCCGAGCAGCATGGCTCCGAATTGGCCGGTTCGCGACATCGGTTGGCAGCGTATCGGCTACCGGTCACCCGCGGGCCGAAATAGCGTCGGACGCATGCCGATGAACCTCATCCACCGCAAGATCTGCAGCTCCGCCAAGTGGGCGGACACCGTCGAAGAACGCCTGAAGCCGTGGCTGGCGCGGCACGACCTCGGCGACGACGTCCTCGAGATCGGCCCCGGCTTCGGTGCCACCACGAAGGTGCTGCTCGACGTCGTCCCGAAGCTGACGGTCCTGGAAATCGACCCCGCGTCGGCCGAGCTGCTGCGGGCGAAGTTCGGCGGCCGCGCCGGCGTCCACGAGGGCAGCGGCGCCGAAATGCCCTTCGCGGAAGGCCGCTTCTCCGCCGTCGTCTGCTTCACGATGCTGCACCACGTCCCGACCGCCGAGCTGCAGGACGCGATCTTCGCCGAGGCCGCCCGCGTGCTGCGCCCGGGCGGCCGGTTCTGCGGCACCGACAGCCAGCTCAGCTTCCGCTTCCGGCTGCTGCACATCGGCGACACGATGAACGTGGTCGACGCCGGCAGCCTCCCGGCACGGCTCGAGAAGGCCGGCTTCGAGCAGGTCGAGGTGCAGGCCCGGCCGAAGGAGATCGTGACCTTCTCGGCGATCCGGCCACCGCGCTCGTGAGTGAGAAACAGTGTTCTAACCCTATTTCTCACTCACGAGCGGCTAGCGATGGGGCTGGCGGGGCACCACCCGGGTCACCGGGCCGTCCGGGGACTTGCCCGCCCGCGACAGCCAGCCCTCGACCTCGCGGCGCACCGCGCTGAGCGTGGGACGGCGGCGCGGCTCGGGGTCCAGTGACGCCGCCAGCAGCCGGGCGTGCGCGCTGCGCTGGGGCAGCCGGGACACCGGTTCGGCGCGGGCCGCGGCCATCAGCGCGGCCATCGGCGTCTCGCGGGTGCCGCGTGGCGGCTGGCCGGAGAGCGCGTAGCTGATCGTCGCGGCCAGCTGCCACGCGTCGGACGCCGGCGAAGCCACCGCGCCCATCGCCTGCTCGGGGGCGACGAAGTCGGGCGTGCCGATCATCATCCCGGTGGCCGTCATCTTGGAGTCGCCTTGGCTGCGGGCGATGCCGAAGTCGATCAGGTGGGCCAGGCCGCTCGGGTCGAGCACGATGTTCGACGGCTTGATGTCGCGGTGCAGGACGCCCTTCTCGTGCGCCGCGGCGAGCGCGCCCGCCATCGTCGCCCACAGCCGGCCTGCGGCGATGTCGTCGAGCGGGCCCTGCCCGTCGACCAGCTCGGCCAGCGGACGGCCTTCGAGGTACTCCATCACCAGCGCCAGGCCGTCCGGCTCCTCGGCGAGGTCGTACACCTTGACGCAGTTCGGGTGGCTGACCACGGCCAGCGCGCGGGCCTCACGCTGCATGCGCTCGGCCGTGTCGCGGTCCGGCGCGTGCGCGATCTTCAGCGCGACCGTGCGGTTCAGCTGGGTGTCGACGGCCTGCCAGACCGTGCCGAACCCGCCCGCGCCGAGCTGCTTGACGCGGCGGTAGCGGCTGCCGCCGGCGTTGCGCGAGCCGGGCGGCGGCGGGATCGGGCCGGGTGCCGCGGCCAGCGCGCCTCCCGGCGGCGACGGCGGCTCGGGCGCGGAGGCCAGCGCCGTCTTCGGGTACGGCCGGTTCACCGGGGGCGGCGGCGGAGGCGGCGGGGTCGGGCGCGGCTGGACCTGCGACGGCGGCGGCCCCTGCTCGCGGCGCGGCTCGGGCTCACGCTGCGGCGGGGCGTCCGACCGGTTGATCACCGACCACGGCGGCGGGCCGACCATCGCGACCGGCATCAGGCCCAGCACGCTGAACGGCAGGAAACCCAGCCAGAAGTGCAGCGCGGTGTTCGCCTCCATGCCGACGCTGAACACGAGCATCGCGGCGAACGGGATCCAGAAGAACCGCGACGGCCACTTCGGGCCGCGGCGGAAGGCCGTGCGGCCCTGCAGCATCACGAAGAACAGCGAGCCCGCCCCGAGGACGACGAACGCCAGCACGTACACGAAGAACGGCAGGTCGGCGCCGTTCTTGGAGAACAGCACGTCGTAGACGGACTGACCGCCACCCAGGTACTTCGTCTGGTTGCCCACCCAGCAGCCGCCGTCGTTGTTGAGCGAGCCCAGTTCCGTCTTGGTCAGGCCGGTCGCGGCCTTCGAGCCCGCGAACGCCGCCCGGTAGACCGACGACACGCCGTTCGACAGCAGCCACGGCAGCACCAGCGCGCTGAACAGGCCGATCGCGCCGAACACCGACAGCGTCGTGGCGTCGTAGCGGTTGCCCGTGCCCTTCCGGATGATCGACACGGCAACCGCGCCGATCGGCGGGACCAGCGCGACGAGCGCGCCGGCCGCACTCGTGGCCCACACCCATTCGCCGGGGCAGAAGCCCGGGCCGAACAAGGAATGGGCTAGCGAGAGCAACGCGCTCGCGAGTCCGTTCACCGCCGGGCTCCCTTACTGTCCGTGTTCACTTCGTGGCTGTCACGCGGCGTTTGCCCGTGGTCCAGCTTAGGACGCTCCCGGCCGCCGTGAGGTTGCCGGGTCTTCCCCGCCGGGAATCCGGCGCGGCCGCCGCTCCCGCGCCATGATGGGCATCGGCGGGACGTTCGACGCGAAGGAGCGGGGCATGAGCGCGTACTCCGAAGCTTACCGGCGAAGCCTGGCCGAGCCGGACGCGTTCTGGCTGGCCGCGGCCGAGTCGATCAGCTGGACGAAGCCGCCGGAGCGGGCGCTCGACGACGCGAACCCGCCCTTCTTCCGGTGGTTCCCGGACGCCGAGCTGAACACGTCGTACAACGCGCTGGACCGGCACGTCGAGGCCGGCCGCGGCAGCCAGGCGGCGCTGATCTGGGACTCTCCCGTGACCGGACGGCAACGCACCTACAGCTACGAGGAACTGCGGGACACGGTCGCGCGCTTCGCCGGCGCGCTCAGCTCGCTGGGGGTCACGAAGGGTGACCGGGTGATCGTCTACCTGCCGATGGTGCCGGAGGCCGCGATCGCGATGCTGGCCTGCGCGCGGATCGGCGCCGTGCACTCGGTGGTCTTCGGCGGGTTCGCGCCCAAGGAGCTGGCCGCGCGGATCGAGGACGCGAAACCCAAGGTCATCCTCGCGGCGTCCTGCGGCATCGAGCCGAAGCGGGTGGTCGAGTACCAGCCGATCATCGAGGCCGCCCTCGCGATGACCGGGCACCAGCCGGACCACGTCGTCGTGCTGCAGCGCGAGCAGGCCCCGGCCGTGCTGACCGGGCGTGACCTCGACTGGCGCGAGCTGGCGGTGAGCGCCACGCCGGCCGACCCGGTGCCGGTCGCGGCGACCGATCCGCTGTACATCCTCTACACGTCCGGGACGACCGGGAAGCCGAAGGGCGTCGTGCGGGACACCGGCGGCCACGCCGTCGCGCTCGCCTACTCGATGGAGGCCGTCTACGACGTCCACGCCGGCGACGTCTGGTGGACGGCGTCCGACGTCGGCTGGGTCGTCGGGCACTCCTACATCGTGTACGCGCCGCTGCTGGTCGGCGCGACCTCGGTGATGTACGAGGGCAAGCCGGTCGGGACGCCGGACGCGGGCGCGTTCTGGCGGGTCATCGCCGAGCACGGCGTCCAGGCGCTGTTCACCGCGCCGACCGCGCTGCGGGCGATCAAGAAGGTCGACCCGGACGCGCGCGAGCTGGAGAAGTACGACCTGGCGGCGTTCAAGACGCTGTTCATGGCCGGCGAGCGGCTCGACCCGGAGACCTACCACTGGGCGCACGAGAAACTCGGCACGCGGGTGATCGACCACTGGTGGCAGACCGAGACCGGCTGGCCGATCGCCGCCAACCCCCGCGGCCTCGAGCCGATGGAGGTCAAGCCCGGCTCCGCGACCAAGCCCGTCCCCGGCTGGGACGTCCGGGTCCTCGACCAGGCCGGCGAGGAGCTGCCGGCCGGACGCGAAGGCGCCATCACGGTGAAGCTGCCGCTGCCACCGGGTTCGCTGCCGACGCTCTGGGGCGACGACGAGCGGTACCGCGAGGCGTACCTCTCCCGCTTCGAGGGCCACTACCTGACCGGCGACTCCGGCTACTTCGACGAGGACGGCTACCTGTTCGTCATGGGCCGGACCGACGACGTCATCAACGTCGCCGGGCACCGGCTGTCCACCGGGTCGATGGAGGCGGTCCTGGCCGCGCACCCGGCCGTCGCCGAGTGCGCGGTGATCGGCGTCGCCGACCAGCTCAAGGGCCAGCTGCCACGCGGGTTCGTGGTGCTGAAGGCGGGCGCGGACATCCCCGAGGACCAGCTGCGTGACGAGCTGGTGGCCATGGTGCGCCGGGACATCGGCCCGGTCGCCGCGTTCCGCGATGTGTCCATTGTGGACGCGCTGCCGAAGACGCGGTCCGGGAAGATCCTGCGCAAGACGATGCGCGCGATCGCCGACGGCCGCGACGAGCCGGTGCCCTCCACGATCGAGGACCCGAGCGTCCTGGACGCGCTCCGGCAGGCCCTTCGTTAAGGACTGTTCCAAATGCTCCGGCTGGTCTGTACCTTTGGGAGGAGTCCCCGACCGGAGGTGCCCTGATGCGCTTGTCCAGAGCCGTCCTGACCGCGGCTGTCGCGAGTCTCGCGGCGGTCGCCGTACCCGGTTCCGCGGTGGCGGCCCCGGCCGTCACCGAACGGAGCGTGACCGACGTCGTCCCGGCGCCCGTCTCGGCCAAGGCCGACCCGAAGGGCGGCTTCCGGCTCACGTCGTCCACCGTGATCAGCGCCGACCGCGGCGCCGGCCAGGTCGCGGACTACCTGCGCGGCCTGCTGCGCCCGGCCACCGGCTACCCGCTGCCGGTCGTGCCGCACGCCGCCGGCCTGCCCGCGATCTCCTTGAAGCTGGGCCACGACACGCGCGTCGGCACCGAGGGTTACGAGCTGAAGGTCGCGCGCGACGGCGTCACGCTGAAAGCCAACACCGCGGACGGGCTCTTCGAGGGCGTGCAGTCGCTGCGGCAGCTGCTGCCGTCGGCGATCGACGCGAAGCACGTGCAGCACCGGACGTGGACCGTCGCCGGCGGCACGATCCTCGACTACCCGCGCTTCGCCGAGCGCGGCGCGATGCTCGACGTCGCCCGGCACTTCTTCCGGCCCGACCAGGTGAAGCTGTACATCGACCAGGTCGCCCAGTACAAGGTCAACACGCTGCACCTGCACCTGGCCGACGACCAGGGCTGGCGCATCGAGATCAAGAGCTGGCCGAAGCTGGCGACGGTCGGCGGGAAGACCGCCGTCGACGGCGACCCGGGCGGCTACTACACGCAAGCGCAGTACCAGGACATCGTCGCGTACGCGGCTTCGCGGCACATCACGGTGATCCCGGAGATCGACATGCCGGGCCACACGAACGCGGCGCAGTCGACCTACGCGGAGCTGAACTGCGACGGCAAGGCCGTCCCGCCGCGGACCGACACCGAGGTCGGCTACAGCTCGCTGTGCATCTCCTCGCCGATCACCTACCGGTTCGTCGAGGACGTCGTGCGCGAGCTGGCGGCCATCACCCCCGGGCCGTACCTGCACATCGGCGGCGACGAGGCCCACGCGACGCCGCCCGCGGACTACCTGACGTTCGAGCGGAAGGTGCAGCCGATCGTCGCCGAGTACGGCAAGAAGATCACCGGCTGGCACGAGATCGCGAAGTCTTCGCCGCCGGTGTCGGCGATCCCGCAGTACTGGGACTTCGGCGGCGACAACCCGGACGTCGCGGCCGCCGCGGCGCGGGGCAACAAGATCCTCATGTCGCCGGCGAACCACGCGTACCTGGACATGAAGTACACGGAGTCGACGAAGCTGGGCCAGGACTGGGCCGGGCTGGTCGAGGTTCGCGACGCGTACGACTGGGACCCGGCGACGCTGGTGACCGGTGTCGGCGAGAACCAGGTCGCGGGCGTCGAGGCGCCGCTGTGGACCGAGACGATCCGGACCAGCGACGACATCGAGTACATGGCCTTCCCCCGGCTGCCGGGGATCGCGGAGCTCGGCTGGTCCCCCAAGGCGTCGCACAACTGGGACGCCTACCGCACCCGCCTCGCGAAGCAGGCCCCGCGCTGGACCACCCAAGGCATCAGCTTCTACCGCTCCCCTCAGGTCGACTGGAAGTGAGCACCGGCCAGGCGGGCGCGGATCGCCCGCCTGGCCAGCTCGTAGGCCCGTGTTCCACCGTTGAGCATCGCGTCCGCGTTGGCCGCGCGGCCCAGTGCGTGCAGCTCGAACGCCAGCACTTCCGGGTCCGCGTCGACGTGCCCGAGCGCGACCGCCTCGCGAGCGGTCTCGCGGAGAAATGCGGCGAACGAGCCGCTCGCCGCCGCCACCGCGTCGTGGACCCGGCCCGGGCGCGCGTCGAACTCCGCGCCGACGTTGCAGAAGAAGCACCCGCCCGGGAAGACGCGCTTTTCCGAGTAGTCCAGCCACTTCTCGCAGGCCGCGCGCAGCCGCGGCAAGCCGGGCGAGACCGCCGAGGCGGGTGTCACGACGTGCGAACGGAAGATCTCCAGCGCCGCCTCGATCGTCGCGAGCTGCAGCTCTTCCTTGGAGCCGAACAGCGCGAACACGCCGCTCTTGCTCAGCTCCAGCTCGGTGGCCAGGCGGCCGAGGGACAGCCCGGCCAGGCCGTCGACCGACGCCAGCGCCACCGCCCGGCGCAGCACCAGGCGCCGGGTCGCGTCGCCGCGGGCGATCCGGCCGTCAACCGGCACGCCGCGCCCGCCATCTGTCCACAGTGGACTGAACACCGTCACGATAGGACGCGGACAGCGCGGGCGTCGCCAGCACCCGGTCCGCGAGGTCCAGCGCCGCCTCGACCTTGTCCGGCGGCAGCTGCCCGTAGTTGGCGAAGGAAACCAGGTACACCTCGGTGATCGTCGGCCCGTCCGAACGCTCCACGACCTCGAGCGCGCCGGACGTCGGCACCGTGCCGGGCCGCAGCACGCGCAGGTACCAGCCGCAGCGCCCGGAGTCGATCATCAGCGGGGTGACGTCCTTGCGCCCGGTCTTCATGGCGAGCTTGAAGCACGGCTGCCGCGGCTGGGAAACCTGCACCAGCGCGTCGCCCCAGGCCCAGACATCCCCGATCCGGACGTCGTCCTCGGTGACGCCGGTCAGCGAGACGTTCTCGCCGAAGCCGCCCTGCGAAGCCTCGAAGCCGTCCGCCGCCCAGGCCGGGTAGTGCTCGGAGGGGTAGACGTAAACCGCTTTGTCGACGCCGCCGTGCACGGTGAGGTCGGCCTGCCGGTCGCCGTCGAGGTTCAGCTCGGTGAGCGTCAGCTCCGGCGCCGTGACCGGCGCTTTCGTGATCGCGCTCAGCACCGGCCGCTCCCGGCGGTAGCCCAGCACACTCGGTTCTCCCACGTAAACACCCGCGATCCGCATGTCCGGAAGGTAGCACGACCGTTCGGTCATTTTTCCGGGATCGCCGGCTGGACCAGCGAGACGAGCAGGGCGGCGAACCGTGTCACCGTCAGCGAAAGCGTGCGGCTGGCCATCGTCTGCACCTGCGCTTCCCGCTGGCGGAACGCGGGATCGTCGAGGTGGACGTACTCGACACCCTCTCCCCGCACATCCCCGAGCCCGCCGACCAGCGAAACCCCGCCACCCTGGCGGACGAACTCGTACAGCGGCGCGAGCTCGTCGCACTCCAGCACCCGCCGGACGGCGAGGTTGCCGATCCGGGCGGCGATGTCGAACAGCTCGCGCAGGCTCTGGCCGGTGGTCGGCAACGCGACCGGGTACGCGCACAGCTCGGCCAGGCTCACCCGCGTCCGGCCCGCCAGCTCGTGCCCGACCGGCACGATCGCGTACACCGGCACGACCACGGCGCTTTCCACGCGCACGCCGTGCAGCGGACCGGTCGCGTAGGTGACAGCGACGTCCGCCTCGCCGTCGAGCACCCGCCGCGTGGCCTCGTCGCGCCGGACGACATCGACGTGGAACGCCACTTCGGGGTGGTCGCGGCGGAACCGCGCGATCGCGCGCGGTACGACCCGCCAGGCGAAGCCCTCCGAACACGCCACGGTGATCGAGCGGGCCTGCAGCCCTCGCCCGGTGCGCAGCTCGTCGAGCAGGGCCGCCGACTCCGCCTCGCTGCGGCGGACGTGGTCCAGCAGCAGGTTCCCGGCGTCGGTCGGGATCATGCCGCGCGGGTGCCGGACGAACAGCGGCACGCCGATCGCGGCCTCGAGCTTGGCGATCTGGCGGCTGATCGCCGACGGCGCGACCGTCAGCGCGACGGCGGCCTCGGACACCGAGCCGGTGCGGGCGACCTCGAGGAAGTAGGTCAGCCCCGTGGGCAGCAGACGCATCGAACCTCCCGGTTTGCCTTCATGAGAACGCAAGCCACCCCAAACGGCAATGGTCACCACCTCCCACCCGCCTTACGCTTTCCCGACACGACCCGGGAGGCCCCGTGATCCCTGCCGAACTGATCGCGAAAGCACAGGCCCAAGTCGACTCCGGCGCTTTCTTCGCCGAACTCGCCACACTCGTGAGGTATCCGACAGTGAGCGACGCTCCCGAGGGTCGCGTTGCCATCAAGGCATACCTCGACGACGTCCTGACGCCGAGGCTCGAGGCACTCGGCTGCGCGGTGGAGACCCACCCCAACCCCGATCCGGCGGGCGGCCCGTTCCTCGTCGGCACCCGCGTCGAGGCACCCGGGCTGCCGACGCTGCTCTGCTACGGCCACGCCGACGTCGTCGGGGAGGCCGGGCGGTGGAGCGAGGGCCGGGACCCGTGGACGCTGACCGCCGACGGCGACCGCTGGTACGGCCGCGGCACCGCCGACAACAAGGGCCAGCACCTGGTCAACCTCACGGCGTTGCGCTTGCTGCTGGCCGAAACGGGCTCGTTGGGCTTCAACCTCAAGTTCCTGTTCGAGACCGGCGAGGAGATCGGCTCGCCGGGCCTGACGGAGTTCGCCGAGACACATCGGGACCTGCTGCGCGCCGACGTCCTCATCGCCTCCGACGGCCCGCGCCTCGACGCCGCGACGCCGACGCTGTTCCTGGGCGCGCGCGGCAGCGTCCGGATCGCGCTCGACGTCGACCTGCGCCCGGACGCCTACCACTCCGGGAACTGGGGCGGGATCCTGCGCAACCCGGCGACGACGCTCGCCGCGGCCGTCGCGAGCCTGGTCGACGGCCACGGCCGCATCCAGGTGCCCGAACTGCTGCCGCCGGAGCTGCCGGACACCGTCCGCGCGGCGCTGGACGGAGTCATCGTCGCGAACACCCCCGGCGACCCCCTGCCGGACGAAGGCTGGGGCGATCCGCGGCTGACCGCCGCCGAACGGCTCTACGGCTGGAACACCCTCGAAGTCCTTTCCCTCGGCGCGGCGGACGTCGACCGCCCGGTGAACGCGATCCCCGGACGGGCCCGGGCGGTGCTCCAGCTGCGATACGTCGTGGGCACCGACGTCGGCGGGACGGCGGAAGCGATCAGGCAACACCTTGCCGCCCAAGGACTGTCGATGGTCGGCGTGACGGTCGACGGCAACTTCCGGGCCAGCCGGACACCGGTCGACGACCCGTGGGCCGGCTGGGCGAAGTCCACATTGGACAAAATCGCGGAAAAGCCGGTCGCGCTCCTGCCGAACTTCGGCGGCGGCCTGCCCAACCACGTCTTCACCGACGTCCTCGGGCTGGCGACGCTGTGGCTGCCGCACTCCTACCCCGGCTGCCTCCAGCACGCTCCGGACGAGCACCTGCTCGCGTCCGTCGCCCGCGAAGGCCTCGTGCTCGCGACCGCGCTCTTCCACGCCCTCAGGGAACGCCGATGACCGAGACGCAGATCCGCCCCCGCGTCACCGGCCGGCGCGCGATCGCCGCGGCGACGATCGGCAACGCGCTTCGGGATCACGTTCCTGATCCGCCCGCTCGGCGGCCTCGTACTCGGCGCGTACGCCGACCGGCACGGGCGCAAGAAGGCCCTCGTGTGGACGATCCGGCTGATGGTGCTCGGCACGCTGCTGCTCGTGCTCCTGCCCGGCTACGCGCGGATCGGGATCCTGGCCCCGCTCGGCGTGATCGTCGCGCGGTTGGTCCAGGGGTTCGCCGCGGGCGGCGAGTTCAGCGCCGCGACGTCGTTCCTGATCGAACAGGACAACCGGCGCAAGGGTTTCCTCGGCAGCTTCCAGTTCGCGAGCCAGGGACTCTCGACGCTGCTGTCGGCCGGGTTCGCGGCCGGGCTGACCGCGGTGCTGAGCGACGACGCGATGACGTCGTGGGGCTGGCGGGTCCCGTTCGCCTTCGGGCTGCTCATCGGCCCGATCGGCTGGTACATCCGCCGGCACGTCGACGAATCGCCCGTCACGCCGGCGAAGAAGGCGCCGATCCGGGAGCTGTTCCGGAACCACTGGGGCGACCTGACGATCGCGATGACGATCCCGGGGCTGCTGAAGGCCGCGTACTTCGGCGCGCTGCCCTCGGTGATGGCCGACGCGTTCCCCGCACACACCCGGGCGACCGGGCTTTCGTTCGGCTACAACGCGACGGTCGGCATCTTCGGCGGGTTCACCCCGACGATCGCGGCGACGCTGATCGCCACGACCGGGTCGCCGGTCTCGCCGGGGTACTACCTCGTGCTGACGGCTTGCCTGAGCGTCGCCGCGCTGGTCGTCGCGCACCGGCGCCGGGGGATCAACTGAGGCCGGGAGACCCCGGGCGCTTCACGGTTCGAGGTCGGCGACTCCCCGGCCGGTCGCGACGTCGAACGGCACGGAAGCCTGGTCGTGCGCGATCAGCCACTCGCCGCCGGTCTTCCGGAAGACGAAGGTGGCCCGGACCCACATGCCGTTGACGGCGTCCCCGTTCGGCAGCGTGCCGCTGACCCGGCCGAAGCCGTGCCCGACGGCCAGGTCGCCGCTCATCGTGACGGTCAGGTCGCGCAGCTCGTAGTCCACCTTCTCGAAGAACGTGAACGCCTTCGCCCAGTTCTTCAGCTTCGCTTCGACCCCGACGTGCTGCAGCGGCGGTTCGACGTCGAACGACACGACGTCCGGCGCGTAGACCCGCCGCAGTGCTTCGAAGTCCTTGGCCCGGAGCCCCGCGATGATTTCGTCGAGCCTGCCCCGGATCGCGGCTTCCTCGTCCGCGCGCGTGCGCAGCGGGGCGAGCGCGGTGCTCCAGGCGACGACGTGGTCCAGCAGCATGTCCAACGCGGCGAGCTGGTGATCGCCCGGCTTGAAGACCTCGCGGTTCTCGAACTCGGTCGCCAGGGGCAGCGTGACCTGCGGAGCGACGTCCGCCAGCTGCAGGGCCCCGCAGACCAGCCGCAGCTGCTCGACCGAGCGGGCGCCGCCCACGCCGCCGTACGACACGAACCCGGCCGCCTTGGTGTTCCACTCCACGTACACGTGATCCATGGCGTTCTTGAGCACGCCGGGCACGGAGTGGTTGTACTCCGGCGTGACGACGACGAACCCGTCGCACGACGCGACGACCGCGGCCAAGGCCCGGGTGCGCTCGTCCTGGTACCGGCCCGAAAAGCCCGGCGGCTCTTCGAGGTGCGGCAGCGGGTGGTCGCGCAGGTCGATCACCTCGAATTCGGCGTCACTTCGCCGCGCCGCCCGCTCGTGGACCCACCGGGCGACCTGGTCGCCCTTGCGGCCGGGGCGGGTACTGCCGATCACGATCCCGATCTTGACCATCGTTGTTCCCCTGTTCGGTTGGCTCCTTGGCCAGTACGACGAAGTGGGCCCGCGGAACGTCAGGACCTGACGTTCGGGAACGCTGTGTCGTCGGAGGAGTCATGACAACGCCATCGGAACCGGTCGTCGCCGAACGACGTCACCTGCTCAACCTCGCCTACCGGCTGCTCGGCTCGCTGGCCGAGGCCGAGGACGCCGTGCAGGAGACGTACGCCCGCTGGTACGCACTGACGCCGCCGCAGCGGGACGCCATCGCTTCGCCCGGCGCCTGGCTGACGACGGTCGCCGGCCGTGTCTGCCTGGACGTGCTCGGCTCGGCACGGGTGCGGCGCGAGCGGTACGTGGGCGAATGGCTGCCGGAGCCGCTGCCCGGCCCCACCGGGCCGGTCGCCGACCCGGCCGATCGGATCACCCTCGACGAGTCGGTCAGCATGGCCTTCCTCGTCGCCCTCGAAACGATGACCCCGCCGCAGCGCGTCGCGCTCGTCCTGCACGACGTCTTCGGCTACTCGTTCGCCGAGGTGGCCGGGATCACCGGCCGCACGCCGGCGGCGTGCCGCGAACTGGCCTCGTCGGGCCGCCGCCGGATCCGCGCGTCGCGGCCGGCGGTGCCCGTCACCCGGCAAGCGGACCTGGTCAGGGACTTCAAGCAGGCTTGGGAGGCCGGGGACATCGACGCGCTCGTCGGCCTCCTCGACCCCGGCGCGACCCTCACCGCGGACGGCGGCGGCGTGGTCCGCGCCGCGTTGCGCCCGATCGAAGGCGGCGAACTCGTGGCGCGGTACGTCGTCGACCTCAGCGCCGGGGCCGCCGGCGCGCTGACGCTCGTGGAACGCCCGGTCAACGGCCTGCCCGGGCTGCTGCTCCAGCGCGGGGACGAGCTCGCCGCCGTGTACGCGTTCGACATCGCGGACGACCGGATCACGCGCATCTGGGCCGTCCGCAACCCCGAGAAGCTCCGCCCCTGGCAGTGAACCCGATGTAGACAGCGTCTACTCAGGTTTGATAGACAGTGTCTACAAGGTGAACCGCGGGTTACGGAGATCGGATGAGCTACCACCGTTTCGTCGTCCTCGGCGACAGCTGCGCCGAAGGTCTCGACGACCCGTACCCCGGGGAAAACCACTACCGCGGCTGGGCCGACTTCGTCGCCGCCCGGCTGGCCGAAGACCAGCCGGGCTTCCGCTACGCCAACCTCGCCGTCCGCGGGCGGCGGCTGGACCAGATCGTCCCCGAGCAGGTGCCAGCCGCGGCCCGGCTCGACCCCGACCTGATCGCCCTCTTCGGCGGCGGAAACGACGTCATGAGCCGCGGCTGGGACGCCCGCACGGTCGCCCGCCGGGTCGACGCCGCCGTCCGCGCCTGCACCGAAATCTCCCCGGCCGTCGTCACGTTCACCCTCAGCGACGTCTCCCACCGGATGCCCCTGGGCAGCCGGATGCGGCCGCGGATCGTCGCCCTCAACGACGCCATCCGCGAAGCGGCCGTCAGCCACGGCGCGCTGCTCATCGACCTGTGGCCCGACCAGGCCGTCACCGACTCGCGCTACTTCGGCGCCGACCGCCTCCACCTGTCGGCCCACGGGCACCGCCGGCTCGCCGCCTACGTCCTCGCCTGCCTCGGCCTCGACCACGACCCGGCGTGGCTCGCGCCGTTGCCCGGAGCCGCGGCCGAGCACGGCTGGCGCGCCGACGTGCAGTGGCTGCTCCGCGAAGTCCTGCCGGTGGCCGTGACGCGTACCCGCAACCGGCTGATCGGCCGCCAGCCCGGCGACGGCTTCCTCCCGAAGCGCCCGGCCCTGCTCCCCATGACCCGGGACGACGCGTGGGCACCCGGCAACGCCTGATCACGACGGCGTCGGAGCTGCTCGCCGAGGAGGGCGTCGGCGCGGTGACGCTGCGCGGGATCGCCAAGGCCGCCGGGGTCTCGCACGGCGCGCCGCTGCGGCACTTCTCCGGTCGTGCGGAGCTGCTGTCCGCCGTCGCCACGAGGGGCTTCACCGAACTGCTCGAACGCCGGGCGAGCCTGCCGGACGGCGGCCCGCGGGAACGGCTCACCGCCGCGTGCCACAGCTACGTCGACTTCGCGCTGCGGAACCCGGCGATGTTCGAGCTGATGTTCCGCCGCGACCTGATCGACCCGGACGAGCCCGCGCTCCGCGCGGCGAGCAGCGCGGTGTTCGACGAGTTCGCGGCCCTGGTCGCCGCGGCCGGAACGGACGCGGGCACCGACCCGCGGCTGGTGGCCGCGTCGCTGTGGGCGGCGCTGCACGGCCTCGCCCAGCTGTGGCTGTGGGGCGGGCTGGCCGGGGCGAGCTTCGCGCCGTCGCCCGAAGCGGCGCTGGCCGTCACGCTCGACACGTACCTGCGACACGCTCCCCCTGTCCGGACGGCGAACACCTGAACGAATATCGTCACCCCCGACGCCCGCGGTGAACCCCACGTCCGGCCGGGCCGGCCGGGCCCGACCAGGAGAGGGGGGCCATGTCCGAGTCAGATCCGCAGCTCGAGCGCATCCGCAAGCTGCTGGCCAAGGCCGAGGACCCGGCGGTCACCGAGGCGGAAGCCGAGGCGTACAACCAGAAAGCCGCCGAGCTCGTCGCGCGGTACGGCATCGACCAGGCGATGCTCGCGGCGTCGGGGGCGAGCGCGGACGAGATCGGCACGCTGAAGATCCCGATGAACGACCCGTACAGCCGGGACAAGGCGAGCCTGCTCACCTCGGTCGCGTACCCGCTGCGCTGCCGGACCCTGCTGCACCGCCGTGGCCAGAAGGTCGAAAGCGTCACGGTGTTCGGGTTCCGCTCCGACATCGGCCGGGTGGAGCTGCTGTTCACCAGCCTGCTGCTGCAGGCGGGCACGCAGCTGACCCGCGTCCGGCCGGGCGGGCTCTTCCCCGGCGAGTCGCTGGCCGCCTACCGGCGCACCTGGCTGCACGGCTTCGCGCGCGCGGTGCACGAGCGGCTTTCCCACGCGGAGCAGGAAGCGGTCCGCACGGCGGCGCCGGGTGAACGGTCGGCGGAGCTGGTGGTCCGCGACCGCGCACAGCTGGTGCAGCACGCGTTCGACACGGAGTACGGCGGCCTGCGCTCCGCCGCGCCGCGGCTGCTGTCGGGCAGCGGCTACTTCGACGGCCACGACGCCGGTTCCAAGGCGAACCTCGACCCGTCCGCGCTGACCCGCCGCCGGAAGGCCCTCCGCTGAACGTCGCCCGGTTGCCGCTATCCGGGGATTGATCTTTTCGCTTCACTGGGCGCATGCGCGTCGTCGATCTTGCCGGTCGTCCCGATCTCCTCGAACCCGCGCTGAACCTCGGCGACGTCGGCGGGCAGTTCATCTACCAGGGCGCCAGCGGCCGGATGATCACCGGCGAGCGGTTCCTGCGGCACTGGGCGCGGTACTTCCTGATCGCACTGGGCGACGACGGCGCACCGATGGCCCGCGCGCTGGCCGTCCCGCTGGCGTATCCGGCACCGGACCGCACCGAACTTCCGGACCACGGCTGGGACCAGGCGATCGAGTGGGCGGCACAGGACGTGATGGACGGCCGCGCGCCGGACGCGTTGTGCGCGCTGGAAGTCGTCGTCGCGCCGCACCTTCGGGGCACCGGCCTGTCCTCGCCGATGTTGAAGGCGGTGAAAGCGCGGGCCGCGGAAACGGGGCTGCGCAAGCTGATCGTCTCGGTGCGGCCGATCGGCAAGGAAGCCGAGCCCGCGGTCCCCATGCCGGAGTACGCGGCCCGCCGCCGTTCCGACGGCCTGCTCGCCGACCGCTGGCTGCGCACCCACGAGCGGCTGGGCGCGCGCGTGGTCAAGGTGTGCCCGTTCGCGGTGACGCTCGCCGGCTCACTGGCCGATTGGCGCGACTGGACCGGCGTGAAACTCGAGGACGGCGAGAACTTCATCCCGGGTGGCATCGCCCCGGTGATCGCGTCGACCGCTTACGACACGGCGACGTACGTCGAGCCGAACGTCTGGATGGAACACCCGATGTGATCTCCGGGATCACCCCGATACCCCCGCACGCCGACACCTGCTAACTTTTGTTGGCATGTGGACCGGCGACGAGCTCCTGCGGCAGCTGGGCGCCCTGGGCAACCCGCACCGGCTGCGGATCGTCGCGGCGCTGCGGGCCGAGCGCACCTACGTCAGCAAGCTCGCCCGCGAGCTGCGGATCAGCCGCGCGCTCCTGCAGGTCCACCTGCGCAAGCTCGAAGCCGCCGGCCTGGTCACCGGCAGCTTCGAGGTCGGCGAAGACGGGAAGACACTGCGGTTCTACGAGCTCACCGCGTTCTCCGTCGTGCTGACGCCGGAGACGATCGCGGCCGCCGTGCCGACGCTGACCACACCGGAATCCGTCCAGGGGGACGGCGAGGAGGGACGGACATGAACTGGCACCAGTGGCAGGAGATCATCGGCGTGACCGGGGTCTTCGTCCTGATCACCGTCGTGCTGTCGATCGCGATCGTGCAGTTGGCCTCGACGTGGCGTGCCAAGGCGAAGCTGGCGCGCGAGGACGAATACCGCGTCCTCGCGGAGAAAGCCGTCCGGACGCAGGAAGAGACCGAACGGCAGCTGCGGGACGTCCAGGATCGCTTGCGGTCCATCGAACACGTGCTCAAGGAGGTCGACTGACGGTCCGGCTGACTGATGGCCCTGGGCCGCCGAGCGGCAACTCGGCGGCCCAGGAGGAAGAAGCAACCACCTCGCCCGCGGGCGAGCTCTCATCGGATCACTCCTCCACGGAAGGACTTTAGTTCATGCTGCCCGCAGGCACCCCGGCTCACCGGCGGGGGCCGGTGGTCGAAACTGTCACGAACTGGTCGCTGCGGCACCGCGCCGCCGCGATCCCCGGCTGGCTGGCGCTCGTCGCGCTGGCCTGGGCCGTCGGCACGTTCGTCCCCGGCACCGACGCGCGGTCGAGCCCCGCCGGCGACGCCGGCACCGGCCAAGCCGTCCTCGACCGCCAGTCCACCCGCGAACCCTTCTGGGAAAACGTCCTCGTCCAGCCTCTATCTCGCGCGGCCACGGCCGACCTCGTGACCACCTTGACGACGTCGGGTGCGGTCGCGGACATCCGCTCCCCGCTCGATGATCCGTCCCGGCTGTCCGCGGACGGCCGGTCGGGCCTGGTCACCTTCCGGATCACCGGCACCGGAGCCGAAATCCGGTCGCACCTCGCCACGGCGACCGCCGCGGTCGGCACGGTCGCCACCCGCCACGCGAGCGTCCGGCTGGCGCAGGCCGGCGACCTCAGCGTGTCGGGCGCGGTCGACCAGAGCATCAAGGAGGACATCAAGCGTTCGGAAACGCGCTCGCTGCCGATCACGGTGCTGATCCTGCTGGTGGTGTTCGGTTCGCTGGTCGCGGCGGCGGTCCCGGTGCTCCTCGCGGGCACCACGGTGTTCGCCGCGTTCGGCTTCCTGTCCGTTGTGGACAACTGGGTTCCGGTCAACAGCGCCACTTCCGCGATCACGCTGCTGATCGGCATGGCGGTCAGCGTCGACTACTCCCTGTTCTTCCTGCGCCGCGTACGAGAGGAACGCGCCCACGGCGTCGACGAGTCGATCCGGATCGCCGCCCGGACGTCGGGGCACGTCATCGTCGTGTCGGGGCTGACGGTCGTGCTGTGCGTGACCGGCCTGCTGTTCACCGGCCTCGACAACCTCAGCGGCTTGACCGTGGGCACGGTCCTGGTCGTCGGACTGGCCGCCCTCGCCGCGGTCACCGTCCTTCCCGCGACGCTCTCCCTGCTCGGTCACCGCGTCGACCGCGGCCGGATTCCGTGGCTGGGCAAGCGGCGGACGCGCTCGGCGTTCTGGGCCGCAGTGGCGCGTGTCGTCACCGGGCAACCCGCGCTGTGGAGCGGGATCGCCACCGCGGTGCTGGTGCTGCTCACCTTGCCCGCGCTGGGAATCCGGTTGCAGGACCCCGCCCCCACCGAAAGCCTGCCGCGCACCATCCCGGTGATCGACGCGGCCGCACGCATGCAGGAAGCGTTTCCCGGCGTGACGATGCCCGCGCACGTCGTCCTCTGGAACACCCGCGGCGGCCCGGTCGACACACCCGCGGTGCGGCAGGCGATCGGCGCGCTCACCGCGGAAACCCCGAAACCGGCCATGGTCGTCCCGGTGGACCAGGCGCTCGTCGTCCGGATCCCGCTCGGGGGCACCGGCAACGACGAAACCGCGAGCCGCACGCTCACGACGTTGCGCGAAACCCTGCTACCGCAAACCATCGGGCGGGTCGACGGCGTGGGGTACGCGGTGGCGGGCCGGACCGCCGAGGCGCACGACTTCACCACGCAGGTGCTGGCCCGGGCGCCGCTCGTCTTCGGCTTCATCCTGCTGCTCGCGTTCCTGCTGCTGCTCGTGGTGTTCCGGTCGGTCGCGGTGCCGGTGGTGTCGATCCTGCTCAACCTGCTGTCGGTCGGCGCCGCGTACGGCGTGCTCACGCTCGTGTTCCAGGAGGGCTTTCTCGCGCCCCTCCTGGGTTTCACGCCCTACGGCGGCGTGCTCGGCTGGCTGCCGATGTTCCTGTTCGTGCTGCTGTTCGGGCTGAGCACCGACTACCACGTGTTCATCCTCAGCCGGATCCGCGAGCGGCGGCTGCCGGGCGTCCCGGCGCGGCAGGCGATCGTCGAAGGCACCGCGAGCAGTTCCGGCGTGGTGACGAGCGCCGCGCTGATCATGACCGGGGTGTTCAGTGTCTTCCTGAGCCTCGCGGCGATCGAGTACAAGATGCTCGGCCTCGGCATGGCGTTCGCGGTGCTGCTCGACGCGACACTCGTGCGGGGCGTGCTGCTGCCCGCCGCGTTGTCGCTCTTCGGCGAACGGCTCTGGCCCGCTGTAGCAAAGCTTAAAGATCCGTCCAGAACTCTTCACTTGTCCTGACAGATCAACACGGGCACCGTAGAAGCATGATCGGTGGACGGGGCGCTTCGGCGCGGATGGCTCTCCTGGCCCTGCTGTGGGGCTCGGGTTTCCTGTGGATCAAGCTGGCGCTGACCGGGCTGAGCCCCGTCCACCTCACGCTGGTCCGGTGCGCGCTCGGCGCGCTGACGCTGCTCGCGCTGGCGTTCGCGGCCCGGCAGCGGCTGCCGCGGGACCGCGGGACCTGGGCCCGGCTGATCGTCGCCGCGTTCTTCTGCAACGCCCTGCCGTTCGCGCTGTTCGGCATCGGGGAACGGACGGTCGACTCCGGCGTCGCGGGCGTCATGAACGCGACCACCCCGCTGTGGTCGCTCCTGATCGGCGTCGCGCTCGGCACGGAACGACGGCTCAACCCGGCCCGGCTGCTCGGGCTGGCCCTCGGCTTCGGCGGCATCGTGGTGATCTTCGCGCCGTGGCAGCAGCCGGGCCTGCTGAGCGGGGGCGCGCTGGCCCTGCTCGGCGCCGGCCTCAGCTACGCGATCGCGTTCGCTTACATGGCCAGGAAACTGCCGGCGAACGGCGCTCCGCTGGCGCTCTCGGCCGCCCAGCTGATGACGGCCACCGCGCTGACCGCTCTCGCGCTGCCGGTCGCGTCCACGGCACCGCACCTGACGCTGACGGCCGTCGTCGCGGTGGCGATCCTCGGCGTCTTCGGCACCGGGATCACGTTCTACCTCAACTACCGGATCCTTTCCGAAGAAGGCCCGACCGCCGCGGCGACCGTCGGCTACCTGCTGCCGGTGGTGTCGGTCGGGCTCGGCGCGCTCGTCCTCGGCGAACCGCTGACGCCCCGGATCGTCGGCGGCATGGTGATCGTGCTGGTCGCGGTCGGCCTGACCCGGCGGAAGGCCCGGGTCCCGGCCCAGGCTCAGGTGCCGGCGAACTGCCCGGCCAGCTCGCCCGGCGGCCTCGCGATCCCGAAGTAGTCGCCCGTGGCCAGGTCCGCGCCTGCCGTGCGCCACCAGTCCGCCTGGTCCTCGGTGTGGATGCCGTCGACGACGAGCGTCGCGCCGACCTGCCGGACCAGCGGGACGAGCGCGCCGAGGAACGTCGAGTCCGACCACGCCTGCCATTCGGCGAGCCGCCGGTCGACACGCACGATGTCCACCGGCAGGTCCTCGATCGCGCGCAGGTCGTCGGGCCCCAGCCCGAACTCGTCGAGCATGACGTGGACGCCGAGGTCGGCCAGCGCGGTGACGTTCTCCATCACGCCCGACACCGGCAGCGCGCCGGCCGGGACGCCGAGCATCAGCTGCTCCGGCGGCAGGCCGGTGTCCGCCAGCAGCCGCGTCACGCGCGTGCCGAGCGCGTCGTCCGACACCTGGTGCCCGGTCAGGCCGGCGACCATCGGGAGGCCGAACCCGGTGCGCTGGCGCCACCATTCGCCCTGCCGGCTCACCGCGCGCAGCAGCCAGTCCCCGAGCGGCAGCATGAGCCCGGTCGACTCGGCGAGCTCCACGCAGCACTCGTGCGAAAGCGCCGTGTCGTCCGGCCGGTCCCAGTGCAGGCGGGCTTCGAGGCCGGCGGTGGCACCGTCCGCCAGCCGCGCCACCGGCCGGTACTGCACGCTGATCTCGCCGTGCTCCCACGCCCCGGCCATGCCGACGGCCCGTGCCTGCGTCCGCCGGTCGTGCGCGTCGGCCTCGCGGTCGAACATCCGCCACTGACCGCGCCGCCGCACCTTGGCGCGCCGCAGCGTCTGGTCCGCCTGCCGCAGCAGCTCCAGCGGGTCGATGCCCTTCGCGGGCCGGTGCACCACGCCCGCGCTGGCCGACAGCGCGAGCCCGTGCCCGTCGACGAAGAACGGCTCGGCGAGCTCGTCGTTGATCGCGCGCACGATCGTGTCGATGTCGGGCGTCGTCGCGGTGTTCTCGACCAGGATGCCGAACTCGTCGCTGTGGAACCGCGCGATCATGGCCTTCTCCCGGGCCATCACCGCCTTCAGGCGCTGCGCGAAGTGCACCAGCAGCTGCTCGCCGACGCGGCGGCCGAGGCTGTTGCAGACCATGCCGAACGCGTCGAGGTCGACGTGGAAGAGCGTGACGCCGTACACCGGGTCGGCGCGTCTCAGCGCCGCCTCCAGGTGGGTGCCGAAGTACTGGCGGTTCGGCAACCCGGTGAGGACGTCGTGCAGGGCTTGGCGGCTCAGCTCGCCCTGCAGCAGCATCAGCTCGGTGCCGTCCTCGATGACGAAGACGAAGTGGCCGGGGCAGTCTTCGGCGTCACGCAGCAGGGACGCGGTGAGCGAGATGCGGGCGACGTCGCCGTCCTTGCGCAGCAGCCGCTGGGACTGCCGGATCCGGTCCTTGCCGCCGTCGATCAACGCGTCCATCGCCTCGCGGAGCACCTGGAAGGTGTCCGGGTGCACGACGTCGGTCAGCTGGGTCCCCGCCAGCTCCCCGTCCGGGTGACCGAGCATCTCGGCCAGCGCCGCGTTCGCCCGCACGATCCGGCCGTCGAGGGCGACGAGCGCGATGCCGCTCGCCGACGACGTCACCACCTCGTCGAAGCGCGCTTCGCTCTGCTTGAGGTTCCACTGGGCGTCCCGCACCGCCTTGAGCAGTGCCAGGTGCATGATCTCCTGCTGGTCGAGGACGCTGCGCTCGTGCGCGAGCAGGAACCCGCACGAGAGCGCTCCGAGCGTCAGCACGATGCGCTCGGTGAGGCATTCGACCGGCTGGAGCTCGGGCAGCGACGGCAGCCCCTTCCCCAGGACATCGAGCGTGCACCGCAGTCCCCGCTCGCCGACGTAGCCGAGCGCCACCAGCCGCGCGCCGATCCGCTCGGCGGCCGTCGTGTCCGCGGACGCGCGCCGCAGGCTTTCGACCAGCGAGTCGAGCAGATCCCGCAGTTCCCGGTCGAGTTCTTCCCGGCTCAGCGAAACGACTGTCACGCCGCTGAGCAGGTACGCCCATTTCCGGGCGAGCAAGGTCCGCCCGCGTTCCGCGTCGGGACGCGCGGGCTGTTCCGGCCGGTCGTCGATCATCGGCATGCGTTGCGCCCGCTCAGCTCTTCCGGCCGATTCCGGCGTAAACCAGCATGTTCATCGCGGCCGCGTCGGCGATATCGGCCGGCCCGGACGGCCGCCATTCGCCGCAGCCGACGAGTCCCGGTTCGACGAGTTCGAATCCCGCGAAAAGCGCGGAAACCTCGGCGTGCGTCCGCAGGGTCACCTGATCGGGACTCCGGCTCTCTTTGATCACTTCGGTCGCTTCTCCGAGCTTTTCGCCCTGGTGGTCGCCGGTGACGTGGGTCATCGCGAAGAAACTGCCGGGCGCCAGCGCCGTGCGGTAACGGCCGACCAGTTCCCGCGGCCCGGATTCGTCCGGGATCCAGTGCAGCATGAGCAGCATCAGCAGGCCGAGTGGCTCGTCGAGGTCGATCAGTTCGCGGACCTGCGGCGAATCGAGGATCTTCTCCGGGTCCCGGATGTCGGCCTGCACGACCGCCGCGCGGTCGTTGCCCGCGAGCATCAGTTCGCTGTGCGCGACCGCCACCGGGTCGCGATCGACGTACACCACCCGGCAGTCCGGGTCCTGCGCCTGGGCGACCTCGTGCACGTTCGCCACCGTCGGGATGCCGGAACCGATGTCGAGGAACTGCCGGATCCCCTGGCCGGTCATGAACCGCACCGCGCGTCCGAGGAAGGCGCGGCTCACGCGCGCGGAGTCGCGCAGGCCGGGCATCACGCGTTCGATCTCCTCGCCGACCGCGCGGTCGACGGCGAAGTTGTGGCCGCCGCCGAGCATGAAGTCGTAAGTGCGAGCGATGCTCGGCACGGAGATATCGACACCCGGTGGTACCCATTCCGGTGATCGTGTCACGAAGAACACCTTCTCATCTGTCGGACCGGAAAGAGCTTAGCGATTCCCCGAGGATCGGCTACTGCGCCATATGCGTGAGCCCACACCACCCGATCGGGCACTGTCCGGTTCGCCCGGACGCGCCTACCGTAGACCGTCTCCTTGGGAATCCACACATTGGCTCGAACGAATGGCTCAATCGAGGAGTCCGCATGAGCGTCCCGGTCGCACCGGGCCGGTGGCCTTTTCTCGGGCACACTCCGGCACTGCTGCGGCAACGCTACGCGTTCACCAACTCATTGCACGAGCACGGCGAGATCGTAAAACTCTATCTCGGCCCGGCGCCCGTGTACTTCGTCGCGAGCCCGCGGCTGGTCCATGAAGTGCTGGTCACCGCGGGGCCGAAGTTCCGCAAGGGCGCCATGTTCGACAAGTTCCGGCCGTTCGTCGGAAATGGCTTGGTGCTTTCGAACGGGGACTTCCACCTGAGCCAGCGACGGTTGATGCAGCCGGCGTTCCACCGCGACCGCCTGGTCGCCTACGCGGAGATCATGCGGCGCGCGGCGGTCGGCATGAGCGACACCTGGCGAGCCGGTGAAGTGCGGATGATCGAAGAGGACATGCAGAGTCTCGCGGTGACGATCGTCGGCGAGGCCCTGTTCTCGACGGACCTGGGCAAAGAGGCGATCGCCGAAGCCCGCCGCTCGATTTTCGTGATCATCCAGCAGGGCATGATTCGCGCGTTGTCCCCGAAGTTCGTCGAAAAGCTGCCGGTTCCCGGGAACCGGCGGTTCGACGAGGCCATCGCCCGGATGCGGGGAATCGTGATCGAGGTGATCCGCGACTGGCGGCGCGAAAGCACCGACCGCGGCGACCTGCTTTCGACGTTGCTGCTGGCAGGAATGACCGACGAGCAGGCGCGGGACGAAGTGCTGACCCTGCTCACGGCCGGCATCGAGACGACCGCGCTCGCGCTGGCCTGGACGTTCCACGAGCTCGGCAGGCACCCCGAGGTGGAGGCGCGGGTGCACGCCGAAGTCGACGAGGTGCTGGGCGGCCGCCCGGTCACCGTCGACGACCTCACCCGGCTGACCTACGTCCGGCAGGTGGTCGACGAGGTGCTGCGGCGGTACCCGCTCTGGATGCTGATGCGCCGCACGCTCACCGAAGTCGACCTCGGCGGGGTGCGCCTCCCGGAGGGTGCCGAGGTGATCGTCAGCCCGCACGCGCTCCACCACGACCCCGCGTCGTTCGCCGACCCGGACCGGTTCGATCCCGGCCGCTGGGCGCCGGAGCGGGCCGCGGACGTGCCGAAGGGCGCGTTCGTACCGTTCGGGGCGGGCACCCGGCAGTGCATCGGGAACCGCTTCGCCCAGAACGAAATCGTCATCACGGTGGCCACGGTGGCCGCGCGGTGGCGGCTGGTCGGAGTCCCGGGCCGGCCGGTGTGCGTGAAGTTCACCTCCGCCGCCTACCCCGAAAGCCTGCCGATGACGGCAGTCCCCCGCTAGCTGGAGGTCGTTCTCCTTGTCCCGCCTACGTTTTTGTGCTGCCGTTTTCCTTTTGCTGGCCGCGCTTTTCACGCCCACCCCGGCCGCCGCGGCCACGACGTGCGAAGACCTGAACGTCCCGGTCACGGTGGCCCTGCTCCCCCAGACGATGCACGGCCGCCTGTGCGCCCCGCCCGGAGCGTCGACGGTGGTGGTCCTGATCCCCGGCGGCACGTACAACGCGTCCTATTGGGACATCGGCTACACACCGGAGATCCGTTCGTTCCGCCTGGCGGCGAACAAGGCGGGCGTGGCGACGCTGGCCCTGGACCGCCTGGGCACGGGCGGCAGTTCGAAGCCGTTGAGCACGCTGCTGAGCGCGTCGGTCCAGGCGACGGCGGCGCACCAGGTGATCCAGGCAATCCACTCCCGTTTCGCCAAGGTGGTCGTCGGCGGCCACTCGATCGGCGCGGCGATGGCGATGATCGAGGCGGGCCGCTACCGCGACGTCGACGGCGTGCTGGTCACGGGCATGACGCACCGGATGAACCTGGTCTCGGTGATCCCGACGCTGGCCCAGATGATGCCGGCCCCGCTGGACCCGGCCCTCCCCGGCCGCGACGCGGGCTACTTGACCACCGACCCGGGCACCCGCTACGCGGCGTTCCACACACCGGGCCCGTACGACGCCGCAGCGCTGGCGTACGACGAGTCCACAAAGGACGTCTTCGCGGCGACCGAGGCGGTGGACAGCCTGACACTGACGACGGTGGTCGTCCCGGCGTCCCGGCAGATCACGGCCCCGGTCCTGCTGGTGGTGGGCAACGACCCGAACTTCTGCGGAACCCTGGGCAGCGACTGCTCGTCCCCGGCGGCCCTGCGCGCCTCGGAGGCCCCGTTCTTCGGCACGGCGAACCTGCAGACGTACATCCTCAACGGCTACGGCCACGCGATCAACTACGCCCCCAACGCGCCGACGTACTTCGGAGTGGTGGCCACCTGGCTGAAAACCCTGTCCTGACCGCCTCTCGCCGATCGGCGAGCTGGTGGACAACTTCATGACACTTTGCCCGCGTTTCTCGTCAGTTCAGCCGTCCGTGCACTACAAACGGCCCAGGCACGAGACCACGGGGAGAGCGCATGCGGGTCGTGGCGGTCATGAACTACAAGGGCGGAGTGGGAAAGACGACGCTGACCGCGAACCTCGGCGCGGTGGCGGCCGGCCGGGGCCTGCGGGTCCTCCTGCTCGACCTCGACCCGCAGACCAACCTGACCTTCTCCTTCTTCTCGATCGACGACTGGCACGAGCGCCTCGCGGACAACCGCACGATCAAGCAGTGGTACGGCGGCGAAATGCCCGGCAGGGACGTTCCGCTGCGCGACCTCGTGGTGTCACCGGAGCGTGTCAACAAGGCCCTCGCGGGCACCGGCGGACAGCTCGACCTGATCGCTTCCCACCTCGGCCTGATCGACATCGATCTCGAACTCGCGGCTCTGCTGGGCGGCACGACCACCCTTGACGGGTCGAAGCGGAGGTTCCTGGACCTGCACGGTTGTCTGCGGCAAGCGCTGGCGGACGACCACTTCGCCGGGTACGACCTGGTCCTCATCGACTGCGCACCGAACTTCGGCCTGGTCACCAAAACGGCGATCGTCGCGAGCGAGCAGATCCTCGTCCCGGCCAAGGCGGACTACCTGTCCACCTTGGGACTGGACTACCTGGTGGGCAACTGCGCCGGGCTGGTCCAGCAGTTCAACGACTTCGTCAACCACAAGGGCGGCACCCGGGAGCACCGCCCGATCGACCCCGGCATGCTGGGCGTGGTCTTCACCATGGTGCAGATCTATTCCCAGCACCCCACCGCCGCCCAGCGCGCCTACGTCGAGGAAGTCCGCCTGAACTCCAAGGTTCCCGTGCTGTCGAGCACAATCCGCAACAGCTCCAACCACTTCGGCGACGCCGGTGAAACCGGCGTACCGGCGATGCTGCGCGCCAGCAGCCGGGATCTGGTCGTCCGGGAATTCGATCAGCTCGTCGACGAGGTGCTGACCGCGCTCGAGCTGACGCCGGGTGGCCGGCGGTGAGCGACCTGAAGAGTTTCGTCGCCCTGCAGGCGCGGGTGTACGAGTTCCTCGACCGGCAGGACGAGGCCACGCTGCGGAGGATCGTCAGTGGGGCGGCGCAGCTGATGGTGCTGAGCGCGGCTGAACAGGCGGTGCGAGCCCTGCCGGAGCTGTCGACGGCGTCAGAACGACGAACCTACTTGGAAACCGCTGACCTCACCGTGGCCGATCTGAAGAAGGTCGCCGGAGAGCTGCACTACCGCAACTACAGCAGACTCACGAAGCCCAAGCTCATCGACCTGCTTGCCGACCAAACCCCGGCCCCTGCCGAGACGCCCGCGGAGCCGAAGCGTCCTGCACCAGCGCCTCCCTCCCCGGTAGCCGAAGCTCCCGTGCCCGAACCGCCCGAAGCCGTCTCGGTGACGATGACGTCCGATGCCGACGCGGCGGCGATCGCCGCCCGCCTGCGCGAGATCGACACCGAAGAAGAGGGTGCCGAATACCTCCAGGCGCAGCGCCTGGACCGCGACAGCTTGCTGGCCATCGCGACCGAACTGCAGCTCACGCACATGGACCGCCTGAGCCAGAAGGAGCTGAGAAGGCGGATCCTCAAGCAGGCGATCGGTGCCCGCCGCAAGTTCGCCGGCCTGCGGAAGTGGTGACTCACATGAGTGCCGAGGCCGCTGGTCGCTCGATGTACCTGATCGGCGGCCGCCGCGTCATGGTCTCGGACCTGCTCGAGGCAGGCCTGATCAAGGCCGGGGCGAAGCTCAGGTTCAAGCGGAAGCGCATCGGTGCCACCTTCGACGCGACCGTGACCGACGAGGGGCGGATCCGCCTCGAACCCGACGGCGAGGAGTTCCGCTCGCCTTCGCGAGCGGCCATGGTGGCGGCGGGAATGCGAGCGGTCGACGGATGGCGAGCGTGGGTCGTGGTCGACGAAGGCCGGTTGCTGGATTCGGTGCGCCAGGAGTTTCTCGACCGGGCGATCGCCGGCGCGACCACGGTCGACCGGAAATCCGAGGACCGGGATCGTCAGCGCGTCCATGAGCGCCTGCGTCGAGCACGTGCCCGCGCCGACGAGCACAATCCCGAGCGGATCTCGGTCCGCGCCCTCCTGTCGCTCTGGGAAGCGACCGATCGCGGCGACAAGATCGGCCAGATCGAAGCGGACCTGGCGAACCACGGGCTGGTGACGTCACCGAGCTTCCGCGCGGTCACCCTCGACACGGTGGTTTCCCTGACCACGCCGTCCGACGAGGGGGCACCCGTGATCGACGACGTCCCCCTCGGCAAGGACGACGAGGGGGGCGATGACCTGAACGTCCGCCTGACGGTGGGAAACCTGTCTCCACTCGAGGGTGTGGAGTCGGTCAGCCCGAACAGCACGCTCCACGAAGCGGTCACGAAGATGCTTCTCAACGAGTTCTCGCAGCTCGCTGTGTTGAACGGCCCCCGCAATTTGCGGGGTGCCGTGACCTGGCGCTCGATCGCCCAGGCGATGCACCAGAAACCGGACGCGACCGTCGCCGACGCGCTCGACACCCGCGTGGAACTGGTCGCGTACGACCGAGACCTGTTCGAGGTCCTTCCCCTGCTGCAGCAACACGAATTCGTGTTCGTCCTGAACGAGAGCAGAGTCGTGAAGGGCATTGTCACCACTGCGGACGTGGCACAGCGCTACGGCGAGATGGCCACCCCGTTCTTCCAGGTGGGCGAGCTGGACCAGACGCTCCGCTGGATCCTGAACCGGACGTTCGCCATTCCGGCCATCCAGCCGCTGTGCAGCAGAACGGTCAAGAGCTTCGACGACCTGGCTTTCGGGGACTACCAAAGCATTCTCGGAAACCGGGATGTCTGGGACAAGCTGGGCTGGCCGCTGGACCGTCAGGTCTTCATCGCCCGGCTGGAGGAAATTCGCCTCATCCGCAACAAGGTCATGCACTTCCACCCGGACCCGGTACCGGAAGACGCCATCAACAAGCTGCGGAGCTTCAACAGCCTGCTGCACCAGTACCGCGACCTGGCCTGAAACGCCGTTTCCCCGTCACGCCTGAGGAGGAAGTGACCGCGGCAGTCCGAACGGCGACAGCATGCTGTTCTCGAAGCGGGTCAACGCGCTGATCCGGTCGCCCGCGAGGGTCAGGACGTACAGGCCGGTCCCGTGGCGGACGCCGGTGGGACCGGTCAGGTAGGCCCCGAACGCCGGCTGGCCGTTGGCACGCGTCGGCACGAGGGCGAACCTCCGGCCCGCGTCGAAGATGGCGCCGCAGAAGCGGCCGACGACGTCCCGGCCCTGGTATTCTAGTGGCAGCGGCGGCATGGACATGAAGACGTCGTCGGTCAGCAGGGCCACCAGCGCGTCGACGTCGGCGGTCTCCCACGCGCGCACGAAGCCCGCCACGATCGCGTTCTCCGCCGGCGAGGCCGTGGCGGGCGGCGGTTCGGGCGACTGGTTGCGCTGCAGGGTCGTCCGCGCCCGCTTGAGGGCGCTCTTGACCGAGTCGACGGTCGTGTCGAGCATGCCGGCCACCTCGCTCGCCGGGAAGCCGAGGACGTCACGCAGGATGAGGACGGCGAGCTGGCGAGGCGGCAGGGCCTGCAACGCGGTGACGAAGGCCAGCGAGATGGATTCGGTCTGCTCGTAGCGAGCCTCCGGGCCGAGCGGCACCTGGATCGCGCCGTCGAGCAGGGCGTCCGGATAGGGTTCGAGCCAGACGACCTCGCCGAGCCGGGTCGGCTCGGGCGGCTCCACCCCGGGGATGTCCCACACCGTGGCCGGACGCCGGCCGGCCGAGCGCAGCGTGCTCAGGCACCGGTTGGTGGCGATCCGGTAGAGCCAGGTGCGGAGCGACGCGCGGCCGTCGAACCCGCCGAGACCTCGCCAGGCCGCGACCATGGTGTCCTGGAGCGCGTCCTCGGCGTCCTGGAACGAGCCGAGCATCCGGTAGCAGTGCACCTGCAGCTCGCGGCGGTGCGGCTCGGTCAGCGCCTGGAACGCGTCGTCGTCCCCGGCCCGCGCCCTGCTGATCAGGTCTGTTTCCACCGCGGCCACCTCTCCCTCGTCGGCCCTTCCATCGTGTACAGACGTCGGCCGCGAGCCAAAGGGGGCGGTCCCCGACCGACCCCTTTCCCGATCTCGCGACGTCCCTATCACCGGCAGCCGAGAACGCGAACAAAGGAGAGCCGCGATGGGAAAGATCGTGATCAGTGAAACCGTATCGCTCGACGGGGTGTTCCAGGACCCGGTGGGCGCCGAGGGCTTCCGGTTCGCCGGCTGGTTCGACCAGCTCGTGGGCTCGGATCGCCAGGCGTGGGCCAAGGTCGAATTCGAGGAGGCGGTGGGCGCGGACGCGTTGCTGATGGGGCGCCTTACCTACGAGTGGTTCGTCGCGCGAGGCTGGGCGTCCCGCGACGGCGACTGGCCGGACCGGTTGCGCGAGCTGCCCAAGTACGTCGTGTCTTCGACGCTGGAAGACCCCACGTGGGTCAACTCGGCGGTCCTCGAGGGCGATGTGCTGGACGAGGTCGCGAAGCTGAAGGACGGAGTGGACGGCGAGATCGTCGTCTACGGCAGCGGCCGGCTCGTGCAAGCGCTGATCGAGCACGACCTCTTCGACGAGCTGCGGCTGATCGTGTGCCCGTTCGCGCTCGGCGAGGGCGAACGCCCGGTCGGGCGGATCAGCGACCGGAAGTCCCTGCGCCTGACCGCCTGCCGCACCGTCGGGGACAGCCTCGTCAGCCTCACCTACCAGCCCGGCGTCCCGGCCTGATCGCCGATTCCTTTCGGCGGTGGCGGCGGTCTACCTGCTCGACGATGAAGTAAGCCGAGAAGAGAGAGCCGATCGCCGTGAGCATTCCCGCCACCATGCGTGCCCTCGAGCAGACCTCGCTACGGGGTCCGCAGGACATGCGTTTGATCCTCGACGCGCCGGTGCCGGCCCCGGGCCAGGGCGAGGTCCTGATCCGGGTCGCCGCCGCCGGGGTCAACTTCGCCGACATCTCGAAGGCCCGCGGCACGTTCCTGGACGGACCGCGCCCGCCGTATCGGGCGGGGTTCGAGGCGGTCGGCGAAGTCGTGGCGTGCGGTGAGGGGGTGAGCGCCCCGCGTCTCGGGGATCGCGTGGCCGGCGTCGGATCCGGGGCGTTCGCCGAGTACCTGGTCCTGCCCGCGGCCGCGGCGACGCCGGCGCCGGCCGGCTGGAGCGCCGAGCAGGCACTGGGCCTGGTCGTGAACTGGCCCACCGCACTGGCCGCGCTCAAGCCGCTGGGCCGCGTCGCCGCCGGCGAGACCGTGCTGGTCCACGCCGCGGCGGGCGCGACGGGGCAGGCCGCGGTGACGATGGCCAAGCACTACGGCGCGACGGTCATCGGCACCGCGTCACCGGGCAAGCACGAGACGGTGCTGGCCCTGGGCGCCGACCACGTGCTGGACTCCCGCGCCGAGAACCTCGCCGCCGAGGTGCGGCGCCTGACCGGCGGCGCTGACTTGGTGCTCGAGTCCGCGGGTGGGACGACCTTCGAGGCGAGCTTGGCCGCGGCCAAGCGGGTCACCGGCCGAGTCGTCGTCTACGGGCTGGCGGGCGGCGAAGCCCCGATCACCAACTGGGAGCTGGTGTACCGGCACCAGGTCCAGGTCATCGGGCTCAACATCGGCGTGCTGATCCAGGCCGCACCCCGGGTCTTCGGCGAGCTCATGGGCGAGCTGTCCGCGCTCATTGCCGCGGGCGTGCTCACCCCAGCACGTCCCACGACCTACGACCTGGCCGACGGCCCGAAGGCCCTGTCGGAACTGGAAGCCAGGGCGACGGTCGGCAAACTGGCCCTGCGGCCGTGACGGCGCGATTCGTCGTGCTCTACGACACCCCATCCGACGTCGAAGCGTTCGAGCGTCACTACAACGACGTCCACATCCCGCTGGCGAAACAGATTCCGGGCCTGACGTTCCGCGGCCTGATCATGCAGCTCGAGGAGGTGCCCCGCTGACCTGCGTTTAGATTCCTTCGCACCGGTGTCCAGGTCGTACTGGAGGTGACCACAGCGAAGGAGCAGGGCATGACAAGCAGGCAATCCGCCGCGTCGCATCCGGCCGACGGTCTGCGGCCTAGGCTCGCGGCATGACGGCGCAGGTGCGGGAGGCGGCGGACCGGAACCGGTTCACGGCGGAGACGGAGCGGTTCCGCCGTGAGCTGCTGGCGCACTGCTACCGCATGGTCGGCTCGGCGCAGGACGCCGAAGACCTGGTCCAGGAAACGTACCTGCGGGCTTGGCGGTCGTACGCGGGTTTCGAGGGCCGTGCGTCGATCCGGTCATGGCTGTACAAGATCGCCACGAACGTCTGCCTGACGGCGGCGCAGCCACGCCCGATCCGGGTCTTGCCGTCAGGACTGGCAGGCCCGCACGACGGCCCCGACAGCCGACCGAGCGAGGCCGCACCGGGCGAGGTCTCATGGCTGGAACCGTTCCCGGACACCTGGATCACCCCGTCCACCGACGATCCGGCGACGACGGCGGTAGCACGCGAGTCACTCCGGCTGGCGCTCATCGCGAGTTTGCAGCACCTGCCGGCCCGCCAGCGAGCGATCCTGATCCTGCGCGAGGTGCTGGCCTTCTCAGCACCCGAAACGGCAAAAATCCTCGGCACGACAACGGCGGCGGTGAAGAGCGGCTTGCAGCGCGCCCGCGCCCGCCTGGACGAGCTCGAACCCCAGCCCGGCGAACTGCTGGAGCCAACCGACAAGCGGGCACGCGCACTGCTGGACGGTTACATCACAGCATTCGAGCACTCGGACGCGAGCCTGCTGGAAAAGGTGCTACGCACCGACGCGACCCTGGAAGCAACGCCATTCCGCAGTTGGTACGCGGGCCGCCTGAACTGCCTCAACTTGCTGGCCACACACGTGCTGGGCACCCCGGGCGACTGGCGAATGATCGCCACGGAGGCCAACGGCCAACCCGCGGCAGCTGTGTACCACCGCAACGACGGCAAGCTCCAGGCACACGGCATCGTCGTGCTCACGCCGACAGCCACAGGCGTCACCCGGGTGACGGAGTTCCACAATCCGGCCCTGGTGGTCCTATTCGGCTTCCCGAACGTGCTCACCAACTGATCCCCAGCGCGAGCAAACCGGCTCACTGTCCTCAGCGGACCGAATAGTCTGTCCCGGTGCGGACGCCCAAAGGAAGCTCGCCCGACGAGGGCTGGTCGACGAGCCGCACACTCATCCCGTCGCCTGGCCACATCCTTCGTCGACGCCTCCCCTGGAGGAGCCGCCACCTGGCGGCCGAGATGCGTGAGTCGTGATGGCCGGCGAGTTGACGCCGGCGGTTGCCGCGTTCGGCATGCAAGTACCGCACACCTGAACGCCCGACCGAGGTCCCAGACACGTCACAGTCTGCGGGTTGGCAGTAACAACTTGATCCGGAATTACGTCCTTGCCGGTAAGTCGCGACAACAACGTGCCAGGCGAGCCGGATCAGGCATCGGACCAGCGCCGATAGAGAACACATCAACGCCGACACATCGCCGTCACTGCGGTCGAAGTCATATTCAACATAGCTCTCGGTCGCCAACTGGTTTCTCTTCCCGACCTGCCACCAATTACATGGATAGCCATCGCCGCCGGACCAGTTCCGACACCGGCGTCCAATATATTTGGCATTAAGTACCAAAGCAACGACCACAAAGGCGTGTCATCGCCTCGAGAACCTAGCCACTCCGCAAGAGCCATCTTCTGGTCAGGGATTCTACTTCTGACCATCGCGGGCCTGCTCGGCATTGGACTATCACTCAGCACCCGCGGGATGGATACTCGTCCTCCTGCTTGAAGTAGCAGGCATCGGAGCAACCGTCGCATCAACCGAATTAATGCTCCGACCTCAGGCAGCGGCGACGACCGAGGAAATGATCCCTGCGACCCCACCCGACGACACGTTCCTGGAAGCTGAGGTTACCGACTGGAGACTCCGGAGCATCTACCGCGATGTCACTGTAGCCGCAGCAGCATATAGAAAGTCCGCCAAGCATTGGACGCAGGCAAATTACAGCCTTGGGTTCCTCGCGGCGGTATTCTCGGGCGGATCAGGTATTACGAGCTTGTCCACGGCATCTCCTGTCGTGAAGACAACCTTCGCCGTTCTAGCGGTAGTCGGCGCAGCCCTTGCGTCTTTGAGCAATATCCACTGGCAGCCCTCGTCCACGGACGCCGATCCACCAGTTGACGAATACGTGAGAAGATTCAACGAGCTGACCACAGTGAAACCGAAGGCTACGACTTCACCGAAGCACTAATGGACACCCATTCAGCGTTCGTCACTCATGCGGTTCCCTGCTCGCTGACCCCGACGTCCACCCCCGTGTCGCGATGCACATCCTCCGACACGCCCAATTCGCAGTCACGATGGAGATCTAATACCGACAAGCTCGGGGACGGCCTCCAGTGAGGCCACTGCTGTACGGGCAGCAAAAAGCCCTCCCCGAGGTTCCGGAGAGGGCCCTTGACCTGCTGTGGACCTCCGGGGACCTCACTACAACACGAGCGTGCAGGTCAGGACGCTTGAAGCCCTTGTCCGGCGGCTGGCCGCCACTGTCACAATCACCACACCTTCACCCGAACGGGCTAAGCCACGGCGCGCCCGCCAGCTGAGCGAACAGCAGGTCGACAAGCTCACCGCGGCCTACCAGGCCGGCGACACGGTGTACGACCTCGCCGAGCGTTTCAAGATCAACCGGAAGACCGTCAGCGACATCTTGCATCGAGCCGGTGTGCAGATTCGAGGACGGCTAGCCCCGGACCAAGTCGACGAAGCTGTGCGACTCTACGCAGCCGGCTGGTCACTGGCCCGGATCGGGGTCACACTCGACACAACAGCGAACACGGTACGAGCACGACTGCTCGACCGCGGGGTGCGCATCCGAGACCCTCACGGGCATACACGTTGATCACCGATCGATCCGCCGATAAAGACCGTCATCAGCCCTAGTGTCTCGTGATCCTGATTCCGTTACTTGGCGTTGTTGTCGACGAGTTTCTTGATGTTGCTCTGGACGAGTCGGACCTTGGCAAGGATCTCGTCGGCGGTGGCTGTCCAGGTGAAGGGCTTGGCGGTGGTGTTCCAGTGCGTGATGTAGTCGCGGATCTGCTTGATCAGGACTTTGACGCTGGTGAAGGTGCCGCGTCGGATGGACTGGCGGGTGATGATCCCGAACCAAGTCTCGATCTGGTTGATCCAGGAAGATCCCTTGGGCGTGAAGTGGAACCGCACGTGCGGGTTGTCGGCCAGCCAGGCCATGACCTCCGGCGTGGTGTGGGTCGAGAGGTTATCCAGCACGACGTGAACATCCTTGCCCGCATGTGGTTGTACGGCCTTCTTCAGAAACGCCAGGAAACTTGCGCCGTCGCGGGACGGCGTGCACTCGCCCAAGACCTCGCCGGTGCCTACGTTCAACGCGGCGAACAGGTTCGTGGTGCCGTGGCGAACGTAGTCATGGGTGCGTTTCTCGGTCGCGTCGAAGTCGATCGGCAGCAGCGGCTGGGTTCGGTCCAGGGCCTGGATCTGGGTTTTCTCGTCGATCGAGAGCACCACCGCACCGCCGGGCGGGGCCAGATACAGCCCGACGATGTCGGCGACCTTCTCAGCGAACTCCGGATCCTTGCTGACCTTGAACGTGCCGTGGCGATGGGGTCTGATCCCGTTGTCCCGCCAGAGTTTCGCGACATAGTGGTACGAGACGGAAACACCTTCGGTGCGGGCGATGAACGCAGCCATCTCCCGGCTCGACCAATGCGACAGCCCAGTCGAGGCCGGCGGGCTGGTACGGCTGAGGGCCAGGATCCGGGCGCGGACCGACGCCGGGACCTGCTCGCGAGCTGCCCCCCGCGGCCGGTCGAGCAGGCCCGCGAGCCCCTCCGCGCCGTAGCGCTCCAACCACAGGTCCACCGTCGGCCGCGACACCCCGGCCAGCACTGCGACATCCTTCTTCTGCCTGCCCTCGACGCACCACAGCACGATCCGGGCCCTCGTCGCGACCGTCGCCGCCACGTCCGGGCTGTACACCAGGGCCTGCAACTCGGCCCGCTGCCCCGTCGTCAACTCCACCGAGTCAGCCAACACCATGCCCAGTCAACCCAACGTAAACCAAACGGAATCACAGGACACTAGCTGCATATGCCCAGTTTCATATTGTAAAGACCTGGCAAGCTTGCTTAATCAGCCGCTCTTCCCGCTCTTCCAAGGCCGTCAAGTCCCAAGCGCCCCACTCCGACAAGTCGTTATTCAGCCCAACCTTACTCGCCCTGTAGGCTGGAAGCTTGTCAACGAACGGCAGATTTCCTGCTTCCCTATTATCTGAAGGCTCCCAATAAGAGAGGTTTCCGAGCCGATTGACATGCGACTCTAGCGCCGGATCACGAGGAGAGGAACTTTGAGGATATAAGTGCTCGATAGTGACTAGCTTCAGATCGGTGACCGTAATCCTCGCTGGCCGCGGCACACCGTTCGCACCCAGCTTTACCCAACTCCGGTAGTCTTCGAGCATCGTCAGAAGATGCCTGATGTTTGCCTTCGCTGCGTTTCCCGCGTCATAGTGGAGCTGGTTCGCAATGGAAGTCTCAAACACCAAATCTGGCGCACGCAGCGCCAGCAGTCCTCGCAGAGACTCTCGAAGTTTTGTAAAGTTCACCTTCGCATCAGAACTCAAGGCACGAAGACGCTTACACTCCGCATAGTAGCTACCACTTGCAGGACCAGCGTGCGCGCCACAGACATTCTTATAGCGAAAAGCGAAGATCTCGACAAGGTGCACCAACTCGGCAAATTCGGCCTCGTCGCAGACCGCACGCGCAGCCAAAAGCATCGGCGTCGAGAGCTCGTGGCGAAGCACTGACACAAGACGACCTAAACGAGCGCGATCCCACTCCGTAACAGCGGACATCTGTTGCTCACCGACGTAAGGCCATACTCCCTTACTGATTGACTTGAATGAGCCTAGTTCGCGCCCCATATCCTTGAGCCCCTGAACGACCATCTCAGAAGCAACCCCGGGCGAAAATAGAAGTTTCTTAGTATCATCAAAGAGGTCATCGCGACTGGGACGCCTGCCCACCAGGGATGTATAGTAGGCCTTAAGAAAATCGTCAACATCGTCGCCGCCGTCAGCGAGCAGATCGTCCCACAGTTCCGCCGCCTTCCTGCAAAGATCAGGCACGCTATCGAGCATCTCGAGCGTGTGACTCCGCAGAAGGTCAGCGACAGTCAATCGAGCGCCACGATCGTTCAATACGGCAAATAGACGATACCCGTTTGCGCGCTCTTCACTAACAATATGAATCACGAACGAGTCTCGAATTACCGCATCACGGATGCGTACCAGCGAATCAAAACTCGCATAAAGATCAGCGTCAGGAGCCCGCTCTAAGATCAGCTCCTTCCTGAGCAAGTGAGCCGCGTGTTCCAGAAGCTTATGACTCGCGCGGAGCGTCGATGCGGCCTCACCCCTCAGGAGGCCCTGGAATACTTCGTCATCAGCTCGACTAAGCCGAAGTCGTGGCTGCTCAGACTCACTTCCTTCTGTGACGTCATACCTTTCGTAGTATAGAAATTCCTTACGGATCGACTTAGCGAAGATCGTGAACTTATTCCGAATTTCGGGCATCGCTTGCGACTCAGCGATAGCACCAAGCTCATCTGCACGGACGGCAATCTGAGCGAGCAGCAAGCAGAACGTCGCGAGCCGCTGTTGACCGTCGACAACCTCGTACACTGTTCCGCCGGCTTCAGTAGCATCACCTATCTCGATCGCGACCATCCCGCCATAAAAATGGCCGCGTTCGCCAGTCGCGACCGTGAGCAGCAGTTTAATATCCTCAATAAGGTCGCTAACCTGCTCGTCTTCCCACGCATATGACCGTTGGTATCGAGGAACCCGAGCTGGCGATCGATTCGTCAGAAGTTTTCCTATTGGCAAGCTTGTCGGACGAACACCTGCCGCATTCAGCATTGACGTCGACTCAGTCAACAGTAGTCCAATCCCTACAAGCCGAGGTCATCGGCGAATTGTGCCAAGTTTACTTCTTGCTCACTCTTTCGCGCACTGATCCGCCGCTGAACGAGCATATTCAATGCGTCATCCTCCCGGACGAGCCGATGGGAGTTGAGATGCGCTTGGATTAGCTCAAGCCCACCGTTGACATACCCTTCAAAGATCTCGATCCGCTCGGCCACACGATCTTCTCGGAGAATCTCAGGGTCACCCGGGTGCTCAAGTACCGCGATAACGTTGATCAGCAGTTCGTGAGTTCCGTCCCGCTGAAACAGCTCCAGTCGGATAGCGTCTCCGTATGCTTCAGTAAACGGAACATGTCGTGATTCAGCCTTACCTAGGGCTGCAGCAAAGACAAATAAGTCACGCATCGAAGAAAATCCCGCCTCGGAAGAATCCCCGGCAAGCTTCGATATAAGATCTTCTTTGTCAGCTGGACGCCGAACGCGCGGATCAAGCATTAGCCGATCCTCCTCAAGGTAGCAGAGTCGTAATCGGCCCCTGGCACGAGATAGTCCCACTCTTGCCCTTGCACGGCGATCTTCTCCGGGTCAACGTCGCTCTTTGTCGTGTGAACGCACACGACGTACTCGGCTCCGGTATGAGGCCTGAGCTCCTTAGCTACGACACCCGTAGCCTGCGCCTTACTAGTCAGAACAACGACCTGCGAGGTCATACTTGGTAAGGCGTTAGCGATAGCCTCACGATAGTTATCGTCGAGATTCCCAAACGCCGCGTCCATGACGATGGGATAGAGGCCGCCTACCTTACCTACGAGTTGGACATTTTCGCCTTGGTCTGCCTGGTCACGGCAGAGTTGAGCAAGCGCCCCCACAAAGGAGAGACTGAGCAACTGATTCTCGCCTGTAGATTTTGGAGCAGGAAGCCGATCCTCGCTATCGCCCGACCAAAGCTTTAGTTCGAATGACTCGTTGAGCTCCGGAACAAATGGCTTGACCGTGATCGCCTTATGCACCGCGCGAACCTTAACGTCGAGGCGGCGGCGCACGCTCTCACTTGCCGTATCCAACATTTGCTTAATGGCTTTCGCCGCCTCATTAGCTAGTGCGACACTTCGTCGGAGCTGCTCCTCTTTTTCGTTCGCACCGTGCGCCTTCTTCAGCTTGTCGGTTAGCTCCTTGATTCGCGCAGAAACTACGTCGAGCTCAACACTAATATCCCTTAGCCGAAACTGATGCCCTTTGACACGCTCCCGCATTTCGCGCACCCGGCGCTCAAGTTGCTGAACATCCTCAGATCCAACATTCTGAAGCTGTGCAGCTACCTCGTTGAGAATCTCTTCCGCCTTGCGATGAGCCTCGCTTGAGGCTGCAATTTCAGCGTTGAAGTGCAACACTTCGCTAATTGGCTCTTCTGCGAGGTTCCCGAGGCCTCGCGCTTGCCCCTTCATTTGCTGCCAGGCGCCTTCCACCTCCGCGAGGCCGGCTTTCTGGCGCCACGCCTCCACATGCTTATACGGACCTTCGCCCGGATGCAGGGGTGTTCCGCAAATACACTCGCCTACTTCGAGCCGCTCGTCCACGAACTGTCGCTTGAGGGGCGCGGGCAACTCACCACGGTCATGTAGCCCAGAAGCAAGCTGCTCGACTTCAGGCAAGAGATCAGCGAGCCAGATCCTGTACGCGCGACGAGTCAACGTCTCGGTCCGGCCTCGGCGCGCTTCCTCACGCCGTTCATCCGCTTCACGGAGTGCCCGACGCTGCTCGTCACGTCGCGCCTGCAATTGTTTTGTTGCCTCATGTTTGCGGAGCGTCTGCTCCAACTGGTCAATCTCACCCTCAAGATTGCCAACTTCGCTCCTGAGGCGTTTCTGCTCTTCAGTAAGCTTTCCCTGGTCCTCTTTCTCTTGCTCAAGCTGCGCAACCAAATCGCTTGACTTGGACTTCCCAAGCTTTCGCAACTCGCTAGCGAAGATCTTTTCCACGTCCGGCAAGTGTTTGACAGCTCGTTCGTACTGCTCCAAGCCGAGCAGCGTCTTGATTGCATCCTGGATGTCCTCATACTGCACGAGGTGTTCGATACGCTCGCCGTTAAAAAAGAAGAACCTCGAAAGGCGCTTCGGCAGGATGAGGTCGACGCTGTCGGTGTAGGATTCAATGTCTCGCCAGGCGCCGTCTTCGCCGGTCGACGCTAACGACACATCCGAGTGATGCGGCTGCTGACGCGGGCTAGTCTTTCGAGCATTAACCGCCCTGCGAAGCCGATAGTCGCTGCCGTTATGCTCAAACTGGACCGTGACACTACATGTAATTGTTGCGCCAAGATCAGTTTGCTCCCAGAGAGCGTCAGTAAAAAGGCGCTCCTTCTCCTCCATGTCATCACTTAGGTCACCGTAAAGTGCCCACGTGAAAGCGTTGAGGATCGTAGTCTTACCAGCACCGTTACCACCGTAGATTACTGTGACGTTGCCGTCGTCACCTCCGGCAGCGAACTCAATCGCCTGCTTGCCGTGGAACTGCCTGAAGTTCTCCAGCTCCAGTGATAGGAGTTTCACTTCACGATCCTCCGGATGGCGTTCACGAGCAAGTCGACTGTCGCCTTGTCCTGGCTACGCAGATGTAAACGGCTGCGCTCGGTGCTCAATACTTCCTTAATGATCTCTTGGACCGTCTCGTCTTGCTCGGCATAGATTTCAGCGACTTGCTCACGTTCAGTCTTGGTGTCGGTCATCTCGTCCTCACACGTCCATAAGTCCGTAAGCGACCCGAATCGGCCGCATAACCGAGAGAGCCTGTCCAGCGTTACGTGCACAGGATGCGAACTCGGTGAATCGGGCGAGCTCCTTGCGTAGCAGCCGACGCTCCAGCCCGATATCTATGTCGCCGCTCGGCGCCGCGATGAAATCGATAATCTCGGCGGCATCTTTTCCAGGGGCAGTGCGCAAGATACGCCCGCGCCGCTGAATGAACTGGCGCGGGTTCGTACTACTCGCGAGCATGTAGGCCACGCGGGCATCAGGAATATCAACACCCTCGTCAAGGCAACGCATTGAAACGAGGGCACGCAACTCTTCCGCTTTGAACCGTTCCAGGATTCTAGTGCGCTCTACTCGACTCTCCTGTGACGTGTAGGGATGCGATGGAACGTGTAGTTCCTTCCCGAGTAGACGCAAGACCTGGTCAATCTGCCTCGAACCCGTCGCTTGAGGCCCGGACCCTTCAGCGCAGTAGACGAGTTGCCAACTCTGGCCGATGCGGTCTCGCATAGCGCGGTTTAGCGCGTCGATTTTTCCGCGCGCATGAGACAGGATCTGGGCTCGCTTGAGCAAGAGCATGGAAAGCTCATCGTTGCCGCGAGTCTCGATATCGCTGTCTCCACCGCCGAGCAAGCGCGCAATTTGTTTGCTTAGTGCGGCGTACCGCTCGCTCTCTTCGAGGTCGAGGGACACTAACACCGGGTGGTAATCGTAGGTGCAGAGCGCACCGATTTCTATTGCCTGCTGGAGGCCAAGGCTGATCAGGACATCACCGAAGTAGTCGCGCAGACTCTCAGTTCCCTCAGCGTCGAACCACCTTTCCGGCGTGGCCGAGAGCGCAAGTCGATGCGGGGCGTGCGGTGGCAGCGCCTCGAAGCTTGACCGGGCACCAAGGTTATGCGCTTCGTCGGCGACGATTACGAAGGGCGCCCCATACTGCTGGAGCAACTGCTGAAATACGGGCCCGGCTAAGGTACGATTCGTGCTGATCAACATCGCAAACCCGTTTGTCCGGCTAGCCAAGCCGGCGGTCAGTGCGTGCGCACTGTCAACCCAGGATTTCGCATTATCGTAGCAGCAGAGAGGAGTGATTCCGAACCTCTTGGCCTCTCGAGCCCACTGGTCTACGAGGTGGATTTGCGGCGCGACTACGATCGCCAGCAGCGGGCGGTCTTGCTTGTCGTAGATCTCAGCCAACTTGGTAAGCGCCGCGAGAGCAGTGATCGTCTTCCCGGTCCCAGTGGCCATCTCGAACATGCCACGTCCATTGACCGAGAACCACGCACGAATGGCTTCGCGTTGGTAATCACGAAGTTTGAGGCCAGATGGCAACCGCGGGAGCGCAAACGTGCTGCTACTTGCACCGAGGAGGATCCCCGTGTCCAGATGACCAGGTCGGGTTCCCAGTTCCTTCTCACGGGCCGATCCGGCCAGTTTCTTGAGCCGTTCTTTACCGAGTTCTGGAAATTCGAAGAGCTCCATGTTGGGCGTGTCGCCGTCCCAAAGCGCAGCAAAGTCATGAACGATTCGCATCACGCGACTAGTGTCGCCGCTCTCCCAGCTGCGAAAGACTTCAATAGATTCAAAGTTGTCGACAAGAGCGCTGGCAGTCTCGTTAGAGGATCCATTGAACGTGACTTGGTTACCCTCGCGATCGACAAAGACTCCGATCTTCTCATGGTAGAGCGCGATGCGGTTACCGCGGCGGACCACGGCAATCTTGATGTCGAGTACGCCCTTACCGATCAACTCGCCAAGTAGCCCGAGACGCTGGACCAAGTCGTCGGACTCGTCCACGTGAGGACCCAGCTCGCGTAATACCGCTTGCTCGATGACCTCCCGGTACTCGTACCCGAGCTCGATCTGCTCAATGTCTTCGTCGCTGAGGTGGGGACTCGCGATCAGCCGTATTCGCCCGTCGGCTTCGATGAAGCGGTTCAGGCCGCTCGCCGCCAACGCAAGGCTAGTGCTCGTGAAGTACCCGACGGCGCGGTCGTAGCGAACCGCGACACTCAGAGAAGGCTCGAAAAAGTCTTCGACGAGGTCGTCCGTATCACTTCGGTAGTGGTCGCGAATACCGCAGTACCGAAGGTTTGAGGTCAAAGCGTCCCCCTGGTCACCGACGACAGCATGCCCATCGAGCGTACATGTCTCGTAGCTCAGCGCCACCACTCTTGACGCGGCGCTGGCTAACAGATCGGCGGGGACGTTCGACCTGTTACGGCTACATGATGGCCTTGATGCGCTGGCGGACTTCCTCGACGTCGATCATCGGGGTCTTGTGGTCCCACGAGATGCGCAGTGCGCCGGCGACCTGCGGTTCGGGCAGTCCCATGGCAGCGAGGACGTGGCTGGGCTCGTACCGCTGGGAAGTGCAGGCAGAGCCGTTGGAGATCGCCGCGAAACCCTTCAGAGCAAGCATGACGGCCTCAGAGTCGAGGCCAGGGATCGCGACGTTCAAGGTGTGCGGTACCGCGCGGTCTGGGTCGCCGTTGATCTGCCCACCAAGCTCGAGGAAGGTATCGACGATCGTCTGACGGTAACGCAGGTTGGCCTCACTCCGAGCTTGGTGTTCCTTACCTGCGAGCTCGGCCGCGGTGCCGAGGCCGGCGATCAACGCGACCGGGAGCGTCCCTGGCCGTAGCCCGCGCTCCTGGCCGCCTCCGTACATCAACGGCGTCAGAGGCGGCTTCCGGAAGCCACGACGTCGCGTGATGAGCGCTCCCACGCCTTTGGGCCCGTAGACCTTGTGCCCGGAGACGCTGATCAGGTCGATGCGCGTGTTCTGCAGCGTCTCAGGCACCTTGCCGAATCCCTGCGCTGCGTCGACGTGGAAGTACGCATCGTGACCGTCGAGTACAGCGCCAATCTCCTCGATCGGCTGAATGACACCTGTCTCGTTGTTGACGTGCATGATCGACACGGCCAGCGTGTCAGGCCGCAGCGCATCTCTGACCTGGTCAGGGTTAATCCAACCGCCTCGTTGAGGTGGCAGGAGCGTGACCTCGAAGCCTCGCTCTCGCAGAGCGTCGAGGGGCTCAAGGACCGCCTTGTGCTCGATCTGACTACTGATGATGTGGCGCCGATCGTGTTGTTCGCCGTGCGGCGCCAGCCCGAGAAGCGCTAGGTTGTCGGCTTCGGTCGCGCCGCTCGTGAAGACGACTTCATCGGGCGCGCTCGCGACGAGGCTGGCAACCTGCTCGCGGGCCCGGATGACGCGTTCCTTGGCGCGTTGCCCATACTCGTGGGTTCGACTGCCAGCGTTGCCAAACTCCTGGTCAAGGTAGTAGTGGACCTCGTCCTGGACCCGTGCGTCCATCGGCGCGGTGGCGTTGCAATCGAGGTAGACGGCACGCGTCGTTGTGTCCTCAGAAGTGGTCGTTATCGTGCGAGTCGTCCGCGCCGAAGCTGCCATAGCACGGTAGTGTACGCGTGGCGGGAACGACCCGTACGTACGGTACGCATACAAGTACGCTAATTTCGACACGTACGTACGCTTGACAGGGAGCGTACAGCGAAGGAAACATGGGCCATGTCGATCACCCAAGCAGCCCCGAAGGGGGGCGCAGTGGCGGGTCGTGGCTCCTACGGGTTCGTCTTCCCTGCTATCCGCGGAGTGCAAGCCGGCCGTGAGTTCTATGTCACGATGTTCCCGCTTAGGCTCATCCCCCGAATGTTCCTCTTCGATGAAGAAGAGCTGCAGCCGACCCTCCGCGCCCAACGCACACTGAACAAGGCTCGTATTCCAGAGATCGCTCAATACATCGTCGACAACCCGAACGGGTATGTCTTCTCTGCTCTGACAGCATCGGTCGATGCAGATCTTGATTTCCAATCATTCGGCACCTCTGGTGCCGAGAGTCAGATCGGGATCATGAGCATTCCAATGTCAGCGCGCTTCGTCATTAATGACGGGCAACATCGCCGCGCCGCGATCGAGCAAGCATTGCGAGAGAAGCCAGAGATTGGCGACGAAAGTATTCCCGTGGTACTATTCCTCGACGTCGGCCTTGAACGTTGTCAACAGATGTTTACCGACTTGAATCGCTACGCGATTCGCCCGGCCAGGTCATTGACAATTTTGTACGACCAGCGCGAGAACGCTGCACAGATCGCACGGATGGTCGTATTCAGGTCATCCGCGTTACAGGATCTTGTTGAGATGGAGCGAAGCAACCTCTCAGCGCGCTCGAGGAAGCTCTTTACGCTTTCAGCGCTCTATACCGCAACGAAGTCCCTACTCGAAAGCTCCGATAAGCTTACGAACGACGATGCCGTCGGATTGGCGACCGACTATTGGGATATCGTCTTTCATTTATTCCCAGAGTGGATGCAAGTGCACACACGGAAGGTCACGGCCGGCGATGTGCGGCGCGACTTCATTCACAGCCACGGCATCGTTCTGCACGCGCTCGGCAACATCGGACGTACGCTGCTGCAAGAGACACGAGACCCCAAGAAGTGGGCGAAACGACTAGCCCCGTTGTCAGAAATCGACTGGTCTAGGTCAAACACAGCCTTATGGGAGGGACGAGCTCTCGTAGGCGGGAAAGTATCGAAGTCGTCTACCAACGTCGTGCTGACAACGAATGTCATCCGCCAGAAGCTCGGTATGCCGCTCAGTCCAGAAGAGCAGCGCGTCGAAGACGCACATCGACGAGGAGAATCATGAAGGCCACTGCACCCAGTAAGAACTCAGCGTTCGCAGAAGACGGTTTCGCCGCGACCTTAGACCGGCTAGCGCGCGAGATTCAAGAGCTGTACCTCGCGGACGGAATCCCCTGGGTTGTTGGGTACAGCGGCGGTAAAGACTCGACGGCCACGTTGCAGCTGGTGTGGTTGGCGTTGAAAGGGTTGCCGCCGGAGCAGCGCACGAAGGAAGTACACGTGATCTCCACCGATACCTTAGTGGAGAACCCAGTCGTTGCGGCCTGGGTCACCAACTCCCTTGACGTGCTCGGCAACGCGGCGCAGGAGCAACAGCTGCCGATCAAGCCGCACCGTCTGACCCCTGAGGTGAACGACACTTTCTGGGTAAACCTAATCGGCCGCGGCTACCCTTCACCCAAGCCAAAGTTCCGGTGGTGCACCGAACGGCTGAAGATCAAGCCGTCCAACGCGTTTATCCGCCGTATGGTGCGCAAGCACGGTGAAGCTATCCTCGTGCTGGGCACCCGTAAGGCCGAGAGCTCGGGACGTTCGGCGCGCATGTCGTCTTTGGAAACGAAGCGTGTTCGGGACCGGCTGAGCCCGAACGCGAGCCTGCCGAACTCGCTGGTCTACTCGCCGGTTGAGGACTGGACCAACGACGACGTATGGCTGTTCCTCATGCAGCGCCCCAATCCATGGGGCTACTCCAATAAGGAACTGCTCACGATGTACCAGGGCGCGTCCTCGGACGGAGAATGCCCACTCGTCGTAGACGCGAGCACCCCCAGCTGCGGCGACAGCCGCTTCGGCTGCTGGGTGTGCACGCTCGTCGACAAGGACAAGTCGATGTCGGCGATGATCCAGAATGACGAAGAGAAAGAGTGGATGCAGCCGCTACTGGAGCTGCGCAACGAGCTGGAGGAACTGCGCGGTCCGACGCAGCGAGACTTCCGCCGCATGAACGGCTCGGTCCAGTTGTTCCATGATGAACCGATCCCCGGGCCGTACAAGCAGAAGTGGCGCGAGCGGTGGCTCGAAAAGCTCCTCGAAGCACAGACCTGGATTCGTGAGAACGGCCCAAAGAATGTTGGGACGATCGAGCTGATCACCTTGCCTGAACTCGAGGAGATCCGACGCATCTGGGTCGTCGAGAAGCACGAGTTCGAAGACAATCTTCCTCGGATCTATGAGACCGCAGTCGGGGAGCCGTATCCCGGTCGTCCGATGGACAACCACCTTGCCCTCGGGCCGGAGGACGTCGCTCTGCTCCGCGAGCTGTCCGACGGCGACGAGCTGCACTTCGAGCTGGTGCGCGAGCTACTGGACGTCGAACAGCGGCACCGCTCGATGACTCGCCGCGCCGGCCTCTTCGACACGCTCGAACGGTCGCTGAAGCGAGGGTTCTACACCGATGCCGACGACGCAGTTGCGCGAGTGAACCTTCGCCGCGACACTCCGCAGCGTCTCACCGAGCAATACAACCTCGACCTCGACCTTGAGCTCGCCACCACACTTTCCGACGACACAGCCGCAGAAGGCACAGATACACCATGATCTTGGATGAGCTCGTACTGCACAACGTTGGTGTCTTCCGCGGCCGCCACCAGTTCACCCTGACCCCGCCGAACCCGCGCCAGCCGATCGTCGTGATCGGTGCGCTTAACGGTGGCGGCAAGACCACGGTCTTGGACTCGCTGCACCTTGCCCTGTTTGGATCGCTGGCACGCACAGCTGGACGCCGCGGGAGCAGCTACCAAGCGTATCTTCGCCGCCTGATCCACCACGGCGTGCCAGACAGCGAAGGCGCCGCTATTGAGCTCGCGTTCCACGTCTATCAGGAGGGGGAGCGGCGCAACTACCGGGTCACGCGATCTTGGGCGAGCAGTGGATCAAATGTACGGGAACGTCTCGACGTGCTGGTCGATGGCCGGCTTGACCGAGCGCTCACGGATCGTTGGGCTGAGCAGGTCGAGGCTTTCGTGCCGCGGGGCGTCGCAGAGCTCTTCTTCTTCGACGGAGAAAAGATCGAGACGCTCGCGGAGCTGGACAACGCTCGCGACATGCTCAAGACGGCGATCGGTGCGCTACTTGGCCTCGACTTGGTCGACCGTCTGGCCACAGACCTGGCTGTGATCGAGCGCAACAAACGTACCAAGCTTGCCCCACCTGCTGCGCACAAACAGCTCGAGGAAGCCAACCAGCGGGTACGGGATGCTCGCACGGTTGCCACGACAGCTAAGCAGGAAGCCGCGCGCAGTCGAACGATCGCGGAGCGTGCCGAGCACAAGCTGCGACAGCTCGAGGACCAGCTCCGTCTGGAAGGCAGCGATCTGCTGGATCGCCAGCGCACGCTCGAGGATGAGCAGCGACGTCTCGCTAAGGCGCTCCAGGCAAGCGATACCCGCCTTCTAGATCTTGCAAACGGTGCCGCTCCACTGCAGCTGGTCCACAAGCAGCTTGCAGACGTCCTCGACGTCGCTGAACGCGAGCTAGCAGCCGACGAACAGGGGCAGGTCGCGGAAGTACTCGCGCGGCGCGATGAAGACATCATCGGTCATCTCCGTGCCCGTCGGGTCAAGAAGCAAACCGTCGATGATCTCGAAGCGTTCCTGGCTCAGGAACGCCAAGAACGGTTGGCCCTCGCCGGCATCGAGCCGGTCATTGAGTTGAGCGCCGAAGACACCTCACGCCTGCGATCGCTGCTCGATCACGACCTGGACCTTCTCGCCGAACAAGTCGTCGCAGCCATCGAGGAACGCGATAGTCTCACGCGCCAACTGGACGATGTCGTCCATACCCTGGCTGCCGTACCGGACAGCCGTGCTGTAGAGAAGCTCGCTGCCCAGCGGGAAGAAGCGCTCAGTACCTGGACGGCAGCCAGGAGTGCGTCTGTTCAGGCAGACGGTCAAGTCGCGGACGCGGATGTGCGAGTCATTGATGCCCAGCGTGAGATGGAACGACTGTTGCGGTCGGCGACTGAGGAGGTCGCTGAGAATGACGACGCCCAACGGATCATCCAACACAGCGAACGGGTTCGTGACACGCTGGCCAAGCTTCGTGTCGAGGCAACCCGCCGCAATCTGCACCGCATCGAGACACTAGTCATCGAGGCTCTGCAGCGCCTGCTACGCAAGGAACGACTGGTCACCGAACTCCGGATCAACCCAGAGTCGTTCACACTCGAACTACGCGGCCGGACTGGCAACGTGATTCTCCCTCAGCAACTGTCTGCGGGCGAGCGGCAACTCCTCGCTGTTTCTCTGCTCTGGGGACTCGCTCAGGCATCAGGCCGGCCGCTGCCCGTCGTCATCGACACTCCGCTCGGCCGCCTCGATGGCGTGCACCGTAGTCACCTGATGTCGCGTTACTTCCCTCAGGCCAGTCACCAAGTGATCTTGCTATCGACCGATCAGGAGATCGACCGAGAAGCTTGGAACGAGCTCAACCCGCATGTCGGCCATGCCTACCGCCTCGACTTCGACGCCGACGCAGGACACACGACAGCCGAACCTGGCTACTTCTGGCCCGAACCAACCCGCTGATACGAGGACACAATGCCGCTCGACACCATCCGCCTGAGCAAGCAGGCACGAGATCAGCTCGTCACGCTGAAGCGACGGACGGGGATCGAACACTGGAATACCCTGTGCCGGTGGGCTTTCTGTCGGTCCCTCACCGAACCGGCCGCCCCTCCGGCAGCTAAGATTCCGGCTGATAGCAACGTGGAGATGAGCTGGCGCACGTTTGCGGGTTCACACGGTGCGCTCTACTGGGCTCTACTACGGCACCGGTGCCATGCCGACGGGCTGCCCTTGGACGACGAAACCCTGGCTCAGCAGTTCAGGTTGCACTTGCATCGCGGTATCGGCTACATGGTTGGCGACCGTCACGTCCGTAACATTGCCGATCTCGTCGCCACAGCGCTGCCAGAGAAAAATCACGACGCAGCATGACGCTCGGTCGCCGTCATGTCCGCTACGGGACCTCGTTCAACGCGCTCTGCATGTCGGCCCCCAGGCGCTTGACTCGCGACTGAAAGAACTGCATTACGTCGTGTTCCGTGGCACGTGCGCCGAGGTACAGCTTGTAGCCCTTAACGATCTGGAACCGCTGGCTCGTACCCTTACCCTTGCAGTACTGCTCGGCAAGCGTGTGGATCGCGGCGTCAAGTATCCCGATGAGGACCGCAGGCTGGGCGTGCTCGAGCGACGCCGTGTCCAGCGGCGCAAGGTTCGGACCCCGGCCAATGAGCTGGAGTGCTTCAAGCAGGCTTTCACGGTCTGGAAGCTGGTCATCGCTCACGATGTTTCAACATAGTTCGCCGCCGTCTCGACTCCAAGTCCAGCCCGGACGGGTCGCCGAAGCGCTGGCCAAGCCGAGCGCGCAAGCGCGCCGCGGAGGAAGAGGCTGACGACAGCTGATTCGTAACTGACGACTCGCCATCAGCGACATAGAGGCCATCGCTGTCGATGGGAGGTGCCTGATGCAATGTCAGGCCACCTGGCGGGCGCTCGCCGCCACGTACGCTGTTGTCGCCGGGATGCAGGTCTACCTGGCAGCCTCGATGAACGCCACCTGGGCGTGGGTGTTGGGGGCCGTCTTCGCAGTTGCGGCAGCCGGCTTCGGCTTCGCGGCCTGGCGAGCTGGGCAACTTCCAGCCGACGACGAAGTTCCCGGACCTGCGTCTCTGGCGATCGCTGGAGCCAGCGAAACGCGTAACACGGTCAACTCCCGCAGCGACCTCAGCTCCAGGAACTGACGTTGAATAGGGGTGCGGTGAGGGCCGATACGTGGCCAAGCTGCGCCACGCGGCCGGCCGCACATCAGCCTGCTGCGTCGTCTCGACGTCACCCTGTGGATGTACGCGATCGGACGGACAACTCAGCCGCCTACGATGAACGGAGCGCCGACATGACCGTCGCAACCGGCCCAGGCAACGCCGAACAGGTCGCCGTCTTCATCGACTTCGAGAACTTGGCGATCGGCGCCGCCAACAGCCTGCCCGACCAGGCCAATCCGGTACCGTACGCCGCGCTCGAGCTGGTCTGCCGCGACTACGGCAACGCATCCATCCGCCGCGCCTACGCCGACTGGGCGAAGCCCCAGTTCGGCAAGTACCAGCACGACCTCGCCATGAACGGCGTCGACCTGATCCAGATCCAGCGGTTCGGAATCCAGCAGAAGAACGCCGCCGACATCCGGATGGCCGTCGACGCCATGGAAACCTTGATCACGCACCCGGACATCGGGACATACCTGCTGGTGGCCGGCGACGGCGACTACTCGCCACTCGTACAGCGGCTGCGCGAGTTCGGCAAGCACGTCGTCGGCGTCGGCACCGAAGCCTCTGCCAGCCCGCGGCTCGTCTCGGTCTGCTCCGAGTACAAGTACTGGGGCACCCTGGTCGCAGCCGTCGAACCCAGCGCGAAGCCGACGGTCGAGAAGACGTTCGACATCAAGGACGGCGAACGACTCCTCGTCCACGCCATGCGACAGCGAGACGGAGACGATGCTCCCGGCGCGTGGCTCAAGCACAAGATGCTGGCACTGGATCCGGCATTCGACGAGCAGAACTACGGCTGTAAGAGCTTCAAGGAGTTCCTCGGTCGGCTGCCCAACACCGTGACGGTTCAGGCCAGTGACGGGCCTGGCGACTTGCGCGTTCGACTGATCGAGTCGGTTCCCGCGCCACGCGTCGAGGCGTAGCCGCGCATCGGCATGCGACCTCATCGCCGACTGGCAGCTTTCAGAGCGGGTTCGCGTTCGCCCAGTCAGTTACGAACTGGCGCCCAAGGTCGGTGATGACATAGTGCTGCAGGGCAACCACATCATAAGAGAATATGTGATCTGCGTTCGCTCGCGTTCGCAGTGTTCCGCCGTACACAACGTACCCGTCGCGCAGAAGGTACAAGAGGGCGACATTCATCCCTCCCGGCAGTGCAATCGAGTCCTGCTCAGGATTCATGACAAAGTACGTCAAGACCCGCCGCTCAAAGTCGCCATAGCGACTGTGCAGGAGCCCTAGATTGGCCTTGTACTGACGCATTGCCTTGCGATCTATCTTCTTCTCTTGATCGTAGAGATGATGACAGTTCGGACACAGTGCGATCAAGTTGTCAAAGGTGTGCTCCTTGACTCTTGCCCAAGGCTCGATGTGGGCTATCTCCACCGTCGTATGACGACAGGTCGGGATCGCACATCGGTGACCAGCTTCGACAAGTATAGCGCGCTTCAGGTCGGCCGGTAACGCGGGACGATCCACAGTCATAGGCCTGAGCCTACCTCGTGACGTCTCACGCATGGCGATGGCAGCAGCAACCTGCATGGATCAACGTTCACGAGATTCATCCGAGTCAATGCGGTCCCCGCACCGCGGACACGCTACACGAGACCGCTTCGACTTCCCTTTAACCTCAAAGACGAAACCACAGCTGCCACAACGGAGCTCGACGACTTTCCTGAATGATCCGGGCAGTCTGGGTGATGGATAGTTGACCATGCCGCATCTCTCCTACCTTTCAAATTTAGCAACTCACTTCGAATCGCTATCCTTTCCGCAGTCCAGTAGAGACCCTTCTCAATATGCTTATCTACAGTCACACGAATCTTACAGCAGTACCAATCCTGCGCCAAGGCGAAACAGACCGAGCGGCGAATATCTTCACCCGGCTCCAACCTTGTAAACCCCCTCCTAAGTGAATTATGCGAAAGGAAGTCTTCCCTCAAGTGATGCGGAGCATCGGTCCAAAGTTCACGAGGAGCAGCAGCAACCTGAAGACTGAAACAAGTAGGACATGCCGTCAACTTCGATTCATCCACCGGCATTATCTCAACCAGCGAACGGCCACCCAAGCATGGGATACTTACCCGCGAATCACCAGCGTTGGCGATCGTGACGTTTACTATCAGGAAGTCTGACCTGCCAGCATTTGCGCCCACCACATCAATAGTGATACTGCACCGAGGCTGAAAGCTCCGCCCACGCCAGAATCGGAAGTAGCCCCACACAGCTCCGATGACGACCGCTAGAGCGGTGAACCCTGGGCTCACGTTCCGTACCCATTCAGTCCAGCTCGGCACGTTCGCGGGCGGCGGCGCAGGCTGGGCTGTCACAAGAATGATCAGCCTACTCGCGAGACCTGCCATGACAAGAAGATCGCGCGATGTCGAGCTCTTGTTACGGAGGAATGTTCATGCCCCGGATGGCCGCCTCAACGCGGACCGTTCAGGGAACCTTCGTCCACGTGCGCCGAGTTTCCGTCGCCAGCACCTTCCGCCCGGCAGGCGGCGAAGTGATCACCGCCGTCAACGTCGCCGAGTTGGTGTCGAACCGAAGGGCGAGCCCGAGAGCGCGGTACACGTCGGCCGTCCCCGCGGTGTCCTCGCGTCGGCCCGCGCCTGGTAAGCCAGCCAGCTGGTTCGTTGCTACCCACGGATCGACCCGCTGCAGGACGGCGTCCTCTCGGAGGTAGACCGAGGTCGGGTGGTCCGGCCTCGCTCCGGTCGGCAGCGTCCGAGCGAGACAGCGGTAGTAGACACGAGCGCCGCGGAAGCAGCTCTCCATCTTGCGGCCACAGAGAGCGCAGCGGATCAGCCCCTGAAGGCGATACTGGTGCACCGTACGGCGCGCGGTGCGTTCGATCATGCTGCCACCGCGAGCCTTGGCGCGGCGCAGCAGCTGAACTTGGGTGAAGTCTGCCACCGAGACGATGCCCGGGTGTGCGGGCTGCTCCGAGCGCGCGACATCGCATGGATCAGCTCGCCGGAACCGGACGACATGGCCGGCGGCCACGTCATCGGGGTCAAGCAGAACATCGTGCTTCGTCCAGCGGCCGAACACGGCATAGCCGGTGTAGCGCGGGTTCTCGAGGATCGCGCGAACCGTGCTGGCCTGCCAGCCGTCGCCCCGTCTGTGCCGGTTCTGTGCCGGACACCGCGCAGATGGGCACGGTATCCCGTCGCTGCTCAGGGCTGTAGCGATCTCGCGGTCGGTACGGCTCTCCAGGTACTCGGCGAAGATTCGTGCCACGACCGCCGCCGCGTCCGGGTCAAGCTGCAGCACCCGAAGACGACGGCCTTCGGCAGCTTTGCGCGGATGCGGGTGCGGCCCGCCGTCGACCACGACATAGCCGTAGGGGGCGCGGCCGCCCTGGTGCCGGCCTTCGTTGCGAACCTGTGCGTCCATGGCCGCGCGTACCCGCAGCTGGACGTGTCGACGCTCGGACTCGCTCATCCCTCCAAGCAGGCTCATCAGCATGGCGTGCGACGGGTTCCGCGCGTCGAACCGCCCACCCAGCTCAGGCACCCACAGGTCGACGCCATACGCCGCCAGCCTCGGCGCGGTCAAGGAGAACTGATTGCCAAACCAGCACCTGGTCCCCTCGCCGACCACCACGGCGCCCCACCCACGGCCGCGGTCTTTCAGGTCGAGTAGGAGCTGCGCGGCGGCCGGCCGCCGATGCCACGGCACCGAGCGGGACTCTCCGATGTCGAAGTACTCAGCGACAATCCTTCCGCCCCGCGGTTCGATGAACCGTCGGGCGTTGTCCAGCTGCCAGCCTCGCGAGGTCTGCGGATCCTGGTTGTCCTCCGTGGAGCATCGGCCATAGAACGCAGTGGCAGCCACGGTCGCCTCAACTGGCTTCGCTGCTCCTCTACCCCACAACGCGTCGAGGGCGGCCCAGGGATCGGGCTGAACGCTGCTGGCCACGGCCGCCTCCGATCCGCGCGGCAGTCCGACTCGCGCCCGCCGCCGACCCCAGATGATCAGTGTCGACCCGTGTGAATCGCGCAGCCGCGATGTTCACTCCGACGAGTGATCGTCACGCGGGGGATGCTCGGCCACCTCGGCATCCGGCCGCTGGCCGGTCGGCAGCTACTGACTCGACACCACCTTTCGCCGTCACACTCGACCAGCTGCCCCTGGACTGCCAGATCGAGGAAGCTCTTTCCCACCGAGCCGACCCGCTACACCTGACTAACTGGTGGGTCGCGCGTGCTGTAGAACAGCGTTCGTGGAGGACAAGCTCACGGTATTCAGGGAAGCCTCAGCCGACCTAGATCGCTGGCGGCTACGCGCGCAGCAGGTAGAGCAGCCCGAGCCCGGCAGCGATCTCGCGCAGGACGACGCAGCTTTCCCGCACCAGCTGATCAGCCAAACCGTGCGCACCAGCTTGACCTCTGCTGGCGAGCACCTGCGCTTGATCTGCGACGGACTGAAGTGCGGCAACGTCTACAACATGAGCCAGTACAGCGCGGCGCGCGCCGCCATAGTCGGTGCGACCCAGGCCGTCTGGATTCTGGCTCCGGAGGATCCGGCGATCCGACGCGAACGTGGGCACACGGTGATCACCGAAACCTACGTTCAACTGCGGAAGTACCACGAACTGACTCTCCAGCAAGCGCAGGCACTTCAGCTGTCTGTAGAGGACCAGGAGCAGGTGCGCGAGCAGATCGAGTGGGTGCAGTCCCGTGAGGATGCCGTGCGGGCGGTCCGGACTTCCAGGGCGAAGTTGCAAGGTGCGGTCTTCATAGAATCAGCCGCGTCGGTGATCTTTCCTGACGATGAGTTCCGCCAGGCCGGCTTGAGGCAGTCGTGGAACGTTCTCTCCTCTGACGCACACGTCCTGATGTGGAGCCTGGCGCTAAGGACGATCTCCTTTTCGCCGCAGGATAAGCGCTCGGGGCTCTCTACCGGGACGGCCAACGGGCATTCGGTTGATGACCTCGCTGGCTGGTTCGGCCTCGCCATACACAGCCTGCGCTGCGGGTGGAGCTTGTTCGACCGCCGGTGCGAGGGCAGCCGATCATCTTCTGGACAGGGCGGCTGATGAGGTCGCGTATTCAACCGTCACGAATGTATCAACATAGTCGCTGTGAGTAGTCGTCACCGGGCGGACCCGTCTGGTAGGGAGCCTTTGCGGTGATGTCGTCTGCCAGCTTGGTGAGCACGTCGATCATGTCTGGAACCCGTCCCGGCGCTTGATCGGCAGTCGCTCCGCCGAACGAGTGACGCTGGTGTGGCGTCGCTCAACGTGTCGACGCGGCACCGTAGGGTGGATGCCGATCTTGGTCATCCACGGGGAGGGTGCGATGCCAGACGGCTTTGCTGTCGACGTCGAGGCGCTGAAGAACGCCGGGCTCGGGTTGTCAGATCTGCTCGGCGACCTCGAAGAGCTGCAGGTCGAGAACATCGACTGCGACCGGAAATTCATTGGGCACACCAAGCTAGCCGACTCCTACGAGTCGTTCACGACCCGTTGGGCGCTCGGCGTCGAGAACTTGACCAAGGACGGCCAGCAGCTCTCCCGCCGCCTGGTCGACGCGGCCGGCGCCTACATCAAGGCCGACCAGGCGCACGAGCACAAGCTCAAGGGCATCTTCGACGACACGGGCGCAGACCCCGGCGCGACGGCGATGAGCGATGGCTGAGCTTGGCGAGACGGACGACCCGAAAGCCCTCGTACCCGGCGAGGCGAAGGAGATCCGGGCATCGACCGTGCACCTGACGGTGTACGGCGACGCCATGATCCGCATCGGCGAGGGCTTCAAGAAACTGGACACCGGCGGCTGGTCGGGACCGGCGGCGGACGCCTACCACCGGCGGACTCACGCCGAACCAGCCCGCTGGCTGACCGCTGGCGACGCCTTCCACGGGGCCGCCGCGGCGATCAACGGCTACGCCTCGACCCTCGACTGGGCGCAGGGGCAGGCGCAGCAAGCCATTGACCTGTGGAAACAGGGTGAGGACGCCACCCGCCAGACCCGCGCCGCCTACGACCGCGACGTGGCGGCCGCAGGGCAAGAAGCAGCTTCCCGCGGCGAACCGGCACCGACGGCAGCGCCGTTCCAGGATCCCGGCGAGCCAAAGCGTGCGCAGGCCCGCTCGCTGCTGAACGAGGCCCGCAGCCAGCTGGATTCTGCGGGCAACCAGGCGGTCGGCCAGATCGACAAGGCCCAGGCCGACGCCCCGGAGGAGCCAACCTTCCTCGACGAGATCGGCGACGGGCTGACGTCGGCCGCCGAGTTCGTCGGGCACAACCTTGCAAGCGACCTCGGCGACGCAACGAGCAACATCATGAACGCAGCCGGCGACATCACCAACAACCTCGTCGACGCTGCTGGCGACATCGTCCACGACCTCGGCGACGGCGTCGGCGGAGTGCTCCGCGACGTCGGCGGCCTGGTCGGCTCAGACGACCTGAAAGACGCCGGCAATACCGTCACCTCATCGATGCACGAGGCCGGGGACGCGGTCGACCGCGCTGGTGACACCGCCGAACACTGGCTACAAGACCGTGGCAACGACGCCAAGGCGTTCCTCAGTGGCGACGAGCCGGAGCCCAAGGGACCGCACTACGTGATCATCGACCAGGGCGACTATCCCGAAGCGGCCGATCACGCCCGCGAGGCGCAGATGGGCACGTCCTGGCGCGGCGACGAGTCGTTCCCCAGGACCCAGCCGGCGGACATCACGATCGACCGCGAAGGTGCCGCCGACCGGCGGACCGAGTCGATGAAGCAAGTCCCGCAGACCAGACCTGGCTACGATCGCGACGAGTACCCACCGGCAGTGTTCCTGGAAGGCGGCGAAGGCTCGTCCGTGAAGTACATCGACCCGTTCGACAACCGCGGCGCTGGCTCCTCGGTGAAGAACCAGATCCGCGACCTCGACAACGGCGAGCGCGTCACCATTCTGGCGGACTGATGACTGACCTGCGACCGCTCGACCAGCTGCTGGCCGGGGCCCGCGCGCCGCTCGGACCGCGCATCGAACTCGACCTCGGCCACGACGCCGGCCCCTTGGCCGAGCTCGCCGAGCTACTCACCCGGGTGAACGGCTTCACCGCATTCAACGCCGGGGTGCAGGTCTTCCACGCCGGTGAAGCCGGCCTCGGCCCCGAGCTCGGACGCTGGAATGAGCCAACGACCTGGAAGAACACCTACGCGGGGCTTGCCGACCGCCTGTTCTGCTTCGGTCAGGACCTGTTCGGCTGCCAGTTCGCGATCAGCGACAACCGTGAGGTCGTCGTCTTCGATCCGGAAACTGCCGAGCGCACCCCCATCGGGGCCAGCCTCGACGAGTGGGCCGCGTGGTTGCTCGAGGACCCGGCGGTCCGCGGTGCCCACCAATTCGCCACCGCCTGGCAGGACGAGCACGGCGCGCTCGGGCACGACCAGCGCCTGATCCCGCTGCAGCTGTTCACCATGGGCGGGGCGTACGACTTCGATAACCTCGTGGCCAAGGACGCCGTCACCTGCATGCGCATCCGCGGCCCGCTCGCTCAGACGATCCACGAACTACCCGACGGAGCTCAGGTACACCTCATGGCTGAACACGCCCCGGCCGCCAAGCCCGGCAGCAAGCAGCTGGCCTACGCCGAACTCGATGTCTTCGCCGACTACAACAGCTTCATGGTGCAGGACGAAACCGCGCGATTCGAGCCGGACCGCGCATGGACGAAGGCCCTGATCACGGACATGATCGCGGCACGCGACGGAGTGATCGGGGTCGGTACCGCCCGGAGGACGACCGTTCCGGTCATCCTGGACGTGCGGTCAGAGGCCCCCGATGACAACTTCGAGAGCTGGGACCACGTCACCGAGGCCGGCCTGCATGTGGAGTCGGGCGACGTCATCGTGTCGATGCTGGATTACAGCGACTCTGTCCCCCGGACCGCCGTCCCTGCCGGGGACTACATGACGCGTGTCTACGCAAGAGGGTTCAGCACGATCTCAAGCGACGGTATCCACGGAGACGATCTCTATCACGTGGTGTTGTGGCCCGGCACAGTTCAAGAGCCGCGAGTACTCGTACGGTACCCGGATGTTTTGAGTGGTGGTTAGAAGCCGCGGTCGACTGCAGCAGCTAACCTCGTCGAGACACTCAGAGGGTAGGCAGCCATCGTCGTCGCCTACGGCGAAGACTTCCCATACTGGCGTTCCAGTTCTTCGTACTCATTGATCTCGGCGTCTACGTCACTACTGTCCATAGCACGCCTTGCCAACGCTTGCTCGATATGTATTTTTGTTAGCTCCTCGTGTTCCTCTTTGGTTGAGACAATATTCCGCTTAGCAACGTTGCTCGGCCGAGACTCCGGCATCATCAATACCGAGCGTCCATCCAATCGATCACTTGCCTTTTTCTCGTTCACATTCTTACCCCTCCTCTCTGTTGCATTAGTGTCGCCTGCCACTTCTTCAGCATTCCGCGCCAACACATTCTCCCTTCAGACTACTACTTCTCTTTTCGTCGATCAATGTCCGCCCTACGCGAAATCTTCAAGTAATACCTTCGTTGATCAGACTTCTCCTTACGTAGCAATAGAAATACGGCCACGCTAAACAGCGCAAGAAGCACCCAGGGCAAGCTAACGTGGCGCGGCCATCCGAAGAACGTAATTTCGCGGTTCAACGTCGCGATAGTCGTGACATCACTCAAGAACAGAATGACCGAAGCCATCGACGTTAAAACTACGGCCCATAGGCCAAAGAAAGCAGTCAGAGATGCACCCGGCAGCTTATCTGAGGATATGCCCCGGCCGAGAGCGGCCGCCAGAAATGCTGGCGCAGCCATAAGTAGGGTAAGGACAGCCTGGCCCGGGACAGATTGCACAAGAGGCACGTCTCGACCAAAAGCGTAAAAGCATACGATAAGCGAGGTGAAGAAGGCAATGGTTACCGCACTCCCAAGAACACCCGGAGGAATCTCTTTGAAGCGGATCACCGACTTGAAATCCCGAATCTCATCGTCCGATCCGTCGGCCTTCTCCTTGTCGCCAGCCCCGTCGACCGGTTCCGATGGCGTGTTCGTCGATCTATCGAGGCGCACTCTCCGGATGTAAAGGTGAGCGATGCTATGGCCACGCTCAAAATGAAGACGCAAATACTGTTTTACGTTCTTGACTGTGAAGTCGGCTTGCCTAAGCGGCTTACGCACATCCAGCCGCTCAAGATGATGATCGAATATGTACTGGCCAGGTGGTGCAGTGAGCTCGAAGTGGAAACTGTCAGGCAGAGTCGCCCACGTCATTGCTACATCCACCTCAACAGGCGCGAGACCGTGCTTGGCTCGAGTGCGATGCTCCCTTCTCTTGCTCACCTCAGCCGCAGTCACTACGTGCTTGTAGGACAACTTGAAATTGGCGAGATTCTCTTGCTCAAGTTCGACGACTATCAGATAGTCTCTACTAATTGACCTACAAAAAGTCTCTATTCTAGCAATCTTCTCTTCGTTGAACCTATTTGGTGACAGATTTGCGACGTACTCGAAGGCTGCTGTAATCTTTGTGTCGTTGTCCGAATCATTTGCCCCTCCACAAAGCGTGCTCTCGATTACACCTTTGAACGCGTACTTCTCGTGCCCGTTCATGGCGAGACCGTCGCCTCGGAGGGCGCTTACGAAGAGCGCCTTTATGAGGCCAAACAGGAGCCCCCTAACCTCCCATTGCGACGCAGTGGCCAGCAACTTCCCGCTAGCGCTCCGAGCCTCAAACCCATCGAAAAGGTAGCCCCTTCGAACAGAAGCTAGAGGAACGAGCATGCCAGCCAAGTCGTCGACGTCGAGACTGGCTGACTCCTTCCCCAAGGCAGGGGGATTCGTTACTTTTGCATACTGTTCCTTAACACTCAGCGCAGAACCGACATTCCGGTATATGACGAATGTGTTCGTCGTCCCCTGTCTTCCCTCGAGCGTCAATCGCTGATCGACTCGCGACAGGTGATCTGGCAGGTCAAGGACGAGACGGCGGAACGCGTCGACCGCCGCAATGGAGTAGCGCTTTGACACATAGTCGTCGGCTCGAATAAGTTCTGCAAAGTCGATAATCTCCGGCTCAGGCTTACCAACTGCGTTTCGTTTGGGGCGCCCTCCCCATTGATGCGGGAGCAAAACATGGAGCACCAGAAGACCAGCCGTAAGATACGCCGGCAGAGTAGGCCACCCATGCCAAGTCACGACCGCCCAGTACCCCAGAGCCACCAGCACCAAGATCTCCAGGGACGTGTAGATTTGCCAGCGGCTCACCAACACCTCCTCGACCGGGCACCATGTAGACCTGTCGCGATCACCAGGGGCTGGCGACCGGCAACCTAGTAAGTGTCCGAGCCAAGCAGGAGCCAGTCAATCGTGCATTTTGCACGAAAACTGACTCAGAGTGATCACCTCTTGGGCCATACAGGGGTTCCTGCGACTCGAACCACGAGTTCAGCTACAGAAAGTAGCTGACGAGGCCCCCGCGTTAGCGATCTACAAGCGACGATAGCTCTTGGGCGAGAACCCACACGGACGCCACCCCAGCCCGAGAGAATCTAGCCGTCGAATGCGATGTCGATCGTCCTGGATGGTGTCTCGAAAGTGACCGCTCGACACGCGAGACACCGAGGCACACCAGGTAGCCGACGACATTAACACTGAATGTCCGATTCGTCGTAGTTGAGCTGGGGGCACGCGGCCCTCGGTCGGTCGGGTCAGGTACAGCAGTGCTCGTGGCCCTGCACGAGATCGTCACTTCGTCGCCTGTCGATGAGGCTTGTCGAAGGGTGACCGGGTAAACCTGCGCCTGCCGCATTGGGACCATTCGACGCCATCGACGGCGAACATGAAAGGCCCCGGGCACCTGAAGGTGCCCGGGGGTTTGTTGAATCAGCCGCCGGTTCCGCCACCGCCACCGCCGCCGCTGTTGCGCATCATTGATCACCTCCTCTCGAAAGTGCTAGCACAGAATCTCCCAATCTACCGACCGAAGTCGATAAAACGAAAGGGGCGAGAGCAAGCCGCTCAATCGCTTATTTCAGCGTAACAAATTAGTTTCTTATTGCAAGTGGAAGCATTTTTTTAGCTTTCCATCTCATCGTCAAGTACCCACACAAACGCGACCCCAGCCCGCGGGAAGGTCTGGCCATCGAAGCTTACGTCTACCGTCTTGGCAGGTGTTGCTGCTGGCGACAGTTCGATGCGTGAGGCGTCCGGACTGGCGAAGTAGTCGAGCACGTTGACGCGGCGGACACCGGCACGGGCGTAGTCCAGCTGGACATGCACGCCCTTCGCCGGCCTCGGGAGATCGATGTAAAGCAGGTGGCCGTGCCGCTGGACGAGGACACGGTAGGTGTACGAGATTGTCACTTCGCTACTGGTGGCAGCCTGACCCAAGCTGACGGTGGTCAGCTGGCTTCCCTCTTGGGCCGATCTGCGAATCTTCTTCTCGCGACCGTTGACGCTGAGCTGGAGGAGCGTGAATGCCTCGGGGTCGGCCGCGTCGAGCCCGGCCGAGTGGTCGAAATGCCAGGCTGAGGCGATCGTCGGGTCATGGAGCAGTTCGTGGTACTCGACGAGGTCGGAGACACAGGCGAAGCGCATCGTCGGGCTGGCGGGCTGCACCTTGTACTCCCAGCGGATCGTCGCGACGAACATTGAGCCCTTGCCCGCCGCGGGACCGGCCGTCCACGGACTGAGCGATACCGACACATCGACATCACGCCAGCGCTCCGGCGAGCGTATGACTTGTGCGCGCAGGTCGCTGTAAGCATCGGCCGCCAGCGCCTGGTCACCGAGTCGAAGCCCGATGGCGTTGGTGGCGATGCGGTCAAGGGTGTCGTCTGAGGCAATGTCCTTCAGCCCGCCAGGGTTGAAGGCGAAGCTGTCCAGGACCGCGTCGCGGATAGCCGGCGCCTCCTGGCGGATGGCATGGCGAAGCTGTTCGTTCGTGCGGGCCGCGGTTTCCTTGCGCGCGTAGTACTCGAAGATGACCGCAATGACACCGGCGCTGAGCAGCGCACTGCCGACTTCGCCAGTAGGCCAGCCGACGAGCCAGCTCAACACGGGAATCGTCTCGACGCGGTGCGATATGACTATCAGTACAATGCCGAGGAGCGCAGTCATCAGTCCGGCGAGCCGGAGCTTGGTCTTGTACAGCTGGTCGAGCAGGTGGTTCATCTGCCACTTATTGTACCAAGCTTTGTATTCATGTTGAATAGCTAAATGAGGACCCCTGGGTGCTACAGGCATCCAGGGGTCCTCGCTATTCCTTCAGCGATCAGGTTCCGCCACCACCGCCGCTCATCGCGTAGCGCATGTACCCACCTCCCCGGAAATCCGCTGGTCAGGGCCGTTTCCCGACCTACCAGGGCCGACAATATCCTATTTTGGGATATTGGCAAGGATTACGGTCCGCTACCCCTCGTGAACAAGACGATCTACTCCGCGGAGTACCAGCGGCTCTGTGCGCTCCTCCGGGAACTGCGCCGCGAAGCGGGGTTGACGCAAGTGCAGGTCGCCGAGCGGCTCGACGAGCCGCAGTCGTTCGTGAGCAAGTACGAGGCCGGCGAGCGACGGCTCGATGTTGTCGAGCTGCACCAGGTCGGGACGGCACTCGGCACGACCGTCGTCGCCATCCTCCAACGCCTGTGGCCCGAGGACTGACGCTGCTGCCTGACCTCAGTGTCCAGCGTCTGGATCAAGTTCGGCGTACGCGACGTCGCCCGACGTCCGCGCCGCGAGGGCTTTCTGGAGCTGCGACCAGAGCCGTGGTTTGAGCAGCGGCTTCGCCTCGGCAGGTGTCAGGAATCCCAGGCCAGCAAGCTCGTCGTCAGTGGGGCGCAGCTCCGCGACCATCGCGTCATCCAGTGTCCCGCCGTCGAAAATCATCACCAGCTGGTCGTCCCACGGTCCGTGCGGTGGCACCCATTCGACGAGCAGCAGCCTACCGACGATCAGCGTCAGCCCAAGCTCTTCGCGCAGCTCCCGCTCGGCGGCAGCCACCGGCGGCTCGTTGGCCTCGACCATCCCGCCGGGTATGTCCCATCCCTCCTTGTAGGTGGGATCCACCAACAGCACGCGGCCAGCCCGGTCGGTGATCAGGACGTCGGCGGCGACCCGCTTGCGCGCTTGTTTGGCGTTGCCCTCCGCCAGGTACGCAAAGCGGGCCGCATCGTCCTCAGTCACACCGGCCACGACGTGTCGGATTCCGGCGCAGCCGCGGGTTGCAAGACATGAGAGCAGTCTGCCAGGAACAGCTGCACAGCGGGAACTGAGCGGTGCGGCCGCAGGGTCACTTGGAGTTTGGCAAGCTGGGTACGCACGCGCTTGGAGGTCAGCGAACCAGCCGCAGCGCAGATCTCACGTCCAAGGGCGGCAGCCTCGTCGATCTCACCGCCACCAGCAAGCACCTCTGCGAGCGTCAGCTGCCCGAACGCCCGACTTCGCACCCGGTCGCCGACGCGCAGCTCCAAGACGCGGCGGGCCTGGCGTTCGGCTTGTTTCCGATCCCCGAGCGCGTCGTAGCAGAGGGCTGCCTCGCCGGCCAGCGACGCTTCGTCGAACTGACTGATCCACTCCGCCGATGTGTCTTCATGCAGCCGTTCCAGCACGCATTCCGCGTCCATGAGGGCTCGGCGGCTGGCGTCAGCGTCGCCTTGCATGGCGAAACCGCGGGCGCTCATGGCGTGGAGTCGCGCCGACAGCCGCTGCCGGGCGGGACCACGCTCGGCATGCGCCAAGCCAACCTGAGCGATCCGGACGGCGTCCGCCGCCTGGTGGAGCTGGCCGGCGAGGTGGCTCATGCTGGCGCAGATATTGGCGAGAAGCGCTGGGTGATCCGCGACTTTGGCGAGCCGATACGACTGGCTGAAGTGGCGCTGAGCGTACTGGTCGCGGCCGCTGTCGTGGGCCATCCAACCGGCAATCTCGGTCAGGGACGCAGCTGCCTCGAACAAGCGCTCGCCCAGGATGTCGCTGGCCGGGTCGAAGAGCCGCGGGCTGATCTCGGTCTGCAGGTAGTGGACCACGGCCGAATAGATCTGGCCGCCGCCGACCTTCCGGTCCGCTACCTGGAACGCCGTCGCCATGGCCTGGATGGTGGCGAGATCGGCTTGCCGGTCCTGTTGGGCGGGTTGGGCAGGGAACAGGCTGACGACGGGCACCGCCCGCGGAGGACGCCGCTGCTCATCCACGCGGGCAGCCGCTGCCGCGCCGTCGCGTTCGTTACTAACTTCGACCGCCGCGTACGTCGGGGCCAGGCGTAGTAGTTCCTCGAGACGGTCTGCGCTGACCTTCAGTACAGCGGCCAATTTGGGTCGCTTGCACGGCAATGGCTCGGTCTTCCCGGATTCCCAGTTGCCGACCGTCTTGACGTCGATGGCAAGAGCCTCAGCGAGCCGTTCCTGCGTGTAGCCAGCTGCCCGCCGTGCCCGTGCCAGCTCGTCGCGCTTGGCGACCATACGTACCCCTCCGTATGCGATCCGTGCCGCCTGGCCACATTACCCCAGGTCAGCCCCTGTGGTTGCCGGTCTCTTTCGCCAATTTTCCTGATCTTTTCCCTGGGATTCGGCCGAGCGGCCGTCCAAGGTCAAAAGCGGCATCCGGCGCCGGGGCAGCCATCCCCCGCCTCCGGGACCGCAGGTCTCCTTCCGCAGGGAAGCCTCGCTGCCTGCGGTACAAGGCCCCTGGCGTCGGATGCCGCACCACGATCGATAACGGAACGGACGGAGCGGTCATCATGGCCGTACGAACGATCGACCTGCACACGGGCCCACGAGTGTCCTGCGCCTGGCAACGACGGCTTAACCGGCTGTCGGCCACGGTCGGTGAGCGGATCCCCGAGCCCGTGCAGCTCTACAGCCTGATCACCCTGACGTTCGTACTGCACGAGCCAGATCCGGCGAGCGGCGACTGCGCTTGCTGCACCGTCGTCTGGCCCTGTGACATCGTTCGGCATGCCTACCGGCTGCGCGAAGGTTTCTAGGCGGCGTAGTGGTGACCGGGCTCTCCCTCGACGACCTCTTCGTCGAGCTGCGCCGCCGCAAGTGGACGCTCTACCTCTTCGGCCGTCCGGCCGCGCCCGACCTGTACGCCGCGACGTTTCGGTGGCCGACGTGCACCGATGTCCTCATCATCCGTGACGAGCGTCGTGCCACCGCGTACCGGACGCCGAGCTTCCCCGGCACCGACGTCTTCCGGCCGTCGGTGGTCTCCTGGCAGTACGGGGCGGAGCCGCTCTGGACCCTTCGCGCCGTGCTCACGATTGGCGCACCGGGCCAGGCCGACGCGCCCTTCCAGGTTCTCGCCCCCGCTCCGGGGTCCAGAGTTCCCCTCGAAATGGGTCAGCCGGTCATGACCTGGCCGACCGGCCTCGTCCAAGACCCCACGCCGAAAACAGCGTGGTGATAGGGAAAAGGAGAAGCAGAGCATGACGACCCGTATGTCACTCACCGACGCGGACGAGCGTTTCGGACTCGGCGTCCGCCGAGGATTCGTGCCGACGGCTGAGCCCGTCTCGGACACGGAGAACACCCCCTTCGGCCTGACGTTGCGGACCGCCCCCGCCTCCCGCAACGTCGTGGTCCTGCGCACCGGAACCGGTGCCACGATGGCCACCGAAAGCGTGACCGAGCAGTCCACCGACGGCAACGACGAGGGCGACACCCGCTACGACGTCGCCAACGACATCTGACGCCACCGACGAAGGACTCGCCAACGCCATGAAACTCGAATCACGCCCCACCGCCGACACCGTCCTGGTGTTGACGGAACCGAGCGATACGTCAGCAGATCTCGTCGTCCGAGATCTGGAGCGCCGGAACGCGCAGGTATTTCGGGCGGACACCGGCGACTTCCCGCTCTCGCTGAGTGTGAGCGCCTGGTTCGATGGCTCCTGGGACGGCGAGATCCGCAGTCCGGACGGATCGGTCGGTCTGCGCGACATCCGCAGTGTGTATGTCCGCAGGCCGACCGCGTTCACCTTCCCGCCGTCGATGAACGACGCCGAACAGCGCTTCGCCGCGCGAGAAGCCCGCCGAGCGGTCGGTGGGCTCCTCATGAGCCTGCCGGGGTGCTCGTGGGTGAACCACCCATCACGGGCGGCGGACGCGGAGTACAAGCCGCTCCAGCTCGTCACCGCTGCGGCGTGCGGACTGGCCGTGCCGCGGACCGCTATCACCAACGTCCCCGGCGACGCCGCCGATCTCAGTGATCGCCTGGGCGGCTCCGTCGTCTACAAGACGCTCTCCGGCGCCTCGGTCCCCGATGGAGAGCGCGTGTCGCTCGTGTACACGACACCGGTCACGATCGCGGACATGTCCGATGATCGGGTCGCGCTCACGGCCCACCAGTTCCAGGAACGCGTGCCGAAGGTCCGGGACGTGCGGGCAACCGTTGTCGGCAAGCGCGTGTTCGCCGCGAACATCCTCGTCGCCGACGAGGCCGCCGGCGAATTGCTCGACTGGCGCGCGGACTACGCGGCGCTGCGCTACGAACCCGTGGACCTGCCAGAAGGCGTCGAGTCGGCGCTCCTGACGATGACCGAGCAGCTCGGACTGAGCTTCGCGGCGGCCGACTTCGTCGTCACAGCCGACGACACCCACTACTTCGTCGACTTGAACCCCAGCGGGCAATGGGGCTGGATAGAAGACGCGACGGCCCTTCCCATAGCGGACGCCATCGCCGCCCTACTCACAGGAGAAGATCAGTGACCGACGTGATCGAGCAGGACAGCAGGCTCAGCCAGCTGGCCATCGACCTCAACCACGCTCTCATCGAGCGCCTGGCGGCAACAGGGAAGCTGACCACGCGCTCATGGAGAACCGCGTTCGAGGACGTTCCCCGGCACCTGTTCGCCCCGCGCTTTACCCTTCCGGACAACCTGGGCGGTCACGCCCTGGACGTCGCCGACAGCGCCCACCGGGAGGAGTGGCTGCGCGCGGTTTACCACGACGAGGCACTACTGACGGTTTTCGACGAGCGCGAGATGGCTACGACGTCGTGTTCTGCGCCGTCGGTGGTGGCGACCATGCTCGAATCCAGCCAGGCGACTGACGGGGACGCCGTGTTGGAGATCGGTACCGGGACGGGGTGGACGGCCGGTCTGCTCTCCCACCGGCTCGGGTCGGAGGCTGTCACCTCCGTGGATATCGATCCGCGGTGCGTCGCCGAGGCGCGGGAACGCCTGAATCACCTCGGCCTGGATCCGACGCTTACAGTCGCGGACGGCTACCTCGGCTACCCGGCACGCGCGCCGTACGACCGGATCATCGCCACAGCATCCTTGCGGAGGGTGCCGCCGGTCTGGCTGCAGCAGGTGCGGCCAGGCGGCACGATCTTGACCGACCTGCGCGGCGACTTCGCCGGCAACCTCGCCCGCCTGACGGTGAACAAGGACGGGTCTGCGAGTGGTCGCTTCCTGCCGGAGCGGGTGAACTTCATGCCGCTTCGCAGCGAGGAGGAGCACCTCCACGAGCTGCCCGAGCTGGCATCTCGCGCCGTTAGCGCTCCGGGACCACATCGCCGGACCAATCTCGGTCCTGTCGCCCTCCGCAAGTGGGAGTTCGCCTTCCTTGCGCAGTTGTCGATACCTGGAGCGCGCGCCGGCCGGATCAGGATCAAGGGCGGCCCAATGTACTTCTGCCTCACGGACCCGCGTAGCGAGTCATGGGCACGCGTCGAACTAGAGGCCGGCGACGCCGACCGCGAGGTTACACAGGGCGGAGACCGACGCCTGTGGGACGAACTGGAGGCCGCGTACGAGCTCTGGACTCGGCTCGATCAGCCTCAGCCCGTGGACTTCACGATCACGGTTTCGCCGGGCGGCGGCCAGTCCGTGACCCTCCCGGCCATCGACAAGCAGTGGTCTCTGCCCTTGTAGTGCGGCATCGGCGACGAAGCCCGGTGCCCACCTACACCTTCCTCGCCACGGTGAAGCTGTCGCTGCACCTGGACGCCATCCCCGTACAGGCTGACTGCGATGAGACGGGCGATCTATCGGTGAGCGCGTCGCGACCCGGACCACGCCGGAGGCCTGGTCCGGGTCGACCGCCCCAGCGCGACCTGTCCGCTCAACCTGCTGCCGCTATTCCAGGATCCGCGGCCGCTATTTCCGCACCATCCGTACGTCGGGCAGATCCGCTACGAACGGGGTCAGTTCCCAGTCGCCGAGCGCCTGTACGCCCGGACGCTGCCGGTCTGGCACCGAGGCCGGGACATCTCACTCGCCCATCAGTACACCGCCGGCTTCCGTAAGGTTGTCGACCTCCACCACGAACTTAGGGGATAGAGTATTGGTCGACTCAACACTCTTGACGAAGCTCGCCTCGGAAGCCACGGCCGCGGGCATCCAGCAATTCGTCGTTGGCGCCGTCATGCAGTCTCAGGGCGAGATCCTGCTGCTCCGTCGCCCCGCCGACGACTTCATGGGCGGGCTCTGGGAACTGCCCAGCGGCAAGGTCGAACCGGGTGAAGCGCTCTACGCGGCGCTCATTCGCGAAGTCAAGGAAGAAACCGGGCTGGACGTCTCGACGATCCAGCATTACCTCGGAAGCTTCGACTACACCTCCGGTAGCGGCAAGCCGAGCCGCCAGTTCAACTTCGCCGTCGACGTCGCCAGGGCGAAGCCGGTCGTGCTCCAGGAGCACGACGTCTACCAGTGGGCTCGACTCGACGGGGAGCTGCCGGTGACAGATGCCGTCAAGACGGTCCTGAAGGCCTACGCCGAAACCGGCCAGGCTGATTAACTGGCGGTTTCACGCAGCGAAATGACAGCCGTACCCGTCTGAGCACCGCCGCGACGCTGACGGCGGTGCTCAGCGCGGGGATACCAGCGGTTGAATCGCTGGTGCGGGGGGAACCCGAGCCGGGCCGAGCCCGGGGCTGCCTTTTTCAGCCCCGGGCTCGGCCCACCTTCCTCTTGCGCCGCAGCTATCAGCCGAGACGCACCCGGTTGGCCTGCCAGCGGCTGAGCCGCAGCAGTCCGACCAAGCCCACCAGCGCGGCGCCGGCCGCGGTCAGCGCGACCGAGCCTGCGAGCAAGATGCCGCAGACCACGGCGCCGAGCACCACCAGAAGAAGCGCCGAACGCCAGATGTGCGCCGGGTCGCCGAACAGGATCTGCCGCAGCAGCTCCCACACCGGATGCGGCGAGACGTGGTCACGCTGCAACCTCCGGCAGGGCGGCTCGAGCACCGTGCCCGGCGAGCTCGTCACGATGGCCGGCTCGACGGCCGCCTCGAATAATTCCTCAAGGCCGACGTAGTTCGGATCGTTGTCAAGTGTGATCCGATCGGGGGAACGTCGGTCTGGCATGTCGCCACCTAGCGGCGGTAACGTCGCCATGTTCGTTGCCTCTCTCAATATTTGCGTGTGGGACGGGCGGTGCGAACACCCACGCGGCTCCCAGTTCCAGCTGGGGGCCGCGTCCACGTCTGACGGGGTCGGAGCCTTGTCAGACGCTGACGCCATCTTGGCGAAGCCCGACGAGCTACTGCAAAGTAGGAGAGTCGTTTTGGGGCTGATTGCGACGACCGGTCTTTGATCGTCGGTGAACGGTTGATAGACGTCATTCAGCGTGACTATGCACTGGTCAAACACCTTTTTGTCGCAGTTTTCATCCCACTTTCGAGTGGTTCCACTACTGATATTTGGAAAAAGTCGGACAGATACCTGACACCCACAACTCTTTCGAGTGAAGGTCCACCACCGGCCCAGTGAGGCTGCACGGATGGGTAATCAGGGGATGCAGACGCCCGTGCAGGTGCAGTGGAGAGTGCTGCGTGCGGGTGCACGGCCAGCGTTCTGAACGCAGGCGTCCCGTGTCTCAAGAAGGGCGCGTTTCCGATCGAGGAGGTTTGGCACGGAAGCTCGTATCAAAACTGCTTTTGCAGCGTTCTGCGAACGCCTCATGGAGGAACGCATCTACGACTCGTTTGCTACGCAACTTCTTCCGCTGTCGAGCCCCAAGCCCGCCGGACCAGCGGAAAGCCTCGACTGGAAGCACTTCTCCGCGTCGATCAACTCGCAATCGGGTTCCGGAAGAGACTCGGCCCACCGAAGGAGAGAAGCGGGATGCTGCTCCTAAAGGTAGCGGCTTGCATTGACCGTCGCCTCAGGCGAAACCCTCGTCCTGATGACCATCAAGAGGCGTCAGGGCGAGGATTTACTTGTCGGACGGCTACACAGTAAGAAGAATCTGCTAATTTTTTCTTCCGCGGCCAAGCAACGACACACTCCCGACCACTGCAAGGATCATGGCGAGACCATAGACTATTGGGTTATTTACATAAACATAGAGCATGAACGCGTTTAGTTGCCCACAATCTTGATGGGGGTTGGAAGAGATTGGGCAAGTTGTTCCTGCTCCAAGAAGAACAGTTAGGAACACTAAGCCGACAATAATCAGGGCGACGGAAAAGATTGAAGCAACCACCAAGGGGATCCTACCGAGCGGATCCCTCCTAATAACCCTGTAGAGATACAGTCCACCGAAGAGGGCGATCAGCAGAGCGGGAATACTTGGCAAGAAGAAGACGTTAAGCGGTCCGGTGAATATTTGAGCCAGCGAGCTAGTGCTCCGGGCGAAAAAGTAGAGACCAATTATGATCAGGAGAACAGCGGAAACGGCAAGGATATCACCGTTCCCGTATTGGATTTTGTTCTTCGTTGCAACCCGCTTACTTGTCGCTGAGTTCTTTTTGGATGCACTTCTTGGATCGTTTGTCATACTGCCTACCATTATAATGATTTACAGCTTGCTTACAATATCAAAATGAAGATACCCCCAGTTCCTCGCCTCCTTGTGGGTGGCATGGGAACTGAGGGCATTGGCTCTTCAATTCATATGAGAATTACCCGGCGTTGATTGCTGCACCGGCGATGGTGGCGTACCCCTGCTGGCCGAGGCCGTTGGGGTGGAATACGTACGCCGGGTCACCGGTCGCCTGGTTGATGTTCTGGAACCAAGAAGTGCTATCCGTTCCACACACCTCGTGGCCGAAGAACTGTGAGCCAGCGGCATCCATCGGAACGTACGTCAGGCGTGCGTTGCTGGCGTTCGTGACGGCGGTACTGATCTTACCGTTCAACTTGGTCACGATGTCCCGAGCCGCCCAAGCATCCTCCCATGGGTAGTGTGCAGCACCGGTGTCGCCGGTGCTGTTGTACATGTACGGGCACCTGATGTCGAACGGGTCGTTTACCGACTTGTTCGCGACCACCTGCGGATAGCCGAGCACGTAGATCTTGGCGTTCGGAAACTCCGCGAGAACCTTCTGATAGGTCGTCGCTAGCCCATTCGGCAGAGTGTTATTGATCTGGCCCAGTGTGGTGTTGTATACGGGACTTCCAGCTTGACAGGTGTTGAAGACGCACGCCTTCGCGAAGTCTCGGAACCCGATGTCATTGCCGCCGACCGTCAGGGTAACGAGCTGCGTCGTAGTGTCCGGCCACAGGTCGAGCTGTGTACCTTCGTTCCACTGCACCGTGTCCGTGATGTTACTGGTCACGGCACCTGAACACGCCCGGAATCCGTCGCTTCCCAACGACGGAATCTTGGGACTTGTACCGGAGATCAGACGCGCATAGGCGGCGGTGCTGCGATGGCACGTGTTCACGCCCGGGAGGTCAGTAACAGCCTCGAAGGGCGGCACACCCTCTCCCGATGAGAACGAGTCACCAAGGGCAACAAAGGCCGACGCTGGACGCGGCGTCCTAGTGATGACCGGTCCGCGCGGGTAGTCCAGGCCAAGGCCGGGAATCTTGACCGCGTAGAGCTTGGTTTCCAGATACTCGCCGCAGGTTCCCTTGCATACGGCGAGGAAGTAGAGGGTGTTTGGTCCGGTAGTTGGACCATTCGTTCCTTGTCCTCCCACGTTGTAGCCGTTGACACCGCCGGCCTGCTTGTCGAGGTTACCGCGCATGATTTGGTCATACACGACGTTCCCAGCGCCATCGAAGACCCCGATGGATATAGCGGGCATGGTGCTGTTGGACGGGTCGTTTGTCTGCAAGCTCCCTTCGCGCAATACCGCGATCTTTCCGCTGACATCCACGGAGACGTAGGTGTTGTTCCACGGGTTTCCGCTCGTGTCCTGGTTGGGAAATTCCTTTTCCCAGGACTTCTGTCCGAGGGCGTTCAATTTGACGACTGTACGCACCCGTTCGGTGGTCGGCGCCCCACCAACGACCTTCAGCCGCGTGATCTGGACGACCACTCCGCCGTCTGGCGTGGGATAGGTGCTGCTGTACTGCGGGTTGTAGCCGAACAGCGACTCCGGCGCTGTCCAGTCGGCCACGTCGCGGAACAGGTTGTACGCGACGATCTTGATGCTGGCCGTGCTGCCCGATCCGGTGAAGACCGGATAGAACAGGCGGCCGTCGGCACCGATCTGCTTCGCACGAGTGAGGTACGCCCCACTCGGCGATGTCCCGAGCTTCTTGCCACTGTACGCGTAGAGGTAGGCCTGCCCGTTGTTGATGTAGGCGATCCCGTCCTTGACTGCGTAGAGTTCGGCGCTGCAGAGGCCAGACCCGGTAAGCGCGACGTCGAATACCTTCTTTGGCTGTGTCGTACCCGGCTCCACTTCGGGGGTCAGGCCGATCAACCGGGTACCGTTCGTGTTGCTGATCGCGTAGACATTGCCGTCTGCGCCGACGACCGGTGCGCCACCTTGCGAAGTACAACCGACGTCATACTTCCACTTCAAGGTGTTGCCGGTGTAGGCCAGCAAGCTGGCGTACACGTAGCTTCCACCGGCGTTCTTGCCGTACGGTCTCCCGTAAAGGTCACCGTTTCCGGCAACAGCCGGATGGTAGATACAGTTCGGGACGCCGTCGACCAGCTGGTTCGGATCCAGTTCGCGGACGACCTGGCCGGAGCTGTTGAGGGACTTCAGGTTGCTGTACACGTTGTTCGAGTAGTCGCAACCATTCGTCACCCCAGACGGGCTGGTGACGGTATCCCAGACGTACCGGCTGCTCTTGATCGTTGGCCACTGGAGTTGCGGGATGGACTCGGCGGCCGCCGCTGTCCCCGTAGAGACGAACGTAACCGCTGATGCGATCAGACCCGCGAGTGCGAGCATGACCGGCATACGCGTTTTACGCATGATGGCTTACACCACTTTCTGGTTTCTGAAATGTGAACGTACGAAGACAAAAGGGCGGCTCGGCCGGATTGCGGCGAACCACCCTCGTTGCCTCTTTGCTGAAGAGCCATGTTATTTATGACATAATTAGATACTCGTGCATATAGTGCAAAATACAACGAGAGGAAGGCTGACGATTTGTAGTGGTATTTACATCGTGGGCGAACCTACGGTTGAACTTGTTCGCGAACTGAGTGATAGATAGAGCAGCCAACGCGGCGCACGTCGCGATTGGCGACACAAAAGCCTCGTCGGTGTCCTGCAGCTCCTCGATGACCAGTCCGGTCGTCAGCTGCACCACCACCGAGGAGGCAACTCGCCATGAGCGAGCCAACCAGTACGCCCGCGGGCGCCGGCCAGCTCCGCACGCTGGCCGTCCGCATCACCGAAGACCTGCGAGCTCAGCTGGACATCGTTGCCCAGCTCACGGGCCGCAGCGCGACCGAGGAGATCCGCTTGGCTCTGGAGCACTGGATCGAGAAGACCAAGGCCGACCCGGTCATCCTCAAGAAGGCCGAGGCGGTGCGGGCCGAGATCGAGCGCAAGGCCCAGACCGAGCGCGCAGCCATCGCTGCCATCTTCGGCGGGAGCGCCGACCAGAAGTCCGAGGAGAAGGCTGCACCCAGCAGCCCCCAGACCGGGACGCGCCGAGGCAAGTCCGCGGGCGAGTAACCCTGACGTCTCGTCAAGAGCGTCAGACGGCGGGAGTCATCGAAGCTTTCGGCCCATATCCGAACCTTGGACGACTCCCGCCACTTAACATTCATAGTCGATGGCACTATGAACCTGACTCCAATTCAATTTTTATTTCAAAGGTTACAAACGCGGAGTATTGGCCACTGTGGCGGATTATGCCGTCTTGTTTATCATAGCCAAGCAGAATCCCCGGCTTAACCAATAGGCCACTACTCATAGCCTCGCCTTGAAACTTCTCCTGGACTTGAAGACCACCCACCGGCAAGCCGAGAGTTATCAGACGCGTCGAGCCGCGTTGATACGTCAGTTTCATCGGTTGCGGTGAAATAAAATTACAGCTCGACCAAACCGACTGGGCGTTATTTGCCGAAAGGGTGGCCGATACGCCAGGGTTGTATATTGGCCCCAGAGGGAGGTCCACGATTAGGCGAGCATTAAACATACGCGCCGGGGCAGTTCTTTGCTCTCCGTCATCGAGCGAATCCGCGACATCGTTGAATACCCCAACCTGACAGTGGTACACATGTCCGTCTTCCGCGATGAGCTGATTGCCTAGCGGATCAGAACGACTCTTGTCTTTACAGGTGACGACATTGCGCTCGTCACCATAGTTGGGGTTGTCAGTGATGCTATTGAACACCGCGTATGCGGCCGGACTGGTGCTGGTGAAGAGCTGTCGTTCTGGCCCCCACCCACCACGATTATCAAACTTGATCGGCCCCGTGGGCAGCGTAGGCCGTTCCGTCACAGTGGACGGAGCCGGTGCGCTTGAGGACGCCCCGTTCGCCCCAGAAGAGGCGCTACCGTCACTCGCTAAATAGATCACCGATACCACGGCGGCGATAAGCAGGACCACGCCAGCTAGCGCGTACCAGCGCTGTCCGACTCGACTGAGGGCGCGAGGTCCATCGCGGCGTGGCTGCGTCGAGTCGCTTACATCTGGTGATCCGGCTTGCAAAGAGACGGCAGCTGCACTTTCATCCATCGCTACACGCGGCGGAGCCTCGTCATCCGACTCCTTCACGGAGGGTTCGACACCGTCGGCGAACTGGGTCCGGAGAGCACTGGCGACTTCTTCGTCGGCCAAGTACACCCTGAGCGCAACGAGCAGAGCCGCAAGCAGCTCGACCCGCTTCTTGCTCATACCTCCGATGTTCTTCCAACCCAGCCATTGAGCTGCGCGGAGCTGCCACTCGGCCGCCGGCCCCGACTTGCCGACGTTCTTCATCATCTTGGGCCAGGTTGTTTCGTGCTGCACAAGCCTGACGGCCAAGATCTTCGAGAACGCCTCTTCGTCCGTAATCCGCAGCAGCTCGCCTGCGGCGGCAACCTGGAACGCGTCGACCTGGCGCGCCCTGTGATGCGTTGTCGTACCGAGCCCAGCGAGGGCCGCTTCCCGGCTGTCGTGAAGCACCGCGTTCAAGACCGTCCCAAGAAGGTTGACCCGACGACCAACCGCAAGGGATCCGAGTTTCAGTTCGTCTTGCACCACCAAGGCCAGGCTCTGACACGACCCAAGCGCAATGCGGGAAACCCCCACGCGGGCGAGGTAGGCCAGGTCTTCTTCCGGCGTCCGCTCTGCTGTCACGTCTTCGTCACGCACGGTAGCGCTGCTCCATCCGCCCAGGGTCGAAGGCTTCCAGGTTACTTCGTCGCGCACTGTGACGCGCCCAGCGACAGCAAGGGCGGCGGCACACTTGCGTCATCGGTATTTGCTATTGCAAATACCGAATAAATGTGTTAATATATTTAACGGGTCGGCCTTCAACTATCTGGAGGCTAACGTGCGCATTCCTATGGGTTTCCTCGATGAAACCGCCATCAACTCCTTTCGGGAGTTTGCAACCCAGACATCGCCCGAAGAACTGTCGCCTTTGATCCATCGATCCCTGGCAGACTACATCTGTTCATGGGTGATGGCAGGTTACGGCGTCCGCGTGTGTCAAGGAGATTTCCAGAGGTACACGCTGGCGATCATCGCCATCATCGAAGAGTGGCACCGAACACCTGATCTCCTCGACTACGTCTACTACGTCAGCGATGACCCCAAGACCGAGGAGATGGCGACCATCGAGCGTCGGGTGACGACGATCTCCGACGGCGGACTCTCTGGACACGACATCCTCGATCCGTACTTCTTCGCCAAGGCGACGTTCCGGGAGCTGCACGGCAACCGACCGCTCAGCCCATCGGACGCCCGTCTTCCCGCTGACGACCACTGAACAACCCGCCAGGCCGACCCCCGCCCGCTTCTCCAAGGAGCGGGCTTTTCCTGTCTTGTCGCCGCTTCCCGGGCGGCTCCCCGACACCTCCCCGACTCCCTGAGCTGCGGCTTCTTTCCTTCCCCGGGGTCTCCCCGGGCAGATCAGGGGAAGATCTTTGTCCTCCATCTGACTCGTGCTCAAGTGGTTGCACGCCGCAGATCGGCGCCCGCGAGAAGCAATCAGCCCCCGCGGATTCACAGCCCGCCACCAGCCAAGGAGTCACCCCATGCCCCGGAACCGCTACACCAAGCTCGTTCGCAAAAGCACACGCGCCCAGATCGCGCGTCAAGAAGCCGAACTGCGCTCACTCGCGCAAGAGCTGCGTCAGCCGAGCCCTGACTTCATTCCTCTTTCCATCCGTAACGAGCAGAAAGAGAAGCGCAGTGCCCGCGTGAAGCACCGGCGCCGCGCTAAGCCCGAGAAGAAGGACAACTAAATGTCGGTGGACCACACCAGCAAGGCGCTCCATTTGCCTTGGTCGATACGCCAACAAGAAAGTCACGTCAGGAAATTCCGAGAGAAGGGAACCACTGTGTCCTACTTTACCAACAAGAACCTCACGCGCTCGGCCGTGAAGCGGTCTATCGCAGCCATCGCGCTGGGTGCAGCTGTCGCAGCCATGTCCGCTTGCAGTCCTGCATCGAATTCGGCCGGCCAACTGGCTGCTGACCAGCAGATCCTCTCGACCTGCGACGCCGCGGCCCCGCCGGCTACCGACGTGCAGCTGGATGGCAGCGGCTCGAGCAGCTCGGACGCCATCGCGGAGGAGCGCTTCAAGGCCATCGAGTCGATCGTGCACACCACGGCGATCTGCGGCGGCCGGCTGCGCGTGAGCGTCTTCGCGTCGACCAGCGCGGCGACCACCATCCTCATCGACAAGTCGCTCCACCTGGACGGCGCCACCGACAACGCCCGTCTGAAGAAGCTCCCGCCGCTGGTCACGGACGTCATGACGACCATCCGCGCGAAGTACAGTTCGGCCCTGAAGTCGCTGCCGAGCGGCGGCACGGACATCAGCGCGGAGTACCGGCTGGCCAGTGAATGGCTCGCCCAGGTCGGCGCGCCGTTCAAGCTGCACCTCTACCTGCTGACCGACGGCTTCCAGAACGTCGGCATCGCGCTGGACGAGGGCGCCATCACCAAGCAGCAAGCCGCTGACCTGGCCGGGCGCGTCGCGGTGCCGCAGCTGCCCGGCTCGTCCATCGTGGTCGCCGGACTCGGGCGCGTCGCGAGCGATCCTCCCAGCTCTGACGTCGTCGACGGGCTGGTGGCGTTCTACGACGCGCTCTGCAAGAAGACCGCGGCTGCCAGCTGTGCGGCGGTGACCGACTATGCGGTGAGCGGCCGATGAACCGCCTCCGCACGGCGGGTAGCCGAGCAGATCAGACGACAGCGTGGCGGCGGGAAGCCGACGCGGTCACGCTGCCTCGCCTCGACGGCGCTGCCGCCTGCCCGCGTCCGAACAACGTCGGCACGACGTACGTGCAGCACCAGTACCAGGCGCTCGCCGGCGAACAGGAGTCGCTCTGGGCGGCCGAGGGTGAAGCTGCCGCTCGGCCGCACCAGGCGGAAGCTGCAGGTCAAGCGTCCGCTGCCGAAGCAACTGAGTTCCTCCTCCGCGAAAGCGAAGGCCAGGTCCGAGACGCCCACGCGGATCATCAGCATGCGGCTCGCACCCTCAGTCAGCACGTCAAGCGCTCGTCCGGCGCCAAGCTGCGGTACTGGGTAGGGCTGCCGGTTCTGTGGCTCGGGGACACTGGCGGTGTCTGGACGGCCGCGGTGACGAACGGTGATCTCGTCTACATCGCTTTACTGCTCGCGCTCGCCTCCGGCATGGCGGGCGTCTGTTCCGGCCTTATCGGCACGGAGCTACGCATCATCCGGCTCGCTCGGGCGAGGCAGCGCGAGCCGGAACAGCTGAACGCAGACGAGCAGCGCTACCAGCAGCTATTCGCCGGGCCCGGCGGCGGGATGAACATCGTCAAGCTGGTCGGGCTTGTCTCGCTGACCGTCGTCGGGCTCATAGCCATCGGCGTCGGCAGCCTGCGGGCCTCCATCGAGGGGAGCGCTACAGGGCTGACCTTCGGGCTGCTCGCGGCAGCAACTGCCCTCGCATCTGGCTTGCTCAGCTATTCGGCCGCCGACGACGTCGCCGACCTGTTGGACACGCTCAGCAAGCGCGCCCAGCGTGCCGAAGCTCGGCACCTCAAGCTCGCCGGCTCCGCTCCGCTGCGTCAACGAGCGACTTCCCTCACCAACGCGCGCTCGGTTCACGATGAGCATGACCTCCGCGGCCAAGCTGCCGCCGAGCACATGGAGTCACTCGCCTGGCACATCCACGTCCGAAATCCCGCCGTTCTCGGACACGGCTTTTCAGCTGGTGAACAGGGTGGAGTGATCGGGCGGCGGCCTCGGCGAGGAGGTGCTGCGTGATTCGGCCGTCCCGTTTGTCCCCCGGCGGCCTGCAGGCCAGCCATCTGCTCGGGCTGACCGGCTCCGCTAATGCACCAGCTGCGGCGCTCGAATCCGACGAGGTGTTCTACCAGCTCGGAGATCCCGGGGATCCGTCTCCCATTCCGACGCTCCTTATCGCGGTCTTCGACGACTCCGGCTCCGTCACCGGCCGCGGCGGCAACGATCCGTTGTCAAAGCGGTACGCCGAAGCCGAGCACGCCTTTCAGGTCGTAGCGGGACGTGGTTCGCCGCGCGAGCTCGGAGCCGTGCTGCACTTCGACTCACCGTGCAGGGGCGACGTCGCACCGGTGCCGCTGACACGCCGGGGCATGACCGCTCTGCGCCGTGGGCTGCGTTTCCCCACCGACGCGGTCGGCTCAAGTTCCCTTGAGTCGAGCCTCCGCCAGGCAACCCAGCTCACCGAGGGATATCCGGGGCACGCGACCACGCTGGTCGTCTTGTCGGACTTCCTGCTCCTGGACACCGACCCGGCCCAGGTGTTGTCCGACCTGGTGACCTTCCCCGGCGACGTCCACGCCGTCGTCATGGGGAGCCAGGTGCCGGACGGCGTCCTCGCCGGCGGGATCACTGTCACGCCGGTTACTTGCGACAGCCGCCCCGGTGCCGTGGCAGAGGCTCTGTTCAGCAGCCTGGTCACCCATCGACCAGACAGTAGCGCAGCGGCCTTCGCAGAAGATCCGTAGTCAATTCCACAACGATCGCATCGGAGCGATCAATGCTTTCACCTAAGACGTTCCATCCCAGAAGGACACCGTCGATTCGGTCGAACATTCGCCCGAAACTTCGACCGAACCGATGGTTTCCCTCCCTACCACTCGTCGTCCATAAATAGCCACATACCTGGCTGGCACCTCACCCCGGCGCTGGTCCAGGAAGAGAAAGGAGAGTCATGCGTGACAACAACGAACGAGATCTTACCCGCCATGCCGAAGCAGTTCCGAACCATCCTGGCTGACCCGCCGTGGGATGTCCTCCAAAAAGGAGGCTACGGCGCCGGGCGTCACTACCAGCTCATGACGCTGGAGCGCATCAAGGCGATGCCCGTCGGGGATCTCGCCGAGAACAACGCGCACCTCTGGCTGTGGGTCACGAACGCCACGCTGCGCGACGGCTACGACGTCGCCGCGAGCTGGGGCTTCACGGTGCGCTCGCCGCTCACCTGGGTGAAGTTCCGGATCGGGCTTGGCTCCTACCTCCGTAACACGACTGAGCATCTCCTGTTCTGTACCCGGGGCAAGGCCCCGGTCCAGTTCCGCTCGCAGCCCACCTGGTTCACCGCTCCGGTCCAGGATCACTCCCACAAGCCGGAAGAGCAGTACGCCCTCATCGAGCGGGTCTCGCCCGGTCCCTACCTGGAACTGTTCGCCCGCCGCCGGCCATCGTCCAACGCCAACTGGTCGGTCTGGGGCAACCAGATCCACTCGGACATCACCATTCGCGGCTACCCAGTTCCCAGCGATCGCCGGTCCGACGGAGGTGCTCGGTGAACGACAAGGGCGGCCCGAAGAACCCGCTCGCCTGGCTGCTGCACGCCAGCCTCGTGATGCTCGGCGCATCCATCGCGCTCAACCTGGCGGTCGCGTTTCTGCAGCCCGTCGTGCCCTGGCTGGCCGGCGGCCTCGCAGTGGCCTTTATCGGCTGGTGCGTGGTCACCTTCATCCGGTGGCGGCGGTCTCGCTGGTAACCGCAGCGTACCGACACATGTCAGGCGCACGCGTTGTCAAATAAACAAACAATCTTGACGTTTTGTCTAAAGTAGGTAATAAGTTAAGCCGTTGCCAAGTGTTGAATCCATGCAGCACAAGCGCGATACGGAGAAAGTGAGGTGATCTATGAGCCCAGCACCAAAGAAGACCAGTAAGAACGGAAAGGAGCGTCGTGAACGCCGCTTAAGGGTCCGTAGCGTTCGCCGGGATACACCGGATATGCGCAAGCTCTCCAAAGCCATTATCGGCCTCGCACTGGCCGAGGCTGAGCGCGAAGCTCAGGCGCAAGCCGCCGAAGCCCAGCCCACCAGCGACTCACCCCCATCCGCGAAGAAGGGCGGTCGCCATGGCGCCTGACGCTGGTCACCTCGTCTTCTCCCAGCTCCACCTGCCACGTCCGCTCGAGTCCTCCGCAGTTCTCCGGTTCCTCGAACGTCTCGCGTCCGACCGAGACGAACCGCGGGTCATCTTCGAGGCACGAGCCAGCGAAGCCGGCACCCAGCATCTGCTCGGCTGCCGTGCCAGCGACATACACCCGCTTCGGCGCCTGCTCGGCGACCTGTTGCCCGGCACGGTCCTCACCGGCGCTCCGAACGGCACCGACCCGCGCCCAGCTGTCGACGTGGCCAGGCAGCTTCGGCTGCAGTCCGCGAGCCTGCCGCTTCGCGCGGATACCGCCGAGGCGACGGCGTTAGCACTGCTCTCGGCGCTTGCCGTCCGCCTCCATGCCGGTGAGTCGCTGGTACTCCAGGTCGTCCTCGGCCCGCGGCACACCCCGCGATCAGTGCCGAAGGACGCATCCGATCCCAATGGCACTCTGCTCGGAGCACTCGTTACCGGTGGTCGACCCGTTAGTTCCGATACGCGCCACCGCCTTATGGACCGGCTCTCCCGAAGTGGCTTTCGAGCCACCATCCGGCTCGGCGCCGCCAGCAGCGACACCGATCGGCGACGGCGCTTCATTACGGGGATGCTCAGCGCGATCTCCACCGCACGCAGCCCCGGCGTCCAGGTAACGCTGGTGCCGGAGAAAGCGACAGCACTCAACGACGCGCGGCTGCCCTGGCGCTGGCCGTTGCACCTGGCAGTACCCGAACTGCTCGGGCTGCTCGCGTGGCCGCTCGGTGAGGGCGAGCTGCCTGGGCTGCCATCGCTGCATCCCAAACCACTGCGTGCCGCCCAGGGCGTGCATACCGGCCCGCGGGTCTTCGCGATCAGCGCTGCGCCCGGCGACGACCGTCAGATCGGGATCTCCGCAGAGGATCAGACCTACCACGGGATTGCCTATGGCCCGAGCGGCTCCGGCAAGACCACCGCGATTCAGCATTTGATCCAAGCGGACATCGAGGCGGGCCGCGCCGTCGCCGTTCTCGACCCGAAGCGCCAGTTGATCGACGACCTCTTGGCGCGCATCCCGAAGAACCGCATCGACGACGTCGTCGAGCTCAACGCCGGCGACCTCGCACCCATCGGCTTCAACCCGCTCGACGTCGGGCAGCGCGATCCCGACGTCGTGGTCGACGGCATCCTGGCGGTCTTCGCCGCCGTCTTCAGCGACGGCTGGGGCCCACGCACCCAGGACATCTTCTCTGCGTGCCTACGCACGCTGGCCAGAGCCAGTACGCCGAAAGAACCCGCCACACTGGTTGACCTGACTCGGCTGCTCACTGACTCGGCGTTCCGTCGCCAGCAGGTCGGCCGCATCCAAAGCGACGTGGCATTGGCCGGCTTCTGGGCGTGGTACGAGGGGCAGTCACCTCAAGCGCAGGCAGCCGCGATCGCTCCGCCGCTGAACAAGCTGCGCCAGTTCCTGCTCCGCCCAGCGCTGATCCGGATGCTCGACCAACGCCGTGGCCGCTTCCGGCTCCGCGACCTGTTCCGCGAGAACAAGATCGTCTTGGTGCCGCTCAACGAGGGTCTCATCGGGCCTGGCACCGCCAGCCTGCTCGGCAGTCTGATCGTGGCGGACATCTGGCAGGCCACGCAGGAGCGCGCTGGCGACCCTGGTGCGGCGAAGAACCCGGCGACGATCTACATCGACGAGGCACCGCGCTTCCTGAATCTCCCCGTCTCGATGGCTGATGCGCTCGCCGTGTCGCGCTCACTCGGTGTCGGCTGGTTCCTGGCCGCCCAGTTCCGCTCCCAGTTCCCACCGGCCCTCGCTCGGGCCGTCGACATGAACGCTCGTTCCAAGATCCAGTTCGCCACCGAGTACGAGGACGCTCGGGACACCGCCAAGCTCACCCGCGACCTCACGCCCGAGGACTTCCAGTCTCTGCCCCAGTTCCATGCCTACGCCAACCTCGTCGCGAATGGTCACCCCTCGGGCTGGGCCCTGATCAAGACGCTGCCACCGACGCCGCCCACGATCGACCCGGCCATCGTCCGCGCGGCTTCGCAGGCCAACTACGCCCCTGTCGAGGACACAGCTCCACCGAGCACCTCTGAGCCAGACGGCGCGCTCGTGGTCACGCCTGCCCCCGAACCAGCACCTCAACCGATCGAACGGATCGGCCGGAAGCGGAGGACGTCATGAACCGACGGATTGACATCAAGAGCAGTGTCTCCACCCATATGTTCGCCCGTACCTTCGTGTCGTCCCTCCTTCTGCATCCCCGCAGGTCATACCCCCTACATCTCCCCTCTCGGGATGGGACTGACCCCCAATCTGGGGGTCACCGGGCGGACCGAGGAGACGGCGCATGAGCCCGACCGACGTCACCAGCTTGCTGCTCCAACTGTCGGAACGGGACATCTCGATCCTGCAGTCGATCAGCACCCATCGACTGCTCTCGACCGCCCAGATCCGGCGACTGCACTTCGCCCGCGGGCACGCCACCCTCGGTGCTGCGTCCGGCGCCGTCATGCGGGTCCTGACCCGCCTGGAAGAGAAGAACCTTGTCGTCCGCCTGGGGCGGCGCATCGGTGGCGTCCGCGCCGGGTCGTCCGGCATTACCTGGCAGCTCGGTGCGACCGGCGAGCGCCTGATCCGCACCATGGAAGGCAAGAAGTACCGCCGCCGGCTCGTCGAGCCGGGAGCCACCTTCGCGGCGCACACCCTTGCCACCGCCGAACTTGCCGTCACGCTGCACGAGCTCGGCGAGGCTGGCGTGATCGAGGTGGTCAGGATCGAGACTGAACCGTCCTGCTGGCGCTCCTTTGCCGGCCCGCACGGCACGCTCGAGTGGCTCAAGCCCGACCTGTTCGCCATCACGGTGAGCGGCGACTACGAGGACCACTGGTACGTCGAAGCGGACCTCGCCACCGAACATCCCACCGTCGTCCTCCGCAAGGCGAAGCTCTACCAGCGCTACGCGGCGACAGGCGCGCACCAGGTACGCCACGGCCTCTTCCCTGCCGTGGTCTGGGTCGTGCCGGATGTCACCCGGCAACGAGCACTTCAGGCCGCACTGGCAGGCGACAAGGCCATTCAGCCCGGACTCTTCCAGGTCGTGACGACGTCGGGGTTCCGGCAACTGATCGCCAGTGGGGTTCTGATCCGCCAGCGGCGGCGAAGCCCGACCACCAGAACCAACAACTCATCTTGAAAGGAGGTACTACCTAATGGAAAGACAACCACATCAACCTGAATCCGACGACGAGTTCGACGAGCACCCACGCACCTTCGACTCCGAGCGACAGCAAGCCCGCCATCCCAGGATCTACGTCGCCGACCTGGCCAGCACAGAGCGCGGCATCGAGCACGGCCTGTGGATAGACGCCGACCAGTCGGCAAGCGAGATCGACGCGGACATCGAGGCGATGCTGGCGAGCTCGCCGGTACCCGGCGCCAAGCTGTGGACGATCCGGTCCGCGGAGGACTTCGACGGCATCGACCTGTCGACCGTTACCGACAGCGCGGTCATCATGGACCTTGCTCGCGGCCTTATCGAGCACGGTCGCGCCTTCGCAGCGTGGGCCCGGTTTGTCGGCAACGACCGCACGCGAATCACCGAGTTCCGCGACTCCTACACCGGCAGCTACCAGTCGCAGGAAGCCTGGGCGTGGGCCCTCGTGGAGAACCTCGGCTGGCACCAGGAGCTCGATCGGCGGATCACCGACACGCTGATACGCCCGTATGTCGTCTTCGACTACGAGGCGGTCGCCCAGGACGCTAGCGCCAGCTGGCACGTCCTGACTGATCCCGACGGGACCGTTCATGTCTTCGCCCGTTGAGGCGGCGCACGGCACCGCCTGCACACCACCAAGAATCGAAAGGAGGTACTACTTGGAACAACAACCGCAGAACCCATATGACCGGAACCGACGCATCCCCGCCCGGGAGAAGCTGGAGTCCGGCGAAATCGACCTCACCGGAAGCGTCCAACAACCGGAGGCCTTGGCCGACGTCATCTTCGACGCGGTGACAGAGGCCGGCGGAGTCGGCGAGAAGATCCCCGACTGGGGCGCCCGGGTCATCGCCCGCGAGCTTGCCAACCGCATCCCGGTGCCCGGCACCCTGCACCACTACGCCGTCACGGGCAGCGTCGACCACCTTGGGCTCGCTCGCGAACTGGCGATCCATGCGCAGTTCGGCGACGTCCAGACGAAAGAGCTTTGCGATATGCTCGGGCTCTACCTGATCAAGCAACCTGCTGGTCGTCCTGGGTATCCCGCAGACACCACGACGGCTGTCGAACAGGGACTACAAGAGCACGGCGCACCCTTCTGGGCTTACCTCCAGCTGCACCCAGGCGAAGCCCCTGACGACGTTGTTGAACGCTTCAACGACTTCCACGTCGGCAGCTTCGCTGGCCTGGACGACGTCGTCGATGAGCTGACTGAGATCAAGCCCTTCATGGACGCGATCAAGGAAGCCGAGGAGCGATGGGGCTTCGAAGACTTCGTCACGCTTGATCAAGAGCGTCTTGAACGAACCGTCCGGGCTACCTGGGACGTCATCGAGTTCGATGGGAAGTTTCATGTCTTCATGCGCTAGCGGCAGCGCTGTGCAGGCAGCGTCAAGACGTCCAATAAATCCAATAATCGGAATACTGTTGCGGAATTGTCAACAATGGGTGCTTTGGTGCGCAAACGGAGGTAAAATAGGGAAACAAATAACGGAGACTTTCGCGAACATGACTGACGATGCCGCACGCCTTTTCGGCGAATACCTTAGAGACCTACGCACGCAGCGCAAGCTGAGCGCTCGTGGTCTCGCGGCTAGAGCAGGCATTGACAGCGGGACCGTCACGCGTCTTGAGCAAGGTGGCATCCACGCACCCAGCCCGTACACCTTGAAGCAGCTGGCAAAAGCTCTCGACGTTCCACTCGCCGACCTGTTCGCCATGGCCGAGTACGTCACAGCAAGCGAGCTGCCAGACCTCACGTCCTACATCAACACAAAATTCGGCCATCTTCCCGCTGAGACTCGAGCCGCGATGGCCCAGTACTGCACCGAACAAGCCAGCTCGTATGAAAGCGAGCGATCACAGAAAGGAGGCACCTATGACCCAACCAAATACTGACGCACCCAACGCCAACGCAGCACCCGAGCCACCGCGCCTTTTCACCGTCACCGAAACGAGCGAACGACTCCGGGTAAGCCGATGGCAGGTATATGCACTGATCAACCGACGAAGGCTTAAGACCATCCGCATCGGCCGACGACGGCTCATCGCTGAGCCCGACCTCACTGCGCTGATCAAGGAGCTACGCGACGAGGGAGAGTCGCTGTGAGCCGCAAGGCAAACGGTGAAGGATCGATCTACCGCCGCAGCGACGGTCGGTGGGTCGGCTCGGCATTCGTCGACACCGTGGGCGGCAAACGCAAGCGTATCCACGTCTACGCCGCAACCCGCCGCGAAGCACACGACCGCCTCGAAGACAAGCTCACTACTGCTCGACGCGGCGTCCCTACTCCCGACACCGAGTGGTCCGTTGGCGCCTACCTTGACTACTGGCTCACGGACGTCGTAGCGACGAAGAACCGTCCCCGCACTGTCGAGCTCTACTCGTCAACCGTCCGGCTCTACCTGAAGCCCACTCTTGGGAAAGTCCGCCTCACCAAGCTCTCCGTCCAGACGGTGCAGACGCTGCTCAACGACCACCTGACCCAAGGCCGATCGATTCGAATGGTTCAGCTGATGCGGAGTGTCCTTCGAGCCGCGCTCAGCCGTGCCCAGCGCGAAGAACTAGTGGCCCGCAACGTAGCCAAACTGGTCGAACTGGAGGCCTGGAAGCGCAAGCCGATCCAGCCCTGGAGTCTCGACGAAGCCATGCGGTTCCTCCAGGCCGCAGAAGGACACCGGTGGTACCTCGCCTACGTCATGTTGGTCGCCTACGGCATGCGCCGCGGTGAGGTGCTCGGGCTGCGCTGGTGCGACCTCGACTTCGAGCGCGGCATCGTGCACGTCACCCAGCAGTTGCAACGGATCGGGTCGGAGCTCGAGCTGGGCCCAGTGAAGACAGAAGCCGGACAACGGGACCTCCCACTGCTGGCGCTGCTCCGCGAAGGGTTTGAGGGGCTCTACCGAGAGCGGCAGGTTGAGCGAGACCAAGACCTAGTGTTCCTCAGCAGCACCGGTACCCCAGTCGATCCGAAGAACTTCGTCCGCGCCTTCCACGAGATCAGCGAGAGGGCCTGCCTGCCCCGCATCACAGTGCACCACACGCGCCATACAGCCGCGACACTCCTCAAGAACATGGGCGTTCCGGCTCGCGACGCGCAGCTCATCCTCGGCCACTCTCACGTCACGACGACGCAGCAGCTGTACCAGCACGGCGACTTGAGCGGCCAGACGAAGGCACTTGAACGTATCGAGCAGCTGCTAACAGGGGGCGCTGCTGTCAACACTGCTGTCAATAGCGACTTTTCCACAGGTGAAGGCGCGATATTTCGCGCACTCACCCCTGGAGGGCCATCTGAGACTCGAACTCAGGACACCCTGCTTAAGAGCTACATGTTGTCAGAAATACACGCGATTTCTACCCCCGTTATCAGCCACCTACGCGCACGTTCTTACGCACACGTCGTCGGATGGGGTGCTGTCAAGGTCTGCTGCAACGACGACTCCCGCTTGTTCACCGTAGCCACCCAAGTCCGAGTCTGGGTCGATCTATTGCGACTCATTCGCCAGACCGAGACCACAGCTTTGATTCAACGGTGCTTCCCCTTCGCCCTACTTCCAGCTTCAACCTTGGAAAAAAGTCCTTCGGCTGACCCACGCGAACACACCAACTAGAAGGGAGGGTCCCATGACCGAGCAAGCCTTGAACCGCAACGTCGCCCGGTACGCGACTGGCGAACGTCGCCGCAAGCGAGCCGTGCTCTACCTTCGCGTATCGACGCCTGGACAGGTCCACACCGACTACAACCCGGAAGGCATCTCGATCCCGGCCCAACGCGAGGCTGGTAAGCGGAAGGCCGAGCAGCTCGACGCGGACATCGTCCGGGAGTTCGTAGAGCCCGGTCGCACCGCCACCAGCATCGACAAGCGGCCAACTTTCCAGGAGATGGTCGCCTGGGTGAAATCCCACAGGGACATCGACTACGTCATCGTCTACCACTTCAACCGGGTCTTCCGAAACAGCGTCGACGCAGGCATCACTAAGCGGGATCTGAAGAAGGTTGGTACCCGGGTCGTCTCCACCATCCTCGACATGGGAGAAAGCCCGGAGAGCGCGATGGTGGAGACCATCCTGCACGCCGTCGACCAGTATCAGTCTGAGGCAAGCGGCGCGGACATCAGCTACAAGATGGGCCAGAAGGTCCGGAACGGTGGCACGGTCGGTATCGCTCGCCTCGGCTACCTGAACGTCCGTGTGCCGAAGCCCGAGGGTGGCGAGATCCGCACGATCGCCGTCGACCCAGAGCGCGCGCCGCTCGTCCGACTGGCCTTCGAGCTGTACTCGACCGGCGACTACACGCTAGCGGACCTAGACGAGGAGTTGTACGAGCGCGGCCTGCGCACCCGACCGACACCGCGGCGGCCGGCCAAAAGGGTATCGATCAACAAGCTGTCGCTGATGCTTCGCGACCGGTACTACATCGGCTACGTCACACATCAGGGCGAAGAGGTCCGCGGTCGCCACGAACCACTTATCGACCCTGTCCTGTTCGACCACGTCCAAACCATCGCAAGCTCACGAACCGCCGCGAAGGAGCGTCGACGCGTGCATCACCACTACCTCAAGGGATCGCTGTTCTGCGGCCGCTGCCGGAAGAACGGCAGAACTTCGCGCATGATCATCCAGCACACGGTCAACTCGCGCGGCTACGAGTACACGTACTTCTTCTGCCGGAACAAGCAGAGCGGCGACTGTAGCGCCCCGCACATCAACGTCCTACTCGTCGAGGAAGCTGTCGAGACGCACTACGCGACCATCCGGTTCAGCCCTGACTTCATTGCAGACGCCCGAGCCCACGTCGCTGTCACCCTCCAGGACGAGCGAGCTGCCACGCGCCTGCTGCAACAGCAGCTCACCGCACAGCTCCGCGAGCTTGGCACCAAGGAAGAGAAGCTGATCGACCTGGTCGCCGGCGGCGACGAGACAATGCCGCAGGACAAGATCAAGGAGAAGCTGCGCGACATCGGTCGACAGCGCCAGCGCCTAACCGAACGCCTAGACGAGACCACCGAGGACCTCTCGGAAGCCGCCCGGCTGGTCGAACTCTGCCTGACCCTGCTCGATGACTCGCAGGCCCTATATCGACGGTGCGACGACGAGCAACGGCGGCTACTCAACCAGGCTCTCTTCGAGCACATCTTCATCGAGGACGAAGAAGTCACCGACTACGACTTGCGAGAGCCGTATGCCACACTGCGCTCAGTCGAGGAGCGCCACCAGAGTGCGAGCAGCGACAAGCCTGATCCGGGCGCTACCACCGCGCTGCTCAAAGATGACACGAGGGGCGTCTCCGGATCCGGAGACGCCCCTCGTGTCATGAACGATGTTGAAGTCTTACTAGCGGGCATGGACTTGGTCCAGTGTTCTAGTAAGCCCTCCAGCGTGGAGCTGAGGGGAATCGAACCCCTGACCTTCTCGATGCGAACGAGACGCGCTACCAACTGCGCTACAGCCCCTTGGTTGTGCTCGTAGAGCTTAGCAGTGCCCTACGAGCACCTCACTCAGGGGGGTCACTCTCCGACCGCACGCCGGTAAGGCCCGGTCCCGGGCTCGTCGAGCTCCTCGAACGCCGGGTCCTCGTCGTCGAGGTCGACGACCACCGCGCTGCGGCGGACGCGGGATGTCGGGGACGGGCGGCGCTCGACCACCTCGCGGCGGACCGGCTCCACGACCTCGACGTCCTCGACCTCCGCGCGCTCTTCCTCCACCGAGGCCGAAGGCGAAGGAGCCGGAGCCGAAGAAGACGGGCGCCGCGGCGCGCGGGTGCTGTTGAAGCGGGCGAGCCGACGCTGCCGGATCTCCTCCTCGATGCGCACCTGGCGGCGCAGGTACACGAGGTAACCGACCAGCACGACGTCGATCGCGCCGTGGCCCCACCAGGCCAGCGGGACGACGAAGCCGGCCACGACGGCCGTGGCCACCGCGATCACCAGCAGGATGACCACGACGCGCTGCCGGAAGCTGTACTTCGCGCGGGCCGCGATCTCGGCGGCTTCGGGGTCGAAGCCGCCCCGGCCGGGACGGTAGCCCGGCCGGTCGCGTTCGGCCCGCGAACCGCGCTTCGGCTGCGGGAGCGGCTCCGGTTCGGGTTCCGGCTCGTCGAAGTCGTCTTCGAGTTCTAGGTCTGCCTCCAGCTCGGCGAGGTCGTCCTCGACCGAGGGCCGGGACCTCCCGGGATCGGACATGGCGAATTCCTCCCGGTCTTCGTTGCGTCCACTACGTACGACCCTGGCCGCGAGCGCCGAGTCGATCGTCCTCGCGACCTGCTGCCGCCGGCGCGCGACCATGGGCACGAGAACGACGAGCCATGCCGCGGCGAGCGCGACGATGATCACGGAGCTGGGCATCTCCCGTCACCTCCCCCGATCCTTCCACCATGAATCACGCTAGTCACAGGAGTAACAGATCGGGCGGAGGCTCGCCGGTTTCGATCACGGAAATGCCTCACCGGATTAGGTGAAACTCACAGCATGTGGTAACGCGGCTACTGACCCGGGTGGGTAATCACCTTCAGGCGTAGCTGGCGCGGCCCGACGCGACGAGCCGCGACACCAGCCCGGCCCCGGTCTCCTCGCGCGTGATGGCGTAGCAGTAGTGGTCCCGCCAGGCGCCGGCGACGTCGAGGTAACGCTCGAACAGCCCCTCCTGCCGGTACCCCGCCTTGGTGAGAACCCGCAGGCTGGCGGCGTTTTCCGGCCGCACGGTGGCCTCCAGCCGGTGCAGCCCGGCCGGGCCGAAGGCGTGGTCGGTGACGAGCGCGACGGCGGCCGTCGCGACCCCGCCGCGGACCACGTCGGACGACACCCAGTAGCCGATCCAGGCCGACCTGAGCGACGCCCTGATGACGTTACCGACAGTGATCTGGCCTGCCAGACGCCCGTCCAGGGTGATGGTGAACGGCAGGCACTGACCACGCCGAGCGAGCGAACGTAACGCCGCCCACTGGGACGGCCACGACCAGAAGGCGTTGCGTTCCGGCCACGGGCCGACGCCGGCGGGCTCCCACATCTCGAGATGCGCCCGGTCCCGGAGCCGGATCCGGCTCCACTCGCCAGCGTCGCGCAGCCGGACCGGCCGGACCGCGACCTCGCCCGCGGGCACCCGCAGCGAGCCGAGCCGGGCCGGCCACCCCGGGTGCCGGCTTTCGACCGGGTAGGACACACCCGACACGGCGTTCATCAGGCCCGTTGTGCCAGGAAGGTGACCTGGACCTGCTCGCCCGCGGGCACCTCGGTCAGCTCCTCCGGCACGTTGATCAGGCAGTTCGCCTCGGCCAGCGACGCGAGCAGGTGCGCCCCGGACTGGCCGAGCGGCTGGACCAGGTATTCGCCGTTGGCCTCGTCGCGCAGCAGCTGGCCGCGCAGGAACCCGCGCCTGCCCTCGGTCGACGTGATCGGCGACAGCAGCCGCGCGCCGACGATCCGCCGGTGCGGGTTGCGGGTCCCGCGCGCCGCGCGGATCAGCGGCCGCACCAGCACCTCGAACACCACCAGCGCGCTCATCGGGTTGCCAGGGATGAGGAACGTCGGCACCGAGTCGGGGCCGAGCCTGCCGAAGCCCTGGACCGAGCCGGGGTGCATCGCCACCCGCGTCATGTCGATCCGGCCGAGGTCGGACAGCGCGGCGTGGACCTCGTCTCCGGTGGTGCCCCCGGCGCCGCCCGCGACCACGACGATCTCCGACATCAGCAGCCTGCCCTCGACGACCTCCCGCAGCCGTTTCGGCTCGCTCGGCACGATGCCGACCCGGCTGACCTCGGCGCCCGCGTCCCGGGCGGCCGCGGACAGCGCGTAGGAGTTGACGTCGTAGACCTGCCCGACCGACGGCGTCCGGTCGATGTCGACCAGCTCGTCGCCCACCGACACGATGGACACGCGCGGCCGTGGGTAGACGAGGACTTTCGCCCGGCCGACGGCGGCCAGCAGGCCCACCTGCGCCGACCCGATCGTGTCGCCGCGGCGGACCGCGACATCACCGATCTGGACGTCTTCGCCGGCCCGGCGCACGTATCCCGCCGACGGCACCGAGCGGTGCACGGTCACGCGAGCCTGGTGCCCGTCGGTGTAGGCGAGCGGCACGACCGCGTCGGCGAGCGTCGGCAGCGGCGCGCCGGTGTCGACCCGCACGGCCTGACCGGGCTGGAGCCGCCGCGGCTGGCGCGAACCCGCCGCGATCTCCCCGACGACCGGCAACTGCACCGGTTCCTGCCCGGCGTTGCGGACGTCGACGCTGCGGACGGCGTACCCGTCGATCGCGGCCTGGTCGAACCCGGGCAGCGCGTGCTCGGCGACCACCTCCTCGGCGCAGAGCAGGCCCTGGGCCTCGGAGATCGCCACGCGCACCGGCTGGGGCCGGACGGCGGCGTCCAAGGTCATCGAGATCTGCGCGTCCACCGAGCGCAGCTCGGCCTCGTCCCCGGCCACTTCGGGCCGCGCCGCGTCGAGGGATTCCGTCATGGGCGCTCTGTCCCGATCCGTTCCGTCAGCCACGCCCGTAAAGATGGACCGTACTCGGGCGTTTCAAGCGCGAAATCGACCGCGGCGCGCAGGAAACCACCCGGATTCCCCAGGTCGTGGCGTCCGCCGCGGTGCACCACGACGTGCACCGGGTGCCCCTCGCTGATCAGCAGCGCCACCGCGTCGGTCAGCTGCAGCTCGCCACCGCTGCCCGGCGTGATCCGCTTCAGCGCGTCGAAGATCGCCCGGTCGAGCAGGTAGCGCCCGGCCGCGGCGTAGGTCGACGGCGCGTCCTCCGGCTTCGGCTTCTCGACCATCCCGTGCACCCGCTTGACGTCTTCGTCGTCGGTGTCGGTGACGTCGAAGACGCCGTACGGCGAGATCTCGGCCTTCGGGATGTCGAACGCGCACAGCACGCTGCCGCCGTACTGGGCGCGGACCGCGCTCATCCGCTCCAGCACGCCGGTGGGTAGCACCAGGTCATCCGGGAGCAGCACGGCGACGGCCTCATCGTCGGGCTTCAGGTTCGGCTCGGCCTGCGCGACGGCGTGGCCGAGGCCGAGCGCCTGCTCCTGGATGGCGGTCTCGACGGCGAGCAGTTCCGACCCGCGGCGCACCTTGGCGAGCAGTTCGGTCTTGCCCTTGGCCTCGAGGTTCTGCTCCAGCTCGGGCTGCTTCTCGAAATACTTGACGACCGCGTCCTTGCCCGGCGAGGTCACGATCACCAGGCGTTCCGCACCCGCGGCGGCGGCCTCGGCCGCGACCAGCTCGATCCCCGGCGTGTCCACCACCGGCAGCAGTTCCTTGGGCACGGCCTTCGTCGCCGGAAGGAACCGTGTCCCCAGGCCGGCGGCAGGCACGATGGCGGTTCTGAACGTCTGGGTGGTTGCGGCGCCCGTCATGGGCGCAAAGCCTAACGTGAGGTCATGCACGCGCTGGGCAATGAGCACCTGAGCAAGGCGGAGTGGCGCGACCGGCTCACGCGCGCGCGGGCGGACCAGACGGCCGAATCCCACGCCCGCGAGGCATCCGCGCTGGTCAGCGTGGTGTCGAAAGTCACAGTCGGCACCGTGTGCGCCTACCTACCCTTCGGTAACGAACCGGGCACGACAGCGTTCGTCGACGCGCTGGCGGCCGGGGGCGCACGGGTGCTGCTGCCCGTCATCCTCTCGCGGACGGAGCCGCTCGACTGGGCCGAGTACACGGGCGAGGCCGATCTGGTGCCCAGCCGGTTCCGCGGGATCCGCGAGCCGGGGGGAAAACGCCTGGGTAGCGACGCCGTGGGGGCGGCCGAGCTGGTCCTGGTGCCCGCGCTGGCCGTGGACCACCGGGGCGTCCGGCTCGGCCGGGGCGCCGGCCACTACGATCGCTCGCTGGTGTTCGCCGCGGCCGGCGCGACGCTGCTGGCGGTGGTCCGTGACGAAGAGCTGGTCGAACGGCTGCCCGGGGAACCTCACGACGTGCGCATGAGCGGGGCCTTGACACCGGGTCGAGGCGTGCTCGAGCTGCCGATGTGAGCAACGAGGAATTGCTTTCGGGGAATGCTTTCAAGCACAATCGGGTTAGCACTCTGGTCGGATGAGTGCCAGCAAAGGAGCCGTCAGTGCCTACGTACCAGTACGCCTGCAAAGAATGCGACCACCGGTTCGAAGCCGTGCAGTCGTTCTCGGACCCCAGCCTGACCGTGTGCCCGCAGTGCTCCGGCGCGCTGCGCAAGGTCTTCAGCTCGGTCGGCGTGGTCTTCAAGGGCAGCGGGTTCTACCGCACCGACTCGCGCGACTCGAGCAAGTCGAGCACCGCGACGACGCCGGCGAAGACCGAGACCAAGACTGAGTCGAAGCCGGACACGAGCGCGGCATCATCCTCCTCGGGTACGACGAAAACGGCCGCCGCGGCGTCCTGACGCCGGAGGTTGTCCACAACACCCCGGTTGTCCACAGATGCCGGACGCGGCCCTTCCGGCGGCACGTCCGGCTTCCCTAACGTCGATCTCGTGCGGCACACCGCCGCATCCGATCCGGCCGAGGGGGCCCTGTGGACGTCCTGTCGAAGCTCCACCCACCCGTTTTCACCCTGCTGCCGGGCAGGCGGACGCGGCTGATCCGCCGCGGGCTCGCCGCCTGCCTGCTGTTGACCGGGGCGCTGCTGTTCGCCTACCCCGGTTCCGCGCGGGGCGCGCCGACGACTCCGACCGTCGTCGCCGCCCACGACCTGCCCGTTGGCGCGACTCTGCGCGCCGGCGACGTCCGGCTGGCCGACCTTCCCGACGAAACGCGGCCCGAGGGCTCGCTGAGCACCCTGGACGCCGTTGACGGGCGCCTGCTGGCGGGCGCCGTCCGTGCCGGTGAACCCCTGACCGACGTCCGCTTGGCCACGGCCCTCGCCGGCTCGGGTGATCCCGGGACGGCGACCGTGCCGGTCCGGCTGGCCGACGCGGCCGTCGCCGGACTGCTGGCGCCCGGCCGGCGCGTCGACGTCGTGGCCGCGTCCGAACCGGGGACGTCCGCGTCGGTGCTGGCCGCCGGCGCGACGGTGGTCGAGGTGGAGCACCAAGACACGACGCCGAAGGCGCTCGGCCCACCCGACAAGGGACCACTCGTGCTGCTCCGGCTCCCCGAAGCGACCGCGACCAGGGTGGCGGCGATTTCACTGGAGCGTCCGGTGACGGTTACTCTCCGCTAGCCCACGCCCGCCGAGACGGGCGACGGCGTCCCCTTCCGGTTCGTGAGGAGTGCAAGGTGTTCAAAGGCTTCAAGGACTTCCTGATGCGCGGCAACGTCGTCGACCTCGCCGTCGCGGTGGTCATCGGCTCGGCGTTCACGACGATCGTCACGGCGTTCACCAGCGGCCTGATCAAGCCGCTGATCAGCACGATCGGCGGGACCGACGCCGCGAACGGCCTCGGGTACCAGATCTTCGACAACAACAAGGCGACGTTCCTGGACTTCGGCGGCGTCATCAACGCCGCGATCAACTTCGTGCTGGTCGCGGCGGTGGTCTACTTCGTGATCGTGATGCCGGTGAAGAAGCTGCAGGAACGCCGCAAGCGCGGCCAGGAGCCGGGTCCGTCGGAGCCGACGGACGTGGAGCTGCTGATCGAGATCCGCGACCTGCTGCGCGCGCAGTACCAGCGCGACACCGACCGCGGCTGACGCCGGTCAGCGGTCGTGGTGCGGTGGCCGGTTCTCCCGGTACCAGTCGTCCGGGAGGCCGGAACGCCGCTCGGGATCGCGCTCGTCGGAGGTCGTCTCGGGCAGGACGTCCCCGAAGATCTCGTCGACCCGGCGGCGCTGGTCGCTACCGGCCTTGGGGTCGCGTTTCTGACCGGGCATGCCCCCAGTCTCCCACGACCCGTTGTTTGACAACTCCAGAGAGAACCTCGACCGGCGGGGGTGCGCCCGCACCTCGTCCCGCCAGCCGCGGATCTGCTCCTCGCTGTGCAGATAGCCGGTACCCGGCCCGGACGGGAGGTCGATGCCCGCGAGCATCTCGAGCGCCCAGAGCTGGTCCTCGTCGAGATCGACCCGGCCCGCGAAGTCGTCGCTGAGCCACTGCATGGCCCAGCGATCGGCCTCGTCCCGGGTGGCCCGTCCGGAGAGGACACCGTCGAACCAGGCCTCGATCTCGTCCAGGTCCGGCCCGGTCACACCTCTTCGATGCCAGAAAGCTCGTCGATCACGTGCGGCACGAGCGAGGTCAGCGTCGCCATCCCGTCGCGGACCGCGGAGCGCGAGCCGGCGAGGTTGACCACCAGGGTGCTGCCCGACACCCCGGCGAGCCCGCGCGAAATCCCGGCGTCGACCGCGCCGGCGGCCAGGCCGGACGCGCGGATCGCTTCGCTGATGCCCGGGATGGGGCGGTCGAGCACACCGGCGGTGGCGTCGGGGGTGCGGTCACGCGGCAGCACACCGGTGCCGCCGACGGTGATCACCAGGTCGGCGCCGCCGATCACGGCGGTGTTGAGCGCGTTGCGGATTCCCGCGGTCTCGGCTTCGACGACCACGACACCGTCGACGATGAAGCCCGCTTCTTCGAGCAGCTCCGTGACCAGCGGGCCAGTGGTGTCCTCGTGCTCCCCGTGCGCCACGCGATCGTCCACGATGACCACGAGGGCCCGGCCCAGCCGTTGTGCACTCCGTTCCATGGCGCCCACCGTAGTCGGTTTCGGTCACCCGGCGCCGGGAGGTGCCGGGTGAGTTCTGACGATTTGGTGACGTGGGCCCGCTAGCCGGGGTGCGCCCCGGCCCGGCCCCCTAGCGTGGCCGGTATGCGCGTGCTGGTCACCGGCGGAGCCGGGTTCATCGGGTCTCACATCGCCGATCTCCTGGCGGACGGGGGTGACGAGGTCGTGGTGCTGGACAACCTGCTCCCGACGGCCCACGGATCCCCTGCCCCGCCGCCGTACACCGGCAGGCACCGCTTCCTGCGCGGCGACGTCACCGACGCCGAAATCGTCGCGGAGCTGCTGAACGGCGTCGACGCGGTGTGCCACCAGGCGGCGGTGGTCGGGCACGGGATCGACCCGTCGGACGCGCCGTCGTACGCCCTGCACAACGACTACGGCACGGCGGTGCTGCTGGCCGGGATGCACGCGGCCGGGGTGCGGAAGCTGGTGCTGGCGTCGTCGATGGTCGTCTACGGCGAAGGCCGGTATTCGTGCCCGGACCACGGCGTGGTGGCACCGTCGCCGCGTCGCCGGTCCGATGTGGACGCCGGCCGGTTCGAGCCGAGGTGTCCCTCGTGCGCGGCCGAGCTGGGCTGGGAGCTCGTGCCCGAGGACGCGCCGCTGAACCCGCGCAGCACGTACGCGGCGACGAAGCTCGCGCAGGAACACCTGGCCGGTGCGTGGGCACGGCAGACGGGCGGCAGCGTGTGGGCGATGCGCTACCACAACGTCTACGGCCCGCGGATGCCGCAGAACACGCCGTACGCCGGGGTCGCGTCGCTCTTCCGCTCGGCGCTCGTGCGCGGCGAGGCACCGGCCGTCCTCGAGGACGGCCGCCAGCAACGCGACTTCGTCCACGTGCACGACGTCGCGAGGGCGAACGTCCTGGCGCTGCGCACGGACGGCCCGGCGGGCGATCTCACGCCGGTGAACGTCTGCTCCGGGACCCCGCACACGGTCGGCGAGCTGGCGGAGGAGCTGGCACGGGCGTGCGACGGCCCGGCGCCCCGGGTGATCGGCGGCGCGCGTCCCGCCGACGTCCGGCACGTCGTCGCCGATCCGGCCCGCGCCCGCGCACTGCTGGGCTTCACCGCGGAAATCGGCTTCGAAGCGGGAATCGCCGACTTCGCGACGGCGGAACTGCGCGCCCCCGTTGGCGTTTAGTCCGTGAACGCCCGCGCGACGGCGAGGCTGTCCTCGTAGACGTGGTAGCGGGTGATCACACCACTGTCAACGGTGAGGTGAAGGGCGCAGCGGGCGCTGTACGCCCGACCGGTGGCCTTCACCGTCTGGCGGATCTCTCCGAGCACCACCGCGTCCCGGCCGTCGACCAGGACCCTCGACATCACTCCACCCCGCTCCCCGTGGAACTCGTTCAACTGGCGGAAGTGGTCGGCAACGTCGGCGCGCGTCGACCGCGGCCGGATCCACGGCACCGCGGCGTGCCCGGCCTCCGGCCAATCGAGCTGCCAGTCAAGCTGCCGGTCGACGCCGTCCGCGAACAGTTCGGCGATCCGGTCCGGGTTCCCTTCCGCCAGCCGGGCGAGGAACTCGGTCACGGCCGCCCGGGTGCTCGCCTCCGCCCCGGTGAACTGGTGGTCGTGCCGGATCCGGCCGTCCGCGTCGAGCAGGAGGAAGATGGTGCCGCTCCACACCGGGGCGCCACCCGTCGCGGGAACCATGTGAGTGGTGAACGTGACCGCGTCGTGGTGGGTCACGACGTCGTCCGCCGCGACGAAGACGAACTCCCCGGTCGCGACGAACCGGTCGTAAGCGGCGGTGACCCGGGCCTGGAGCGCGTCGTGTCCCCGGTGCTCGGCGGTTTCGGTGTACTGCACGCCGTCTTCGGCCCACAGCTGCGCCACGGCGCTGCGCCGCACGGCGGCGTCCGGCTCGTTCCACACCGCCACGTAGCGGCTGATCAAGTTCGAGGTCATGGTCAGGAAGCTAGAGCGGGTTCCCTGACACCTTTCGTCAGTGGATCCGGGCAGACTTCCGGACATGCGTGCGACTCGCCTGGTGTCCCTGCTGCTGCTTTTGCAGACCAGGGACCGGATGACCGCTCGGGAACTGGCGGACGCCCTGGAGGTGTCGGTCCGGACGATCTACCGGGACGTCGATTCGCTCGGCGCCGCCGGTGTGCCGGTGTACGGCGAGCCGGGGCACGACGGCGGCTACCGGCTGCTCGACGGCTACCGGACCCGGCTGACCGGCCTCACCGCGGACGAAGCCGAGGCACTGTTCCTGACCGGGCTCCCAGCCGCGGCGGCCCAGCTGGGCCTGACGGCAGCGACGACCGCCGCGCAGCTCAAGCTCATGGCCGCGTTGCCCGCCGAGCTGCGCGACCGCGCCGGCCGCGCCGCCGGCCGGTTCCACGTCGACCTCCCGTCGTGGTACCTCCGCGCCGAACGACCCCCGCACCTGGCGCCGATCGCGGACGCCACCCGTGACCGGCACGCCCTGCGGATCCGCTACTTGCGCTGGGCGGAGCCGCACGAGATCAGCCGGACCGTGCAGCCCCACGGACTGGTCCTGAAGGCGGGAAACTGGTACCTCGTGGCCCGCGGCGGGGAGCAGTTCCGGACCTACCGGATCTCCCGGATCCTCGACGTGGACGTCCTCCCCGAGCGGTTCGAACGAGCCGAAGGGTTCGACCTGGCGAGCCATTGGGAGAACTACCTCGACCACTTCGACCGGCGCCGGCACCGGGACACCGCGGTCCTCCGGCTCTCCCGTCGTGGCCTCGAGCGGCTACCCGAGCTGCTCGAACCGGCCCTGGCCGCCGACGCTGCTCTGCCCGACGACCCTGTCGTGGCCCGGAAGACGAGGACCGGGCCGGACGCGGCGGGCTGGACCGAGCTCGAGATCCCGATCGAATCGGTCGAGGCCGCCGTGCCCGGACTGCTCAAGTTCGGCGCCGACGTCGAGGTCGTCGCACCGGAAGCGTTGCGAGCGGAAGTCGTCCGGACCCTGCGCGCGATGACCCGGGTCTACGGCCTCTAGGACATCGCCAGCGGCAGGCGGACTTCGAACCGGCACCCCGGTCCGTGGTTGTGGACGCCGATCTTCCCGCGGTGGGCCTCGACCAGGCCCTTGGCGATGGCCAGGCCGAGCCCGCCGCCGCTGGTGGTGCCGCCGCGCTCGGGGGTCCGCGCCTGCGTCCCGCGGAACGCGACGTCGAACACCCGGTTGATCTCGTCGTCGGGGATGCCGCCGCAAGAGTCGTCGACGGCCAGCAAGGCCTCGTTGCCGTCGACGCCAATCTGCACGGCGACCGTCCCGTCCGGCGGGGTGTGCCGGATCGCGTTGGACACCAGGTTCCGCACGATCCGGGCCAGTTCCGGGTCGCTGCCCGTCACCACCGGCCAGGTCGACGCGTTGGCGAGCACCCGTACCCGCTTCCGCTCGGCGACCGGGGACTGGGCGGCGACGGCGTCGCTGACGACGTCCCGCAGCGGCACGGCGGACATGGTGAGCTCCAGGGCGCCGGCGGTGATCCGGGAGAGCTCGAACAGGTCGCCGACCATCGCGGACAGCCGCCGGGTCTCGCCGCTGATCCGCTGGGCGTAGTCGGCGACCTCGTGGCGTTGGGAGACCACGCCGTCGGCCAGTGCTTCGGCCATCGCCTGGATGCCGGCCAGCGGGCTGCGCAGGTCGTGGCTGATCCAGGCGACCAGCTCGCGCCGGGACGCCTCGGCCGCGCGCTCCCGCTCGCGCGCTTCCCGCTCCCACACGCTGCGGCGCGCGATCGCCCGGCCGAGGATGATCGCCGCCGGCACGGTGACCAGCCCGACGAGCAGGCAGACCAGCAGCATCGTGGTCAGCGCCGGGGTGAACATGAAACCGCTGATCCCGAGGACGCCGACCAGCGTGGCGAGCACCGGGATCAGCACCAGCACGGTGAGCGTGGTGGCCAGCGAACCGCGGCGCAGGACGTACAACGCCACACCGCCCAGCGCCGCGACCGGCAGCGAGAACATCAGCGCGAACGGCAGGATGTGCCAGAGATGCGTCAGCATCTCCGAAAAGGACTCGCCTGAGCCGATCACGATTGCTCCCGGTCGTAGCGGTAGCCGACACCCCACACCGTCGCCACCCGGACCGGCTTGGCCGGGTCGCGCTCGATCTTCTCGCGCAACCGTCGCACGTGGACGGTCACTGTGGACTGATCGCCGAAGTCCCAGCCCCACACCTTCTCCAGCAGGTCCGCGCGTGAGTAGGCGACGCCGGGGTGGGCGAGGAAGTACGCCAGCAGGTCGAACTCGCGGGTGGTGAGGGGCAGTTCGCGGCCGCCGAGGGCCGCGGTGCGCGCGGTCATCTGCAGGCGCAGGTCGCCGTCCACGAGCTCCGCGGCGACCGGTTCCGGGCGTGGCATCCGCACGCGGCGCAGCACCGAGGCCACCCGCAGGGCGAGTTCCCTCGGGCTGAAGGGTTTCGTCACGTAGTCGTCGGCGCCGAGCTGGAGCCCGGCGATGCGGTTCTCCTCCTCGCCGAGGGCGGTGAGCATGACGATCGGCACCTGGCTGGTCTGCCGGAGCCGCTTGCACACCTCCAGCCCGGTGATCCCGGGCATCATCACGTCGAGGACGACGAGGTCGGGCTCGTGGGCGGCGAACTTCGCCAGCCCCTCGGCGCCGTCGCCGGCCATGTCGACGATGAACCCGGCCACCTCGAGGTAGCGGCGGACGACGTCGCGGACCGTCTCGTCGTCGTCGACCACGAGCACGCGCCCGGCCTGATCGTTCATCACGTCTCCCTCACCAGCCGGTCAGCAGCAGGTGGTTGACCGCCAGCGCCGTCGCCGCCTGCGCGGCGAGCCACCACCGGCGTCCTGGCCGCGGCAGCAACGCCGTCATCGGCAGCAACCACACCCCGAACGGTAGCCAGATCCGTTCGGTCTCGGCTTTCGACAGGCCCGAAACGTCGGCGAAGACGATGGTGAGCAGGGCGGCGACGCCCAGGAGCAGGACCGGGTCGGCGAGCACCGCACGGCGCGGTGGCAGGAACGTCTCGGTGAGCCCTCGCCGGAGGGCGGCCACCACCGCGGGGCCGAGGGCGACGGCCACCGCCGCCAGATCCGCCCAGACCCAGTACGAATAGGGCCGGACCAGCGCGACTCCCTGGTAGTAGCGCTCGACGACGAGGTGATAGCCGTCGAGCCACCAGAAGCCCGCCCACGCGAAGAGGCCGACGACGGCCAGCGCCGCGGTGATCGCCAGGGCCGCCGCGAGCCACTGCCTGCCGAGGACAGCCACGGCGACCGCGAGCAGGCCGAGCAGGACCAGTCCGTACGACAGGAAGATGCCGAAGCCGAGCAGGACTCCGGCCGCCAGCCCGGCCGGTACGGCGTACCGGCGGCCATCGGTGAACCCCTTCGCGGACAACGCGAGCAGGGCCAGGCCGGTGGCGGTCACCCCGGCGAACAGGCCGTCGGCCGACACGCCGATCCACACCGCGCCGGGGGTGAGCACGGCGAACGGCAGCACCGCACGGGCCGCCTCGGGCCGGCCGAGCAGGGCGACCGTGGCGGGCACCGCCACCGCGACCAGGCTGCCGACCAGCACAACCGCCGTGGCCGCCCACGCGCCGCCGTGCAGGCCGAGCCGGTCCAGCCAGACGAAGACGAGCGTCGCGCCCGGAGGGTGCCCGGACACGTGCGTCGTCCACGAGTCCGGCCGGAAGTCGAGGATGCGGGAGGAGAACTCACGCAGCATCCGCGGGATGTCGGTGATGCCGGGCACCTCGTGGAGGTACTCCTGGGGAATGGTGAGGTGCCCGGCGAACCCGCGGGACCAGCCGTCGACCATCGCCAGCGAGAAGATCCAGGAGAGCGAGGCGAGGTAACCGGCCGCGAGCGCGTGCCGCCACGGCAGACGGGCGGCCAGCGCCGGGCCATGGAGGACCACGGCGACGGCGATGAGCACGGCGAACACCGAGCCCGGGCCGACGTGCGGCAGCCAGTCGGCGAACAACGGCGGCGACGACACGAAGATGACCACACCGGAGTTCGGCCGGTTGTAGTACAGGCCGACCGCCGTGGCCGCGGCGACGAGCACCACGGCCGCCGCCACGGCGAGGAGATCGGCGCGTCGCCCACGCCGATCACGTGCCGGGCCATCGGGTCCGGCATGGGGTTCGGCATGAGGTTCACGGGCAGGCGGCTCGGCGAGCCGGGCTGCCGAATTCGGCTCGCTCATCGTCATCCACCCTAGGTTCGCGGAAGGCGGTCCGCGCGCCCGGAGCCGCAGCCGTAACGACGCGGTAAGAACTCTTCGGATGTCATGATTCGGTAAGCGCCACAAGGGTTCTCCGGCGTTCCGGGCGGACTTACGGTCGGCACCGTGACTGACTCAGACGTGGACGTCGTCCTGCCCTGTCTCGACGAAGCGGGTGCCCTCCCCGGCGTGCTGGCCGGCCTCCCACCGGGCTACCGCGCGATCGTGGTCGACAACGGTTCCGCCGACGGCTCGCCCGAAGTGGCGGCCTCGCTCGGCGCGAAGGTCGTCCACGAGCCGCGTCGCGGCTACGGCGCGGCCGTGCACGCGGGCCTGGAGGCTGCCACCGCGGACATCGTGTGCTTCGCCGACGCCGACGGGTCCCTGGACCTCACCGATCTGCCGCGGCTGGTGGCCGCCGTCGAAGGCGGCGCGGACCTGGCCGTGGGACGCCGCGTGCCGACCGGCCCCGGTGTGTGGCCGTGGCACGCGCGGGCGGGCAACGTCGTGCTGGCGCACCTGTTGCGGGGCCGCGGGCTGCCGGTGCGGGACATTGCGCCGCTGCGCGCCGCGGACCGGCTGGCGCTGCTCCGCCTGGGTGTCGCCGACCGGGCCTTCGGCTATCCCCTCGAGCTGCTGATCAAGGCGCAGCGCGCCGGGTGGCGGGTCCGCGAGTTCGACGTCCGCTACGGCGAGCGTGCCAAGGGCACGAAGTCGAAGGTGTCCGGATCGGTGCGGGGGACGCTGCGCGCGGTCCGCGACTTCGGGCGGGTGCTGGCCCGATGACGCGTCCGTTCGTCCTGCTGGTCGTGGCCAAGGCGCCGGTCCCGGGGCTGGCCAAGACCCGGCTTTGCCCGCCCGCCACACCGCCCCAGGCCGCCGAAATCGCCGCGGCCGCGTTGCTCGACACGCTCGACGCCGTCTGCGCGGTGCCCGGTGCCCTGCCCGTCGTCGCCATGACCGGCGACCTCGGCGCCGCGGCGCGGGCCGCCGAAATCGCCGTGGCGCTGCGGCGCGTCACCGCCATCCCGCAGCGTGGCTGGGACTTCGGCGCCCGGCTCGCGAACGCCCACGCGGACGCCGCCGCGGTGCACTCCGGCCGGCCGATCCTGCAGATCGGTATGGACACCCCGCAGGTCACGCCGGCGTCCCTCGGCTCGGCGGCCGCACCGATCCTGCACGGCGGACGGGATTCGGTGCTCGGGCCTGCTGTGGACGGCGGCTGGTGGGCGCTGGGGCTCGCCGAGCCTCGGCACGCCCAAGTCCTCGCGGGCGTCCCGATGTCCCGCGACGACACCGGCATCCGCACACTGCGGGCGCTCGTCGCGTGTGGGCTGCGGCCGGGCGGAGCCACCCGGTTGTCCGATGTGGACACCATGGCGGACGCCCGCACGGTAGCGGCGACCTGCCCCGACGGCCGGTTCGCCCGCGCCGTCGCGGCGGTCGGCGGACGGGCGGCCGCGTGATGACCGCCCCGGCGACCACCGGCCACGAGTTCGACCACGGCCTGCTCGGCCACCGGTGCTGGCTCGAACTGGCGAACGGCGAGCGGATCGAGCTGCCGGTCGAACGCTGGACCGTGCCCTCCGACGGCGACGACGTCCTGCTCGACGCCTGTGCCGGTCCCACTCTCGACATCGGATGCGGGCCCGGCAGGCTCACCGCGGCGCTGGCCGTGCGCGGGGTCGCCGCGCTCGGGGTGGACACCTCGCGCACGGCCGTCCACCTGACCCGCCGTCGCGGCGGGAACGCGCTGCAGCGCAACGTCTTCGACCGCCTGCCGGGCGAAGGCCGGTGGCGGCACGCCCTGCTCGCCGACGGCAACATCGGCATCGGCGGTGACCCGGCGGCGCTGCTGCGGCGCGTCGCGGAGCTCATCGCGGCCGACGGCGACGTCCTCGTCGAACTGGAGCCACCCGGGCACGGCCTGCGGCACGAGCGCGTCCGGCTGCGGCCCGGGCACGCCGACGTCGCCTGGTTCACCTGGGCCTGGGTCGGGGTGGACGCGATCGCCCAGGTCGCCCTGCGCGTCGGACTGCGTGTTGTCTGGACGACCCGGCACGGCCACCGCTGGTTCGCCCGGTTGGAGCGGCCATGAAGCTGCCGATCCCGAAAGAAGAGCAGTTCAAGGCGTCCGCGCACGACGAACGGGTGACGTCGAAGATCGGGCTGGCGCTCGCGATCACCTTCACAACGTGCTTCGTGACGGGCCTGATCAGCCACCTGATCCAGCACCCGCCGACGTGGTTCTTCTGGCCCAGCCGCCCGGTCGGGCTGTACCGCGTCACGCAGGGGCTGCACGTGATCTCCGGAGTCGCGTCGATTCCCTTGCTCCTGGCGAAACTGTGGAGCGTCTACCCGAAGCTGTTCGGCCGTCCGCTGGTCCGCTCGCTTCCGCACGCCCTGGAGCGGCTGTCGATCCTCGTGCTGTCCGGTGCGGCGTTCTTCGAGCTGACGACCGGGCTGCTGAACGTGGCGCAGAACTACCCGTGGGGCTTCTACTTCCCGCAGGTGCACTACGCGGTGGCGTGGCTGGCGATCGGCTCGATTCTGGTGCACGTCGCGGTGAAGCTGCCGGTCATCCGGCGCGCCCTGAGCCGGACCACCGTCGAGGAGCCGCCGGCCGAGGGGTTGTCCCGGCGGGGATTCCTGCTCACCACCGGGCTGGCGACCGGCGTCGCGGTCGTGGCCACCGCGGGCGCGACCGTCCCGTTCCTCCGTGGCGTTTCCGCCCTTTCCTGGAAGACCGGCAAAGGCACCCAGAACCTCCCGGTGAACCGCACAGCAGCGGCCGCGGGTATCGCGTGGTCGCCGAGCTGGCGCCTGTCGGTGGTGACCCCGCGCGGCACGACGGAGTTCTCGCTCGACGAGCTGCGTGCCCTGCCGCAGACGACGGCCGAGCTGCCGATCGCGTGCGTGGAAGGCTGGAGCCAGTCGGCCACCTGGCGGGGAATCTCCCTGCCGACACTGCTCAAGGCCGCCGGGGCACAGCCCGGCGTCTCGGTGCGAGTGTCCTCTTTGGAGCGTTCCGGGCTCTACGGCGTCTGCGTGCTGCCCGGTGAACACACGGCCGACGAACTGACGCTGCTGGCCCTGGAGCTGAACGACGAGGTCCTCGCCCCCGACCACGGCTTCCCGTGCCGGATCATCGCCCCGAACCGCCCCGGCGTGCTGCAGACGAAATGGGTCACGAAACTGGAGGCGCTGTGAAGATCGCCCGTGCGCTTCTCGCCCTGCCGGGCCTGGCGGCGCTGGCGTGGGGCGTGGTGCTGTTCGCCGAGTACGCGCTGCCCCTGCGTCCGGACGTCTTCGGCGCGGTCGGCTGGATCGTCGGCGGCCCGATCCTCAACGACGCGGTCGTCGCCCCGCTGACGGCGCTGCTCGGCGTCGTCCTGGCCCGCCTCCTCCCGCGACCGTGGAAAGCCCCGGTCGTCGCCGCCACGGTGATCACCGGCGTGCTCGCGATCCTGGCGTTCCCGCTGCTCTGGCGCCCGTACGGCACCCCGCCGATGCCCGGCCTGCACGACACCGACCCTGCCCTCGGCCTGGCCCTCACCGTGGCCACGGTCTGGCTCGTCGCCATCCTGACGGCCCTGTCCCACCGTGTCGCCCGCCCAATCACACGTGATGCCCCTCCAATCACACGTGATGCCGCTCGAATCACACGTGATGCCGCTCGAATCACGCGAGATGCCCCTTCCGGCACGCGAACCGACCCTCCAGGCACGCGAACCGACCGTCCAGGCACCTGAATCGGGCATAAATGCGGCCACGCGCGACCGGCATCGAGTGCCTGGTCGCGCGTGGCCTTGTGGGTCCGGCCCCGGAAGCGGGGGTCGAGCCGAAGTTGGTCTCGGCCGCACCGGGCGGCCGAGCGACTGGAACGGATCAGTTGGGCTGGACGGGCTGGCCGCCGAGCGTCACCTCGACCGTGCGGCCGTCGGCGAGCGTGAACGTCGCCTTCTCGTCCGGCGCCCGCGTGCGGACTGCCGCGACCAGCGTGTCGGCCTTGTCGATGGTGCGGTCGTCGATCTTGACGACCACGTCGCCCGCCTTCAAGCCGGCCTTCTCCGCCGGGCTGCCGGGGCTGATCGCGCCGAGCTCGGCGCCGCCCTGCGGGGCGTCCTTGACCTGGGCGCCGATGAACGTCTGCACCGCCTGGCCGGTCTTGATGATCGTGTCCGCGGTGCGACGCGCCTGGTCGATCGGGATGGCGAACCCGATGCCGACGTTGCCGCCTTCCGAACCGCCCTGGCCGCCGCCGCTCGCCGACTGCGGGCTGTAGATCGCGGAGTTGATGCCGATGACCTGGCCCGCCATGTTCGCGAGCGGGCCGCCCGAGTTGCCGGGGTTGATCGCCGCGTCGGTCTGGACCGCGTCCATCACCGTGGTCTGGTCGCCGGTGCTGCCGCCGGCGCGCACCGGCCGGTGCAGCGAGCTGACGATGCCCGAGGTGACCGTGCCAGCCAGCTCGAACGGCGAGCCGATGGCGACCACCGACTGGCCGACGCGCAGGTCGTCGGACCGGCCGAGCTCCACCGGGGTCAGGTTGCCGACGCCGCTGACCTTGACCACGGCGATGTCGGTCGTCGGGTCGCGGCCGACGACCTTGGCGGCGGCCTTCTTGCCGTCCTGGAACACGGCCTGGATCTGCCCGCCGTTCGCGGCGACCTCGACGACGTGGTTGTTGGTCAGGATGTAGCCGTCGGTACTGAGGACGAACCCGGATCCCTCGCCCGCCCCCTGCTGCCCGCTGACCTGCAGCTCGACGACGCTCGGCGACAGCTTCTGCGCGACCGCCTCGACCGTGCCGGCGGGCGCGTTGCCGGTCTGCTGGGCCGGCTTGGGCGCGTTGAGCGCGTTGCTGGCCGGGCCCGACGTCCCGCCGGTCAGGTACCCGACCGTCCCGCCCGCGACGCCGCCGACCAGCAGCGCGACCAGCGCGACGCCGGCGAGCAGCTTCCCGCCGGACCGCTTCGGCTGCGGCGGGGCCGCGTTGTAGACGGCCGTGCCGGGCTGCCCGTACGGGTTCGGCGGCGGGTAGACGCTCTGCGGGTTCTGGCCGGACGGCATCTGCGCACCCGGGGCGGACCAGGGGTTCGCGTGCTGCGCGCCGTACGACGGATCGGCCCCGGTCACCGCGTGGTAGGACGGCTCGGAGTACTGCGGCGCGCCGCCGGACTCGGGCTGGGCCTGCTCACCGTACGAGCTCCCCGGCCAGCCGCCCTGAGCCGCCTGCCGGCCGGTCTCGGGGTGCCTCGGCGCCGCGGGGTCGTGTGCGCTGGGGTCGTTCTCGGTCATGTCCTCACCTTGCGCGATGGTCCTGAGAGGTTCCTGAGCCGAACCTGTGCATCGGAGATGAGTATGGCCGGGTTCAGCCCGCCGCGCGGAGCCGTTCCGCGATCTGCTCCGGCGTCGCGTCGTTGATCCACACCGCCATGCCCGACTCGGACCCCGCCAGGTACTTGAGCTTGTCCTTCGCGCGCAGCACGGAGAACAGCTCCAGGTGGAGCCAGCCGAGGTCGCGGTCGCGGTGCACCGGCGCCTGGTGCCACGCCGCGATGTACGGCAGCGGCCGGTCGTACAGCGCGTCGCAGCGGCGCAGCACGTCCAGGTAGACGTCGGCGAAGTCGTCGCGCTCGGCGTCGGTCAGCGCGGGGAGGTCCGGGACCTGCCGGTGGGGCACGATCTGGACCTGGACCGGCCAGCGGGCGGCCGGCGGCACGTACGCCGTCCAGTACTCGCCGGAAGCCACCACGCGCGCGCCGGACTTGCGTTCGGCCGCCAGGACGTCGCCGAGCACCGGGCGGCCGTGTTCGGCCTGGTAGGCGCGGGCGACTTCGAGCATGCGCTCGGTCTTCGGCGTGACGAACGGGTAGCCGTAGATCTGCCCGTGCGGGTGCGACAGCGTGACGCCGATTTCCTCGCCGCGGTTCTCGAACGGGAAGACCTGCTCCACCCCGGGCACCTCGGACAGCCCGGCCGTGCGGTCCGCCCACGCGTCCATCACGGCCCGCACCTGCTTCGCGCTCAGCTGGCCGAAGGAACCGTCGTGGTTGCTGGTGAAGCAGACGACCTCGCAGCGGCCGCGGCCGGGCCGCACCGGCACCAGCCCGAAACCATCCACAGTGGACGGTTCGCCGACGACGTCCTCGGCGAAGGAGGGGAACCGGTTCTCGAAGACGACGACGTCGTAGTCGCTTTCCGGGATCTCGCTCGGTTTGCCGGGCTTGCTCGGGCACAGCGGGCAGAGGTCCGCGGGTGGCTTGTAGGTCCGCGTCTGCCGGTGTGCGGCCATCGCGACCCATTCACCCGTCAGGGGGTCCAGCCGGATCTCCGACGCGGCCGAAACCGGCGGCAGGTCGCGGGTGTCCTCGGCGACGCGGTCGGGCGCGCCGGGCTGGTCGAAGTAGATGATCTCCCGGCCGTCGGCCAGGTGTCGTACGGTGCGCTTCACGCTTCTTGGGCCTCGTCCGTCTCCGCCGTCTCGGCGATCATGAGTTCTCCCGCCCGTTCGGCGAGTATTTCCTTGGCCTCGTCGGAAATCCCGTCATCGGTGACGACGACGTCGGCCTCGTCCAGGTCGGCGATCGTGGAGATCCCGACGGTGCCCCATTTGGTGTGGTCGGCGAGCACGACCAGCTTGCGCCCGGCCTCGACCAGCGCGCGGTCGGTCTCGCTCTCGGTGAGGTTCGGCGTCGTGAACCCCGGCCCGTCGGCCATCCCGTGCACCCCGAGGAAGACGGCGTCGAGGTGCAGCGACCGCAGGCTGTGCACGGCGACCGGCCCGACCAGCGCGTCCGACGGCGTCCGCACCCCGCCGGTGAGCACGACCGTGCGATCCGGCTGCGTCGACCCGCGGAGCACGTCCGCGACCTGGATCGAGTTGGTCACGATGGTGAGGCCGGGGATGGCGTCGAGGGCCCGCGCCAGCGTCCACGTGGTCGTGCCGGCGGAGATGCCGATCGCGGTGCCGGGCCGGACGAGCGTCGAGGCGAGCTCGGCGATGGCTTCCTTCTGCGCCCGCTGGCGCACGGACTTGGCCTCGAACCCGGGTTCGTCGGTGCTCTTGCCGACGACCGAGGTGGCGCCGCCGTAGACCTTCTCGACGAGCCCGCGCCCGGCGAGGACGTCGAGGTCGCGACGCACCGTCATATCGGACACGCCCAGCCTGGTGACGAGGTCACTCACCCGGACCGCACCGGTCCGGCGTGCCTCTTCCAGGATCACCGCCTGTCGCTGACGCGCCAGCACCGTTCAACTCCGTCCGTCCACACCTCAACCACACAAAATCCTACACGATTCAACACAAGATCCGCAGGGTCAGTGCGGGTGAAATTCGAAACAGCAGGTCACGACGCAGGCAGGAGATGGGGTGCCACGCTCCAGACGAACAACCCCACCACCGGCGTCACGAGCGCAACCCCAGGAGCAGCCACGCGCCGGCAAGCAAGAACAGTGGCCGACGGGGGCCGAGAATGGTTCAGCCGGGCGCCCCCGGCAGCCGGATCGTCATCAACGCGCCACCTTCAGGAGCCCTAGAGGCGTACACCGCCCCGCCGTGCCGCTCGGCCGCGTGTTTCACGATCGCCAGCCCGAGGCCCGAACCGGGCAGCGTCCGGGCCTCCGACGAGCGGTAGAAGCGGTCGAACACCTTGGGCAGGTCCTCTTCGGCAATGCCCGGGCCGGCGTCCGCGACCTCGACGACCGCGGTGCCGTCGCCGAGCGGGTAGAGCCGCACCCAGACCGTCGAGTCCGGCGGCGAGAACTTCACCGCGTTGTCCAGCAGGTTCAGCACCGCGCGCTCAATCGAGCTGTTGTCGCCGGTGAGCACCCACGGCTGCAGCGAGACGTCGAAGTTGATCTCGCCCGCGCGCCGCCGGGCCCGGTCGAGCGCCCGTTCGACGACGTCCAGCAGCTCGACGCGTTCGAAGCGTTCGCGCGGCTCGTCCTGGCGCGCGAGCTCGACCAGGTCGCCGATGAGCTGGGTCAGCTCATCGAGCTGGCCGCTGATGTCCGCGACGATGTCGACGCGGTCCTCGTTCGGCAGCGGCGGCGCGCCCGGCTTGCTCGCGGCGAGCAGCAGCTCGAGGTTGGTGCGCAGCGACGTCAACGGTGTCCGCAGCTCGTGCCCGGCGTCCGCGACCAGCTGGCGCTGGCGTTCCTGCGAGTCAGCGACCGTGCCGAGCATGGTGTTGAAGGTCTGGGTGAGGCGCGCGAGCTCGTCGTCGCCGCTGACCGGGATCGGCCGCAGGTCGCCGGTCTTGGCGACGCGCTCGGCGGCCGACGTCAGCCGGTCGACCGGACGCAGGCCGGCACGCGCCACCGCGGTGCCCGCCGCGGCGGCGACCAGGATGCCCGCGCCGCCGATCAGGAACAGCACCAGGGCGAGCTCGTTCAGCGTGCGTTTGGTCGGGCCCATCGACTGGGCGAGCACGATCGCCTCGCCGTGCCCGGACGGCAGCGCGACCACGCGGCTGTCGGTGCGGAAGTCGGTCCGCAAGGACTCCGGCGAATCGCCGTTGGCGACGTTCAGCTCGCGCTGGTCGAACGGCGGCGCCGAACTCGACAGCGGATAGGTCATCACGGCGTGCTGGACGTCGGGCGCGGCGTTGAGCTGCCCGATCTGCAGGTCGGCGCTGGCGAGGAACGCGCCGGGGACCTGCCGCAGCTCGGTCTGCACCTGCGGCGAGTCGACCGCCGCCTGGGCGCGCGCCATGAGGCCGTCGTCCAGCTGCTGGTACAGGTTGCTGCGCACGACCATGTACGCGCCGATCGACACCAGCGCGACGGCGCCGGCGACGCAGGCGGCGGCGAGCAGCGTCACCCGGCCGCGCAGCGAGAACCGGCGCGTCCCCCAGCGCGTGCCGTGGGGATCGCCGGGTTCGGTCACGGCGGGGTTTCCCTCAGGACGTACCCCACTCCCCGCACCGTGTGGATCAGCCTCGGCTCCCCCTCCGCCTCCGTCTTGCGGCGCAAATAGCCGACGTAGACCTCCAGTGCGTTGCCCGACGTCGGGAAGTCGTAACCCCATACTTCCTCCAGGATCCGGCCACGCGTGAGGACGTGCTTCGGGTAGGAAAGGAACAGTTCCAGCAGGGCGAACTCGGTGCGGGTCAGGCTGATCTCGCGGCCGCCGCGGCGGACCTCCCGCGTGCCGGGGTCGAGGGTCAGGTCCGCGAAGGACAGGGCCTCCGACGCCTGGCCGTTCTGGCCCTCCGGGACGGCACGGCGCAGCAGCGCCCGCAGCCGGGCGAGCAGCTCCTCGAGCGCGAACGGCTTCGGCAGGTAGTCGTCGGCGCCGGCGTCCAGCCCCGACACGCGGTCGGACACGGTGTCACGGGCGGTGAGCACGAGGATCGGCAGGTCGTCGCCGGTGCTGCGCAGGCGGCGGGCCACCTCGAGGCCGTCGAGCCGGGGCATCATGACGTCCAGGACCATCGCGTCCGGCCGGTCGGCGATGATCGCCTCCAGGGCCTGCGCACCGTCGCTCGCCAGCTGGACCTGGTAACCGTTGAACTCCAGGGACCGCCGGAGCGACTCACGGACGGCGCGGTCGTCGTCCACCACTAGGATGCGCATGCCGCTAGTTTTACGCAGCGTGCTGAGACCCGCCTAAGAACACACGCAGAACTCACAAAGGATTTCTCAGTCGGGACCGCGCGCGACCGGGGCGTTCCAGCGCCGCCAGAGCGCGAGCATCCTGACGGTGACCACGACGGCGGCGGCGACAACGGTCACCGGCCCTTCCGGCAGTCGCACAGTGTGACCGACGGCGACGAGCACCGAGCCGGCCAGCGCGGCGACGGCGTAAATCTCCTTCCGCAGGACGAGCGGTATTTCCCGGAGCAGGAGATCGCGCACGGCCCCGCCGCCGATGCCGGTCGTCATCCCGATCAGACACGCGGCGTAGACGGTCGCGCCGGCGTTGAGCGCGATGGTCGTCCCGGCGGTGGCGAAGACACCGAGCCCGAGCGCGTCCGCGAGCAGCACGCCCCGCCGCAGCCGCGCGACCTGCGGGTGGAAGACGAAGACGAGCAGAGCCGTCCCGGCGCAGACGGCGAGGTAGAGCCAGTTCCGCAGGGTCGTGGGCGGGTGGATGCCGAGCAGGACGTCCCGGATGACGCCGCCGCCGAGCGCGGTGGTGAGCCCGACGACGACAACACCGAAGACATCGAGCCGAGCCCGCACGGCGGCGAGCGCCCCGGACGCCGCGAAGGCGACGAGCCCGACGAACTCCAGGCCGGTGAGCAGCATTTATTGGTCGAGGAGTCCACCGCGGTAGGCCAGCAGCGCGGCCTGCACCCGGTTGGCCGCGCCGATCTTGGAGAGCACGGCGGAGACGTACCCCTTGACGGTGGCTTCGGAGAGGTGAAGGCGCCCGCCGATCTCGGCGTTGCTCAGTCCTTGGCCGATCAGGGCAACGACCTCGCGTTCGCGTTCGGAGAGTGAGGCAAGCAGCTTGCGGGCGGGCTGAGCAGCGCGTTGTTCGTCCCGATGGGACTGAACCATCCGCGCGGCAACGCCCGGATCGAGCACGGCACCGCCCCTGGCCAGGTCCCTGACCGCGCGGAGCAGCGCCGCCGGGTCGATGTCTTTCAGCAGGAAGCCGTTGGCCCCGAGCCGCAGGGCGAGGCTGACGTACTCGTCGATGTCGAAGGTGGTCAGCATGGCGACGGTGGGCGGATCGGGCAGGGCGAGGATGGCCCGCAGCGCGCGAATGCCGTCGTCGGGAGCCCGCATCTTGATGTCGAGAAGCGCCACGTCCGGGTGATACCGCCGAGCGACCTCCACCGCGGACCTGCCATCGCTCGCCTCGCCCACGATCTCGATGTCCTGGGCCCCGGACATCATCGCGCGCAGCCCCGAGCGCACCAGTTCCTCGTCGTCGGCGAACATGAGCTTGATCAACGAAGCCCTCCGCAACAGCCGGTGGGAGCGGCTCCCCGCGTCCCGTTAACGAAGGTTACCTACTGTTGTTCAGCAGTTCGAAACCAGACACGACCAGGTGACCGACTGGTCCGTCCAGGTCAGGTGCGGTACGTGGTCCGGCTTGGGGTACCGGGGCGTCGACCAGGGGTAGAGAACCACTCACCTGGGTGACGACGACCGTCGGGCAAGGTGGCCTGGCATGCCCTCAGAGGGCACTCAAATCCTAGACGCGCACCTTCCGGACGCCGACCAGGCCGCCGAAGTCGACCTCGGCTTCGAGTCGTCCACCTGCCTTGACCCGCCCCATGCCGAACGCCGCGGTCAGCACTCGATCGCGGTGGCATAGTTGCCCGCGCCTTGTGAACCGGCTGTTCGTGGCTCGAACCTGGCCGCCGGCCGGTCCGGCACCAGCGCCGCGAGAAACGGTGATGGGCTGTTGGGCCGGCCGACGTCCCTGTGCGCGGCGTAGGAATACTCCAACCGATGCCTGGCCCGGGTGACGGCGACGTAGAGCAGGCGGCGTTCCTCTTCGACGGCGGCCGGTGTGTTCGCATGAACGATGGGCATGAACCCCTTGGTCAGGCCAGGCAGGAAAACGACGTCCCATTCAAGCCCCTTTGCCTTGTGCATCGTGGCCAGAGTGACGACGTCCTCCAGCCGTGGCGCGTGATCGGCCTCGGCGCGACGGCGGAGTTCATCGGAAAGCGCCAGTGCGGACCCAGCGACCTCGACCGGCATCCGCTCAACCAGCCGGAAGAGCGTGTTCAGGTTGTCCACCGGACACGTGCCGGACCGAGCCGCGCCGGGCGGACATCAGGGTTGCAGCCAAGTGTTCCCAGGATGGTTCGCAGCGTTGCCGCCCCGGGTTCGTCCGGCGCCGCTATCGCGTGGTCCATGAGCGCTTCGAGCGCTTGACGGATCTCGCTGATCTCGAAGAACTTCGTATCGTCGAAGACCTCGGCTCGAATACCTGCCTTCGTGAGTCGCTCCCGCACCTTCGCGGTCTGGCTGTTGGTCCTGACCAGCACGGCGATTTCGGCAGCGGGGATTCCACCACCGAGCAGATCGGTGATCCGGTCGGCGAATCCGTCCAGCTCACCGGCCTCGTCGTCGTACTCACGGCGCACTGGTTCCGGACCGTCCGGCCGCTGGCCTTCCAGCTTCACCCCGGTGGAACTGTGGGCCATCAGTTTGTTCGCCGCGGCGACGATCTGTGGCGTAGACCGGTAGTCGCGGTTCAGCGCCGACTACCGTGACGTTGTCCCGAGCGCCGAGCCAGGCGGACAGCAGGCGTTCCTGCGACGGATCGGTGTCCTGGTCTTCGTCCACCACGAAGCAGCTGTACTGGGCGCGGATCTTGGCCGCGATGTCGCTGTTCCCTTCGAGAAGGACCGAGCATTGCTCGATCACGTCGTCGAAGTCGAGGACGGCCTGGTTCCGCTTCGCTGCCTCGTACCGTTCGAACGCCGCCGCCAGTTCCTCCGCCGGACGCACACCTGAGCGGCCCGCCGCTTTGGCCGCGTCCGGGTACTCCGCGGGGCTGAGCCGACGGCGTTCGCCCACTGGATCTCGTTCCGGAGCGCCGCCACGTCCGTGTCGTAACGGCCACGGATCCCTGCGACAGGACCCGCCGGAGGACGTCGTTCTGATCGTCGAGCACCGTCAGTTTGCCACCAGGCAAACCGGCGTCAGGCCAGAAGTGGCCGAGCTGACGCATCGCCACGGCGTGAAAAGTACGGGCTTGCACCGCCACCCTCAGTTCGGCCACATCCGCGGCGCCCACCCGGTTACCGCAAGCCCGTCCGGTTCGCACCGGATCGACGTGCGCCGCATCGAAATCCCGGTGCTGGACCTGGACCGGCAACGGCTTCTGGGCGAGGCGTTCCGCCGGATCTCGGCCTTCCAGACCGCCCTGCAGCAGCTTTCCGATCTCGGTGCCGACCTGGCGGTCACCTTGGCGGAAGCCCTCGCCGGCGGAGGTGTGGAACCAGCAAGTTGACATCCACGCCTTACGGCAGGAACGGGCTCGGGTTGCCGCTCCACGACACCGCCAGCGCGTCACGAGCTCGGGTGCACGCGACGAAGAGCAGACAGCGTTCCTTGAGCAGATCGCTCTCGTGCTGCTTCACGTCGACTTCGGCGGGCGTGATCTCCTTCGCGAACGGCACCGCCTTGTCGTTCACCCCGACCACCGCGACGCACTGGAACTCCAGACCTTTCATGGCGTGCATGCTCGCCAGCCGCACACCCTCGACGTCCGGTGCCGGCTGATCCCGGACGCGCACCGCCGGGATGCCATCGGTCTTGAGCTGGTCGTGCACCTTGTCCAGGGTCAGGTTGAACCGGGCGCAGACGGCGATCTCGGTCGAGCCCACGCCCTGCCCGATCCAGTCGCGCACGCGTTCCGACACTGCCGCGGCCTCGTCCTGTGCTGAGGAAAAGCCCGCGCTGGCCGGCCGTCTGCCGTGCAGCAGCGAGCGATAGCCGGCCAGGTTGTCCACGCCGTCCCCGCCGAGATCGTCGACCGCGGTCCCGTCGATCACGGCGGTCGCCCACGCCAAGATCTCCGCGGTGCTGCGGTAGTTGATGCGCAGCCGGCTACTGCGGCCGGTCACCGAGATCCCGACCGACCGCAGCGACACACGGGAATCGTAGATCCGCTGATGCGGGTCACCCGTGATGAACAGGTCGTCCGGGCCGGGCGTGACCGCGGCGCGCAGCACCCGCCACTGAGCCGGATGAAGATCCTGGGCTTCGTCGACGACGACGTGGTCGAAGCGGTGATTCTCGGACGTGCCGAGCAGTTCGGCAGCACTGTCGCAGATCTGCAGGTGCGTGGTGGTGCCCGCGGCCCGCTGCTCGGCGCGGAATTGGTCGATCGCCTGCCAGATCTGCTCACGTTGTGCCGTGCGCAGTGCCGCACCGCGACCATGACGTTCGACGCGGAGATAGTCCTCGCGGGTCTTCACATGTTGCGCGAGCACGACGTGGCGAAACTCTTGGGCCAGGAACTGCTCCGACCACGGCAGGTCGAGTTTTCGCGCGATCCGGCGCCAAATTTGACGTTCGTCGGCGTCGGTGATCGGCGACTGCGTCTGGCCGGAAGCGTCGCGGGCCACCCGGTTCGCGTAGGCATCCACAGTGGTTACTTGGACCCTGGCGAGCAGGCTCTCGTCATCGAGCAGCAAGGCGAGGTTCTCGCGCAGGGTCTTGGCCAGCGCATTGGTGAAGGTGGTGAGCAGAATCCGGCTGTCCGGGGAGCGGGACAGGAGGTGCTTGACCCGGTGCAGCGCCACAACCGTCTTGCCGGTACCCGGACCGCCGGTCACCTGCGCCGGCCCGTTGTAGGAAACCCGATACGCCACGCGTCGTTGCGACGGGTGCAGGAATACCCGCCACGCCGCGAACGGCTTCTCCAGGATCTCGGCGAGCTCGTCCGGGCTGGTGACCAGGGTGATCCGGCTCCGGGTGTTGATGATCGCCCGGGCGAGGCTGTCGTCGGTGTCGCTTTCCGCCGGACGCCGTTCGGCCACGACGTCGCGGTAGACGTCTTCGGGGGTGAATCCTTCGGCGAGGAACTGCAGCACCTCGAACTGGTCTTCGGGCAGTAGTCCGCCGAACGCCTCCAGCTGACTCTTGTCGGTCATCGCCCGCGCGGCACGCAGAACCCCGGCGTCGATCCCGAGGTCGCGCAGCACGGTGTCGGAGTGCTTCGCGAACAGCCGGGCCGGTGCCTGGCTCGCAGCCTGTTCCAACGGCGGGGTGAGCTGCTCGATGGCGACGACATTGCGAACCTCGACCGCCCGTGTCGCGGTGTTGACCGTGTAAAGCCGCTTCGCCGCCCACGTGTATGCGTCATCGTGCGGGACGACGTTGACCAGCAGGAAGATCTCACTTCCGTCGTCCGGTGCCAGCACGACCCCGCGCCAGAAGTCGGTGATGCGAATGGTCCGCATCCGCGGATCGCGCGCGTTGTCGACCGACTCCAGGTGCAGGCCCTTGTCCGCGTACAGTTCGGCGACGGTCAGTTCCTGGAATTTGCGCATCGCTTTCTTGACCCCGGCCTTGACCTGCCTCTCAAGGGTGTCGTAAGCATCCCAGAAAGTCTGTGCGAACCCGAGCTGCGGCATGGTCGTAAACCTTACCGACCCGATCGGAACAAGTCAGCTGTCTGCAAGTTCTTCCGCAGGCCACCTTGTCAGGAACGCGCCAAGGGCGTTGTCGATGAGAGCGCCTCGCACGGTGGGTTCGTGGCCGGCGCCGAGATGTTCTGTGAAGGCGTCCCCCAGGATGTCGATGACCGCTTCCTGCTGCTCAAGCGTCGGCTTGCTTTGCTTCAGAAGGGCGCCCAGTAACTCAGGATCACGCTGACCCAGCAACTCGACTACAACGTCCCGGAATTCCGCGGGAAGATCATCGAACATGGTGGTCACTCAGTCCTCCAGCCGGCCCGCGACCGCGCCCAGGCGGTGACGACCTCGCCCTTCTCGTTGAGATTCACGATCGCATCCTTCCCCGTGAAACGGTACGTGCCACCATATTGGTCGGGTCTGTACTGCGGCGCCTTGACCGGGTTGTTGACCGCGTCGTGAGCAGCGGCATCGTTCACGCCGTGCCCGTCGCGGCCGGACATCTGGGTCTCGCCATGTTCGGTCTTGCCGGAGATTCCCTTGGGTGGTTCGAACGGCGGCTCAGCGGCTCCGCCACCGGTCCCGCTCTGGTTGGTCTGCATCGGTGACACGTGGTCGTCGCCGGCCGCGTTTTTCGCGATGTTCATGGCTCCGGTGGCTGCCATCGTGCCTCCGGCAACCATCCCGGCAGCAGACACGGCGTTCAACGGCACGCCCGCGATCGCGCCGACCCCGGTGGCGTCGAGGACCAGTCCAGCGCCCTCACCGGTAGCGCTGATCATGGTGAGCCCGATGCCTGCGGCCGTCATCACCGCATCACCGGGATGGTTGACAACGGCGTTGAGTACGGATGCGGCGCCGTTGAGCAGGTGGCTACCGGTGTCGGCGAAGAAGTTGCCGACGTCGTCGAGCCAGCTCGAGCTCCGGGGCGCTTCTTCGGTCGCGTCCCGGATCGCTCCGGAGACCACGTCGCCGACTTCGTCGAGTTGTCCGCGGGCTCGGTTGAGCGTCTCTCGGGCAGCCTGACGAGTCGCTTCGCCGGGATCGGTGAACGGCGGGACAGGTTGGCCGCTCGCCGCCGCTTGAGCGGCGTCCTGGTCGTGCTTGGCTTGCGCCTGCCGAGTGGTCGTTTCTGCTTTCGCCCAGGAGGCGATGGCCTCCGTCGCTTGTCCTTGTGCCCAGCGCAGTGTGGTGGCGTAGTGCTGCAAGGCGTCAGCGGCGGTCAACAAGGCATCAGCCGCTTTGTACCATTTGCCGGGCTCATAGGAGAACTTGTCGTGGAAAGCGTGGGCAGCCGGACCTTGCCAGGCACCCGTGTCGATGGCCTTCAGGGCCCTCGGAGGCGCGGCCGGCCTGGTCCGCACGGGCGCGCAGCACACGAACGTTCTCCTCGATCGCTTCGGGCCTGCCCGGGACCAGTTCAGTGGGATCTTGCGTCTGTCCGAGCTCAGCCATCGCTGACCACCGGCTCACCAGGATCGATCTTCAGGGTTCCAGCAGCGGCGTCGTCGTTCGTCCGGTACGCCTCGGTTGCTTTGGCGAGCACGTCACTGATCGCCTCGGCGTCATCAGTGAGTGTGTCGAGACCATCGCTCCAGCGCACACAGAAGTCCATCAGCGAGTCGTGCAGCCCGGAGTGTCCGTACATGTCCGAGTTGCCGCAAAGGTTGCGGAGCTCGAAGCTCTCCTGGCCTTCGATGCTCTGCCGGATGCCGGTCGCAGCTTCATCCAGCTTGTCGAGCTCTACATGGAACCCTGGCCCGTCCACTGTGCGCACCCTCCTCGTCAATGCCGCAAATACCGTATCTCCGGATCGAGGAAGCTGGCCAGTTTGTCCACCGACCGGCGCAGTTCATCGGGTGATTGGTCGAGGTCCAGCGCGTGCTGATGAATCACAACGCCCGCGTGCCGGACGCGGTGTGTCGCGACGGACCCATTGCCCGCAGCGTAGACGAGATGACCGGCGGAAAGACCGAGCGCGGTGCAGTAGGCGAGCATCTGGTATAGATCGGCATCCGGGAACCCCGCCGGCTTCTCGGCTTTGTACTTCGCGTCGGCGACCGCGAGCGGCGTACCGTCGTCGGCGTAGCGGACGAAATCCGGAATTATCCGGATCGCCTGACTCTCGTCGAGATGGTGACGCGCTTGACTTCGGCAGTATCCGGGCAGCGAAGCCAATGATTCGCCGAGCGCGGTGGTCACGAAATCCTCGAACACGCGGGCCATGTCGAAAAGAAATCCGCTGACCGTCACGTCTCCCGGTGCGCTCTCGACAGACGAACCTTGCAAGACGATCCCAGCGAGCCGGAGGGCGGAGTGATAGCGGGCGTTGAGCCGGCTGGGCTGCCACACCGGGATCTCGGTACCCCGCCGGACCGGGGTGATCTCGCTCAGCCGCGCGCGCAGCCGGAGGAGTCGTCCGCAGACGTCGTCGGGGATCCCTCTCGAAGTCCGGAGCAGGCTTTCACAGGCTGCACGCAGCAGGCGGTTCTCGGCGATGTCTTCGGTGAACTCATCGTGCGTCACCTCCAGCGGCACGAGCCGTCCGTGGTGCCGGCGGGCCTGTTCGCTCATCCGCACCCGGCCGCGCATGACGAGCGCGGTTTCATCCACGCTGACGTAACCTTTGAGCATTCCTTGGCGGAGCGCGGTCTCAGCCTGCGTCGCAAACAGCCGGGCGAGCGCGGGCAGCAAGTCCTCATCGGCGCTCACTTGGACGTCTTCGTCACGCCAGCCCTTGTCGTTCCGGCTGAAGCCGAGCAGGTAGAGCAGCCGGCGGATCGGGACCTTCGGAGTGATGCGCAGGTCCAGCGTGCCGCCGCCGGGCAGGTGTACCGCGGCGACGCCGATCGTGCCCTTGGCGCGGATCTGCCAGTGTCCGGGCACGAACGGATCAGGCACTGCCTCGACAACCCTCGACGCCGCGAGCGCGCGGCCCGCAGCGTCGTCGAGCGCCACCGACACCGCGTCCCCGTACTCCACGAGCGGCGGGACGGTCACGGCTTCGCGATGCTCGAGCGCAGGCCGGTCAAGCCGTACAGCTTCTCGATGTCGACGCCCTCGCCGTAGTGGTGTTCTTCGAGCAGCGGGAGGATCTTCGTGCGCCAGGTGCGCTCCAGACCACCGTCGCGATAGACGCCGCGCTTCATCAGGTAGGACGGCCCGATCTGGAAATCGGGATCGCCGATACGGGCGTTGAGCGCGTCGAGCAAATCAGCGGGTTCGGCGTCCCGACCTTCGCGCTTCAACCACCGCCGCAGCAACCCACTGGTCGGTTCGATCCGCGGCGAAAGCTCGACGAACGCGAACCGTCGGCGCATGGCGGCGTCGACCAGCGCGATCGAGCGGTCGGCGGTGTTCATGGTCCCGATGATGAAGAGGTTGGACGGCAACGCAAAGTTGTCGGCCGAGTAGGTGAGCCGGACCGACCGGTTGCGATATTCGAGCAGGAAGTACAGCTCGCCGAACACCTTGGCGAGGTTGGCCCGGTTGATCTCGTCGATTACGAGGAAGTGCGGTACGTGCCGGTTGCCCTCGGTCGCGGCGAGATCGGCAAGTTCACGAAGCGGCCCAGCGGTGATGCGGAACGCGACATCTCGCGTTTGGGGGTCCTGCTGCGGCCGGAAGCCCTCAAAGAAGTCTTCGTAGGCGTAGGAAGGGTGGAACTGGACGAGCTTGACTTGCTCGGGCCCGCCGCCGAAGAACTCGGCCAGCTTCAGCGCAAGGTACGTCTTGCCCGTTCCGGGCGGCCCGTAGAAGATCAGCTGGCGATCGTCCCACAACAGGTCGCGGACTTCCCTGAGCCATTCGACGTCGTGGGCCAGTACATCCTCGGCCAAGGCGTCGTTGGGCTCGGGCAGCTCCAGCTCACGGCGGGCGAGCGCAGCCAGCTCCAGACTGGAGTCACCGCTCGCGTCTTCGGCTTCTTCGGCGAGTTCCTCATTGCTGCGCCCGAGCCCGGCAACCAGCCCGGCGACCGCCGTGAGGTCGACGACGTCCTGCTGGATCGAGAGCTTCTGCTGAAGTTCCTCGGGAAGTTCCGCGTAGGGATAGCCGACGCTCTGCCATTCCGCGGGGCGTCGCAGGTTCGACCGCCCACCTTCCGAAGCGATCTGGATGGCATCGCCGGCGATCTCTCCAACGTAGAGGTTGCCGTTGGAGATCGTACAGACTGCGTCACCCGGTTTCATTTTCGAAAGGAACGCGTGCAATTCGTCCACGAGCTGCTGCAACGGCGTGTAGGCGAGGATGGACTCGTAGTCCTCTTCGACGACCGAGCGAAGCCGGTCTTTGGTCAGGTCACCGTCGATCCCCTCACGCAGCCGGCTCCCGGCGAGACTGACCAGGCCGTCCGGCAGCCACAACCGTTGGACGAGGTCGAAACCGGCCACATTGGACCCACGGACCAGCCAAGTGCGCATCGGTGCTTGCGATGGAGACTTGAGGTAGTCGGACAGCAGGAATCCCTCGGCGGACGTCCACTCATGCCACCCGTTCGCGCTCCGCCCGAGCAGGATCTCCGCCGCGGCCGATGGGGAGTTGCATTCGATGTCTTCGGTCGTCTCCAAGTACCCGGGCCACTTCTCGGACTCCCGCATGCGGCCCGTGGCGATGAGGTCTTCGCGGATTGCGTTCGACGACTTCATGTGCACCCGGAACGACGGCACCGTCTCCGCCCGCGCTGGCGACCCGGCGAGCACGGCGAACTTTTGACTGCCGTTGGTACCTTTTTCATGCAGCAACCGCCCGTGTGCGAGTGGCCCGCCGCGGGGAAGCTGGAGCTGGAACTCGGGGTACTCCTCGGCCATCAGGCCTCCTCGCCCGGTGCGGCGGCTGCGGGATGGCGGGGACCGTGGCCGGGCGGCGGGTTGAGGGTGGAGGTGTAGTTCTCGCCGTCGATGAGGGGGTTGTCGAGGCTGACACCAGCTTCTGCCATGCGGTCGTACTCGGCGAGGATCAGGTCCTTGGTGCGATAGGTGCCGTACTTGGCCTCGTCCTTGCGCTTGACGATAGGGAAGGTGTCGAGGATGTAGTCGACGTCTTCGCGGGAGATCCCGTAGAGATGGAAGAAGAGCGCATCAAGCTCAGCCCGAATCACTGCACGCCTGCCCTCGTTCCACAGGAACGGGGTACCCTTATCCCCAAGGTCGCCAGCAAAAGATTTCATGTCGCACGCTGTGTAGGTAAGCTCCAGGCTTCGCGCGCTTATCCAGCGCGAATTACTAATCAGACTTTCAGGCGACAAGACAGGCAATTGCTTCCAAATAAAGAAGTTCATTGTAACGCCACCCAGCTTCTGTCGACTCGCATAATCGAAGATGAAAGATGACTGACAGGCAATTAGAGTTGCAGCTAAATTTGTCGAAACATCTGGGCACATCAGCGGAATCTTGTTGCCTACACCCGAAAGCGGAAATACAAAGGCAACTGCGGTCCGCTCGTTAGTTGCCGATGTAACGTCTCGCCAACCAGTCAGCCAACCGTGGTGCCAGCCCTTGTCGGCCAAACGACTACCGACGCCTCGCTCAAGAATCTCGCTTCCCTTGGCGTCTTTCTTCCCAGTTCGAGCGTCAGCCTCGGCCACCCAGCTTAGCGGCATAGTTAATCGAGATGAGTTTTCGAGCTCTTCAATGGTCAGGTAACGGGGTTGATTCTGCCGAGATACCGCAGTATTACTGCGAATAACATCAGCTGCACGATGATTGAAGAAGTCAGTCATTTTCGCTTCATATAAAGGCAGCATCCTCGACGTGCCTTTTGTGAAAATGTTACCCGAGAGCTTCCAGCCATCACCTTCCAACTCTTCGCGAGAGCACAGGAAGCGAGCATCGTGTGACATATCGAACATTCTGAGGAACGACACACCCCAAGGATTACTTCCACCTTGGCCATATTCGTCGGGCTCCTTAATGAAGATCGGGACTCGGCGATAGATGGCGAGGGTGATCTCCGCGTCACGACGAGAGCGAAAGATGGGGCACGTTCCGGTGTTCGGGTTGAGAAGTGCGATCTCCTCCGGCGTCAGCATGAACGCCTTGTTGGAATCGTCCAGTTCGACCGGATCATGGAGAAAGAAGGCGAACGTGGCCGCAGGATCGCGGAGCGTTGGGCCAACAACAGACAAGATGCAAAACTTGTACGAGCGGTGAACCTCCGGGAAGAGCCCCGCAGCGTTCTCGAAGTCGTAGAGCGCGGCGAGCGAGCCGTGTTGGACCAAGTTTTTGAAGAAGTACTGGGTCCGGGCGTCGGTGGCGATGCCGGTCGGCACGATGACGCCTGCTCGACCTCGGGAACTAGTCAGGATCTGCGCGGTCTCGGAAAAGACGGCATAAGTGTTCAGGTTTCCCTGACCGGTGAGCGGGACGCGATGCGACCGGCGCAGGAAGTGACTCTCGGCGTAGACCGCACGCTTCGCGGCCGAGTAGGCCTCAAAGAGTGGTTGCGTGTCGGGGTCGTCGCGGAGTTTCGCAATGAGTTTCTTCCGGGTGTCCGCCTTGCCGACTGCGGCGATGGTCGGCGACCGTTGGGCGAAGAACTCCTGTTCCTTCAGTTCGACACTGTCCCACGGCGGATTGCCGAGAACACAGGCGAACCCGCCGTGCCAGCCAGCCTCGTTGAGCGGCGAGTCGCCACCCGAGACCTCAAAAATGTCGGGAAACTCTAGATGCCAATGAAAGAATCGGTACTGATCCCGTAACCGGAAGATCTCGTCGTGCGTCGCTCGCGGCACAGCCGACGTCGAAGAGTTCCCGAGCGACCGGAAGATCTCGTACGTCACCGCACGCGGGCTGTCGGCGGTCTTGATCCACATGAAGGCTGAGCACCACGCGTCCGCCAAGTGCAAGGCGTCGGTATACGCTGTCGACTCGACCCACGAGGCGTAGTCGGCCGCTTGTCGACGCACCTCGCGAAGCTTGTTGGCACTCTTCGCGGTGATGCGTCGCACGTTCGCGGCGAATGCCTGGTTGGTGACCGTAACCGAGGTGTCCTCGATATCGAAGAGACCGAACTGGCCGTCGCGCTCCTCGATATGCGTCTTCTCCAACAGCTTGGCGAACTTCTTATCATCACCTTCAGTAGCAATGAACGCGCTGTCCGGGATCCCACCGCGAAGCAGCGCCGGAGTCGCGCCGATCAGGGCGTTCCCGCACTTGATGTGGACATCCAGGAAGTCCAGCGGCTTGCCAGGCTCCAGGGCCTCCAGCCACAGCGAAACCTTGGCCAGCTCAACCGCCATCGGGTTGAGGTCAACCCCGTAGATGCACTTCGCGATGACCTCGTGCAATGCGTGTTGAACTGCACCCAAGGTCGGCTCGGGGTTGCGCTCGCGAACAGCCGCCACACGCTTCGCGATCCGGCGGGCGGCGGCAACGAGGAAGTGGCCCGAGCCACACGCCGGGTCGCAGACCGTCAAAGACAGTAGTTCGTCGACGATGGATTCGGACGGATCCGAGTGGCCGGCGGCCGTCGCGGCCTGTTCACCACGCTTGACGGCGTCGTCGATGACCGGGTCCAGCGTGGTGTCCAGCAGGCATGCGATCAACGAGGACGGCGTGTAGTAGGAGCCCGTCGTCTTCCGGGCGTTGCCGGCGATCGCGACCAGTTCGAATTCGCGGTCCACCGCACTGTGCCGCGGAACGAGTTCCAGCAACGACTCGTAGATCGAACCGAGCTCTTCGGCATCGAGATGGCGGTAGTCCACCGACCGCCAGCGACGGGAGCCAGCGTCCCGGACCTGCGCGAGGTGCCGAATCGCCGTCAGAAGAGATTCGTTCGATAACGACAAGCCGTACAGAGGAGCGTCCGCCGGTGTGTCGTCGAATATCCCACCAAGACCCGGCAGACCAAGCGCAGGGCGGCCGTCCTCATCGCCCAGTGCATCGAGAACGATGCGCAGCGCTCGATAGAGGTCGTCGTGGACCGTGCCCTTCCGCCGCCGGGCGTGGGCACGAAGCTTGGCCGTCGAGAAGTACCGTGCGTACCGTTCGCGAGCCTGGTCATCGACTGAAGGGCTGTGCAGGGCGTCGCGGTCTTCGGCGACGAAGACGAACAGCAGACGGTAGACCAGCCGCAGCAACGCGCTATGCAGAGCGCCGACGTCGATGTTCTCGCGCAGGGCGGAGTTCGCGGGATGCTTCAGGAAGCCTGTACCGAGCGTGGTTATCGCGTTCTGGACACCGTCGCGCAAGCTGTCCAGCGCTCGGGTGCCGGATGCGATGGCGTCCACCCGCCACTTCTCCAGCCAGCACGTCGACGGCGCCGCGTCCTCCGCGACATCGAACCGCGAGACGTGCAACAGCCGGTACAGCAGCACGAACTCGCTGAACAGCTCGCCGTCGAAGATGGCGTCCAGGTCGAACTCGACATAGGACGCGGTCGCCAGGGCACTGGAGTCGCGCAGCAGCCGCAGCTGCCGGCCATTCGTGACGACGCCCCACAGGTGCGCGTCCGTGCGGTTCAGCAGCTCTTGGACCAGCGACTGCGCCGGCACGCTGCCCGCGCCGTCCGGTCGCTTGTCCAGCGAGACGTTCCACGGCGCCAGGTGGACGGGCACGTGGTTCCAGCGGTGGCTGATCGCGAACGTCTTTGTGCCGTCGTCTGACACGAGCCCGGCGGCGCCGAGCCGTGTCAGCTGGCCGAAACCGAGTTCATCGAACAACGGCAGCAGCCATTGCGATACGGCCAGGCCGGTGGGGTCCGCGGGCGTCTCGGGATCCGGCGCGGCCGGGAGCCGGGTGCGCAGTTCGGTCCAGAGCGACTTCAGGTAGTTCCAGTGGCGTTCCGCGTCGTCGCGCACGGAGCGTGAGCCGATGACCCGGTAGTCAGCCGGCAGGGAACCGGCGACGTTCTTGCCCTCGGAGATGCGGAGCAGCATGTCGGCGGGCAACAGGCTGTTGACGGGGTGGACCGCGTCGAAGTTGCGCGTGGAGCTGGACATCAGGCGGCACCTCCAGAGACCGGCAGGTAGACGTAGGCGCCGAGGATGTCGGCCGGCTTCTGCGCGATGACGTTGACGCCGCGAACGATCTCCGAAGCGGCGCGGCGGGCGCTGCGGTGGGATTCGAGCAGGTCGGCGGCGAGTTCGTCGCCGTACTTCTCCAGGTACGGCTTCGTCTCGTCGAGTGCGTCCAGAACCCGGCCCATCGTGCGGATGGCGAACTCGCGGTCGGTGTTCTCGTCCGCCGTTCGATCGGCCAGCTCCAGGGCGTCCTCCGGGGAGAGCCAGACCGCCTTGGCCGGGGCGCCCTGGAACGCGACCAGCCGGGCATCCTCTGCCACCAGCTGCCGCTCGCCCGCCCGGGACGGCAACGTCAGGTGGAACCGGTAGCGCACGAGCAACAACGTGGTCCGGACGTCTACGGCCCTGGTACGGATCACCCCGCACCGGCGGGCGGGGCGTGGGCCGTCGGTCTGGTCGTCCAGTGCGGCGTTGAGGACGTAGCCCGCGATCGCACCGACGACCGGGTCGGTGCGGACCAGCGCCGCTTCGCCGCGTGCCACGGCCGAAGTGGCGCGGAACGGCACCGGGCGACCGGACTCGACGGCGTCACCGCCGACAACCGGCGCGACGGCGTCACGCAGACCGACCGGGGTACCGCTCAAGTCGGCGCTGAATCCCTCGTCGTCCTTCCGCAGTACCGCTTCCAGCGAAGCCAGGGCTTGCCGGGTGAACTCGCGGACCTCGTCGGCCCGGCCGAGGGTGTCGCGGATCGCCAGAACCTCCTTGGCGACTTCTTCGGGGCGAATCGTGCGCTGCGCAAACCGTGACCGCGACGCCGTCTCCCGTTCGGCGGCCGACTTCCAGTCCGCCTCCAGCTTCCCGGTCATCTCGCTGATCGTCTCAACGTCGAACAGGCTCGCCTGTTCCGGCTTTTCGTTGCGCATCAGCAGCCACTCGACGACCGCGTTAGTGACCCCGGACGACGATTCGTCCGGCACCGACACCGAGATACCCAGGTCCTTGCGGATCTGCCGGTGCTTCTTGATCAGCACTTCGAGGACCTTGCCGTCGATGCCGTTGTCACTGCCGTACAGGGTGATGACCTTGACGGTGTCGCGCTTCTGACCGAACCGGTCCACCCGGCCTTCGCGCTGGTCGTGGCGAGTGGGGTTCCACGCCAGGTCGTAATGCACGACGGCGTCGAAATGGTGCTGGAGGTTCACGCCTTCGGAGAGGCAGTCGGTTGCCACCAGCACGCGCCGGGCAGCCGGCTCCTCGCCCGCTAAGTCAGCCAGCTCCTCGATCCGCTGCAACCGTTGCTGCGGCGACAGGGTCCCGGTGACCGCTCGCACGACGGTCTTGCGTCCGAGTTTGCCGTCCAGCCGTTCCGCGACGTACTCGGCGGTCGGGATGTACCGGCAGAAGACGATCGGGTGGTACCCGTCGGCCAGGAGCGTCTTGAGGTGCTTGACCAGCGTCGCGAGTTTCGTGTCCTCGTCAGGGCCTTCCAACTCGGCTGCCCGTTCCGCGAGCTCGGCCAACCGGGCACCGGCGTCCTCGGTCTCCGCCCCGGGAGCGACGTCGAGACCTTCCAGTGCGTCAACGTCACCCGAGTCGCGGGTCAGCGGTGCGCCGAGCCGGTCAGCCTCTTCCGCGGTCGCGGCGGTCGCCGCCGCGGACCGGGTGCGCAGCGTCTGCGCGGCGGCACGCGGCGAGGAAACCAGCGAGCGCAGCAATGCGATCGCCGACCACCAGGCGATCCGGGCTTCCCGCTTGCCGCGGTCGCCGGCCGCGCTCACCCGCTCGCTGGCGTAGGCGATCGAATCTTCGAGAAGCGATCGGTAAGCCGGTGAGAGCTTGTAGGTCTCGTCCTTGAAGTACCGGTCGGCAGGGAACTTCGTGTCCTCGCGGAGATCGTTGTCCGTCAGGCCGTCTTCGGTCGTGAGGAACTGGCGAACGTCCGCCCGCTTACGTTGCACGAAATGCCCGGCAAGCAACCGCCGGCCGGCATCGCTGTCCAGCTGGACATGGGCGAGTTCGGGCTTGAGCAGGCCGAGCAGTGCCCGGAACGCGCTTTCCTTGCCGCTGTGCGGGGTGGCGGTGACCAGGAGCAGGTTCCGTTCTTCGTCCGCCGCGACCTTCTGCAGCAGCTCGTAGCGAAGCTGGTTCTGGGTGGACGCGCTTTCCTCGGCGGCGACGCAGGTGTGCGCCTCGTCGACGATGACCAGATCCGGGCAGTGCTTCACGAAGTCGTCGCGGTGCCGAGTGGACTTGATGAAGTCCGTGGACACGATCACGTTCGGGTACTTGTCGAAAAGCGACTGTCCCAGCTCGAGCCCACGCTCCAATTTGGACACTGTGGATGCGAGGACCAGCTCGGCGTCCATGCCGAACTTGGTGCGCAGCTCGTCCTGCCATTGCTCGGCCAGCGCGGGTGAACAAAGCACGGCGAGCCTGCGCGCGCTGCCCTGGGCCAGCAGCTCGCTCGCGATCAACCCGGCTTCCACGGTCTTGCCGATCCCGACGTCATCGGAGATCAGCAGCCGGACCACCCGCTGGCGCAGCGCCATCATGAGGGGAACCAGCTGGTATGCCCTCGGTTCGACAGCGATGCCCGCCAAGGACCGGAACGGCCCGGCCCCGGAGCGGAACCCGATTCGAAGGGCGGAGCGGAGCAGACCCGCCGCTTGTGAGTCACCCAGGTCGTCCGGCGACGGCTTCCTGAACTGCGCGTCGCGGACTTCCTCAAAAGCCGGGAACACGGCGGCGATGTCGTCGTCGGCGCCGCCGAGAGGCCGCAGCACGAGCATGTCATCGGCACTTTCCGGCAGGACAACCCAGTCCCGTCCCCGAGCGGAAACCAGCAGGCCAGGAGTAAACGTCGTCATCAGTCGAATTCTCTTTCGTCGCTCAAATTCCCACGCCGGTGCCGAAAACACTCTGGTACCTCTTGGCGATCGCCGCCCAGTCGTCGTCGTGCCGGAACCGCACGACATCCCAGCCCTGGTCGTACAGCCGCTCCTGCGCTTCGCTGTCACGCTCGGCGACGACGGCATCGTCGTGCACCGGGCCGTCGAGGAAGACCGCGACCGGCCCGCCCGCGAAGCGGTAGGTGAAGTCGGGCCGGGCCAACGCGCCGAGTTCGAACGTCTGGGTCTCGTCCGGCATGCGGAGGCCGTGTTCCTTGAGCCAGGCTATGAACTGGCGTTCCAGATTGGTCTCGACCTGCCCGGCAATCCGGATCTGCTGCTCGCTGCGGCTTTCGCCGCGGCCCGTCGACTCGGCGTCCGCACCGGCCAGCCGCACCAGCAGGTCGCGGATCGTGTGCCGGTCGATCACCCCATGATTCCCCTGGTTCCCGTAAGTGAGCAGGCACTCGTAGCAGCCGCGAGCGCACTGGCGCTCGGGACTCGGACCGCCGCGGTCAGTGCCGTCCGGCTCGAAGTGGCAGATGTCGAGCGCGACGGCCGCAGCCTTGCGCAGTGCGTCCTTTTCAGACTCGATGAGCCGCAGGACACCGGCGCCACCCTCAGCCGCTTCGGTGAACAGCAGCCTGTCGCGGGGTCCGTCGTCAGGCGGCAACAACTCGCTTGTCAGCTCCGAGTCCTCCAGCTCGAACGCAGCTTCGATCCCGCGCTCCAGCGCGTACATAAGGGAAAGCGCGACCGGTTCTTCGAGCGGGCCGGCCAGCTTCACCACGAGGATGTTGCGGCGATCCTCGACGTAGGGCAGCACCCGCTTCTTGCGGCGCGACTCGTTGCCGTCCGCGTCGACGACCGGCAGTTCACTCGAATCACCGGACGCGTCAGCGGCGTCGCGCTCGTTCATCCAGCGACCGTCGGCCGGGTCGAGCCAGAAGCCGTCCGGCTCGTTCTCCTTCACGCGGATGCGGCCGACGTTGGTGATCCGCACCGTCGCCGAGTCGCCGTAGGTCACAGTGGCGATCTTGCCTGCGCTGTCGGCGATGTCGGCGTCACGACGACCGGGCCGGGCGCCGTGGTCGTGAAACCGGTAGGACGTTACGAGCCGGAACCCGGCACGCCGCCGCTCTTCCTCGTCGGATGAGATCCGCTCACGCTTGCGGGTGTAGACCGTGTGCAGCTGCAGCAGCCCGACCGTCTTCTCACGCAGCTGTTCATTGCACATCTTGCACTTGTCCGCGTTGTCCCGTTCCTCGTGGTGATAGCCGCAGGCCGGGCACCGTTGCGCGGTGGTGGTGACCACGTCGCCGGTGGCATCCGGCGGGAGTTGGATGCGAGTGACCTGATACCGGGCGCCCTCGTGGTAGATCAGCGCCCCGGGTCCGAACTCGCGGATGGCGAGGAACCGCGGCCGCTGCAGGTAGTCGCCGTCGCCGAAGCGCCGCGCGGACGTCGGGATGTAGGCGGCCAGCGGTAGCCGGGGGAAGGAATAGCCGGGTAGGAAACCCTCGCTGGCGAGATAGCGGTAGGGGTTGAAGTCGGAGAGCACCGAGTTGCTGTCCACGCTCTCGTTCTTGAGCAGTTTCAGCTGGGTTTCGGCCTCCCGCCGACGGCCGACCGCGATGTCCTGGTCGCGTTTGGACAACGTGTGGTCCAGGACCCGGCGGTTCTGCTCGGCCTGGTCCTGGAGCGCGGCCGTGTAAAGCTTGCGCCAGCGCCCGAAGCTGCGGTCGAACTCCTCGGCGGCGCCGCGAACGGTCTTCTCCAGCCACCCGTCCTCCCACCACGTGGTGTCCGCGAAGTCCGTGATCAGCTCGCCGAAGATCTCCCGGGCGGCAGCTGCCGCCCGTCGCTGTGCGCCGGGATCCAGGCGGGCCCGGTCGACGTTGTCGAGAAGCGGCAGCTCGGGCTGGGGGATGCGAGCACTCTCGTCGTGGCTGATATCGATGAGGTGCGGGACGGTGTTGCCGAGCTTGAGATCGATCTCGGCCAGCCAGATCGCCTGGACGTGCGACCGCACCAGGTCCTCGTTGGTCAGGTCCAGGCGTGGGCGGGTGATGATCCCGGAGACCATCCGGTCCGACCGCCGGAAGTAGTACTGGTCGTGACTGTTACCGGTGGCGCAGTAGGTCGTGACCAGTGCCGGCTGACCGGATCGGCCCGCCCGGCCGCTGCGCTGCGCGTAGTTGGCCGGCGTCGGCGGCACGTTCCGCATCATCACCGCGTTGAGTTCGGCGATGTCAACGCCGAGTTCCATCGTCGGAGAGCAATAGAGCAGCTTGAGGTCACCCTTGCGGAACTCATCTTCCCGCTTTTCTCGGTCCGCCGGGGCGACCTGCGCGGTGTGTTCCCGCGCGGCCAGCCCGCCGAGCGCACCCGCGGCACTCTTGTACAAGTCACGGAAGAAGGTGTTCACCCGCGGACCGTCACCGCTGGCGTAGGTCCGGGTCAGCGGATCACGAGCGCCCGTTTCGCCGGTCCCGGCCTTCCAGATGAGACTCGACGCCGCGACGCGATACCCGGTGACGGTCGAATCGGCCGCGCGCTGGAACCGGCGAGCACGCTGCGGCACCGCCTGGACCTCGGTCACCAGACCTGCGTCCGCCAGCACCTTGAGCAAATCGGCGATGACTTGCTGCGAATCCTCGGCCGAGAGGTCCTTGAAATGCGCCCGGCGCAGGTATTTGCCGAACTTACCGCGCCCGGAAACGAATAGCGCGGTGCGATCCATTCCCGGCCGGGAACCCTGAGGGTAGGCGATACCCACCTGCGGGCGGTCGCCCGGCGAGGCCAGCACCCACGGGTCGACCAGGCGTTCCTCGCTGGCACGTTGCAGGGTGTCGAAGTCCTCCCGGAAGTACTGGACGTCGATGGCGAGCCCCCGACGCAAGTGATCCAACAGCACGTGCATGATCTCCGTGCGCTGCTTGGGATCGGCGTCTTGCAAGCTCTGGTGCGCCGTGGTCCAGCGATCCTTCTCTTCGGCCAGCCAGTCGAGATCCGCGTAATGGATTTCCAGCAGACCGGTCTGCTCGAGGTTGGGCATGGTGATCCGCCAGCCGCGCTGCAGATCGGTGTAGAGGCGGAAGGCGATCACGTCCTGCAGGGTCTTGGCCGCGTTGCGCTGCTGCGTAGGCGACAGGCCCGCCTTGCCCATGTAGTCCGTGACCGCCAGGCCCAGTGCGGCCGCGACCCGCGGGGCGAGCTCCTCGTGCAGGATGCCGTCCTCGCCCGCGTCGGAAACCGCACGGTACAGCGCGGACCGCAGCTGCGTGATCTGCACGAAGTCGTTGAAGTGCCCCGCCTGCAGGGAGGCGTCCTGCCGGTTGTCGACGAATGTGAGCAGCTTGCGCGCCTTCTTGTCCAGCGCCTCGGCGGGGATCTCCTTGAGCGAACGCACGATCGAAGTCGAAACCAGCGACGTCGCCGATGAACGACCCTCCTGGTCGAGGGTCGCGAGCTTCGCGAAGTCCTTGCCGCGGGTCTGCTCGTAGCTGACACTGCAGTGCAGGCAGAACAAGAACGGCGCCGGGATGAACGCCGCGGCCAGCTCGCCGGCTCCTTCGTTGCCGTAGGGATCGACGGTGACGGCGACGGGCAGCCGGGGCACGTACGAGTCCCGGACGACCTCCTCGCCCTGGTCGTCGAAGGTCAACCAGGAATCGGGCAGCCGGCGATCGGCGACGGCTTCCTTGGCATGGGCCGGCCACGGACGTTCGGCGTCGATGTAGAGGTAGCCGTCACCGGCGCGGCCACCGCTCGCGGCCGTGTCCCGGCGAGGTTCGTAGCAAAAGCCACCGTCGCGAGTCTCCTTGCGCCACACGGTCAGGTACTCCTGGCCGCATTCGCGGCAGAACGCGATCGGCAGCAGCACCTTGCCGTCCGAGCCTGGTTGGACGCGCTGGTAGTCCCGGGTCAAGTGGCGAGTTTCCTTGTCCTCCAAAGTGACGTAGACGGTGTCACCCTTGGACAGGAACTGGTGCAGCCGGAAGGCGAACAGCGGACGCTCGGTATTCGGGTGCCGCGCCTCGGAACCAGCCCTCAACGTTTCCCTGATCGCGTCACGGCACCTCTTTTCGTCCACCCCGCTTGCCGCTGCCAGCTCCTCCGCGGCTTTCTCGATCTTCGCGGGCTTGCTCCGCACCAGCCGGCCCGATTCGTCGGTCGCGAGGCCGAAGCGAGTCTCTATCCACCGTGCCAGCGGATCCGCCACTAGATCGGCATAAGCCCGTGGGGCGCTCTGGAGGCGCAACCGGTCAGCCGGAACCGACGTGGGGGTCTCTTCGGTGGCACGCACGAGGGTCTCACCGATCACGTGTTCCGGACTGACTTCGACACCGAACAGAGTGCTCGCGACCGTCGCGACGACGTTCTTCTGATCCGCGACGGTGTCCTCGCTGGACATCGTCGCGGAGGTGCCCACGCATTGCAGGCGCTCGGCCTCGCACGCCTGCCGGACCCGGCGGATCAGCAGCGCGACGTCAGCGCCCTGACGGCCGCGATATGTGTGCAGCTCGTCGAACACCAGGAATTCCAGACCTTTGGCCATCCGGATCAGCGAGCGCCGGTCGTCGGGCCGGGTCAGCATGAGCTCGAGCATCACGTAGTTGGTGAGCAGGATGTCCGGCGGATTGTCGCGGATCTCCTTACGCCGTTCGTCGTTCTCCTGACCCGTGTAACGCGCATAGGTGACGGGTTCGTGGCCCTTGCCGTACCCGTCGAGAAGGAATTTGTCGAGCTCCTTCAGCTGACTGTTGGCCAGCGCGTTCATGGGATACACGATGATCGCGCGCACACGTTTGCGGGCCTTCGGCCCCTCGCGTTCACGCTCCTTGAGCACCCGATCGACGATCGGCACGATGTACGAAAGCGACTTCCCCGACCCGGTGCCTGTCGTCAACACGTAGGACTCGCCGGACTGGGCGACGTCGATCGCCTCCCGCTGGTGCCGGTGGAGAGTGAGTGGCCGGCCGTCACAAACCGTGCCCTCGGGGGTTTTGCCGGCTTGGAAGATCCGGGCGCACTCCTCGTGCAGCACGCTGGAGCCCGTCAACTCGAGAAGCGTTCCGCCCGTCGCGAAGAACGGGTTCAACGAGAGCCAGGGATCGGGCCACTGGGATTTGTCGTTGAGGGTCTTTTCGACGTAACCCTTGATCTGGCCGTCGCGGATGACTGTCCCGCCCTCGGTGAATTCGCGGTAGTCCTTGATGAGCTTCCGGTGCACCGCGAAGACGTCCATCCCCGAGGTCGTCGGACGGGAGACCGGCCCCGCCGCGAGCGTGACCGGCTGGGCTCGCTGAAACCCCGAGATGGGATTGAAGTCGTCCCAGCCCGGCACTGCCGCCGAGCCGGTGACCAGGCGCACGAGCTCGTCACGCACAGCAACTGCGTCTTCAGGCCGATCGGCGGGCTTCTTCTCCAGAAGCCTGCCGATCAGCCGGGCCAGCTCGTCCGGCACGTCCTTGCGGATGACCTTGACCGAAGGAGGTGTCTCGTCCAGATGCTTCTGCCCGAGCTCGTGCGCGGACGTGCCAGCGAACGGCGGGGTCCCGACGAGCAGTTCGTACAGCAGGCACCCGAGCCCGTAAAGGTCGGCAGCCTGACCCACCGCGGAGGCCTGGAACTGCTCGGGCGCCATGTAACGGGCCGTGCCGACGGTGACACCGGTGCTGGTGATCCGGTCGTCCTCGCCACTTTCAATCAGCCGGCCCATGCCGAAGTCGAGAACCTTGACCCCTCCGCCGGGCAGCAGCATGACGTTCGCCGGTTTGAGGTCACGATGGACGACGTCCTCCGCGTGCGCCGCGGCCAGGCCGTCCGCGATCTGCCCCCCGAGCGCGGCCACCCACGAGACCGGCAACTGCGGTCGTTCGCCGGCGAGGTCGGCGAGTGTGCGCCCGTCGAGCAGTTCCATCGCCAGATACGGCAGGCCGGTGGAGTCCACGCCGCCGTCGATGAGACGCGGGAGGTTGGCGTGACTCAGCTTCCGCATGATCCGAATTTCACGTGCGAACCGCTCGGTCGCTTTGTCGACAACGGAGGGGGCGATAGCCGAGCCAGACAGGCTCCGGAGGATGAGCTTGACCGCGACTTCGCGATCGCCGGTGCCGCCGGCTTGCGTGTCTTCGGCTCGGTGAACCTCGCCCATGTTGCCTCTGCCGAGCGGGGCAAGCAGCCTGAATCGCCCTGCCACGACGTCCGCGTTTCCCGGCACTGGTCCTCCCCGCGCGATGCTTGATCAGTCCTGCTCGCTCTATGTCGGCTTCGGCGCGCCCAGTGCAACACGTTACCCAGATGAATTTTTTTCAGACAACGGCAGGCCGTCGAGACTTCATGTCCGCTGCCTGCACGCCGACGTTAGTTTCGGCGCTTCTTGCCCTTGTCCTTCGTCCGTGAAGCTCGGTTCAGACCGCTCAGCGGGTGAACGTTGGTCGACTTGACCCGCTTGAACACTTCGCCCCACTCCGCGAGCCCCACCGGTCCGGCCACCTCCAGCACGACGAGAAACTGCTCGGCCATGCCGAGCAAGCCCTCGCGTTCATCGAGGTTCTCCAGAGCCAGCGCGCCACGCTCAACCAGCAGCTGAGTCGCAATGGAACCCAACGCCGGATCGCGCGCAGACTGTGCAACACCGCGTCGCCGTCCAGCAAGGAGCCGGCGAGGATGGCGAGCATCATGGACGCCCGGATGCGGAATGGAGACTGGTGGACGGCGTCAAGCAGCAGGGGCAGCGCCGCATTCCGGCCACCGCGAGCGGCCAGCCAACCAGCGACCTCCACCGCGGCCGTCTACTCGGTCAAGTGTTCCGTGACCACGCCCAGCGTGGCGGTGGGAGCAGGGGTGACCAGCTCACCCACCAGTGGCGCGACCCGACCCTCTCGCAGCAGCCACGCCCGGACCGCCCGGATCGCCAGCGGCGTGGTCGAGCGACGGGGCGTCGAGGGCGTCTCGCAGCCCCCTTGGATGTCCGGCGGAAGCTCGAGGTTCTCCGGCGCCAGATCCCTGGCGTACTCCGGATTCGGCTGTCCCCGGTCGGCTCGACCGCGCCGAAACCGGCCAGCGTGCCGAGCAACCGGTGGAACTCACTCACGAACCCCTCCCGCCAGATCTGCTCGATCAACGGTCCGAGATCGACGTAGGTGTTTTCGACGCACGCCAGCCAAGCGCTTTCAACGAGCCTGACGACAGGCATCGGCTCCCGGCATGCTGTCGCATGGTGTTGAGCACCTCCGGCAGGATGAGGTCGAGACTGTGGTCGAAGAGGATGGCGTAACCGGCCACCCAGCCTTTGCTTGACGAGCAGGCCGGTCCCGGGAAGCGCATCGAACACCGCCGTCCACAGCGCGGGAGCGTTCCCCGACCAGGGCGCGGCGAACCAGCTTGCCTTGACCACTCGCACGATCCGCGCACGTTTGGCGAGCTCGAACAGTACGGCGAGGTGCGCAGGTCGGCGCCGGCACGGATGTGCTGGACCTTGCCACCAAGATCCCACTCAAGCATGTCGCCGGTGTCCAGCGACGACACCAGCTCGCGGGCATCGGCGAGTTTGAGGGGTGTCGATAGCGGTCATCGCACGACCGTCACCCACCCACTCGACGACTTCCGCAGCTTGATCACTAGCGCCGAGCGTTTCGCGGCCTCCATCAGTTCCGACTCGGCGGGCAACGACACCGGCAGCTGCGGAAGTGTCCATCCGGTCTGCTCCTCCACATGCCGAGCGGCAATTCCCGCGAGGAGTTCGGCGTCGTAGCTGTGTCGCCCTTCGCCGACGTCGGCGAAGGGAGCGTTGATCGCAGGCCGGTCAGAAGGGTCGACCCGCTCCGGACAGCGGTCACCACCCAGAGTTTGCCCAGGCCGAAATTTCGTTGGCCAACCATCGCGGCCGGGAATTCGGCGGCTGCCTTGGCGACGGCACCTTCGAGGCCGGACAGTCGCTCATCCGCGGGGTCGGCCAACCCGGTTCCGTGGAGGTACCAGAGGAACAGCCGCAGCGTTTCGGGCACGAGCACGGCCTCGGCGGCGGTAACCGACAGGTTGCGGAGCGCGTAGCTCAGCAGGAGGTCATGGACCAATGCCGCGGTCCGTGAACCGAAGCTCGCCGGAACCGGAGCGCGAAGACCACGGCCTACGTGTCGACCTGATCGCCTCGGGCGACAGCCCAGGTGGCGAAGCGCCGAACCAGGAGATCCTAGGGCCTGTCCCCAAAGTAGATGAGGCACCTGGTACGGGCCGTGGAAGACGGTCTACAACCGGTTTTGGCGCTGGTCACGCACCGGCACCCTGTCGGCCTTGGTGGCGCAAGTCCGTGTGGTCGCCGACGCGATCGACGAACTCGACCGCGAGGTCTCGGTCGACTCCAGCATCGTGCGGGCGCATCAGCACGCCGCCGGCGCCCGCCGCATCCCACACAGGGGGAAACCGCGGCGTCCGGCGACCACAGCGAACCAGGTGATCATGCCATCGGCCGGTCCGCGGCGGACCCACCACCAAGATCCATCTCGCCTGCGACGGCCACGGACGGCCCCTGTCGGTGCTCCTGACCGGCGGCAACGTCGACGACTGCACCCAGCTCACCCAAGTCATGACGGGGATCGAGTTCCACCGGCCGGGTCTCGGGCGCCGGGCGACCCGGCCGAACCGGGTGCTGGCGGACAAGGGCTATTCCCGCCGCGCCATCCGCTCCTACCTGCGCCGACGGCACATCCCGGCAACCATCCCCGAACGCCGGGACCAACGAGGCAACCGGCTCAAACAGTTCCGCGCCATCGCCAACCGATTCGACAAGACCGCCACCTCCTACCGAAGTATGATCGACCTCGCCACACTGCTCATCTTGGCTTGAGGACAGGCCCTAGGCCGCTTCGTAGCCTCTGCAGTCGTCCTGGTCGTAGTACGTGCGCACCCCGGGGTCCCGCCCTATCGGCTGCCGAAGACAGTAACGACGGAACCCTGGACCGACCCCGAAGGCCACCCATGGCCCCACTATTGGCGTCAGTTTCACTCGAAAGCGACGCCAGTCCCTCAAGGGATTCATCACTTTGAGCGATGAGCTCTTACTCAAGGTAGCAGCCCTCGCTCCGTTGCCTGCGGCCACTGCCGTCCCCGTACAGCCTGTCGGGTAACCTGTCCGAGGATGGCAAGCCCTCGTAGCTCAGGGGATAGAGCACCGCTCTCCTAAAGCGGGTGTCGCAGGTTCGAATCCTGCCGGGGGCACAAACCCTGGTCGGGGTGATAGCCAAGTGCTTCGCGTCAGGCCCGCCTTGGCTACCCCTCTTGCTTGGGAAACCCGATTTCGGTCGCTCAGCCAGCGCCGCACCGACGTCCTCCCCCACGGCGCCGCGTTCCACGTAGTCCTCTTGCGTTGTGCCGATGCGCTCGTGGCCGAGGTAGTCGGCGATCTCGCGAGCGGTCAGCCCGGCATCATCGAGCACTCCGGCGACGTAGTGCCGGAAGTCGTGCGGCGCAGACCCTTGTACGGCGTCTTCTCGCCCCCTCGCCAATTCGGAATGGCCGCAGGTTCAATGGCACGAGCGAAACGTACATGTTCGCTCGCTGTCGAAGGGGCACAGCCGACCGCCCGCGCGACATCGCGGACACCCGCCGCAGGACTGCTTGCCAAGTAGTTCGTAATATCGGCTCGCAAGTCTCGCGGCGGCCGCGAGACTTGCGGCGTCCGAGCGTGCGCTGCTGCCGGGAACGCGGCCGGTACGGTGTTCGTTCCCCGGTCCATGTAGTCGATGGCTTTCCTGAGACGATCAGGACTGTCTCGAAAGTGTCCAAGGCCGCTGTTGCAGTGGCCGCAAAGGATGCCGCGGATACACGCTCCACATGATCGAATTCCACGGCAGCAAGTGTGATCGTGATCGACCATCCATCCCTTGCTGCCCGGAGAGTCCGTGCCGCAGAGCGCACACTGGTGCCCCTGGTCAGCGAGGATCTGATCCCACGTGCTCTCTGTGATGTTGTAGGTGTGCTTGAGTCGCCGCGCCCTGCTGCTGCCTCGTGGAATGTCGTCGTCCATGGCTCCATCGTCCAACGGATACCGACAGCTCACGACCGTCTCAAGTCACGCCCAGACACCGTCACGCCAAGCAAGATCCCGAACGCCGGTATCCGCGGGCGAGCCCGGCACCGAGGGCATCGCCACCCGAGCCGGAGGGAAGTCGAGCGATGCCGCAGCGCCGGATATGCTGGGGCGTCGTGGAACTGCCGTCCGCCTTGATGCCGCTCTGGCAGGCCGTGCACGCGCGACTGTCGACCGGCTTGCCGGTCAGCCGGGTCAGGGTCGGGCCGCTTGATCTCGACCAGCGGAACGCCATTGCCGACCTGCTCGGCTCCGATCGGCTGCCTGGCGACCACGTCGAAATCGCTCTTGCCAAGCTCGACGAACTCCTGCTGGAACGAACCGGCCGCGACGTACGCTATGTCGTCACGCAACTGGTCGGTCCGATCGGCGACCGCGCTGCCGAGCGTCGCGAAGCCGCCGAACGGCGAGCAGAACTCTGGGACTGGCTCGCCGGCCACCCGGTCGTCGTGGCCCAGCCCGCTTTGACCCACTGGGTCGCCGGTGTCCGGCGGGCCGGGCTCGTCGACGGGTCCGTCGACCGGACGAAGGAAGAACTCGGGAAAGTCCTGAAGGTGCTCGCCGAACTACCAGCCGCCGGGCAGCCGCTGCCTTCGTTCGCGGACGACGTGCTCGGCGACACCCACGCCCTGGACGAGGGCAAACGCTGCGCCAACCTCGTCCTGAAAGCCCTGGTCGCGATCTACGACGTCCCGCCGCCGGCCGACGCCCCCGAGCGCCGGGCCTTGTGGGAACGGGCCGGGATCGCCGATGACCAGCTTTCCTCCACCGTCCTCGCCGCCGGGCTCCGGACCACCGGTGACGACGTCGTCAGCGGCATCCTCGGCCTGTGCGCGGACGCCGGTTTGGCGGCGACGCTGACTTTGCAGCAGCTCCGGGCCACGACGCGGACGGCCGGCGCGCCACCGGAGGTGTGGGTCTTCGAGAACCCCAGCGTGCCCGCCGTGGCGCTCGACCGGTTCGGCGCTCGCTGCCCGCCGCTGGTGTGCACGTCGGGGTGGCCGAGCAGCGCCGGCATCCTCCTGCTCAACCGGCTCCGCGAAGCCGGTTCGACGCTGCACTACCACGGCGACTTCGACGGCGAAGGGCTGAGGATCGCCGCCAACGTCGTGGCGAGGACCGGTGCCGTGCCGTGGCGGATGAGCAGCGCCGACTACCTCGCCGCCGTGGCCGATGGGCCGTTTGTCGGCCGGGTCACCGAGGTGCCATGGGATCCGCAGCTGGCCGGGCATCTCACCGAAGCCGGCACGACGGTTCCCGAGGAGCGGCTGGCAATGGCTCTTCTGGATGAAATCGCCGAGCGGACAACAAGGTGACAAACCGTGGTCACGAAGTCCGGGGTTCAAGAACTGTCGGTGCCCTCCCGTAACGTGGCCGCAGACCATTGGGAGGCAGCATGGATCCGATCCGTGTCCCGCCCGAGATGTTCCGCTTCACCAGCGGGGATCGAGCCGGGCTCGACGTCTCGATCCTGCATGCCTTCGGTGAGGCGAACGAACGGCTCGAGACCGCCTTGGGCCTGGACGACGTGCGAGCCTGGCTTCGTTCGATCGGCTGGCTCGAAGCGGTCGACGACGACGAACTCACCCGACGGCTGAACCAGCTCCACGACTGGAAACTCGTCGACGTGGTCCAGAACCACTCCGAGGATTACCGCACCGCCGGTGAGTACGAACGCCGTAACCTGCAGTACTCCCTGACCCGCCAAGGCGAAGCCGCCTTCGCGGGCGTCGTGCACGCCATGAACGTCCTGGCCGCCACCGGTGCGCTGCAGACCGCAGTCCTCGACGCGATCGCGGACCGGCTCGGTGATCTGGTCCTGGAACTGGAACGGGGGACCAACCGGCGAATCTTCACCGCACTCCTCGAGCTCGAGGCTCACCTCGAAGCGTTGCGCGGCAACACGAAACAGTTCAACGGCGAGCTGCAACGGCTGCTGCGCGTCGATGGCGCCAACCTCACGACGTTCCACGAGGTCAAGGCGAGCACGGTTGCCTACCTCCAGGAATTCCTCACCAACCTCGAGCACCGGGCACACACGATCACGGTCCGCATCCGGCAGGTCGAGGAACACGGCGTCGGCCTGATGCAGGTGCGCGCCTTGGCCGGTGCCGATCTCCCCCAGCTGACGTCCATCGATCCGGGGCCGGCTTGGCTCGAACACCGGCGTGCGAAATGGGCGGGCCTGCGCACCTGGTTCCTGCCCGTCGACGACTCCCGGCCGCGGGTCGAGCAGCTGCACATCGTGGCCCGGAAGGCGATCATCGCCCTGCTCCAGGTGCTCGACCGGATCACGGAGTCGCGGCGGCGGGCGAGCAGCGCCGTCGCCGACTTTCGTGAGCTGGCACGGTGGTTCACGGTGGTTCCCGCCCAGGACGACCTCCACCGGTTGTGGTCGACGGTCTTCGGGCTCAGCTCCGCCCGCCACGCTCACCTGGCTCATCCGGACCCCGAGCTGATCAGTTCGACGTCACCGTGGGCGGCGGCTCCGCCGGTCGAGGTCTCACCGCTGCTCAGGACCAGCGGCCGCACCGAGCGATTCAGCCGCACGGGCAAAGTCCGTGACGTCGCGGCCGTGCGCGCGGCCAGAGCCGAGCAGGCACGGGCGGAGCGTGCGGAACTGGAGGCGGCGTGGGACATGCTCGACACCGGCGGCGCGGTCCGGCTGTCCTCGTTCGGCACGCTCGACCAAGGCGTGTTCGAACGGCTCCTGGATCTGCTGGGGCGTGCGCTGGGCGCCGCCCCCGGCCGCGCCGGCAGCCGGCGGAGCATGACTTCCGACGGCCGGATCGAGATCGTTCTCCGAGCGCCGCGGGACGGCTCGACGGCCACGCTGACCACTCCCCGAGGGCAGTTCCGCGGGCCGGACTACGAGGTCGAGATCCGGACGGCCGGTCAGCGGTCCGAGCGGCGGACCGCCGGAGGCCGCCCGTGAGCAAGCTGAACAACCAGCTGGTGACCGCCGAACGCGACGAGGTCGCGCACGGCATCCGCCGGCTGCTCGCGACCCCGTTGATCATCGAACGCGGTCAGCCGGAGGCGTTCGACCTCGTCAGGCGCCGAAGAGAACCGATCCGGAAGTGGTTCGACTACTACTGCGGCTGGACTCTGACCGTCGAACCGCGGCTCGGCTACGCCCGGCTGGTCAAGGTGCGGACCGTCACGGACCCGACCCGGCCCGCCCGGCGCCTGCGGTCCGGGCGGGCCCCGTTCGACCGCCGCCGCTACGCGCTGCTGTGCGTCGTCGCCGCCGAACTGCTCTCCGTGCCGGTGACCACGATCGGGCTGCTGGCCGATCGGGTCGGCCGCGCGACCTCGGCGGACGACGTCGTGCCGGCTTTCGACACGGCCGCCCGCGGCGAACGCATGGCGTTCGTCGACGTCCTGCGCCTGCTGGAGTCGTACGGTGTGGTCGAGGTCGTCGACGGGACGACCGAGGCCTACGTGGATTCGGCGGAGGCGAAGGTCCTCTACCGAATCGACGCGACGCTGCTGCTCCGGCTCCTGGCCGCGCCCGTCGGGGCTTCGCAGCTGGGCGTGCCGATCGACGACGTGGCGCTGCACTTCGACGAGCTGCTCGCCGCTGTGTCGCGCGAGCGTCGCTACGGTCTTGCGTCCGGCGCTCACGACGAAACCGCGACCAGGTCGGACGTCCAGCGGAACCTGTGGCTCCGGCATTCGGTGTTCCGCCGGCTCGTCGACGATCCCGTGCTCTACTTCGACGACCTCAGCGCCGACGAACGCGCCTACCTCGCCTCGCCGAGCGGGCGGCAGCTGCTACGCCGGGCCGCGGACCAAGCCGGCTTCGTCCTCGAAGAACGCGCCGAAGGAGTTCTTTTCGTCGATGTCGACGGGCTGGCGACCGACAGCCGCTTCCCGGATGACACCGGTAATGCCAAGGTGGCGGCGCTGCTCCTGCTCGAATCCTTGTCCACTCCGTCCACAGTGGAGCAGCTCGAGATCGAAGCGGCGGCCTTGCTCGACCGGTTCCCCCGCTGGGCGAAGTCGTACCGGGACGAAGACGGTCCGCGCCAGCTTGCCGCCGACGCCCTCGGGATCTTGGCGGCGTTCGGGCTGGTTCAGCAGGAAGGCGGCTTGGTCAGGCCGCTGCCGGCCGCGGCCCGCTACGCGGTGCGCGACGCCCGGACCACCGACCCTGGAGAGGCGACGCCATGACGGTGACCGAACTTCCGCGCCATGCCACCGAAGAACCCACGGCACGCCCCGTGCGATGGGTGCCGGCCCGCGCCGGGATTCTCAACGTCTGGCGCTACTACGACGAGGTGTTCGAATTCCACGAAGGGCGCTTGCTGCTGCGCGGGCCCAACGGAAGCGGGAAGTCGAAGGCCCTGGAGTTGCTGCTGCCGTTCCTGTTCGACGCGAGTCTGCGCGCGAACCGGCTCTCGACGTTCGGCACCGGTGAACGCACCATGCACTGGAACCTCATGGGCGAAGGTGCCACCGGCACGACCCGGGTGGGCTACGTCTGGCTCGAGTTCCGCTTCCCCGGCGAGCCGGAGCGGTGGTTCACGTGCGGCGCCCGGTTGCAGGCGAGTTCCCACACGAACACCGTCCACCCGGACTACTTCACCACCAGCCTGCGCATCGGTCCCGACGGGCTCTCCCTCGTCAACGAAGCAGGCCAGCCGCTGACGAAAAGCGTGCTGGAGGAGCGCCTCGGGACGGAAGGTGTCATCCACGGCAACGCGGGCGAGTACCGCGCCGAGGTCCGTACGACGCTGTTCCCGGGGTTGAACGAGCAACGCTTCGACGCGTTGATCATGGCTCTGCTCCAGCTGCGCATGCCGAAGCTGTCGCAGCGGCTGGACCCCAGTCTCCTGTCCAGCCTGCTCTCCCGGGCGTTGCCCCCGTTGGGGCAGCAGGAAATCACCGAGCTCGCCGAAGGCTTCGAACGGCTCGACGCGCAACGAGACCGGCTCAAAGCGCTCGAGGACGAGGTCGCCGCGACCGGGACGCTGGCCGCGCGCCAGCGGACCTATGCGCAGCGCGTCCTGCGGGCCGGCGCCGCGACATTGATTTCGGCGACCACCGAGCTGGACAACCTGGCCAAGGCCGCCCGTGACTCGGCGGAACGCTATGAGGCCACCGCCCTCCGGAAGGAGGAAGCCGAGCGCCGCGCCGAGGAGCTCGCCGGAGAAAGCAGCACCACCGAAGCGCGCAAGACGGGGCTGATGGAAAGTGAGGAATACAAGCAAGGTCAAGAGCTGGACCGCTTGCGCAGCCGGACGGCCGGCGCGAAGGCCGACGCGGAGCGGCTCGGCCGGGATGCGGCGAACAAGCGAGCCGCCGCGGACGAGGATGAGCTGGCCCGGCAGGCGGCCGCCCAGACCGTGGTCCAGCAGGCCGAAGCCGTTCGCGTCCAAGAGCTCGAGACGCGCAACGCCGCTGCTCGGGCCGGCTTGGTCAGCGTGCACGAGGAGGTCGCGGCCCAGCTGGAAGCCGAGACGAATGCTGCCCGCACCTTGCTCACCGCGGCCGTGAGGAGCCGGGAAGGTCAGCTTGAGGCGGTCGGAAAAGCGCTCGACAGCCACGAGCGTGCCGTGGACCGGCGAACGCAGGCGGAAACCGACCTGGAGACGGCCAGGTCCCGGCTTGCCGAGGCCCAGGACCTGCTCACGGCCGCGGTCGCCGAACGCGAAACCGCCTTGACCGCGTTGGGAGACGAACTGCTGGCTTGGGTTGCCGACTGTCGCGAGCTGACCTTCCCCGATCCCGAAAGCCTGCTGGCTCAGCTGGAATCGGAGCCGGCGGTGCTCGCGACGGTCGACGCGATCACAACGCCGATCCTGGAGGACATCACCCGTCAGGAGACGACAGCCGGTTCAGCGCTGGCGGCTGCGCGACGCGAGCGCGCCGATTTGCTCGTCGTTCTCGACCGGCTCCGCACCGAACAAGACTTGCCGCCCGCCGCCCCACCGACCCGGACGGCCGACCGCACCGCCATGACCGGTGCACCACTGTGGCGACTCATCGACTTCGCCGTCGGGACGCCGGCTCGGACGGCAACGGCGGTCGAGGCGGCGCTCGAAGGAAGCGGCCTCCTGGACGCGTGGGTCGGTCCGCGTGGCGAAGTCGACGGCCACGACGTCTTCGCGGATTCCGACGCTCTCCTCCCGGTGGCAGGTCGTTCTCTCGACGAGGTTCTGGTGGCCGAACGGCACTCAGGCGTCGAGCCCGGCACCGTCGAACGGCTGTTGAAGTCGATCGCCTTCGGCGAAGAGCTGCCTGAGGGCACCCCTGCGGCCATCGGTGCCGATGGGTCATGGCGGCTGGGCTCGCTCAGCGGAAGCTGGGAAAAGGAGCAGGCTTCCTACGTCGGCACGCTGGCACGCCAGCGAGCCCGGCAGCGTCGTATCGACGAACTGACGGCCTCGGTCGCCGAATACGACGGCTTGGTGACCTCGCTCGGCGAAGAGCTGACCGCGTTGCGGACGCGTCGCGAGGTAATCGCCCATGAACGTGCGGCACGCCCCCGCCACGACGCGGTGGCAGCTGCCACGGAGACCGTCTTACGCCTTGAATCGGCTCGTGCGGCCGCCGAGCAGTTCGTCCGGGATCGGGTTGCCGAGGTCACCAGGCGCGACCGGGAGGTGGCACGCGCGCTCCACGAACTGACCGGCATCGCTGCCGAGCACAGCGTGCCGACCGATCGCACGGCACTCGGGAACCTCGCCACTGCCATCGCCTCGTACCGGGGCCAGGCCGACGGCTGGTTGGAAGCGCACGCCAGGCTGGTCGGCTTCCGGCAGGTGGCCGCCTCCACCGCCGAACAGGCGCGGCGTTCGGCGGAGATCGCCTCCGAGCGGGGGGAAGACGCCGCGAGAGCAGCCGGAGAACACGAACGCTGGGCTGCCACTCTCGAAGCCGTGGACAGCACTTTCGGCGTCGACTACCGCGAAGTGCTCGGCGAAATCGAGACTTTGCGAACCAAGTTGCGAGAACTCGACGCGGCCCAGCGGGCGATCACGCTCTCGATCAGGGACCTCGCCACGCAGCTGGGTGAGTTCAGGGTTCGCCACGAAACGGACGCCGAAGCCCACACGCTGGCAGCGGCACGCCGCGACGCCGCGGCGCACCGGTTCCGCCGGCTGGCCACCGGTGTCTTCACCGCCGACAGCGGAATCAACGACCGGGCCGCTTTCGATGCCACACTAGCGTCCTCGGACGGCGTCCGCGCCGCACTGGAGGCGGCCCGTCTGGTCGCGGCGGCCTGGCCGGCCGTCCCCCACTCGCCGGCCAACATCGGGGACGCGCTGCACCGGCTTTCCGAGTCCGTCCATTCCTGCCGCGAAACGTTGAAGTCGCGGGCCGACCTCGACCTCGAGACAGACGACGACGTGCAGGTCTTCACCGCGGTGGTCGACGGCATCCGGGTCGGCGCGGCGGAACTGTTGAACATCCTCCGAACGGAAGCCGAACAGAGCCGCCACGAGATCACCGAGCGCGAGCGGCAGCTCTTCGACCAAACCCTCACGGGCGACACCCGGCGGCACCTGGCCGCGCGGATCAGGCAGGCGAACGAGCTCGTCGACGGGATGAACGCACGTCTGGAGCGGGTGCGAACGGCGTCCAAAGTGGCGGTCCGGTTGGTCTGGCAGGTGGCGCCGGACCTGCCGACCGGCACCAAAGCGGCACGCGACCTCCTGCTCAAGGATCCGGCGGGGTTGAACGACTCGGAACGAGAGTCTCTGCACCGGTTCTTCCGGGATCGGATCGAACAGGCCAAGGCGGACGACACCGCGACGAGCTGGGAACAGCAGCTCGCCCAGGTCTTCGACTACACGGCATGGCACCAGTTCGTCGTCAAGGTCGATCGCGCCAACGGCGAAGGCTGGAAGCTGCTGACCCGCAAGCTGCACGGTGCCCTGTCGGGTGGGGAAAAGGCGATCGCGCTGCACCTGCCGTTGTTCGCCGCCGTGGCCGCGCACTACCAGGCTGCCCCGGAGGCCCCTCGCGTCATCCTGCTCGACGAGGTCTTCGTCGGGGTCGACACCACCAACCGCGGGCAGGTGTTCGCCCTGCTGTCGGCCCTCGACCTCGACCTGATGCTGACGTCCGACCACGAGTGGTGCGTGTACTCGGAGCTGAGCGGCATCGGCATCCATCAGCTGATCACCGGCTCCGATGGCGACGATGCCGTGACGACGGCTCGCTTCACCTGGGACGGCCATGAACTGCTGACGGCTGACCAGCCGACCGGGGAACCACCTGTGGCTTGTCCTTGACAACGGCTTGACCTGGTTGACGCCTTCTCAAATGCAGGCCGATGTGAAAAGCTTTGACCAGTCAGCTTCTGACAACGTTGTCACCTGGGAGGTGCGTCCCATGGGGTCGCAGAGCAGACGGCTCGTCGCTGCCGCCGTCGCTGGACTTGCCGTTGCCGCCATGACTCAAGCCACCGCGCACGCCGCCACGGCGGTCGATCCGGTTAGCCTCGTCAACCCCTTCGTCGGCACGCAGAACTTCGGCAACACCTTTCCCGGGGCCAGTGCGCCCTTCGGGATGGTGCAGGTCAGCCCCGATACCGGTGGCCAAGGCGGCTACGACTACCAGCAGAACGCGATCTACGGCTTCAGCCAGACGCACCTGTCCGGTGTCGGCTGCGGGGTGATGGGTGAGCTGCCGATCATGCCCACCACCGGCGCCGTGGACAACGTTGACAAGGATGCCTACAAGTCCGCGTACAGCCACGATGACGAGCACGCCGAGCCCGGCTACTACCGCGTTGGCCTCAAGAAATACGGGGTGAACGCCGAACTGACCGCCACCGCGCGTACCGGGTGGCAGCGCTACACCTTCCCGGCGACCGGGCAGGCGAACGTCTTGTTCAACACCGGCCAGGCCAACCAGTCCGTCAAGGACTCCGAGATCCACGTCGTCGGCGACCGGGCGCTCGAAGGGCGTGTCCGCGCCGGTGGGTTCTGTGCCGGGCACGATGAGCACACCGTCTACTTCACCGCCACCTTCGACCGGCCGTTCAGCTCCTTCGGGACCTGGCGCGGGCTGACGCGCACCGAAGGCAGCCGCGACGCCTCGGGCAGCGGGGGCAATGGCGCTTGGGCCAGCTTCGACGCCACCACCGACCACGACGTCGTCCTCAAGGTCGGGCTTTCCTACACCGGGCTCGACGGCGCCCGGAAGAACCTGGCGGCTGAAACCAAGGACTACGACTTCGACGCCACGAAGACCGCGCTGCACCAGCAGTGGGTGGACCGGCTCGGCGCCGTCAAGATCGCCGGTGGCACCACCGAGCGGCAGACCGCCTTCTATACCGCGCTCTACCACGCGCAGCTGCACCCGAACCTCGCCGGCGACACCGACGGCGCGTACACCGGCTTCGACGGCAAAGTACACACCGCCGGTGGCTACACGCCCTACCAGAACTTCTCGCTGTGGGACACCTACCGGCCGCAGAACCAGCTCCTCGAGATGCTGGAACCGCAGGTCGCGCGGGACGTCGCGCTGTCGGTCGTAGCCATCGGGCGCGACGGTGGATGGCTTCCGCGGTGGGCGCTGGCCGAGAGTGAAACCAACATCATGACCGGCGATCCCGTGACGCCGTTCCTCGTCGAGGCGTGGTCGAAGGGCCTGCTCGCCGGGCACGAAGAAGAGGCATACGCGCTGCTGAAGAAGAACGCCACCAGCACGCCGCCCGCCGATTCGCCCTACAACGGCCGCTCCGGCGTCGGCTACTACAACGAGCGTGGGTACATCCCGAGCGGGCTGGAACTCGGCAAGGACTGTGCGGCCAAGGGCGGCGACAACGACTGCGAGCACCCGGCGTCGGCGACCATGGAGTACTCGGCGGCCGACGCGGCGCTCGCGCTGATGGCGCGCGGTCTGGGCCACCAGGCCGACGCGCGGATGTTCGCCGACCGCGGCCAGTGGTACCGCAACCTCTGGGACTCCTCGATCCAGCAGTTCCGCCCTCGCACCACCGAGGGCACCTTCGTCACGCCGTACAACCCCGTCGACGCCGGCCACCAGTTCCACGAAGGCGGCGCCTACCAGTACCAGTGGCTCGCGCCGCAGGACCCGGCCGGGCTCGTCTCCCTGATGGGCGGCCGGACCGCGACCGAGAAGCGGCTTGATTCCTTCTTCGCGTACGACCACCTGCTGAAGGACCCGGCCGGCACCGCGCGGAAGGACTGGATCGCCAGCCCGTACGACTACTACGGCAAGGCGACCTACAACCCGAACAACGAGCCCGACCTGCTCGCGCCCTACACGTACAACTGGGTCGGCGCGCCGGCGAAGACCGCGACCGTCGTCCGCGCGGCGATGACGCTGTTCACCACCGGGCCCGACGGCATGACCGGCAACGACGACCTCGGCACGATGTCCGCCTGGTACGTCTTCTCCTCGCTCGGGCTCTACCCGACGATGAGCGGCGCGAACTTCCTCGCGCTGTCGAGCCCGCAGTTCGAGTCGGCGACCGTCCGGATCGGACAGTACGGCACCGCGCAGGGCGGGACGCTGACCGTGTCGGCGCCGGGCGCTAGCGACGCGAACCGGTACATCCAGAGCGTGTCCCTCAACGGCCGCGCCGTCCGGCAGACGTCCCTCGACTGGGCCGCCCTCGCCCACGGCGGGTCGCTGAACCACAAGCTCGGGTCGAAGCCGTCCCAGTGGGGTACTTCAGCCGCCGCGGCGCCGCCGTCGGTGAACAACGCCGTCGGTGATCTGCGACGGCACGTCGACGCATCGCTGCGGCAGACCTCCGTGGTGATCCCCGCCGGTGGGGCCCAGCAGGTTCACCTCGACCTCGACGTCCTCGCGCAGAACCCGGCGCTGCAGCCGGTCACGGTTTCCGTCTCCGCTCCGGGATGGAAGGCCCGGGTGCAGCCGTTCGACCTGGTCTGGTCCGGGCGGCTGCCGGTGCAGAAGACGGTGCCGATCACGGTCACCGTGCCCGCGGGCACGGCGCTCGGGACGTACCCGGTGCAGGTCACGGTGTCCGGGCTGGGCGCGAACACCGTGACGCGATCGGCGACGGTCGAGGTCCGGACGCCCTCGGCGTGCGTGGGCTCGGGGACGCAGTGCGCGGTCGACCTGAGCCGCGACCGCAACCACGACGGCACGGCCACGGTGACGGCGTCGTCGGAAGGCAACTTCGACGGCGGCGGCTGGAGCTACGACGCCGCACTGCTCCCGGCGGCCGGCCCGGTGGTCTGGGACGGCGTCACGTACGCGGCCCCGGACGCTTCGGGGACTTCACCCAACTTCGTGGAGGCCCGCGGCCAGTCGCTGCTGCTCCCGGCCGGGCAGCACACGGCGTTGAAGCTGGTCGGAGCATCGCACAACGGGCCGGTGTCGACGACGCTGACCGCGCACTACACCGACGGCACGAGCGCGGACCTGGCCGTGACGTTCGGCGACTGGGCGGGATCCGGCAGTCCGGTGGTGCTCGAGATGCCGCACCGGATCAAGGCGGGCAGCGGGGTCGACGGGCCGCCGGTCCGGTTGTTCGGGATCCCGGCCGCGGTGGACGGCGGGAAGACGCTTCAGTCGGTGAGCCTGCCGAACGACCCGCGGGTGGAGATCTACGCGCTCACCTTGGCGTAACGTCGTCAGCCGCGGACTCCGGGCGCCTGCGGCGGACGATCCAGCTTGCGGAACTCGACCCACTGCCGGCTGGCGTCCGCCCAGGTCACCTGGTGTTGGTCGAAGAACGCCTGGAGCCGGTCGCGGCTCAACTCGTCCGTCGGTTTTGCGACGAGGTAGTAGGCCGTCAAGCGACGATCCGGGGTTCGGACGCCAGCCTCGACAGGACGAACGTCAGCCGCCTCGCCGCGACGTCCCACTCCTCCAGCGCGCTGCCGCGGCCCAGCGCCGCCGTGCGCAGTGAGCGGCGCAGCTCCGGGTCGGCGTACCAGCGGTGCAGCGCGTCGGCGAGCGCGAACGGGTCGTCCGGCTCGACCAGCAGGCCCGGCATCTCGCCGTCGGCGTCGACGCCCAGCGCGTCGTACACCCCGCCCACCTCGGCGGCCAGCACCGGGATGCCCCTGGCCAGCGCCTGGGCGACGAACATGCCGGACGTCGCCGCGCGCGCCGGGATGACCAGCAGGTCCGCCGCGTTGTAGGCCGCGCCGAGGTCGACCGAGTCGCCGGCCAGCGTGATGCGGTTGCCGAGGCCGAGGCGCTCGATCGACCAGCCGAGCTCCTCGACGTACGCCGGGTCCGCCTCGAGCGAGCCGGCGAAGACGCACGACAGCGCGAGGTGGTCGACCTCGCCGAGGGCCTGGACCAGCAGGTCGTGGCCGTTGCGGCGGGTGACGTCGCCGACACACAGCAGCCGGGACACGCCGTCCGCGCCCGCCGCCAGTGGCGCCGCGTCAGTGCCCGGCTTGGCGACGTACACCCGGCTCGGGTCGAGGTCGTGGCGGTCGATCAGCAGGCGGGCCAGCCACGGGCTGGTCGCGACGACCATCCCGGCCATCCGCAGCGTCTCGCGCTCGCAGGCGTCCAGCTCCGCGGCGTGCGCCGGGGCGAGTCCCGGCTCGTCGGCGAGGGGCTGGTGCACCAGCACGGCCAGGCGCAGCCGCCGCGCGTGCGGGACGACGATCTCGGGCACGCCCGACGCGATCATGCCGTCGAGCAGCACCACGGTCCGGTCGGGTAGCGCGGCGAGCGACCGCGCCAGGCGCCGCCTCGACGCCGCGTCCGGCTCCGGCCAGGCGCCGGCGATCGGCAGCTCCAGCACCGGCTGGCCGACGGCGGGCAGGTTCTGGCACATCCGCTTGTCGTAGGTGTCGCTGCCCGGCGGCGCGGCCGGGAGGATGAACACCATCGGGTCGGCGGCTCTCATCGCGCGCGCCGGGGCAGGTCTGTGGGTACGGACACGGCAACCTCCAGCGTGGGTCGACGGCGGTGACGGCTCATACGTCACACGCACCCCAAGCCGGGACGGTTCAGCTCTGCGCGTCAATCTTCCAGACGCCGCCGTCCTGGACCAACGTGAAGGTGTTCAGGTCGGTCTTGGTGCCCCCGCTCTTGTTCACGTAGGAGATCCGGGCGGTCACCCGGCCGGGGCCGTTCTCCGAGACGATCGAGGCGCTGACCTTGCTGTACGTGCTCCAGAACCCCTCGTAGGTCGCGAGGGTCTGGTGCTTGGACGCCTTGAAGCGATCCGTCAGCAGGTTCCACGCCTGGTTGAGGTTGCCCGGGAGCAGCGAGTAGTAGGCGGTGAGGGCGTCGGCCGGCGTCTTCGACGAGGCCACGGTCGAAATCGTCGGCGAGGTGGGCGGCGGAGCCGAGGTCGCCGACGTCGGCGCGGACGGCGGCGTCGAGGGCGCCGCCGAAGGAGTCTCCGACGCCGAGGTGGACGGCGACGCGACCGGCGGAGCGGCGGTGTCCTGCGGCGGCTTCTGCCGCACGACCAGCAGGATCGCCACGACGACCGCGACGCACAGCAGCGCCGCGCCCGCCCCGACGGCGATCAGGCCCTTGCGCGCGCCCGGCGACACCGCGGTGACCTCGCCCGCGGGCACGGCGACCGCGGCGGGCACGGTCGGCACCGACGCCGGCTCGGTCTCCGGGACCGTCGCGGCGAGCACCGACTCACCGGGCTCCGCGTCGGGCAGCAACGCCCGCAGCTCCTGCTCGACCTCGTCCATCGAGGGACGCTCGGCCGGCTCGGCGGCGAGCATCCGCACCAGCAGCGGCGTCAGCCGGCCCGCCTTCTCCGGCGGGATGATCTCGCCGCTGGAGGCCTTGTAGAGCAAAGCGATCGCGTTGTCGGCCGTGCCGTAGGGCGCCTGGCCCTCGACGGCGGCGTACAGCGTGGCGCCGAGCGAGAAGACGTCGGCGGCGAAGTCGGCGTCTTCGCCGCGGGCCACCTCGGGCGCGAGGTACGCGGGCGTGCCGGCGATCTCGCCGGTGGCCGTCAGCTTGACGTCACCGATCGCGCGGGAGATGCCGAAGTCGGTGATCTTCGCCGTGCCGTCCTCGGAAACGAGGATGTTGGCCGGCTTCACGTCGCGGTGCACGACCCCGGCCCGGTGCGCGCCCGCCAGCGCCGAGCTGATCTGCACGCCGACGCGGATGGCGTCGTCCACCGTGGCGGGCCCGTCGACGAGCGTGGCCGCCAAGCTCTTCGACGGCAGGTACTCCATCACGAGCCACGGGCGGTCCTCCTCTTCGAGGACGGCGAACACGGTGATCGCGTGGGAATGCTGCAGCCGGGCGGCGATCCGCGCCTCGCGCATCGCACGGTTCTTCGCCTCTTCGGTGCGTTGCTCGTCGTGGTCGTGCGGCAGCAGGAGTTCCTTGATCGCCACGGTGCGGTCGAGCTTTTCGTCCTGGGCCCGCCACACCGTGCCCATCGCGCCGCCGCCGATCGGCTCGAGCAGCCGGTACCGATCGCGGATCCGGCGACTTTCCACGAGCATCCACCATTCTTCGAAGTGGCCGACGAGATCCGGTCAGCATGCCAGGCTGAGCCGCCGACCGGTACCAACGTAGCCGAAAACCTAGGGCGGACAGCGCAAACCAGCGCTGTGGCGCCGCTTACGGTGTACCCCGGAATCCTAACGAACAACCCCATACGCGCGATCAAGTGCGTCCACGATCTCCTTGCGCAGCCCGGCGCCGACGGCGATCGTGGCCGCGGAACCGACCGTGTGCTCGCTGCCGTCGCGGTCGACGACGGCGCCGCCGGCCTCGCGCACGAGCAGCACACCGGCCATGGTGTCCCACGGGTTGTTGGACAAGATCAGTGCGGCGTCGAGCTTTCCGTCCGCGACCCAGGCGAGGTCGATCGCCGCCGTGCCGAGCATCCTGATCTTCTGCGCCCGCGCGCCGAGGTCGGACAGCAGCGTCAGCCGGGCGCGGTTCTTCTCCTCGGCGAGCTCGCCGATCGCGAAGTCGCCGACCGCGATCATGGCGTCCGAGATGTCCGTCGCGGCCGACGCGCGGATCCGCTCTCCGTCGGCGAAGGCGCCTTCGCCACGCGCCGCCGTGTACGTGACGCCGAGGTACGGCAGCGCGATCGCGGCGACCGTGCTGTGCTCGCCGTCCACCAGGGCCAGGGAAATACCGCAGAGCGGAATTCCGCGCGCGAAGTTCGCCGTGCCGTCGATCGGGTCGAGGGCCCACCAGCGGCCGCCGGTCCGTCCGCTGCGGCCGCGCTCCTCGCCGAGGATGCCGATCTCGGGCGTCTCCGCGGCGAGAAGCTCCCGCAGCGCGTCCTCGACCGCGGTGTCGACGTCGGTCACCAGGTCGCGATCGCCTTTCGCGGAAACCGAAAAACTCGGGCGCGACCTGACGATCTCCGTCGCCTTGGCCACGGCTTCGCGCGCGACGTCCAGTAGTGCGGCATGCTCGGTCATGCCACCAACATAGAGAAGGGCCGCGGAGATGACCGATCTGTTCCCGCTCGCCACCACCGCCGACGAGCAGGAGCGGCGGGCGTCGGTGGCGGTGCTGCCGGTCGGCAGCTTCGAGCAGCACGGCGCGCACCTGCCCCTGGCGACCGACACGGTCATCGCGGCGACTCTCGCGAAAGCCGTCGCCGACGCGTACCCCGTCCTCCACCTGCCGCCGATCACGATCTCGTGCTCGCACGAGCACGCGGGGTGGGCGGGCACGGTGAGTATCTCGGCCCGCACGCTGCACGCCGTGGTCACCGACGTCGCCGCGTCGCTGAAAGCGTCCGGGGTGGACCGGCTCGTGCTGGTCAACGGGCACGGCGGCAACTACGTACTGTCCAATGTGGTCCAGGAGGCGGCGGGCGCGATGGCGCTGTTCCCGGGGGTGCCGGACTGGCAGGCGGCGCACACCGCGGCCGGCCTGCGGACGTCGCTGGACGACGACATGCACGCGGGCGAGCTGGAGACGTCGATCCTGCTGCACGCCCACCCGCACCTGGTCCGGCCGGGCCACGAATCGGCCGACCACGTCACCGACCGGGACCACCTGCTGACGCTGGGCCTGCGGGCGTACACGGAGTCGGGCGTGGTCGGCCGTCCGTCGCTGGCCAGTGCGGCCAAGGGGCACGTCCTGCTGGACACGCTGGTCGAGCGCTTCGCCGGGGTCCTGGAAGTGTTAGGCGCCTGAGAAGGCCTGGTCCAGGTGCGGCAGCAGGTGGGCCATCCGCTCGGCCTTCGTCCGGAGGTAGCGCAGGTTCTCCGGATTCGGCGGAACCAGCAGCGGAACCTGCTCGCTGATCCGGATTCCATAACGCGTGAGCTGTTCGACCTTCTGCGGGTTGTTCGACAGCAGCCGCACCGAGCGGATGCCGAGATCGGTCAGGATGCCCGCCGCCGCGTGGTAGTCGCGGGCGTCGACCGGGAGACCCAGTGCCACGTTCGCGTCGACCGTGTCGAGGCCTTCGTCCTGCTGCAGCCGCATCGCCTCGAGCTTCGCGAGCAGGCCGATCCCGCGGCCCTCGTGGCCCTGGACGTAGACCACCACGCCCGAGCCCTCCTCGACGATCCGGTCCAGCGCGGCCGCCAGCTGGTCGCCGCACTCGCAGTGCGTCGAGCCGAAGACGTCGCCGGTCAGGCACTCGCTGTGCACCCGGACCAGGGTGCCGAGCGGGGCGATCTCGCCGTAGACCAGCGCGACCTGCTCGGTGCCGGCGCGGTCGAGGTACCCGACCGCGCGGAACGTTCCGTGCCGGGTCGGCAGCCGGGTCTCGACGACCCGCTCGACCACGGCCCGGCGCGGCAGATCCCCGGCGACGTCACTTGCGGTCATGACTTCAACCCCACTTCCGATTCGATCCCGGTGTCGGCCGCCGTGCGCGGGGCGGGCACGACACCGGTGTGCGGAGCGCGGGTCTCGCGGAACCCGGCGACGCTCCGGACGAACAGGACACCGGCGCCAGGCAGGCTCGCGACCAGCGTGAGCACGCCGTAGACCACGGCGACGGTGACACCTTGGGCGGCTCCCAGGCCGGCCGCGCCGAAGAGCAGGGCGCAGACGCCCTCGCGCGGGCCGAAGCCGCCGACGTTGAGCGGGAGACCCATCGCGAGCAGCGCGAGGACCATCAGGGGCACGAGCTGCCACACCGGCGCGTTCACCCCGGCGACGCGGGCGGCGACGACGAACAGCGCCAGGTGCCCGCCCAGGGTCGCGACGGACAGGAAGCCCACGCTGGGCCAGGTCTCGCGGGTCAGCAGGCCGAGCCGGACGTCGGCGAGGGTGACGGCGAAGCCGCGGCGCCACTTCGACGGGCTGTGGATCCAGCGCCCGCCGAGCAGGCGGCCGACGACGAGCCCGGCGACGGCGGCCAGCACGACGACCACCCCGGCCCCGACCACGACTTCGCGGAAGGCACCGGGCACGACACCCGGCGACGCGAGCACGACGGTGACCGCGGACGCGATCAGCACGACCTGGCCCGCGGTGCGCTCCAGGACGACGGCCCGCACGCCGCGCGGCACGTCACCGCTGTCGCGGCCGTGCTGCACCGCGCGGTGAACGTCGCCGAGGACGCCTGCGGGCAGCACGCCGTTCAGGAACAGCGCGCGGTAGTAGTCGGCGACGGCGGCGCGCAGCGAAAGCCGCAGGCCCAGCCGGGTGGCGACGATCTGCCAGCGGCCCGCGCTGAACAGCGTCGTCGCCAGGCCGATGACCAGGGCGGCGAGCACGCCGGGCGCGCTGATCCGGCCGAGGCCGTCGAGGAAGGCGGCGCTGCCGAGCTGCCAGACGAGCACGGCGAGGATGCCGAGCGCGCCCGCGATCCGTAGCCAGGCCAGGGCGCGCTTCACGCCGCCGCCTCCATGCTCGGCGGCAGGACCAGCAGGTCGCCGTGGTGGATGACCGCGCGCAGCTCGCCCGCCGCCGCCATTTCGAGCCGCCGTTGCAGGTAGACGTCGGCGACCGGACGCAGCTGGGGCAGCTGCTCGACGGCGGCGCCGACCCAGCCTTCGAGCCACTGGCGCTGCAGTTCGGCCTGGTCCGGGCCGAGCCGCCAGGCGCTGTCCGCGCGGACGACCGTGGCGCCGAGCCTGCCGAACGCGGTCGCGGCGACGTCGACGGCGTTGGGGCCGAGCAGCCGCCGGCCGTCTTCGGTGACCCGCCGCTGGTGGGCGTTGAACGCTGCGGCCATCGCGGGGTCGAGCGGGTCGGCGGGCGAGAGCTCCACCTTGCCGGTGACCGAGAGCATCAGCAGTGCCGCGCAGCCCGCTTCGACGACCGCCGTGGCCAGCGCCGTGATCTCGTCCCTGGTCAGCAGGTCGAGCAGCGCGGACGCGGTGACCAGCGACGTCCCGGCGAGGTCGGCGGCCCGCAGCGCGGTGATGTCGCGCTGCTCGGCGACGGCGTCGACCGGGCTGCCGTCGAGCGCGGTGCCCGGGAGGCTCGCCTGCGCGTGGGTGAGCAGGTCGGTGTCGTGGTCGTGCAGGATCCAGTGCTGGGTGCCGGGCAGCCGGGCGGCCAGCCAGCGGCCGAGCGAGCCGGTGCCGCAGCCGAGGTCGCGGATGACGACCTCTTCGTCTTCCGGCAGGAACGAGCGCAGCGGGTCGAGCAGTTCGGTGGCGCGGGCCGCGGCGTCCGCGGGTTCGCGCAGGTAGAGCCAGTCCGGGGCGAACGCGGTCATGCCGCCGCCTCCTGCCGGAGAAGGATGTCGGCGATCCGGCGGGCGGTGTCGTCCCAGCCGGTCAGGGTCTCGCGGCGCAGCCGCGCCGACTCGCGCAACCGCGTCCGCAGCGCCGGCTCGGTGAGCCAGCGGCGCAGGGCGGCACCGAGCGCTTCGACGTCGTCACCGGGGACGAACATCCCGGGCACCGAGCCGTCCGGCGCGACGCCGACCGTGTCGGGCAGCGCGTCGACGTCGGTGGTCAGCACCGGCACGCCCCGGGCGAGGGCCTCGGTGACGACCATGCCGAAGGTCTCGGCGCGCGAGGGCAGCACGAGCAGGTCGGCGGTGTGGTAAGTCGCCTCGAGTGCCGCGCCGGTGCGGGGACCGGTGAGCTTGAAGCGGTCGCCGAGCCGGTGCTCGCGCAGCCGCTCGACGTACTTGGTTTCGCGACGGATCCCGCCGACGCATTCGCAGGTCCAGCGCAGGTCGGCCACGGTTTCGAGGGCCTGGGCGAGCACTCCCTGGCCCTTGCGCGGGGTCACGTTGGCGACGCAGACCAGGCGGGACATGCCGTCGGTGCCGATGGCCAGTGGCGCGTGGTCGACGCCCGGCGTGACCGCGTGCACGCGGTGCGGGGCCAGGCCGTGGTGGCTGATCAGGCGGCGCGCGGCCCACTCGCTGGTCGCGACGACCGAGCTCGCGGCCCGCAGCGTCTCGCGCTCGAGCGCGTCGAGCTCGGCGGCGAGCGCGGGCGGCAGGCCGGTCTCGTCGGCCAGCGGCAGGTGCACCAGCACCGACACCGACAGCCGGCGGGCCTGCGGGACGACGACCTCGGGCACGCCGCAGGCGACCAGCCCGTCGAGCAGGACCGCGGAGCCGGTGGGCAGCGCGGAGAGCAGGTGGCCGAGGACCGCGCGAGCCTCGGTATCCGGCCGCGGCCAGCTGCCGGAGACGCCGATCTCGTGCACGTCGAGGCCGGCCGCGCCGAGCCCGTCGCACATCCGCCGGTCGTAGGTGTTGCCGCCGCTGGGGACGGACGTGTCGTCGACGTCCCCGGGGAGGATCACGTAGAGAGTGTTCACAGGGCACGCTCGTAACTCGCCCACGCGACGTGCGACTCGTGCAGCGAGACGGTGATGCCGTCGAGGCCGCGGGCACCCGCGCCGAGGCGTCCGGCGTGGACGGCGTCGGCGAGGCGGTCGGCGATGACCTTCGCGAGGAACTCCGTGGACGTGTTGATGCCCTTGAACTCCGGCTCGTCGTCGAGGTTGCGGTAGTTCAGGTCGCTCAGCACCGCCCCCAGCTCTTCCGTGGCCTTGCCGATGTCGACGACGATGTTGTCCTCGTCGAGCTCGGCCCGGCGGAAGGTCGCATCCACCACGAAGGTCGCGCCGTGCAGGCGTTGCGCGGGTCCGAAGACTTCCCCGCGAAAGCTGTGGGCGACCATCACGTGGTCACGGACGGTGATGCTGAACACCAAGACCTCCGATGCGTTCGGGTGGACGTGGTCACTGCGGCTGATACATGACACGGAGGCACAGGGCGGAAAGTTCATTCGCGACCAGCCGGGGTAGCACGGACGGAAGATCCTTAAACGTGCATTCCGCGCTGACCAGCGCTTCGAACGCCGGATCGGCCAGCAGATCCAGGGCGACGCCGAGCCGCTGGGCGTAGCTGCGGTCCGGCCGCGCGACCGTCCCGACCTGGCTGCTGCGGATCACCAGGCGCCGCGAATGGAAGTTCTCGCCGAGCGGGACGCTCACCCGGCGGTCGCCGTACCAGGACATCTCCACGACCTCCCCTTCCGGCGCGAGCAGCTCCAGCGCGCGGGCGAGCCCGGCCTCGCTGGCGCTCGCGTGCACGACGAGGTCACAGTCGCCGAGCGCTTCGCCGGGCGTCGAGAAGCCGACACCGAGGGCGTCGGCGATCTCCGCTCTGGACTCGTCGACGTCGATCAGCTGCACCCGCGTCGCCGGAAAACCACTGAGGAGCTTCGCGACGCTGCAGCCGACCATCCCGGCGCCGATGACGGCGATCCGGTCGCCGAGCCGCGGCCGCGCGTCCCACACGGCGTTCACGGCGGTCTCGACCGTGCCGGCGAGGATCGCACGCCCGGCCGGGACGGTGTCCGGCACCGGCGTCACCGCGGTCGCCGGGACGACGTACGCGGTCTGGTGCGGGTAGAGGCAGAAGACGGTCTTGCCTTCGAGGTGCGCGGGGCCCTGCTCGACGAGACCGACGTTGAGGTAGCCGTACTTCACCGGGCCGGGGAACTCGCCCTCCTGGAAGGGCGCGCGCATGACGTCGTGCTGGCTCGCCGGGACGCCGCCGCGGAAGACGAGGGTTTCGGTGCCGCGGCTGACGCCGGAGTACAGCGTCCGGACGAGCACGTCGTCCGGCCCCGGCTCGGGGAGCACCTCCTCCCGCAGCTGTCCCGTGCCGGGACGTTGAACCCAGAAAGCCTGTTCCACGTGTTTCTCCTCAGCGGCATCCGGAGGCTGGTGTCGCCACCCTATGAGCAATTCGCGGAGTCGACGATGATCAAACAGGACCTTCTCCTGCGCGCGGTGGTGCCGGCGCCGGTGCTCGCCGCGGGGGTCGTCGCGGGCGGTTCCACCCCCCTCGCCTGGGCGACCGGTGTCGTCTACGGCCTCGCGCTGGTGCTGCTCACCGAGTGGGGCCTGCGCCGCAGCGGCCGCGGCGCCTTCGGGCCGGCGGACTGGATCACGTTCGCCCGCGCGATGCTCGTCGGGTGCGCCGCGGAGCTGATCGCCGAGGGTGACTTTTCTCTCTGGTGGCTGGTCGGGCTGGTCGGCGTGGCGCTGCTGCTGGACGGTCTCGACGGCCAGGTGGCGCGCCGCACCGGCACGGCATCGGAGTTCGGTGCGCGGTTCGACATGGAGGTCGACGCGTTCCTGATCCTCCTGCTCTGCGTCCAGGTGTCCCACGCGCTCGGGCTGTGGGTGCTGGCGATCGGCCTGATGCGGTACGTCTTCGTCGCGGCTTCGTGGGCCATGCCCTGGCTGACCGCGCCGCTGTACCCGAGCATGGCCCGCAAGACGGTGGCCGCGGTGCAGGGTGTGGTGCTGGTGGTCGCGGTGTCCGGGCTGCTGCCGCTCGCGGCGACGTTCGCCCTGGTGGCGGTGGCCCTGACGACGCTGGTGTGGTCGTTCGGCCGGGACGTCGTCTGGCTGGCCCGCCACCGCGTCTCCGAGCAGGCTCCCGGGCGGATCGTGCACCTCACCCGGGCGACCCTGCGGCGCCCGCTCGGCTACGGCCACAACCAAGCGGCTTAGCCCGACTCACGCGCGGCGCGGGCGCGGCGTTTGCCCTCGTGCATCGCGACCACCCGGGCGATCGGGATCGTGTGGCCCTCTTCGACCAGGTCGGCGGGCAGCACGAACGGCTCCGGCATCTCCCCGGTCCACGGGTCGCCGTCGCCGAGCAGGTCCGGGGCCGTGTGGACGGTGAAGTCGCCCGGCTTGACGCCGTCGACGTCGGCCCAGCGGACCGGGAACGAGACCGGCGCCCCCGGCCGGTGACGCGGGCTGTAGACGGACACCACCGTCGCCCCGCCGGCCCGGGTCGAATCGAGGAAGACCTTGCCCGCACGGCGTTCCCGGACGAACTCGGTCGTGCCAAGCGCCGGGTCGATGCGCTCCGCGCGGGCCGCGACCGCCCGGGTGGCCGCGGCGATGTCCTCGACCGCTTGGCCGGGCGCCAGCGGCACGAAGACGTGCACGCCCTTGGACCCGCTGGTCTTCAGCGCACCGTCGAGGCCGTCGTTGCGCAACGCTTCGCGCACCAGCTTCGCGGCGCCGACGGCCAGCGAAAACGGGCCGTCCTCGGGCGGGTCGAGGTCCAGGATCAGGTGCGTCGGCCCGCTCGCGGGGTCACCGCGGAAGAGGGCGGTGTGGTACTCGATCGCGCGCTGGTTGCCGAACCACACCAGCGTGCGCAGGTCGTTGCACAACGCGTAGGACACGTCCCGCTTGGACGTCTCGGCCCACATCGTGACCCGCTCGACCCAATCCGGCGTGTACTTCGGCAGGTTCTTCTGCATGAACGGTCCCTGCCCGCGCAGCACCCGCAGCACGGTCAGCGGCCGGTCGCGCAGCTCCGGCAGCATCCGGTCGGCCACCGCTTCGAGGTAGTCGAGCAGCTCGCGCTTGGTGGCCGCCGCGCCCGGGAAGACCTCCTGGTCGAGACTGCTCAGCTTGACGCCGTGCCTGACCACCCGACCTTCTTCCCCACCACCGCCCTCAACGGAGGCGCTTCGCGCCGCTGGCTTGTCGCTCATCGGCCCACCTTCGCGCCCCCGCGCGAAGCGGTCAACTCTCAAACGAGCGGACGTCCGGTGCGCAGCCGCCGGCGGAGATCCCGGAGACAGAAGTTGAAGGGGAACCGCCGCAGCGGCCCCGGAGTGCGCAGGACCACCGCGCCGACCAAGCGCATGAGCGTGTCGAACCGGCGCTGGGACCGGTCCGACCAGGGCAGCCGCATCTCGTCGCGGAACCGCGGCGGCAGGAACCCGGTCGTCACGAAGCGGTTGAACGGGCCGAGGACGGCGGACACGGGCCGGGGCAGGAACTCCAGGTCGACCACCGCGCGCAGATAGCGCCGCACGGTGTCGTCGATGCGCACCTCGGCGACCCCTGCCGTCCAGTACTTCTCGAACGCGTCGCGGTCATCGGGCCACATCTCCGGCCGGACCTGCAGCGTCGTGCCGAGCACCGCGGCTTCGCGGTAGAAGCACGACGCGTCGCTGCCGAAGAAGGCCGCGTTGGTGTCTTCGATGCCCTTGTACAGACAGGCCGCAACCCACAGCTGCAGGTCCGTGTCGAAAGCGTTGTAGGCGACCGGGCTCGACGCCGTCGAGTGCACCTGCGCGTGGGCCCGGTTGACGCCCTGCCGGTAGGCCGCGCGCTCGGCGTCGGTGCCCAGGAGCGCGACCGACAGGTAGGTCAGCGTGGTCCGCGTCCGCTTGACCGGGTGGCGGAACAGGTTCCCGGTCTCCACCCGGCTCTCGACGACGCCATACCCGACGGGGCGCCGGGCCAGCTGCATGACGACGTTCGCGCTCCCGGCCAGCAGTCCGGCGCCGACTACGGCGTCACGAAGGGCGTTCTCGGTCATCAGCGCACCTCCTTGATCCAAGGGAACGACGCTGTTGACGATGTGTCAAGAGTGGTAAGCCGCCCGGGCGAACGCGATCAACGCGCGCGCGGCCGGGCTGAGCGGCCCCTCGGTCCGCCACGCCAGCGCCAGCACGCCGCGCAGCCCGGCCCCGGCGATGTCGACGATCCGCAGGTCGGCCTGGTGGTACCGGGCCAGCGACTCCGGCACGACGGCGACGCCGAGCCCCCGCATCGCGAGCTGGACCAGGACGTTCGGGTCGGCGGCCTCGAAGGCGATCCGCGGCGTCCGTCCCTCCCTCGCGAAGGCGGCGTCCAACGCCGTGCGCAGGCCCGTCCCCTTCGGCAGGGCCATCAGCGGAACTTCACCCAGTTCGGGGAGGCCGACCGCCGTCCGATCGGCCAGCGGACCGGCGGGCGCCGTGACCGCAAGGAACGGCTCGTCGAGCAGCACCTGCGTCGCGATCCCCGGCGGCGGGTCCGTCGCGAGGCCCACGACCGCGAGGTCCAGACGTCCTTCGCGCAGGGCCGCGAGCATCACGTCGGAGTTGGCTTCCGAGAGCGTGATCTCCACGGCCGGGTACCGCCCGTGGAAACCGGCGAGGAGGTCCGGCAGCCCGACCGGGCCGGCGGACGTCACGGCGCCGATCGCGACCTGGCCGCGGACGAGCCCGGCCAGCTCCTCGACGGCTTCGCGGACGCCCTGCACCGCCGCGAGCGCAGCCCGGGCGTGCGGCAGCGCGGCGGCGCCGACGTCGGTGAGCCGGACCGTCCGGCCCGAGCGGTCCAGCAGCTCCTGCCCCAGCTCGCGCTCGAGGCGTTTGACCTGCGCACTCACCCCGGGCTGGGCCACGTGCAGCCGTTCCGCCGCGCGCGTGAAGTTGCCTTCCTCGGCGACGGCGACGAAGTACGCGAGCTGATGAAGTTCCATAAGCGTTGATTCTAATAAGGAGAAAAACCAGATCTTGGACTTCTGATCGACTGTGCCCGAAGCTGGAAGCAGCGAACGAAAGGAGCCGAAATGAACATCCTTCACCCAGGTCAGGACAGTTACGCCGAAGAAGTCGCCGGATTCCAGACGGCGGTGCCGAGCTCGCCCGCGGCCGTCGTCGCCGCCGAAAGCGCCGAGGACGTCGTCGCCGCCGTGCGGTACGCGACCGAGCACCGGCTGTCCGTCTCGGTCCAGGCCACCGGGCACGGCTTGACCGCCGGCACCGACGGTCTCTTGATCAGCACCCGCCGGATGACCGGGGTGGAAATCGACCCCGGCGCGAAAACCGCCAGGGTCGAAGCCGGCGTGCGCTGGGAGGCCGTGATCGACGCCGCCGGGAAGCACGGCCTGGCGCCGCTCAGCGGCTCGTCGCCGGACGTCGGCGTCGTCGGCTACACCCTCAGCGGCGGCTTCGGGCTGATGGCTCGCCGCTACGGCCGCGCCGCCGACCACGTCCGCGCGCTCGACGTCGTGACCGCCGACGGCGAGCTCCGGCGCGTCGAGCCGGGCTCGGACCTGTTCTGGGCGCTGCGCGGCGGCCGCGACGGCTTCGGCATCGTCACGGCGATCGAGTTCGCCCTCTTCCCGGTGGCCCGGCTCTACGGCGGCAGCCTCACCTTCGACACCGCCGACGTCCCGGCGGCGCTGCGGGCCTGGCGAACCTGGTCGGCGGCCGCACCGGACACGCTGGCGACGTCGGTCGCCATGATCCAGTACCCCGACCTGCCGATGGTGCCCGAACCCCTGCGCGGACGGCACATCGCGCAGGTCCGGATCGCCTACCTCGGCGAGGACGGCGACGAGCTCGTCGCGCCGCTGCGGGCCGCCGCGCCCACGCTGGCGGACACGCTCCGGGCCATGCCGTTCACCGAGTCCGGGTCGATCGCGGCCGAGCCACGGCAGCCGCACGGCTACCACGGCACCAACGCGACCGTCTCCCAGCTGAACGACGCCATGCTCGACGCGGTCCTCGAGCACGCCGGCCCGGGCGCGGCCACGCCGCCGGTCCTGATCGTCGACCGGCTGGGCGGCGCGCTCGCCCGGAAGCCGGAGACGCCGGGGGTGGGCTGGGACAGTTCGGCCGAGTACGTCGTCCGCGCCTTGTCGATGGTCGGCGACGACGGCGTCGCGGCCGTCCGGCGCGCGCACGCGAAGCTGTTCGACGCGCTGGCGCCGTGGACGACCGGCCGGTTGCTGCCGTTCGTGTACGGCGAACACGCGCCATCGGAGGTCGCGGAGAGCGTTTTTTCGGCTACGGATCTTCGAAGGCTTCAGGAGATCAAGCGCCGCCACGACTCGGGGAACGTGTTTCCGGCGCCTCACCTGGCGGGGTGAAGCCGAGCCCAGGCGGAGAAATGGGCGGTCATATACTCCCGTCCGACGATCACACCGACGGGGGAACCGCCTTGCGCACGATGAGCCACGAGGACTATCTCGGCCAAAGACGGTTCCCCGGCCTCGACGGCCTGCGCGCGCTGGCCGCGACGATGGTCATCTTCTTCCACTTCGGCGGTCCGAACTGGACGTGGCTGTCGGGCTGGGTCGGCGTCTACATCTTCTTCGTGCTGTCCGGGTTCCTGATCACCACGCTGCTGCTGCGCGAGCAGGACCGGACCGGCCGGATCTCGCTGTCCAACTTCTACATCCGGCGGGTCTTCCGGATCCTGCCGCCGTACCTGGTCATCCTCGGCGGGATCGTCGCGTTCGTGCTGCTGCGCGGCGAGTTCCACGACCGCGACTTCCCCAACGCGCTGCGGTTCTACCTGACGTTCCTCAACGAGTTCCTGCCGTCGTTCACCAACGGCACGGACAACTTCTTCAGCGGCTCGTGGACGCTGGGCATCGAGGAGAAGTTCTACCTGGTCTGGCCGTTCCTGCTGGTGGCGATCGGGATCGGCGCGGCGAAGCGCAAGTTCCTGCTGGTCGGGGCCGCGATGGTGATCCTGCTGGCGCTGGTGCCGGTGACCACCGGCGGCTGGCTGCTGAACGGCGCGAACGTGCCGATCTACCGCTCGACCGTGCACTACTTCATCCTGGCGGCCGGCTGCCTGCTCGCGATCCTCATGCACTACCGGCGGGGATTCGCGCTGCTCAAGCCGCTGACGCACCCGCTGGCCGCGATCCCGGTCGTGGGCGGGTTCCTCGTGTTCCACACGAACCTCGACAGCCTGTGGCACGCCACGCGGATGAACCTCTGGCTGCTCGTGGCGTACGCGGTCGCGACGATGCTGCTGCTGGTCGTGCTGGTGAGCCCGGGCCCGCTGCGCTGGCTGCTGGGGACGGCGCCGATGCGGTTCGTCGGCGAGCGGTCGTACTCGCTGTACCTGCTGCAGGGGCCGGTGCACTTCGTCGTCATCCTGGCGGTGCCCGGGCTGGGGCGGAACCACACCACGACCGCGGTGGTGGTGTTCCTGGTCGCGCTGGCCATCGCGGACCTGATCCACCGCTGGGTGGAGAAGCCGCTGATCGACGTCGGCAAGCGGATCATCGCCCGCAAGGAGGCGCGGCGTGCGGAGCGGGAGGCGGCCCGGGAGCCTGCTGGGCCGCGTGTCGAGCCCGAGCCCCAGCCCGCCTCCGTTTCCTAGCGCTCGAGGACGACGACCGGGATGAGCCGCGTGGTCTTCGTCTCGTATTCGGCGAAGCCCTCGGCGTGCGCGATCATGCCCGCGTAGAGGCGGTCGCGCTCGGCGCGGTCGGCGATCACGGTGGCCGTGGCCTCGAACTTCTCGGTGCCGACCTCGACGGTGACCTTCGGGTTCGCGATGAGGTTGTGGTACCAGGCCGGGTTCTTCGGCGCGCCACCCATGGACGCGGCGACGACGTAGCGGTCGCCGTCCCGGGTGTAGGCCAGCGGCGACAGGCGCTCTTCGCCGCTCTTCGCCCCGATCGTGGTGAGGAGGAGCACGTTCTTGCCCTCGAACATGCCGCCGACCTTGCCGTCGTTGGCACGGAACTCTTCGACGATCTGCTTGTTGAACTCGTTCATGTCGGCTGGTGTGGTCATGGGATCCCCTTGTTTCTGGCCGGTAGGCTCGAGCAGCGCGAGGTACGCTCGAGTGGAGTGTTTGCTTTGCAAACAAAACTACCGACGGGAGGTGAGTGGTGTCAACGGAGGCCGGTCCGAGTGTCGAGGACGGCGTGCGTCAGCTCCTGCTGCTCATGCCGCGCCTGGTCGGCCGTGCGAAGCGCACGCCGGTGCCCGAGGAGCTGAACGGCTGCACGCTGGCGCCGCGACACCTCTCGCTGCTGTCCTACCTGCTGTTCGACGGCCCGATGACGGTCACCGAGCTGGCCACCCGCCTGCAGGTCGCGCCGACGACGGCGAGCCTGATGATCGGCGACCTCAGCCGCCAGGGCGTCCTGAACCGCGACGAGGACCCGGCCGACCGGCGCCGCACGATCGTCAGCATCGCCGAGGACAAGCGCCCGGCGGTCGACGCCTGGCTGGCCCGCGGCGCGAAGGCGTGGGCCGACGCCCTGACGCCGCTGACCCCGGCCGAGCGCCGCCTGGTGATCACCACCCTGGAAGCGTACGAACGCGGCACCTGCGAAGGCCCCGCCTGCTGACGCCGTGTCGTCCCCCCAATCACGCGTGATGCCCCTCTGATCACGCGTGATGCCCCTTCAATCACGGGCGATGCCCGACCGGAAGGGTCGACACGCGTGATGGGAAGGTCGACACGCGTGATTGAGCGGTCGACACGGCGTTATTCGTCGCCGCGCTTTTCGCGGGCCATCTTGCGCTGTGCCTCGGCGCGTTCGCGGCACTTGCGGAGGAACTCTTCGTCGTCCTCCGGGCTCGTCGCCGCGAAGCGGCCCGGACGGTCGTACTCCGGGAACGCCGGCGCGTTCCGCTCGTACGGCGCGCGTGCCCGCGTCACCTGCTGCGGACGGCCCGCGACCAGCCAGACGATCGAGCCGATCAGCGGCAGCACCAGCACGACCAGCAGCCACAGCCCCTTCGGCATGTTGCGGCAGGACGATTCGTCCGTCGTGATCACGTCGACCAGGCAGAAGATCCACAGTCCGAGCGTGACGAAGCCGAGCAGGCCATCGAAGTACAGCAATTTCCGACCTTCCCCCAAGAAGATGAACGCGGTAAGTCTTAGCAGAACCCCTTCGCGGTTCAGCCGCGGGTCACCCGCAGCACCGCGGGCATCCGGAGATTCGGCGAAGACACCCACGTCGTTTCCGTTTCCGTCAGGCGAAACCCGCGCAACGCCTCGAGAACGCCGGTCGCGAGGGCGGTCGCGTGCCGCGAGCCCGGGCATTCCCGGGGTCCGGCACCGAACGGCGTTCCCGCCAGCGACACGGTGACGTCTTCGCCGTCGATGCGGCGGCGCGTGCGCAACACCGGCTGTTCGGCGGGTTTTCCGGTCAGCGACGCGGAAAGCCCGTTGCCGATGAGCCCCGCCGTGGCGTCGCAGGCCTGGACGAGCAGGCCGATCCGCGCCGCCGCGAGTTCGGTCGGCCCGCCGCAGACCGCGATCAGCCGTGTCAACGCGGCTTCGGCGTCAGCGCCGGGCGTGACGTGCGGGTGGTACGCGGCCGCGACCGGGGTCACGTCGGCCGAGACGTCCGGCAGGCCCAGCGCCTCCGCGAGCACGCCGACCGGCACCGGCCGCGCGATCTCGGCCATCACGTCGACGACATCGACACTCGTCATGATCTGGTGCGTACGGGCGAAAGCCTTATCTCGCAACGAATCCACGTCGACCAGCGCCAGGGCGTCGACCGCGAGCGCGCGACGCCGGACGTGGTCGGAGCCGTTGCTGAAACGGGCCACCGACGCGCGCAACCAGGCGATGCTGCCCGCGGGAACGTCGGAAGGCACGGGCGGAACCGGAGCGGAAAGCGATGTCATGCGCCGAAAGTAGCCGCGGAAAACGTCGGCCGGGACCGAAGTGTCAGAGGATCGGCGACGCGGGGAACCACGTCGCCTGCGGTCCGGCGCACTGCGTCGGCCGCGGGACGTCGTGCTGGAACCACCACGCCTCGGTGACGCGGCCGTCCGGCAGCCGGTACGTCGGCGGGCCGGCGACGCGGACGAGTCCCGCCGCCTGCAGCGACCGCGCGCTCGCGACGTTGCCCACCTCCGCGCCCGCGCGCACCCGCGACAGGCCCAGGTGGTCGTGCGCCAGTGTCAGGCCGGCCGCGAAGAGCACCCGCCCGTGGCCGCGGCCGCGGTAGTCCGGGGCGAGGTAGCCGCCGGTCTCCGGGCCGCCGTCCTCGCCGGTGTGCACGCTTACCAGTCCGACGCAGCGATGGGCCTCGACGTCGATCATCACCAGGTCGAGTGACTGTGGATCGGGCGACACCCAGTCCGGGCCGGTGCCGGGCACCACGCGCAGCGCGTCCGCCCGCGCCGGCTCGGCCACGATCGAGTCGCGCTGCCAGCCGAGCCAGCGCTGCGCGGCCCGGTCACTGCCGCAGGCGACCGCGGCGGCGTACTCCCACGCGGTCGGCGTCCGGAAGAGAAAGCGGCCGTTCCGGATGACGTGGCCCTGCCGGTCGCAGGTCCGCTTGGTCATCAGGCGGCCCCGGCGGGTGAGCCGGTCGAAGATCCCCTTGGTGGCTGGCAGCATCGCGGCGAAATCGTAGCGGAGCGTTCGCCGCGTCTGTTGTTATTGTGGCGCGATGACGGCCGTACCCGAGGCAACCGAACTGGACGGCTCCGGCCGGGCCGCGCAGCCTCGTCAGCTCATCGTGACGGTGTACGGCCTCTACTCGCGCACCGAAGGCGGCTGGCTGTCGGTCGCCTCGCTGATCGACCTGCTCGCGGCCGTCGGCGTCGACGAGCCCGCGGTGCGTTCGTCGATCTCGCGGCTGAAGCGGCGCGGCATCCTCGAAGCGGTGCGTCGCGACGCGACGGCGGGGTACGAGCTGTCCGACGAGGCGCGGGAGATCCTGCGCGAGGGTGACGAGCGGATCTTCCGCCGCGAGCGCGCCACCCCGGCCGACGGCTGGCTGCTCGCGGTGTTCTCGGTACCCGAGACCGAACGCCACAAGCGCCACCTCCTGCGGACCCAGCTCGCCCGGATGGGCTTCGGGACGGCGGCATCCGGCGTCTGGATCGCCCCGGCGCACCTCCACGCGGCGACCGAAGAAGCGCTGACCCGGCTCGGCCTGGCCGAGTACGCCGACCTGTTCCGCGCCGACCACCTCGCGTTCGGCGACATCGCGGCGAAGGTCCGCGACTGGTGGGACCTCGACCGGCTGAACGAGCTGTACACGACCTTCCTCGACGAGCACGGCCCGGCACTGCGCCGCTGGCAGCGCCGCAAGTCGGCGGACGACCAGGAGGCCTTCGCCGACTACGTCCGCGTGCTGACGGGCTGGCGGCGGATGCCCTACCTCGACCCCGGCCTGCCCGCGGAGTTCCTGCCCCGCGACTGGTCCGGGATCCGCGCGGCCGAGCTGTTCTTCGAGCTGCACGCACAGCTGGAGACACCGGCCCGCGCGTACGTCGCCAAGTCGATCAACTTCGGCTGAGCACCGCGAAGCCCTGGACCTCGACCAGCGCCTCCTCGTCCCAGAGCCGGTCGACGCCGATGCCCGCCATCGCCGGGTACTCCGTGCCCGCGAGCCGCCGCCAAACAGCGCCGATCTCGCGTGCGTGGGCGCGGTAGTCCGCCATGTCGACGATGTAGATCGTCACGCTGCACAAATCCGACGGGGACCCGCCCGCCGCGCGCAGCGACGTCAGGAGGTTGCCGAGCGCGCGTTCGAACTGCTCGACGACGCCGTCTCCGACGATCTTGTTCGACGCGTCCAGCGCCGTCTGCCCGGCGAGGAAGACGACCCGGCCGTCGGCCACCACCGCGTGCGAGAACCCGGACGGCTTGCCCAGCTCCGGCGGGTTGATGCGTTCCATGCGGGACACCGTACGCCATCTTTCGTCTTATTGACGATCGTGCGGGCGACGACATACCATCGACGGCGTGCGAATCGCGGTCATCGGTGGCGGCCCGGCGGGTCTGTACTTCGCCGCGCTCGTGAAACAGCTCGGTCCGGGCCACGACATCACCGTCTGGGAGCGCAACGCGCCGGACGACACCTTCGGGTTCGGCGTCGTGTTCTCCGACGAGACGCTCGGCGGCATCGAGCACGCCGACGCGGCGGTGCACGACGCGATGCGGGCGGAGTTCGCGCGCTGGGACGACATCGACGTCCACTACCGCGGCACGGTCACCACCTCGGGCGGGCACGGCTTCGCGGCGATGAGCCGCAAGCGCCTGCTCGGCATCCTCCAGAGCCGCTGCGCCGAACTCGGCGTCGGGCTGCACTTCCGGGAGGAAGCACCGGCCGACCTGTCGGGGTACGACCTGGTCGTCGCCGCCGACGGCGTCAACTCGGCGATGCGGGCCCGGTACGCCGAGACGTTCCGCCCGAGCGTCGAGACCCGCCGGTGCCGGTACATCTGGCTCGGTACGGACCTGGTCTTCGACGCCTTCAAGTTCTACGTCCTCGAGACGCCGGCCGGGATCATGCAGATCCACGGCTACCCGTACGGCCGCGACGGCAGCACGTTCATCCTGGAGGTCCAGGAGGATGTCTGGCAGCGGTCGTTCGGGCCGATCGCGGCGGCGTCGCTGCCGCCAGGGCAGAGCGACGAGAAGTCGATCGCGCTGATCCGCGAGCTGTGCGCCGACGTCCTGGGCGGGCACCGGATCATGGCGAACAACTCGAAGTGGGTCTCGTTCGGCACGGTCCGGTGCGAGACGTGGGTGCACGACAACGTCGTCCTCCTCGGCGACGCCGCGCACACCGCGCACTTCTCGATCGGCTCGGGCACGAAGCTGGCCATGGAGGACGCCCTCGCGCTGGCCGCCTGCCTGCACGAAAACGAAGGCGTCGCGGCGGCCTTGAAAGCCTACGAGCTGGAACGGCGACCGGTCGTCACGTCGACGCAGCGCGCGGCGCAGGCGAGCCTGGAGTGGTTCGAGAACATCGCGCAGTACGCCCACCAGGAGCCGCCGCAGTTCGCGTTCAACATCCTCACGCGCAGCCGCCGCGTCACCTACGACAACCTGCGCCTGCGCGATCCCGAGTTCGCGGCCGAGCTCGACCACTGGTTCGCCCGCTCGCTCGGGACGACGTCGCGGCCGCCGATGTTCCAGCCGTTCAAGCTCGGCTCGCTGGAACTGCCGAACCGGATCATCGTGTCCCCGATGGACATGTACTCCGCGGTGGACGGCGCGCCGGGCGACTTCCACCTGGTGCACCTGGGCAGCAAGGCACTCGGCGGCGCCGGGCTGGTGATGACCGAGATGGTCTGCGTCTCCCCCGAAGGCCGGATCACGCCCGGCTGCGGCGGGCTGTACACGCCGGAGCAGGAAGCGGCGTGGAAGCGGATCGTCGACTTCGTCCACGCGCAGACGCCCGCGCGGATCGGTGTCCAGTTGGGACACTCCGGCCGCAAGGGTTCGACGAAGCTCATGTGGGACGGTATCGACGAACCACTACCTTCGGGAAATTGGGAGGTATGCGCCCCCTCGGCGCTGCCGTACTCCGAGCGGAACCAGGTCCCGCGCGAACTGTCCACAACGGACCTGGCGGAGATCCGCTCGCAATTCGTCGCCTGTGCCGAAGCCGCCGCCCGGGCCGGGTTCGACGTCCTCGAACTGCACTGCGCCCACGGCTATCTGCTGTCGTCGTTCCTCTCGCCGCTGACCAACCACCGCACGGATTCCTACGGCGGCTCGCTCGAGAACCGGCTGCGGTTCCCCTTGGAGGTCTTCGACGCGGTCCGTGCGGCCTGGCCCGCCGAACGGCCGATGACCGTCCGGATCTCGGCGACCGACTGGTGCGAGGGTGGCATCGACGCCGACGACGCCGTCGAGATCGCGCGGGCGTTCGCCGCCCACGGCGCCGCGGGCATCGACGTCTCGACCGGCCAGGTCGTCAGCGAGGAAAGCCCGCAGTACGGCCGCAGCTACCAGACACCGTACGCCGACCGGATCCGCAACGAAATCGGCGAGGAGTACGGGATCGCGGTGATCGCGGTCGGCGCGATTTCGTCGTACGACGACGTCAATTCGCTCATCCTGGCCGGCCGCGCGGACCTCTGCGCGCTCGGCCGCACGCACCTCTACGATCCACAGTGGACGTTGCACGCCGCGGCCGAGCAGGGCTACCCGATGGCGTGGCCGAAGCCGTTCGCCGCGGGCAGCCGCAAGCCGCAGACGGGCCGCTCCGACGGGCCGGAGCCACGTCTCGACCTCGTCCGGTCAGGTCCGGCCGGGACCGCCCATGCCCGTTGGCGACCAGGAGCTTCGTCATGACCTTCAGCCTGGACCCGTCTCAGCAGGCGTTCGCCGCCGAAGTGCGACGGCTGGCGACCGAGCAGCTGCTCCCCCTCGCCGAGTCCGGTGTGGAGGGTGCGGTGAACCGCCCGCTGCTCAAGGCGATGGGCGCGCTCGGCCTGCTCGCACGGCTGTTTCCCGGAGTCGCTTCGGGGAAGCCGACGAGGCAAGCGGCCGCGACGGACCTGTGCATCCTGCGCGAGAACCTCGCCACGGTGAGCACCGAGGCTGAGACGGCGCTGGCGTTGCAGGGCTTGGGAAGCTACCCGGTCCTCCAGTCCGGACAGGACGAACAGGTGGCGCGGTGGCTGCCCGCGGTGGCGGCGGGCGACGCGGTGGCGGCGTTCGCGCTGACCGAGCCGGACGCCGGTTCCGATGCGGCGGCGCTGTCGCTGGCGGCGGAACGCGACGGCGACGGCTGGCGCCTCACCGGCGAAAAGATGTGGATCTCCAACGCTCCCGAAGCCGACTTCTACACGGTGTTCGCGCGCACGACACCGGACGCGGGTTCCCGCGGGGTGAGCGCGTTCGTCGTCCCCGCCGACCGGCCCGGCCTCGGCGGCGAGCACCTGGACCTGGTCAGCCCCCACCCGATCGGCACGGTCACCTTCGACGGCGTCGAGGTCCGGCGCGAGGAGCTGCTCGGCGAGGAGAACCGCGGTTTCGCCGTGGCGATGCGGACGCTGGACCTGTTCCGCCCGAGCGTCGGCGCGTTCGCGGTCGGCATGGCCCAGGCGGCGCTGGACGCCACGGTCGCGCACACCGGCTCGCGCGAAGCCTTCGGTGGCCCGTTGATCAAGCAGCAAGCGGTGGCCCACGCACTGGCCGAAATGGCGACGCGCACCGAAGCGGCGCGGCTGCTGGTCTACGCGGCCGCGAGCGCGTACGACGCGGGCGAGCAGAACCTCGGCGGCCGGGCGGCGATGGCGAAGCTGTTCGCGACGGAGGCGGCCCAGTTCGTCGTCGACTCGGCAGTCCAGCTCCACGGTGCCCGCGCGTTGCGACGCGGGCACCTGCTGGAGCACCTGTACCGCGAGGTCCGGGCGCCACGCATCTACGAAGGCGCGTCGGAAATCCAGCGGACGATCATCGCCCGCTGGCTGGCTTCGGCTTCCGGTCGAGCCACCACTGGCTGAGCAGCAGCAACGTCAGGACGCTCAGCACGCCGGAAACCGTCGCGGCACTCAGGATCATCTGGGTTTTGTCGTCGATCCGGGGCATGACGAGCAAAAACCCGAGCGGCGAGAGAGCCCGCGTCATCAGGGTGTGCATGGTCATCGCGAAACTGCGGATCATCCACTTCCGGTGGTCGGCGAACCGCCGCTGCCGCCCTGCCCGCCAGCCGGCCACGGTGAAGCAGAGCCACAACAGCGCGGCGACGACGTCGATCGCGGCGACGACCGGCCCGAACGGGCTCACCGCACCGATGGTGGCCGCCACCACGGCGGCGGGAATCGCTCCGGCGAAGACGTAGACCCGCCCGATCCGCCGGTGCGCGACCGGGTGCGTCCGCCGCAGCCACGGCCAGATCTGCAGGATGACGCCGACGATGGCGATGGTCCCGAAGAAGATGTGCGCGAGGAGCAACCAGTAGTGCGCGGCGAATCCGGGCGGCGCGGGAACGCGCGACCGCGCCGGATCCAGCGTGAGGTAAGGCGGCACGGAGTAGGCGAGGAACACGGCGACGACGAGCGCGAGCGGCGCCACCCAAGGTCGCCGCCACCACTTCGGCGCCGTTCCGGCCGGTACGGGTCTGCTCTCGGTCTGGACGGTCACGGTTACCCCCCGGGGTCGGCTTTCCGTCCGACGCTAGGGAAAGCCCCCGGGAGGAACCATGGGGTGAGCCACCGCCACCGTGGTGGGGCTCACCCCACCGCCGTTCAGCTGCCTCGCACCCGCCGAACGGTGTCGCGGTAGAAGTACCCGCTCTGCTTGATCGTCCGCTGCTGCGTCTCGTAGTCCACCCGGATCAGCCCGAACCGCTTCGCGTACCCGTAGGCCCACTCGAAGTTGTCCAAAAGGGACCAGGCGAAGTACCCGCGGACATCCGCCCCCGCCTGGCGGGCCGCCGCGACGGCCGCGATGTGCGATGCCAGGTACGCCGTGCGTGAGTCGTCGCGGACGAAGCCCGTCGAGTCCGGGTCGTCCTCGAACGCCGAGCCGTTTTCCGTGATGTACATCGGGAGCCCCGGGTAGTCACGACCCAGCCGTGTCAGCAGCTCCGTGAACTTGCCCGGCAGGATCTCCCAGCCCATCGCCGTCGTCGGCTCGCCGAACGGGATCGCCCGCGATGCCGGGACGCCGTCCGCGTCCACCGACAGGCCGTGCTCGTCCACGCCCGAGAACTGCTGGCCGAAGTAGTAGTTGACGCCGAGGAAGTCCAGCGGGGACGAAATGGCCGCCAGATCGCCGTCCTGGATCGGAAGGCGCACCCCACGCGAAGCGAGGTCGTCGACGACGTCCGCCGGGTAGCGGCCGTGGACCAGTGGGTCCAGGTAGATCCGGACCCCGAGGCCGTCCGCCTGACGCGCCGCGCGGGTGTCCTCCGGGGAGTCCGTCGCCGGGTCGGCCGTGCTCATGTTGAGCGTGATGCCGAACTGCGTGTCCGCCGGAGCCGCCTCCCGCATCCGCTGCACCGCGAGCCCGTGCCCGAGCAGCAGGTGGTGCACCGCGTGCAAGCCGGCCGCGAAGTCACGGCGTCCCGGCGCCATCACGCCGTGGACGTACCCGTGCATCGCCGAGCACCACGGCTCGTTCAGCGTCGTCCAGTGCCGCACCCGATCTTTCAACCGGTCGAACACCAGCATCGCGTAGTCCGCGAACCGGTACGCCGTGTCGCGCGCCGGCCAGCCGCCCGCGTCCTCCAGCTCCTGCGGGAGGTCCCAGTGGTAGAGCGTCGGCCACGGCGTGATGCCGCGGCTCAGCGTTTCGTCGACCAGCCGGTCGTAGAAACCGATTCCCGCTTCGTTGACGCCGCCGCTTCCGCGCGGCTGAACTCGCGGCCACGCCACGGAAAACCGATAGGTGTCCGCACCCAGTTCGCCCACCAACGCGACGTCCGACGGCATCCGGTGGTAGTGGTCGCACGCCACGTCCCCGTTGTCGTTGTTGTCGATCGCCCACGGCTCCTTGCAGAAAGTGTCCCAAATGGACGGTGTCCGGCCGTCCTCGGAGACCGCGCCTTCGATCTGGTACGCGGCGGTCGCCACGCCCCAGCGGAAGTCCGGCGGCAGGGTGTCGATCAGCGCCTGCTGCTCGGCGGTCACGGCTGTGGTCTCGGTCAAGGCGGCTCTCCTCCAGAGGTACCGGACAGGATGGACGGCGTTCAGGGAGCGGCGACGGGGTGCAGCCAGCACGCCACCTCGCGCGCCGGGTCGCCGGGCGTTCCCAGCAGCGGCACGCGGTCGGGGCACGGTTCGAAGGCCTTGGGGCACCGCGGGTGGAACGCGCAGCCGGACGGCATCCCGCGCGTGTCCGGCGGAGATCCGGGGATCCCGGACAGCTCGCGCCGCGGCCCCCGCAGCGCGGGGAACGAGTTCAGCAAGCCGTGGCTGTACGGGTGCAGCGCGTCCCGGTAGAGGTCGGCCGCCGGCGCCTGCTCGACGATCCGGCCGCCGTACATGATCGCGATCCGGTCGGAGAACTCCACCAGCAGCGAAAGGTCGTGCGTGATGAACAGGACCGAAAAGCCCAGCCGCTCCCGCAGTTCCACGAGCTGGCCGAGGATCTGCCGCTGCATCACGACGTCGAGCGCGGTGGTCGGCTCGTCCATGATGACCACGCGCGGTTCCAGTGCGAGCGCCATCGCGATCATCACGCGCTGCCGCATGCCACCGGACAGCTGGTGCGGGTACGCCTCCAGCCGGTCGGCCGAGATGCCGACGAGCTTGAGCAGGTCTTTCGCGCGCGCGACGCGGCCCGCTTTCGTCGACCGCGGTTCGTGGGCCTTGATGACGTCGACCAGCTGCGTGACCACCTTGTGCACCGGGTTCAGCGAGTTCATCGCGCCCTGGAACACGAGGGACGTCTCCGCCCAGCGGAAGTCCCGCAGCTGCTTGTCCGTCAGCTTCAGCACGTCGTAAGGCTCGCCGTCCGCGGGGTGGTAGATCACCTCGCCACCGCGGATGACGCCCGGTGGCGCGAGCAGCCGCGTCAGCCCGTAGGCCAAAGTGGACTTGCCGCTGCCGCTTTCCCCGGCCAGGCCGAGGACTTCGCCGCGGTGCAGCGTCAGGTGCACATCCCGGACCGCGCGCACGGCCTCGGCGCCGACGCCGTAGTCGACGTCCAGGCCCTTGATCTCCAGCACCGGGTCCATCATGGCCGTTCCTCCCGCCCGAGCACGGGCGTGAAGCCCACGCGCATCCGATGCGTCCGCCCGTCGGCGCCCTTGACACGCGCCTTGCCGCTGCCGCGCAGCCGCGGGCTGACGAACTCGTCGATGCCGAAGTTGAGCAGGGACAGCGCCGTGCCGAGGATGGCGATCGCCAGCCCGGCCGGCACGAACCACCACCACGCGCCCTGGGCGAGGGCCTGCTGGCTCTGCGCCCAGAACAGGATCGTGCCCCAGTTCCAGTTGGACAGTCCGGAGACGCCGACGAACGCGAGCGTGATCTCCGACATCACCGCGAAGATCACCGTGCCGACGAAGCTGGACGCGATCACCGCGGTCAGGTTCGGCAGGATCTCGAAGAAGATGATCCGCCACGTCGATTCGCCGGTCGCCCGCGCCGCCTCGACGTATTCGCGGCCCCGCAACGAGAGCGTCTGTGCTCGCAGGACTCGCGCACCCCACGCCCACGACGTGAAGCCGATGATCACCGCCACCAGGATGTCGCCGCCGGTGGGGACCGCGCTGCCGATGATGATGATCAGCGGCAGGGCGGGAATCACGAGGAACACATTGGACAGTGCGGACAGGCCCTCCCCCGGCGTGCCGCCGAGGTACCCGGACGTCACGCCGACGATCACCGCGAGGATCGTCGCCGCGATCCCGGCGGCCAGCCCGACCAGCATGACGCTGCGCGTGCCGACCACGACCTGGCTGAAGATGTCCTGGCCGAGGTGGGTGGTGCCGAACCAGTGCCGCGCCGACGGCGACTGCAGCAGGTCGCTGCTGCGCGCCGACGGGTCGTACGGCGCGATCCAGTCCCCGATGACCGCGATCACCAGGAAGAAGACGATGACGGCGAGCCCGGTGACCGTCTTGCCGCCGGTCAGGAACCGGAAGCGGCGCCGTCGCGCGACCGCTTCGAGCGGGAGGGCCTGGGCGGCCTTGACGTCCGCCGCGGGTACGGCCATGTCAGCCCTCCTTCCGGGTGCGCGGGTCGAGCGCCAGGTAGGCGACGTCGGCGAACAGGTTCGCCACCAGCACCGAGAGCGTGATGATCAGGAAGATGCCCTGCATCAGTGGGTAGTCCTGCGAGCCGACGGCCTGGAACAGCTGGTAGCCGACGCCCGGGTAGGAGAAGACGATCTCCACCAGCAACGTGCCGCCGACGATGAAGCCCAGCGCCAGCGCGAACCCGGACACGCTCGGCAGCAGCGCGTTCCGCGCGGCGTACCCGACCATCACCCGGCGTTCCGGCAGGCCCTTGGCGTGCGCGACGGTGACGTAGTCCTCCGACGCGACCGTGACCATCATGTTGCGCATGCCGAGGATCCAGCTGCCCATCGAGCTGATCAGGATGGTCAGCGCGGGCAGCAGGCTGTGCTGGATCGCGCTGCCGATGAATCCGGCGTCCCAGCCGGGCACCGTACCCGGGTCGTAGCCGCCGGACGACGGGAAGAAGCTGCCCGGGCCGGCCAGCAGCGTCAGCGCGATCAGGCCGAGCCAGAAGTACGGGATCGACGAGAGGAACGTCGTCACCGGCAGCAGGCCGTCGACCCACGAGCCGCGCTTCCAGCCGGCGACCACGCCGAGCCCGGTGCCGATCGCGAAGCCGACGATCGTGGTGATGCCGACCAGGATGATCGTCCACGGCAGACTGTCGGTGAGCAGGTCCGACACCGGCGTCGGGAAGAACGTGAACGAGATCCCGAGGTCGCCGCGGAAGAGCTGGCCCCAGTAGTCGAAGTACTGGGAGATCAGGCTTTCGTTCTTGTCGAGTCCGAACAGGACGTACAGCGACTGCATCGCTTCCGCGCTGATCATGCCCTGGTTCTTGGCGATCAGCGACTGCACCGGGTCGCCCGGGATCAGCCGCGGGATGAAGAAGTTGATGGTGACGGCGGCCCAGGCCGTGAAGACGTAGAAGGCCAGCCGCTGCAGCAGGAACCTCATCGGGCGGCTCCGTCGTAGAGCCAGCACGCGGCCCAGTGCCCGGGCGCGTCGCCGACGTCGAACCGCGGTGGCAGGTCGGTCTTGCAGCGCTCCATCACAACCGGGCAGCGCGGGTGGAACCGGCAGCCGGGCGGCGGGTCGAGCAGGCTCGGCGGTTCACCGGACCCGCGTTCGGCCGGCGTCTCTCCGGGTTCGCCGCCGCCCGCGATCCGGTCCGGGTCGGGGGCGGATTCGATGAGCAGCCGGGTGTAGGGGTGCGCCGGCCGCTGCGTGATGGTCTCGCTGTCGCCGCCCTCGACCATCCGGCCCGCGTACATCACCATCGTCTCGTCGGCGAAGTAGCGGGCGGACGCGATGTCGTGCGTGATGTACAGGATCGCCAGGTGCAGGCGCTCCTTGAGGTCCCGCAGCAGGTTCAGCACGCCGAGCCGGATGGAGACGTCCAACATGGACACCGGTTCGTCGGCCAGCAGCGCCTTCGGGTCGGCGCCGAGGGCCCGCGCGATCGCGACGCGCTGGCGCTGTCCGCCGGACAGCTCGTGCGGGAACTTGTCGATGTAGCGCCCGGGCGGGGTCAGCTGGACGCGGGAAAGCAGCTCGTGCAGCGACTTCTCGAGGTCGTCACCCGCCCGGCCGTGGATCTTCAGTGCCCGCGTCAGGTGGTAGCGCACGGTGTGCACCGGGTTCAGCGACGCGAACGGGTCCTGGAAGATCATCTGGACCCGGCGGGCGTAAGCGCGGAACGCCTTGCCGTGCTTGACGTTCACGGTCTCGCCGTGCAGCCGGATCTCGCCGCCGGTGCGCGGGTAGAGGCCCGCGAGCAGCCGTGCGACCGTCGACTTGCCCGAGCCGGACTCGCCGACCAACGCGGTGACGCGGCCGCGCCGGAGCGTCAAGGTCACGTCGTCTACGGCCTGGATACCGCGCCGCGGCCCGGTCAGTGCGGCACGCCCACGCCGTCGGACGGGAAAGTGCTTCGTGAGGCCCGTTGCCTCCAGGACCACGGGGAGGGCCCCCTCCGACCCGACGGCGGTGGGGTCGGAGGGGTCCTTCGTCGCCACTGATTCCGCCATCGATCAGGCCGCGGGCTTCAGGTGCAGGACGATGTCGAGCGCGTTGCGCAGGGTCGGCTGGGCCGGGCCGTACGGGTTGGCCTCGTCCGGCCAGCCGACCCAGTTCTTCGTGCTGTACTCGCCGCCGGAGTTGGCCGCCGACGTGGGGACCATCGGCTGCTGCTCGATCATGATCTTCTGCAGCGTCGCCATCGCCGCGGTACGGGCGGCGTCGTCCTCGGCGTTCGCGTACGTCTCGAGCGCCTTGGTCGCCTCGTCGTTCTTGTAGCGGCCGTAGTTGCCGTTGATGCCACCCTGGCCGGTCGGCTTGTAGCGGTTGCCGTCCATAACGTCGCGGTACATGTCGTACGGCGTCTGGCCGTCGTTGGTCCAGTGCATCAGGCCCTCGAAGTCACCGGTGTCGACCGACTTCATCCACGCGTCCTGGTTCATCTTGTCGACCGTGGCGGTGATGCCGATCTGCGCCAGGTTGTCCTTGATGATCTCGAGGTCGGTGATGTAGTCCGACCAGCCCGACGGGACGGTGAGCTTGAGGGTGACCGGCTTGCCGCTCGGGTCGGCCAGCTTGTCGCCGGTGAACTTGTAGCCCGCACCGGTCAGCAGCGACTTCGCACCCGGGACGTCGACCTGGACCGACTGTCCTTTGTACTGCGGCGCGATGAACGGGTCGCCCGCCGGGGTGGGGATGCCGGTGACCTGGTCGTTCTTCGGGTAGAAGTAGCCGGCCTCGCCCTGGTTGAAGATGTCGTCGCGGTTGATCACCTTGTTGACCGCCTGACGCAGCTTCGCGTCGTTCCAGGGCGCCTTTTCGGTGTTGAACCACAAGCCGTGGACGGCCAGCTGCGCGGGGAACCACAGCTTGTAGTGCTGCGGGTCCTTGTTGGTGTAGACGGCCTTGTAGTTCGGGATGAACACGAAGCTCCACTCGGAAGCCCCGTTGACCAGCGCGTTGACCTGCGCGTTGTTGTCGGTGTAGGAGGTGTAGCGGATCTCCTTGACCTTCGGCGCTTCCTGCCAGTAGCCGCTGTCGCGCCGCGTGACGATCATCGTCTGCGGGGTGGCCGACTTGAGCGTGTACGGCCCGGTGCCGATCGGGTTCTTCACGAGGTCGAGCGCCGGGTCCTTGATGCCCTGCCAGACGTGCTTCGGCACGACCAGCGTCTGGAGGATCTTGACCTGGTTGACGAACTGCGAGTTGTCGAAGCCCAGCGTCACCTGGTTGCCGGCCGCGGTGATGTCCTTGTACGGCACGGCGTCGACGTTCAGCGCCTTGTTGTCGCGCAGCAGCTGGAAGGTGTAGGCGACGTCCTCGCCGGTCATCGGCTGGCCGTCGGAGAACTTCACGTTGTCACGGACGGTCAGGACCAGCTTCTTGTAGTTGTCCGACCAGTCCCACTTCGTGGCCAGCCACGGCTTGCCCGGCTCCTGCGGCTTGACGCGGTTGAGCATGACCAGGGGCTCGTAGATCATCCACCGGTAGCCCATGTTCGACAGGGCGGACGTCTCCAGGAACGGGTTGTTGTTCTCCGCCTGCGGGCCGTCGGGCTTGCCGACGCTCAGCACGGCGTCCGGGTTGCCCTGGGCGGCGTTCGAGCTGCCGCCCCCGCACGCGGTGAGACCGCTCAAGGCGGTCACGGCTACTAGCGCTGCGACGATGGAGCGCTTGACTCGCATCCGTTCCTCCTGGTCATCGACGACTGCTTGCTGTCGACTGGTAGCGAGCCCCGACCGCCGGCGACCGAACGACGTCCCGAAGTCAACCCGGGTGACTCCGGTCACGTCAATAACACGGCGGTAACGTTTTCTACCTAAGTTTAAGTACTGAAAGAATGGGCGGTCTGGACCTATTGCTGGACGCAGTCCTTGCACCGCAAGGGTTTCAGCCGGTCCGTCCGCCGTTCGCCAGCAGCTCGGCGATGGGCAAGGTCGCCGCGCCGAGCGCGACGGCCTCGGGCCCGAGCGCGCCGAGGACGACCTCGGTGCGCTCAGCCAGGTAGTCGAGCGCGTGCCGGTCGACGGCGTCGCGCACCGTGGGCAGGATCGCCGGTCCCATGATGGCTCCGGCCGAGCCGGAAAGCACCACCCGGTCGGGGGTGAGCAGGTTGATCAGGTTGGCGATGCCGATGCCGAGGTATTCGCCGGTCTCGGCGAGCACGTCGGCGGCCGGGCCGCCCTCCGCCGCTTCGGCCACGATCCGGGCCAGTTCGGCGTCACTTTCGTCCCCGATGACCGGTTCCTTGCCGACGCGGCCGGCGTATTCCCGGACGACCGCCTCGATGCCGACGTAGGCCTCCAGACAGCCGTGCGAGCCGCACCGGCACGCCGCTCCGGCCGCCTTGACCACGGTGTGGCCCCACTCGCTGGTCGTGATGCCGGGGTGCGACCGGCCCGCCGTCGCGACGGCCGCCCCGACTCCGACGCCGAGCAGGGCGACGATGGCGCGCCCGGCGCCCCGGCCGGCGCCACGCCACATCTCGGCCTGGCCCAGGGTGCGAGCGCGGTTGTCCAGGTGCACCGGCATCGTTCGGGGGGTCCAGGGGGGCTTGCCCCCCTGCTGGGGTTCGGGGCTCGGCCCCGAAGGACACAGCGCTTCGATGTGCGGGTGGATGAGGTCGGCGAAGTTCACGCCGCGCCAGCCGAGGGTGGGCGCGTGCACGATCCCGCCGTCGCGGACCGCGCCGGGCACCCCGATGCCGACGCCGAACACCGCGTCCGGGTCACCGTCCTCGAGCACTTCGGCGATGCCGGTGCGCACCAGCCCGGCCACTTCGTCCGGGTCGAGCCGGGTGCCGACGAGCGGGTGGCGCACCGTCCCGAGCGTGCCGAGAGCGCAGTCGAACAGACCGACCTCGACGTGCGTCTCGCTGACGTCGACGCCGACGACGTGCCCGAAGTCCGGCCGCACGGCCAGCAGCGTCCGCGGCCGTCCGCCGTCCGATTCGACCGATCCGGCCTCGGCGACGACACCCTCGGCGATGAGCTCGGAGACGACGTTGGTAACGGTGGCGGCCGATAGTCCCGATTCAGCTACCAGTTCCAGTCTGCTGACCGGGCCGCGGAGGTAGAGGGAGGAGAGGAGCGCCGCGCGGTTGTGCCGCCGGAGGTCTCTGGTCGTCTGGCGCACCACCTGGGTCACCAGGAGGATTGTGCCAGACGCGCGCTGGTTCGGAACTTAGTTCACTACTTAATACATAGCCACAACTTAAGGTGATCAGGCATCCTGTCACCAGAGCCGGTAAGAGTTCAGATGGGTTGCCCATGGCGAGCAAGCGCACCACCGTCCGTGATCTGCGGCGGCACAACCGTTCCCTGCTGCTGTCGAAACTGTACTTCGACGGCCCGCTGTCGCGGCACGAACTCAGCCAGCTCACCGGATTGAGCGCCGCCACGGTGAGCAACGTGACGGCCGAACTGGGCGAAGAACGCCTGATCACCGAAGCGGGCCAGGTCGAATCGGACGGCGGCCGTCCCCGGGTGCTGCTGCGCGTGGACCCGGCGTACGGGCACGTCGCGGGCGTCGACATCGGCGAAACGGGCGTCAAGGTCGAGCTGTTCGACCTGGCGATGAACCGGCTCGCGACGGTCGAGCACCCGCTGCCGAAGGCCCCCGACGCGGCGACCGCGGTCGAGCAGGTGGCGTCCGGCCTGCAGGAGGTGTTCGCGAGCGCGGGCATCGACGAATCGAGCGTGCTCGGCGTCGGCATCGGCGTACCGGGCACGGTCGAGCAGGGGGCGCGGGTGCTGGTCCACGCCCCCACGGTCGGCTGGGACGCGGTGCCGTTCACCTCGCTGTTGCAGGACGCCGGAGTGGGTCTGCCGTTGTTCGTGGACAACGGCGCGAAGACCCAGGGCCAGGCGGAGATGTGGTTCGGCGCCGGCCGCGGAGCGCGTCACGCGGTGATAGCGCTGATCGGCTCGGGCGTCGGCGCGGCGGTGGTGACGGACGGAACGACCTACCGCGGCTCGACGAGCAGCGCGGGCGAGTGGGGCCACACGACGATCGCGTACGGCGGCCAGGAGTGCCGCTGCGGCGCGCGCGGGTGCCTGGAGGCGTACATCGGCGCGGGCGGGGTCCTGGCGAGGTATCGCCGAGCGCGCGGCAAGGAGATCGCGGGCGAGGACGAGCAGGCCCAGTTCGCGGCACTGTTGGCTTCGGCTTCGAAATCGAAGACGGCGGCCCGGGTACTCGACGAAACGGCGGGCTACCTGGGCGCGGGCATCGCGAACTTGATCAACTTGTTCAACCCGGAGCGCATCGTGATCGGCGGCTGGGCTGGGCTGGCACTGGGCGAGCAGCTGCTGCCGCGGATCCGCTCGGCCGCGGGAGAGCACGCACTGAGGCACCCGTTCAGCCAGACGTCGATCCAGCTGGGTTCGCTGGGCCTGGACGCGGTGGCGACCGGCGCGGCAACGCTGCCGGTGGCGGACCTGCTGGAGCAGGGGGCGACGCCCCGGATCGCGAAGCCGGGAGCCCCGGACTCCGACGCGGCGTGACTACCGGCGACCCTTGAACCAGGCGTAGAGGAGGCCACCGCCGAGGAACGCCCCGCCCGCGAAGATGACGACGCCGCAGACGAGGTAGAGGGCATCGGTCTGCCGGACGGCCATGACCGCCCCACCGACGGCACCGGCCAGCAGCGCCAGCGCGGCAGCGAGCGTTCCTGGCGGCGGTGCGGGCTTGTCGTGCGCCATCACGACCTCCTTCGCCTCAAAGCCCTGCCCTGACGCTGCACCACCTCGGCACCGCACCGGCCCTGGCGGGCGCACCAAACTCGGCAGCGCACCACGCCCGGCAGCACGTCACGCCCGGCAGCACATCACCTCGCCAAGCAGGACCCACCCTCCCAGGGGGTCCATCCCCGCTCCAGCGTATCGACACCCACCGACAAAAGAGCCACAAAAACCGGCGCCAAGACAGAGCCATCCACAACTCGGCAAGGCTGTGGACAACTTCGGCGAGCACCCGTCCGGATCATGCCCGCCGGCGCGCCGATGCACCGCTGAGCGGGAACTCGAACCGACCCCGGACCAGCCACCCACACACCCTTAATTCGAGTTGAAAAAAAATGACCGCCGGAGTGTTGCCCGGCTTGTCTGGACCATGCATACTTTGTTGCCAGGCACAACAAAGGCACCCGGATCACGCTGCCGCCCGTGCACCGTCGCGCGGGCCCCGGCGAGCACACGCACGGCCACGCCTGCCGCCGCCCCGGCACGCGAGGCCACCTCCCCCTCCCCGCGTTCCGTGCTGCGCGCGGAACGCCGGTCCCCACGGTGAGAGAGGCGACAATGATGTCCACCTCGAAAAAGAACCGCTGGGCGGCACTCTTCGCCGCCTGTTCGCTGCTCCTCCTCGGGCAGCAGATCGTCAACCCCGTCCCGGCCGCCGCCGCGGCCACCTTCACCGATGACTTCAACGGCCCCGCCGGCGCCGCGGTCGACGGGTCGAAGTGGCAGCTCGAAACCGGTGACAACGTCAACAACCACGAGCGGCAGTACTACACCTCCGGCACCAACAACGCCCAGCTCGACGGCCAGGGCCACCTCGTCATCACCGCCAAGAAAGAGAATCCCGGCAACTACAACTGCTGGTACGGCCGCTGCGAGTACACCTCCGCGCGGATGAACACCGCCGGCCGGTTCAGCCAGGCCTACGGCCACTTCGAGACGCGCATGAAACTCCCGCGAGGGCAAGGCATGTGGCCGGCCTTCTGGATGCTCGGCGGCGGCAACTGGCCCACCGACGGCGAAATCGACATCATGGAGAACGTCGGGTTCGAGCCGAACACCGTGCACGGCACCATTCACGGGCCGGGCTATTCCGGCTCCGGCGGCATCGGCGCGGCCTACAACGGTCCGAACTTCTCCGACGACTTCCACACCTACGCCATCGACTGGGCCCCCAACCAGATCAAGTGGTACGTCGACGGGAACCTCTACGAGACTCGCACGCCGTCCGACCTGAACGGCAACCGCTGGGTGTACGACCACAACTTCTTCCTCATCCTCAACCTCGCCGTCGGCGGGTACTGGCCCGGCGATCCCAACAGCAGCACGCAGTTCCCGCAGCAGCTGGTCGTCGACTACGTGCACGTCACCGACACCTCCAGCGGCGGCAGCGGCCGGACCGGCACCATCACCGGCATCGGCGGGAAGTGCGTCGACGTCGCCGGCGCGAACACCGCCAACGGCACGCCGATCCAGATCACCGACTGCAACGGCAACGCCGCGCAGAACTGGACCGTCGGCACCGACGGCACGATCCGCGCGCTCGGCAAGTGCATGGACGTCTCGGGCGCGGGCACAGCGGACGGGACACCGGTGCAGCTCTACGACTGCAACAGCACCGGCGCCCAGCAATGGGTCGTGACCGGGGCGAGAGACATCGTGAATCCCAACGCGAACAAGTGCCTCGACGCCACCGGCAATTCGAGCGCGAACGGCACCCGCCTGCAGATCTGGACCTGCGGCGGCGGCGCGAACCAGAAGTGGACCACGCCCTGACCCACCCTCGTGAGTGCGTAACAGTGTTCTAACACTGTTACGCACTCACGACCCCCTTCCCACAAGGAGTTTCAGTGCGGCGAATTATCGTCGCGCTAATGGGGTGTGCCCTGTTAGCGCTTTCCTCTCTGACGACCGGCTCTGCCCAGGCGGCGGCCGAAGCCGGTCCGTCCGCGAGCCAGCTTCTCGCCAAGACGCAGAACTGCCAGCAGATCTCGAACGGGAAGTATTCCTTCGACGAAGGTGGCGCGGCCACCGTACCCGTCTGCCAGGCCAACGGCGCGGTGTTCTTCACGGCCGACATGGACGTCGATTGTGACGGCGTCCGGACGACCCAGTGCAACGAGAACACCGACTGTTGCTTCTATCCGGATACCGCTTTCCATACTTCGACCGACCAGCCGCTCAACGCGGCACAATTGCCGTACATCGTGCTGCCGCAACCGACGTCCACATGGGACTATCGCAATTACGGCATCGACGGCGGTTCGGTGGTGGCGGTGATCTACAACAACCAAGTCACCTACGCGGTCGTCGGCGACACCGGCCCGACGAGCATCATCGGCGAGGCGTCCTACGCCACCGCCGTCAACCTCGGCATCAATCCCGACCCGAAGAACGGCGGCACCGAGGGCCCGGTGACGTACATCGTCTTCCCGAACACCCGCGTCAACCCGATCGAAAGCCACACCAACGCCGTCAGCCTCGGCGAACAGGTCGCGACGCAGTTCGCGGGCGGCACGACCCCGCCGCCCGCGCAAAACGCCGGGCAGATCACCGGCATCGGCGGCAAGTGCGTCGACGTCGCGGGCGCGAACAACGCCAACGGCACCGCGGTCCAGCTCTACGACTGCAACGGCACGAGCGCTCAACAGTGGACAGTCGGGACGGACGGCACGATCCGCGCGCTCGGCAAGTGCCTCGACGTCGCCAGCGCGGGCACGGCGAACGGAACTCCGGCCCAGCTCTGGGACTGCAACGGGAGCAACGCCCAGAAGTGGACGGCCAACGGATCGCGGAACCTCGTCAACACCGGCTCCGGCAAGTGCCTCGACGCGACCGGCAACTCCAGCGCCAACGGTACTCGGCTGCAGATCTGGACCTGCGGGTCCGGCGCGAACCAGAAGTGGACGCTCCCATGAGAAAACTGCTCACCCTGGTCGGCGTCACCGCGCTCACCGCGGCGACGTTCGCCGCCCCGGCACAAGCCGCCGGCGAAACGGTCAACGTCTGGCTCACGACCACCAGCGACTCCGGCGGCCGTCAGGTCACCCGCGGTCTCCAGCAGCAGGCGCCGATCACGTTCGCCGCGGGCACGGGTACCGGCGGTGTGACCGTCAACGTCAACGAAAACACCACGTACCAGCAGTTCGAAGGCGGCGGAGCGTCCTTTACGGACACCGCCGCGTGGCTGATGAACTCGAGCGGCGCGCTTTCGCAAGCCACTCGCGACGACACCATGCGCAAGCTTTTCGACCCGAACAGCGGCATCGGCCTGAGCTTCATCCGCAACCCGCTCGGCGCGTCCGACCTGGCCCGCTACAGCTACACCTTCGACGACATGCCCGCCGGCCAGACCGACCCGAACCTGACGCACTTCTCCATCGCGCACGACCAGGCCGACGTGCTGCCGCTGACCAAGCAGGCCAAGCAGCTCAACCCGCAGGCCAAGGTGATGGCGTCGCCGTGGAGCGCGCCGCCGTGGATGAAGGACAACGACAGCTACCTGCTGGGCTGGGTCGAATCGCAGTACTACCCGGCCTACGCGCAGTACTTCGTCAAATACCTCCAGGCCTACCAGGCCGCGGGTGTGCCGATCGACTACGTCTCGATGCAGAACGAGCCGACGTGCTGTTCCAGTTACCCGTCGACCAACTGGAACGGCGCCGGCCTGGCCTACTTCGCGAAGAACAACCTGCTTCCCGCCCTGCAGAACGCCGGACTGTCCACCAAGGTCTTGGCGCTCGACTGGAACTGGGACACCTACGCTTCCTACGGCGCACCGACGATGGACGACGCGGCGATCCGCACGCACCCGAACTTCGGCGGCGTCGCGTGGCACGGCTACGGCGGCGACATCGCGCAGCAGACGACCGTCCACAATCAATACCCGAACGTCAACGCCTACTCCACCGAGCACTCCGGCGGTACCTGGATCTCGAACCAGCAGGCCGAGGACATGAACAACATCGTGGACTACACCCGGAACTGGTCGAAGAGCTTCGTTAAGTGGAGCCTCGGCGTCGACCAGAACATGGGCCCGCACAACGGCGGCTGCGACAAGTGCACCGGCCTGATCACCGTCCACAACGGAGACTCGCGCAGCGGGCAGGTCGACTACACCGTCGAGTACTACACGATGGGCCACCTGACGAAGTTCGTGAAGCCGGGCGCCTACCGGATCGACTCGAACGACAACTCGACCGTGCGGAACGTCGCCTGGAAGAACCCCGACGGATCGAAGGCGCTGATCGCGTACAACTCCGGTACCGGCAGCCAGAGCGTGCGGGTGAACTGGGGGAATTCGTCGTTCACCTACGCCCTGCCCGGTCACACGTCGGCGACTTTCACCTGGAACGGCGACCAAGGTTCAGGCGGCGGTAAGACCGGCCCGATCACCGGCCTCGGCGGCAAGTGCGTCGACGTCGCGGGCGCGAGCAGCACCAACGGCACCGCGGTCCAGCTCTACGACTGCAACGGGTCGAACGCGCAACAGTGGACAGTCGGCACCGATGGAACCCTGAAAGCGCTCGGCAAGTGCCTCGACGTCACCGGGCAGTCCACAGCGGACGGAGCACAGCTCCAGCTCTGGGACTGCGGCGGTACCGCCAACCAGCGGTGGGCGGCCACCGCGGCCCGGGACATCGTCGGCGCGGGCTCGAACAAGTGCGTCGACGCGACCGGCAACTCCAGCGCCAACGGCACCCGGCTGCAGATCTGGACCTGCACCGGCGCCGCCAACCAGAAGTGGAACGTGCCCGCATGAAGATGACAGCGACTTTGAGCGCACTCGTCGCCGCATCGGCGATGGTGCTCGCCCCGGGTGTCGCGCAGGCGGCGACCGGGCCGATCACCGGCCTCGGCGGCAAGTGCGTCGACGTGGCCGGCGCGAGCAGCGCCAACGGCACCGCGATCCAGCTCTACGACTGCAACGGCACCAACGCTCAACAGTGGACGGCCGGGAGCGACGGATCCCTCCAGGCGCTGGGCAAGTGCCTCGACGTGACGAGCGCGGGCACGGCGAACGGCACGCAGATCCAGCTGTGGGACTGCAACGGCTCGAACGCCCAGAAGTGGACGGCCAACTCGGCGAAGAACCTGGTCGACACCGGGTCGGGCAAGTGCCTCGACGCGACCGGCAATTCGAGCGCCAACGGGACACGGCTGCAGATCTGGACGTGCGCGAGCACGGCCAACCAGCAGTGGACGCTGCCCAGCGGCGGCACGACGCCACCGCCCGGCGCGATGGCCGTCGCGCCGTACCTCTACAACGGCTGGGGCGACCCGCCGAACCCGGCGACGATCATGAGCGCGACCGGCGTCAAGTGGTTCACGCTGGCGTTCATCCTGTCCAACGGCTACTGCAACCCCCAGTGGGACGGCGGCCGGGCGCTGACCGGCGGCGTCGACCAGAACACGATCAACACCGTCCGCGCGGGCGGCGGCGACGTGATCCCGTCGTTCGGCGGCTACTCCGGCAACAAGCTGGAGTCGTCGTGCGGCAGCGCGGGCGAGCTGGCGGCGGGCTACCAGAAGGTGATCAACGCGTACGGCCTCAAGGCGATCGACATCGACATCGAGGCCGACGCCTACAGCAACGCGACGGTGCAGCAGCGCACGGTCGACGCGCTGAAGACGGTCCGGGCGAACAACCCGGGCATCAAGATCTACGTCACGTTCGGTACCGGCCAGTCGGGTCCCGACAACAGCCTGGTCAACCGGGCGGCTCAGGCAGGCCTCACGGTCGACGGCTGGGTGATCATGCCGTTCGACTTCGGCGGCGCGGGCCAGAACATGGGCACGCTGACGCAGCGGGCGGCCGAGGGGCTGAAGAATGTCGTCAAGTCGGCCTATGGCTACGACGACGACACGGCCTACCGGCACATGGGTATTTCGTCGATGAACGGCATCACCGACAACAGCGAGACGGTGACGCTCGACGACTTCACCACCATCCTGGGCTACGCGAACACGCACCACCTGGCCCGGCTGACGTTCTGGTCGGCGAACCGGGACCGCCCGTGCCCGGCCGGGTACCCGAACAACGACACCTGTTCCGGCGTTTCCCAGCAGGCGTGGGACTTCACGAGGATCTTCGCCCACTACGCCGGCTGATCCGGGGCTGCCGGGCCGCGGCACTGGGGGAGGCGGCGACCCGGCAGCGTGGTCCGCCTGCCGCTGGGGGTCCCGGCGGCGGAACCGCATCGAGGTTATCCAGCGGCGATCGAGACGGGCTGGTGCTCGGCCCGTCCGGCCGTCAAGCGTGCCCGAACGCGCAAGAGGCGCGGACCAGTGCACCGGGCCGAGCGCCGCCGGCCGACTCCGGGAGGGCGGGGTTCCGGCGCAGTCCGCCTACGGACGGGTCCGCAATGTCGTGAACGACTCTTTCCTGTCGTCAGAGGTCATGAACGACTCGTTCATGACCTCGAGCGAGTCGCCGGCCGGCGAAGCGTCACCACCCCTGCGGAAGAGGGCCGCTCGGCCTACTCACCCGCGATGGCCGCCCGGGCCGCGGCGGCGCGGTCCGCGTAAGCCGCTACCAGCTGCTCCTCCGCGTCCTCGAGGTACTTCATCAGCAGTTGCTCCGCCCCCGGCCCGTCGCCGGCTTCGAGGCGGTCCAGGATTTCGTGGTTTCGCGGCAGGTACCTCTCGTGGAACCTGCGTGGCTCGGCCATGATGTGGAACACCAGCCGCAGCTCCGCGGTCAGCCTTCCGACCAGCTCGTTGACCCGCTCGCTGCCGGAGAGCGCCGCCAGCTCCTGGTGGAACCAGACGTTCGCCGTGCCGAGGTCCTTCCAGTTGCCGGTGCGGGCGGCTTCGTCGCCGATCTCCACCTTCTCGCGGATCCTCGAGAACGTCGCCGGCTTGGCCGTGACTCCGCGGACCGCCGCGCACTCGATGATCTTGCGCACCCGGTAGATGTCGACGACGTCCTCGACGCTCGGGATGCGGACGAAGACCCCGCGGTTCAGCTCGTGGGCGAGCAGCCGCTCGTGAGTGAGGAGCCGGAACGCCTCGCGCAGCGTGTTGCGCGAGACGCCGAGCGCGTTGCCGATGTCCTGCTCCGACAGCCGGCCGCCCGGCAGGAAGAAGCCCTCCGCGATGCGCTTGCGGAGGACGCCGGCGACCCGCTCGGCCGTGCTCTGGCGGGTGACCAGGCCGCGATCGGCCTCCAGGCCCGTGACGCCGCTGTCTTCGATGACCACGTGACCCAGGGTACCCGCCACACAGGGGACGATCCAATTGCCGTCTTGTGGAATTGTTCAACAATCTCTACCGTGTGAGGCACGCCACGATGAGAGACACTGGCCAGGAGGTGCCCCATGACTGCCACTACCGCTACCGAGGCCCGGCCGTTCGACTGGTTCCGCACGCTGGGAAAACGTGGCCGCCGCGCCTTCGTGGGCGCGTTCGGCGGGTACGGCCTGGACTCGTTCGACTACCAGACCCTGCCGCTCGGCCTGGCCGCGATCACCGCGTACTTCGGCATCTCGAGCGGTGAAGCCGGCCTGCTCGGCACGACGACGCTGGTCGTGTCGGCCGTCGGCGGGGTCGGGGCCGGCATGCTGGCCGACCGGATCGGCCGCGTCCGGACGCTGCAGATCACCATCGCGATGTACACGATCTTCACCGTGCTCTGCGGGTTCGCGCCCAACTTCGAGACGCTGCTGATCTTCCGCGCGCTGCAGGGCCTGGGCTTCGGTGGCGAGTGGGCGGCCGGCGCGGCACTGGTCGCGGAGTACTCGCAGGCGAAGTACCGTGGCCGGACCGTGGCGTTCGTGCAGAGCGCGTGGGCAGTGGGCTGGGGCCTGTCGGTGATCGTCTACACCGTGGTGTTCAGCGTCGCGAGCGACGCCGTGGCCTGGCGGATCATGTTCTGGACCGGCGTCATCCCGGCGCTGCTGGTGCTGTGGGTCCGCAAGAGCGTCAAAGACGCCCCGCGCGCCGAAGAGCGCCTGAAGACCGAACGCCCGAAGGGCACCCTCGTCCAGATCTTCAAGGGCGATCTCCTGCGCACGACGTTCTTCGCCGCGCTGCTGGCCACCGGCGTCCAGGGCGGGTACTACACGATCTCGACGTGGCTGCCGTCCTACCTGAAGAAGACGCGCGAGCTGACCGTGATCGGCACCGGCGGCTACCTCGCCTTCCTCATCACCGGCGCCTTCGTGGGGTACATCTGCGGCGGCTACCTGACCGACCTGCTGGGGCGCAAGAAGACCTTCCTGACCTTCGCGCTGCTCTCGGCCGCGCTGATCGTCGCGTACACGCAGATCCCCACGGGTGCCAACGGGCTCGTGCTGGTGCTCGGCTTCCCGCTGGGCTTCTCGATGTCCGCGATCTTCAGCGGGTTCGGCGCGTTCCTCGCCGAGCTGTACCCGACCGCGCTGCGCGGGACCGGGCAGGGCTTCACGTACAACTTCGGGCGCGCGGTCGGGGCGATCTTCCCGACCGTCGTGGGTTTCCTCGGCGCGGGCGGCGCGATCGTGTTCGGCGCGCTCGGTTACGGCATCGCGGTCCTCGCGCTGCTCGGCCTGCCGGAGACCCGGGGCATCGAACTCGTTGATTGAGGGGGAACCATGACGACCTTCGACCAGCCGGCCACCTTCACGCCGGCCCAGGCGCGCGCGGTGTTCCGCCGCGGCAACGCCCACCCCACGACGGGCTGGGCCGGCGGCTTCACCCAGACCAACCTGATCGCCGTGCCCGAGGACTGGGCCTACGACGTCCTGCTGTTCTGCACCCGCAACCCGCAGCCGTGCCCGCTGCTCGACGTCACCGACGCCGGCGACCCGGCCACCCGGCTCGCCGAGGGCGCGGACCTGCGCACCGACCTGCCGCGCTACCGGATCTGGCAGAACGGCGTGCTCGCCGGCGAAGTGACCGACGCGACCGGCCTGTGGCGCAGCGACATGGTCGCCTTCTCCATCGGCTGCAGCTTCACGTTCGAGACGGCGCTGGCCGCCGAGGGCATTCCGCTGCGGCACGTCGACCAGGGCCGCAACGTCGCGATGTACGTGACGAACCGGCAGTGCGAGCCCGCCGGGCGGCTGTTCGGGCCGATGGTGGTGTCGATGCGCCAGATCCCGGAGGACCGCGTCGACGACGCCATCCGGATCACCCGGGCGATGCCGGCCGTGCACGGCGCCCCGGTGCACATCGGCGACCCGCGTGCGCTGGGCATCGACGACCTGGCCCGGCCCGACTTCGGGGACCCGGTGGACGCCGAACCCGGTGACGTCCCGGTGTTCTGGGCCTGCGGGGTCACGCCGCAGGCGGCGCTGATGGCGTCGCGGCCTCCCTTTGCGATCACCCACGCACCGGGGTACATGTTCATCACCGATCGGCACGACAGCGAATACCGGGTGGGCTGAAATGGACCTGAACAGCGACCTCGGCGAGGGCTTCGGCGCCTGGAAGATGGGCGACGACGAAGCCATGCTCGACATCGTGACCAGCGCGAACGTCGCGTGCGGCTTCCACGCCGGAGACCCGTCGGTGATGCGGCGGGTGTGCGAGCTGGCGGCCGAGCGCGACGTCGCGATCGGCGCGCACGTCGGCTACCGCGACCTGGCCGGCTTCGGCAGGCGCGCGCTCGACATCGCGCCGGACGCGCTGGCCGACGAAGTGCTTTACCAGATCGGCGCGCTCGACGCGTTCGCCAGGGCGGCAGGCAGCCAGGTGACGTACGTGAAGCCGCACGGCGCGCTGTACAACACCGCGGCGGCCGACCCGGAGCAGGCGGCGGCGATCGTCGACGGCCTGCGCCGGTACGACCCCGCGCTCGCGCTGCTCTGCCTCCCGGACTCGGAAATGCAGCGGGAAGCGGAAAAGGCCGGTGTCGTCGCGTACGCGGAGGCGTTCGCGGACCGGGCGTACACCGCGGAAGGCCGGCTCGTCTCGCGGAAACAGCCGGGCGCGGTCCTGCACGACGCGTCGGCCGTCGCCGAACGGGCGGTGGCGATGGCGACCGGCGGCGGGGTCGTGACGGCCGACGGCGGCAAGCTCGACCTGCGCCCGGATTCCCTGTGCGTGCACGGGGACACGCCGGGTGCGGTCGAGCTCGCCCGCCGGATCCGCGACGGCCTCGCCGCCGCGGACGTCCCGCTCACCGCGTTCACCGGATGACCGTCCGGCTGCTGCCGTGCGGGCGGCGCGCGGTGCTGGTGGAATCCGACGATGTGCTGGGGTTCCAGGCGGCCCTGACGCAGTCGCCGCCGGACGGCTTGCTCGAACTGGTCCCGGCGGCCCGCACGCTGCTGGTCCGCTTCGACCCTTCGGTGACCGACGCGGACCGCCTGGGCGCCCTGCTGCGTCAAGTGTCGCCTGTGGACAGTGCGGCGTCGGAAGCGGGCGAGGTGGTGATCCCGGTGGTCTACGACGGCGAAGACCTGGCCGACGTCGCCGAGGAGACGGGACTCGGGGCCCCCGAAGTGATCGCGCGGCACACCGCGGGTGCTTATGTCTCGGCGTTCTGCGGCTTCGCGCCGGGGTTCGCGTACCTGGCGGGGTCGGATCCGCTGCTGCACGTGTCACGCCGGTCGTCGCCGCGCACCCGCATCCCGCCCGGCTCGGTCGCGATCGCGGGCGAGTACAGCGCGGTCTACCCCAGCGCGTCCCCCGGCGGCTGGCGGCTGCTGGGCCGGACGGACGTGCCGGTGTGGGACGTCGAGCGCGACCCGCCCAACCTGCTGCCGCCGGGCACGAAGGTCCGCTTCGAGGCGGTGACGCCGTGAAGCTCGAGGTGGTCCGGCCGGGGTTCTCGACGACGGTGCAGGATCTCGGCCGCCCGGGCCACGCGGCGCTCGGCGTCGGCCGGTCCGGCGCGGCCGACCGCGAGTCGTTCCGGCTGGCCAACCGGCTCGTCGGGAACCCGGCCGGGGCCGCGGCCCTGGAGGTCACGCTCGGCGGGCTGGTGCTGCGCGCGTCGGCCCTGACGACGGTGGCGGTCACCGGCGCTTCCTGCCCGCTCTCGAAGGGCGGCCCGAACGGGCCGATCACGTTGTGGCCCGGAGAAGAACTCGCGCTCGGCACGGCCGTTTCCGGGCTGCGCTGTTACGTCGCGGTGCGCGGCGGGATCGACGTACCGCCGGTGCTCGGCTCCCGGGCGACCGACACGCTCGGGAAGCTGGGGCCGCCGCCGGTGACGGCCGGGATGCTGCTGCCGGTCGGCCCGGCCCCGCGCGCCTTCCCGGCGGTGGACCTCGCGCCCCGGGCGGCCTTGCCGGACGCGCCGGTGCTGCGCGTGACACCAGGTCCGCGGCGCGACTGGTTCACCGACCCGGACGAACTGCTGTCCACGGTGTACACCGTGTCCCCGGATTCGGACCGCGTCGGCATCCGGCTCACCGGACCGGCGCTTTCGCGAGTGCGTCACGACGAGCTGCCGTCGGAGGCGTGCGTGCCGGGATCGCTGCAGGTGCCGCCGTCGGGCCGGCCGATCCTGTTCCACGCCGACCACCCGACGACCGGCGGCTACCCGGTGATCGCGGTCGTCGAGGAGGACGACCTCGACCTGGCGGCCCAGCTGCGGCCGGGCCAGACCGTACGCTTCCGTCCCGCGTCGTGAGTGTTTGGGCGGGTTCTCTAACCTGCCCAAACACTCACGACCACCAGCCAGGCGACGTTGGTGGCCGCGATCGCGAGCCACGCCGCCCAGGCCGCACCGGGCGCGAGCGTGGTGGTGACGACCCCCAGTGCCACCGTCACCACCACCGGCCCTGCGCGCCGCGGCCGGCGCGGCCGCCACTCCGCGAGGTAGGCGTCCAGAGCCTCGGCGACCTGGTCGTCGATCTCGTCGCGCAGCCGCGCGTCCAGCTCAGACATGCGCCGGCACCGGCCGCGGCACGGCGACCGACAGGCACGCCAGCGCCAGCGGCACCTCCAGACCGGCCATGAGCAGCGAAAACACCACGTCGTCGCCGGCCGTGACGACGTCGAACCAGGCGTCGGTCAGCAGCAGCGTCGCCGTGGCCGTCGCGACCAGCGGCGTCCGCGCGTCGCCGCGGCCCAGCAGCCAGGCGGTGAGCAGCAGGCCGACGGCCTCCGCGGCGTCGAAGCCGGTCCAGGCCAGCCGCCAGTGCTGCGCCGCCACGACGTCCGGCAGCGTCAGCCCGAGTACCGCGATCCACGGCAGCAGGCACAACCCCGCCGCCCAGAAGAGCTTCTTCATGCGAACCCCCGAGTTCTCTCCCGACCCAAGGTAGCGATTGCAGAGGTTCTTTGCAAACAATCTCTGTAGTAGGCTCGACGCATGGTCGAACGTCCCGAAAAACGCGTGCTCACCGGCGCTGACCTCAAGGCCTTCTACAAGGCGCTGGCCAACCCGGTGCGCCGCGACATCCTGTCCTACCTGGGCAAACACGGCGAAGCGAACTCGACGAGCGTCGCGAAGGCGCTCCGCGAGAGCACCGGGACGACCAGCTACCACCTCCGCAAGCTCGCCGACCTGGACCTGATCGAGGAGCTCGAGGACCGCGGGGACGGCCGCGAGCGCTGGTGGAAGTCGCGCTCGAAGGACATCTACACCCCGCCCGGCCTCGACCTGGCGCCGGACGAGCGCGAGGCGATGCTCAAGCTCGGCACCCTCAAGATGAGCCACGACCTGGGCCTGGTCACGCGGGCCTACGCGGGCTACGAGAACTCCGAGGGCTGGAACCAGATCTACCGCGCCGGGCTGCACCTGACGAAGGAGCAGGTCACGTCGTTCGTCGAGGAGTACCAGAACCTGGTGTGGAAGTACGCCACCGAGCCGGGGCAGCACCCCGAAGGCTCGCGATCGGTGGCCGTCCGGTTCATCGTGGTGCCGGAGGAAGACGAGTCCACAGAGGACTAGAAGCTACAACCCCGACACCCGGAGCGTGATGTTGAGCCGCCCGTCGAGGCCCAGCGCCGGGTCCGCCGTGCCCGGCAGCGTCTTCGGTACGCCGTGGTAGGCGAGCCGGGACGGGCCGCCGAAGACGAACACGTCACCCGAACGCAGTTCGACGTCGGTGTACGGGCGGCCGCGGGTTTTGGTGTTGCCGAAGCGGAACACGCAGGCGTCGCCGAGGCTGAACGACACCACCGGCTCGAGGCTGCGCTCGTCCTTGTCCTGGTGCAGCCCCATCTTCGCGGTGGCGTCGTAGAAGTTGACCAGCGCGATGTCCGGCGCGTACGTCTCGGACGGCTCGCCGTACGCGGCCGCCAGCGCGCGGCGGCCGAGGTCGCCGAGCCAGTCCGGGAACGGCAGCACCGGCGTCCCCTCCGCGGTCGTACGCGAGTAGCCGTACGGGTACCAGTGCCAGCCGAGGCAGACGGATTTCACCGACATCACGCCGCCGTTCGGCAGCCGGGTGTGGCGGTAGCCGGACCAGCCGCGGCAGGCCGCGACGAGCTCGCGCTGTTCGTCGAAGCCGAGCCAGCCGGGCAGATGCACCGCGCCGGGCGCGATCTCGGCGCGCGGGCGCGGGAGAAGAGCGTCCATCACCTCGATTGTGCCGGAGACTCCCGGCGCACACGGTGGGTCACCGTCGAGGGCACGACGTGGTGACCGCGGAACGTGACATCCGCAGTCCCGAACAGCCGCAGGAGCCGTCCCAACAGACCAGCGGGACGCTCCTGCGGCCGAATCCCCTCGCCTTGGGCCACCACCGTTCGACATTCCCACACCTGAATGTCACATGCCAGCGAGGATCAGCTACAAACGGGTCTCTTGACCACGGCGCCGCCGGTCAGTCACGGAAAGTCACGACAGTGACGCCGGCTTGGGCCGGAACGGGGTCGTTCATCGCGGCCAGCGCCGCCGGGACGTCGTCCAGCCCGATCTGGCGGCCGATCAGCGCGGCAAGGTCGATCCCGGCCGTCTCGACGACGCGCAGCAGCTCGGGGTACTCGTGGGCCTGCAGCCCGTGGATCCCGACCAGTTCCAGCTCGCCGCCGACGACCCGGTGCATCGGGATCGGCGCGACGCCCTGCGCAGGCGGCATCAAGCCCGCCTGGACGTGCCGGCCGCGCTTGCGGAGGCTGCCGACCGACGCGGCGCACGTCGACGGCGAGCCGAGGCAGTCGAGCGAAACGTGCGTGCCGCCGGCGGTCAGCTCCCGTACGTGCGCGGCGACGGCTTCCGGGCCGTCGAACGCCGAAGCGTCGACGGTCAGCGCGGCCCCCGACTTCGCGGCGAGCCGGAGCGCGGACGGCGAGACGTCGACGGCGACGACCTTCGCGCCCGCCGCGACGGCCAGCAGCACCGCGGAGATCCCGACGCCGCCGCAGCCGTACACCGACACCCACTGCCCCGCGGTGACGCGGCCCTGCCGCAGCACCGCGCGGAACGCCGTGCCGAACCGGCAGCCCAGCGCCGCGGCTTCGGCCGCGCCGAGCGAGTCCGGCAGGGCCACCAGGTTCGTCTCGGCGTGCTCGATCGCGACGCGCTCGGCGAACGACCCCCAGTGCGTCGCGCCGGGCTGGAACTCGCGGTCGCAGATCTGCTGGTCGCCGCGGGCGCACTGGGCGCAGGACCCGCAGGCGCAGACGAACGGCACGGTGACGCGCGCGCCGAGTTCCCAGCCACGCACGCCCTCGCCGAGCGCGACGATCCGGCCGGCGAGCTCGTGCCCGGCGACGTGCGGCAGCTTCACCGCGGTGTCGTGGCCCTGCCACGTGTGCCAGTCGCTGCGGCACACACCGGTGGCGTTGACCTCGATCACCGCGCCACCCGGGGCGGCCACCGGCTCCGGCACGTCCCGCACCACGGGCGGGACGCGGAACTCCTCCATCACCACAGCTCGCATGGCGCGAGCCTAGCTCGCTCGATTGAGCGGATTCCCCGGCTCGCTCAGTTGAGCGCCGACGACGGCGCGTGGAACCGCGCTCTGCTCCGAGGTGGCCCGAGGAGCTTGCTGAGCGAGCCGTCCGGCACGTTCAGGATGTCCTCGAGATTCCGCAAGGCCTCCAACGATTCCGGCCGCTCCGGCCGGCACCGCCCGGACTGCCAGTGGCTGAGGGTGGCCAGGCTGACCGCGGTTCCCCTGCCGCGCAAGCGATAGCGGATCCGATCGAGGCCGAGGCCACGGGCCCGGATCGCCGCCCGCAGGGCGACGTCGAACGGCCCGGCGGCCAGCAGCCGGCTCAGCTCCGCCTGTTCCCCCCGGTCGATGGTGCGTGTTCGCTGACCGGTCATCACAACGCTCCGAAGCACTCCCGATTACGAACATTGGAGCGTAGGCGCAGGTTCGCAAGATCGGAAGGGCCCTCACCCACCTGCCTTGCGGACCTCGTCGGCGATCGCGGCGAACGGTTCCGCGTAGCCGGAGTTGATCGTGACGTAGGAAATCCCCCACCGCTCCCGCCACCGGAGAAGCTTTTCCGCGGCCTGCCCGGGATCGGCGGGCAGGACGGTGACCGCGCCGGCCGCGGCGAGCTCGGGCACGTCGACCCCGGCCCAGCGCGCGATCGCGGGCGACGGCTCGTCCCCGACGGCCATCAGGTTCAGGCTGAGCTCGATCTCCGGCAGCCGCGGGCCCGCGAGCGCACGGAATCGATCCACAATGGACTGCGCTTCGGCTTCGGTGGTCGTCGGTTGCCAGCTGAGCGTGACGATGTCGGCTTCTTGCGCGGCGAGCGCCAGCATTTTCGGGCCGCCGCCGGCGAGCATCAGCCGCGGCCGATCGGCCGTGCGCTTGAGGTGGGTGATCGTCTCGGCCATCCGTGTGATGCGCTCACCCGGTGAGGGGTACTCCCGCCCGAGCGTGCCGGCGTGCACCTCGCCACCGGGGCGCCCGATCCCGAGCCCGAGCTCGAACCGGCCGCCGGTCTGCTGGTGCAGCGTCCGCGCCTGCCAGTCGAGCGCCTTGGCGTCGCGGAACGGGTCGGCGAGCACGAAGGTGCCGACAGTGAGGTCCAGGGTGACCGCGGCAGCGGCCCCGAGGAGGACGAAAGGATCGGACTGACCGACGGGATCGGTGGCGAGCAGGGTGTCGAAGCCGAGCTTCTCGACCCGCTCGGCCTGGGCGGTCCATGACGTGAGGTCGGGTGCGTAGCCGGCGACGATACCGAAGCGGAAAGGTTTCATGCCGCTCATGGTCGCGGCCGCGGCCTTGTCACCACATCCGCTTCACGACGTCACCCGCGCGTACGCCTCCGAACGACGTGAATGACTCATTCCTGTCGTCCGATGACATGAATGAGTCACTCACGTCATCGCGGCGGTCTCAGCGCAGGGTGACCGACAGCGCCTGCGCGATCTCCTTGCCGATGGCGTGCGTGGCCGCGTCGGGCGGGGATCCCACCTTCACCACCATCGGTCCCCCGAACGGCTGGCGCTCGACGACCTCGATGCGTTCGCCCAGGTTGATCGCGTGTTCCGTGAGGTACCGCAGCAGCTCCGGGTCGGTGTCCCAGACCCGGACGATCTCGCCGACCGCGCCCGGCTGGAGGTCGTCCAGGATGCGGACCGGGAGTTCCTCGACGCTGCCGTCGGGGGCCGGGATCGGGTCGCCGTGGGGGTCGCGGACCGGGTTGCCGAGCTTCGCCGCGATGCGCTCGACCAGCCGGTCGGACACCGCGTGCTCGAGCGCGTCGGCCTCGGCGTGGACCTCGTCCCAGGTGTAGCCGAGCTCCGAAACGAGGTACGTCTCGATCAGCCGGTGCCGGCGCAGCACCGACCGCGCCAGCAGCCTGCCGTCGGCGGTGAGCTCGATGCCGCGGTACGGCACGTGGGTGACCAGGCCGAGCTGGGACAGCTTGGTGACCATCCCCGACGCCGAGGACGGGCTGACCTCCAGCCGGCCGGCGAGCGACGCGTTCGTGACCGCCTCACCGCGCTCGACCAGGCCGTAGATCACCCGGACGTAGTCCTCGACCGACGAAGACCGCCGAACCGAACCATCTCCCATACCGCATACGATACGGGGCGGCGTACTTTCTCGTGAAAGTTCACGGCCGCCAGCGGTAGCGGATCCAGCCGGGCACCGGCTCGGCGCCGAGCTGGGCGTAGAACGCCTCGCCCTTTTCGTTGCCTTCCTGCATGTCCCACTCGACGCGGCCGGTCGTGCGGTTGCGCAGCTCGTCCAGCAGCTCGCGGCCGAGGCCGGACCGCCGGTGGGCCGGGCGGACGAACAGGTCGTCCAGCCAGATCCCCGGCCGCGCCTCCCAGGTGGAGAAGTTCCAGCTGCAGAAGGCGAAGCCGGCCACCGTCCCCGGCTCGCCGGGCGGGGTCGCGACGAGCACCCACGCCTTCGGATCCGGCCCGAACAGGTGCCCGCTCATCTCCGCGCGGTCGAGCTTGAGGTCGTGGTTGTCCTCGTAGACGGCGTGCTCCTCGATGAGCGCGCAGATTTCCTCGATGTCTTCGAAGACGGCGTCGCGGACGGGCATCTCGCCTCCCGTTTCTGTCGGTGGTGGTCGTTACTGTCGGGCTCGGAGGTGGTCGATGTCACCAGAGGAGAAGTTCGAGGACCTGGTCGAGGAGTTCACCGGACGCCCGGGCATCACGCCACCCGGCGCGACGGGTGGCTTCGGGCGCTCCGCCCTGCGCACGCACGGGCGGATCTTCGCGATGTTCGTCCGCGGGCAGCTGGTGCTCAAGCTGCCGAAGGACCGGGTGGACGAACTGGTCGAAGGCGGGCAGGGGGTGCGCTTCGACGCGAACAAGGGCACGCCGATGAAGGAGTGGCTGGCGCTGGGGAACGACTCACCCGAATCGTGGCCCACGCTGGCCGAGGAGGCGCTGGAATTCGTGGCGGCCGGGCCGAAGCCGGCACGGGCCCGCCGCAACGGGAGGCGGTGATGCGTCACGACGGCGCCTGGTAACGCAGTTCGCCGCCGACGGCGGTGCCTTGCACGCCGAGGTCGTCCAAAGCGGACTCGTCCAGGGGCGAACCGGACAGCACGGCGAAGTCGGCGAGCTTCCCGGGTTCGAGCGTGCCCAGGTCACGCTCGGCGAAGGTCGCGTACGCCGAGCCGTACGTGTACGCGCGCAACGCCTGCTCCGGCGTCAGCGCCTCTTCGGGTGCGAAGGGCGCGCCTGATGCCGTGCGCCGACGCACCATGTCGGCCAGCGCGAGCAGCGGCGCGCCGTTCACGACGGGACGGTCCGAAGAGGCGGGAAGCACGCAACCCGCGTCGAGGACGCTTCGCAGGCGGTAGCACCACGGGACGCGTGACTCGCCGAGCGCGGCGCGCATGCCGTCGCCGAGCTCGTTGACGAACCGTCCCTGCGGCGAAGCGATCAACCCGAGCGAAGCGAGCCGAGTCAGCTCCGCAGGCTGAAGCACCCCGCAGTGCTCGATGCGGTGCCGGTGGTCCGTACGCGGCGAAGCGGCCAACGCGGCTTCGTACGCGTCGAGGACGACGGTGATCGCGCGGTCGCCGATCGCGTGCGTCGCGATCTGCCAGCCCGCGTCGTGCGCGCGGCGGATCGTGTCCGTCAGCGACTCCTCGGGCACCTGGAAGTAGCCGCGGTTGCCGGGCTCTCCGTCGAAGGGGTCGTGCATCGCGCACGTGCGCCCGACCAGGGAGCCGTCGGCGAACAACTTCATCGGGCCGATGCGCAGCCACTCGTCGCCGAGGCCGGTGCGCAGGCCGAGGTCGAGGCCGAAACCGGCGCCGTCGGGCAGGTCGTGCAGCACGCTCGCGGCGACCATCACCGTGCTGCGCACCCGCAGCACGCCCTGGTCGCGCGCCTCCTGGTAGGCGGCCAGCTCGGCGGGCGTCTCGCCGACCAGCCCGCCGCCGATCCCGGCCTCCTGGACGCTGGTGATGCCCTCGGCCAGGTACTGCTCGGACGCCCGCTCGAGCCCGCGGACCACGCGCGAGACCGGCGTCGGGTACGTCAGCGGCCGCAGCAGCAGCTGGGCCTGCTCGCGCAGCAGCCCGGTCGGCGAGCCGTCGGCGGCGAGCACGACGTCGCCGCCCACCGGCACGTGCGCCAGGTCCAGCTGGTCCAGCACGGCCGAGTTGACCACGGTCATGTGCCCGGACGTGTGCTTGAGCCGCACCAGCATCCCCGGCGCGGCCCGGTCGAGGCCGTGCCGGTCCGGGTGGCCGCCCACGAGCTTGTTCTGGTCGTAACCGCTCCCGACCACCCAGCTCCCGGGCGGCAGCGTCGCGGCCCGCGCGGCGACGGCGTCGTAGACCTCCTCGACGCTGCGGCAGTCGCTCAGCGGGACGTCGTCGAGGCCCATGCCGAACCACGCCATGTGGTTGTGGGCGTCGTGGAACCCGGGCACGACGAACCCGCCGGCGAGGTCGACCCGCGAGCGCGCCGACAGAGAAACCGCGTCGTCGCCGACCGCGACCACCCGGCCGTGCAGCACGGCAAGTGCGCTGGTGACGCTCGTGCCCGTCCACACCGTGGCGTTTTCGTAGACCGTGTCGACCCGCATGGGTCCCGAGGCTATCGATCGATCGATCGAACGTCTAGCATCGGCCTCATGCCCACCGTGGAGTTCGCCGTCGAGGACGGCATCGCGCAGATCCGGCTGAACCGGCCCGAGCGGCTGAACGCGGTCGCCGCCGTCCTGGTCGACGACTTCCTCGCCGCCCTCGACGCGGCCGCCCGCAGCGACGCCCGCGTCGTCGTGCTGTCCGGTGCCGGCCGGGCCTTCTGCGCCGGCCACGACCTCAAGGAACCCGCCCCCGCTGGTGACTCGCGGGCGCGGCTGGACCGGCTCCAGGACGTCACACGGCGGCTGCGCGGGCTGCGCCAGCCGGTCATCGCGGCGGTGCACGGCTACGCGATCGGCGCCGGCGCGGAGTTCGCGCTCGGCTGCGACCTGATCCTGGCCGCCGAGGACGCCGTGTTCGCGTTCCCCGAGGTCTCACTCGGCCTGAGCGTCACCGGCGCGGCGTCGCGGCTGCTCCCGCTGCTGGTCGGCCCGCTCAAGGCGAAGGAGCTCCTGCTGCTGGGCGAGCGCTTCGACGGCCGGAAGGCCGCCGAGCTGGGCATGGTCAACGCCGCCGTTCCGGCCGATCAGCTGCAGGCCGAAGCGCTGAGCTGGGCGAAGCGGATCGCGGAGCACCCCCCGGAGGCGGCCGCGATGGCGAAGCGCGTCCTCGACACCCCCATCGACGTCGAACCCGCCCTCGAACTCGAAGTCAGCCACGCCCTGATCACCGAGCACTCGGCCGCGGTCGCCGCGTCGACGGAAGCCTTCCGGAGCCGGGCGTGACGCCGCTGGCCGAGATCGGGACCCTCGCGCAGCTCGTCACGCGGGCCGCCGCGCTGTGGCCCGAACGCACGGCCTGGGTGTTCGACGAGTACGACCAGCGCTTCACCTTCGCCGAGGTCGATCGCGAAAGCTCACGAATCGCCGCGGCACTGGCCGAGCGCCGCATCGGCCCCGGCGACCGGGTCGCGGTGATGCTGCGGAACGTACCCGCGTTCCCGCTCACCTGGCTGGCGTTGGCGAAGATCGGCGCGCAACTGGTCCCCGTCAACACGAACTACCAGGAGTTCGACGGCGCCCACGTCCTCCGCCACTCCGGCGCCAAGCTGGCCGTCGCCGCGCCGGAATTCACCGACCTCCTCGGCCGGATCGGCCTGACCGAGGTCATCACCCCCGACCAGCTCGAGGCGGCAGGTGCGCCGCCGGAGTTCACGCCGGTGCCCGAGCTGCCGGTCAACATCCAGTACACCTCGGGCACCACCGGCGCCCCCAAGGGCTGCGTCCTGCCGAACCGCTACTGGACGACCCTCGCGGTGAGCCTGGCCACGGACTTCCCCACCGTCGGCGAGGACGACGTCATCCTGACCGCGCAGCCGTTCCACTACATCGATCCACAGTGGAACGTCGCGTTGGGACTCGCCGGCGGCGCCACTCTCGTCGTGCTGGACCGCTTCCACCCCAGCACGTTCTGGGCGAAGGTCCGCGAGCACGGCGTCACCTGGTTCTACTGCCTCGGCCTGATGCCAACGCTGCTGCTGCGCCAGGTTCCGTCCGAAGCCGACCGCGACCACCGCGTCCGCGCGATCTGCGCGTCCGCGATCCCGCACGACCTGCACGCCGCGCTGGAGGAGCGATGGGGTGTGCCGTGGTACGAGGCGTTCGGGATGACCGAAACCGGCGGCGACATCCGGATGACCGCCGCCGACCACGACGAGACCGTCGGCACCGGCTGCATCGGGCGGCCGAGCCGCGACCGCGAGGTGCTGATCGCCGATGACGACGGGAAGCCGGTGCCCCGCGGGGAAACCGGGCAGCTGCTGATCCGCGGGATCGGGCTGATGCACGGCTACCACGACGATCCGGAGGCGACGGCGAAAGCGTTCGCGAACGGCTGGTTCCACACCGGCGACCTCGCCCGGATGGACACCGCCGGCCGCGTCTACTACGTCGGCCGCACGAAGGACATGATCCGGCGCAGCGGCGAGAACGTCTCCGCCGACGAGGTCGAGCGCGCCCTGCTGCTGCACCCGGCGGTGCGGCTGGCGGCCGTCGTCGCGGTGCCCGACGAACTGCGCGGCGAGGAGATCAAGGCGTACGTCGTCTGCGACGGCGACCACCCGGAGCCCGCCGAGCTCGCCGCGTTCTGCGCCGGAAAACTGGCCTACTTCAAGGTTCCCCGGTTCTGGGCGTTCGCCGGCGAGCTGCCGATGACGCCGTCGGAACGGGTCGCCAAGGGCGAGCTGCGGAAGGTGGCCGACCCGCGTGCCGGGTCCTGGGACGCGAAGGCGGAAGCGTGGCTGTGAGCAGCCGGGAGCGGGTCCGCGCGGCGGCGGTGAAGCTGTTCGCCACCAAGGGCTTCCACGGCACCGGCATCCGGGATCTGGCGCAGGAGGCCGAACTCTCCTCGGCGAGCCTGTACCACTACATGGGAACCAAGGAGGATCTGCTCGCGGAGATCATGCGCACCGCGCTGAACCGCCTCCTCGACGCCGCCCGCGAGGCGACCGTCGTCACCGCCGATCCCGTCCACCGGCTGCGCACGCTGGTCGCGCTGCACGTGCTCGCGCACGCCGTCGGGCCGGCCGAAACCCGGGTGGTGGACAACGAAGTCGACGTGCTGTCCCCGGCCGCGCGCGAGCCGGTCGTGGCCCTGCGCGACGCCTACGAACGGCTGTGGGCCACGGCCATCGACGAAGGCGTCGCGGCCGGGGTGTTCCGTGTGGAGCACCCGGCGGTGACCCGGCTGGCCCTGCTGGAGATGTGCAGCGGCGTCGCGAGGTGGTATTCCCCACGCGGCCCGCTGGCGCTGGACCAGCTCGCCGAGCACTACGCGGAACTGGCGTCGAGGGCGCTGGGCTGCACCGCAGCGCCCGGCGTCCACGACTTGGCACGCTGCCGGGAAATCGTCGCGAAAGAGTGGGGCATGTCCGTTTAGCGGCGCTTTTACCTGTGTACGCCTTGCCCAGACGGCGTGCGTGGGGGACGCTCGAAGGGTGACTGAGGAAACGATCCAACTGGAACTGGACGACTCGGGTCTCGCGCCGGGCCTCCCGGCGCCGGAAAACCCCCGCGATCAGGTGCAGGATGTGCCCTATCGCCCCGTCGAGTTCCGCGATGACGATCTCCCCACCGCCCTGGCACGGTGCTCCGCCTGGCTACGGCAGGCCCAGGAGTGGCTGGGCGAGCCACTCGACGTCCTGGCCATTCACCTCGACTACGACGACCGTCAAGGCTCGCCGTACTACGACGTGAAGCTCCTGTGCAACGAAGAGGACCTCGCGGGCGTCCCGATCGCCATCCGCAACAAGAAGTAAGCAAGCCGAAGCGCCGTCAAGGCCGCCGGAAGGCGGCCTTGACGGCTTCTCGCGTTCTGAGCCTCAGCCCAATGCGCCGCCGACCTTCACGTGCCCCTTGAGCAGGTTGCGGGCGATGGTGCGGCGCTGGATCTCGTCGGTGCCCTCGTAGATGCGCAGCAGCCGCAGCTCGCGGTACCACCGCTCGACCGGCAGCTCGCGCGTGTAGCCCATGCCGCCGTGGATCTGCAGGACGCGGTCGACGATTTCGTTGGCCTTCTGGCCGCCGTACAGCTTCGCCATCGACTGCGCGTGCCGCGAGTCCATGCCCTGGTCGACCTGCCAGGCGGCGTTGAGCACCAGCCAGCGCAGCGCCTCCAGCTCGACGCCGGAGTCGGCGATCATCCACTGGATGGCCTGCCGCTCCGCGATTTTCTGCCCGAACGTCTCGCGGGTGTTGGCGTGCTCGATGGCCATCGAGATCAGCCGCTCGCACGAGCCGATCGCGCGGGCGGGCAGCAGGTAGCGGCCCTGGCCGATCCACTGCATGGCGAGCTCGAAGCCGCGGCCCTCTTCGCCGAGGATCTGCGTCTCGGGCACGCGGACGTCCTGGAAGATCAGCGACGCCGGGCCCCACTCGCCCATGGTGTCGATGTACTCGGACTTCCAGCCGGCCTCGCGGTCGACGAGGAAGCAGGTGACACCGCCGTTCGCGCCCTTCTCCGGGTCGGTGATGGCGAAGACCATGGTGAAGTCGGCCTCGTTGCCGCCGGTGATGAAGGTCTTCTCGCCGTTGATGACCCAGTCGGTGCCGTCCTTGCGGGCGGTGGTCCGGATGGCCTTGGCGTCCGACCCGGCGCCCGGCTCGGTGATCGCGAAGCACGACTTGCGCTCGCCCGAGATGGTCGGCAGCAGGTAGGTCTGCTTCTGCTCCTCGTTGGCGTGGAACAGGATGTTGTCCGCGGCGCCGCCGAAGCGGAACGGGACGAACGTGCGGCCGAGCTCGGCCTCCAGCAGCGCGGCCATCACGGCGGACAGGCCCATGCCGCCGTACTCCTCCGGGGTCAGCACGCCCCAGAAGCCGGACTCCTTCGCCTTGAGCTGGAGGTCCTTGAGCTCCTCGCCGGTCAGGCCGGGCTGGTGGGCGCGCTCGCGCCGCAGGACCTCCTGCTCGAGCGGGATCAGCTCACGCTGGACGAACGTGCGGACCCAGTCGCGCACTTCACGTTCTTCGGTGCTGAGAGAGAAATCCATGAGTGAGCTGCTCCTCCGACACTGGCTAAGCGCTTGCTTACCCGTCATTGTGCGCGCCTCTCCGCGCCCGCGCAAGAACCCGCCGCCGCGGACGTCAGGCGTGTGTGGTGGCCAACTTCACCAAGGTGCGCAGGTTCGTGTCCGGCAGGTACGCGCGGGTGAGCGCCATGCCGATCCGCGGGAGGTCGCCTTCGTCGCGGTACGCCAGGTACATCGGCTCGTGACGCGGGTTGAACTTCGCCTTGAACGAGTGCAGCGACCGGAAGCCGTACACCGGTTCCAGCTCCCGGCTCAGCACGTCCAGCAGCCGCTCGACCGGCGCCGCTTCGGTGTCCGATCCGGACCGGGCCAACGGCGCGCCCGACAGCGACACGAACCGCATCCCCTCCGCCTGGAAGGCGAGCACACCCGCGCCGATCAAGAACTCCATCGCGGGCCGGAACCCGTCGCTGCGGCGGCGCATGAGATCCAGGGTCCAGCCGTGGACCTCGCCGCCCGGCCCGTGCACCGGCAGCCACGAGGTGACGCCGTGCACACTGCCGTCGGCGTCGACGGCCAGGCCGACCCGGGTCGCCGGGTCCAGCGCCTCCTCCATGCCGCCGAGCGTGAAGCCCATTTCCGGCATGCCCTTGTCGCCGACCCATTCGTCACAGATGGCGCGGACCTGGCTGCGGACGCCCCACGGCTCGTCGGCCAGCACGACGTGGCGGTAGCTCATCCCTTCCTTCGCGGCCCGGTTGAGCGCCGAGCGAACGTTCTGCCACTTCCGGCCGCGCAGCTCGAGTCCTTCCAGGTCGACCAGCGTGTCCTCGGCGATCTGCACCCGGCTCCAGCCCAGCTGCGCGGCGGCTTCGGCGACCGGCCGGGTGACGGAGAACAGGCACGGCACGACACCGGCGTGCTCGCAGGCCGCGGCGAAGGCACGGACCACGCTGGCCGGCGATCCGGCCGGTCCGATCGGGTCGCCGAGGCCGACGGCCACCCCGGCGTGCCGCCGGTAGGCGAGGACGGACTGCCCGTCCGGGGTGCGGAAGTGCGCGTTGTCGGGCCAGGTGGCCATCCAGGACAGCGTGCTGCCCCCGTGCCGGCGCAGCAGGTCCCTGGCGACGGCCGCGTCGGCGCCGCCGATTCCCGCGGTCACCCCGAATCCGCGCCGCAAGGGGGCCCGGAACGCCCAGCGGGTCAGGACGAGCAGCGCCAGCTCGGCCGCCCACAGCACGGAGCCGGTCATGGTGAGCGCCATCTCCGCCGTGGACTCCTGGCCGAAGGCGAACCCGAACACGGCCACCGCACCGGCGAGCACGTTGATCGCGGCGAGCGTCACCGCGCCCCACCACGCCACGCGCCTGCCGCTGCGCAGTCCGTTCGCCAGCAGCGCGACGAAGGCGATGTTGACGGCGATGCCCCAGCCGGTGTCCTCGCCGCCGGTGGTGCCCAGCGGGCTGTCCGCCGGGAACAGCCAGAGCACCAGTTCGGCGACGGCGATCAGGGCGAGGCCGGTGGCGGCGAACAGCCGCCATTCGCGGCGCCCGGCCCGCACCCGTCCCGGCGGGCCGACGTGGTGGCCGCCGGCCAGGCGGCGGCTCAGGGGAAGGGCGATCGCGACGGCCCACAGGTGTTCGAGATCGGCGAGCCCGCCGAGGAACAGAAAGGACACCCCGACGTAGACCCACAGCCCGGCGCGCAGCCGCAGCCGCCACGGCGAACGCAGCGTCGCCGACACCGCCGCCGCGCACGCGAGCGCGCCCGCTGAGAAACCCGCGTCGACGTGGGTGGCGAGGCTGTGCGCCCACGACCACCCGGTGTCACGGAAGGCCAGCAGGGTCAACGCGGCACCGAGCACGCCGGCCAGCTGGCCGAACCCGCAGATCGCGGCGGTCCGCCCGGTGCCCAGCCGCCATTCCGCACTGCCGACGAAGACCGCGAACGAGAGCAGCACCGGCAGGTAGAAGATCGGCGTCAGGGCCAGGAACGAACCGGTCACCGGTGTCCACCACCAGCCGTCGGCCAGCGCGGGCAGCCCGTAGCCGATGTGCCCGAACCACGTCCGGTCGCTCGCGGCGTCCCACAGCGTGCCGGTCGCGATTCCGGCGACGATGATCGCGATCAGCGCGCCGGTCGTGAAGGGCAGCCGCCGGCGCAGCACCGTGGCCACCGCGTGGACGCGCGAGGGCGCCGCCGCCGGGGCGGTCACGGGCTCGGTGGGTGTTCGCGAGCTGCTCATCGCTGTCTCCTGGGAAGTGGCCCGGTGCTCGGAAGCCCAGCATCCGCCGGATGTTCGCGGCCGGTCACCGGGCCAGCCCGGCCGGCGGCGGGGGTTAACCCTGGCCTACGCCGGCAGTTCCGCCCGGACCACGGTTCCGCCGCCTGCCGGGCTGACCACGGTCAAGCGGCCGCGGAGCGCCTCGACGCGGTCGGTGAGGCCACGCAGCCCCGAGCCCGCGGCCGGGTCCACCCCGCCGACGCCGTCGTCGGCGATTTCGACGACCGCCGTGGGACCGTCGCGCAGGACTCGCACGGTGACTACGCCGGCCCGCGCGTGCTTGGCGACGTTGGCCAGCGCCTCGGACGCGACGAAGTACGCGGCGAACTCGATCGGCTGGGGCAGCCGCGGGCCGGTGGCGTACTCCACCGTCGTGGGCACCGGTGAGCGGGTGGCGAGCGCCTCGAGGGCGACGTCCAGTCCCTGGTCGAGCGCCGCCGGGTGGATACCGCGGGCGAGCTCGCGCAGTTCGGCCAGCGAGCGGGCCAGCTGGTCGCTGGCCGAGGTGACGAGCTGTTCGGCATCCGTGGGGTCGCGCCGGATCTGCCGCTGGATCAGCGACAGCTGCATCGCGAGCGTCACCAGGCCCTGCTGGGCGCCGTCGTGCAGGTTGCGTTCGATGCGACGGCGTTCGGCGTCCCCGGCGGCGATGATCCGCTCGCGGGAGTGCTCGACCTCGGCGAGGCGCCGCCGGGCCTCGGTGTGCAGGTGCTGGCTCTCCAGCGCGATGGTCGCCGCGGCCGTGACCGCTTCGACCAGCTCGGGGTCGTCGTCGAGGGACCGGTCGTAGACGAGAACGGCGACCCGGCTGCCGTCGCGCTCGACACCGGCCACCGACCGGGACGTCCCGGCGCCGGGCAGGGTGACCGGGTTGCCGTCCAGATCGGCGTAGGTGCCCGACGCGGTGGCGTAGCCGACCTCCAGGTCCGGGTCGCCGAGTGCCTTCGCCAACGCGCCGCGCAGGTCGTCGGGCCGCAGGGTGCGCATCCCGCGGAACAGGTCGGCCAGCCCGCCTCTGGCCAGCCGTGACCGCAGCAGCCCGATCAGGAACGCGACGGGCACCGTGAGCAGCGAGCACACCCCGATCCAGAGCAGCAGCATCGACTTCTCGCCGGTCAGGAACTGCGCCACGAGCAGCCACCCGAACAGCAGCAGGCAGACGGCCCCGGCGACACCCGGCGCCAGCGCCCGCCGGCCGGGCGTGGACGCCGAGCGCCAGCGCGCCGCGACGACGACGGCGGTGCCGGCTACGGCGGCCAGCAGCGTGCCGCGCTGGGCGATGTCGACGATCTCCGCGGTCAGCTCGTGGGGCCAGATCGCGACCGGGTTGCCCGGCACCCCGGAGAACAGCAGGAACAGCGGGGCCAGGACGACCAGTTCCAGCAGCACCGCACCGGCGAGCACCCGGTCCGCAGTGGTGCGCACCCGCCCACCGGTGAGGAAGGTCAGCACGAGCAGGACGAAGAACAGCACCCACAGGTCCGGCAGCCACAGGCCGACGACCTGCGCGGGCGGCCACGCGAGCTGGCTCACCAAAGGGCTGACGAAGAAGGCGAAGCCGGTGATGGTCATCAGCAGCCCGCTGTGGTTGTCGGGCCGTCGGCGCCAGGCGATCAGCCCGCAGGCGGCGAAGGAGCCGCCGATCAGCCGGAACGCGACGTCGATCGCCGCGACCGGTTCGCCGCTCGGGAACAGCATCGGGACCAGCGCGCCGAACTCGGCCGCGAGCGCCACACCCCAGAGCAGCAGCCAGAAGCCCGGTCCGTGCCCGGAGCGGGCGAACCGGTGGGTGGTGCGGGCCTGCCCGCCGGCGAACGCCGTTTCCGAAGCCATGACGTGTCCTGCTGCGGTCGACGGGTCCCCTGGCAGCCCGCACGGTAATGCAGGACCGCCCCGGCCGGTACCGCTGAACCGCCGCCGCTCCGCAGGGTTGTCCCTGTAGCTGCCGGTACGAGGGCGCTGCGACCATGGCGGGATGGTTCCCCGGGTCCTGATCGTGGACGACCACGCCGCGTTCCGGTCGTTCGCGCACCGTGTCCTGGTGGCCGACGGGCTGGTCGTGGTCGGCGAGGCGGCCGACGGCGCGGCGGCGATCGCGGCCGCGCCACGGCTGCGTCCCGACGTGGTCCTGCTGGACGTGGGCCTGCCCGACATGGACGGCTTCGCCGTCGCCGCGGCGCTGGGCGCGCAGGACGAAGCGCCCGCCGTGGTCCTGGTGTCCAGCCGCTCGCGGGACGACTACGGGTCGCTCGTCGACGCCAGCAGCGCCGTCGGGTTCATCGCGAAGTCCGCGCTGAGCGGCGACCTCGTCCGGCGGCTCCTGGAGCCGAAGACGTGAGGCCCGGGCCGGAAAGCGCCCGGATCGTCGATGCCGCGGACGAATTCCGGCGCCGGCTCGAACGGCAGCTGCACGACGGCGCCCAGCAGCGTCTCGCTTCCGCCGTGCTGGCCTTGAGCCTGGCCGCCCGGACGCTCACCGGCGACGCGGCCGCACTCGTCGCCGAAGCGAGGGAAGAACTGGGCCTGGCCATGGCAGAGTTGCGGGAACTGGCCCGCGACATCTACCCGGTGCTGCTGGCCGAAGCCGGCTTGGGGCCGGCGCTCGCCTCGCTCACCGACCGGTGCCCGGTGCCTGCCGTGGTCTCGGCCGTGCCCGGCGGGCGGCTCCCGCCGACGGTGGAACGGACCTGCTATTTCGTGGTGTTCGAAGCGTTGAAGAACGTGGCCGGGCACTCGCACGCCACCCGGGCCGAAGTCGTGGTCCGTGAGCAAGGAGGTCAGGTGAGCGTCGAAGTGAGCGACGACGGCGTCGGGGGCGCCGACCCGGGCGGGCCGGGCCTGAGCGGGCTGGCCGACCGTGTGGCCGCGCACGGCGGCCGGCTGTGGGTGGAAAGTCCCCACGGCACCGGTACTCGAGTGCGGGCCGACGTGCCATGCGGGTGATGATCGCGGACGACGCGGTCCTCTTCCGCGAAGGCGTGGCGCGCGTGCTGACCGAAGCCGGGTTCGACGTCGTGGCGCAGGTCGGCGACGCCGCGTCGCTGCTGCACCGGGTGCGTCAGGACCCGCCGGACGCCGTCGTCGTCGACATCCGGATGCCGCCGACGCACACCACCGAGGGCCTGGACGCGGCCAGGGACCTGCAGGAGCGGCACCCGTCGGTCGGCGTGCTGGTGCTGTCGGCCCACGTCGAACCGCACTACGCGCTGCAGCTGATCGAATCCGGCGCGCGCGGCGCCGGTTACCTGCTCAAGGAACGCGTCGCCGACCTCGACGAGCTGACCGAGGCCATCCGCCGGGTCGCGGCCGGCGGGCTGGTCATCGACCCGTCCGTGGTCGCGCAGCTGGTCGGGCGCCAACGCACCCGGAGCCCGCTCGACGAGCTGACCGACCGCGAGCGGGACGTGCTGAAGGTGATGGCCGAAGGGCGCTCCAACCAGGCCATCTGCCAACGGCTCTACCTGAGCCAGAAAACCGTGGAGGCCTACGTGCGCTCGGTGTTCACCAAGCTCGGGCTGCACCAGGGCGCGGACGACAACCGCCGGGTCCTCGCGGTGCTGACCTACTTGCGCGGCTGAGCGCACGCCGAGGTGGCCGGACCCGTTCCCGGATCCGGCCACCTGGTCCGTCTCAGGCGTCCCTGCGCTTGGCCACCGCGATCGCGATCGCCAGCAGACCGCCACTGACCGCCGCGAAGTAGCCCATCGCCGCCCACGGCTGTTCGATCAGCGCCGCGCCGTCCGCGGGCGGGCCGCTGAGCAGGAACTGCTTGGCGGCCTGGAACGGCAGCCAGCGGGCCGCCGACTCGAACCCGGGGATCATCGCGAGCAGCGACTCGGCCATCAGCGCCCAGGTCAGCACCAGCGCCACCGCCCCCGCGGTGTGCCGGACCAGGATCCCCACCGCGACGGCGAACACCGCCGCCACCAGGTAGACCAGGCCGACCCCGCCGACCTGACGCCATTCGGCCAGCCCGTGCAGCGCGAGGTCGCGGCCCGGCATCAGGACCAGCCCCAGCGCCCAGCTGCCGAACGCGGAGAGCAGCCCGACCAGCCCGGCGGCGAGCGCGACGACCAGCGTCTTGGCCAGCAGCACCGCGCCGCGGGCCGGCGCGGCCAGGAACGTCGTCCTGATCATGCCGACGGAGTACTCCGTGGTGACCGCGAGCGTCGCCATCACCATGACCACGGCCATGCCCAGGCCGTAGCCGAGCTGGGTCGACGGGACACCGGAAAAGCCGGTGTCCTCGTTGCCCGCCATGGAAATCGAACCCACGCCGATGGTGGCGGCGACACCGAACGCGGCGCACCACCACGGCGACCTGATCGACGTCAGCTTGATCCGTTCGGCTGCGATGAGGGACATGGGAGTCACCTTCCCGCCGCGGCGAGCACCGCGGAGTCGTTCCGGTCGCCGGCGGATCCGCCGGCGCTGTACTCGACGTCGTGCCCGGTGATGTGCATGAACGCCTCTTCGAGCGACGCGCGCTGCAGAGCCAGCTCGTGCAGCACCACCCCGGCGCCCGCGGCCAGCTCGCCGATCCGGGCGATGCCGGTGCCGGAGACGACCAGTGCCTCGTCGTCTTCGGGCTCGGCCTGCACGTCGATTCCTTCCCGCAGCAGGACTTCCGCGAGTTCGAGCAGCTGGGGGCTGCGCACCCGCACGGTCGAGGTGACGGCGCCGTCGACGAACTCGGCGGTCGAGCTCTCGGCGATCAGCCTGCCCCGCCCGATGACGACCAGGTCGGTCGCGGTGAGGGCCATCTCGGGGAGCAGGTGGCTGGACACCAGCACGCTGCGGCCTTCGGCGGCGAGGTCCCGCATGAACCGGCGGATCCAGACGATGCCTTCCGGGTCGAGCCCGTTGACCGGCTCGTCGAACAGCAGCACACCCGGGTCGCCCAGCAGCGCACCGGCGATGCCGAGCCGCTGGGACATGCCCAGCGAGAAGGTGCCGGCGCGGCGGTCGGCGACCGCGGTCAGCCCGACCTGGTCGAGCACCTCGTCGACCCGGGCGGCGGGCAACCGGTTCGACCGGGCGAGCCAGCGCAGGTGGGCGCGGGCGGACCGGTTGGGGTGCACCCACTTCGCGTCCAGGAGCGCACCGACCTCCCGCAGCGGGTGCCGCAGGTCCTCGTAAGGTCTGCCACCGATCAGGGCGTGCCCCGACGTCGGCCGGTCCAGCCCGAGGACCATGCGCATGGTCGTCGACTTGCCGGCGCCGTTCGGGCCGAGGAAGCCGGTGACCCGGCCGGGCCGGACGGTGAAGGACAGGTCGTCGACGGCGAGCGTCGGGCCGTAGCGCTTGGTGAGCCCGCGGGTTTCGATCATGAGTTCCTCCTCGTGGTGCTGTCGAGAGGCCACTGTGGCCGCCGCACCCACCGCGTCGGCAGCGGGAAAACCCTGGCGGTCACCGGGGAAACCCTCACCCGGCGCCGGGGACCGCCCGCTACCGGCGCGTCTGCTCCCGGGCCCACTGTTGACCGGAACCCAGCCTCCGGGAGGAACCGATGTCAGCGATCACCGCGTGGACCCGCCGCCACCGCCTCACCGTGTTCTTCGGTCTCGCCTTCGCCGTTTCCTGGTGGGCCTGGCCGTTCTACATCGCCGGCATCTCTCCGACACCCTTCTTCGCCTGTGGACCGGTGGTCGCGGCGATCGTCGTCATCGCCGTCGCCGACGGCCGGGCCGGCTACCGCGACCTCTTCGCGCGGCTGACGCACTGGCGGGTCGGCTGGACCTGGTGGGCCGTCGCCGTCGCGATGCCCCTGGCCGTGCTGGCGGTCGCGTCGCTGGCCAACGTGACGCTCTGGGGTGCTCCCGCACCCGGCCTCGGCAACCTGGCCTGGACCGACCTCGGGCTGGTCGCCGCGATCCGGTTCGTCAACCCGCTCGACGGGCCGCTCGGCGAAGAGCCGGGCTGGCGGGCCTACGCGCTGCCGCGCCTGCAGGAGAAGTGGTCGCCGCTCCGCGCCGGCACCACCCTCGGCGTGGTGGTGGCGCTGTGGCACCTGCCGTTGGTCACCTCGGGCCTGCTCGCCCCGTTCGGCCTCGTCGTGACCTTCGCGATCACCCTGGTCTACGTGTGGCTGGTCAACCGCACCGGCGGAAGTGCCCTGATGGCGCTGGTCTTCCACGTGGCCCAGGGCTCGATCAGCTACGCCGCGCTGGGCTTCAGCGGTGCCGACGCCGACCGGATGGACTGGCTCACCGGCGCGTTGTGGTGCCTGATCGCCTTCGGCGTGGTGACCGCCGACCGCGCGGCTTGGCGCACCGCTCCCGCACCGGCCGTCATCGGGCACGCCCACGTCTGAGGCCGGAAACCGTGACAACGGCTGCCGGGCCCGGAAAGATCGGAGGCGTGATGGAGATCGTGGTCCGCTGGTCAGCGCCGTTGCCCGCCGAAGATCGCTTCATGCGCCTGCTGGACGAGGTCGAGCAGGGCCGGTTCGCCGCGTACCGGCAGGAGGCGGACAAGCGGCGGTTCCTCACCGGCCGCGTCCTGGCGAAGACGGTCGCGGCGGAGCGGCTGGGCGTCCCGGTCGAGTCGGTGAAGTTCGACGCGACCTGCGAAGACTGCGGCAAGCCGCACGGGCGGCCGCGGATCCCGGGCGCGGACCTGGCGTTGTCGATCTCGCACTCGGGCGACCTGATCGGCCTCGCGGCGACGCCGTCGATGCCGGTGGGCCTCGACGTCGAAACGGCCACCCGCCGCGCGGACGACGGCTTGATCGAGTACGCGCTGAGCCCGGCCGAGACGGCGTCGCTGGCGGGCCTGCCGGAGGAGGATCGCGCGGCGGCGTTCTTCGTCTACTGGACCCGCAAGGAGGCGGTGATGAAGGCCACCGGCAAGGGCCTGCGCATCCCGCTGAAGAGCATCACGTTCTCCCGCCACGACGAACCGGCCCGCCTGGTCTTCTCGGGCGACGCGGCCCTGAACCCGGCGACGACCCGCTTGGCGGACCTGAAGGCCGCGGACGGCTACCGCGCGGCCATCGCGGTGCTGACCACCGAGGAATTGTCGGTCACCGAGGAACACTGGGTCCCCTAAGCGACGTCCTCCAGGCCCATCGCCGTCAGCAGCGTGCGGAACTTCGCCGTCGTCTCGTCCAGCTCCGCCCGCGGCTCCGACGCCGGCACGATGCCGCCTCCCGCGTACAGCCGCATCGACGTCGACGCGATCTCGGCGCAGCGGATCGCCACCGCCCACTCGCCGTCGCCCGCCGCGTCGACCCAGCCGATCGCGCCCGCGTAGTAGTCGCGGTCGAACGGCTCCAGCTCCTGGACCAGCTCGCGCGCGCCCTCGGTCGGGGTGCCGCAGACCGCCGGGGTCGGGTGCAACGCCGCCGCCAGGTCGAGGGCCGTGACGTCCGGGTCGGCCAGCTCGCCGGTGATCGGGGTGCGCAGGTGCCAGATCGCCGGCGTCGTCACCAGCTCCGGGCCCGCCGGCACGTCCAGGCTCCGGCAGAACGGCCGCAGCGCCTCGACGACGTAGTCGATCACCACGGCGTGCTCGAGCTGGTCCTTGCGGGACGTCCGGAGCGCCTCGCCGTTCGCGCGGTCGGTGACCGGGTCGGCCGAGCGCGGCATCGAACCGGCGTGCGGCGAAGAAAACACCGTGCGGCCGGTGCGGCGCAGCAGCAGCTCGGGGGTGGCGCCGACCAGCGACCGCCCGCCGGGCAGCTCGGCCGCGTACGTGAAGTGCCGGGGATTGCCGACCGCCAGGTTCCGCACGATGCTCTCGGCGGGCACCGGCGCCGCGAATTCGAGGTCCAGGGCGCGCGCCAGAACGGCTTTCCGCAGGTCACGGGCAGCCAAAAAGGAAACCGCGGAGCGCACGGCCGCCATGTGCTGCTCAGGCGATGGCACCGCACGCACCCGCACGGGCGCCGGGAGAACCTCACGCGACAACGAAGGCACCCCCGAGGACCGGTGGACGGTCCGAGGTACGACGAGGTGACCCGGCACCTTCGTGTCGGGCCCGGTGTCGAACGGCAGGACGCCGACGGCCAGCGGAGCGCCGGTCTCGGCCAGGACGCCCGGGATCACCGAGGCGAGCCGCCGGGGGTCCGTCTCCGTGACGGTCCGGATCGCGCCCTGCGCGAGGAGTGCGCGCTCGGCCGTCGTGAAGAGGAAGTCGCCTCGCTGGTAGCGGGCGGCGAGGTCAGCCGGGGTTGCCGGGTCAGGAGAACTCACAAGACCTAGCGTCCCAGGCTTCGGGAGATCCGCGAGGGGAGTGTCACGAGCGACACTCCCCTCGCGTGGAGCTCCAGGTGACGGGCTACTTGAGCGCGTCGATGAGCGCCTCGCGCTGGCGCTCGCCCAGGCCGGCCGCACGCCGGTCCGGGTCGATGCCGGCCTGCTCGAGCAGGGCGGCGACCTTCACCGCGCCGAGGCCGGGGACGGCCTTCAGCAGCTGGGTGACCTTCGTCTTCCCGATGGTCTTGTTCTCCTTGGCCTGCTTGAGCACCTTCTCGATGCTCTCCTTGCCGGACTTGATCGACGCAAGCAGTTCCGAACGCGCCTTGCGAGCCTCGGCGGCCTTGGCCAAGGCATCGGCGCGCTGCTCCGGAGTCAACGTAGGCAGAGCCAACGTAGTGTCCTTTCCTCTCAGGTCTCCGCTTTCGCGGCCGACAGCTTTTACGAGTGCTTGCTCCTGCAAGCGCTGTTCAGCCGTCTCTTGCCACGGGCCCAGTAAACGCCACCCGCTTCATGGCTGTGCAACCGACACGCACTTATTACCCCCGGAGGTGATAGCGGGCAACCCGCTCCGGCCTGCGGAAACGCTCCCAAGAAGTGTCCGGCGTGGCCTCTCTCACCCGGAAGTGGAGCTTCCGTTACGCACTGTTCTCGTGCACATTTCCTTGCACATAAGGAAAAGCCGAAATATTGATGATCTTGATCATCGTCCGGTCGTCGCCCGATCGCGCGACGACCGTGACCGAACGGAGCCGTTGTTGACCATGCCCGCTTCACCCGATCCGCACTAGAGTCGGCGCAACCCCAGTTCACCGGCGAACGACCCCCGGGAGCGACCATGTTGAGCACCATGCAGGACGGCCAGCTGTCGCTGGCGAACCTGCTCCGTCACGGCACATCGGTGCACTCGGCGAGCGAAGTCATCACCTGGACCGGTTCAGAAGCCCGTCGCGAGACCTACGGCGACCTCGGCCGCCACGCCGCCCGTCTCGCGAACGCGCTCCGGAGCCTCGGCGTGACAGGCGACCAGCGTGTCGGCACGTTCATGTGGAACAACGCCGAGCACATGGCCGCCTACCTGGCCGTCCCGGCGATGGGCGCCGTGCTGCACACCCTGAACATCCGGCTCTTCCCCGAGCAGCTCGTCTTCGTCGCCAACCACGCCGAGGACCACGTCATCATCGTCGACGGCACCCTGGTCCCCCTGCTGGCGAAGCAGTTGCCGCAGTTCAAGACGGTCCGGCACGTCATCGTGGCCAACGGCGACGCCGCGTCCCTCGAAGCTCCCGAGGGCGTCGAGGTGCACTCCTACGCCGAGCTGCTGGCCGCCCAGCCCGACACCTTCGACTGGCCCGACGTCGACGAGCGCTCGGCCGCCGCGATGTGTTACACCTCGGGCACGACCGGTGACCCCAAGGGCGTCGCCTATTCACACCGGTCGATCTGGCTGCACTCGATGCAGGTCTGCATGACCGACAGCATGAAGCTCGCCCAGCACGACAAGGCCCTGGCCATCGTGCCGATGTTCCACGCCATGGCGTGGGGCCTGCCGTACGCGTCGCTGATGGTCGGCGCGTCGCTGCTGATGCCGGACCGGTTCCTCCAGCCCGCGCCGATCTCGGCGATGCTGGCCGCCGAGAAGCCGACCTTCGCCGGCGCGGTGCCGACCGTCTGGCAGGGCCTGCTCGCCCACCTCGAAGCGCACCCGCAGGACATCTCGCACCTGCGCGAGGTCGTCGTCGGCGGGTCCGCGGTGCCGCCGTCGCTGATGCACGCCTTCCAGGAGCGGCACGACGTCCCGATCCTGCACGCCTGGGGCATGACCGAGACCTCGCCGCTGGGCAGCGTCGCCCGGCCGCCGGCGTCCGCGACCGGCGACGACGTCTGGAAGTACCGCTACACCCAGGGCCGCTTCCCGGCGTCCGTGCGGGCGCGGCTGATCGACGACGACGGCGCGGTGCTGCCCTTTGACAACGAGGCCGTCGGCGAGCTCGAGGTCCAGGGCCCGTGGATCGCGGCGTCGTACTACGGCGGCGCGGAGGTCGACCCGGACAAGTTCCACGACGGCTGGCTGCGCACCGGCGACGTCGGCAAGATCAGCCCGGACGGCTTCCTGACGCTGACCGACCGCGCCAAGGACGTCATCAAGTCCGGCGGCGAGTGGATCTCCTCGGTCGACCTGGAGAACCAGGTGATGGGCCACCCGGCGGTGGCCGAGGCGGCGGTCGTCGGCATCCCCGACGAGAAGTGGGACGAGCGGCCGCTGGTCGCCGTCGTGCTCAAGGAGGGCCAGAGCGTCACGCCGGAGGAGCTGCGGGACTACCTGGCCGACAAGGTCGCGAAGTGGCAGCTGCCGGAGAACTGGACGTTCGTCGACGAAGTGCCCAAGACCAGCGTCGGCAAGTTCGACAAGAAGCGGATCCGCGCGTCCTACTCCGAGGGAAAGCTCGACATCGCCCAGCTCTAACGGGTAAATCTCCGGCGAGTCTTCACGCCTCTGGTGGTCACCATGGGGGACCCTGACCCCCCTATGGTGGCCTTCAGAGCACGTCGGAGGGGTTCTGGGGATGCAGCGAAACAGGCGGAGTTTCCTCGCGCTCGCAGGGATGGGCGCGCTGGCGACGGCATGCGGGTCGAACACCGGGCGGCAGGGCACCCCGCCGCCGTCGACGGCGTACTCGGCGGGCCCGCCGCCGTCGGACACGCCGAAGGTCGCGCTCCAGCAGTGGTACCACGCGTACGGCGAGGACGGCGTCCAGGACGCCGTCAAGCGGTACGCGGCGACCTACCCGGCCGCGACCGTGAACGTCCAGTGGAACCCGGGCGACTACGACTCGAAGATCGTCACCGCGCTGCAGAACAGCAAGGTGCCGGACGTCTTCGAGGCGCAGGTCAAGATCGACTGGGTGCGCCAGAACCAGGTCGTCGCCCTCGACGACGTCGTCGCGCCGGTGAAGGGCGACTTCAGCCCGGCCGTGCTGGCCGCGCAGACCGTCGAGGGCAAGGTCTACGGCGTCCCGCAGGCGACCGACACGCAGGTGCTCTTCTACCGCAAGAGCCTGCTGCAGGCCGCGGGCGTGCAGCCGCCGCAGACGGTCGACGAGCTGGTCGACGCGGCCGCGAGGCTCACGAAGGACGGCGTCAAGGGCTTCTTCGCGGGCAATGACGGCGGCGTCGGGGTGCTCACCGGGCCGCTGCTGTGGTCGGCCGGCCTCGACTACCTGAAGAACGGCAACCGCGAGGTCGGCTTCGACGACCCCCGCGCGGCGACCGCGCTGGGGAAGCTGCACACGCTGAACGCCAACGGTTCCCTGCTGCTCGGCGCGCCGTCGGACTGGTCGGACCCGGGCGCGTTCATCGACGGGCTGACCGCGATGCAGTGGACCGGGCTGTGGAACGTGCCGAAGATCCGCGACGCGTTCGACGACGACTTCGGCGTGCTGCCGTTCCCGCGCCTCGACGGCAGCGGCGCGCCGTCGGTGCCGGTCGGCGCGTACGGCGCGATGGTGAACGCCAAGAGCGCGCACGTCGCCGAGGCCAAGGCGTTCGTGAAATGGCTCTGGATCGACAACACGGCCGCCCAGCTGGAGTTCGCGACGAAGTTCGGCTTCCACGTGCCGGCCCGCCAAAGCCTGATCGACCGCGCGGACAACCTCAAGTCCGGGCCGGCCGCCGACGCGGCCCGGTTCGTCAGGGAGAACAGCCACCTCGTCGGCGGCCCGGTGTGGACGCAGCAGGCGAACACGGCGCTGTCCGACGCGGTCGCGAAGATCGCGAAGGACGGGGCGGACCCGGCCGAGCAGGTCAAGACGGCCGTTGAGGTGGCTCGCGCTGAGCTGAAGCGCCTGTTCGGATGAAGGGGCGCGATGCGCGCGCGTTCTGGTTGTTCGTCGGGCCGTTCCTGATCGGCCTGGCGATCTTCGCGTACCTGCCGATCGGCTGGAGCGCGTACCTGTCCTTCTTCGACGCGCGCAACACGGTCACGCCGACGCGGTTCGTCGGGCTGGACAACTACGCGCACATGCTCACCGACGAGCCGTTCCTGTCGAGCCTGGGCACGTTCAGCGTGTTCGCGCTGTTCATCGTGCCGCTGACGTTCGTGTTGTCGCTCGCGCTGGCGCTCGGCGTCCACCAGCTGCGGTTCGCGCGGGCGTTCTTCCGGTCGGTGTTCTTCCTGCCGTTCGCGTGCTCGTACGTCGTGGCGTCGCTGATCTGGAAGACGTCGTTGTTCTCCGGTGTCCGATATGGACTGGCGAACACGGTGCTGGCGGTCTTCGGCGTGGACCCGGTGGCGTGGACCGGGACGGTGCACCCGCCGCTGTACTGGGTCGTGCTGGTGACGGCACGGCTGTGGCTGCAGCTGGGGTTCTACATGATCCTCTTCATCGCGGCGCTGCAGCGGATCCCCGCCCAGCTCTACGAAGCGGCGTGGCTCGACGGCGCCAAACCCGGGTGGCAGGTGTTCCGGCACATCACGCTGCCGCAGCTGCGCGCGACGGCGGTGGCGGTGCTCCTGCTGAACCTGATCAACGCGTACCAGGCGTTCGACGAGTTCTACAACATCATGGGCGACGCGCGCGGCTACCCGCCGTTCGCGCGGCCACCGCTGGTCTACCTGTACTACACCTCGCTCGGCTCGGGCGGCCAGGACCTCGGCCGCGGCAGCGCGGGTGCGGTGATCCTGGCGCTGATCATCGCGCTGGTGACCCTGCTGCAGGGCCGGGTGTTCCGCTTCGGACGTGCGTCGTGAGGGCGTTTCTCCGCTGGACTTCCCTCATCGTGGCGGCGGTGCTGTTCCTGCTGCCGTTCTACCTGCTGCTGCGCAACGGCCTGGCGTCACGAGCCGAGATTACCGCTCCACAGTGGACGCTCTTTCCGTCCACTGTGCACTGGGAGAACCTCGGCCGCCTGTTCTCCCTGCCGGACGTGCCCTTCGCACGCAGCTTGCTTAACTCGGCTGTCGTGGCGGTGCTGCAGACGACCGGGCTGCTCGTGGTCTGCTCACTGGCGGGCTACGGCCTGGCCCGAATCCCGTACCGGCACTCGCGGCCGGTGCTCTACGCGGTGCTGGCGACGCTGATGATCCCGACGTCGGTGACGTTCGTGCCGAGTTTCGTGGTGGTCTCGTCGCTGGGCTGGCTGTCGGACTTCCGCGGCCTGGTGATCCCCGGGCTGTTCAGCGCGTTCAGCGTGTTCCTGTTCCGCCAGTACTTCCTGGACTTCCCGCGCGAACTGGAGGAAGCGGGCCGGGTGGACGGGCTCAGCAGATGGGGTGTCTTCTGGCGGATCGTGGTGCCCAACTCGAAAGGGTTCTTCGCCGCGATCGCGGCGATCACCGTGATCGGCAGCTGGAACGCGTTCCTGTGGCCGCTGATCATCGCCCAGTCGCCGGACTCGTGGACGGTCCAGGTGGCGCTGTCGGGCCTGCTGACGGCCCAGAACCCGCAGCTGAACCTGGTGTTCCTGGCGGCGGCGGTGTCGATCCTGCCGATCGTGCTGCTGTTCGCGTTCCTGCAGCGATATCTCGTGCGCGGGGTGGCGGAGTCGGGCCTGAAGGGCTGAGTAACGTGCGGAGTCTCCACGGCGACTCCGCAGTGGACGGCGAACGTTGGGGGCGGCATGACGAGCTTCGACCCTTACCAGCCGGAGCGGCAAGTACCCGCCCCGGTCGACCCGGCGTGGCAGCAGTACCCGCCGTCGGCGCCGGTGCCGCAGCTGCAACAACAATGGGGAACGCAGCCGTACCCGGCCCAGCCGTACGCCCCGCAGCCGTACCCGATGGCCGCGTACCCGATGCTGCGCACGAGCGGCATGGCGGTGGCCGGCATGGTCGTCGGCATCGTCGCCCTGGTCACGTTCTGGGTCCCCTTCCTCGACCTGCTCCTGGGCTTCCTGGCGATCGGCCTGTCGTGGGCCGGGATGCTCCAGGCCGACCGGCCGGGTTACACGGGCAAGGGCATGGGCATCGCGGGCCTGGTGTGCGGCATCATCGCGGTGATCCCGGCACTGGTGATCATGCTGTTCTTCTTCGGCCTGTTCGCCGCGGCCGGGACCGCGTGCGGCATCGCCTGCTGAGCCTCCCCGTGGCCGCACCCAGCGGCGGAAATGACCACGACCTTCGGCGGTACACCCCACCCCGAACGCTGTGACAAGGTGGATTGAACTGTCACGGTGAATGTTTTTCACGTTCACCCCGCGTCCACCCACGTCCGGCATGGTGCCGGTCAACCGAGCAGACTGGGGAGCGAACACATGGCCGAACTCACCCGTCGCACCTTCGCCACCGCGGGCGCCGCCGGGATCGGGCTCCTGCTGTGCACGCCCACCGCGAACGCCCTCGACCGCGCCCTGCGGCTCACCACCGCGCGCTCGGTGACCACCGGGGGCACCACCCTCGAGCAGGTCGCGGCCGCCGTGACCCCGGGCGACAAGTACACCCGCCTCCAAGCCGGCCCCGGCTGGCCGCTCGTCGTCCGGAGCGACCTCGCCACCCCGAAGACCGGGCGCGACGACCGGCGCCGGGCCCTCAGCGCGTTCGTGCAGTTCACCGACCTCCACATCACCGACGCCGAAAGCCCCGCGCGGTTCGAATATCTGCACTCCTTCATCGGCTCCGCGCACCGGCCGCAGGAAGCGCTCGGCACCGTCGCCACCAGCGCGCTCGTCGAACGCGTCAACAGCGTGCGGCAGGGCCCGTTCACGGGGCGGCCGTTCGACCTCATGGTCACCACCGGCGACAACACCGACAACCACGAGCTGATCGAACTCGACTGGTTCCTCAAGGTCCTCAACGGCGGCAGCGTCACGCCGAACTCCGGCGACCCGAACACCTACGAGGGCGTCCAGAGCTCCGGCAACCACGAGTTCTGGAACCCGGCCACCCCCGGCCAGGACGCCTACACCGCCAAGGGCTTCCCGCAGCTGCCGGGCCTGCTCGAAGCGGGCATGAAGACGTTCACCGCACCGGGCCTCGACGTGCCGTGGTTCTGCACCTTCGGCAACCACGACGACAGCGTCGTCGGCTCGCTGCCGGCGCACATCCCCGGCATCGATGCCTGGTACACCGGCGGGTACAAGGTCGTCGGCAAGGACGAGGCCACCTCGAAGAAGCTCGCCGACGCCATCGAGAACGGCTCCAGCGTCCCGGTTTCCGAGCTGTTCGGCGGTTCCGGGACGATCCGCGAGGTCACGCCGGACGCGCGGCGCCGCCCGTTCGGCACCGCCGAGTTCGTCCGCGCGCACCTCGACACGGCCAACACCGGCCCCGGTCCCGTCGGGCACGGCTTCACCAGCGCCAACGCCGACGGCCAGAACGTCTACTACACCTTCCGGATCGCGCCGGGCATCACCGGGATCAGCCTCGACACCACCACCGACGCCGGGTTCGCCGACGGCTCGATCGGCCTCGCGCAGTACAGCTGGGTCGAGTCGACGCTCAAGCGCAACAGCTCGGCGTACTACGACTTCTTCGGCCGCAAGGTCACCCACGCCGTCAGCGACGAGCTGTTCATCCTGTTCAGCCACCACACCAGCGGCACGATGGGCAACCTCCTGCCGGATTCGCGCCACCTGCTCGACCCGCGGCTGGACGGCAACGCGTTCGTCGCGCTGCTCAAGCGGTTCCCGAACGTGCTGGCCTGGGTCAACGGCCACACGCACCTCAACAAGATCACGCCGCACGCCGGGAACACCCCGCAGCAGGGGTTCTGGGAGATCAACACCGCGTCGCACGTCGATTTCCCGCAGCACGCCCGGATCGTCGAGGTCGCGGACAACGCCGACGGCACGTTGTCGCTGTTCACGACGCTGATCGAGGCGGAGGCACCGTACGCCGCCGACTACGACGACCGGACACCGCAAGCGCTTGCGTCGCTGTACCGCGAACTGTCCTACAACGACATCCACGCCAACCTCGGGCGGGTCGGCGCGGCCGAGGACCACAACACCGAACTGCTGCTCGTCAACCCGCTGAGCTGAAGTTACCTCGGAGGTCATCGCCCGGCGGCGGCTCTTCGGGCAAGCTGCCGGGTATGACCGATCCCGAGGGCACCCAGCTCTTCCACCGCTCCATGCCGTTCTCCGAACGCCTCGGCGTCGAAGTCCTGGAGCACGGGCCCGCACTCGTCCGGAGCAGGCTGAAGTGGGACGAGAGCCTCTGCACGCTCGGCGGCGCGCTGCACGGGGGCGCGCTCATGGCGCTGGCCGACTCGACCGGCGCCGTGTGCGCGTTCCTCAACCTGCCGGAGGGCGGGCAGGGCACCACGACCGTGGAATCGAAGACGAACTTCCTGCGCGCGGTGCGTTCGGGCTACGCCGTTGCGTCGTCCAGACCACTGCACGCCGGGCGCAAGTTCGTCGTGGTGGAGACCGAAATCCACGACGACGACGGCAAGTTGGTCGCGAAAGTGACACAGACTCAGGCCGTCCTGTAGGTACCTGTTTACATACCCGGCCGAACCGGCGAAAATCCCTGCCTACTGGGTGGGCCTATCAGGGAGCCGGGATGCGGGTACGCGAGTTGTTCACCTTATTGTCAGTGGTCGTGTTGACCGCGGTAACCACGCAGGCCGCCGAGGCGCGACCCGCCCGGCCCGGCGACGACGAGGCGATCGACTACCACGAATGGACCGGCGGCCGCTTCCACGAAGGCGGCTTCGCCGGGGTCAGCCTGACCCGGGACGGCCTGCGCATCACGCACCCGATCGGCACGGTGGAGCACACCGAGCCGGAACTCGGCACCACGAGGACGTACGAGTACGGCCAGTGGACGTCTCCGTCGTACCGGCAGGGCTTCGGGGCGACCCAGCTGGTGGCGTCGTGGAACGCGCGCACGCCGTCGAAGACGTGGCTGCAGGTCGAGGCGCAGGGCCGGACGTCGGCGGGCGCCGAAACCGCGTGGTACGTGATGGGCCGCTGGGCCAGCGGCGACGCGGACATCCTCCGCACCAGCGTCGACGGCCAGGACGACGCGAACGCCACGGTGGACGTCGACACGCTGGAGATGAAGACCGGCGTGACGCTGAAGTCGTACAAGCTGCGGATCAGCCTGTACCGCGAAGCCGGATCGGGCGCGACGCCGTCGGTGACGCTGCTGGGCGCGATGACCTCGGTCGTGCCGGACCGGTTCGAGGTGCAGCCGACGAAGCCGGGACGCGCAACCGGGATCGAGCTGAAGGTGCCCGCGTACGCGCAGAACCTCCACAAGGGACAGTTCCCGCAGTACGGCGGGGGCGGCGAAGCGTGGTGCAGTCCGACGTCGACCGAGATGGTGGCCGAGTACTGGGGCAAGAAGCCGTCCGCCGAAGAGATGTCGTGGATCCCGGCGGGCTACGTCGACCCGCAGGTGGCGTTCGCGGCGCGCTACACCTACGACCACGCCTACGACGGCACCGGCAACTGGCCGTTCAACACCGCTTACGCGGCATCGCGCGGCTTGCGGGGCCACATCACCCGGCTGCACTCGCTGAACGAGCTGGAGAACTACATCGCCCGCGGCATCCCGGTGATCACGTCTCAGTCGTTCCTGGCTTCGGAGCTCGACGGCGCGGGGTACGGCACGTCCGGGCACATCATGGTCGTCGTCGGGTTCACGAAGGACGGCGACGTGATCGCGAACGACCCGGCGACGAGCAGCGACGACCGGGTGCGCAACGTCTACAAGCGCGACCAGTTCGAGAAGATCTGGCAGCGCACCAAGCGCTACCGCGCGGACGGCAGCGTGGCGGGCGGCCCCGGCGGCATCGCGTACATCATCACCCCGGCTTGACCGTGACCGGCGGGGCGCCTCGCGGCGCCCCGCCGTGTTCACCAGGTCGCGCCGGCCTGCTGCCGGGTCGTGCGGTTGATCCGGTTGAAGAAGTTGGTGAGCGCGATGTTCAGCGTGATCGCGGACAGCTGCTTCTCGTCGAAGTGCTTGGCCGCGGCCGCCCAGATCTCGTCGGTCACGCCCGGCTCGCCGTCCTGGATCCGGGTGGCGGCTTCGGTCAGTGCGAGCGCGGCCCGCTCCGGCTCGGTGTAGAACGGCGTCTCGCGCCAGGCGACCACGTTGTGCAGCCGCTCCTCGGTCTCGCCGCGCTTCTTCGCCGAGTGGACTCCCCCGTGGACGCACGGGCTGCAGCCGTTGATCTGGCTGGCCCGCAGGTGGACCAGGTCGAGCAGCAGCGGATCGAGGCCGGCGCCGTGCACCACCTTGAACAGCTGCTGGATCGCTCCGAACACCTCGGGATCGCCTGAGCCCTTCAACCGTGCTTCCATCGTTCCTCCATCGGTTACCTGTGGCCCTCCGGGCCCGTCATATCCACGACGGAGCGGAACCGAGGAAGGTAACGACATGCCCGACACGCTGGCCGAGACGTTCGAAACGCAGCGCGACCGCCTGCGCGCGGTGGCCCACCGCGTGCTCGGCTCGGCGGCCGACGCCGAAGACGTGGTCCAGGAGGCGTGGCTGCGCCTCTCCCGCCAGGACGCGGCGGAGATCCACAACCTCGAAGGCTGGCTGACCACGGTGGTCGGCCGGATCAGCCTCGACGTGCTGCGCTCGCGTCAAGCACGTCCCGAGGCGCCGTACGACGAGGTCGTCGTGGAGGTCGACGACGGCACCGCGCCGGAGGAGGACGTGGCCCTCGCCGACTCGGTCGGGCTCGCGCTGCTCGTCGTCCTGGAGACGCTGGGACCGAGCGAACGGCTGGCGTTCGTGCTGCACGACCTGTTCGCGGTGCCGTTCGAGGAGATCGGCCGCATCCTCGGCAAGTCCGCCGGCGCGACCAAGATGCTCGCCAGCCGCGCCCGCCGGAAGGTCCGGACCCCGTCCCCACCGGCGGCGGCCGGGCGGCAGCAGCGAGAGGTGGTCCAGGCGTTCCTGACGGCGGCCCACGACGGCGACTTCGAGGAGCTCCTGCGGGTGCTCGACCCGGACGTGCGCCTGACGATCGACACCCCGGACGGCATGGTGGTGGTCCTGGGCGCGACGAACGTGGCGACGGGCGCCCGCTTCGGCGCGGCCAGGGACGGGCGAAGGGTGTTCGTGGGCGGCCTGCCCGGCGTGGTGGCCTGGCGCGAAGACGGCACCCCGCTCTCGGTGGTGGCGTTCACGGTGACGGACGGCCGGATCGTGAGCATCGCGGCGGTGGCCGACCCGGTCAAGCTCGCGTCGATGACCCTGCCGGAGCCGCCCGGAACTGTCGGTCCCTCCCGATAAGCTGGAAACCGGGGGCCGGAGGCACACCCGCCATACCCGGCCGAGCCGGTCTCAGTCCTGCCGCTCACCCGCGCAGCAGCTGCCGCCGCCCTGGGACCTCTTGCGCGGTAGCGACCGCGGGCTCTGCGGCGGCAGCGCCGCGATCATCCTCGTGTCCACGTTCAGCGGGCCGACCGCGGCCGCACCACCCGGAGAACCCAGTGGTGCGTCGCGCCCGGGGAGCACCTCGGTGAAGAACCGGCCGTTGTCCCGAGCGTGCTCCTGCAGCGTCTCCGGGAGTTCTTCCGCGTAATAGATCGCCCCGACCGGGCAGACCACCTCGCACCCGCCGCAGTCCATGCACTCGTCCGGATGGATGTAGAGGCTCCGGGCGCCCTCGTAGATGCAGTCCGCGGGACATTCGGCCACGCACGCGCGGTCCTTCACGTCCACACACGGAAGGCCGATCACATACGCCATGCCGTCAACCTAGCCATTTCCAGTTAGTTGCGTATTGCGCAACATGTTGCGCCATAACCACCCATGCGGATCTCGCCATCTCCGCGTGATCCGTGGCAAGCTGCGGGCAGAACCAGCAGCCGGAAGGTGGATTCGCATGCCGTACGAGGTCCAGGGGGTCGTTTCGCGGGCGAAGGGCGAGCCGGTCTCGCTGGAGACCGTCGTGGTCCCCGATCCCGGGCCCGGTGAGGCCGTCGTGAACGTGCAGGCCTGCGGGGTCTGCCACACCGACCTGCACTACCGCGAGGGCGGGATCAACGACGAGTTCCCGTTCCTGCTCGGCCACGAGGCCGCCGGCGTCGTCGAGGCCGTCGGCGAGGGTGTCACCGATCTCGAGCCGGGCGACTACGTCATCCTCAACTGGCGCGCGGTCTGCGGCACCTGCCGGGCCTGCAAGCGCGGCAAGCCGTGGTACTGCTTCTCGACGTTCAACGCCGCCCAGCCGATGACGCTGGCCGACGGCACCAAGCTGTCACCCGCCCTCGGCATCGGCGCCTTCCTCGAGAAGACGCTCGTCCACAGCGGACAGTGCACGAAGGTGAACCGCGAGGCCGAGCCCGCGGTCGCCGGGCTGCTCGGCTGCGGGGTCATGGCCGGGCTGGGCGCGGCGATCAACACCGGCGCCGTCACCCGCGGCGACTCGGTCGCGGTGATCGGCTGCGGTGGCGTCGGCGACGCGGCCATCGCGGGCGCGAAGCTGGCCGGCGCGACCACGATCGTCGCGATCGACATGGACGACCGGAAGCTGGAGTGGGCCAAGGACTTCGGCGCGACGCACACGGTGAACAGCAAAAACCTGACGGAGGAGCAGGTGGTCGAGGCCATGCGGGACGCCACGAACTCCTTCGGCCCGGACGTCGTGATCGACGCCGTCGGCCGTCCGGAGACCTGGCGGCAGGCCTTCTACGGTCGTGACCTCGCCGGCACGGTCGTCCTCGTCGGCGTCCCGACGCCGGAGATGCGGCTGAACGACCTGCCGCTGATCGACTTCTTCTCGCGCGGCGGCTCGCTGAAGTCGTCGTGGTACGGCGACTGCCTGCCGAGCCGCGACTTCCCGCTGCTCGTGGACCTCTACCTGCAGGGCAGGCTGCCGCTCGACAAGTTCGTCACCGAGCGGATCGGCGTCGACGGCGTCGAGCAGGCCTTCGAGCGCATGCACCACGGTGACGTCCTCCGCAGCGTGGTGACGTTCTGACTCTCTTCCTCGACGCGGACTACCCCGCCGACCCCTATCCCGGGACCCGGCCGGGCTTCTCCTTCGTGCACGAAAACGAAGCCGGGTACCCGCTGGACACGGCGCCGGACGGCTGGCGCGACCGGCAGGCCGTGCTCGCCTACGGCTCCAACGCGAACCCGTCGAAGATCAGCTGGATGCGCGCCGAACTGGGCCTGCGGGGCCCGGTCGTGGTGGCGCACGCGCGCTGCGACGGCCTCGCCGCGGTGTGGGCGTCCGGCTTGCGCTTCCGCGACGGCCAGCGGCCGGCGACGCTGACCGCACTGCCCGGCGTCGAGGAGCACGCGGTCTGGTTCGTGACCCCGGACCAGCTCCTGGTGCTGGACCGGTGCGAAGGCCGCGGCCACCGCTACCACCTGGTCCGGCTGACCGACCCGGACATCACGCTCGAAGACGGCAGCCGCGTCACCAACGTGCTGGCCTACATCGGCGCGGTGCCGATCCGGTACCCGCTGCTGGTCGACGGCAAGCCGGTGCGCACCGCCGACGTCCCGCAGGCGCAGGCCGCCGAACTGGAAGGCGAACCGGCCGACGGCCCCGGCGTCGCGTGCACCGTCGTCACGCCGCCGGACGGGCGCACCTTCCCCTAGATCAGCTTGCCCGGGTTGAGGATTCCCGTCGGGTCCACCGCGGACTTGGCCGCCCGCAGCACTTCGACGCCCAGCGCGCCGATCTCCGCGCTCAGATAGGGCGCGTGGTCGACGCCGACGGCGTGGTGGTGCGAGATCGTGCCGAGCCCGGTGATCGCCTCGCAGGCCGCCGCCTTGGCCCGCTGCCACTGGCCGACCGGGTCGGCTTCGTCGCGGGCCGTCAGCACCGTGAAGTACAGCGACGCCCCCGTTTCGTACGCGTGCGAAATGTGGCACATGACGATCGCCCGGCCCAGCGACGCCGTCAAGGCGGCGCGGACGTCGTCGCGCAGTTCGTCCACATTGGACCAGTAGGTCGCCGTCTCCAGTGTCTCGACGCAGACGCCCCGGTCCAGCAACGCGTCACGCTGGCGCGGCCCGGCGAACCGGCCGTGCCGCCAGGACTCGCCGAGCGCCTTGCCGACGCGCACCGCGCCCGACGCTTTCAGCCGCCGCGTCGTCTCGCGGCGTCGCAGCGCCACGTCGTGCGCGGTGCCTTCCCAGCCGACGATGAGGAAACACGGCCGCCGCACCCCGCGCGCGGCGAGGTAGCGGCGCAGCACCGCCGTCTTGAGTCCCGCGTTCAGCGCCAGCGACACCTCGGTTTCGTCGCCGTCGGACAGCCGGGTGACGTCGGCGAGCGCGTGGTGTTGCGCGAGATCCCGCACCGCCTCGGCACCGGCCGCCCAGCCGGGCAGCGCGTAACCCTCGTAGCGCCGGACCGGCGGGACCGGCCGCACCCGCAGCGCGACTTCGGTGATCACGCCCAGGGTTCCCTCGCTGCCGATCGCGAGCTGGCGCAGGTCCGGCCCGGCCGCGGACGCCGGCGCGACGCCGAGCTTCCACGCGCCGCGCGGAGTCGCCAGCCGCACGCCGGTCACCATGTCCTCGAACCGCCCGTAACCCGACGACGCCTGGCCTGCCGAGCGCGTCGCCGCGAACCCGCCGATCGTGGCCCGCTCGAACGACTGCGGGACGTGCCCGAGCGTCAGGCCGTGCTCGCCGAGGAGGCGTTCGGCTTCGGGACCGCGGACGCCGGCCTGCAGGACGGCGATGCGCGACTCGGCGTCGACCGACACCAGCGCGTCGAGCCGGACGAGGTCGAGCGCGATCACCGACGCCTTCTCACCCCGCAGCGCCGCGACGCCGCCGACGACGGAAGTGCCGCCGCCGAAGGGCACGACACCGACGTCGAGCCGGACGCAGACGTCGAGTACCGCTTGGACCTCCTCGGGGTCGGCGGGCAGCACGACCGCGTCGGGGACCGGGAAGTCCGCGGAAGGCGAACGCCGCCGCAGAAGGTCGAGGTAGGACAGTCCGGTCGCCCGCGCCAGCCGTTCCGCGTCGTCCACCAGCACGTTCTCCGCACCGACCACTTTTGACAACGCGACGACTGCAGATTCGTCCAGTTTTGGTGACGGTATTTCCACCGGCATTCCGGCCGCCGGGGCGGCGCCAGGCCCCACTTGGCCTATACGCTGTTCAAGCCAGCCGGCCGCGCGCGCGGGCAAGGGGGCGGCGTCGGCGGCTTCCGCCGTCCATGACCGTCGGAGGCGGTGGTCAATGAGGACGTTCACGACTACAGTGTGACACATGGACGTGAAACGTCACACTACGCAGACCGCGGGTTCCTCCGCGCTCGCGGACACCCGGAACCGGCAGACGGCGACGCGAGTGGCCGATGACGTGCTGCTCGACGCCGCGCGCGCGTGCGTGCTCGCCGTCGGTGTGCGCCGCACCACACTGGCCGAAATCGCCCGCACCGCACGGGTCAGCCGGATGACCGTCTACCGCCGCTTCCCCGACGTCCGCAGCGTGCTCGCCGCCCTGATGACGCGCGAGTTCAGCGGGCTGCTGCGCACGGCGAGCGAACGCGGCGCCGAAGCCGCGAACAGCCGCGAACGCCTGGTGCTGATCGCCGCGGCCGGGATCCGCGCGCTGTCGGGCGATCCGCTGTTCCGGACCCTGCTCGACGTCGACCCCGAACTGGTCCTGCCGTACATCGTGGAGCGGCTCGGCGCGACCCAGCAGTTCGCCGAAAAGGTGCTGCACCAGCTGCTGGCGGCGGGCCACGAGGACGGTTCGATCCGGCGGGCGCCGGTCGCCGCGCAGTCCCGGTCGGTGCTGCTGGTGGTCCAGTCGTTCGCGTTCTCGCTGCGGCCGGCGACCGCGGACGTCGGCGAGCAGGCGTTGATGGCGGAGTTCGCCCACGTGCTCGACGCGGCGCTGAAGCCGTGACGTCCGGCTCGCTCAACGCGCGGCGCCGCGAACGCGAGCTCGCGGCGCTGGCGTCGGGCGAGCGCGTCGACGTCGTCGTGGTCGGCGGCGGCGTCACCGGCACCGGAATCGCTTTGGACGCGGCATCGCGCGGGTTGTCGGTGGCGCTCGTCGAAGCGCACGATCTCGCCTTCGGGACGTCACGCTGGTCTTCTAAGCTCGTGCACGGCGGCCTGCGGTACCTGGCGCACGGCGAGCTGGGCCTGGCACACGAAAGCGCCGTGGAGCGCGGCATCCTGATGACGCGCACGGCACCGCACCTCACGCGCGCCATGCCGCAGCTGTTTCCGTTGTACTCCGGCACTTCGCGGGTTCAGGAGGCCGTCGTCGCGGCCGCGCTGCGGGCCGGGGACGGCCTCCGCCGGGCAGCGCGCACGCCGTCGTCGGTGCTGCCGCGGCCGCGCAAGATCCCGGCGGCCGAGGCCCTGGCGCTGGCCCCGGGGCTTTCCGCGCACGGTTTGCGCGGCGCTCTGCTGGCCTACGACGGCGCCTTGGTCGACGACGCCCGGCTGGTGGTTTCGCTGGCCCGCACGGCGGCGACGTTCGGCGCGCGCGTTCTCACGCGGCTTTCGGCGTCGTCGGTGTCCGCGGACCGGGTCACCGTCCGCGACGGCGTCTCGGGCGACACGCTGGACATCCACGCGCGCCAGGTGATCAACGCGACGGGCGTGTGGGCGGGAACGCTGACCGGCGCGGTGCGGCTGCGGCCGTCACTCGGCTCGCACCTGGTGCTCGCGCCGGGGACGGTGCCGATGGGGACGACGTCGGTGAACATCGGCGTGCCCGGCGAGACCAACCGGTTCGTCTTCCTGCTCCCCCAGCCGGACGGCCGGGTCTACTTGGGACTCACGGACGAACCGATCGCCGGCCCGATCCCCGACGTACCCGTCGTTCCCGAGTCCGATGTGGACTTCCTGCTTTCGCTGGCGTCCTCGGTACTGGCCCGCCCGTTGACCCGCGCGGACGTCGCCGGGTCGTTCGCCGGCTTGCGGCCGCTGGTGGCCGGGGGTGGCCGGTCGGCGGACCTGTCCCGCAAGCACGCGGTCCTGGCCGGCGCGGACGGCCTGCTGACGGTGGTCGGCGGCAAGCTGACGACGTACCGCCGGATGGCCGAAGACGCGGTCGACGCGGCCGTGCGGCTGGCGGGACTCTCCGCTTCCCCTTGCCGCACAGCACGGTTGCCACTGCTGGGCGCGGCTCCACGGCCGGATTTGTCCCTTGTGGACGCCGCGCCGCGGCTGGTGGCCAGGTACGGCACGGAAGCGCCGAGGGTGGCGGCGCTCGGCGAGCTGGACGCGGAGTTCGCGGCGCCGGTGGCCCCGGGAACGGAGATCACGGCGGCGGAGATCGTCTGGGCGGTCCGGAACGAAGGGGCGCTGGACGTCGAGGACGTGCTGGAGCGCCGGACACGGCTGTCGCTGATTCCCGCCGACGCCGCCGCGGCGACTGCGCGGGTGGCCGAGCTTGTCGACAAGTCGCTCGCCGGCCTGACCTGAGACCCGGCTCCCAAACGCCCCAATGTGGCGTTGGGTGCGTTGGACGCACCCAATGTGGCGTTCGGTGCGTCAGACGCACCGAACGCCACATTGGGGCGCATGAGCCGACCGCGGATCAGCTCTGCTTTGTTCTCTTGAGTTGACGAGCTGTTGGGTTTTTGCAACAGTATGTTCATGAGTCCGGTCAGACGCGGCAAGGAGCTGCCGATCTACAACCGGCTTGCCGTGCTCCGCGCCGAGCGCGGGATGAGCAGGGCCGCGCTCGCGAACGCCGTCGAGGTCAATCCGCAGACCATCGGGGCGCTCGAGCGGGGCGACCACTATCCGAGCCTGGACCTGGCGTTCCGGATCTGCGCGGTGTTCGACCTGCCGGTCGAAGCGGTGTTCAGCCGCGAACCGTTCACGCCACTGTCCACCCAGGTCTACCGCGAGGGGGGAGCATGACCGAGCAGCAGGGCCGGCTCACGGCCTACTGGGAACGCCAACTGGACAAGATGGACGCACGGGAGCTGCGGCACGCCAAGCGGCTGCCCGGCTGGCGCACCCGGCGGCACCGCCGGGCCCTCGCCGCGATCCTCGCGCTCGCCGACCTCGGGCTCGCCGCCGGCGCGTCGGTCTTCGGCACGGGGGACGACCGGCTGTTCGGTGCCCTCTGGGTGGGCAGCACGCTCGTCGGCGGCGTCGCGTTCGTGCTGCTGCGGATCCTCACCGGCCGGATGAGCGGCGGCTTCTCGCGGTTGCTGGACGAACGCGAGCGCGAATGGCGCCATCGCGTCACCTACGTCGCCTTCCAGATCCTGAGCTACCTGATGATCGTCGCGATGATCTACGGCGTCGTGGTCGCCCACACCGAAGACGGCGGGTTCCGCGGCGCCGTGATGCTGTCCGCGCTGCTGGTCACCGGCACCACCATCCCGTCGATCATCCTGGGCTGGTCGCTGCCGGACGACGATCCCGAAGACTTCGAGGAGGGGATGGGGAATGACTGAGGGGACTCTGGAGATCGACGGGATCTCCAAGCGCTACGGCGCGAAAGTCGCGCTGGACGGCGTCTCGTTCGACGTCCGCGCCGGGGAGCTGTTCGGCTTCGTCGGCAGCAACGGCGCGGGCAAGACGACCACCATGCGGATCGTGCTGGGGGTGCTGGCCGCCGACGGCGGGGAGGTCCGCTTCGACGGCGCGAAGGTCACGCACGAGACCCGCACGCACATCGGCTACATGCCGGAGGAACGCGGGCTGTACCCGAAGATGAAGGTGCTCGATCAGCTGGTCTACCTGGCCGAGCTGCACGGGCTGAGCGCGAACGAGGCGCACCGCAACGCGGAGAGCTGGATCGGCAGGCTCGGGCTGGCCGACCGCCGCAAGGACGAGGTGCAGAAGCTCAGCCTCGGCAACCAGCAGCGCGTCCAGCTGGCCGCCGCGCTGGTGCACGACCCGGCCGTGCTGGTGCTGGACGAGCCGTTCTCCGGCCTCGACCCGCTCGCGGTCGACGTCATGAGCGGGGTCCTGCGGGAGAAGGCCGCGGCGGGGGTGCCGGTGGTGTTCTCCAGCCACCAGCTCGACCTCGTCGAGCGGCTGTGCGACCGCGTCGGGATCATCCGCGGCGGCCGGATGGTGGCCGTCGGCACGGTCGCCGAGCTGACCGCGGGCGCGAGCAGCAAGCTCGTCGTGACCGCTCCGGCGGCGCACGCCGGCTGGGCCGCGGGACTGCCCGGCGTGCGCGTGCTGGAGGAGCACGGCGCCACCACCGTGCTCGACCTCGAACCGAGCGCGGACGACCAGGCCGTGCTCGCCGCGGCGCTGGCGACCGGGCCCGTCACCGAGTTCAGCCGCCGTCGCCGCTCGCTGACCGAGCTGTTCCGCGACGCCGTTTCCTTGAATGGCGCAGATGAGAAGGGGGAACCGCGATGAGGAGGCTGAGTGCCCGCCGGGCCGTCTGGCTCGTGCTGAAGCGCGAGCTGAACACGCGGCTGCGGACGCGGTCGTTCGTGGTCGGTACCGCGGTCCTGCTGGTGTTGCTGCTGGGTTACGTCTTCTTCCAGACGGCGCTGGCCGGTTCGTCGGACAAGAGCACGGTCGGGCTGACCGGGCAGGCGATCGGGATCGCCCGGCAGTTGCAGACCGAAGCCGCGCTTTCGGGCCGGGAGATCACCACGGTCGTCGTCACCGACCCGGCCGAGGGCCGGAAGAAGGTGGCGGACGGCGACTTCGACGCGCTCGTCTCGGGCAGCGCGGCGAAGCTGACCGCCACCTACAAGTCCTCTTTGGACGATCAGCTGCGGCGGGTGCTCGACCAGGTCGCGCAGCAGCAGGTGCTCGACGGCGTGCTGTCGTCCGCGCAGCTCGAGCCCGCGGAGGTGATGGCCAGGGTCAACAGCACCCACGTGCAGGACGACGCGATCTCGCCCGAGCCCGCGGACCACACGCAGCGGCTGATCGTCGGCCTGGTCGTCGCGTTCCTGCTGTACATGAGCATCATCACCTACGGGATGATGGTCGCCCAGGGCGTCGTCGAGGAGAAGTCGAGCCGGGTCGTGGAGATCCTGCTCGCCAGCGTGCGGCCGTGGCAGCTGTTGCTGGGCAAGGTGATCGGGCTCGGCCTGGTCGGCCTGACCCAGCTGGTCATCCTCGGCGCGGTCGGTCTGGGGGCCGCGACGGCGACCGGGGTGTTCACCCTGTCCGGCTTCGCCACCGGCGCGGTGTTGTGGGGCCTGCTCTGGTACCTGCTGGGATTCCTGTTGTACGCCACGGTCTACGGCGCGCTGGGTTCACTGGTTTCCCGGCAGGAGGACACGCAGTCGGTGGTCGGGCCGCTCAACATCATCCTGGTCGTCGGGTTCATCGCCGGGTTCAACCTGCTGGTCCAGAACCCCGCGGGCTCGGCGACGAAGATCGTCTCGCTGATCCCCCTGCTGTCGCCGATCCTCATGCCGGCCCGCATCTCGACGGGCGCGGCGGCGGGCTGGGAGATCGCGCTGTCGCTGGCGCTGACCGTCGCGTGCGTCGTGCTGCTGACCTGGCTGGGCGGCAAGATCTACGGCAACAGCGTCCTGCGCATCGGCAGCCGCATCAAGCTGTCGGAGGCCCTGCGCGGCTAGAGCTTGCCGTACCGCTCCAAGGCCACCCGGCGCTCGTGGGCGTGGTCGACCATCGGCGCCGGGTAGTCCTCGGGACGGTCCTTCAGCGTGTGCACCGCCTTGCCCGCGACGGATCGCAGCTCCGGCACGTACCTGCGGACGTAGTCGCCGTCCGGGTCGAACTTCTCGCCCTGGGTCGTCGGGTTGAAGATGCGGAAGTACGGCGCCGCGTCTGTGCCGCAGCCCGCGACCCACTGCCAGTTCAGCTGGTTCGACGCCAGGTCGCCGTCCACCAGGTGCTTCATGAAGTGCCGGGCGCCCAGCCACCACGGCTGGTGCAGGTCCTTCACCAGGAAGCTCGCCACGACCATCCGCACCCGGTTGTGCATCCAGCCCTCCGCGAGCAGCTGCCGCATGCCGGCGTCGACGATCGGGTAGCCGGTCCGGCCCGCGCACCACCGGTCGAACGCTTCGCGGTCGTCGTCGTACTCCATCCCGTCGAAGCGGCGGTCGTAGTTCTCCCGCGCGGTCTCGGGCCGGTGCCACAGGACGTCGGCGTGGAACTCGCGCCAGCACAGCTCGCTCCGCAGCGACTTCGCTCCCGCGCTGTCGCCGAGGTCCGCCAGCAGGGTCCGCGGGTGCACGCACCCCCAGCGCAGGTAGGGCGAAAGCCGCGTGGTGCCCGAGAGATCCGGCCGGTCGCGGTCGGTGTCGTAGGTCTCGGCGCCGTCCTCGAGGAACGCGTGCCACGCGTCCAGCGCGGCCCGCTCGCCCGGCTCGGGCAATTCGGCATCGACACGAGGCGGGCGCGGAACCTTCAGCGAGCGCGGTGGCTCCACCCAGTCCACAAGGGACGGTCCGGTATCGGCGGGGGCGCGCCACCCGTGCGCCGTCCAAGCGCGGTGGAACGGCGTGAAAACGCGGTACGGGTCGCCGTCCGGCTTGGTGACGCGCCCGGGCGTCACGGCGTACGGCGAGCCCGTCTCGACCCAGTCGATGTTGTTCTCCGCCAACGCCTTCGCCACGGAGGCATCCCGGCGGCGGCCGTACGGCCCACAGTCCGTGCTCACGTGCACCGCCGCCGCCCCCACTGAACGCGCCGCCCGGACCACCTCGACCGCCGGATCGCCGCGCACCAGCATCAGCCGGCCGCCGAGCTGTTCGTTCAGCTTCTCCAGGCAGCCGTAGAGGAACGCCGTCCGCGGAGCACCGCCCGGCTTCAGCAGCGCGTCGTCGAGGACGTACAGCGCGAGGACGTGCCTGCTGTGGCGGGACGCTTCCAGCAGCGCGGCGTGGTCGCCGAGCCGCAGGTCACGGCGGAACCACAGGACAACCGGCGCTTCTCTGGTCACGCCGCACAACGATAAGCGCCCCGCCGTGCGGGTGCACGACGGGGCGTTTTCGTAAAACCGATCAGCGCTCCGACATCGGGAGGTAGTCCCGCGACGCGTGGCCGGTGTAGATCTGCCGCGGGCGGCCGATCTTGGTGGCCGGGTCGTTGATCATCTCGCGCCAGTGCGCGATCCAGCCCGGGAGCCGGCCCAGCGCGAACAGCACCGTGAAGAACTTCGTCGGGAAGCCCAGCGCCCGGTAGATCAGGCCGGTGTAGAAGTCCACGTTCGGGTACAGCTTCCGCTCGATGAAGTACTCGTCGGAAAGCGCCGTCTCTTCGAGCTTCTTCGCGATGTCGAGCAGCTGGTCGCCGCCCTTCAGCTTGCCGAGGATCTCGTCCGCGGTGTTCTTGATGATCTTCGCGCGCGGGTCGTAGTTCTTGTAGACCCGGTGCCCGAAGCCCATCAGCTTCACGCCCTTTTCCTTGTTCTTCACCCGGTTCACGAACTGGGCGACGTCGCCGCCGTCACGCTGGATGCCCTCGAGCATGTCGAGCACCGCGGAGTTCGCGCCGCCGTGCAGCGGGCCGAACAGGGCGTTGATCCCGGCGGAGATCGAAGCGAACAGGTTCGCCTCGGACGAGCCGACCAGGCGCACGGTCGAGGTCGAGCAGTTCTGCTCGTGGTCGGCGTGCAGGATGAACAGCAGGTCGAGCGCCTTGGCGGCCTCGGGGTCGACCTCGTACGGCTCGGCGGGGAAGCCGAACGTCATCCGCAGGAAGTTCTCGACCAGGCCCAGCGAGTTGTCCGGGTACAGCAGGGGCTGGCCGACGGACTTCTTGTACGCGTACGCGGCCAGGGTCGGCAGCTTGGCGAGCAGCCGGACCGTGGACAGCTCCACGTTCGGCTCGTCGAACGGGTTGAGCGAGTCCTGGTAGAACGTCGAGAGCGCCGAAACCGCGCTCGACAGGACCGGCATCGGGTGGGCGTCGCGCGGGAAGCCGCTGAAGAACGCCTTCAGGTCCTCGTGGAGCAGCGTGTGCCGCTGGATCTTCTCGGTGAAGTCGGCCAGCTGGGTCTCGGTCGGCAGCTCGCCGTAGATCAGCAGGTAGGAGACCTCGATGAAGGTCGACTTCTCGGCCAGCTGCTCGATCGGGTACCCGCGGTACCGCAGGATGCCGGCGTCACCGTCGATGTAGGCGATGGCGGACGACGCGGCACCGGTGTTGACGAAACCGGGGTCGTAGGTGATGTACCCCGTCTGCGCCAGCAGCTTCCCCAGTTCGATCCCCGGCGCGCCCTCGACCGGGTGGACGATCTTGAACTCGTGCTCGCCACTCGGCAGGGTCAGCTTCGCGGTTTCGCCGTACGCCTGCCCCGCAGTCGTCGCGTCGGACATGCAAGTCCCTCTCACGTTGGGCACGGGCCGGCGGCGCCTGTACGTTTCACAGGTAGCCACGTGTTCACGCGAGGAAACACTGGCGCCTCGCTGCACACCGCCCCGCTGGGGTATGAAGAATGCCCCTCTACGCTAGTCGAGAAACCCGCTATCGCGCAGCGGTGACGTTGTGCTGAAGGCCCGCTTTGGGACCAGGTTCACACGGCCGACGCCATATCGGCGGACGTGGGCGGCTCGGCGCCGCTGCGGGACACCGTGATCGACGCCGCTTTCGCCGCGAAGGCGAGGGCCTCGCGCCACGCGCCGGCGTCGAGAGAAGCCAGGTCGGCGACGTCGTGGGCGTGCAGCCAGGCCAGCAGGGCGCCCTGGACGGTGTCGCCCGCGCCGATGGTGTCCACGACGGTGACTTTTCGCGACGGCACGTGGGCCAGCTCACCTGCGGCGGTGATCACGGCGAGCCCGTCGGCCCCCCGGGTCAGCACCACGGCGTCCACACCGGACTCGATCCACGTCTTCGCGGCGGCGACCGGGTCGGCGCCCTCGGTGAGCCACGCGGCGTCGTCGTCGGAGATCTTCAGCAGCCGGACGTCCGGCAGCCAGGACGCGAACCGGGCCCGGTAGGCGGCCGGGTCGGTGATGAGCGCCTCGCGGATGTTGGGGTCGAGGACGGTCAGCACGCCACGAGCGGCTTCGCGGCGCAGCATCGCCTCGTACGCCGAGGCCCCGGGCTCGAGGACCATGCCGAGGGTGCCGAGTGAGACCGCGGTCACGTTTCCGGGCAGCGGGCCGGGGTCCGCGACGAGCCGGTCGGCGGTGCCCTCGACGTAGAACGAGTAGCGCGCGGCGCCCTTCGCGTCGAGCGCGACGACGGCGAGCGTCGTCGGCTCGTCACCGCGCTGCAGCAGCGACGTGTCGACGCTGGAGGCGTGCAAGCGCTCGATCATCGCGTCGCCGAAGCGATCGGTGGACACGCGCGACAGGAACGCCGCCGGCACGCCGAGGCGGCCGGCGGCCAGCGCGACGTTGTACGGCCCACCGCCGAGCCGCGGCAGCAGCGCGCGCAGTCCACCGTCCACAGTGGAATCCAGGGGGTCGCCGGGAACCAGGTCGACCAGAGCTTCTCCGCCTACGACGATCACGCCGGGGAGTTTAATCGAGTACCGGCTGACAATTCCTGTCCGCTATTTGCTCAGCCCGCCGAGCAGCAGTTCGCCCAAAGCGGTGAACGCCTCGGCGTCGGACACGTCGGTCCGCCTGCCGAGCACCCCGGTCTGGATGCCTTCGATGATCAGCCCGGTCATCTCGGCCAGCAGCCGGGCGTGGACGTCCCGGAAGACGCCGTCGGCGACCCCCCGGTCGATGAACTGCCGGAGCCGGTTCGCGGCGAACCGGCTGTTGAGCTGGTAGGCCTCGCGGGCCGGCCCGAACTCGGCGAGGTCGCGCATGAACGACGGCGACGCCCGGTTCAGGTGCTCGGAGACGCCCGCCAGGTACTCGCCGATGAGCTTGCGGGCGTCGTCGATCCCGGCGATGCGCTCCTCGATCCGCTCCGCGGCGCCCCGGAAGAAGTGGGTGACGACCTTGACGGCGAGCTGCTCCTTGCTGGGCGCGAGCGCGTAGAGCGTCGACTTCGAGCAGCGCAGGCGGCCGGCGAGGTCGTCGAGGGTGAAGGCGGCGAAGCCCTCGGCGAGGAAGAGCGCCTCGAGGTCGGCGAGCAGGGCGCGCTGACGGGCGGTCGGCCGTCGGCGGGGTTCGGGGCGCATCGGCTCACTATCTCCTACGTCTTCCGGCCACCCAGTCCTGTCGTACTGTACTCTGAGCGGACCCACAGTACTGTTTTCAGTACGGTCTTGGAGGACGACGATGCCCGCCGAACGCCTGCTGCCTTCCTCGGAAGCCGAGGACCTGGTCGCGCTGACCAGGGAAATCGCCCGCGACGAGCTGGCCCCGCGGGCGGCGGCGGCCGAGGAAGCCGAGCAGTTCCCGCGCGAGCAGTTCCGCCTGCTCGGCAAGTCCGGGCTGCTGGGACTGCCGTACCACGAGCGCTGGGGCGGCGGCGACGTGTCCTACGAGGTCTACCTGCAGGTCCTGGAGGAGATCGCGGCCGCGTGGATGACGGTCGGCGTCGGACTGTCGGTGCACACGATGTCCTGCTACGCGCTGACGGAGTACGGCACCGACGAGCAGCGCGACCGCTGGCTGCCGGACATGCTCGAAGGCTCGCTCTTGGGGGCGTACGCGCTGTCGGAGACGCAGGCGGGCTCGGACGCGGCGGCACTCGCGACGCGTGCGCGTCTCGACGGCTCGGACTACGTCGTGAACGGCACGAAGGCTTGGATCACGCACGCGGGCGTGGCGGACTTCTACACGACGATGGTCCGCACGGGCGAGAAGGAGATCTCGTGCCTGCTGGTCGACGGGGCCACCGAAGGCCTGTCGGCGGCGCCGCGCGAGCGCAAGATGGGCCTCACCGGCTCCCCGACGGCCCAGATGATCTTCGACGGCGCTCGCGTGCCCGCTGCACGCCTCCTGGGCGCCCCGGGCGACGGGCTGCGAATCGCGTTGTCGTCGTTGAGCTCGGGACGGCTGGGCATCGCGGCGTGCGCGGTGGGCCTGGCGCAGGCGGCGCTGGACGAAGCGGTGGCGTACGCGAAGGGCCGTTCGCAGTTCGGCCGCCCGATCATCGACTTCCAGGGGGTCGAGTTCCTCCTGGCGGACATGGCGGCGACGGTGGAGTCTTCGCGGGCCACGTACCTGGAGGCGGCCCGGCGGCGTGACCGGGGGCTGCCGTTCAAGCGGCAGGTGTCGATCGCGAAGCTGGTGGCGACCGATGGTGCCATGAAGGTGACGACCGACGCCGTCCAGGTGCTCGGCGGCGCCGGCTACACGCGTGACTTCCCGGTGGAGCGGTACATGCGGGAGGCGAAGGTGCCCCAGATCTTCGAGGGCACCAACCAGATCCAGCGACTGGTCATCGCCCGCGAGCTGAAAGCATCCTGACACTCGTTTCCCAGACGCGCATTTTCCCACCCCCTTTGCTTTCCGCGCGTGGTGCGGCCGGCGGTGAACCGGCCGCACCACGCACACCCCTCGGCACTGGCTGGTCTAGCGGTTGTCGCCGTCCTGCGGGATCGACGCCGGCACGGACGGGCTGACCCGCGCGATGTCGCCGCTGAGCACCCACGCGCGCTGGCTGGGTGCGAAGCGCGGCGAAAGCAGTCCGTCGTTGATCTCCCGGGTGACCGCGACGCGGTTGTACGCGGTCGCGGGCAGGAACAGCCGATCGTTGGACTGGCCGCCGTCGGACGTGCCTTCGAGGTCCGCCTCGACGGCGTCGACGATGCCGTCGTGGTTGCCGTCGACCCGCGCGACCTCGGCCGCGTAGGCGTCGAAGATCCGCTGGTTCAGGTTGTGCTCGTACGGCTCGAAGGACGCCGTCCGCAGGTACACGTCCAGCATCACTTCGTTGCCCAGCCCGCTCGGGATGAACCGGAGCCGCTTCTCCTTGTGGTCGTCGTTGTTCGGCATCGGGCGGTCCGGGTCGTCCGGGCTGGTGTTGAGCAGCCGGTCCGGGTCACGCGGGATGTTCGGGTTGTCGCCGTCGACCTGCGGCTTGTTCTTCACACCCGAGGGACCCGAGCCCGGCACGACCGACGACAGCGCGCCGATCTTGCCCTTTTCGAACGTGCCGGGGATCCCGCCGGTGAACGGCAGCTCGTACGTGGGCGGCACCCAGTTCGTGTACTGGTTGAGCTCCCAGTACGAGTGGATATCGCTCTGCTGCGTGGCGTTGTACGCGCCCAGCGACAGCTGGATCGGCACCAGGTTGGACACCTTGTCCGGCCAGTGGTCGTTCGCGGACGGCTCGCGGGGCGCCTTGCCGTCGGTGGTGAAGACCGCGCCCGGCTTGTTGTGGTAATCGCCCACCTTCGCCAGCGCCGCGGCGTCCGCGGCGGTGATCGTCCCGAAGGCGGCGTGCCCGTCGGTGCGCGGGGCGGCGACGTCGGGCACTGTCACGTCGTGGATCATCCAGCCCTCGTACCAGCCGGACTCGTTGTTGATGACGAACAGCCCCGAGATGTCGGTGAACATGTCGACGAACGAACCGGGGTCGTCCGGGTCGGTCGGCAGCCCCGGCTTCGGCTCGACGACCACCCGCAGCCCGCCCAGCGTGGGCAGGTCGTGATTCGGCCCGGTGGCCGTCGGGGCGACGCCGTCGTTGATCCCCGGAATGGTCGTGGTGAACACATTCGGTTGGAAATTCTTCGTGTCCAGCAGGTAGTACTGGAATAACTGACTCGGCGACGGCGCTTCGGAAAACGCGGTCATCGGCGCGAACGTGCTCGGCCGGCCGGCCAGCAACGCCAGCCGGTCCTTCAGCGGTTGCGGCAGGAAACGGATGTCGCCCCGGTCGGTAAAACTTCCCCCTTGCTGCGTAACGGCTTCGGCTCCGCCGGACAACGCGGCGGTCGCCCCCAGCGTCAATGCCGCGGCCACCGCGGTCGCGGCCTTGCGCTTGCTCATCATGATTGCTCCTCGCATGAAACAGGCTGTCCCCGCGCTCGCCGGCAGGGGCGCGGAGGAGAATCAAGGTGGCCCCTCGCCGAAAGGTATGCACCCGGGTTACATCGCGGGGTATCGTCGGGAACATCGGAGCTACGGATGTGGAGTCCCGATGGAGGGGAAGTCCGAACCGGACTGGGAAACCGTTTACCGAGAGAATGTCGTCTGGGTTTACCGGCTGATGTTGAAAAAGGTGGGAAACCCCGCGGACGCCGAGGATCTCACCGGCGAAGTGTTCCTCGCCGTGCTGAAACCGTTGCGCGCGAGTGCGAACGCGGCAGAGGTACGCGCCTACCTGCTCGCGACGGCGCGCACGGTGCTCGCCGCGCATTGGCGACGCCTGTTCGGCCGCGAGATCACCACGATCGGCCTCGACGAAACGACGGAAATACCCGACCGCGGCCACCGGACGACGAACGGTTCGGCAGTTCGGGCGACGGACCGGCGGGTCGCCGCCATACTCGCCGAATTGCCCGAGCGCGCACGGAAAGTCCTGCAGTTACGATTCCTGGAGTCCTACTCACTGCAAGACGCCGCCGACGAGCTGGGGGTGAGCCTGGCCAACGTCAAGGTGATCCAGCACCGGGCCCTGCGGCTCGCCGCACAGGCCGCCGCACGGATCGAGGAGCAGGCATGAACGACGTCGACCGCTTCGCCGACAGCCTCCTCGGGCAACGCACGCCGGAGCCGTTCCGGCCGGACGACGACCAGGTCGCCGAGATGCGTGCGGCCATCGAACTGCAGGCCGCCCGGCTCGGCGCGGCCGACGCGTACCCGCCGGCCGGCTTCGTCGACCGGCTCGGCCGTGAACTGGCGGCCGGGCACACGCCGCCGTCCGCCACGCCGTTGCGCCGGCGCCGCGTGGTCCGGACGGCCGGGATCGCCGCCGCCTCCCTCGCGGCGGGCGTCGGGATCGACCGTCTCGTCCGTGCCCCGGCCACGGCACCGCAGCAGGAGGAACCGGGCGAGTGGCGGACGGTGGCTGCGAGCAAGGACGTCCCAGAGGGCGGCCTGCGGGAGTTCGAGCTGGACACCGTAACGGGCTTCGTCCAGCGGACCCCGGACGGCCTGCAGGCCGTGTCCTCGACGTGCACCCACCTCGGCTGCCGCCTGCAGCTGGCGAACCCCGAGCGTCAGCTGGTCTGCCCGTGTCATGGCGCGACCTTCGCGCTGACCGGCGAGATCCTGCGCTACAACCTGCCGGTGGAGATCCCGCCGCTGCCCGTGTTCGAGGCCCGCGAACAGGAGGGCGACATTCAGATCTACACGCCGTTCAAGCAGGCGTAGCCGGTTGAGCGAAGGGTGTCACACGCTTGGTACAGATACGGTTACTCCTGGTTGCATCTGAGCCGTGAGACAATTCCGGGCGACGTGAGGAGACGCTGTGACTGCACTTCCCCAGCCGCGCCCCGCTCCCCGGTGGGAGATCCCCGATCACCTGCTGACGATCGAGGAATACGCGGCGCTCGGTGAAACCGACACAGGTTTCACCGAGCTCGTGGAAGGCCGCGTCGTGATGTCGCCCAGCCCCAGCAGAAAGCACAACAAGGCGGCTTGGCTGCTGGGCAAGCAGCTGGAATCCCAGCTGCCCCCGGAACTCGATTTCACTCCGGACCTCGACGTGGACCTTGGCTTGGCCCCTCGGGGTGAACCGGGGTTTTCGCGCCGCCCCGACTTGTTGATCACCTACCGCGAGGCGAGCGCTCGCGTGGACGACGAAGGCGACATGTATCGCGCCGACGAGGTGGTCGTGGTCGTCGAAATCGTGTCACCGGGTTCGAAGCGCACCGACTATCAGGTGAAGCACGACGAGTACGCCGACGCGGGGATCCCGCACTACTGGATCATCGACACGAGCGACCCCATCTCGCTGGTGGCGTGCCACCAGGCCGACGAGTTCGGCTACCTGGATGCTTCAGCAGTTACCGGCACCTTCACCACCGACGTCCCGTTTCCGGTCAAGATCGACCTGAACGCGCTCCTCGACTGATCGGACGGCACGCCGGAACCGCCCGGTAACCGGCGTGCCGTCCGAAACTCAGCGCGCCTCGCGGTACCGGCGGTCCTTGGACACGCCCTCGCCCAGCGACTCGTCGAAGTGGTACACCTCGTCGCCCCGGACGAAGACCCGCAAGGCCCGGTTCATCACGTCCAGCGGGTCACCCGACCACAGCACCACGTCGGCGTCCAGGCCCGGCTTCAACGACCCGATCCGCCCGTCCAGCCCCAGCATCGACGCCGGGTTGACGGTCAGCGAACGCAGCGCCGTCGCCGGGTCGAGGCCGTCCTTCACCGCCAGGGCCGCCTGGTACACCAGGAAGTTGATCGGGATCACCGGGTGGTCCGTCGTGATCGCGATCTTCACCCCCGCGCGGGCGAGGATGCCCGCCGAACGCAGCGTCCGGTTGCGGAGCTCGACCTTGGACTTCGTCGTGAACAGCGGCCCGAGGATCACCGGCACGTCCCGCTCGGCCAGCAGGTCCGCGATGAGGTGCCCCTCGGTGCCGTGGTTGATCACCAGCTTGTAGCCGAACTCGTCGGCCAGCCGGATCGCCGTCACGATGTCGTCCGCGCGGTGGACGTGCTGGTCCCAGTACAGCTCGCCGTCGAGGACCTTCGACAGCGTCTCCAGCGTCAGGTCCACCTCGTGCGGCTTGCCCTCGGACTCCGCGTGCGCGCGCTTCGCCTGGTAGTTGCGGGCCTTGGTGAACGCCTCCCGCAGGATCGCCGCGACACCCAGCCGCGTCGACGGCGTCTGCTTCTTGTCCCCGTACACGCGCTTCGGGTTTTCGCCGAGCGCGCTCTTCACGCTGACGTGCTCCGCGAACGTCATGTCGAGGATGCTGCGGCCCCAGGTCTTGACGCCGATCGTCTGGCCGCCGATCGGGTTGCCGGAACCCGGCTTGATGACGACGCTCGTCACGCCGCCCGCGAGCGCGTCGTCGAAACCGGGCTCGTACGGGTCGATGCCGTCGACGGCGCGGAAGCGGGCGCCGTTCGGGTCGGTCATCTCGTTGGTGTCGTTGCCGGCCCAGCCTTCGCCGTCCTCGTGGACGCCGAGGTGGGCGTGGGCGTCGAAGAAGCCGGGCAGCACCCAGGTGCCGGCCGCGTCGACCAGTTCGGCGTCCTCCGGGATGTCGACGTCGGCCTCGGTGCCGACCGCGACGATCCTGCCGCCGTCGATCAGGACCGTGCCGCCTTCGATGGGATCACCGTCGATGGGGACGACATAGCCCCCGACAATTGCCTTCGCCATAGTTCGCCACGCTAACGAACTGCCCCGATCGCGTGAACGCGGGGCGGCCTCACGGGACCCGGATGCCCCAGCTGCCCGACCACGACGCCGACGGCTCGAGCTCGATCAGGTCGGTGCCGGTGTTGAGCGCGTCGGCGGGGCAGGTCATCGGCTCGATCGCCACGGCCCGGCCGCGGCCGACCAGGTCGTCCGGGGTGAACACCTGCGCCCAGCGGAAGTCGGGGCCGGTCCAGACCAGCAGCCGCTGGTCTTCGTGGCTCAGGACGACGTGGTGCAGCCCGTCCTCGGCCGCCGCGAGGCCACCGAACGCCGTGTCCAGGTCGACGCCCGCCAGCACCCGGCCGGCGCGGAAGTCGTACTCCGTGCCCTCGACGTCCTGCTCCGGCGCGTAGGGCATCTGCTCGTCGGGCCGGGACGGCCGGACGCGGCTCGCGGGCAGGGTGAGCGTCAGCTCGTCGGTCGGGACGTCGCCGATCCGGAAGTACGGGTGGGTGCCGACGCCGACGCCGATCGGCTGCTCGCCCTCGTTGCGGATCTCGTGCGTGACGGTCAGTTCGCGCGGCGCCAGCTCGTAGGTGACGGTCGCGCGCAGCGGCACCGGCCAGCCGGGCTGCACCTCGACGTCGACGGCCAGGGTGATCGACGACTCGGCGTGCTCCAGCAGCTCCCACTCGAGGTGGCGGGTCAGGCCGTGGATGGCGTTGCCGCGTGCTTCCTCGGTGATCTCGAGCTGCTGCTTCTCACCCTGGAACGTCCACTGGCCGCCCTTGGTGCGGTTCGGCCAGGGCAGCAGGACCTGCCCGGCACCCTTCGGCGGGTGCGCGTCTTCGGGGAACTCCTCGACGTACGGCACGCCGCCGACTTCGAACGCGCGCAGCCCGGCACCGATTTCGGTGACGACGGCGCGTGCGTTGCCGCGGGTGATCTCGAACTGCTGACCAGTCGGGTTGCCCATGACACGACCTTACCGAGCCGAGAAATAACTAGACCGGTCGTCATAGTTTGCGCTACGGTCGGGACATGGTTCGCCGCACCGACACGCGGCAGCGGATGCTCGACACCGCCGCCGACCTGTTCCAGACGCAGGGCTACCACGCCACCGGCCTCACCCAGCTGACGACGGCCGGGGGCGCGCCGAAGGGGTCGCTCTACTTCCACTTCCCCGGCGGCAAGGAGCAGCTCGCCGCCGAAGCCGTGCGGCTCTCGAGCGAGCGCACCGGCGCCATGCTCGAAGCGATCCTCCGTGACGCTCCGGACGCCGCCACCGGGATCGACCGCGCCGTCGACGCGCTCGCGAATTTCCTGACGGAGTCGGACTTCCAGCGTGGGTGTCCACTCGCGACAGTCGCGCTCGACGCCGCCGCGGCGAGCGAACCGATCCGCGAAGCCTGCGCGGAAGGGTACGCCTCCTGGCACGACGTTCTCGCCGAACACCTTGCCGGGCAAGGACTTTCCCCCGAACGCGCCGAAGAGCTGGCCACCATCGTGCTGGCCGCGATCGAAGGCGGGCTGCTGCTGGCCCGCACCCGCCGCGACCTCGCGCCGCTGCGCGCCGTCGCCGCCCACCTGCACACCACCCTCGACCGGGAGGTCTCCTGATGCGCGTCCACCACCTGAACTGCGGCACCCTGCGGCCACTCGGCGGCAGGCTGATCGACGGCAGGCCGGGCCTGTTCCGGCGCGCCACCATGGTCTGCCACTGCCTGCTGCTCGAAACGGACACCGGTCTCGTGCTCGTCGAGACGGGGATGGGCACCCCGGCCGCGGTCGACCCCGCTGCCTGGCTCGGCGCCGGCTTCGTCCGCCAGTCCAACCCGATCGCCGATCCCGATCAGACGGCGATCGCGCAGATCCGCGCGCTCGGCTTCGACCCGGCGGACGTCCGCGACATCGTGCTGACCCACCTCGACCTCGACCACGCCGGCGGCCTCATCGACTTCCCGTTGGCGCGGGTGCACGTCTACGCCGAAGAGCTGCGCGCGTTCACCGAGCCGCGGGACGACGCCGAACGCGGCCGCTACCGCCGGATCCAGTTCGCCCATGGTCCACAGTGGACGTCCTATGCGGACACCGGCGAGCCGTGGTTCGGCTTCGGCGCCGTCCGGCAGCTCGACGGCCTGCCGCCCGAGATCCTGCTGGTCCCGCTCTCCGGGCACACGCGCGGGCACGCCGGGGTCGCCGTCGACACCGGCCACGGCTGGCTGCTCAACGCCGGCGATTCGTACTTCTTCCACGGCCAGGTCGATCCCACCGCACCGCATTGCCCGCCGGGCCTGAAGTGGTTCGAGGGCCGAATGGAAACTGTCGGTGGCGCCCGGCTGGACAACCACCGCCGTCTGCGTCAGCTTGTTCAGGAACACGGCGGCGAAGTCAGCGTCTTCGCCGCGCACGACGAGACCGAGTTCCTCCGGCTGAGCACCAGGAGCAGCGTATGAAGGTGCACCACCTCAACTGCGGCACGATGCGGCCGGCCGGCGGCAAGCTGCTCGACGGCGAGCCCGGCCTGCTGCGGCGGGCGGAGCTGGTCGCCCACTGCCTGCTGATCGAGACCGGCGACGGCCTGGTGCTGGTCGACACCGGGTTCGGCACGCAGGGCGTGGCCCGGCCCGGCGAGTGGCTCGGCCGCGCGTTCCAGGCGCTGGTCGGCGCGAAGCCGCAGGCCGCCGAGACCGCCGTCGCGCAGATCGAGGCGCTCGGCCTCGACCCGGCCGACGTCCGGCACATCGTGATGACCCACCTCGACGTCGACCACGCGGGCGGGCTGGCCGACTTCCCGAACGCCGTCGTGCACGTCCGGGCCGAGGAGCACCGGGGCGCGACGTCACCGGCGAACGCGGCCGAAAAGAACCGCTACCGGGCGGCGCAGTTCGCGCACCGCCCGCTGTGGAGCACCTACGACGAGACGGGCGAGCCGTGGTTCGGCTTCGAGGCGGTCCGTTCGCTCAAGGGCCTGCCGGAGGAGATCCTGCTGGTCCCGCTCACGGGCCACACGCGCGGCCACACCGGCGTGGCGGTCGACACGGGCGACGGCTGGCTCCTGCACGCCGGCGACGCCTACTTCTTCCACGGCCAGCTGGACCCGGTCGCCCCGCACTGCCCGCCTGGCATGACAGCGTTCCAGAACCTCGTCCAGACGGTGCGTCGAGAGAGGTTGGCGAACCTGGCGCGGCTGCACGAGCTGGCGCGGGACCACCAGGACGAGGTCACGGTGTTCTCGGCGCACAGCCCGGTCGAATTCGCCGCACTTCGCCGCTGAGGGAACCGGATGATCTTCCGCCGCATCTGAGCCTCGGACAACGGGAGGCTCAGCGGTGACGAAGAAGTGGTGGAGTGCGGCCTTGCTCGGGGCGGCCGCGGTACTGACGACGGCTTGCGGGAGCGGCACCCCGCCCCCGCCGGCCGCCGCCGCGGCGCGGGAAGCCACGCCGCTCGATCTCTCCGGGGTCGTCCTGCTGCAGCACTCCGAGCAGACCGGCCTCGACGACGTCGTCTTCGCCGATCCGGTCACCGGTGCGGCGAAGACGACCTTGTCGCTGCCCGGGTACGACACTTCATTGACCCGCTTCGACGGACCGGCCACCAAGCTGGACCTCGTCTCGCCCGACGGCCAGTACGCGACCCTTGAGACCGACGATGGCGTCGACGTCTTCACGCTCAACGCCGCCGACCGGCGGTACGAACGCACCGGCAGCGTGCCGGCTCCGGAGCGGTCGATGAGCGAGGAGACGGCCAAGTTCCGGAACCCGCGATTCGGCCCGTCCGGGTCGAAGCTGTACTTCGACGACGGCAAAGCCGTGTACTCCGTCGACTACCGGCAGCTCGGGCAGCCCGTCAAGGAAGCGGGCATCGTGCCGAGCGGCAGCTCCGACCAGCACGTCGAGGACTGGTGGCTCGGCGCCCAGGGCGAGGTGCTGACCTGGCGGGACGTCCGGCACGCCGGCGACGGCCTGGCGTACCTGACCGACTCGTCCGGCGGGATCGCCTACGCCGTCTACGAAGAGCCGGGCGCCACCTACCAGTTCGTCACCGCGCTCGACACGAAGACGGTGCTGATGTCCGCCGTCACGGGCTCGGACGAGCACGGCGTCCTGATGCGCCTGACGCTCGACGGCGCGGCACCGCAGCTGACCAAGCTCGTCGACCGGTCCGAGCCGTCGATCGCCAAGGTGGCCGCCGCGCCGGACAAGAGCACGGTGCTCTACCAGACCGACCAGGGCGAATGGTTCGCCTCGCCCGTCACGCCGGGTGCGATCGCCCGGCCCGCGCTCGGGCAGCTGCCGTCCACCGGAACGTTGTCGGAACGGCGGCTCGTCGGCTGGACGTGATTCAGCGCGCCGCGAGCGCCTGCTTGACCAGCGGGGTCATCTGCTCCACGGTCATCTTCGCCGGGCCGGTGTAGTTGATCACGACCGGCGTGCCCGAGACCAGCTCGGCCGAGGCGAGCGTGGCCGTCTTCTGCTCGTCGATGTAGTAGACGGCGCCGTCCGGGAAGCCGGGTACGTCCTGCGCGCCCGCCTTCGCCTTCTTGATCGACGCGACCATCTCGGCGGGCTTGCCCTGACGGCCTTCGTAGCGGGTCACGGCGAGCACACCGGCGGCTTTGCCGTTGAGCTGGTACTCGCAGCTGCGCGCCTTGCCGCCGTTGGCGGTGCTGTCCTGCACCGGTCCCGGCACTGCTTTGAGACCCGGCACCGAAATCGCCTTTGACACGGCTTCGGCGGGCAGCATCGCGCACGGGTCGAGCGACGCGACGGCGGCCTTCGAGCTGGGCGCGGGCTTCGGAGCGGCGGACGACGAAGGCGCGGGTTTCTCCCCGGAAGAACAGGCGGTCAACGCGGCAAAAGCGACAAAAGCGACGACGGGGGTACGCATGGCCGCACCCTAACCCGAACGGCCTACGCCGTCGGGGCCCGGTACCGCCAGAAGGCCGGGAGCAGGAACATCGACGCGCAGACCAGCACGATCACGAGCAGGCCGCCGACGCTCGCGGCGGCGGCCGTGCCGAACGCGGCGGCGCCCCAGCCGTGGGTGAGGTCGGCGATCCGGGGGCCGCCGGCGACCACCACCGTGAACACGCCTTGGAGCCGGCCGCGCATCTCGTCGGTGGTCGCGACCTGCAGGATCGCCATCCGGTAGACGGCGCTGACCATGTCCGCGGCGCCGGCCAGCGCCATGAAGACGACGGCGAGCCACAGCGAGTGCGCGAGCCCGAACGCGGCCACCGCCGCACCCCACGCGCAGACCGCCACGACGACCGCGACGCCCTGGCGGTGGATGCGCGTCAGCCAGCCGGAGAAGAGCCCGATCAGCATCGCCCCGGCGGGCAGGGCGGCGTAGAGCCAGCCGAGCGCGGGACCACCGCCGGGCGGGTCGCCGAAGGTGCGCTCGGCCATCTCGGGGATCAGCGCGCGCGGCATCCCGAAGACCATCGCGATGATGTCGGCGACGAAGGAGGCGAGCAGGATCTTCTGCCCGGCCAGGTACCTGAAGCCGTCGACGACGTCACGAACCCCGGCGCGGCGCGACGGCCCGTTGAGCGGCGGGATCGACGGCAGCCGCCAGACCGCGAAGAGCGTGATCGTCAAGGCGACGACGTCGACCAGATAGAGCGTCGAGAGGCCGAGGACGGGGATCAGCGCGCCGGCCATCAGCGGCCCGAAGACGGCGCCGAAGGTGGACATGGTGGTGTTGAGGGCGTTCGCGGACGGCAGCAGTTCGGCGGGCACGAGCCGCGCGACGACGGCGCCCCGGGTGGGCATGTTGATCGCGAAGAACGCCTGGTTGACGGCGAGCAGGCCGAGAACGAGCCACACCGAGCCGAAGTGCGCGAAGGCCTGCAGCCAGAGCAGGGCGGAGGTGATCGCGACACCGACGTTGGTGACGAAGAGCAGCTTCCGCCGATCGACGGCATCGGCGACGGCGCCACCCCAGAGCCCGAAGATCAGCAGCGGAACGAGCGCGACGAGCCCGGTGAGGCCGACGTAGGCGGAGGACCCGGTGAGGTCGAAGACCTGCTTGGGCACGGCGACGGCGGTCAGCTGGGTACCGACGGCGGTGACCACAGTGGACAGCCACAGCCGCCGGAAGGCCGGGATCTTCAGCGGCCGGGTGTCGACGACGATGCGGCCGAGGACTTTCCGGACACCCGAGCGGGGCGGCAAGGTCCCCGGTTCACCAGTCACGACAGACGAGCTTAGCCCGGCTAACTATCTCCGCGCAGGTGATTTACCTCGCCCCACGAGCGCCCCAATGTGGCGTTGGTTGCGTCCAACGCACCGAACGCCACATTGGGTGCACTGGACGCACCGAACGCCACATTGGGGCGCATGGGCTCACCGGCGCAAACGGCACGCTGAAGGCACAACCGGCACCCCACCCAGACCCCTCCCCGCAACCCCGATACGAAGCCGAAACACGGACGGTAGCGCCGGGTCAAGGCACGCCTTCCCGCCTTGACGCGGCGCTACCGTCCGTAGTCACAATCCGGCTTCGGGGTGGTGGGTTCTCCAAGCAGCGAGCGCGAAGGCTCAGGGCGCAACCCGCTCCACGTGCCAGCCGTCGTCGGTCCGCACGTACCGCAGCCGGTCGTGCATCCGGTCTTCGCGCCCCTGCCAGAACTCCACCAAATCGGGCCGGATCCGCCAGCCACCCCAGTGCGGCGGCGCCGGGATCTGCTCGACGTCCGCGAACCGCCGCTCAATCCCGTGCAGCGCGTTGTCCAGCGCACGCCGACCATCGACCACCCGCGACTGCGGCGAAGCCCACGCCCCGAGCTGCGAACCCCGCGGCCGCTGGGCCCAGTACTCCGCCGTCTCCTTGACGCCGACCTTCTCGACCTCGCCGCGGACGTGGACCTGGCGGTGGAGCGCGTACCAGGGGAACGTCACCGACGCGTAGCGAGTCGCCGTCAGGTCGTGGCTCTTCGCCGACGTGTAGTTCGTGTAGAACACCACCCCGCGGTCGTCGAGGCCCTTGCACAGCACCGTGCGGGACGACGGCCTGCCTTCGGCGTCCGCTGTCGCCAGCACCATCGCGTTCGGCTCGGCGATTCCCGCGGCGACGGCCTGGTTCAGCCAGCCCTGCAGCTGGTCGGTCCAGGTGGCCGCCAACGCGGATTCGTCGAACGCCGCGCCGTCGTAGGCGACGCGCATCCCGGGCAGGCGCACGACGGCGTCTTCCACCTGGTCCTTGATTTCCGGCATCATCGCCAAACCTCCACGCCCGGTCGGGGCATCAGTCGACTTCGGCTCTAGGCACGTTAGGGCCTTCCGAGCTGCGGCGGAACCCACAGAACGGTGACACCCGCCACCCCGCCCCGTAACCACTGGACAACAAGCCGTAACCCCCGCGTTACCCGCCGGACCAGGATCGATACAGGAAAGACCTACCTTCGGCCCGTTCCCCACCACCCCGGAGGCAGGCATGACCGACACCCTGTCCAGCGCCGAAGAAGCCGAAGAAGGCGCCACGCCGAAACGCCGGTACGCCCCGCTCGCGGCGAACGAGAACCGCGAGGACTACTCACTGCGCTTCGCCGCCCACTCGTTCCGGAAATGGTCCCCGTTCGTGGTCGCGACGACGGCGCTGGGCGGCATCGCCTACCTCGCCGACTTCGCGATCGGCGCCAGCATCGTCCTCTCCTACGGCTTCACTTCCGGCGTCCTGGCGATCCTCGCCGCGGCCGTCGTCATCTTCGTGACCGGCGTGCCCATCGCGGCCGCCTGCGCGAAGTCCGGAGTGGACATGGACCTGCTGACCCGGGGAGCCGGCTTCGGCTACTTCGGGTCGACGCTGACGTCGCTCGTGTACGCGAGCTTCACGGTCATCTTCTTCTCGCTCGAAGGCTCGATCATGGGCCAGGCGTTCGAGCTCGCCCTCGGCATCCCGCTGCCGATCGGCTACCTGCTCGCGACGCTGATCGTGCTGCCCTTCGCGCTCTACGGCATGGGCGCGGTCGCCAAGATGCAGACCTGGACACAGCCGCTGTGGCTCGCCGGCCTGGTGCTGCCGTTCGTCGTCGTGCTGGTCCGCGAGCCCGGCAAGTTCGCCGAGTTCGCGCACTTCGGCGGCACCGAGGGCGCCGGTTCCGGGTTCTCCGCGATCGGGTTCGGCCTCGGCATGGGCGTCGCGCTGTCGCTGATCGGGCAGATCGGGGAGCAGGCCGACTACCTGCGGTTCATGCCGGAGAAGACCGCCGAGAACAAGCGGTCGTGGTGGGCCGCGGTGCTCGCCGCCGGACCCGGCTGGGTGATCCTGGGCGCCGCGAAGCAGATCGGCGGCGCGCTGCTGGCCTTCCTCGCGCTCGGTGTCGTCGGGAAGACGCACGCGCTGGAGCCGATCGCGCCGTACCTCGAAGCGGTGAAACCCGCCCTCGGCCCGGTGGCGCTGACGTTCGCCGCGCTGTTCGTCGTCGTGTCGCAGATCAAGATCAACACGACGAACGCCTACTCCGGCTCGCTGTCGTTCGCGAACTTCTTCTCCCGCGTGCTGCACAAGCACCCCGGCCGGGTCTGGTACGTGCTGGTCAACTGCGGGATCGCGCTCGCGCTGATGGAGTTCGGCGCGTTCGGGTTCCTGAACAAGATCCTCGGCTTCTACTCGAACGTCGCGATCGCGTGGATCGGCGCCGTCTGCGCCGACCTGGTGATCGCCAAGCCGCTGGGGCTCTCGCCGCGCTACATCGAGTTCAAGCGGGCCTACCTCCACAAGATCAACCCGGTCGGGTTCGGCTCGATGGTGGTCGCCTCGACGGTGTCGATCGTGGCGTACTTCGGCGCGTTCGGGCCGTTCCTGGCCGCGTTCAGCCCGCTGCTCGCGCTGGTCATCGCGGTCGTTCTGGTGCCGGCGCTGGCGGTGGCGACGCGCGGGAAGTACTACCTGGCGCGGCCGAACACGGTCGCCGGCCCGGACACCGACGTCGACCTGCGGGCGACGTACACCTGCTCGGTCTGCGGCGACCCGTACGAGTTGCCGGACGTCGCGGACTGCGCGAAGCAGGACGGCCCGATCTGCTCGCTCTGCTGCACGCTCGACAACACGTGTCACGACGTGTGCCAGACGACCGGCCCGGTCGCGCTCGGCTTGCCGACCGTCCGCGCCACGTGATGTCCGTGAGGGCCCTTTCCCGGCGGCTGCCGGTAAAGGGCCCTCACGTGAGCCGGCTTCCCCCCCAGCTCCCCCTGCCGGCTCGACTGTTCCACGCCCGAGGGGGCTCCGCGGTTGCCGGGGATTTCCAAGATTTTTCCGGGCCGCATGATGGCCGCCAGCATCAGCGCGCGCAGCTCCGCGCCGACGTCCTCCACCGGCAGCGGCGGCTCGTGTGCCTGCCACTCGCGAAGCAGCCCGGTGGCCGCGCCGACCAGGGCGATCGCGGTCAGCCGGTAGTCGCGGTCGGGTGCGGCGCCGTGCCGGGCCGCGCGCCGCGCCTCCGTCTCGATGAACGTCGCCCAGCGGTCGACCCAGATCTGGTGCTGCTGCTCCAGCTCCGCGCTGACGCCGACCGCCTCGACGTAGTTGAGCCGCGGCAGCCGGGGGTCCACGGTGACCGTGTCGATGAAGACGTCGAGCAGCGTGGCGATCCGGGTCATCGCGTCGGCTTCGGCGACCTCGTCGAGCGCGGCGGTGACGTGGTCCAGCGCGAGGCTGTTGATCCGGTCGTGGAGGGTGCGCAGCATGTCCTCCTTGCCGGAGAACTCCTCGTAGAAGTTCCGCGTCGACACCCCGGCGCGGGCGCACACCTCGGTGATCTTGGTGTGCCGGAAGCCGGCCGAGGTGAACAGCTCGAGCCCGGCCGTGAGCAGCCGCTCCCGGCGGTCCGCGCGACGCTGCTCGGGTGCGACGCCGCCGTACGTGCGAGCCACCGGTTCGTCTCCTCCTTCTGAGGGATTGCCAGATCCTACTGGGGCTGGCTAGTTTGCGAAAACTTCGATTACCAAATCAGCCGGAGGCAACGATGCTTCGTCGGTTACTGGTCGCTGTCGCGCTCCTTTTCGTCACGGCCGCCCCCGCGGCGCATGCGGATCCGGGCGTCCTCCTGGAAGCGCGGCCGACGACGGTGTTCGTCGGCCCGTTCCCCGCCCCGGTCAAGGCCTGGCACCTCCTCTACCGCTCGACGTCGGCGACCGGCGCGCCGAACGCCGTCTCCGGGACGCTGCTCGTGCCGCCGGCGCCGTGGCTGCGCGGCGGTCCGCGTCCGCTGATCACGTACGCGGTGGGCACGCACGGCCTCGGCGACCAGTGCGCGCCGTCGAACCTCCTCGCGCACGGCATCGAGAACGAGAGCGCACTGCTGGCGCAGGCGTTGTCGCAGGGCTGGGCCGTCGTGGTCACCGACTACGAAGGACTCGGTACACCGGGAACGCACACCTACGCGGTCGGCCAATCCGAAGGCCGCGCGGTGCTCGACGCGGCCCGCGCCGCATCGCAGGTGACCGGCGCGGGACTGTCCCCGACAGGCCCGGTCGGCGTGTTCGGGTACTCGCAGGGTGGCCAGGCGGCGGCCTGGGCGGCCGAACTGCAGGGCACGTACGCGCCCTCGCTGAACGTCGTCGGCGTCGCGGCCGGCGGGGTCCCGGCGGACCTGGACGCGGTGTTCGCGGCCAACGACGGCGGCCCGGCGTTCGGCCTGGTCCTCGGCGCGGCAACGGGTTTCGCGGCCGCGTACCCCGACGTGCCGTTCGCGTCGATCCTGAACGACCGCGGCCGCGCGGCGGTGGCCCACGTGTCGCAGGCGTGCACTATCGAACTGGGTGCGGCGGCGCCTTTCGCGCACTTGCGGGACTTCGTGACGGTGCCGGACCCGATCCACGAGCCGCACTGGCAAGCCCGGCTGGCGGAGAACTACCTGGGCACGACGAAGCCGAAGGCGCCGGTCTACCTGTACCACGGAACCCTCGACGAACTGATCCCCTTCAGCGTCGGCACGGCCTTGCGGGACCGCTGGCAGGCACTGGGCGCGGCGGTCACCTGGCAGGAATTCCCGCTGCTGGAACACATCGGCGGAGTGTCGATCGGCGGCCCGGTCGCGATGACCTGGCTGGGCACGAAGTTCTGAAGCTCCATGAAGGGCCGCGCGGTCAGGCGCCCGCCTCGGCCAGGCCCTTCATGGCCGTGACCGCGTCCGGGGCCAGGGAAGTCGCGAGGGTTCCGCCCGCGGCGAGGGGGCTGCGCGACCACCACTCGCCGGAGGCCGCCGGGAGTTCCGGGCCGCCGACCACCAGGTCGGTCGCCAGTACCCGGCGGCCCGCCAGCACCGCCAGGCTCCCGTCCAGCGCGGAGCCGACCGAAACCGTCTGACGCAGCACCGGCACCGGCCCCCGCGTGACGTGCTGGGTGGAAGACAGCACCCCGGGGCTCTCCCCGGCCCGCCCCAGCACCAGCACCTCACGCGTGTGCAGGTACGCGCCGGGCGCCAGCGCGGCCCGGAACACGGCGGTGTGCCGCGCCCGCGCGGTGATCACCGTCGGCTCCGGCAGGTACTCCAGCGAGCCGCCCTCCTCCACCACGACGTCCACTGTGGACAAGGAACCTTCGCCGTGGAGGCCGGGCAGCGCCAGGGTCGCCGCGACGCCGGAAAGCCGCAGCGTCGCGCCCGGCCCGACGTGGATCGACAGCAGCAGATCGTCGCCACCCAGTGGGGACGTCGCCGAGTTGACCAGGTGCACCACCGCCGATGGACCGGAACGCCGGCGCGGGAACAACGTCAGCGGCGCCATCGACCGCAGCTCCCGCAGCACCGTGCGCGAGCCGTCGAAACACGCAGTCAGCCGGGCGTGGGCCTTCACAGCAGCGAACGCACCCAGCCGGCGACCGCCGGCGCGTCCGGAGTGTCCACAAGGGATTGGGTGATGACCGGCAGCGAGCCGCGCATCCGGTGGGCGTCCGACGTCATCACGTCCATGTCCGCGCCGACCAGGTGCGCGATGTCGATCTTGTTGATCACCAGCAGATCCGCCGTCGTGACGCCGGGACCGCCCTTGCGCGGCACCTTGTCACCACCCGCGACGTCCACGACGAAGATCTGGCTGTCGGCCAGGCCGCGGCTGAACACCGCGGTCAGGTTGTCGCCGCCGCTTTCGATGATCACCAGGTCCAGGCCGGGGAACTTCTCCTCCAGCCGCTCGACGGCGTCGAGGTTCGCCGTGATGTCGTCGCGGATCGCGGTGTGCGGGCACGCGCCGGTCTGCACCGCCTCGATCCGGGCCGGGTCGAGGACGCCCGCCCGGCGCAGGAAGTCCGCGTCCTCGGTCGTGTAGATGTCGTTCGTGACCACGGCGAGCTGGATCTCGTCGCCGAGAGCGCGGCACAGCGCCGCGGTCAGCGCCGTCTTGCCGGAGCCGACCGGACCGCCGATCCCGATCCGGTAGGCGCGGCCCGCGGTGGGTGATGCGTCGTAGTGGTCCGGATCGCCGGCCGTCGGGTCGAAGTTGACCTCGTGGAAGTGACCGTGGCCGTGGCCTTCAGCTGGCAAAGAGACGCACCTCTTCCTGGTGATGCCGGGCGTGCGCCTCGGCGAACAGATCCAACGCGGGCGACCCCGGCGAGGGCAGCGACGCCGGGTCGTCCCCCGCCACGGCCGCCGCGTCCGCACAAACCGAACGCAGGTCGAGCCGGGCCACGACGGCGTTGACGGCGAAGGGATCCAGCCCCAGCAGCCGCACGGCCGCACTCGCCGGGCCGCTCACCGACAGATAGGCGACCGCCATCGCCGCGTCGTGCGGCGAGCCGCCCGCGACGCCGACCAAAGCGCCCAGAACAACGGGGTGGTGCGGCCGTGGGGTTTCCGCCACCAACGCGGTGAGCACCGGTGACGGCCAGGCGATCCGCCCCGCCCGCGCCGTTCCCCGGCCCTGTGCCCGCGACGCCTCCCGCTGCGCGAGCGACGGCGTCCGCGCGTCCAGCTCGGCGTCCAGCAGCGACCAATGTCCACTCGGGACGGAACGAGCGGCCGCGTGCGCCGAAGCGGCGGCGAAAACCGCTGCCAGGAAGCCCGCCGTCCGCAACCGTCCGGAAAGGAATCCCGGGAGATCGCGCACGGCCCTCACCAGGCGACGGGAGACGACCTCCTCCAGCCCGCCACTGTGGACGTGCCCGCCGCCGGGGAAGCGGGAGTCCGCGAGGATCAGCGCCGAAAGGTCCATCAGAAGAGAAAGTACCTTTGCGCCATCGGCAGTTCCGTCACCGGCTGCGGTTCGATCAGCTCGCCGTCGACGTGCACCGCGAAGCTGTCCGGCTCGACGCGGACGTCGGGCGTCGCGTCGTTGAGCACCATGTCCGCCTTGGTCCGCGCACGCATGTTCGACACCGCGACCAGCGGCCGCGTGATGCCGAACGTCTCCCGCAGCCCGCTGTCCAAGGCCGATGGCGCGACGAAGTGCAGGCTCAGCGCGGCGCCGATCGAAGCGCCGAACATCGGCCGCGCCATGACCGGCTGAGGCGTCGGGATGGACGCGTTCGCGTCGCCCATCGCCGCCCACGCCGGGAAGCCGCCCTTCAGCGCCACGTGCGGGCGCACGCCGAAGAACTTCGGCTCCCACAGCACCAGGTCGGCGAGCTTGCCGACCTCGACCGAGCCGATCTCGGTCTCCATGCCGTGCGCGATGGCCGGGTTGATCGTGTACTTGGCGACATAGCGACGCGCGCGCAGGTTGTCGGCCGCGCCGTCGCCGGGCAGCGCGCCGCGACGGCGTTTCATCACGTGCGCGGTCTGCCACGTCCGGATGATGACCTCGCCGATCCGGCCCATCGCCTGGGAGTCGGAGCTCATCATCGAAATCGCGCCCATGTCGTGCAGGACGTCCTCGGCCGCGATCGTCGTCGGCCGGATGCGGCTCTCGGCGAAGGCGAGGTCCTCGGGCACCGACGGGTTGAGGTGGTGGCAGACCACCAGCATGTCGAGGTGCTCGTCGAGGGTGTTGGCGGTGTGCGGGCGGGTCGGGTTGGTCGACGACGGCAGCACGTTCGGCAGCGAGACGACCTGGATGATGTCCGGCGCGTGCCCGCCGCCGGCGCCTTCGGTGTGGTACGCGTTGATCGAGCGCCCACCGATGGCGTCCACAGTGGACTCCAGGAAGCCGGCCTCGTTCAACGTGTCCGTGTGGATCGCCACCTGGACGCCGGCTTCGTCGGCCACCGTGAGGCACGCGTCGATCGCCGCCGGGGTCGTGCCCCAGTCCTCGTGGAGCTTGAAGCCGCCCGCGCCCGCCGCCAGCTGCTCGCGCAGCGCCTCGTGCCGGACGGTGTTTCCCTTGCCCAGCAACAGGACGTTGACCGGATAACCGTCCATGGCGGACAGCATGCGACCCAGGTTCCACGCGCCGGGCGTGACCGTGGTGGCCTTCGTGCCCTCGTTGGGACCGGTGCCGCCACCGACCAAAGTGGTCAGCCCGGAGGCCAGCGCCGTGTCGACGAGCTGCGGGCAGATGAAGTGGACGTGGCAGTCGATGCCGCCCGCGGTGAGGATCTTGCCGTTGCCGGACAGCACCTCGGTGGACGGCCCGATGACCAGCGCCGGGTCGACGCCGTCCATCGTGTCGGGGTTGCCCGCCTTGCCGATGCCGACGATCCGGCCGTCGCGGACGCCGACGTCGGCCTTCACCACGCCCCAGTGGTCGAGGATCACCGCGCCGGTGATGATCAGGTCAGGCGCGCCCTCGGCCCGGGTCGCCGTGCCCTGGCCCATGGACTCGCGGATGACCTTGCCGCCGCCGAAGAGCACCTCGTCGCCGGCGCCGCCGGGACCCATCGAACGGTCCTCGGTGACCTCGATCAGCAGGTCGGTGTCGGCGAGCCGGATCCGGTCGCCGGTGGTCGGGCCGAACAGCTCGGCGTAGCGCTCGCGGTCGATCTGCGGCATTTCAGAACTCTCCCGCGAATTCGGGCCGCAGGCCCGGCACGCGGCGCGCACCGGCCAGGGGAACAAGATCGACTTCCCGTTCGACGCCCGGCTCGAACCGCACGGACGTTCCGGCCGGGACGTCGAGGCGGTGGCCGCGAGCGGCGTCGCGGTCGAACTCGAGGCCCGGGTTCACGGCCGCGAAGTGGTAGTGCGAGCCGACCTGCACCGGCCGGTCGCCGAGGTTGCGGACCAGCAGCCGGACGCGCGCGCGTCCGGGGTTCAGCTCGACCGGCTCGTCGCCGGGAATGATCTCGCCAGGGTGCATCGGCTGCCTTTCACACGATCGGGTCGTGCACGGTGACGAGCTTCGTGCCGTCGGGAAAAGTGGCTTCGACCTGCACGGAGTCGACCATCTCGGGCACGCCGTCGAGAACCTGCGCCCGGGACAGCACGGTCCGGCCGCTCGCGACCAGCTCACTGACCGTGCGCCCGTCGCGCGCGCCCTCGAGGACGTGGTCGGTGATCAGCGCGACGGCTTCCGGGTAGTTGAGCCGGACGCCGCGGTCCAGCCGCTTCCGCGCGACGTCCGCCGCCACGTGGATGAGCAGCTTGTCGCGCTCCTGCGGGCTGAGGTGCATGCGCTAGGTCTATCACCCGAAACGCGGCAGCGCCTGGTTCGGAAACACAGGATTTACCTGGACTTCGTCACACTGAGTGGTGAAAATTCTCCTGACGGGAGGCCTCGGTGACTGAATCGTTCTCGTAATCGTGACCGAAACCACCGCATCTTTCGATTGCCAGTGGCCGGTCAAGAGAGCAAGGTCTATCCATCCGTGCGATGTGGCGCGCATTCAGTGCGCTCTATCCCAACCGCGCGACCAGCACCAACCAGCCGGGGAAAAAGCGCACCGAAAGGTTCCGCGAAACAGTGACTACCTCCACGATCAGCAAGCCACAGCCGTCCGGCCAACCCGACGACGGCTTCCGACCGGGTCTGGAGGGCGTCATCGCCTTCCACACCGAAATCGCCGAACCCGACCGGGACGGCGGTGCGCTGCGCTACCGCGGCGTCGACATCGAGGACCTCGCCGGCAAGGTGACCTTCGGTGACGTATGGGGCCTCCTCGTGGACGGCCGGTTCGGTCACGGCCTCCCGCCCGCCGAGCCGTTCCCGCTGCCGGTGCACACCGGCGACGTCCGGGTGGACGTCCAGGCCGCGCTGGCCATGCTCGCGCCGATTTGGGGCTACCGCCCGCTGCTCGACATCACCGACGAAGAGGCCCGTGAACAGCTGGCCCGCGCCTCGGTGATGGCCCTGTCCTACGTCGCGCAGTCGGCTCGCGGCATCGGCCAGCCCGCCGTGCCGCAGACCCGCGTCGACGAGGCCCACTCCATCACCGAACGGTTCCTGATCCGCTGGCGCGGCGAGCCGGACCCGGCACACGTCAAGGCCCTGGACGCCTACTGGGTGTCGGCCGCCGAGCACGGCCTCAACGCCTCGACCTTCACCGCCCGCGTCATCGCGTCCACCGGCGCGGACGTGGCGGCGGCCATGTCCGGCGCCATCGGCGCGATGTCGGGCCCGCTGCACGGCGGCGCCCCGGCGCGCGTGCTGCCGATGATCGAAGAGGTCGAGCGCACCGGCGACCCCGCCGGTCTGGTCAAGGGCATCCTCGACCGCAAGGAACGCCTGATGGGCTTCGGCCACCGCGTCTACCGCGCCGAGGACCCGCGGGCGCGCGTGCTGCGCCGCACCTGCCAGGAGCTGGGCGCGACCCGCTACGAGGCGGCCGCCGCGCTGGAGCAGGCGGCGCTGAAGGAGCTGCGCGAGCGGCGTCCGGATCACCCGATCGAGACCAACGTCGAGTTCTGGGCCGCGGTCATCCTGGACTTCGCACAGGTCCCGCCGCACATGATGCCCGCGATGTTCAGCTCGGCCCGCACCGCCGGCTGGGCCGCACACATCCTGGAGCAGAAGCGGACCGGACGCCTGGTGCGGCCGTCGGCCAAGTACGTCGGCCCGGCGCCGCGCACCCCCGAGGACGTCGAGGGCTGGGAGCTCGTCACCAAGCACTGACGCTCGCTCACGAACCGGCCGGTACCGCCACGGGACCGGCCGGTTCGTGCTGCGCGGTCGCGCCGAGCATGGCCGTGAGCTGGTCGACGAGCCAGGTGTCCAGGTCTTCCCGCGCGACGCTGCGTTCCTGCAGCCAGCTCAACAGCGCACCTTCGACGACGGCGGTCCAGCAGCGCAGCGTGAGCGACAGCAGCGGTGAGGGGTCGGAGACGCCGAGAGCGTCCAGGATCAGGGCCACCGCGCGGTTGCGGACCTCGTCGATCGCCGCGTCCGTCTCGGACGTCGCGATCACCGAACCGCTGCGCAGCAACGCGATGTAGCCCGCGCGGTAGTGGTCGGCGACGTCGATCAGGCCGCGGACGGCCGCGCGCAGCCGCACCTCCGGCGGTCCTTCTTCGAGCCCGGCGAGGCCGTCGATCAGTCCGTCCGTAGCCGTGCGCAGGGCCTGCACCCGCAGCTCGCGCAGGCTGGGGAAGTACCGGTAGAACAGCGGCCGCGAGACGTCGGCGCGCGCGACGATGTCGTCCACCGTCACCAGTTCCGGGGCCCGCGAGCCGAAGAGGTCGAGCGCGGCGCGGATCAAGTCGTCACGACGGGCCTGCGGCGACATCCGCCGCGGTCGGCGGTCGCTCACGACGACTCGTGCTCGGCGTACTCGATCAGTTCGGCGGCCGCGGCGGCCACCACGTCCGGCCGCGCCCTGGTCACCCAGTGCGTCCCGGCGATCCGGCGGATCCGCAGGTCCGGCACCCAGCGCGCGATCTCGGTCTGCAGCGGCGTCGTGACGTAGGCGTCCTCGGTCGGGGCCAGGACCTGCACCGGGACGTCGGCGGGCCGTGGTTCGGGGCGCGACAGCCGGGTGAACATGTTGGCCCGGTAAAGCTTGAGGCCGTGCAGGCCGTCGGACTTCTCCGGGGGCGCCGCGTCCGGTTCGAGGCGCTGGATCTGCTTGCCCATCAGTCCGGTGCGCCACAGCAGGTCCGGGATGAGCGGGATCTGGAACGCCAGGATGTACCACGAGTGCAGGAACTGGCTCAGCGCGTTCTTGAGCCGCTTCGGCGTCGGGTGGCGCAGCTGGGCGCGGAACCACGCGCCGGCGTGGTCGAGGCTCGGCCCGGAGATCGACGTGTAGGACGCGACGCGCCCGCGCAGGCCGTCTCCGGTGACGGCGTGCCACGTCTGGATCGAGCCCCAGTCGTGGGCGACCAGGTGCACCTTGCCGGCCGGCTGCACCTCGTCGACGACCGCGCGCAGGTCGTCGGCCAGCCGGTCCAGCCGGTAGGACGCGCGTCCCGGCGGCTTGTCCGACTGTCCCGCGCCTCGGACGTCGTAGGTGACGACCCGGTGTTTCGCGCTCAGCTCGGCGGCTACTCCGTCCCACATCGAGCTGTTGTCCGGGTAGCCGTGCACGAGCACCACCGTGGGCCCGTCGCTCCGGCCGTCGACGGTCACGGAGAGGCGGACACCGTCGCCGGCGGTCACCCACTTGTGAGACATTCTGTCATGTTAGACAACTTGTCAACAGCGTGTTCACCCGCGCGGCGGTTCCGTGGGCTCGGATGTTCGGATTTTTGCTTGTATGACGGCGTTTTCGTGGTTTCCCGTGGAACCACGCGCCGCTGTCCACCGTTCGGTGGACAGCCGGATTCAGCCGGCTGTTGGTCGGTTTCGGCGCTCCGGGCGGCCACGCTGTACCCATGACCCCAGCAGTGAGCGTGCGCGGCCTGCGCAAGCAGTACCCCGGCCACCTCGCGGTGGCCGGGCTGGACCTGGACATCGCGCCGGGCGAGGTGTTCGCCCTGCTCGGCCCGAACGGCGCCGGGAAGACCACGACCGTCGAGATCCTCGAAGGCCACCGGCGGCGCACGGACGGCGAGGTCACCGTCCTCGGCGAGGACCCCGGCAAGGCCGGCCGCGCCTGGCGGGCCCGGCTCGGCATCGTCCTGCAGACGGCGACCGACGCCGCCGAGCTGAGCGTCGCCGAGACCGTCCGGCACTTCGCGAAGTACTACCCCGACCCGCGCGATCCGGACGAGGTGATCGAGAAGGTCGGGCTCACCGAGAAGGCCAAGGCGCGGGTGAAGTCGCTGTCCGGCGGGCAACGCCGCCGCGTCGACGTCGCGCTCGGCATCATCGGCCGTCCCGAACTGCTCTTCCTCGACGAGCCGACCACCGGCTTCGACCCCGAAGCACGCCGTCAGTTCTGGGCCCTGATCAGCGACCTCGCCGCCGAGGGCACCACCATCCTGCTGACCACGCACTACCTCGACGAGGCCGAAGCGCTCGCCGACCGGGTCGCGGTCATCGCGCGCGGCGAGATCGTCGCCCAGGACACGCCGCAGAACCTGGGCGGCCGGGCCGCCGCCGAGGCCACCGTGCGCTGGGTCGACGAACGCGGTGAGCACGTCGAGCGCACCGCGTACCCGACCAAGCTCGTCACCGAGCTCTCTGCTGGGGGTAGGGAGCTCGCCGGGCTGACCGTGACCAGGCCGAGCCTGGAGGACATCTACCTCGACCTGATCGGAGACAAGGCATGACCACCGCGACATCCGGCGCTTTGAAACCAACCGTGGCCCTCCCCGGCCCGCTCTCGCTCGGGCTCGCCCGCGGCGGCACCGAGCTGCGGCAGTTCTTCCGGCACAAGGAACAGGTGGTCTTCACCTTCTCCCTGCCCGCGGTGCTGATGATCCTGCTCGGGTCCATCCTGGACGGTCCGACGAAGTTCGGCGGCGTCACCTCCGGGCAGCTGCTGGCCGCCGGGATGATCGGCTCCGGCATCGTGTCGACGTCGTTCAACAGCATCGCGACGGGCGTCGCGGCCGACCGCGAAACCGGCGCGCTCAAACGCCTGCGCGGCACGCCGATGCCGCCGGCGGCGTACTTCGTCGGCAAGATGGTGCTGGTCGCCGTGTCCAGCCTGGCCCAGACGGTGCTGATGGCCACGGTCGCCGTGCTGCTGTTCGGGCTGGAACTGCCGTCCGACCCGGCGAAGTGGCTGACGCTGCTGTGGGTGTTCGCGCTCGGCATCGTCTCGTGCACCCTGCTCGGGATCGCGGTCAGCTCGCTCGCGAAGTCCGCCAACGGCGCGGTCGCCATCGTGCAGATGCTGTACCTGGTGCTGCAGTTCATCTCGGGTGTGTTCGTCTCGCCGATCACGAACCTGCCGAAAGTTATGGTGGACATCGCGTCGTTCTTCCCGCTGAAGTGGATCTGCCAGGGTTTCCGGTCGGTGTTCCTGCCGGACGGCGCCGTGAGGATGGAGATGGCCGGGGCATGGGAACTTCCGCGGGTGGCGCTGGTGCTGGGGATCTGGTGCGTGGCGGGAGCGGTGCTGGCCCGGGTGACCTTCCGGTGGACCGACACGAAGTGAAGGACGCCTGGGACCGGTTCAACTGGCTCTGGGAGATCCTCTTCGCGGTGGCCTACCTGGCCACGACCGTGCTGGTGCTGCTGGACGGAGCCGATCCGCCACGGACGGCGGTCGCGGTCGGGGCGCTCACCGCGCTCGCGCTGACCTACCTGCTGTGGGGCCGCCGGGTCGTGCGGGACGACGGGCACCTGCCACAACGCTGGACCCTGGCGCTCGTGGTCGTGGCACTGGTCGCGGTCGCGATGCTCGCCAACACGACGACCAGCTTCATCCTGTTCATGGTCTGCCCGCTCTTGTTCTCGACGCTCGAGTTCCGCCCGGCCGCGGTGCTCACCACGGCGGTGATCCTGATGAGCCCCGCGTCGTCGATCGTGAACAACGGGCTGCGCGGCCCGACGCTGCACATCCTGCTGCCGATGACCGCGATCCTCGTCGTGTTCGGGGTGCTGTCCGGCAAGTTCATCCTGCACGTCATCGAGGAGAGCCGGGGGCGCGCCGACCTGATCGCCAAGCTCGAAGCGAGCCAGGCCGAAGTCGCCCGGCTCTCCCGGGAAGCGGGCACGGCGGCCGAGCGCGAGCGGCTGGCGCGGGAAATCCACGACACGCTCGCGCAGGGGTTCACCAGCATCGTCACCCTTGCCCAGGCCATCGAGTCCGAATTGGACACCGACCCGGCCGCGGCGCGGCGGCACGTCGAACTGGCCGCCCGCACGGCGCGGGAGAACCTCGCCGAGGCTCGCACGATGGTCGCCGCGCTGGCCCCGGCCGACCTCACGTCCGGGTCGCTCGTCGACGCCGTCCGGCGGCAGGCCGACCGGCTCGCCGACGAAACCGGGCTGACCGTGCGGTACGAAGTGGACGGTCCCTTGCCCGCACTCGGCATGCCGGGGGAAGTGGTCCTGTTGCCGGGCGCGCAGGAAGCACTGAACAACGTCCGGCGGCACGCGAACGCGTCGGCGGTGTCGGTGCGGTTGTCCGTTGTGGACTGTTCGGTGCGGCTGTCCGTACGGGACGACGGCACCGGTTTCGACCCGGACCACGTCACCGGTTTCGGGCTGCGGGGCATGCGGTCCCGCGCCGAGCAGGTGGGTGGCACACTGAGTGTCCGGAGTGGCCCCAGTGGCACCGAACTCACCCTGGAGGTGCCGGCTTGATCCGCGTCATGCTGGTCGACGACCACCCCGTCGTCCGCGAAGGACTCCGGGGCATGCTCGAAGCCGAAGCGGACCTGACGGTCGTCGGCGAAGCGGGTTCCGGCGACGAGGCCATCGCCCTCGACCGGGTCGCCGAGCCCGACGTCGTGCTGATGGACCTGCGGATGCCCGGCCTCGACGGCGTCGGCGCCACCAAACGGATCCTGCGCGAACAGCCGGGACGCCGGATCGTCGTGCTCACGACGTACGAGACGGACGCCGACATCCTGCGTGCGGTCGAGGCCGGCGCGTCCGGGTACCTGCTGAAGGACGCGTCCCGCACGGAGCTGGCGAACGCGATCCGCGCGGCGGCGCGCGGGGAGACGGTCCTGGCGCCGTCGGTGGCCGGGAAGCTGGTCAACCGCGTCCGCAACCCGGAGCCGCAACCGCTGTCCGCCCGCGAAGTGCAGGTGCTGCAGCTGGTCGCGAAGGGCGGCACGAACGCCGACATCGGCCGCGCCCTGCACATCAGCGAGGCCACGGTGAAGACCCACCTCCTGCGGGTCTTCGGCAAACTCGGCGTCTCGGACCGCACGGCGGCGGTGACCACGGCCATGGCCCGCAACCTCCTCCCCTGACCCCGTGATCGGAACGCCGGCACCCGTGATTGCGGAGTCGACACGCGTGATCGGAGAGTCGACACGGCCGCGGCCAGGGCTCCGCGCCGTGTCGACCCGGCAATCACGCGAGTCGACCTTCTGATCACGCGAGTCGACCGTTCGATCACGCTCTTCTCGCCCGGTGAGACCCGCGCGGCAGAATGCGTCCATGCTTTCCTCGACCGAACACGCCCTGTTCCGCCGGATCGCGCGCGAGCAGGCGGCCTGCCGGGTTCCGTCGCTGGTCGCCGCCGTCGTGCGGGACGGGGAGATCGTCTGGTCCGGTGGCCGCGGGCGCGTCGGCGGCGAGACACCCGGTACCGACACCCAGTACCGGCTGGGCTCGATCACCAAGACGCTCGTCGCCACCGCCGTGATGCGGCTGCGCGACGAAGGCCGCCTCGACCTCAACGACCCCCTCGAAAAGCACGTCCCCGGGACGCCCTTCGGCAGCGCCACCGTCGCCCAGCTGCTGTCCCACACCTCCGGCCTGACCGCCGAATCGCCCGGCCTGTGGTGGGAGCGGACGCCCGGCGCCGACTGGGACGCGCTGGTGAGCAGCCTCGGCACGGGCTCGACCAAGCACCGGCCGGGCGCGAAGTTCCACTACTCGAACGTCGGCTACGGCGTGCTCGGCGAGCTCATCGCCCGCCACCGTGGCCAAAGCTGGCTCGCCGCGCTGGACGAGGAGATCCTCGGCCCGCTCGGGATGTCCCGCACCACCCCGCACCCCGTCGGCGCGCACGCCGAGGGCTTCGCCGTGCACCCGTTCGCCGACGTCCTGCTGCCGGAACCGAGCCCGGACGCGGGCGCGATGGCCCCCGCCGGGCAGCTGTGGTCCACGGCGACCGACCTCGGCCGCTGGACGGCGTTCCTCGGCGGCGAGACCGGCGGGGTGCTCGCGCCCTCGACCCTCGAGGAGATGCGGACCATGATCACCGTCGACGACACCGAGGTCTGGTCGACCGGGTTCGGCCTCGGCCTGATGCTCGTGCGCTACCAGGGACGGCGGCTGGCCGGGCACACCGGCTCGATGCCGGGGTTCCTCGCCGTCACGCTGGCCGACCCGGCCGCGGGGACCGGCGGGCTGGTGCTCGCGAACTCGACGGCCGGCGTCGGCATCACCCAGCTCTGCCTCGACCTCATCACCATGACCGACGAGCTGGAGCCGCGGGTGCCCGCCGAGTGGCTGCCGTCCGCGGTCGACCCGGGACTGCTGGCGCTGACCGGGCTCTGGCACTGGGGCCCGACGCCGTACCACCTGCGCGTCCAGGGCGACGGGCTGCTCCTGCTGGCGCCGGTCGACGGCGCCGGGCGCGGTTCTCGCTTCGCCGCGACCGGGAAGGACACCTACCGCGGTCTCGACGGCTACTACGCAGGCGAAACGCTCGAAGTGGGCCGGAACGCCGAGGGCGTCGCCACCCACCTCGACCTGGCGACCTTCATCTTCACCCGCACGCCGTACGACCCGGCCGCGCCGGTGCCGGGCGGCGTGGAGAGCTGGCGCTGACCAGGGGCCCCGCTCACACCCCCAGGGCGGTGAGCGGGGCCCTCAGACCAGGGCCGCGGTGCCGGCCGCGTGGGCGACGGCGGCCGCGAACCGGTGGGCGAGGCGCTTGCCCTCACCCCAGTCGAACACGCCGAGCTTCAGCGTCGTCACGATCGTGAGCGCCGAGCCGCCGGGCGCGTGCGAAACCGTCACGTGGACGATCTGTCCCCAGCTCAGCAGGCTCATCCCCGTGCGGCACATGACGGTTCCGCGCTGCGGGTCGTAGGACGGCGTCCGCCCGCGGATCGCCGTGACCCCCGCGGGCAGCGCGCTCCACAGCGCGTTGGGCGGCACGGGGAAGCTCTGCTGCACTGTCGTCACGCCCGCGAAGATACCGACGCCGCAGACTCGTGCGTAACCGTTTTTTTACCCCCACGGCGGTGCACCCCGATGAGCCCGACGGCGTAGCTGGTGCCCTCCGGAAGGCCGGTGACGAGGTACTCCGACGGCCAGCCGGCCAGCCAGAGACGGCGACGGCCGGCCAGCTCGGCGGCGATGTCGGCGGGCACCGCGGACAGGTGGAACCGGATCCGCACGTCCCCGGGCAGCACCGCCCAGCCGTTCACCGGTTCGCCGGGCCGGACGTCGAACGCGGCGGCCGCGACCGGCGTCCAGCTGTCGCTCGCGAAGCAGCGGGCCACGGTGCCGAGGTTCGAGCGCCACCAGGCGAGCGCCAGCACCGCCACCGCGGCCGGTACAGGCAGAACCCACGGCAGCCAGTCTCCGACCGTGACGATGACCGCCACCTCGCCACCGAGCGCCAGGCCCACGGTCGCCCACATCAACGCGGTGGCGATCCGGTACCGACGCCGCAGCGCCGAGCGCCGCGTCACCGGCCGCTTCGGCAGGAGGGAGTACACGCCGACGGCCGTCCCGCCGAAGAAGATCGCGACGCCCACCCCGGCGTTCGCGACGTCGCCGCCGTGGGGCGGGTGCACCACCAGCGCGGCCACGATCACGACGTCCAGCAGGAGCAGGCCGGCGATACCGGCCACCCGCAGGAACCGGCCTCCCTTGAACGCCTCGCCGGTGAGCCACCACGGCAGCCGCCGGACGAACACCATCACCAGGGTCACCACCAGCGCGATCGGCGCCATGACGGTGGTCGTCGTCGTCCAGCCGCCACTCGCGACCAGGTGCACGACGACGATCACGCCGAAGTTCCCCAGCAGCCACCAGCGCGGCCGCCACCGTTCGTCGGACATCGGTCCTCCCCTCCCGAACAGAACCTACCGAGGGCGGCCAGCGAGTTTCCGCCCGTCATTCCACATTCCGGACAGGTCAGCACCACCTTCACCAGCCCCGTCCCGACCTGAGAGACTGGCCACATGACCGACGCTGAGTTGACCATCCCCGCCGACCTCAAGCCGGCCGACGGCCGCTTCGGCTGCGGCCCGTCGAAGGTCCGCGCCGAGCAGCTGAGTGCGCTGGCGGAGTCCGGCTCCACCTACCTCGGCACGTCGCACCGGCAGAAGCCGGTCAAGTCGCTCGTCGGGCGCGTCCGTGCGGGTCTGTCCGAGCTGTTCTCCCTGCCCGAGGGCTACGAGGTGATCCTCGGCAACGGCGGCACCACGGCGTTCTGGGACGCGGCCGCGTTCGGCCTGGTCCGCGAGCGCGCGCAGCACTTCACCTACGGCGAGTTCTCCTCGAAGTTCGCCACCGTGACCAAGGGCGCGCCGTTCCTGGCCGACCCGATCGTCGTCAAGGCCGAGCCGGGCAGCGCGCCCGAGATCGCCTACGAGGCGGGCGCCGACCTGGTCGGCTGGGCGCACAACGAGACGTCGACCGGGGTCGCGGTGCCGGTCCGCCGTCCCGAAGGCAGTGAAGGCGCCCTGGTCGCGATCGACGCCACCTCCGGCGCGGGCGGCCTCCCGGTCAAGGCCGAGGACTTCGACGTCTACTACTTCGCGCCGCAGAAGTCGTTCGCCGCCGACGGCGGCCTGTGGATCGCGCTGGCCTCCCCGGCCGCCGTCGAGCGGATCGGCGAGATCGGCGGCGGCGACCGCTGGATCCCGGAGTTCCTGTCGCTGACCACCGCGCTGGACAACTCCCGCAAGGACCAGACGTACAACACGCCTGCCGTGGCCACGCTGTTCCTGCTCGCCGAGCAGATCGAGTGGATGAACGGCCAGGGCGGCCTGGAGTGGACGACCTCGCGCACCAAGGACTCCTCGTCGCGGCTGTACGAGTGGGCCGAGAAGACGAGCTACACGACGCCGTTCGTGAAGGACCCGGACCTGCGCTCGCAGGTCGTCGGCACGGTGGACTTCAGCGACGAGGTCGACGCCGCCGCCGTCGCGAAGGTGTTGCGCGCCAACGGGATCGTCGACACCGAGCCGTACCGCAAGCTGGGCCGCAACCAGCTGCGCGTCGGCCTGTTCCCGGCCATCGACCCGGACGACATCACGAAGCTCACGCAGAGCATCGAGTACGTCGTCGAGCGCCTGGGCTGAGCACCTAGTTCGTGAAGGCCGCATCGAGGGATTCCCTCGGCGCGGCCTTCACGGCTTTCAGGCGGGGTGCGGCGAAGGCCGCGAGGACCAGCAGGACCAGGCCGAACAGCTCGTAGGACTCCGTCGCCAGCCACCAGCCGAACGAGGGCGCCGGGCGCGGGGCGAACCACATCGGGCCGGCGATGAACAACGCCAGCCCCGCCCCGACGACCGCGGCCGACACCCAGGCGACCACCCGGTCGGAGCGCCACGAACGCCACGCGTGGTACCCGGCGAGGACCAGGATCGGCACGCACCACGTCCAGTGGTGGGTCCACGAGATCGGCGAAACCAGCAGCCCGCCGAGCGCGCACGCGGTGAGCGCGAGCACCGGCTCGGCTCGCAGGATGACCACCGCGACCAGGGCCATCACCGCCAGCGCGGCCAGCACCCACACGATTTCCGGCAGGCCCGCGCGCACGGCCAGCCCGTGCAGCGACTGGTTGCCGACGTAGTCGACGCCGCCGATCCGGCCGGCGTCGAACACGAGCTGCGTCCAGTAGGTGAACGACGCCGACGGCCGGATCAGCCACAGCAGCGCCCCGGCCGCGACGAACCCGGCCACCACCCGGACGGCGGACCGGAAGTCGCGGCGGACCAGGAAGTACACGACGAAGACGGCCGGCGTCAGCTTGATCGCCGCGGCGACGCCGATCAGCAGGCCCTTCGTCCGTTTCCGCTCGCCGGGCAGCAGGACGTCGAGCACGACCAGCACCATCAGCAGCGCGTTGATCTGCCCGAAGCCCAGCGTCGAGCGCACCGGTTCCAGCAGGGCCCCGGCGAGCTGCGCGCCGATGGCGACGAGCGCGGCCACCGCCCGGCCGCGGACGTTCGCCGGGTCGGTCAGCGAACCGTTGAGCGTGGCGACGTAGAGGTAGGCGACGACGCCGGTCGCGACGATCGAGGCGATGCTGACCAGCTTCATCGTCACCGCGAACGGCAGGAGCGTGCCGGGCAGGAACACCGCCGCGGCGAACGGCGTGTAGGTGAACGGCAGCAGGATCCGGTGCGTGGTCGGCACCCAGGCGTCGTACGGCGAGCCGTGCTCGGCCAGTGCTTTGGCCCCACCCAGGTAGACCTCGAGATCGAGACCGTCGAACCGCTTGAGCACGAGAACCGTCACGACGGCGGCGACTTCGGCCACGGCCAGCGCCCACGCCAGTTTCCGGCCTCCGAAAAGCCGCCCAGTGAGCACGCGTCCCCCTCGAACCAGGTCTTCGACCGGCCGAGATTACCGGGCGCTCGGCAGCGGCCGTGCACCGGCAACCGCGGTGACCTGGCGTTCGCGGCTCGCCGCGGCTGCCGGGTGGCAGATGATCGCCACCCGGCAGCCGCACTCTCAGGCGAGGGCCTGCGTCGGCGCGAGCCGGGCCGCGCGCATCGCCGGATAGGCTCCGGCGACCGCCCCGACCAGCGCCGCCACGCCGACGCCGCCGGCCAGCGCCGCGGACGGGAGCACCGCGGGCCACCCCTGGCTCAGCGCGTACCCCGCCGTCACCAGCACCCCGACCAGCACCCCCGCCAGCCCGCCGAGCCCCGACAGCAGCACCGACTCGGCCAGGAACTGCCCGCGGATCTGGCGTTTCGTCGCCCCGAGCGCGCGGCGCAGGCCGATTTCACGCCGTCGTTCGAGGACCGAGATCACCATCGTGTTCGCCACCCCGACCCCGCCGACCAGCAACGCCACTCCGCCGAGGCCGAGGAACAGCGCGCTGTACGTCGTGTCCGTCAGCTTCTGCGCCGCAAGCGCGTCCGACGGGCGGCGCACCTCGACCTCGTTCGACGCCTGCGGGCTCAGCGTCGCGGCCAGCACCGACCGCACACTGTCCACTTGAGACTCTTCCGCCCGGACGTACACAGTGGACGGATGGCCGTCGAACCCGAGCAGCCGCTTCGCGACGTCCCAGCCGACCAGCGCCGACCGCTCGATCTCCGGCGCCAGTGGCATCGGCGCGAGAATGCCGACGACGGTGAACCACTGCGTCCCGATCAGCACCTGCGGCGGCCGGGCCGGGTCGAGGTGGTCGATGCCCAGCCGGGCCGCGGCCTGGGAACCGAGCACCGTCACCGGGTAGTCCTGGTTGCCCGCCGCCAGAAAGGCACCGGCCCGGACCTTGCCGCCCAGCACGCCCAGCAGGTCCGGACGTGCGGCGTACACGGCGAGCCCGGAGGTGTCGTCCGGCGCGATCTTGTCGCTGCGCCGCACACCGGCCGACGTCGTCCCGGTGCCGGCGGCCGCTTGCACCGGCCCGATCCGCTTCGCCATCGGGACGGCACCGTCGGGCAGGGTCGCGTTGTCCCCGAACAACGTCTTCCCCGGCCCGGCGGTGAGCAGGTTGGTGCCGAGCGCGGCCAGCCGGTCGTGCAGCGCCTGCGCGCCGGACGCCGGGATCGCCAGCACCGCCACCATCGCGGCGACGCCGATCGCGATGCCCAGCGCCGACAGCACCGCGCGCACCGGCCGCGTCCGCATGCCGTGGGCGCCGAGCCCGACGACGTCCGGCGGCTTGAGCCGCGCGGGTTCGGGCAGCCTGATCTCCGGTGGCGCGGTCACCGCGCACCCACCAGGCCGGTGTCCAGCCGCAGGTGCCCGTCGAGCAGCTCGATCCGGCGCGGCATCTCCGCGGCGATCTCCCGGTCGTGGGTGATCACCACGATCGTGGTCCCGTCCGTTGACAGCTCGCCGAGCAGGGAGAGCACGGACGCGCCGGTGCCGGTGTCGAGGTTGCCGGTCGGCTCGTCGGCCAGCAGGATCGCCGGGTCGTTGACCACCGCCCTGGCGATCGCGACGCGCTGGCGTTCGCCACCGGACAGCTCGCCGGGCCGGTGCCACGCCCGGTGCCCGAGCTTGACCCGGTCGAGCGCCGCGAGGGCCCGCGCGCGCCGCTGCCGCCGCGGCACCCCCGCGTAGAGCAGCCCGGTGCACACGTTGTCCACCGCACTCATCCCTTCGTCGAGGAAGAACTGCTGGAACACGAACCCGATCCAGCGCGACCGCAGCGCGGAGACCTTGCGGTCCGGCAGCGCGGCGACGTCGTGGCCGCGCAGTTCCACCCGCCCCGACGACGGCCGGTCGAGCGTGCCCATCAGGTGCAGCAGGGTGGACTTCCCGGAGCCGGACGGCCCGACGATCGCCACCATCTCGCCGTCTTCCAGCGAGAGCGAGACGCCGTCGAGCGCGGCGACGCCCCCGGGGTAGGTGCGCGTGACCTCGTGCACGCGCAGCACCGGTGTCACGACGTCGTCACCACCCGCATGCCCTCGGTCAGCCCGGTGCCGGAGACCTCGACCTTGCCGCCGCTGAACAGTCCTGTTTGGACAGCGACGTACCGGCGCTTGCCGTTCTCGTCGACCTCGACCGCGTACCCGCCTTCGGCGAGCGCGAGCAGCGCGCCGACCGGCACCGCGAGCACGCCCTGGTGGACGTCCTTGGTGAACCGGACGGTCGCCGGCGCCGAGTCGAGCGTGCCGGCGGCGGCCGGGTCGTCGAGCCGGACGGTCACGGTGATCTTGGGCTTGCCGTCGTCCTGACCGGCCGCGTCCTTGCCCTCGACGGCGGTGCGCCCGACGTCGGTGATGGTGCCCGGCGTGGTCTTCCCGTTGATCGTCACGGACGCCTTCGCACCCTGCTGGGCGAGGCTCTGCTTGGCCGCGTCCAGCTTGACCTGCACCGAGCGGACGGTGCCGGTCGTCTTGAGCACCTCGCCCTGGGCGGGCGAGCCGAGCTTGGCCGCCAGCGCCGACACCCGCAGCTCGCCCGCCGCGAGCACGACGTCGCCCTGGCCGAAGGTGCCGGTCTGCTCCAGCCCCAGCGACTTCTGCCACTTCTTCAGCGCGGCCGCCGTCGCGGACGTGAACTTCTTGTCCGGCGTGCCGAACCCGCCGAAGCCGCACGCCTTGAGGTTCTCCTCCAGCTGCTTGACGTCGGCGCCGTCGTCCGCCCCGGTGGCGAGGTCGCGGTAGAACGGCAGCGTGCCGTAGAACAGCGGCACCGGCTTCGCGTCCACCCCGAACACCGCCTTGCAGCGGGTGATCGTGGCGCCCGCGTCGGGCAGCGACGTGATCGTGCCGGGCTTGCGGCCGGCGACGGCCGATTCGTCGCCGTAGCCGAGCGTGCCGTCGGCCTCTTCTTCTTCGCTGAGGTCGGTCTTGACGACCGCGGCGGTCTCGACCGGCGGCGGTGCGGACTCCTGTACGGGAGTCGCGCTCGACACCCGCGTCAGGATCACGACGGAGCTGGTGCCCAGCACCACGACGAGGACCGCGGCCGCGACGAACCAGCGCGTCCGGCCGCGGCGGCTGGGCTTGAGGTGTGTCACTTCATTCACTTGGCAGCCTCGGCGTGGACGCTCATCCCCAACCCGCACGCCTTCGCGGCGTCTTCGAATTTCTTCGGGTCGTCGCCCGGGCCGCCGATCCGCGTCGCGCCCTTGCCGCTCGGGTCCGGGTCCGGCATGTCGACCCCGTGCTCCCGCATGCACTTGGCCTCCTTGCGTGCCTTGTCGAGCTCCTCGGCGCTCATCGGCTTCATCTCGCCGCCGTTGGGCATCAGGTGCTTGCACGCCTTCTGCGCGCCGTCGAGCTTCCCGTTGTCGGCGTCGGTGCCCTGGATCGCGATGGACATCCCCTTGCCGTCACCGGCCGGTTTCGGGTCGGGCATGTCGACGCCGTGCTCGCGCATGCACTTGGCGAAGTCGCGCATCTTGTCTTCGTCGCTCTTGCCGCTGGTGTCCGCCGCCGTGGCGCCGCCCGTCTTCGGCGGCGTCGAGATCGAGGCGACCTTCGACCCGTCGTCCGCCTTCGCGCCGCAGCCCCCGAGCAGCAGGGCTGCCCCGAGCGCCGCGACGAAGATCTGTGTCCGCATGGCTCGCTCCTTTCGTCCGGATGGGTATCAGGTCTACGGATCGGGGGATTCCGGCGCGCTAAGCGAAGTCGCTTATGCGCTCCTTATGGCCCGCCTGCGCAGACTGGGCGGGTGCGCGTGCTGGTGGTGGAGGACGAGCGGTTGCTGGCCGACTCGGTCGCGGAGGGGCTGCGGCGGTTTTCGATGGCCGTCGACGTCTGTTACGACGGCGAACAGGCCCTGGAACGGGTCGGCGTGCACGGCTACGACGTCGTGGTCCTCGACCGTGACCTGCCGAAGGTGCACGGCGACGAGGTCTGCGCCGCCGTGGTGCGGGCGGGCGGCGAGGCCCGGGTGCTGATGTTGACCGCGGCCGCCGACGTCACCGACCGCGTCGCCGGCCTCGGCATCGGCGCCGACGACTACCTGACGAAGCCGTTCGCGTTCGCCGAGCTGGTCGCCCGGGTCCAGGCGCTGTCGCGGCGCGCGCGGCCCGCATTGCCGCCGGTGCTGGAACGCGACGGCGTCGTGCTCGACCTGCCGCGTCACCAGGCCGCCCGCGACGGCCGGTTCCTGCTGCTCTCGCCGAAGGAGTTCGCCGTGCTGGAGGTGCTCATGCGGGCCGAGGGCGCAGTGGTCAGCGCCGAAGACCTGCTGGAGAAGGCGTGGGACGAGCACGCGGACCCGTTCACCAACGCGGTGCGCGTCGCGGTGATGACGTTGCGGCGCAAGCTCGGCGACCCGCCGGTGATCGAGACCGTGCCCGGCGCCGGCTACCGGTTCGGCACGCTGTGACCGGCTTTTCGGTCCGGACGAAGCTGACCGCCTGGTACGGCGCGCTGTTCCTGCTCGCCGGACTGGTGCTGGTCGTCATCAACTACCTGCTGGTGCAGAGCACCCTGCCGGACCCGGCCCGGTTCGCCACGACGGCGGTCGCCGGGAACGCCGCCTTCGGAGTCGCACAGCAGCTGGACACCCTTGCACCCGCTCCGGCGGTGCAGCTGGTCAGCGGGTCGCTCGACGAGTACCGCTCCTCGACGCTGTCGACGCTGGTGGTCGGCTCGGCGATCGCGCTGGTGGCGACGGCGGCGCTGGCGGTGCTGTTCGGCTGGCTGATGGCGGGCCGCGCGCTGCGGCCGCTGCACGACATCACCTCGGCCGCGCGCCGCCTGGAGGCCGGCAAGCTCGACCGGCGGATCAACCTCGAAGGGCCGCCCGACGAGCTGAAGGAGCTGGCGGACACGTTCGACGGCATGCTCGACCGGCTCGCGGAGTCGTTCGACAGCCAGAAGCGGTTCGTCGCGAACGCGTCCCACGAGCTGCGGACGCCGCTGGCGGTGCAGCGGACGCTGATCGAAGTCGCGATGGCCGACCCCGACGTCGCCCCGGAGCTGAAGAAGCTCGGCACGCACCTGCTCCACACCAACGAGCGCAGCGAGCGGATGATCGAGGGGCTGCTGGTCCTGGCCCGCAGCGACCGCGGGCTGGCCGCGCGTGCGCCGGTGCGCCTCGACGAGGTCGCCGCGTCGGTCGTCCGGGCCACGGCGGCGCAGGCTTCGTCGGCCGGGGTGACGGTCGAGACGCGGCTGCGGCGGCGCACGGTGACCGGCGACCCCGTGCTCCTCGAACGGCTGCTGACCAACCTCGTGGTCAACGCCATCACGTACAACGCTTCCGGCGGCTGGGTCTACGTCGAAGTGCGCGGCGACCCGGCGGTGGAGGTGCGGAACTCGGGACCGGTGGTGCCGCCCGAAGCGGTGCCGACGCTGTTCGAGCCGTTCCGGCGGGTGAGCGGCGCGGAGCGGACCGGGGACACCCGCAACGCGGGCCTCGGGCTGTCGATCGTGCGCTCGGTGGCCCAGGCCCACGGTGGGGTCGCCGAAGCCCAGCCCGGCCGGCGCGGCGGCCTCACCGTGACGATCCGGCTGCCGCCCGCTTGATCCACTCGATCGTGACTTTGCGTGTCCGGCGTGTCACCCCATGGCCGCCGACCTGGGCGGTCGATGATGCGGGGGTTGCCAAGTGAACAGTGGGCAGTTCGACGCGGACTCGGCGCGCCTCGCACGTCAAGCCGACGCGCCGTTCTAACGTGGGTACCCACAACGGTGAAGAAGATCGGGGAGGCGAGAACAATGCGGGCGCTGCGAGTGGTCGGACTGCACGAGGACGGGAAGTCCATCGTGCTCGAAGACCCGGCGAGCCGTACTCGCTTCCTGCTCCCGGCTGATGAGCGACTGCGCGCGGCGGCGCGGGGTGACATCACCCGCCTCGGCCAGATCGAAATCGAGTTGGAGAGCCAGATGCGGCCACGCGAGATCCAGCAGCGCATCCGGGCCGGCGAGTCCGTCGAACAGGTCGCCGCGAGCGCCGGCGTCTCGACGCAGCGCGTCGAGCGCTACGCCTACCCGGTCCTGCTCGAGCGGTCCCGAACCGCCGAGCTGGCGCAGAGCGCCCACCCGGTCCGCGAAGACGGCCCCGACGTGCAGACGCTCGGCGAGGTCGTCGCGCACGGCTTCGGCGTCCGCGGCCACGACTACTCCCAGGCCACCTGGGACTCCTGGAAGGGCGACGACGGCCGCTGGGTCGTCGTGCTGCAGTGGAAGGCCGGTCGGTCGGACAACCGTGCGCACTGGGCGTTCTCGCCGGGGGCGCACGGCGGCACGGTCACGGCGCTGGACGAGAACGCCGAGGTCCTGCTCGACCCGAACGCCTACCGCCCGCCCCGCACGGTCCGCGCCCTCGACCCGGCCCGCGAAGCGGAGTTCCAGCCGACGCTGGATTCGGTGGTCCCGGAGCGCGCCGAGCTGCCGTCCGCCGAGCCGGACCCGGACGACGACACCCGCGAGATCCCACGCGTCCCGGCGGACCCGGAAGAGGACACGGCGGTGCCCGAGCCGCGGCCGAAGACCAAGAAGAACCACCCGATCGTGCCGTCCTGGGAGGACGTGCTGCTCGGGGTCCGCTCCCAGCGCGGCTGAGCCTCAAAC
>NZ_NMUL01000024.1 GCF_002234595.1 Amycolatopsis vastitatis
GAACGCCACATTGGGGCGCTAATCCACCAGCGCGGCGAGCGTCTTCGGCGCCACTTGGCGGTAGGCCTCGCGCACGATCCGGTCGATCTCGCCCCAGTCGACGTCGACGTCCAGCCGCACGCCCAGCCAGCCGCGGTGCCCGACGTACGGCGGCCGGAAGAACCGCCCGGGCTCGGTGCGCACCAGTTCCTCCTGCACCCCGGGCGGCGCCGGGCACCAGAAGGCGAGCACGTCGTCGTGGTGGTGGTCGGCGAACATGACGAGCGTCTTCTTGCCGCGCACGAACCACGTCGGCTCGCCGTGGCTGAGCCGCTCGGTCGTCTCCGGCAACGCCAGGCACAACTTCCGCAACGCGTCCAGCTGCTCCATCCCGCCAGGCTACGATGTCACGCTGAGAGAGGGATCGATCATGCAGCGTGATGTCCGATGACCATGGCGCCGCCTCAACAGGCCTGGCTGCTCCGCCTCGGCGAACTCAGGTTCCGCGTCTTCTCCGGTGCGCCGGTGGTCGAGGTGTCCCCGGAGCAGTGGGGTCTCGACGCCGGGTCCGTCCGGCAGGCCGCGGCCTCGCGCCGGTACCGCGAAACCCCGCCTGACCAGCCGGGGTTCCTGCGCTTCGAGTTCGCGCCCGGCTTCTTCCCGCCGCACTTCGACCCCGGACCGGGCACGGACGCCGACCGGCGCCGGCTCGCGCGGCTGCTCGGCGGACAGGAGCAGTTCTGGGCGAGCCTGCGACGGTTGCGGCTGAGCCGCGCGGACGTCGGCGCGGTGGCGGCCGCCGCCGGGATGGCCGTGGCCGCCGAGGTCGCCGATACGTCCGACCGGTTGCTGTTGCTGCGCCGGAACGGCCTGCCGGACGAAGAACTGCGGCCGCGCACCGTCAGGCGGGGGCCCGCCCTCGGCGTGGTCCAGGGCGTGGTCGCGGTCGTCTGCGTCCTGGGGTTCGCCGTGGGTATCGGGATCGCGGCGAAGTCCGGGCGGCAGTGGCCGCTCCTGGTGATCCCGGTCGGCCTCGGCATCACGATCGGCGCCCAGGTGCTGATCCGCGCGGTGGCCGGCCGGTCGCCCCGCATGCCATGGCTGGACGAGCGGTTCGGCGGGACCTCGCGGGTGGTCGTGGATCCGCCGCCGTCGGTGTCCACCGAACTGCTCGGCGAAGTCGCCTCGCTCTACGGCTACTTCTTCGCCGGAATGCGCCACTCCGGCCGCAACAACGTGAGCTTCCTGTTCGCGAAGTGCCGTCCGGGGCTGGTTTTCGGCACGCCCGCGCCGGTCCCGCCGGCCGTCTTCACGGTCCCGGCCGAGACCCCCGGCCGTGAGCAGTGGCTGCGCAACCACCTCGACGGCCGCGCCGAACTGTGGGTGAGCGTCCGCGAGGCGAAGCTGACGCCGGCCCGGATCGCCGAGATCGCGGGCGGCGAAGGCCTGGTCCCCGTCGCCGAGTTCGCCGACACCACCGACCGGATCGTGCTGCTGCGCCGCGACCCGCCACCGCCGGTCACCGGACGGAGGTTCCGGATGTCGTTCGCCGGCTTCCTCGCCCCGGCGGCGTGGATCCTGCTGTGCTTCGGCGGCAGCGGCCTGACGACGGCGATCACCGGCGACGAACGCGTCTTCGCGATCGGCTTCGCCCTCACGTTCCTGGGCGTGCCCCCGCTGTTGTGGGTCCTGCGGATCTTTCCCCGCTCGGTTCGCGTCGGCTGGCTTGCCGGGGAGTTCACCGGCCGGGACACCGTGCGGTTCTTCTCCGGCCAGTTCGACGTCTCGCCCGAGCTGGTCCGCCAGATCGCGGCGTTCCACGGCTACTTCTACCTCGACGAGACCTCGACCAACGCCCAGGGCACGCTCGTCACCTACGGCAGGCGACGCTAGAAGGCGATCACCAGCACGCCGATCCACGCGATCACGACGCCGGCCGCCGCGCCGTACGCGGCCCAGCGCAGGATCGGGGTGCGGCGGATCAGCCACAGTGACGGCCCGATCCCGGCGGTCACGATGACCGCACCCACGAGCGCCAGCCAGCCCGCGGTCTCGCGGGCCAGCGACGTCGCCAGCGCCAGCATCGCGACGACCACCACGGCCGCGATGAACGCCGACACCGTCAGGCCGGTCAGCCACGGGGTCGGCTCGCCGGGCGGGCCGGGCGGCCCGAGCACCGACCGGACGAACCGGTGGGCCGCCTTCGCGGCGCGCGGAGGCGGCTCGACGACCGTGTCGGCGCCGGTCACCGGGTCCACGAACCGCACGGCCGTGCCCATCACCGAGGCCAGCCTGCCGGCGAGCTGACGGCCGCGCTGCGAAACCACCGCGGCCGCCTCCCCGCCGGAGTCGGCCGGATCGGTGGAGACGGCGGACGCCACGCGCGCCCATTCGTGCAGGGCCTGCGCCAGGTCGGCGCCGATCGCGAGCTTGTGCGGGTCCACCTCGCGCGCGTGCTCCCCGCCGGGGCCGGCCAGCACGGCGCGCTCGCCGCGGATCCGCAGCTCCATGGTGTCCTTTCTCGCCTCCAGTGCCCGAACTTTAGTCGCACCGGGCCAGTTCGTAGAAGGCGATGGCGGCGGCCGTCGCGATGTTCAGTGAATCGACTCCCGCCGGCATGGGTATCCGGACGGCGTGATCAGCCGCCGCGAGCGCCGTTTCGGTCAGGCCGGGACCTTCGGCGCCGAAGAGCAACGCCACCCGCCCGGGCGCGACCTGCCGCAGCTCGCGCAGCGGGACCGAGCCCGGCCGCGGGGTGAACGCCGCGACCGAAAACCCGCGCGCCCGCAGGTCGTCGAGCCCGCCCGGCCAGTCCGTCAGGTGCCCGAACTGCACGCGCAGGACGTGGCCCATCGACACGCGCACGCTGCGCCGGTACAGCGGGTCGGAACAGCCGGGCCCGAGCAGCACGCCGCCGACGCCGAGCGCGGCCGCGTTGCGGAAGAGCGCGCCGAGGTTTTCGTGGTCGCCGACGCCCTCCAGCACGGCCACCGGGCCGGTACCGGCCACGACTTCGGCAACCGTCAGCGGCGCCGGCCGGTCGGCGACCGCGAGGATTCCCCGGTTCAGGTGGAAACCGACCACGTCGGCCATGGTTTCCGCGGACGCGACGTACTGCGGCACGTCGATCCCGGCGAGGTCGCCCGCCAGTTCGGCGAACCGCCGTTCCACGCCCAGCAGCGCCCGCACCGGGTAGCGGGAAGCCAGCAGCCGGGACACCACGACGGCGCCCTCGGCGATGACGAGCCCCCGGCCACCGGGGCGGTCGGGACGACGGTCCGCTGTGGACAGGTCGCGGAAATCGCCGACCCGGGGGTCGCCGGAGTCATCGATGTGGATCACGCCCATCCCCCCAGTCTGTCACCCGCTTGCCGGGGGTCCGGCTGGTCCGAACGTCGACCCGGCGGTACTGCGAACGGGCCATTTTGCTTTCGGTTAACTACCCGTGACTGAGAGCACCAGTTTGGCCGCTAGCCCGGGGTCACCGGCTGTGACACGGTTGTCCGCCGGGGCCTGAACACGTCCTGTCCACGCCGACGCAAAGCAGGGATGGTCATGGGGATGGACCTCGCGGCTCAGCCGTTCAACACGCTGGACCGAGGACGGTACCGCCGCAAGGTGCAGCGCTGCCTTGACACGTTGGCCCGCATGCTCACCGACGGCAGTTTCTCGTTCCCCCGCAAGAACATCGGGCTCGAAGTCGAGCTCAACCTGGTCGACCGCGAGCTGCGCCCGTCGATGACGAACACCGCGGTGCTGGAGGCGCTGGACGACCCGTCGTTCACCACCGAGCTGGGCCAGCACAACATCGAGCTGAACGTCCCGCCGCGGCCGCTCGCGGGTGATTCGGCCCTCCAGCTCGAAGACGATCTCCGCGCGTACCTCGACACCGCGGCCGCGAAGGCCCGCGACACCGGGTCGTCACTGGCCATGATCGGCATCCTGCCGACGCTGAAGCACGAGCACTTCGACCAGAAGTGGCTCACCAACAAAGCCCGCTACGCGACGCTGAACGACCAGATCTTCGCCGCCCGCGGCGAGCGCACGGTGCTCGCCATGGAAGGCGCGCCGCTGCCGGGTCAGCAGCCCGAACGCCTGCGCAGCTACGCGGAATCCATCCTGCCGGAGGCCGCGTGCACCAGCGTGCAGCTGCACCTGCAGGTCGCGCCCGAAGAGTTCGCCGCGCACTGGAACGCGGCGCAGTGCCTGGCCGGGCTGCAGATCGCGCTCGCGTCGAATTCGCCGTTCCTGCTGGGAAAGGCGCTCTGGCACGAGACGCGCATCCCGCTGTTCCTGCAGGCGACCGACACCCGGCCGGAAGAGCTGAAGAACCAGGGTGTGCGGCCGCGGGTGTGGTTCGGCGAGCGGTGGATCACGTCGATCTTCGACCTGTTCGAGGAGAACGTCCGGTACTTCCCCGGCCTGCTCCCGGAAACCGACGCCGAGGATCCCATCGAGGCACTCGACGCGGGCCAGGCGCCGAAGCTCACCGAGCTGCGCATGCACAACGGCACGATCTGGCGGTGGAACCGGCCGGTGTACGACGTCGTCGACGGCCTGCCGCACCTGCGCGTGGAAAACCGGGTGCTGCCGGCGGGCCCGACGGTCGTCGACACGGTGGCGAACGCGGCGTTCTTCTACGGCGCCCAGCGCGCGCTCGCCGACGCGGAACGCCCCGTGTGGAGCCAGATGTCGTTCCAGGCCGCCGAGGAAAACCTTTACGCGGGCGCGCGCCGGGGTTTCGACGCTCAGCTGTACTGGCCGGGCATCGGCTGGATTCCGCCGGACGAGCTGGCGCTGCGCGTGCTGCTGCCGCTCGCCCACGAGGGGCTGCGCCGCTCCGACGTCTCCGACGAGGCCCGCGAGCGCTACCTCGGGATCATCGAGCGCCGCTGCCTCGCGCGGCGGAACGGGGCGACCTGGCAGCGCGACTGCGTCCTGCGCGCGCAGGCGCGCGGGATGGACCGCGAAGCCGCGCTGAGCCTGATGCTGGGGCGCTACCTGGAGCTGTCCGAGTCGGGTGAACCGGTCCACACCTGGCCGGTCGCCGATTGACCGTTAGCCTGGGTGGATGCCGAAGATTCTCGGTGCGTCGCTCGAGGCGCACCGGCGCGAGGTGCGGACCCGGGTCTTCGACGTCCTGCGCGCGCAGCTCTACGAGCGCGGCTTCGACGCGATCACGCTCGCCGGCGTCGCGTCGGCGGCCGGTGTGGGCCGGACCGCGCTCTACAACCACTTCCCCGACAAGGAAAGCCTGCTCGTCGCCTTCGTCGAGGACGAAGCCGCGCGGTACGTCACGCGGCTGACCGAAGCCGTCGAGGCCCAGGCCGATCCGGTCGACCGGCTGGCCACGTTCGTCCGGCTGCAGCTGCGCGTGCTGGCCGAGTACCACATGCCGCCGGGCACGGCGCTCGCGTCCGCGCTGGCGCCTGCGGCGTACCGGCGGATCAGCGCGCACGCCGACCCGATCACCGGCCGGTTGCGCGCGATCCTCGCCGACGGCGCCGACCTCGGCCGCTGGCCCGCCGAGGACCCGGACGTCCTCATCCCGATGATCACCGCGGCGCTGGGCAACCGCGCACTGGTCGACGGGTCCGCCGACCGGCTGGACGACGTCGTCGAGGCGGCGGTGCGGTTCGTGCTGCGGGCGGTCGGGGCGTCGGTGGCCTGAGCCCGGGTTCTGCCCTACCATCGTTCTGACAGCGTGTCAGAACGATCGCCCCGGGAGGCCTGCCCATGTCGGTGCCCACGGACACCCGCCCGTTCTCGGCGGCGCTGCGGGCGTCAACCCTCGAAGTCCACGACCGGGCGAACTACTCCCCGTACATGCGCGCCCTGCTCGGCGGCGAGCTGACGCAGGAGGGCTACACCCGCCTGGCGATCCAGTACTACTTCGTCTACGGCGCGATCGAGGCGGCGAGCGACGCGATGGCCGGCCACCCGGTCGGCGGCGAGTTCGTCTTCGACGCGCTGCGGCGGCTGCCCCACCTCGAGCGCGACCTCGCCCACCTCGTCGGCCCCGGCTGGCGCTCGACGATCTCCCCGCTGGCGTCCACGCAGGCGTACGTCTCGCGGATCCGCGAAGCGGCTTCGTGGGCAGGCGGGTACGTCGCCCACCACTACACGCGCTACCTCGGCGACATCGCCGGCGGCCAGGTCATCCGGCGGACGCTCGAGAAGAACTACGACGTCGCCGAGGCGGGCGCGCTCTTCTACCACTTCGACGGGATCGGCAGCGCGCCCCGCTTCCGTGATGCTTACCGGGCGAAGCTGGACACCGCACCGTGGGACGACGACGAGCGTGCGCGGGTGATCGACGAGGCATTGGCGGCGTTCGAATGCAACGTCGCCGTCTTCGACGAACTGGCCTTGCGACTGGACGAGGTCCGCGTGGGGTGAATGATCGTCGTCACAGCTCGTTGACCTCCACCTAAGTCCAAGTTGCAGGCTCGGTTTCAGGAGGCGCACCTCCGGGGTACGCCACTGACGGACCGCCGTCCCAAGTGGTGACGGCCACCCGCCCCCACTCGCCGCGAAGGGGCGTGTGCTACTAGGTTCGGTACCGGAAACTTGTGTCGAAGACAGAAGGAGGGCCAATGGCCCGCTACGAGCTGCCCGATCTCGACTACGACTACGGCGCCCTCGCGCCGCACATCTCCGGCGAGATCAACGAGCTGCACCACAGCAAGCACCACGCGACCTACGTCAAGGGCGCGAACGACACGCTCGACAAGCTCGAAGCCGCCCGCGAAGCGAACGACTTCGGCAACATCGTCGGTCTGGAGACCACGCTGGCCTTCAACCTGGCCGGCCACGCCAACCACGTCGTGTGGTGGAAGATCCTGTCGCCGGAAGGCGGCGACAAGCCGACCGGCGAGCTGGCCGCGGCGATCGACGAGGCGTTCGGCTCCTTCGACAAGTTCAAGGCGCAGTTCACCGCCGTCTCGACCACGATCCAGGGCAACGGCTGGGGCGCGCTCTCCTGGGACCCGATCGGCAAGACGCTGATCACCCAGCAGCTGCGCGACCACCACAACAACCTGATCCTGCCGACCGTGCCGATCCTGCTGGTCGACGTCTGGGAGCACGCGTTCTACCTGGACTACAAGAACGTGAAGCCGGACTACGTCAAGGCCCTGTGGAACATCTTCAACTGGGCCGAGATCAGCAAGCGCTTCGACAACGCTGTCGCGGGCGGCAACGGCCTGCTGCTCGGCTGAGCTTCTCCGCGTTCGACGGGGCTCTCCCTTCCGGGAGGGCCCCGTTTTCGTCGGCGGGTGAACAGCTTGACCTCGAGTGCGGTCGAGGTGTTTCAGTGGACCCCATGGACGTCGACGAGTACCTGACCCGGCTCGGCGTGGCACGGCCCGCGGCGGCCGGCCTCGCGACCCTGCGTCACCTGCAGGAACGCCACCTGGCCGCGGTTCCCTTCGAGAACCTGAGCATCCACCTCGGCGAGCACGTCGCGCTGGACGAGGACGCCCTCTTCGACAAGATCGTGCGCCGGCGGCGAGGCGGATTCTGCTACGAGCTGAACGGCCTGTTCGCGGCGCTGCTGCGCGCACTGGGGTACGACGCTTCGCTGCGCGCGGCACAGGTGTTCCACGAAGACGGGACCCCCGGCCCACCGCTCGATCACGCGGCGATCGTCGTCTCACTGGACGAGCAGTGGCTGGTCGACGTCGGCTTAGGCCGGTTCTCCCGGCACCCGCTGCGCCTGTCCGGGGTGGACGCCCAGGTCGATCCCGAGGGCGAGTTCCTGCTGCTGGACGCACCCCACGGCGACATCGACGTCCTCATGGACGGCAAGCCGCAGTACCGCCTGGAGCGCCGCCCGCGCCCGCTGGCGGACTTCGTCCCGATGGCGTGGTGGCAGGCGACGTCGCCGTCATCGCACTTCACGCGCTCGTTGACGTGCTCCCGCCCGACATCCCAGGGGTGGGTGACGCTGTCGGGCGACAAGCTGATCGAGACGGTCGACGGCGTCCGGAACGAGGTTTTGCTGACGAGCCCGGAGGCGATCCGCGCGGCCTACCGCGTGTACTTCGGGATGACCTTGACGCGGCTGCCGACTCCGCCAGGTGAGAGTCCCTTGACGAGCGGAGCGCTCAGCCCGACACTGCCGTGAAATGAACGAAGCCCCGGCCTGGGGTTCCCAGGGCCGGGGCTCCGTCCGTTCCCGAACTGACTGCCGCTCCCACCACGAAGCGGACATGCATGAGGTTAGCCTAACCTCATATCGCGAAGCAAGAGGCTGGTCAGGGAGACTCGAATCTCACTCGTCCGAGGGACGTCCACGCCTCCGACCGCCCTTTTTTGTCGGTGCCCGGCGATACCGTCACGCCGTGAACTCGAACCGATACTCTTCGTCAGACCTTGGCCCGCTTGAGCACCCGCAACCCGAGCCCGCGCTTCACCGGCCAAGAAACCCCGCCCCGCCGGATCAGCACGACGGCACAGACGACCGCGGCCACGGCTGAAACCGCCCCGCCGATGTAGAACGGCGACCGCCCCCCGAACTCCTGAGCCATCCAGCCCACCATCGGGCCGCCGATCGGGTTGCCGCCGATAAGCACGAGCACGTACAGACCCATCACCCGGCCTCGCATCTCCGGGCTGACCGACGTCTGCACCAGCGCGTTCGCGGTGTTGAGGAACGTCATCGTGGCGAAGCCGAGCGGGATCAGGGCGAGGCCGAACGTCAGGTACGTCGGCATGAACGCCGTGAGCAGCTCGAACACGCCGAGGAAGAAGGCCGCCACCAGCATCAGCCGGACCCGTGGCCTGCCCTTCGTCCCGCGGCGGGCCGACATCACCGCACCGGTGAACGTGCCCACCGCGACCAGCGTCGACAGCAGGCCGTAGCCGTCGGCCGCGGTGTGGAAGACGTTCGCCGCGACGATCGGGAGCGAGCTGAAGTACGTGATGCCGAACGTGCTGACGAACAGGACCAGCACCATCACCGTCATCAGGTCCGAGCGGCGGCGGACGTACCGCAGGCCCTCGGCCAGCTGGCCCTTCTCGCGCGGCACCGCCGCGACGCGGAACAGCTTGTCCGGGTTCATCAGGACCAGCCCGGTGATCACCGCGACCGTGCTGAGCGCGTTCGCGATGAACAGCCAGCCGGTGCCGATCCAGGTGATGGCGAACCCGGCGATCGCCGGGCCGACGATCCGCGCCATGTTGAAGATCGACGAGTTCAGCGCGACGGCGTTCGCGACCTGGTCGCGGCCCACCATCTCGGCGACGAACGACTGCCGCGTCGGCACTTCCAGTGCCGCCGTCACGCCGAGCGTGAAGCAGAGGACGTAGACCTGCCACAGCGCGGCGAGCCCGGTCAGGTCCAGGACACCGAGCACCACGGCCTGCGCGCACGACGCCGCCTGGATCCAGGCCAGCAGCCGCCGCTTGTCGACGCGGTCGGCGAGGACGCCGGCCCACAGCGAGAGGAACAGCGTCGGCGTGAACTGCAGCGCGACCGCGACGCCGAGGGCGATCGGGTTGTTGCCGCTGAGGGTGAACACCAGCCAGTCCTGGGCGATGCGCTGCATCCAGGTGCCGATGTTCGAGATGACCTGGCCGGTGAAGAACAGCCGGTAGTTGCGGACCCGCAGGGAGGCGAACATCCCGCCGCGCCGGGCGGGAGACGGTGGCGAAGAGGACGGCGGTGGGGCCGTGTCCCGGGTAGCAGTGGTCTCGATGGAACGCTTCGTTTCGCTACCCGTGGCCGTCACCGTGGTTAGTTCCCCGCCATCCTGTCGATGATTTCGGCGGCTTTCGAGAGCACTTCACGCTCTTCGTCGCCGAGTTCCGCCAATTGCCGGTCCAGCCACGCCTCCCGGACGGAAATGGCCTTCCGAACGTAGGCCAGCCCGCTCTCGGACAACTCGACGATGGCTTGCCTGCCATCGGTCGGGTGCGGGCGCCGCTCGACGAACCCCATCTCCTCGAGCGCGGCGATCACCCTCGTCATCGAAGGTGGCTGGACGCCTTCCTTCGCGGCGAGCTGACCCGGGGTCAGCGCACCGCACTTGTGCAAGGTGGACAGCGCGGCGACCTGCGTCAACGTGAGGTCGTCCCCGACGCGCTGTGCCCGCAGCCGGCGGTTGAGCCGGACCACCGCGAGACGCAGACGGCTCGCCAAGGAGCGTTCGTGCGTGTCGCCGGACATATAGTTAGCATACCTTACGAAACTTCCGACGCACGGTGATCCTCATCAACCGGCAACCTGGAATACACCCGCGCGTCCTCCCCGGAGAGAACCTGGGGAGTCGGATGAACAAGAAGCTGGTGGGCTCGGCCGTGGTCGGCGCGGCGGTCCTGGCGGTAGTGGTGGCACAGTTGCTCGGCGGCGGTGACGACGCACCGAAGGCCGCGCCGCCACCTCCACCACCTTCGCCGGTGCTGGCGTCCACGACGCCACCGCCCCCGCAAGCCGAGGAGAACTACGACTTCCCGGCCGAGCCGGGCAGCGAGTCCGGCGGCTTCTCCATCACGGTCCCCGTGCCCGCGACCTGGGCCGCCACGCACGACAAGGACCGCGCCAGCTACCGCCACGGCGACCTCCTGCTGGAGACCGACCGGGTGCCCCTCGCACAGGAGGACCCGGTGAGGGGCCTCCGCGCCACGGCGAAGGCCGCCGGCCACGGCGGCACGGTCGCCGAGCACGCGCAGATCTCCGGTTACGACGCCGCCGAGTGGGACTACACCGATCCCCGCGGCGGAAGCCCGCGGCGGGTTTCGGTGGTCGGCCTCGGCGTCGGCGACACCCTCATCACGATCCGCTTCGAGGCGCCGACCGCCGAGTTCGAGCGCAACCGGGGCGTCCTCGACGCGGCGCTGCAGGTGGGCGGCGCCGGCTGATCACTTGAACGCCGCCTGGATCGGCCCGACCGCGAAGTAGGCGACGAAGGCCACCGCGATCACCCACATCAGCGGGTGCACCTGGCGGGCCTTGCCGGTCGCCGCGCGGATGACGACGTAGCTGACGAAGCCGGCGCCGATCCCGTTCGCGATCGAGTACGTGAACGGCATGACGACGATGGTCAGGAACGCCGGCAGCGCGATCGAGTAGTCGGTGAAGTCGATGTCGCGGACCTGCGACATCAGCATCGCGCCGACGACGACCAGCGCGGGCGCGGCCGCCTCGACCGGCACGACCTGGTACAGCGGGGTCAGGAACATCGCGGCGATGAACAGCAGGCCGGTGACGATGTTCGCCAGGCCGGTCCGCGCGCCCTCGGCGATGCCCGACGCCGACTCGACGAAAACCGTGTTCGAGCTGGCGGAGCCGAAGCCGCCGGCCGCGCCGGCGAGGCCCTCGACGAACAGCGCCTTGCCGACGTTGGGCAGCTGGCCGTCCTTCGGGAGCAGATCGGCCTCCTTCGCGAGGCCGGTCATGGTGCCCATCGCGTCGAAGAAGTCGGCGAGCACCAGCGTGAACACCAGCAGCACCACGGTGATGATCGGCAGCCGCGTCCAGGCACCGAACGAGACGTCGCCGACCAGCGAGAGGTTGGGCAGGCCGAGCACCTGGTCCGGCAGCGCCGGGTAGCCGAGGTTCCAGCCCTTCGGGTTCGTGCCCTGTGACGGCCCGGCCTTGACGATCGCCTCGACGACGACGGCCAGCACGGTCGAGGTCAGCACGCCGATCAGGATCGCGCCCTTGACCTTGCGCACGACCAGGATGCCGGTGACGAGCAGGCCGACGACGAACACCGCGGTCGGCCAGGACGCGATCGAGCCGTTGATGCCGAGGCCCACCGGGACGGTGGTGTGCGCGGCGTCCGGGAGCCGGCGCACGAACCCGGCGTCGACCAGGCCGATCAGGCAGATGAACACGCCGATGCCGACGGCGATCGCGGACTTCAGCGACGCCGGGACCGCCCGGAACACCGCGGTCCGGAACCCGGTGAGCACGAGCGCCACGATGATCACGCCCTCGATGACCACCAGGCCCATCGCCTCTGGCCACGTCATCTGCGGGGCGATGGTGACCGCGACCAGGCTGTTGATGCCCAGGCCGGTGGCGATGGCGAACGGGTAGTTCGCGATCAGGCCCATGAGGATGGTCATGACGCCGGCGACGAGCGCGGTCACGGCCGCGACCTGCGGCACCGGGAGGATGCCGCCGAGGACGTCCTTGTGCGCGCCCGCGTCGTCGGCCGAGAAGCTGCCGATGATCAGCGGGTTCAGCACCACGATGTAGGCCATCGTGACGAAGGTGACCAGACCGCCGCGCAGCTCGCGCGACACGGTCGAACCCCGCTCGGTGATCTTGAAGAACCGGTCCAGTGTGGACGTCCCGGTGCGGGTCGTCTCCTGCTCCGCCATTCGCCCTGCCCATTCTGTCGCTGCTGCGGAGTACCCTTCACCACGTGAGTGAACCGATCAATCCACCGGAGGTTACGGGCTCGTTGCGGCACACGCCGGAGCTGCCCGAGAGGCTGACCGACCTGACACCGGTGGTGATCGTAGGCACCTCGGTCTGGGCTGTCGCGCTGGTGGTGCTGTTCTTCACGACTTCGGGGCTGTGGGTGCAGACGGCGCTGTCCGGTTTCGCGCTCGGCTTCGCCGGCTTGGCGATCATCGCCTGGCAGCGCGCCGCCGCCCGTCGCGGGTCGAAGTCGGCCCAGCGGCTCTGACGATTACGCGAGCAGCGTCTTCGGCGACGGGTCGTCGAGCAGTGCCGTGATCAGGTGCCGGTCGGGCCAGCGCCCGGTCGCCCAGGCGAAGGCACGCGCCAGGCCTTCCGACGTGTCGGCCGCGTGCAGCCGGTCGTCGGACCACCACTGGACGTCGTGTTCGGCGCCCTGGATCCGCACGGTGAGCGGGTCGTGCACCAGGACGCCGCCCTCGGGCAGCCGGATGCCGAGCTGGTCCGCGACGAGCTTCAGCGCGGGCAGCTCGGCCCAGGGCGCGTACTCGCCTTCGCTGGTCACCTCGGCCGGTTCGGTGCTCGCGAGCGGAAGGTCGAGCAGGTCCGCGAGCCGCTCCGGGTCCTCGGGGGCGACCACGTAATCCGCCGGCTCCAGCGCGCCCGCGACCCACGGCACGTCGAGGACCAGCGCGTCGTCCACAACGGACCCGTCCGCCGCCCGGACGGCTCGCGGCGCACGCGGCTCGAACCCGGACTCGACGACGGCGTCGTAGGCGCGCGTCGTCAGCCCGGCCGAGACCGTGCGTTCCGGATCGGCGAGCCGGCCGAGGAGATCGTCGGCCTCCTCCACTGTGGACAGAACGAGATCAGCGCGCACCCCGGCGGCTTTGAGGAGTTCCTCGCTCAAGCCGAGATCGGGGACCTCGTCGTAGAGCCCGGCCAGGTCCGTGCCGGGCAGACGCCATTCGTTCGGCGCGAGGCCGCCGAGCACGGCGTACCGCGCGATCCACCAGGCCGCGTGGCCGTGCGGTTGACGCAGGGCGTGCCAGGTTTCGGGTCGCGCGGCGAGCAGCCGCAGCGCCGCGGGCCACGTGTCGTCGGCGACGAGGTCGAGGTCCCGGACGGCGACGAGCGTCGACGGCGGCTCCGGCAGCGCGTCCCACCAGGTTTCCTCGTCGGGCAGGTCGTGGTCGGGCTCGTGCGGTTCGTCGTCGACGACGAGAGCGAACGAGTCGAGCACTCCGGCGGCCTCGAGGGTGCTCTGCGGCCAGTCCTCGGCGAAGTCCTCGTCGAGGACGTCCATCGCCCCGTCTTCCTCGAAGACCTCTTCGTCGAAGATGTCCAGCAGCGGCGACGCCGGCAGGACGAGTTCGTCGGCACGGCGCCAGGTGTCGGTGCCGGGGAGGGCGAGCGCGCCCACCCAGCTCGGAGCGTCGTCCCCGCAGTCGGCGATCAGGCGCAGCACCGCACCGGCGAGCGTCGTACCGTCCAATCCGGACCGGACGTCCTCGACGCTGCGCTCGACGGCGTCACGCAGCTGGTCGGCGTTGAGCAGCTCGCGGGCGTCGGCGTGCTTGGCGCCCAAGCGTTCCAGGAGCGGGTGCGACGCGGCGGGGTGCACCAGCCGCAGGCCAGGAATGTCCACATCGGACAGAAGATCGAGCAGCTCGGCCGATCCTTCGACGAGCAGGCACCCCCGGGCACCCGGCAGCGTCCGGCCGTCCGACAGCGGGACGGGAAGACCGTCCAGCCGTTCCGCGGCGAGCGCGTGCGAATCGACGGCGATCGCCAGAGCCGCGTAGACATCGCGCCACCAGCCCGGGTCGCGAGTGACTCCGGTGAGCGTGTCCAGCACCTCTTCGATGCCGATCACCTGCACCGCGACGGCTTTCAGCGCTTGCGCGGGTGCGGAACCCTTGAGCAGACCGGGTATGAGGTCGACCAGCAGTTCGGGCAGACCGGGGACATCGACGTCGAGCACCTTCGCCTGGCGCCCGGCGACTTCCTTTCCGTCCTGAGTGGACAACCACGGCTCGGCGCTGAGCCCCGTCAGCACTTCGTCACGCAACTTCGCGTCCACAGTAGACTTCGGAAACCCGGGAACGGGGACGAGCGCGAACCGGTGCTCCGGCGGCAGCAGCCGGACGAGCCCGACGTACTCCTTCGCGGCCCCTTCAAGGGCTTTCGCCAAGTCGGGCCCAGGCTGCGCACGGCGGCGCGAGGGCTCGACGGGCACGGAAGCGAGCAGCCGGGCGGGCAGCGAAAGCCCGTCGTCGGTCGGGGTCGGCGCGTGCAGGACGTCTTCTTCGAGCGGCTCCGGCGTGCCGTCGGCGCCGACGGGGACGGCCCACACGACGTCGCCGCGGTGGGTCAGCCAGCGGGTTTCCGTTTGCGGGCCCCGGATTTCGACGACGTTCCCGTCGGTCTTCCGTGTCCACACGCGACCGTCGACGTCGACTTCACCCAGCCAGGGAAGGGCGAGGAGGAGATCGGCGACGTCGTGCGCGAGTTCGTCGAGAAGGGTTTGCCCGTCGACATCGTCCCGCAGCGGCAGCCGGACTTCGGTGTCGAAGCCGGGTGGCGGGTCGGCGGGCACGGGCCACGGAAGCCGCAGGACGGGAACTTCCCCGTCGATGCCGGCGGCTTGCCGGGTGCGCTCGGCGGAGAAGGCGACACCACCGGTGGTGGAGACGACGCGGGGTGCATCGGAGACGGTCCGCACGGCGGCGAACCCGACCCCGAACCGCCCGACGGTCTCACCGGTCTTGCCGGAAGCCCGCAGCGAAGCGAGCGACGCGACACCACGCGCATCGAGCGGGGCGCCGGTGTTGGCGAACCTGAGTTCGGAGTCCACAAGGGACACGCGAACGCGCCCGGGAGCGCGGGCGGCCATGGCGGCATCGGCGGCGTTCTGGGCGAGTTCGACGAAAAGCCGATCCCGATAGGCGCCGACGCGCAGGTCGCGCTCGACGTTGGTGTCCTCGATGAGCCGGGTGGGCGAGTCCTGCCAGGCGCGCAGGGTCGCTTCCCGGAGCCGCGCGGTGCCGAAGGGATCGGCCACGGACGGCTCAGGCGTCGCGCTGGTCACCGGTCACTTCGTCAACTCGGGCCTGCGCCTCGTCGGCGTGGGTGGGCACGGCGTCGCTCACCTCGGCCTGGGTGGGCTCGGCCTCGGCGGGCTCGGGCACCTCAGCCGCGGCGGGCACATCCTCGGCCCCGGTCACCACATTGCCGGCGACGGCAGCCTCGGGCACCTCGGCGTCGGCCGACGGGGGAACCGCATCGGTCGGTTCGGCCTCGGCAGGCTCGGGCGCCTCGGCTTGCGGCTCAGCCACCGCATCGGTCACCTCGGCCTGAGTGGGTTCGGCCTCTGCAGGCTCGGGCACCCCGGCCTCGGAAGCCGAGGCTTCCGGCGACTCGGCCACCTCGACCTGAGCAGCCTCGGGCACCGGCTCGTCGAGCGACTGAGGCTCGGTCGCCGATTCCGAGGGCGCAGGCGAGTCGGTCACTTCGGCCTGCGTCGGCTCCGCTTCCGCGGGCTCGGGCACCTCGGCCACAACCGGCTCGGCGGTCGCGTCGGCCTCCACCGTCTGCGGCTCGGCGACCGCACCGGCCTCCGCCGCCTGCGGCTCGGCTACCAAACCATCCGGCTCAGCAGCCTCAGGCGCCACCGGCTCAGCAACCGCCGCCACCGGCTCGACCTGCTCAGCCACCGCCGCCGACTCCGGCTCAGCCTCCACCGGCTCGGCCTCCACCGGCTCGACCAGCAGCTCGACCTCGATCTCCGGCTCCACCTCCACCGGCTCCGCCTCCACCGGCTCGGCCTCCACCGGCTCGACCAGCAGCTCGACCTCGATCTCCGGCTCCACCTCGGCCGGTGAGACATCCGACTCCGCGACCCCCGTCTCCGGCTCGGCCGCCGCCGTCTCGACCACCTCCGGGGCCGGCGTGTAGTCCAGCAGCGAGTCGTCGTACACCAGCTCCGCCACCGGGACCGAGGACGTCAGCTCGACCTCGACCTCCGAGTGCGCGCCGCAGCCGTACTCCACGTCGACCACGTGGCCGTCCGCCGGGGCGATGTCGTTGCTGCACACTCCGAACCTCCCGCGCAGCGAACCCGCCAGCGGCACGAAGAACCCGCACGTCCCGCACACGTCCGGTGCGCTGCGCGCCATGTCCGACCGCGGTCCGAACTCGCCGCCGTGCCAGCGGGTCGCCGCCTCCGTGCGGCCGAAGCGGGACAACACGTGGATGCGGCCGAGGCCGGCGTCGTGCGCCACCTCCTCCACCGCCGGGTCGTCCGACTGGAGGTACGCCGGGGCCAGCCGGGGGTCGTTCTCGTCCGTCGGGAAGATGTCGCCGACACCGAGGTCGCCCGCCCGCACGCGCCGCTCCCACGGCACCCACGGCGGGGCGATCAGCGCGTCCGGGCCCGGCACCAGCACGACCTCGCTGACCGTCACCGGCTCGTCGTCGCCCGCCAGGGCGACTGTCACCGACCAGCGCCAGCCGCCGTAGCCGGGCACCTGGGCCTCGAACAGGTGACTCGCCGTGACCGCATCCTCGCGGGTGACCCCCACGTGTGCGCCGAGCTGCTCCTCGGGTGAGTTCTCCAGCACCGCGGCTCGCGCGAACTCCACCGCGTCGGCGAGTTTGCGCTGCACGGAACCGTCGTCCAGGGTCAGCAGCAGAGTCATGCGGCCAATTGTGCCGCACGCATCCGCGGCGCCCGTGCCAGGCTGTTCAACGTGCGCACGCCGATCGTCACCTCGCTGCTGCTGGCCGCCGCGCTCGGCGGCTGCGCCGGGGCGCCCGCGCAGGAACCAGGCCCCGAACGCCTCACCGTCCAGGTGCTCTCGACCCTGCCCCACGACCCCGCCGCGTTCACCGAAGGCCTCGAGTTCGCCGGCGACACCCTCTACGAAAGCACCGGGCTCGCCGGGCAGTCGACGCTCACCGCGGGCCCCGCCGGCGGACCGCCGACGACGAGGGCCACGCTGCCCTCGCCGGTCTTCGGCGAGGGCGTCACCGTGCTCGGGCCGACGCTCTGGCAGCTCACCTGGCAGGACGGCTTCGCCATCGAACGCGACTCGAAGACCCTCGCCGAGCTCCGCCGCGTGCCCTACCAGGGCGAAGGCTGGGGCCTGTGCCACCAGGACGGCGGACGGCTGGTGATGAGCAACGGCTCCTCGCGGCTCACCTTCCGCGACCCGAAGACCTTCGCCGCCACCGGCGGCGTCGACGTCGGCCGCGACCAGCTCAACGAGCTCGAGTGCGTCGGCGGCGACGTCTACGCAAACGTTTGGCACACCGACACCATCCTGCGCGTCGACGCCGCGACCGGACGCGTCACCGGGACCATCGACGCTGGTCAGCTGCGTGCCCAAGTGAACGCGACGGGCGCCGAAGACGTGCTCAACGGTATCGCCGCGATCCCCGGAACCGGCGACTTCCTCCTCACGGGGAAGCAGTGGCCGGTCACGTTCCGGGTGAGGTTTGTCCCGGTACCGGCGTGAAAGCACGGATGAGCAGGCGGAACCGGCCCCCGGTAAGGCAGGATTGAGACGTGGCACTCTTCGGCTCCCGCTCCGACGGCACTCCGCCGGGGCAGCCGCGCGGCCGGAAGTCCAAGCGGCGCTGGACCCCGGAGCCCGGCGCGACGCAGGCCAAGCCGTGGCGGGAGGCCGCCGCGCCACCCCGCGCCGAGCACACCCGCGTCGAGCACCACAGCGCGCCTCCCCCGACCCGCGTCGAACGGCCTGTCCCGCGCGGTGGTTACCGCGAAGAAGCCGGGCCGAACGCGAACGAGGCCCCGACCGCCGCCACGCCGCGGGGGCACCGTCCGCCGCCCCCGCGCGGGGCACGGCCGTACGACCCGCACCGCACCGAGCCCGTCCGCCGGGAGCCACCCGGCTTCTACCAGGGCGAACGCCATCCCGGCAGCGGCGAATACGAGCACTACGACACCGGCGGCTACGCGGGCGAACCGCGTCCGCCGGAGCCCGAGCCGCCGCGGGAGGAACCGCGGACGCCGGGTGGCACGCCGAAGATGCCGAAGAAGATCACCGTCACGCGGGTGGCCGCGATGCGCAGCCGTCAGCTGACCGGCCAGGCCGTCGACGCCTTCCAGCGCGCGACGAAGGCCGACGGCGCCGAGAAGTCCGGCCTCACCTCGCTGACCTACGCCGTGATGCTGAACTACGCCAGCGACGCGGCGATGGCGATCGCGCTGGCCAACACCCTCTTCTTCGCCGCGACCAGCGGCGAGAGCAAGGGCAAGGTGGCGCTCTACCTGCTCATCACGATCGCGCCGTTCGCGCTGGTCGCGCCGGTGATCGGGCCCGCGCTCGACAAGGTGCAGCGCGGCAGGCGGCTGGCGATGTGCGCGTCTTCGATCGGCCAGGGGCTGATGGCCGTCGTGATGGCGCTGCACTTCGACGACTGGCTGCTCTACCCGGCCGCGCTCGGGATGATGGTGCTGTCGAAGTCGTTCACCGTGCTCAAGGCCGCGGTGACGCCCCGGGTGCTGCCGTCGGAGATCACGCTCTCCAAGACCAACGCCCGGCTCACGACGTTCGGGCTGGTCGCCGCCGGCGTGTTCGGCGCGCTGGCCAGCGGCGTCAACGCGATCACCGGCTCGGCGGGCGCGCTGTGGTTCACGGCGCTGATCTGCGTCGCCGCCGCCGTGCAGTCGATGCGGATCCCGGCGTGGGTGGAGGCGACCGAGGGCGAGGTCCCGACGTCGCTGTGGGCCCACCCGAAGGAGAAGAAGCGGCGCCAGCCGATGGGCCGCCACATCGTCGTCGCGCTGTGGGGCAACGGCTCGGTGCGCGTGCTCACCGGGTTCCTCATGATGTTCGCCGCGTTCGCGGTCAAGGCGCAGACCGAGGGCAGCGGGCAGACGCCGTTCATGCAGCTGCTGCTGCTCGGCGTCATCGGCGTCGCGGCGGGCGCCGGCGGGTTCCTCGGCAACGCGCTGGGCTCGCGCCTGCACTTCGGCAGCCCCGACCAGGTGATCGTCGGGTGTGTGGCGGGCTGCGTGCTGGCCGCGCTGGTCGCGACCGTGCTGCCCGGCCTGGCCACGGCCGCGATCGTCGGCCTGATCGGCGCCACCGCCAGCGCGCTGGCGAAGATCAGCCTCGACGCCGTCATCCAGGAAGACCTGCCCGAGGAGTCGCGCGCGTCCGCGTTCGGCCGCTCGGAAACCGTGCTGCAGCTGGCCTGGTGCCTCGGCGGGGCGGTCGGCCTGCTGCTGCCGCCGACGTACTGGATCGGCTTCCTGGTGATCACGATCGTGCTGGCCATCGGGTGTGCGCAGACGTACCTGGTCCAGCGCGGGGGCTCGCTCGTGCCGGGACTCGGCGGCGACCGGCCGCTGCGCCCCGAGCCGACCGGCAGCTTCCCGGCCCAGGGCCTGCCCGGGGACGCGGCGCCCCGCCGGTAGGCTCCGGCCCATGCGACGTTCCCGGGTGGTGGCCCTGCTTGCGGCCGGTGGGTTCGCGGTGGCCGGCTGCTCGGCGCCCGGCCCGGCCGAGGTCACCTTCTACGCCGACGGCCACACGATCAACACGACGCCGGTGCTCACGTGCGACTACTCGCAGAAGCTCGCGCAGCCGTGCAGCGCGAAGGGCACGACGCAGACGCTGAAGGTCCGCCCGGGCAAGCCGGTCCAGATCTCGGTGCCCGGCGAGGTCGCCGACGCGCCGTGGCAGATCGTCTACGAGTACGTCACCCCGCGGGGCGAGTACAAGCAGAGCGACCCGATCCCGTTCACATCGCTGGACCGCTACGCCTACACGGTCACGCCGCCGACGCCCGCCGACCGCATCTCGGCGGTGGACGTGCAAAAGTACACGGCCGTGCTCAACGCGGACACCGGCGAGTCCGGCCTGCTGCCCAGCGACGTCTGGGGCCTGCGGCTCGAGGCTTAGGGGTCCCGCTTTAGGGGTCGATGTCCCGGGCGACGGCGCGCATGATCTCGGCGATCTGCTTGGTGTGCTTGCGGTCCGGGTAGCGGTTGCGCCGCAGGTCCGGCTGCACCTTGAGCTCCAGCAGCTTGATCATGTCCTCGATCAGGCCGTGCAGCTCCTCGGCGGGGCGGCGGCGCGCCTCGGCCACGGACGGCGGCGGGTCGAGCAGCCGGACGGAGAGGGCCTGGGGCCCGCGGCGGCCGTCGGCGACGCCGAACTCGAGCCGTTGTCCGGCCTTGAGCCCCTCGACGCCCTGCGGCAGCGCGGCCTTGCGAATGTAGACGTCGGCGCCACCGTCCTGCGTGACGAACCCGAACCCCTTCTCCGCGTCGTACCACTTGACCTTGCCGGTCGGCACTTCCCTCACCAGTCTTTCTGCTGTCCGCTCACGACGAACGCGCCCGGGGCGTACCCAGGGCGCGCTCCTGAAAGGGTATCTCGCCACAGGCCCTGGGGAGAAGTCGATACCGGCGGATACCCTCTTGCGTCATGAAGACGAGGACGAAGGAGGCCGGCGTGGCCGCTCCCGGCAAACCGTTCCTGATGCGCGTCGGCATCGGGTTGTTCGGCCTCGGCATGATCGCCGTGCTGGCGGTGTTCATCATGTTCGCCGCCGGGCTGGAGAACCTGCCGATCTGGCTGTCCGTCGCCGCCGGTGTCATCACGCCGCTGGGCCTGCTGCTGGGCTTGATCGCGCTGGTCCTGGAAGCGCGGGCCAAGAACTAGGCGACCGCCGCGAACGTCTTCTCGAACCACTCCGGGAACTCCGTCAGCGACTCGAACACCACCTCCGCTCCTTCGCTCAGCAGGAGCGTGCGGTCGCACGGCCCGGTGGTGACGCCGACCGGGATCGCCCCGGCCGCGAGGGCACCGCGGATGTCGCCGGCGTGATCTCCGACATACACCCGGGCGTCGTGCGCCAGGAGCGCCTCGGCCTTCTGCGTCGACCACAGCTCGCCGACGACCTCGTCGACGTCCAGCCCGAGCGCGTCCACGTGCAGCTGCGCGTTGGGCCCGTACTTCCCGGTGACGACCAGCGTGCGCCCGCCCGCGGCCCGCACCGCGCGGAGGGACTCGACCGCGCCCGGCAGCGCGACCGTGCTCGGCACGACCACCTCGGGGTACATCGCGCGGAACCGGTCGACGAGCCCGGGGATGCGTTCCTCAGGCGCTTCGAAGCCGCGCAGGATGTCGTCGAGCGGCGGCCCGAGGTTGGCCGCGAACGCGTCGCCGTCCAGCGGCAAGCCGGATTCGACGCCGAGCGCGTTCATCGCCGCGGCCATGCCCGGCCGCGCGTCGATCAGTGTCATGTCGAGGTCAAACCCCACCGTGATGCCCACAACCCACACGCTACTGGCCACCACCGACAGTTTTACACCCAAACCGATCATGTACAGCGCCTTGACAGCGGCGCGATCTGTGTCAAGGTGAGGGTGTGACCAGCTTCACTGACCGGACCAAGGCGTCCCTCCGGGAAGCCCTGCTCGACGCCGCCGCCGACCTGCTGCCGGACCGGGGTCACGCGGGCCTGCGGATGGCCGACGTCGCGGCCAGGGCCGGCGTGAGCAGGCAGACGGTCTACAACGAGTTCGGGAACAAGGCGGCGCTGACCCAGGCGGTGGCGCTGCGCACCGCGTCGGAGTTCCTCGACGGGATCCGGCAGCGGTTCCAAACGGCGGACGGGCTCCTGGCGGGCATCCACCACGCCGTCGTCTACACGATCGAGCACGCGCGGGAGAACCGCCTGGTCGCGGCGGCGCTCGGCACGGAAGCCGCCGAGGACCTGCTGCCGCTGCTCACGACCAAGGGCGAGCCGATCCTCAGCGCGGCCACGGACCTCGCCGCCGAGCAGTACCTGGAGTTCGAACCCCGGCTGCCCGCCGAGGCGGCCGCCCTGCTCGCGGAGACCGTCGTGCGGCTTTCGCTGTCGCACCTGGTCCTCCCGACGCACTCGGCGGCGGAGGCGGCGGACGCCGTCACCGCGGTCATGGAACCCGCCATCCGCCAATTCGTCCACAATGGAGTGAACCGATGACCGACACGCTCCCGGAGCTCCGGACCGGTTTTTCCTCGCTGCGCAAGGGCGGGCTGAACTGGGACTCCTTCCCGCTGCGGCTGTTCGCCAAGGGCAACAAGAAGTTCTGGAACCCGGCCGACATCGACTTCAGCCACGAACGCGAAGGCTGGGACAAGCTCAACCCGGAGCAGCAGCGAAGCACGACGTACCTCGTCGCGCAGTTCATCGCCGGCGAAGAGGCGGTCACCGAGGACATCCAGCCGTTCATGCGGGCGATGTCGGCGACCGGCCGGTTCGGCGACGAGATGTACCTCACCCAGTTCTGCTTCGAGGAAGCCAAGCACACGGAAGTGTTCCGGCGCTGGATGGACGCGGTCGGGCTGACCGACGACCTCCACCCGTACGTCGCCGAGAACCCCCACTACCGCAAGCTGTTCTACGAAGAGCTCCCGCAGTCGCTGCGGGCGCTGGAGGACGATCCCAGCCCGCTCAACCAGATCCGCGCGAGCGTGACGTACAACCACGTCATCGAGGGCAGCCTCGCGCTGACCGGCTACTACTCGTGGCAGCTGATCTGCACCCAGCACGACATCCTGCCGGGCATGCAGGAACTGGTCCGCCGCATCGGCGACGACGAGCGCCGCCACATGGCCTGGGGCACGTTCACCTGCCGGCGGCACGTCGCCGCGGACGACTCGCTGTGGGACGCCGTGCAGCAGCGGATGGGCGAGCTGCTGCCGCACGCGCTCAACATGATCCAGTGGGTGCAGGACCAGTTCGAGGAACTGCCGTTCGACAACGACCCGCAGGAGATCGTCCAGTACGCGGCGGACCGGGCGCAGCGCCGACTGGGCGCGATCGAGTCGGCACGCGGGATGCCGGTCGAGCAGATCGACCTCGACTACTCGCCCGAGCACCTCGAGGAGACGTTCGGCGAGGAAGACGCCAAAGCGATCGCGGAAGCCGCCGCCGCGGTCGGCTGACACGCCGGTTCAGGCGTGCTTGGTCCCGGCTGCTTTCTCCAGGCCGAGCAGGGTGATCGACTTCTCGCGCATCTCGACCTTGCGCACCTTGCCGGTCACCGTCATCGGGAACTCGTCGACGACGTGGACGTACCTCGGGATCTTGTAGTGCGCCAGCTTGCCGCTGCAGAACTCGCGCACTTTTTCGGCCGTCAACGGCGAAGCGCCTTCACGCATCCGGACCCAGGCCATCAGCTCTTCGCCGTACTTCTCGTCGGGGACGCCGATGACCTGCGCGTCGAGGATGTCCGGGTGGGTGTAGAGGAACTCCTCGATCTCGCGCGGGTAGAGGTTCTCGCCGCCGCGGATGACCATGTCCTTGATGCGGCCGGTGATGTTGACGTACCCGTCGCCGTCCATGACCGCCAGGTCGCCGGTGTGCATCCAGCGGGCGGCATCGATCGCTTCGGCCGTCTTGTCCGGTTGTTCCCAGTACCCGAGCATCACCGAGTACCCGCGCGTGCACAGCTCGCCCGGCTCGCCGCGCGGGACCGTCAGGCCGGATTCGGGGTCGACGACCTTGACCTCCAGGTGCGGCCCGACCCGCCCGACCGTCGACACGCGACGCTCGACCGAGTCGTCGGCGCGCGTCTGCGTCGACACCGGGGACGTCTCGGTCATGCCGTAGCAGATGGACACCTCGCTCATCCCCATCCGGTCGATGACCTGCTTCATCACCTCGACCGGGCAGGGCGAGCCCGCCATGATCCCGGTGCGCAGCGACGACAGGTCGAACTCGCCGAAGTCGGGGTGGTTGAGCTCGGCGATGAACATCGTCGGCACGCCGTAGAGCGACGTGCACCGCTCGGCGGCGACGGCTTCGAGCGTCGCGCGCGGGTCGAACGCCGGAGCCGGGATGACCATGCACGCGCCGTGGCTGGTGCAGGCCAGGTTGCCCATCACCATGCCGAAGCAGTGGTAGAAGGGCACGGGGATGCACACCTTGTCTTCTTCGGTGTAGTTGCAGAGCTCGCCGACGAAGTAGCCGTTGTTGAGGATGTTGTGGTGGCTCAGCGTGGCGCCCTTGGGGAAGCCCGTGGTCCCGGACGTGTACTGGATGTTGATCGGGTCGTCGGCCGACAGCCCGGCCTGCAGGTGCGCGAGCCGGGCGGGGTCCCCGCGCCGTCCGGCGTCCATCAGCTCCCGCCAGCTCTCGCCGCCGAGCACCACGACGTGCTCCAGCCGCGCGCACTTCTCGCGCACTTCTTCGACCATCGCGGGGTAGTCGGAGGTCTTGAACTCGTCCGACGCCACCAGCAGCCGGATCCCGGCCTGGTTGAGCACGTACTCCAGTTCGTGCGACCGGTAGGCGGGGTTGATGTTGACCAGGATCGCGCCGATCTTCGCCGTCGCGTACTGGAGGAAGGTCCACTCCGCCCGGTTCGGCGACCAGATCCCCACCCGGTCGCCCTTGCCGATGCCCTGCGCGACCAGCCCGAGCGCGAGCGTGTTCACCTCGCCCGCCAGCTCCCGGTAGGTCCACCGCCCGCCGCCGGCCCGGTCCACCAGCGCGTCCCGGTCCCCGAACGCGGCCACCGTCCGGTCGAAGTTGTCGCCGATCGTGTCCCCGAGCAGCGGGACCTCCGAAATCCCCGAGGCGTAACTCGGCCGGGCGGGCGCGTCAGGCATGGTGCCTCCTGAAGTCGACGGTGACTCGCCGAGTCTAGGAAGCGAACCCGCTCGTGGCGACTGCTCGGAGTCTCACTTCGCCCGGCTGAAGCGGCCTTGGAGCGCGTGTGAGCCGCCGGCGGACGTCGCTTGCACCGCGTAGCTGTCGGAACCGGCGTCCCGCGTGCCGGCGATGTGGTTGTACTGGACGGCGAAGAACTGCTGCGCGGCCGGCACGGTTCGGCCCGGCTTGAGCTCCCAGCGGTAGACCACGACGCCGTCACTCTCCTGCGCGGTGACGGTGAAGTCGTCGGCGGGCCCGGTCTGCCACTGGCCGGTGCTCTGCACGCCACCGGTCTGCGCGACGCGCACTTCGACCGTGAGCGCGGTCAGCGGCTGGGCGACGTCGAGCGTGAGGTTGCCCTGGGCCCAGTAGACAGTGCTGTGCGGATCGATGGAGCCCTGCGCCGACAACGGCCCGTCCGAGACCCGGCTGCCGGCCGGTGCGGCCTGGTCGGTGCTGCTCGGCGACGGCCGGGCTGTGGTCGTCCGGCCGGGGTGGCCCGGCGCGGGCGGCGGAGCCGAGCCACCGGTGGAGCTCGAGGGTGGCGTGGCGCTCGTGGTCGGGACGGTGAGCGTGATCTCGCCGTCCGGGCGTGCCGGCGCGGTCTGGCCGCTTCCGGCGACGGCGAGACCGGCGACGGCCAGGATGCCCGCCGCGGCGGAGCCCGCGAGCACCACTTTGGGCCATGACCTCGCGATGCCCGGCCGCCGCGGGACGGCGGTGCCGCCCATGCCGCGGTGCACGCGGGCCAGCATCCGGTCGCGGTCGGGCTGGTGTGCCTCGGCGGCCTCGCGCAGCCGCCTGCCGATGTCCTCGTTCACCGGCTCCTCCTCTCCGCCGCCAGGTCCCCGGCCGCTCGTCCACCGAGCAGGCGTTCCAGCTCGGCCAGTCCCTTCGAGGTCTGGCTCTTCACCGCGCCGACCGAGATGCCCAGCGCCCGCGCGGTGTCCTTCTCCGACAGGTCGAAGGCGTGCCGGAGGATGACGCAGGCCCGCTTCCCGAAGGGCAACCGGTCCAGTGCCACCCGCACGTCCACCACGGCGGCCACGTCGGAACTCCGCTCCGGCTGCGAACCCGGCGACCAGAACAGGGCGATCCGGCGGCGCTCGCGTGTCGCGCTGCGGACCCGTTCCCGTGCCAGGTTCGCGACCACACCACGGGCGTACGCCAGCGGGTGCTCGGCTCCGCGCAGCCGGTCCCAGCGCTGCCACAGGGCGATCAGCGCGTCGGCGGCGAGGTCGTCGGCGGCATCCGCTTCCCCGGTCAGCAGGAAGGAGAACCGGGCCAGCCCGGCGTAGTGCCGTTCGAAGAAGTCGTGGAACTCCGCCGACGTGTCATCGAGGAGCATGTGTCCTGGCTGCCCGCTTCCTGCTCATGCCCCCGTCCAAGGCGGCAACCTACCAGTGGCGACCTGCGGCCGGGCCGGCGCGAACGCCGGCCCGGCCGCAGGTCAGGCGGGCTCGCCGTACAGCACGCCGCGGCCGTTCGTGCCGACGTAGACCCGCCCGTACACGTCCGGGTCACCGGTGATGACGCCGGAGCCCGCGCCCCCGCCGTACTGGTGCCGGTCGTCGTTGATCCGCTTCCAGGCGCCGCCGCCGTCGGCCGAGCGGAAGATGCCGGTGACGCCGTTCACCGTGCCGACGAGGTAGACCGCGGGGTAGCTGGCACCGGGGGCGGACTTGCCGAAGCCGACGGCGCCGGCCGCCTGGACACCATCCAGCCTGCGGAAGCCCGCGCCGCCGTCGGTGGAGTGCCAGAGCCCCCCGCCGTCCGCGATCCACAGATCCCCGGTGAGGCCCGGAACCGCCTCGAGGTGCCCGCCGGGAAGACCGCCGGCGCGAGCGGTGAAGCTCCGGCCGCCGTCGGTGCTGGCGAACAAGGTGCCCCCGCTGAGCGCGTAGAAGGTGCCGGCGGCGGCGCGGTCGGCCACCACGGCCGTGCCCTTGGGCAGGCCGGCCGACGCCGTCCAGGTCGCGCCGCGGTCGGTGGAGACGGCGGGCACCTGCCCGGCCGCGGTCCACACCACGGTGGCGCCGTCGGCCGAGATCGCCACGCTGCCGCCGCCCGCGGCGCTCACCGGAGACCCGGAGAACGGCCGCCAGGTGGCACCGCCGTCGGTGGAGTAGGCGCCGCGTGCCTGGTCGCTGTAGCCGACGCGGACGACGACGTCCGGCTTGGCCTGGGCGAAGTCGATGCCGGTGGTGTTGCTGAAGCGCGGTCCGGACGACGCCGCGGCCGGCACCTTGTCCAGGTCGTCGTGGCGGAACCCGCCGACGTCGCCGAGTGCGCTGACCAGCTTGCCGCCGGGCGGCGCGACCAGGCCGAGCACCGCGGTCTCCTCCAGGCCCTTGGCGGGGACGGTCCAGTGCGTGGCGCCGCCACGGTCGGCCGCGGTCACGTCGTTGCTCGCCCACAGGCCCGATCCGGTGCCGTACAGGACGTGGCCCGAATCGAAGGGGTCGAGGGCCAGCGCGCCCATCCAGTGACCGATGCCGGTGCCGACGTACGGTGCGCCGGAGGCGTCCCGGACCGACGTGGCACCCAGGGCTTTCCAGGTGGCCCCGCCGTCGGTGGAGCGGTACAGCTCGTCCGAGGGCCACCAGCGGTCGAGGGTGGTGACCATCACCGTGGCCGGGTGCTGCGGGTCCACCGCCAGCCCGGCGAAGCCGAACCCGTCGCCGGAAACCGGCGAGACGTCCTTCCAGGCCCCGGTGGACGGCGTGTATTTCCACACCGAACCGGCTTTCACGCCGTTCGGGCCCGGGACGTCGGTGTAGCTCACGTACAGCGAACCGTCTCCGGACAGGACGCCGTGCTGGGGCAATTGCCCGGTGTGCTGGCCGGGCACGGCCTGCCAGCCGGCGCCGCCGTCGGTGGAGCGGTACAGCGAGGTGGTCTTGTCGGCGGCACCGACGTAGATCGTCCTGCTCCCGGCCGGGCCGAAGGTCACGAAGGACAGGCCGACGCCGCTGCTCGCGCCGTCGGTGACGGGGAAGCCGGGAACCTGGTTCCACGTCACGCCGAAGTCGGTGCTGCGCCACAGCCCGTTCTCGCGCGTGCCCAGGTACAGCGTCCGGTGGTCGGCGGGATCGATCGCGAGCCGTTCGCCCATGGACCGGCCGTCCTCGTTGCTGCCCAGCTTGAACGGCAGGTCGGTGCGCTGGAACGTTCGTCCCTGGTCGGTGGAGCGCAGGATCGCGCCGTTACCGGCCCAGTCGTTGGTGTAGGTGCCGGTCGCGAGGTACAGGCGATCGGGATCGGCCGGGTCGGTCGCCACGCTCTCGATGCCGTACAGGTTCCAGTCCGCGGCCCAGTCCGTCAGCGGGACCCATTGACCGGCGCCGCCGTCCCAGCGGTAGGCGCCACCCATGTCGGTGCGCGCGTACAGCAGGCCCTTGCGGCTGGGGTTGAAGACGAAGCCGGTGACGAAGCCGCCACCGGCGATTTGGACGTTGCGCCAGCTGTAGCCCCCCCGCACCGGCCGGCGTCGCCGGCGGCGTGGCGGACGCGCTGGAGGAAGGCTGGGACGCGGTGGGCCGGGTGGGAGCCGAGGGCTTGGCGGGGGTGGCCGTCTTGGCCAGCGTCCACTGCTGGTCGGAGCCGCCCGTGTCGGCGGACGGGACGATGGCGGTGTCGCCGCCGTTGTGCACGCCGAGGACCAAGCCGCTGCCGCGCGAGACGATCTTCACCGCGCCGTGTCCGGCATCGGTCAGCTTCCACTGCTGGTCGGCGGCGCCGGTGTCCGTTTGCTGTTCGACGTCGGCCGGCCCGGTGCCGGCTTTCCGTACGCCCAGCACCTTCCCGCTGTTGTGGTTGACCAACTGGCAGAAGCCGCCGTCGACGAGCTTCACCTGCCACTGCTGGCTCGCGGCACCGGCGGTGCGCTTCTCCTCCTGGATCCGGACGCCGTCCGCGTGGTCCGCACCGGCCACGTCCAGCGCGTTGCCGCTGCGCACGGAGACGAACTGGTAGTAGGCGGCGGTGTCCACCGCCACCGCCTCCGGCTCGCCGCGCGTCAGCAGCAGGTACGGAACGACCAGCGCCGGCACGGCCAACGCCAGGGCGATCACCACCCAGCGTCGGCGTATCCGCGGCCTGGCGGACCCGGTCTCACTCATCGCAGCTCTCCTTGACGTCCTCGGTTCTGCCCGCAAGTTGCCGCTGCTTCCGAAAAGGTTTCCGCCGCCACGAAGATTTCGCCGAATCATCGACAGCCGGGCGCCGGGTGGTGGTTCCGCTACGCTCGGGGACGTGCCGGAGGAATTCTCACTGGGCCTGGCCGAGGTCGACGTCGCGGTCCGGCGGGCCGGTCTTCCGGCGAACTGGCACCCGTTCGAGATCCGCAGCCCGGGACGCACCGTGGAGGAGCACGACCGCATCGCGGCGGAGTCGTGGGAATCGATGCGGGCGCGCGGGCTGGCGACTCCGGACAAGCTGGACGTCGAGGTCGAGCAGACGCTCAGGGCGTGGACGCAGCCCGAAGTGCTCATCATCGTCCGGGCGGCCGAGATCGCCGAAAACCGGCAGGTCTTCTACCGGGCGGCCATCGGCCACGGCCTCGGCGTGTTTTCCGAGCTGGCCGGCGAGGAGATCCTTTTCGCGCAGGCCCGCCCGGACCGGCTGGTCGACCTCGTGGTCGGGATGCTGCCGAGCTACCCGCCGGTGCCGCTGGCCGAGCTCGCGTTCGTCTCCCCCGGCTCCCGCCAGGACGCCGCGGCGGCGGCCGAGTTCTCGGCGTGGCCCCTGCACCGCTACGGCACGTTCGAGCTGTCGGCCCGGCACGGCCAAGGCGCGCTTCACCCGATCAGCACAACGACGTTCGTCGACAACGACGGCGGCCGGTTCCTGATGGTCACCGAGGCCCTGCCGGGCGGCGAAAGCCGGGTTCGGTTCATCCCATCGGACGGTTCTCACCTGCGAAGCCGGCTCCACGAGCGTGGCAGGAACTCCGCCGCACCCGGGAACCACTGACGCCCCTCGTTCGTCACTAGTACAGTGCGAGAGGACCACGCAGGGTGTCACCGGACGACGGGGAGGGCGTCATGGGCGGATCGCAGTTCGGCGCACCGGGGTCCTTCACACCTCCGCCCGCCGCCGCCGGTGACGCGGGCTCGAACTTCCTCTCGGGCATCGTCGCCGGGCCGGTGGATTCGGCCGCGGCGCAGCGGGTCAGCGAGGGTGGCAGCCACCTGAAGTCACTCGCGGAAAGCGGCCAGTTCGCGGTCAACGAGGAAGGCTTCCAGGCGTACATGAAGGCCTGCGACTTCTTCATCGACGGCTACAACCGGATGATCGGTGACGTCAGCCTCCTGGCGACCGCAGCCGACATGGGCGGCAGCGAGTACGCCAAGTCCGTGGCCGCCTTCAACGTCAAGGTCGCCAATGGCGACGAAGAGTCCTTGATCCCCAACCTCATCAAGATGCGCGAAGGCGTTCAGCAGGCCCGCGAGGCAATGGTCATCGCCCGCAAGAACTACCGCGAGACCGAGGATGCCCACAGCATGACCTTCGCCCAGCTCGACAAGGGGCTGCAGGGGAAGTGACAGCACGTCGTGCTCCGCGCGCATTGGCCGCGCTGACCCTCGCACTGAGTCTGACCGCCTGCACGAGCCAGGTAGGAGGGCAGGCGAGCCCCAGCTCGTCAGCGGCAGCATCGACCGCTCCTGGAACCGACAGCGCGAGCGCCTCTCCTTTCGCGGGCTTGAACCAATGCACCGTGCTCGACCAAGCACTTACCGGGCAAGGCTTTCCCCGAGCGACTCCCACGGTCGCGCGGGCCAAGGACAGCTGTCGCACTTCGAAGGCGACAGCCGGTGACACGCCAGGCGTGGATGTGATTCTCTCCCTTCAGGCCGGCCAGAACTACCGGGACAACGTCGGCAATCCCAGCCAGGCGAGCGAAGGAAATGTGAACGGGCGTCCCGCGGTCGAAGAACGTGAACCGGAGCATTCGTCCGGGCAGTGCGGCGTGTGGCTGGAAGTGAAGCCCAGCTCGCGGGCGCTGGTCCTGGTCAGTTCCGGCTCGGACACCGCGACCGCCTGTACGCAGGTCGAAGACATCGCCGCGAAGGTCGAGCCACTACTGCCGAAGAACTGAGACGGAGTCCAGCCATGAGTCAGCCGCACCGGGCGCAGCATCGCGAATCCGAGGGTGACTACTACGCGGAAACCGCACAGAAGCTCCAAGGCCACGGCGACGCGCAGCAGCTGACGCAGAAAGCCGCGTCGGACTACTCGGTCGCGCAAGGGAAACTCTTGCAGGACGGGCAGACGCTGCGAGGCGATTCGCCTGCCCCGGGCGAGAACTACGCGAACAGCCCGCACGAAGTGCTGTACGACATGGTCCACAAGGACCTCGACATCGAGGGCATCAACGATCGCAGCCGCGTCGCCAACGTCTACGGGAACTGGCTGGCGGACGCCTCCAACCAGTTCCGCGACGCCGCCACGGCGGCGGGCGGCTCCTGGCAGGGACCCGCGGCCGACCAGGCGAGCACCTTCTTCCAAAGCACCGCCAGTCACACCGAGCAGACCGGCAACGCCATGCAGCTGGTCTCCAACCACTACTCCCAGCAGTCCGCCGCGGCCCACTACGCCAAGACGAACATGCCCGAGCCCACCGGCTTCGACCAGCAGGCCGAGCTGGACAAGGCGCGACGGCAGTACGAATCCGGCGACCTCATCGGCATGAGCGGCACCATGGACGGCATCCAGGCCAAGCAGCAGCAGGCCGACGCCGCGCACCAGCAGGCCGTGCAGGTCCTCCACAACCTCGACTCGACCTACCACGAGACCGCCGGCTCCCAGCCCACCTACGCCCCGCCGCCGCAGCTCGGGCAGGGTGACTCCACCTCCGCGTCCGGGTTCCACGGCAGCGGCGGCACGGGCACCACCGGCCTCGGCGGCACCGCGGCCGCCGGCGGGACCACCGGGCCGGGCGGCACGAGCGGCACCTTCGTCCCCGGTGGGGCCACCCCGCCGGGAACGACACCGCCCGGGACGACGCCGCCGTACGTTCCGCCCGGCACCACGAGCGGGACCGGCACCTTCAGCGGCAACACGAACTTCCGCGCCGCACCGGCGGCGAGCGGGTTCAGCCGCCTCACTCCCGACGGGCTCGCCATGACCGGCAACCCGGGCGTCGGCGGCGGAAGCGGCAGCGGGGACACCACGCGCGGCAAGCCCGGCATCGGGTCCGGCCGGGCCGGGACCGGGTTCGCCGGTTCCCGCGTGTCCGGCAGCGCCGGCGGCACGCCGAAGGAGACGCCGGGCGAAGGCGGCAAGGCCACCGGGAAGAGCACGGGCAAGGCACCGGGCGAACGTCTCGAACGCGGTGCCACCGCCGCCGCGGCGGCCAAGGGCAAGGCCGGTGGTGCCGGGGCCGCGGGCGCCGCCGGGGCCGGCAAGAAGAAGGAAGACGACCAGGAGCACAAGAACAAGTACGGCGTCGACGACGACGTCTTCGACCTCAAGCCGGACGAGGGACCCGACGGCGAGAAGATCATGCGGCCGACCATCGGTGAGACGTCCTAGGGGGCATCCCCTAAATCCCGCGCCGATCAAGATCGGCGGCGCGGGCCGCGGTTACATTGGTGGCATGCGCTTCTTCATCGTCGACGCCTTCACCGACCGGGCCTTCGCCGGGAACTCCGCGGGGGTCGTCCTGCTGGACGAGCCCGCCGACGCCGCCTGGATGCAGGCGGTCGCCGCCGAGATGAAGCACGCCGAGACCGCCTTCGTCGTCACGTCCCAGGACGGCCCGAAGTCGCTCAGGTGGTTCACGCCCGAGGTCGAGGTCGCGCTGTGCGGCCACGCGACCGTCGCGACCACCCACGTCCTCGGCGGCGAACAGACGTACACCACGAAGAGCGGCGAGCTGCGTGCCAAGGCCGCGGATGGCTGGGTCGAGCTGGACTTCCCCTCGGACCCGCCGCGGGAGACCGGCGACGACCTGTCCGAAATCCTCCCCGGCGCCGAGATCGAGTACACCGGGCGCGGCGTCGAGAACCTCTTCGCCGTCCTGCCCGACGCCAAGGCCGTCCGGGCGCTCGAACCGGACCTCGCGAAGCTCAAGAACACCTGGAACGGCAGGCTGCTGGTCACCGCGAGAGGCGACGACGTCGACTACGTCAGCCGCTTCTTCGCGCCCGGCGTCGGCATCGACGAAGACCCCGTCACCGGCTCGGCGCACTGCATCCTGTCGCCCTACTGGTCCGGGAAGCTGGGGAAGGACGAGCTGACCGGCGAGCAGGTGTCGACGCGCGGCGGGATCGTCCGGACCCGCCAGGACGGCGACCGGGTCCACCTCGCCGGCCAGGCCGTCACGGTCGTCAGCGGGGAGCTGCACGTCTGATGCGCACGCTGCTGAACCTCATCTGGCTCGTCCTGTGCGGCTTCTGGATGGCGCTGGGCTACCTGGTCGCCGGCGTGATCTGCTGCATCTTCGTCGTCACCATCCCGTTCGGGCTGGCGTCGTTCCGGATCGCGCACTACGCGCTGTGGCCGTTCGGCCGCACGGTCGTCGACCGGCGTGACGCGGGCACCGCGTCGTTCCTCGGCAACGTCATCTGGTTCATCTTCGCCGGGTGGTGGCTGGCGATCGGGCACATCGTCACCGGTATCGGGCTGTGCATCACGATCATCGGCATTCCGCTCGGCGTCGCGAACTTCAAGCTGATCCCGGTGTCGCTGATGCCGCTCGGCAAGGAGATCGTCGAGATCGCCTGATCAGGACTCCGGCTCGTACGGCAGCTCGACCACCAGGCAGGGTCCGCCGACGAACAGGCCGCCGTCGACGCCCAGCGCCTTGCCGCCCGCGTAGAGGAACGGTCCCTCGATCTGGGTCGGGTGGATCCCCAGCTGGTCGGCGATGACGCTGTGCCCGTGCACGATCCGGGAGCCGCCGAGGACCTCCATCAGCTTCTCGGCGTTCTCTTCGCCGTCCGGGCCGCGGAAGGCGTACCGGGTCGTCATGCGGCGCCACACATCCCACCACGCTTCGATGTCCGAACCCGTGAGGATCTCGCCCGCCGCTTCGTTGATCTCCTCGATCGACGAGCCCCAGTCGAGGTACTCCAGCGTGTCCGAGTGCAGCAGCAGGTGGTCGGCGGCGAGCGCGGCCAGCGGGCGCGCGGCCAGCCACTCGATGTGCTCCGGCGTCAGGCGGTCCTGGTCCGAGAGCAGGCCGCCGTTGATCTCCCAGCTGCGGGCGAAGCTGCGCGGGCCGAAGTCGGACGGCACCGGCTCGTCGCCGAAGTGGTACATCCCCAGCGCGAGGATCTCGTGGTTGCCCAGCAGGGTCTGCACCTGGCCGCCGGCCTCGGCCGCCTGCCCTTCGAGCCGCATGACCAGGTCGATCGCGCCGACGCCGTCCGGGCCGCGGTCGACGAAGTCGCCGAGGAACCACAGCTGGTCCTCGCCGCCGGACCAGTTGTCCTCGTCGTCGACCAGGCCCTCGGCTCTCAGGGCGTCGGCGAGTTCGTCACGGTGGCCGTGAACGTCGCCGATCACGTACGTGGACTTGCTCATCCGGTGACGATAAGCCCTGCTTCCGGTACGGCGTAGGTCAGCCTTCTCCGAACGGGTCCTGGGTTCGCCCGATCAGGTCGGCGACCGAGTCGAGCACCAGTGTCGGCCGATACGGATAGCGTTCGGCCGACTCCCGGCTGGATATGCCGGTGAGCACCAGGATGGTCTGCAACCCGGCTTCGATGCCCGAATGCACGTCGGTGTCCATCCGGTCGCCGATCATCAGCGTCGACTCCGAGTGCGCGCCGAGCCGGCGCAGCGCCGAGCGCATCATCAGCGGGTTCGGCTTGCCGACGTAGTACGGCGAGCGCCCGGTGGCCTTCTCGATCAGCGCCGCGACGGACCCGGTGGCCGGCATCGAGCCCTCCACGCTCGGGCCGGTCGCGTCGGGGTTGGTCGCGATGAACTTCGCGCCGCCTTCGATGAGGCGGATCGCGCGGGTGATGGCGCTGAAGCTGTACGTGCGGGTCTCGCCCAGCACGACGTAGTCCGGGTCACGCTCGGTCAGCACGTAGCCGACCTCGTGCAGCGCCGTGGTGAGGCCCGCTTCGCCGATGACGTACGCCGAGCCGTTCGGCCGCTGCGACGAGAGGAACTTCGCGGTCGCCAGCGCCGACGTCCAGATCGACTCCTCCGGGATGTCGAGCCCGGTGCGCTCCAGCCGGGCCCGCAGGTCGCGCGGGGTGTAGATCGAGTTGTTCGTCAGCACCAGGAAGTCGATGCCGTTCGCCTTCAGTTCGGCGAGGAACTCGTCGGCCCCCGGGACGAGGTGCTCCTCCTTCACCAGGACGCCGTCCATGTCGGAGAGGTACGTCCACCGGCGTTCGTTCATGGGCGAAACCTATCACGCGCGCGAGACACCTGCGGCGCACGCCGAAAAAGGCTACAGTGGGAATTGCCGTTATCGCGAGGGGAGTCGCGTATCCGGTCACCGAGGGGGTTCGGGGGAATACTTTTCGACGTCGACGGTGCGTCCGTCGCCGCGCAATTCTTCCTGCCCCCGCACCGAAGGGGGAAATCACATGACGGAAATCATCGAGCGCCCGGCGGCCACCACGCCCGCCGCCGAGCCGAACTGGGGACTCACCAAGTTCCTCGACCCGCTGCCGGTTCCACCGGTGTTGCGGCCGCACAACCGGGAAACGATCACCATTCCGATGGTCGCCACCCGGCAGAAGCTGCACTCGCAATTGCCCGAAAGTACTTTGTGGACGTACGCGGGACATTTCCCGGGTCCGACGATCGAAGTGCGCAGCGGCAGACAGGTGCGGATTTCGTGGTCGAACGAAATCGACGGCAAGATTCCGCTCGTCGCGGTTCAGGGGCCGGTCGCCACCGCGCCGGCCAGCCGTCCGGGCCGCGAGCTCGACCGGGACGGTTACTCGATCATCGAGGGCGTCACCGACCTGCCGTCGTGGACGGTCGTCCACCTCCACGGCGCGCGCACCAACGCGGGCAACGACGGCTGGGCGCACAACGCGGGTCTCAAGGGCACGTCCCAGCTGGCGGAGTACCAGAACCGCCAGCAGGCGATGCCGCTCTGGTACCACGACCACGCGATGGCGATCACGCGCTTCAACGTCCACACGGGCCTGGCCGGGATGTACCTGATCCGCGACGACGAGGAGGACGCGCTCGGCCTGCCGCACGGCGACCACGAGATCCCGCTGATCATCACCGACCGCAACCTGGACACCGACCCGGCGACCGGCGCGCTCACCGGGCAACTGCTGTTCAAGGTCCCGTACGTGCCGCCGAACGGGCCGCTGATCCCGTTCTCGGGGCCGTTCAACCTGGTCAACGGCGTGATCTGGCCGCACCTCGACGTCGACGCGCGGTGGTACCGCTTCCGGCTGCTCAACGCGGCCAACTCACGGTTCTACACGCTGAACCTGGTCGACGAGAACAACGTGGCGCACAACGAGGCCGTCCGCCTGATCGGCACCGACGGCGGCCTGCTGCCCGCGCCTGCCGAGCTGCCCGCGGGCGGGCTGACCGTCGCCCCGGCCGAGCGGTTCGACGTCCTGATCGACTTCAGCCGCTTCAAGGGGCAGAAGCTCAAGCTGCGCAACGCCGACCCGGCGCTGGGCACGATCGAACCGGACCTGATGGAGTTCCGGGTGGACGGCCGGGCGAAGCGCGACCCGTTCCAGCTGCCGGAGAAGGTCTCGACGTCGTACCAGCGGCTCGTGCACGGTTCGACGCTGCCGGACGACCACGACCACGTCTGGATCGCGTTGCTGCTCAACGCCGACGGCCATCCCGAGATGTGGGACCTCCAGGAGGTCGACGCGGACCCGGGCGGCAAGGGGGTCATCGAGCTGCAGGACCCGAACGGCGGGCTGCGGACGTTCCGGATGAACGGCCGGGTCTTCGACGACACCACGGGGATCTTCATCGACCACGACCGGTGGGCGGTGTGGAACCTGGTGCACCTCGCGGGCCGCCCGCCGGCGCACCCGATCCACATCCACCTGACGGAGTTCCAGGCGCTGTTCCGGCGGAGCTTCACGACGACGTTCGACCCGGCCGCGGAGCGGACGACGACGGCGATCAAGGGCTTCACCGACGTCCCGCTGGAGAAGTACGAGGAGGGCTGGAAGGACACGATCATCGTGAACCCCGGCCAGTGGGTGAGCGTCGCCGGGCGGTTCGGGGGTGGCACCGGCGAGTTCATGTTCCACTGCCACATCCTCGACCACGAGGACGAGGGCATGATGCGGCCGTTCGTCGTGCACCCGCCCGAGGTGGCGAAGTTCCACGTCCACCCGGGCGGCCACCACCACGACGGGTGAGTCAGGAGGCCGCGGCCGGGTGGATCACCACGGTCGCGGCCTTCACCGACAGCGTCACCGCCGAGCCGGGCTCGAGGGCGAGCTCGGCGACGGCGGCCGGGGTGAGGTCGGCGGTGAGGCCGTGGGCCCAGCCGTCGCCCTCGGCCCGGACGCGGATCACCGGCCCGTGCGGCTCCAGGGCCGCGACGACGGCGTCGGTGGTGTTGCGGGGGCTGCCGCGGTGGCCGCCGTCGTGGGGGTAGACGGCGACGGCGTTCGGCGGGAACACCGCCACGGCGGGCTCGCCCCGCACGACGTCGACCGCCGGAATACCCGCCACCACTGAGCCGGACGCCGTCCGCAGCCCCTCGGCGACCGCGACGCCGGCGACGAGGTTGAGCCCGGCGATCCGCGCGGTGAACGCCGTCCGCGGTGCGGAAAGCACCTCGCGGGTCGGGCCGCGTTCGACGACGCGGCCGTCGTTCATCACCGCGACGTGGTCGGCGAGGGCGAGCGCGTCCAGCGGGTCGTGCGTGACGAGCACGGTCGTCGGCCCGGTCTTGAGCACCCGCCGCAGGAGGCCGCGGATCGCGGGCGCGGCGTCGACGTCGAGGGCGGCGAACGGCTCGTCGAGCAGCAGCAGGTCCGGTTCGGCGGCCAGGGCCCTGGCGATCGCGACGCGCTGGGCCTGCCCGCCGGACAACTGCCCCGGCCGCCGGTCGGCCAGCGAGACGGCGTCGACTTCGGCCAGCCAGTAGAAGGCCCGCTCCCGCGCGGCGTGGCGGCCGGCGCCCGTCGAGCGCGGCGAGAACGCGACGTTGTCCACCGCGGACAGGTGCGGGAAGAGCAGCGCGTCCTGGGACAGCAGCCCGATCCCGCGCCGGTGCGGCGGCACGCCGTCCAGTGCGCGCCCGGCCACCGTGATCTCCGCCGACACCGGCGTGACCAGCCCCGCGAGGCAGCCCAGGACCGTCGACTTGCCGGAACCGTTCGGGCCGAGGAGCGCCAGCACGCTCCCGGTGGGCACGTCGAGGTCCACTTCGAGGTGGAACGAGCCGCGGACGGCGTCGATCCGGGCGGCGAGGCTCACCGGAGGCCGCCTTCCCACGAGCGCGGCCGCGCGACGGCGATCACGACGATCGCCACGACGATCAGCAGCAGCGCGAGCGCCACCGCGCTGTCGACATCCACCTGGGCCTGCGTGTAGACCTCGAGCGGCAGGGTGCGGGTGACGTCTTCGAGGCTGCCCGCGAAGGTGATCGTGGCGCCGAACTCGCCGAGCGCGCGGGCGAAGCTGAGCACGACGCCGGAGCCGAGCGCGGGCAACAGCAGCGGCAGCGTGACCCGGCGGAAGACGGTCCACGGGCGCGCGCCGAGCGTCGCGGCGACCTGCTCGTAGCGGTCGCCGGAGTTCCGGAGCGCGCCTTCGAGGCTGACCACGAGGAACGGCATCGCGACGAACGACTGCGCGATCACCACCGCCGTCGTCGTGAACGGCACGGACTCCCCGGTCAGGGTCGTGATGAGGATGCCGAGGAAACCCTTGCGGCCGAGCAGGTAGAGCAGCGCGAGGCCGCCGACCACCGGCGGCAGCACCAGGGGCAGCAGCACGATCGACCGCAGCAGCCGGACCCCGCGGAACCGGGCCCGCGCGAGCACGACGGCCAGCGGCACGCCGAGCAGCACGCAGACCAGAGTGGACAGTGCCGCCGTGATCAGCGACAACCGCAGCGCGTGCCACGACGACGGCGTGACGATCAGCGACGGCAGCCGCGTGAGGTCGGTGCGGACCAGCAGGCCGACGACGGGCAGCACGACCAGCGCCAGCGCGAGCGCCGCGGGGACGGCGAGCACCCACGGAACGCGCGAGTGGCCGGCCGGGGCAGCGCCCGGCCGGCCACTCGGGGAACGCCTACTGCGCAGAACCGAACCCGGCCTTCGTCAGCTCGTTCTTGCCCTCGGTCCCGAGGACGAACTGTTCGAACTGGTGCGCCAGGTCGGCCTGGCCGCCCTTGACCGCGGCGATCGGGTAGCTGTTGAGCGCCTGGGCCGCCTCGGGGAAGTCGACCTTGTCGACCTTGCCCGCGGCCGAGGTGGTGTCGGTGACGTAGACCAGGCCCGCGTCGGCGTCGCCGGTGGCGACCTTGTTCAGCACCTGCTTGACGTCCTGCTCCTCGCTCTTCGGCTTGAGCGTGACGCCGGTGGCCGTCTCGACCTTCTTCGCCGCCGCGCCGCACGGCACCTGCGGGGCGCAGGTGATCACGGTCAGCCCGGCCTTGTTGAGGTCGGCGAAGGACTTGATGCCCTTGGGATTGCCCGGCGCGACGGCGATGGCGAGCTTGTTGGTGGCGAACACGGTCGCCTGGCCGTCGATCACGCCGTCCTGGACGGCCTTGTCCATGGTGGCCTGGTCGGCCGAGGCGAAGACGTCCGCCTTCGCGCCGTTGGTCAGCTGCTGGACCAGGCCGGACGAGCCCGCGAAGCTGAACTTCACGGTGACACCGGAGTGCTGGGCCTCGAACTCCTTGCCGAGGGCGGTGAACGACTCGGTGAGCGACGCGGCGGCGAACACGGTCAGCGTGCCACCGCCGCCGGCGTTCCCGGCCCCCTTGGGCGCGGGTGCGGTGACCGACGCGCCGCCGGTCTGCGTGCTGGGCTCGTCCGAGCTGCTGCACGCGCCCGCGAACAGGGCGACGGCCGCGACGGCGAGAGCGAGCTTCTTCATCGACTTCCTTCCGGTGTTTCCACCACGACAGTGGTCGCTTTGACCACCGCGACCGCGAGCACCCCCGGGCGCAGCCCCAGCTCGCGGACGGCTTCCGTACTCATCAGGGACACCACGCGGTGCGCCCCGCACTGCAGTTCCACCTGGGCCATCACCTTGTCGGCGATGACCTCGGTGACCAGCCCCACGAACCTATTGCGGGCCGAGCGGCCGACCGTCGAGGGGTCGTCGGGGCCCGAGGCCTGGGCCCGGGCGAACCCGGCCAGCTGGGCGCCGTCGACGACCTTGCGGCCGGCGGCGTCGTCGGTGGCGGTCAGCTGGCCGGCGCGCACCCAGCGGCGCACGGTGTCGTCACTGACCCCGAGCAGGCGCGCGGCCTCGGACAACCGAAATTGCGGCATGCCGCAGACATTATCTCCGCAGTTGAGGAAAAGCTACGCGGGGCGCGAATTGTGCATGACTTCGGCGCGCAGCTGTTCGAGGATGACATTCTGATAACGCTCGATCGCTTTTCGCTCGGCCGGGGAGAACTGCGCCAGCGTCTCACGCAGGGCGTCGAACGCCGACTCGAAGAGCGGCCTGAAGCGGTCCTCGACTCCGGGCACGACCTCGACGAGGACCTTGCGGCGGTCCTCGGGGTCGCGGACGCGGCGGACCAGCCCGACCTTCTCCAGCCGGTCGATGACGCCGGTGACCGCGCCGGTCGACAGGCCCGTCAGCTCGGCGATCCGGCCGGCGGTGAGCGGGCCACCGGCCTGGATGACCAGGTCGAACGTCTTGTGGTCAGTGCCGGACAGGCCCATCCGCTCGGCGATCCTGGCGTGCCGCAGGACGGTGAAGGTGCTGCCCGCGCGACCCAATTCCGCGAAGCGGAAGAGTTCGTCGTCCGTGACCGGGTAAGTCTTTTCCGTCACAAGTCCTTCTCCCGGGGCGTTGGTTCGCCCACTGAGCAGCTCACTCCGCAAAGTATCCTAGCGATCAGCTCACTTCGCGCGTTCCGGAGCTAGGCTGGATGCAATGACAGCAGTGGATCTCGGGTTTCCTCGCGTCCCCGGTACACGAGGGTCGTCTCGCGTGCCCCGGCCCGAGAACCCGCACCTCATCGACACCTTCGGCCGGGTGGCCACCGATCTCCGGGTTTCCCTGACGGATCGGTGCAATCTCCGGTGCACCTACTGCATGCCCGCGGAAGGCCTCGACTGGATGCCGGGCGAGCAGGTGCTGACCGACGACGAGCTCGTCCGGCTGATGCGGATCGCCGTCGAGATGCTCGGCGTCACCGACATCCGGCTCACCGGCGGGGAACCCCTGCTGCGGCCCGGGCTCGAGGACCTCGTCGCGCGGATCACGGCGTTGTCGCCGCGGCCCCGGCTCTCCATGACCACCAACGGGATCGGTCTCGCCAAGCGCGCGGCCGGGCTCGCGGCCGCGGGGCTGAACCGGATCAACGTCTCGCTCGACACCGTCGACCCCGCGACGTTCCTGGAGATCACCCGCCGCGACCGGCTCTCGCACGTCGTGGCCGGGCTGGCCGCGGCGCGGGACGCCGGGATGGCGCCGGTCAAGGTCAACGCCGTGCTGATCCGCGGGCTCAACGAGACCGAAGCCGTGCCGCTGCTGAAGTTCTGCCTCGCCGAGGGCTACCACCTGCGGTTCATCGAGCAGATGCCGCTGGACGCCCAGCACGGCTGGAACCGCGGCGAGATGATCACCGCGGCCGAGATCCTGGAGATGCTGGGTGCTTCGTTCACGCTGACGCCGTTCCCGGCCGCGCGGGGCGGCGCGCCCGCCGAGCGCTGGCTGGTCGACGGCGGCCCCGGCGACGTCGGCGTGATCGCGTCGGTGACCCGGCCGTTCTGCTCGGCGTGCGAGCGGACGCGGCTGACCGCGGACGGCGCCGTGCGCTCCTGCCTGTTCAGCAACGACGAGACGGACCTGCGCTCCCTCGCGCGCGCGGGCGCGCGCGACGAAGAGATTGCCGACGCCTGGCGGGCGACGATGTGGGGCAAGCTCGCGGGCCACGAGATCAACGACGCCGGGTTCGCGCAGCCGATCCGGCCGATGAGCGCGATCGGCGGTTGAGATGGCGACCCTGACCATCGTGGTGCGGTACTTCGCCGCGGCCCGTGCCGCGGCGGGCGCGGACGAGGAAAAGGTCCAGCTGCCGTCGGGCGCGTCGGTCGCCGACGCGGTCGGCGAGCTGCGCCGCCTGCACCCTTCTTCTTTGCCGCGGGTCCTGGACGCGGCGAGCTACCTGCTCGACGGCATCGCGGTCCGCGACCTGACCCGCCCCCTGAAGGACGGCGCCGAACTCGACGTCCTCCCGCCGTTCGCCGGCGGCTGACCCCCAGCCCGCCGCGATCAGCAGGTCGGCTCCCGTGATCAAGGAGCCGACACCCGTGATTGAAGGGTCGACACGGTGCCGGGAGCGCCGCGGCCACGTGTCGACCCTCTGATCACGCGTGTCGACCTGCTGATCACGCGTGTCGACCCTCCCGGTGCGCGAGCCGTCCGTCTGGGGACGTGAGTTCGGCTTCTCTGTATTCCGGCGACCACTCGGGTACGGCAGCCGACCGCTCGGCGACGCCGTTTCGCGCCTCCGGCGTGGCGCACCGGCCGACCCGGCTGTTCGCGGCAAGCTGAGCCGGCCGGTCGCGACGCCATCCGGTGACCTGTTCACCTGGTCCGTCGCGGTGCGTCGGCCGGACCGGCCGAGACGGCTGATCAGGATGACTCCGGCGTGACGTCAAACCCCACGAAGAGGTGGGACTGGTGTGACTCCTGAGGTACATGAGGCGGCATTGTCAAGTCTGGCGCGTGGCCGCCAGTGGTCATAAGATGCGCGCTTCCACCGCGAAGGGCATTGGCGCGAATGGCCCATTCGCTGCCCGAACCACGTGACACAAGCCTCACGATCCGTGTTTTATCTCGGGTAGGAAACGGCCAGATAACGGCCCGCTGACCTGCGAAGACAGGCCAATCGACAGGCGTTGCGTGTCGTTACTGTGACGTAGGTCACGCCCCGAATAATTTCCGATCACGGCCATCGTTACGTACCGTCGCTTTTCGGTTGGCCCCGACCAACCACGCAACACCGGGAATCCGTAGCGCCTAGCCCTGTCCGACGGAATCCCGGACCCATACCCCGAGCGAAAGCATTTCCGGACAGGGACGAGGGGACGACGAAGACGCGCCGTGCGTCGGACTCGTCTGCCGGCCTGAGATGGCCGGCGCCAGGACCCCGATCCTGACCCTCACACCGGTTCGTAGGCGCTGGGAAACCGAGAAACGACCAAATGTCTTACCGAGGCAAGCACCGCAAGATGTCCGCTGCCACCCGCACCGTCGCTCGCGTCGCCATCGCGGGCATCGCGGTCGGCGCTCCCCTCGCGATCGCCGCGACCCCCGCGTCGGCGACCAACTGGGACGCCATCGCGCAGTGCGAAAGCAGCGGCAACTGGAACACCAACACCGGCAACGGCTACTACGGCGGCCTGCAGTTCACGCAGAGCACCTGGAAGGCCTACGGCGGCACCGGCAGCGCGGCGAACGCTTCCCGCGACGAGCAGATCGCCGTGGCCGAGCGCGTCCTGCAGGGCCAGGGCATCGGCGCCTGGCCGGTCTGTGGCAAGAAGGGTGGCGGCGGCTCGTCGGCCCCCAAGGCCACGGGCAAGTCCACCGTCAAGAAGGTGACCCCGAAGAAGAGCACGACCGCCCCCAAGCAGGCGGCGGCTCCGGCGGCCCCGGTGGCGACCGGCGTGAACAGCTCCAACCCGGCCGGTGACTACACCGTCGTGGCGGGCGACACGCTGTCCAAGATCGCCAAGCAGTTCAACGTCCAGGGCGGCTACCAGAAGCTGCAGGACCTGAACGCGAAGTACATCCCGAACAAGGACCTGATCCTCGTCGGGCAGAAGATCGCCACCAAGTGACGATCGCGCAGTGATGCGTGAGTCCGGCCTCGAGCCGTGACGCCACCAAGCCCTCCACCGCCAATCCCCCGGGCGGTGGAGGGCTTGGTGTGTTTGTGACCCCCATCGACCCCGTTTGCGTGCCCCCTGACGTGTCCGAGGCGCCATCCGGGCCCTGGAGACGTCCTGACGTCTCCAGGCGCCACACGGGCGTTTCAAGGCCGTCCCGCGTCAGGGCGAGTTGACCCACTCGTCCGTGCCGTCGGTGAAGTGCTGGTGCTTCCAGACCGGCAGCCGCGCCTTCACCTCGTCGACCAGCTCGGAACACGCCGAAAACGCCTGGCCGCGGTGCTCCGCCGCCACGGCGCAGGCCAACGCGACGTCGCCGATCGTCAGGGCACCCAGGCGGTGGCTCACGGCGACCGCGCGGACGCCGCTCCACCGGGCCGACAGGTCCGCGACCACGTCCGCGATCACCTGGTCCGCGCTCGGGTGGCCCTCGTAGGTCAGGTCGCGCACACCCTTGCCACCGTCGTGGTCGCGGACCACCCCGGCGAACGTCACCACCGCGCCCGCCGCGTCGTCCTCGACCAGGCGGGCGTGCTCCTCGACCGACAGCACGTCCTCGGTCACCAGCGCCCGCGCCACGCGCACCGCGGGCGCTGGTGACCCAGCCGGCCGCGGGTGGTCGCCACCGGCCAGCTGGTCGACCGCGTGGTCCAGGACGCCGTCGAGCACGCCCAGGCCGTCCTTCACGCCGCCGCTGGAGCCCGGGAGGTTCACGACCAGGGTCCGCCCCGCCACCCCGGCGACACCGCGCGACAGCACCGCGGTCGGCACCTTCGGCAGCCCGGCCGCGCGGATCGCGTCCGCGACACCCGGCAGCTCGTGGTCCAGCAGCGCCCGGGTGACGTCCGGGGTGCGGTCGGTCGGCGAGATGCCGGTGCCGCCGGTGGTGAGGACCACGGCGACGCCGTCGGCCAGCGCGGCCCGCAAGGCGGCACCCACCGGGTCGCCGTCCTCGACGACGACCGGGGCGGGCACGTCGTACCCGCGGTCCGCCAGCCAGGCCACGATCACCGGGCCGGTCTTGTCCTCGTAGACGCCCTTCGCGGCGCGGTTGGACGCCACGATGACACGCGCGGTGCGCTTCACGGCCGCTCCCAGGTTCCGGTCTTGCCGCCGTCCTTGCGGAGCAGGCGGACCTCGTCCAGCGTCGCCGCCGGGTCGACGGCCTTGATCATGTCGTGCAGCGTCAGCCCGGCGACGGCCACCGCGGTCAGCGCCTCCATCTCGACGCCGGTGACGTCGGTGGTCTTCGCCGTCGCGCGGATGCCGACCTCGGCCTCGCCGAGCGTGAACTCGACCTTGACCCCGGACAGCGCGATCTGGTGGCACAGCGGGATCAGCTCGGGCACCCGCTTGGCGCCCATGATCCCGGCGATCCGGGCGGTGGCCAGCGCGTCGCCCTTCGGGAGGCCGTCGGTGGCCAGCAGCCGCAGCACCTCGGCGGTGGTCCGCACGGTCCCGGCCGCGAGGGCGGTGCGCGCGGTGGCGGTCTTGCCGGAGACGTCGACCATCCGGGCGGCGCCGGTTTCGTCGACGTGGCTGAGTTCACTCACACGCCGAGGCTACTTCCGCACCGGCGGACGACGCCGCCCGCCGTGGGCTTCGGAACCACGGAATCTGATAATCTGATCCGATGCTGGAACTGACCGCATCGGAAGCCTCCCGGTCGTTCTCCGCGGTGCTCGACGAAGCGGAGAGGGGCGAGACGATCGTCGTGACCCGCAACGGCAAGCGGGTTGCCCTGATCGTGCCCGCGCCGCGCGCGAACGGCACCGAGGTGTGCGCGGTGTTCCACCGCTGGGCCGGGAAGCTCGACGTCGACGACCGGTTCGAGGAGACCGTCGCCAAGGTCCGCGAGACCGCGTCCGCCGAGCTGGACGGCGACCCGTGGCGCGACTGATCCTCGACACCGGGATTCTCATCGACGCCGCGCGGCAGCGGCTGCCCGAGGGAGCGATCGGCGACGGGGACGACGTCGCCGTGCCGGCCCTGGCGATCACCGAGTACCAGGTGGGCCTGCTGCTCGACCCGAACCCGGCCCGCCGGGCGGCGCACGGCGCGTTCCTGGCCGAGTTACTGGCCGTCACCCCGGTTGTCGACTACTCGGCGAGTGTCGTCGAACACCACGCCGAGCTTCTGGCACACCTGCAGCGGACCGGGCAGGCCCGCGGCGCACACGACTTGATCATCGCGGCCACCGCCCGGGCCACCGGCCGGACGCTGGTGACCACGGACGGCCGCGCCCGCTTCGAGGACCTGCCCGACGTCGAAGTCAGGCTGCTGGAACGGGTCCGCTGAGGCTCAGCGCTCCGCGCGCACAGCCTTCCGGACCGCTTCGGCGACCGCCGGCGCCACCGCCGTGTCGAACACGCTCGGCACGATGAACGACGCGTTGAGCTGGCCGTTGTCGACGACGTCGGCGATCGCGTCGGCCGCGGCGAGCAGCATGGTGTCGTCGATGTTGTGCGCGTGCGCGTCCAGCAGGCCGCGGAAGACGCCCGGGAACGCCAGGACGTTGTTGATCTGGTTGGGGAAGTCGCTGCGGCCGGTCGCGACGACGGCGGCGTGCTTCTGCGCCTCCAGCGGGTCGATCTCCGGGTCCGGGTTGGCGAGCGCGAAGACCACCGCGTCCTTGTTCATCGTGGCGACCTGCTCGGCGCCGAACAGGTTGGGCGCCGAGACGCCGATGAACACGTCGGCGCCGTTGAGCGCCTCGTGCAGGGTGCCGCTGACCTGCTGCTTATTGGTGTGCGACGCGATCCAGGTCAGGTTGTCGTCCAGGTTGCCGCGCGCGGAGTGGACGACGCCGTCGATGTCCGCGGCGACGATGTCGGCCGGGTTCTTCTGCAGCAGCAGGCGGATGATCGCCGAACCGGCCGCGCCGACGCCGCTGACCACGATCTTGCAGTCCTCGATGCTCTTCCCGACCACGCGCAGGGCGTTGCGCAGCGCGGCCACGACCACGATCGCGGTGCCGTGCTGGTCGTCGTGGAACACCGGGATGTCCAGCTGCTCGCGCAGCCGCTTCTCGATCTCGAAGCAGCGCGGCGCGGCGATGTCCTCGAGGTTGATGCCCGCGTACACCGGGGCCAGCGCCTTCGCGATCATGATGATCTCTTCGGTGTCCTGGGTGTCCAGGCAGACCGGCCAGGCATCGACGTCGGCGAACTTCTTGAACAGCGCCGCCTTGCCCTCCATCACCGGCAGCGCGGCGGCCGGGCCGATGTTGCCGAGACCGAGCACCGCGGAGCCGTCCGTGAGGACGGCGACCGTGTTGCGCTTGATGGTCAGCCGGCGCGCGTCCTCGGGGTTGGCGGCGATCGCCTGGCAGACGCGGGCGACGCCCGGGGTGTAGGCGCGGGAGAGGTCGTCACGGTTGCGGAGCGCGACCTTGGGCGTGACCTCGATCTTGCCGCCGAGGTGGATCAGGAACGTCCGGTCGGAGACCTTGCGGACCTTGACGCCGGGCAGCGAGTCCAGCGTCTGCGTGATGTCGTTCGCGTGGTTCTCCGACAGCGCGTTGGCGCTGATGTCGACCACGATCGAGTCGGGGTGGGACTCGACGACGTCGAATGCGGTCAGGACGCCGCCGACGCGCCCGACGGCGGTGGTGAGGTCACCGGCCGCGCTGGACGAAGCCGGGGCCTCCACCCGGACGGTGATCGAATATCCGGGACCGGGAACCGGCATGGCACTACCCCCGCATGGGAAAGGTGGGCTGGGACGGGAGCGAACCTACTCCCGTGACCGCCCTCACGAGGGGCCGATACCCGTACTGACCAGTAACGACGTCCTCAGCGGTTGATCTCGGTCTCCGGGTGCACGTACGGCACCGTGTCGAGGGGGAAGGTGACGTCTCCGAACGGCGACAGCGCGCCCTGGCGGTCGGCCGCGAGCTCGGTCACGGGGTGCTCGCCGTCCTCGCCCGGCCAGGTCGGGTCGATGCCCTTGTGCTTTTTCTCACCCTTGGCCACAACGTCCTCCACAGCCGTTCTCGGTTCTCGCCAGCACAGTCTGCCTCAGCCCCGGCGGCCCGGCGCAACCGCCCGGTATCCTGGTCTTCTATGCCCGCGACCTCTTTGGCGGACTGGCTGCGAGCGGAGTCCGACGCCGCGCTCACAGAGCTGCTCCGCACGCGGCGCGACCTGTCCACGCCCCCGCCCTCCGACAGCACGGTGCTGGCCACCCGGGCCGGCACGCCGGGCTCGGTCGCGCGCGCCTGCGAGGACCTCGACAGCTTCACCCTGGCCGTGCTCGAAGCGTGCCTGCTGGCCGGCGCGGACCGCGATCCGGTGCCGGTCGAAGACGTCGCGAAGCTGGTCGGAACCGACGTCGCCGCGCCGCTGGCCCGGCTGCGCGCGCGAGCGCTGGTCTGGGGCTCGGACGACGCGCTGCGCGTGCCCCCCGCGGCCAGGGAGGCACTCGGGCCGTTCCCGGCCGGGCTGGGTGCGTCGTCGCCTTCGCTCGCCGGCGAGGACCTCGAAGCACGGCTGGCCGAGCTGTCCGACGACGAGCGCGGCGTGCTGAACGCCCTCGCCGCCGGGCCGCCGATCGGCCGCACCCGCGATGCCGGTCTCGACCTCTCGCTCGAGAAGGCCGGGACGCCGGTGCAGAAGCTGCTGGCCCGCGGGCTGCTGCTGCGCCGCGACGACCAGACCGTCGAGCTGCCGCGCGAGCTCGGCATCGCGGTGCGCGGCGGGGTGTTCGCCCCGGGCTCCCTCACCGAACCCGAGCTGCCGGTCCACCGGCACCAGCCATCCACTGTGGACGAGGCGGCGGCCGGCGAGGCGATGGAGTTCCTGCGCCGCACCGAAGCCCTCCTGCGCGCCTGGTCGGCCGCGCCGCCGCCGGTGCTCAAGTCGGGCGGGCTCGGCGTGCGGGAGCTGAAGAAGCTCGCCAAGGACCTGGAGATCGACGAGACGCAGGCGATGCTGCTGGCCGAGCTGGTCGTCGGCGCCGGGCTCGTCGCCGACAGCGAAGCGACCGTGCCCGAGTGGGTGCCGACGACGCTGACCGACTCGTGGCTCGCGTCGCCGACCGCGCAGCGGTGGATGACGCTCGCCCAGGCGTGGCTGGAGCTGCCGCGGCTGCCGGGGCTGGCCGGGGGGCGCGACGCCAAGGACAAGCCGATCGCACCGCTGTCGGAGGACCTGCGCCGCCCGCTGGCGCCGGTGACGCGGCGCCGCGTCCTCGCCACCCTGGCCGGCCTCCCCGCGGGCGCCGGCGTGAAGAGCGTCGACGAGCTCGTCGCGGTGCTGGCCTGGCGCGCGCCGAGGCGGGGCGGGCGGCTGCGGGACGAGACCGTCCGCTGGACGATGGCCGAGGCGTCGGCGCTGGGGCTGGTCGGGCTCGGCGGCGTCACGACGGCGACGCGGGCGCTGCTCGCCGACGACCGGCCGGGCGCGGTCGAGGCCATCCTCGACGCACTGCCCGCGCCGGTGGACCGCGTCCTGCTGCAGGCCGACCTGACGGTCGTCGCGCCGGGCCCGCTGGAGCCGGAGCTGGCGGTGGAGATGGCCGCGGTCGCCGACGTCGAGTCGGCCGGGCACGCGACGGTCTACCGGATCACCGAGGGCTCGGTGCGGCGTGCGCTGGACACCGGGCGCACGGCCGACGAGCTGCACGCGCTCTTCAAGGCGAAGTCGGCGACGCCGGTGCCGCAGGGGCTGAGCTACCTCGTCGACGACGTCGCCCGGCGGCACGGGCGGCTGCGCGGCGGGGTCGCGGCGTCGTTCCTGCGCTGCGACGACGAGGCGCTGCTGGCCGAGGTGCTGGCCCACCCGGTCGCCGCGGAGCACGCCCTGCGGCTGATCGCCCCGACCGTCGTGATCAGCCCGGACCCGCTGCACGAGGTCCTGACCGGGCTGCGCGCCGCCGGCTTCGCCCCCGCCGCGGAAGGCCCGGACGGCCGGGTCGTCGACATCCGGCCCGGCGGCCGCCGGCTGCCGGCGAAGGCGCGGGCAGCCCGCCGCAGCCCGGGTGAGCAGGCGGTGCTGACCGAGGACCAGGCGGTCCGGATCGTCTCGAACCTGCGCGCGGGCGACGCGGCATCGGCCCGGCGCCGCGGCTCGGCGGTCCGGGCGCCGGTCGGCGGGGGCGCGGACACGTCGGCCACGCTCGAGCTGCTGTCACGGGCGACCCTCGAACGCCGCGAGGTGTGGATCGGCTTCGTCGACTCCCGCGGCACCGCCAGCCAGCGCGTGATCCGGCCGGTGCGCGTCGGCGGCGGCGTCCTCGAAGGCGAGAACAACGAGCGCTACTCCCTGCACCGCATCACGTCGGCGGCCATCGTCGAAGACTGACTACTGAATCCGGTGAATCGCCGCCGAACCGCCCGGGCAGGTGGTAAGCCTGGTGCATGAAGTGGGGAACGCGCGTGACGGCACTGGCGGCGGCAACGGCGCTGACCGGGATCGGGTTCGCCGGCGCGGCTGACGCGGCCGGGCCGCCGGTCTACTCGAAGTACGCCGTCAGCGGGACCACGCACATCGCGAAGCCGGACGCCGACCTCGAGCTCGGGCCGGGGCAGTTCGACATGTACACGCTCGTCGGGCCGTACACGTTCTACGGGACGGTCACGCTGCCGCCGGTGGAGGTCACCCGGTCGGTCCCGGGCCTCGGCAAGGTCAGCGGGACCATCACGCTCGGCCCGGGTCACGCGGACGGCTCGGTCTTCGGCGGCTTCTCCGGCTCGGCTACCTGGCCGGTCAAGCTCTCCGACGTCCGGGTCAACGGCGCGCCGTACGACGTCGGCGAGGCGTGCGGCACGGCCGAGCCGATCACGACCGAACTGGCGTCGGACGACTTCGTCGCGGGCAAGGGCGGCCGCCTGACCTCGACCTACGCGCTCGGCGCCTTCACGGACTGCGGCTCGGCGACGCCGGTGATCAACGCCGTGATCTCCGGCCCGGACAACACTCTCACCCTGGACCTCACCGCCGCCTGAGCGCTCCGGCTAGAGGGCGCGCAGGCCGGCCAGGACGCGTTCCATGAACTCGCGGGACGACCGGTCCCCGAGGACCAGCTCGGTCTGGTGGATCAGGACGAGCCCGATGTCCGCCATGTCGCCGACCAGTACCTTCACCACGCCGAGGGGCAGCTGCAGGTGCGCGGCGATCTCGGCGACCGAGCGCGTGTCCAGGCACAGGTCGCAGATCCGGCGGTGTTCGACCGAGCGGACCCCGCGGTAGCGGCGCCCGTCGTCGGACGTCGAGACCAGGGCCTCCAGCGCCAGGTTGTGGTCGGACCGCGTGCGGCCACCCGTCCGGGTGTACGGGCGGACCCGTGACCCCGGCGAAGCGACGGGAGCCACGCGGGCCGGTTCGTTCCAGGCCGGTTCCTCCCACGGCTCCGGGTGGGGGATCCAGCGCGTCCCCGGGTCCGGTGGCGGTGTCCAGTCGGCCGGCGGCCCCCACGAAGGCGCCTGGGGCTGGGGTCCCGTCAGCGGCGCCTGAGGGTGGGGCCCGGTCAGCGGTGCCTGAGGCTGTGGTCCGGTCAGCGGCGCCTGGGGCCGTGGTCCGGTCAGTGGCGGACGAGGCGCGGGCGGCCGGGGCGCGGGCGGGCGCGGGGCCAGTGGCCGGGGCGCCACGGGCCGCGGCGGCGCGGGTGGGCGGGCACCCCGCGGCGGGGTCCACGCCGGCTCCAGCGGCGGCGGCTCCGGCTCGTACCGCTCCTCGTCCTGCCACTCCGGCTCGACGGGGTCGTAGCCGTCGTCCTCGGCGTCGGAACCCCACTCCCGGGTGTCCTCGTCGGTGTAGCCCTGCGCATCCGGCTTCGGCCGCGACGGCTTGCGCTTGGGCATGATCATCGACAGCGTCGACATGTCGAACTTGCTGGGCGAATCGAAACTCTCGCGCTCGGTGCCGCGGTGCAGTGCGTCCCAGCCGCTGGAGTCCGGATCGTCGAATCCCGAAATCCTCATCTCGCCCTACCCACGCACGCCGCCCTGCAGCTGCGCGCGCAGCTCGGGCGTCAGTTGCTGCCCCACCCGCTCGACGAGCAGGGTCATCTCGTAGGCGACCGTGCCGATGTCGCACGTCGGCGCGGCCAGCACCGCCAGCGACGAGCCGTCCGAAACGGACATCAGGAACAGGTAGCCGCGCTCCATCTCCACCACGGTCTGGTTGACCCCGCCCGCCTCGAAGCAGCGCGCGGCCCCCGCCGTCAGGCTGATCAGCCCGGACGCGACCGCGGACAGCTGCTCGGCGCGTTCCTGGGGCAGCCCTTCCGACGGCGCCAGGAGCAACCCGTCCGCGGACACCAGAACGGCGTGCGCGGCGCCGGGTACCCGGCGCACGAAGTCCGTGATGAGCCAGCCGAACGTACCCTGGCCGGAAGCCGTCACTCCTGCTCCTCCTTGCTCGTGCGGCGCCGCGCGCCGCACCCCGGAGCGTCCGGCACGGCCGGCAGGCGACGCCACGGTAAAGCGTATGCGCGCCGCCGGCGGTGTCGAGTCCACCACCGAACGGCCGCTGCGCACCCTACGTGTGCACCACGGCCCGTTCCGCGCCGGGCCAGGCCGCTCCGCCCGTCCGGGGGTCACTCCCCGGCGTCGGCACCGCCCCGGGCCGGCGAGGTTTCCGCGCAGGTCAGCCGGGTTGCCGGTGGCCAGGGTCGACGGCGCCACCTTCGACGTTACCGAACCGCCGCGGCGGCCTCCTCCTCCGGACGGCGGCAGCACTCCCCGAAGTGGGTGAAGCACGCGGAGTTCACTCCAACGGCCGCATCCGGTCCGGGGAGACATACCCTCAGCCCGCGCGCAGGGCCGTATCGTGCGCGATCGCGTGCTGGACGACCGAGATCAGCACCTGCTTGGCGGATTCGCGCTCGCGCGCGTCGCACGCCATGATCGGGACCGACGGCGCGATGGTGAGCGCGTGCCGGACGTCCTCGATCTGGTGGTGCAGCAGCCGGTCGAAGCAGTTGATGGCCACGACGTAGGGCAGCTTCCGGTTCTCGAAGAAGTCGATCGAGGGGAACGCGTCGGCGAGCCGCCGCGTGTCCACCAGCACGACCGCGCCGATGGCGCCGACCGCGAGGTCGTCCCACATGAACCAGAACCGGTGCTGGCCCGGGGTACCGAACACGTACAGCACCAGGTCCGAGTCCAGCGAGATGCGCCCGAAGTCCATCGCCACGGTGGTGGTGGTCTTGTTGGGCGTGGCCGAGGTGTCGTCGTGCCCGACGCTCGCCTCGGTCATCATGGCCTCGGTGGTCAGCGGGTCGATCTCGGAGATCGCCCCGACCATGGTTGTCTTCCCCGAACCGAACCCGCCGGCGACCACGATCTTGGCCGACGAGGTCGGACCCGTCACCTGCGGCGCGTTCGCGTCGGAGTCAAATTCTCCGAAGCCCACTGAGCACCCTTTCCATGAACTCGATACTCGGGCGGTCGCCCACGGTCGTGCTGCTGGAGTGCACCAGCACCAGCCCGAGGCCCGCCACGTCACCAATCAACACGCGCACCACGCCGAGCGGCAGGCGCAGCAGCGCCGCCACCTCGGCCACCGACCGGGTGTCGAGGCACAGGTCGCAGATCGACCGGTGCTCGGGCACCCGGACCCGGTCGAGCATCCGGCCCTGTTCGCTGGTCGAGATCAGCGCTTCGATGGCCAGGTCGAGGGTCGCCTTCGTCCGCCCGCGGGTCCGGAAGTACGGCCGGACCAGGCCGGACGTCTCCATCTCGGTCGGCGGCGGCGCGTCCACGTACTCCTGGTGGGCCTGCTGCGGCAAGGCCGCCGCGAACTCACCGGAGTCCGGTCCCGACGAGAAGTCGCGCTCGGTGCTGTACGCGGCGAACTCGTGCGCGTCGTACAGCGGCCCGCTCGTGCCGCCGAACAGCTCCGAGCCCGGCCCGCCGAGCAGGCGGTCACGGTACTCGGTGCCGCCGGCCTGGATCGGCCGGAGCGGTTCCTGCCCGGCGTTGCTGTCGGTCAGCCAGTTCGGTGGTTCCCGTACGGGGTCGCTGTCGGAGGCCTGCACCCGTCGTGCCCGCCACTCACGGTCGACGCGGTCCCGGAACGACTGCCAGTCCTCCCGGCCGTCGTCCGGTTGATCGGACCACCCGCCGGAGAAGTCGTCACCGAGCCGGCCACCACCCCTCACGCGCCCGTCGTCCACGGCTCTCTCCTCGGTTCCCACGTCCTCAGCGGCGGACAGCCGAACCCTGCAGTTGCGCCCGCATCTCCGGGGTCAGCTGCTGCCCGACCCGCTCCACCAGCAGGGTCATCTCGTAGACGACCAGGCCGATGTCACTCTCCGGCGATCCCAGGACCGCCAGGCAGGAACCGTCGGATACCGACATGAGGAAGAGGAAGCCGTTGGCCATCTCGACCACGGTCTGCGCCACCGTGCCGCCTTCGAACACCTTGGCCGCGCCGCGCGCGAGGCTGGTCAGCCCCGACGCCACCGCGGCCAGCTGGTCCGCCCGGTCCTTCGGCAAGCCACGCGAGGCCGCCAGGAGCAGGCCGTCGGCCGACACCACGACCGCGTGGGCCGCGCCGGGCACCCGGTGCACGAAATCCGTGATCAGCCAAGCGAAGCTGCCGGAATTGTTCGCCTTGGCATGCGCTTGGCCGTTCGGCTGCGCGGAGCCACCCGGCTGCATTGCACCCGCCCGTGTCACTTTCACTCCTCACTGCTGTCTGTGGTGTTGCCACGTCCCGGAACTCCGCTGCCTTCCAGCCTCTCCTCGGCGGGGAGTTCCTTCAACGCGTGCCGCCCCGAGGTGTAGCCACGTTGGAAGCTTGCCATCCGGCTCCGCGCCGCGGACGCCGAGCGGGTGATCGCACCCGTTCCGGGCATGCCCGCTCCTGCATCCGCGAAGTTGTTCTGGGCCGGTGCCTCGGGCGTCGAACTCGGGCTGTTGATCGATCCCGGCACCAGGTAGGCGTTCGGGATGCGCTTGGGCAGCCCGGCCGTGGTGATCTCCTCGTTCTTGGACTCCAGCAGCGACTGCGCCGCTTGCCAGCCGTCGTCGGAGGCACTGTGCCAGCCGTCGTCGGCGGGGAGGAGCGGGTGCCGGGTCGCCGCGGTCGGCTGCAGCTCGTCCGGAGCCGGAGCCGGAGCGGACACGGCGGGCGTGTCCGGCACGTTCGGCTCTTCGAAGCCGGTGAGCGGCGGCAGGTTCGGGTCTTCACCCGAGCTCTGCGGCGGCACCGGGTCGGCAGCCGAGTCGTCGCCCTCACTGAACCAGCGTGACAGCACCGACTGGTAGATGGGCAGCCGCCGGGTGGGTACATCGTCTTCGAGGGCCGCCGAGCCGACCTCCGCCGCGGGCGGCGGTGGCGGTGGGGGCGGTTCCTCGGGCGGCACGAACTTCGGCTCGCGCTTGGGCAGCACCAGCGGCGCGAACTGCGTGTCGTTCGCCCGCGAGCTGGCGCCGTCGCCGTTCGACGAAGGTGCCAGCGGCGCGAGGTCCTCGGCGGTCGGCCAGGCGGGCGTCTCCGGCTTCGGCAGGTCCGGCGACAGGAACGGGCCTGCCGCGCGGCCACCGCTGACCAGGTCGTCCAGGCTGATCGGCTGGTCGAGCGGGACCAGCCCGCCCTGGTTCGGGACCGGCTCGTGCGACGGCGGAGCCGGGGGCGGCGGAGGCGGTGGGGTCTGCGCGAACGTCTGCGTCTGGTCGAAGTCCGTGCGCGCCGCCGGGATCGGGATGCTCGGCATCGACATCGACGTCTCGGAGCGGTTCGCCGGGGGCGGGCTCTGCCGCTGCATGCCCGGGCGGAGCTGGGTCAGCAGCTCGGCCGGGACGACGACGCGGGCGATCACGCCACCTTCGATGTCCTCGTTCTCGCGCAGCCGGACCTCGATGCCGTGGCGCTTGGCCAGCCGCGAGACCACGTACAGACCCATCCGGCGGGTCACCGACACGTCCAGGTCCGGCGGGTCGGCCAGCCGCGCGTTGACCTCGGCCAGCCGGTCCTCGCTCATGCCGACACCGTGGTCGGTGACCTGGATGGCCAGCGCCTTCCGGCGGGTCACCACCGCGCGGACGATGACCTTCGTCTCCGGCTCGGAGAAGTAGGTCGCGTTGTCGAGCAGCTCGGCGAGGACGTGCACGAGGTCGTGGATCGCCAGGCCCTGGACCGCGACGTCGGGCACGATGCCGACCTCGATCCGGGCGTACTGCTCGATCTCCGACACCGCGGCGCCGATGACGTCGGCGGCGGGCACCGGCTTGGGCACCGACTTGGCCAGGCCGGCGCCGGAGAGCACCAGCAGGGACTCACCGTTGCGCCGCAGCCGCGTCGCGAGGTGGTCGAGCTCGAACAGGCTGGCCAAGTGGTCCGGGTCCTGCTCGTCGGCCTCGAGCCGGTCGATGACGCCGAGCTGGCGTTCCACCAGCCGCTGCGACCGCCGGGAGAGGTTCACGAAGATGCCGTTGACGTTCTCGCGCAGGAGGGCCTGCTCGGCGGCCATCTTGACGGCCTGTTCGTGGACGATGTCGAACGACCGCGCCACCTCGCCGATCTCGTCGCGGGAGGTGACGGGCACCGGCTGGACGGCCTTCTTCGAGGCGCCGACCGGGTCCGGGTCGTCAAGGATCGCCTGCACGGTTTCCGGCAGCCGGGTGTAGGCGACGTCCAGCGCGCTCTTCCGCAGCACCCGCAGCGGGCGCAGCATCAGGCGGGCGACGACGAGCATCAGCGCGATCGCGGCGGCCAGCGCGGCGAGCACGACGGCACCGCCGACCCAGGCCGAGTTGACCGCCGCCGTGGCGAGGTCGTCGGCGCGGGTCTTGAGCTGGGCGAGCAGGTTCGACTCGACCGCGTGCAGCTTGTCGGCCGACACCGTGCTGTCCTTGCCGAGCGCGGTGGTGTCGATGACCGGCGCCGTGCCCAGCTGGGCGTTGGCGAACGCCGCGGTCTGGATCCGGCGGCGGTCGTCGACCTCCGGGCCGGAGTAGGTGTCGTTGTAGAGCTGGCGCTGGTCGTCGTCGGCGTTCGCGAGGAAGGACGCGACCGAGGCGTCCGCGCTGGACGCCGACGCGCGCGTCTGGTCCAGCAGGTCGCCGGGGAAGTTGCCGCGGTAGGCGGCGATCTGCAGCTCGGTGTCGGAGCGGGTGGTGAACTCCTTGGCCTCGCTGATCGCCTGCGTGCTCGTGCCGAGGCGCAGCACGTCGCGGTCGGTCACCGCGGTGGTGACCTCGCGGCCGAGCTCGATGAGCGAGTCGAGGATGCCCGAGTAGGCGGTCAGCACCGTGATGTCGGGCAGGCTGTTCTGGGTGTTGAACGCCGCCCGCAGCGGGCGCAGGGCGTCGAGGCGCTGGAGACCGCGGGTGTAGCGGTCGTGGGTCGCCTGGTCGTCGTAGTTGAGCGTGCCCGCCGCGCCGCGCAGGTCGGCGACTTCGCGGTCGACCTTGGCGATCTGCGAGTCGAGCCCGGTCTGCAGCAGCTGGTTGCTCGAGGAGATCCGCGCGACGGCCAGCGAGCGCTCGTTCTGCAGCTCGTGCACCACCGTGGTGACCTTGACCGCGAACGCGACCTGGTCGGCGGTGCGCTGGAACTCGGCCGCCTGCTGGGCGTCGTCGACGACGCGCAGCGCACCCAGCACCGCCGCGGTCAGCGTCGGGATGATCAGGACCGCGGCCAGCTTGGTCCGCAGCCGCCAGTCGCGCATGCCGGAGAACAGCCCGGTCTTCCGGCCCGGATCCGCTCCGGGCGACTGCGCAGGGGCCCCTCCTACCCCCGCGGCGTCTTCGTTCGGCACCGCCGCACCACCATCATCGTTCGTGCTCGTGAAACCCTGATCGGTCCAGCGCCCGCCAGGGCGCATCGCGTTCTCCTCAGCCACTCGTCTGCACGCTCCCGGCGGTCCGGCACCCCGGCCGATCGGAGGGAGTCCAGCGCAAGACGCTACCCGTACGGGTTAATAGATCGTCTTCGACGGGTGTTTCTGAACCCCGTCCAACGGGACGGAATCGGTTCAGCTCGAGCATCACGGTCGGGTCCCTGCGCTGGTCTCGCATCGGTCTGTTGTTCGGCCTAGCCCACCGGTGCGGCGGCTGAGCCCGGCCAGGCAGTGGCCACTGCGGGGAAGATTCTCTCAGGAAAAGCACAGCGTGCCCTGGTAAACCGGGGATCGACTTGATCGGCCATCCAGGCACTCTCTCTCACTACATCGGAGGTTGATACCTCCCCGCAGGTGCAGAGGGTAGCGAACGGCCGGGGAAGATGTAACCCTCCCGACAGGACGCGCTGAATGTTGCACAGCGTTCGCTCAGCTGGCGCACAGCCGCTCGTCTCGGATTCGGAATGTGGCCCCTACGCTGGGTGAACTGCTACGGCGAGTGGAGCAGTGGGTCTAGACCAGAGGCCGAAAGAGTGACATGCGCCACCCCGTCAGGTAGTGATTCCACCCATTGTGAGCAAGCTGTCACGTTCTCTACAGTGGCCCGCGTGCCTCGCGAATGAGTCACGCACTTCCGTCGGAATCGGTTCGCCAACCGTCACTTTCTTCAAGGAGCAGGCCTTGCTTGGAAACGCCATGAGCAGTGGCCGGGTTCGCACTCGCCGCGCCGCGCTCGGGCTCGCCCTCACCGTCGCAGCCGTCACAGCCGTCAGTGGCTGCAGCGCGCTCGGCTCGGACAGCTCGAACGCCTCGTCGAACGGGGGCGGCCTGGAGAAGTCGAAGATCAAGGTCTCGATCATGCCGACCACGGACCTCGCGCCGTTCTGGCTGGCCCAGGACAACGGCTACTTCAAGGCCGAGGGGCTCGAGGTCGAGCAGGTCGTCGCCAAGAGCGGCCAGGAGTCGATGCAGAAGGCGATTTCCGGCGAGGTGGACATCGCCCTCTCGACCTACACGCCGTTCTTCGTCGCCAAGAGCAAGGGCGTCGCGGACATCCAGCTCGTCGCCGACGGCACGTCGGTCAACGCCAAGAGCAACGCGATCGTCACGGTGCCGACCTCGCCGGTGAAGACCGTCGGCGACCTGGCGGGCAGGCGGATCGCGATCACCGCGCTGAACACCGCGTCGGACATCCTCACCAAGTCCGTCATGAAGGACCACAACGTCGACTACAGCAAGGTCACCTGGGTGCCGGTCCAGCTGCCGAACATGGCGGCGGCGTTGAAGGACAACCAGGTGGACGCGGCCTACATGCCGGAGCCGCAGCTGTCCCAGGCGGCGAAGGTCGTCGGGGCCACCCCGGTCATCGACATCAACACCGGTGCCACCCAGGACTTCCCCCTGACCGGCTACGGCTCGACGACGAAGTGGGTGCAGGGCAACCCGAAGACGCTCGCCGCCTTCCAGCGCGCGATGAAGAAGGCCACCAGCGAAGCGCTCGCCGACCGCTCGAAGGTCGAGCCGCTGCTGGTGAAGTACGCGAAGATCGACGAAGACACCGCCAAGCTGCTGACGCTGCCCGGTTACGGCTCCGTCCTGGACGCCCGGCGCCTCCAGCGCGTCCCGGACCTGCTGCTGCAGATGGGCGTCATCACCAGCAAGGTCGACGCCGCGCCGATGATCGCGCCGCAGGCGACCAGCTGAGAACCTTATTCAGCCGTCGGCCGGCGCGAGAGTCACCGCAGGCGTGCGCCACGCGGTCCGTGGCGCCGGCCTAACCAGAACAAGGTTCTGAAGTGACAAAACTGCTCCGCGGCCTGGCCGGCCTGGTC
>NZ_NMUL01000025.1 GCF_002234595.1 Amycolatopsis vastitatis
AGTAAGACGTTCATCCCGCCGCCGAGCGTCGTCCTCGTCAGCCTCGTGGACCTGCTGGGCGACGCGCAGTTCCTCCGCGACATCGTCGCGACCATGCTCGCCTGGCTGATCGCCATCGCGATCGCCATCGCCGTCGCGGTGCCCGCCGGGCTGCTGCTGGGCAGCATCCCGGTGCTGCGCACCACCACCGCCGCGATCGTCGAGTTCCTCCGCCCGATCCCGGTCGCCGCGCTCATCCCGCTCGTGCTGCTGGTGATCGGCTCCGGACCGGAAGCGAAGATCACCCTCGCGGTGTACGCATCGCTCTGGCCGATCATGTTCAACACGATCTACGGGATGAACGAGATCGACCCGGTGCTCATGGAGACCGCACGCGCGTGCGGCACCAGCCGGTTCCGCATCCTGTCGTCGGTCGCACTGCCGCAGACCGCGCCGTTCGTCTTCACCGGCGTCCGGCTGTCCGCGACGATCGCGCTGATCGCCGTCGTCAGCACCGAGTTCCTGGCCGGCTCGGAGGTCGGGCTGGGCAGCTACATCATGCTCGTCAGCACCGGCTCGACCCGGTTCGACCTGGTCTTCGCCAGTACGCTCGTGGCGGGGGCACTGGGATACCTGATCAACGAAGGGCTCGAACAGCTCGGCAAGCGGCTGTTCCGGTGGAATTCGGTCGACCGGGAGGCGATCGCGTGACGGCGGCGACTCTTTCGGGCCGGGTCGGCAGGCGCGCCGCGCGCGGTGCCGCGACGGTCCTGCGCAACTGGCTGCTGTTCGCGATCCTCGTGGTCGCCTGGGAGTTCGCCGCCCGGGCCGGCGGCAGCAAGTTCTTCCCCCCGCCGACGGAAATCGCGGTCGCCGCCGCGAAGCTGTGGTTCACCGGGCCCGCGTCGCAGCTGTTCCTCACCGACACGGTGTTCGTCGACGTGTTCCCCAGCCTTGGCCGGATGCTCGGCGGCTGGGTGCTGGCCGCGGTCGTCGGCATCGTGCTCGGCGTGCTGATCGGCCGGTCCGCGCGGGCGCTGGACTACGTCGGCCCGCTGTTCGCGTTCTTCCGCTCGATCCCGCCGCCCACGCTGATCCCGGTGTTCGGGGTCCTGTTCGGGCTGAGCTCGGGCATGCAGCTCGGGTCGATCATCTTCGGCGCGGTGTGGCCGGTGCTGCTCAACGCCGTCGACGGCGTCCGCTCGGTCGACCAGGTCAAGGTGGAGACGGCCCGGTCGTTCCGCACGCCCCGCGGGTACTGGCTCGGCATGGTGGTGCTGCCCGCGGCGGCACCCAAGATCTTCGCCGGGCTGCGGGTGAGCCTGTCCATCTCGCTGCTGCTGATGGTGATCTCCGAGCTGGTCGGCGCCTACCACGGCATCGGCCGGTCGCTGATGAACGCCCAGCAGGACTTCGAGTTCCCGACCATGTGGGCGTGGCTGGTGCTGCTGGGCATCCTCGGCTACGTCTTCAACACGATCTTCCTGGCCGCGGAGCGGCGGGTCCTGGCCTGGCAGCCGGCCCGCCTCGGCCGCGACTGACGCCCGCGAAAGGCCTCTCCCATGTCCACCATGCTCGAAGTTTCCGGCCTCAGCCACACCTACGGCAGCGGCGCCAAGGCACACACCGCGGTCGACAACCTGTCGTTCACGGTGGAGGCCGGGCAGCTGGCCAGCATCGTGGGGCCGTCGGGCTGCGGGAAGTCGACGCTCCTGCGCTGCGTCGCCGGGCTGACCCCGCCGACCGAGGGCACGGTGAGCCTGCACGGCGACCGCGTCTCGGGCGTGCCGGACGACCTCGCCGTCGTGTTCCAGGACTACAGCCGTTCGCTGTTCCCGTGGCTTTCGGTGCAGAAGAACGTCGAGTTCCCGTTGCGGTGGCGGCCGGTTTCGAAGGCGGAGCGCCGGAAGCGGGCGGCCGAGGCACTGGAGCAGGTCGGGCTTTCGGGCGTCGGCGGGAAGTACCCGTGGCAGCTGTCGGGCGGCATGCAGCAGCGGGTGTCGATCGCCCGCGCGCTGGCCAGCCGCCCGGCGCTGCTGCTGATGGACGAGCCGTTCGCGTCGGTCGACGCCCAGACGCGCTTCGAGCTGGAAGACCTCACCCGGCGCGTGCAGCGCGAGCAGGGCAGCACGATCCTGGTCGTCACGCACGACATCGACGAGAGCGTCTACCTGTCCGACCGGGTGCTGGTGCTGTCGAAGTCACCGGCGTCGATCGTGGCGGACCTGCCCGTCGGCCTGCCCGCCGAGCGCGACCAGATCACCACGCGCGAGTCGGCGGAGTTCGTGTCGCTGCGCGGCGAAGTCGCGCGGCTGCTGCACGGCGGCAGCCCGGCGGAAGCGGCCGAGGCCGCGTCGGACGCCGCGGAATGGGAGCTGGCGGAGCACGCCTCGGACGTGACGGAGAGCAAGACCCGGAGCTGATTCTCTGGTCATGCCTCTGAGGACGGCGTCAGTGCCCGAGAAGCCTGGGCGGTGAGAACATCGAGCTGGCCGACGGCCTCGGCCAGTTCGGACCCGATCTCCAGCTGGGTCCACAGGTGCCGGAGGGCGGTGGACAGGTCCGAGGCCGCGTGAAACCTTCTGATCGCCATGTCGAGATCACGCAGCCAACCGTCCAGGTACGGATCTGCCGTCACGAGCTTGACCATGCCGTCGATTCGGGCGGCGAGCGGTGCGGCCAGCCACGTCCCACCGGTCTCCAGCAGCCGGCTGCGGACGGTCGTGTTGAGGAAGGACCAGTGAGCTGAAACCTCCGCGACGGCGGGAATGGCCTGCCTGCCGGGCCGGATGGCCGATCTGAAATCCGCCAGCGCGCCGTCCAGCGTGCCGTCGGCCAGCAACTCGCGCAACGGACGCAGGCTCTCCTCGTCCTGAGTGCTGTCCCACTGCCTGATGGCCTCCTGGGCCGCTCTCTCCACTTTCAGCAACTCGGCTTCGGCGCGGCGCAGTTCGCTCAACGGGCCGGGGTGCAGTCGCGGGGCAGCCGAGGCAAGGTCCTCGGCAACCGTGGCCGCCAGCCGTCGCGCCGCTCGTGCCTCCACCGCTTCCGCCTGCGCCACCCCCAGCCGCTGCAGCACGATCAACGCGAGCGGAATACCGAAAAACGCCGCCGTCAACGACGAGAACACGTTGGTGACGAACGGCTTGCTCGACCAGAACCCGGCCTGATCTCCCCACCACCCCAGGCCCAGCAGCAGAACGCCGGCACCCCACAGAGCCGGCCACAAGACCCGCAACCCACGAGGAGTCTCTCGCCACATCCCGCGTAGCCACAGCACAGTCACACCAGCTCTCCAGCTCGACCGTTCACCCGAAAAGAAAGTCCGGGCGGGGTGTCGGATCGCGGCGGTGGTGTTCGTAGCAGGAGTGAGGCCGCCACAAGGGGCGGCCCGCTTCCCGCAAGGAGTCCCGATGACCGCCACGTACACCTTCGACATCTTCGCCACGCTCGACGGCTTCGCCAACCACAGCGGCGACTGGGGCGGCTATTGGGGCAAGCAGGGCCTCGAATTCCTCGCGCACCGCGCCGCCGCCTACCGCGACCCGCTGCGCATGGTGCTGGGGGCCAAGACCTACTCGTCGAACGCGCCGTTCCTGAGCCCGGGCTTCGACCGCGGCCTCTTCGACGAGTGGATCACGCGCATGTTCGGCTCCCCGGTCACGGTGCTCTCCAGCCGGCTGACCGAGCCGCTCGACTGGCCGGGAACGACCATCGAGCCCGGCGATCCCGTCGAGGTGGTCACGCGCCTCAAAGCCGAATCCGACGTGCCGCTGCTCTCCCACGGAAGCCTGACGCTCAACCGCGCGCTGCTGAACGCGGGCCTGGTCGACACCATCGAGCTGACGGTCTTCCCGGTGATCAGCGGGAAGACCGGCGTGGACCGGGTCTTCGACGGTGTGGCCGACTTCGACCTCGAGCTGCTCGAAGCCCGGACCTTCGACGGCCACACGCAGGTGCTGACCTACCGGCCGGCCCGGCACGGCTGAGCCGTTTCGTTCAGTACGCCAGTGCCTGGGTCGGCGCGACCCGGACGTGCACCAGCGTCGGGCGCGGGTCGGCGAGCGCCGCGGCGAGGCCGGCCGCCAGGTCGGACGGTTCGGTGATCGTCACGCCCTGGCAGCCCATGCTGCCCGCCAGCGCCGCGAAGTCGATGCCGCCCAGTTCGGTGCCCGGCAGTTTCACGCCGCCGATCGTGTCACCGAGGAGGCGGACCGCCGCGTACTCCGAATTGTCGAAGATCACGAACGTCACCGGCAGCTGCTCGCGCGCCGCCGTCCAGAGGCCCTGGATGCCGTACATGCTCGACCCGTCGCCGACCACGGCGACGACCTTGCGGTCCGGGCGGGCGAGCGCCGCGCCGACCGCGCCCGGGATGCCGTAGCCGAGCGTGCCGCTGGCCATCGTCAGGAACCCGGAACCGGTCGAGGTGATCGGCAGGTGCTCGTGCAGGCTCCCGCGGTGGCTGGGCGCCTCCTCGACGACCAAGGCGTTGTCCGGCAACAGGTCCGCGAGCGTGGAGTAGAGGAATTCGCCGGTGAGCGTCTCACCGCTGGGCTTGGCCGGACGCGGCCGCGGCGCCGGCGCGGGCCGCGTGCTCCGATCGACGACGTTGAGCAGCGCGCGGACGCCCAGCTTCGGCGTGGCGCGGATGCCGGTGCCTTCGAAGGCGCGGGCGAGGATCTGTTCGTCGTCGCTGAGGATGAACAGCGGCGGCAGCGGAGCGTCCCCGCGCCCGCGGTCGACGTGGTACGTGAAGGCGGGCGCGCCGAGCACGAGAACGAGGTCGTGCTTCGCGAGCGTGTCGGCGACGGCGCCGCGTTCGGGCTCCAGGAACCCTTGGAACAGCGGGTGGTTCTCGGGGAACGAGCAGCGGTAGGACATCGGCGCGACCCACACGCCGGCGTTGAGCCGTTCGGCGAGCGCGACGGTTTCCGGGACGGCACTGTCCTGGTCGACGGCTCCCCCGACGACGATCGCCGGCCGCCGCGCGGCTTCCAGCGCGGTGTTGAGCTCGTCGATGGCCTCGGGATCCGGCGCGAAGCCGCGGATGCGGGGCCGCGAGATGACGGGCCGGTCGGTGGGTGCGGTCCAGTCGTCGGCGGGAACGGACACGAAAACCGGACCGGACGGCGCCTGCGTCGCGATGTGGTAGGCCCGGGCCAGCGCGGCCGGGACGTCCTCGGCGGACGCGGGCTCGATCGACCACTTGACGTACGGCTTGGGAAACTCGGGGGCGTCCATCGCACCGAGGAAGGGCTCGTGCGGAAGAAGCGAACGAACCTGCTGCCCGGCGACGATGATCAGCGGCGTCCGGTTGCGGTAGGCGGTGAAGAGGCTACCGAGGCTGTGCCCCACCCCGCCCGCGGAGTGCAGGTTGACCAGCACGGCCTGCCGCGTGGCTTGAGCATAGGCATCGGCCATCGCCACGACGGTGGACTCCTGCAGGCCCAGGACGTAGTCGAAGTCGTCGGGCCAGTCGGTGAGGAACGGCACCTCGGTCGTCCCGGGGTTGCCGAACACCGTGGTGAGGCCGAGTTCGCGGAGCAGTTCCCGGGTGGCGTGCAGCACCGTTCGCTTGATCATGCGGACAGGTTAACGCTTAGTTTTGCGAAGTAAAGCCCGCCAAGCGGCCGCAGAAACGGCGAGCGCGCCCCGGCGCGGTCCTTGGTGTCGCGAATCCGCGCAGGAAGGGCAAGACTGACCACCGAGCGCTGAGCTGCCTGATATTCGGTCGCCTGAATGCCAAGCGCGCTTCCCGGCACACAGCTTTCGAGCCAGTCAGGCTCCTGGGCGTGCGCTGCCAAGCTCAGCAGTCTTTTGCCATGTACGCAGTCTGTCACCGGCCACCGACGAAAACGGCCGACGGGGCCGTAGCGAATCCGCTACAGCCCCGCCTGCACACTCAACCCGACGCACTCAGCCGATCAGGCCCGACAGCCCGCTCGCCTTGAACGAACCCCAGCCCGTCACCTGGTCGTACCCGGTCCCGGCGCTGAACCCGGTCGTGCCGTGGAGGGTGTTGTTGCCCGTCGTCACGTCGTGGAAGCCCGTGCCGTACGAGGACCCGTTGCCGATCGAGTAGAACTTCGGGTTCAGGTTGCCCAGCGCGCCGCCGTGGACCTGGTTCTGCAGCGCCGCGAACGCCGCCCACAGCGGGGTCGCGCCCGAGGTGCCGCCGACCGTTTCCCAACTGCCCGCGCTGTAGATGTAGTAACCCGACGTCGGCGAGGCGTCCGCCGCGACGTCCGGCACCTTGCGGTACGTCGAGCTCTGCGACGACTGCCACGAAGGCGCCGTGAAGACCGTCGAAATGCCGCCGCCGGTCGAGCCGCCGTTGTTGCCGTCGTTCCAGGTCGACTCGCTGCTGTAGCCGTTGGACGACGTCACGTTCAGCTTCGTCCCGCCGACGCCCGTCACGTTCGGGCTCGACGCCGGGAAGTCCACTCCACGCGCCGTCGAGCCCGTCTGGCGGTAGCAGTCGGTCGTACCGTCGTCGCCCGCGGCGGCGAAGTACGAGATGCCCTCCGCGGTGCCGGTCGCGACCGCGCTGCTGACGCTCTTCGCCGCGCTCGAACCCTCCGCGGCTTCGCAAGCGCCCCAAGAGATCGAGACGACGTCGACCGTGGCGTCCGACGCGATCTTCTGGTACATCGCCAGTTCGCCGGCGCCCGAGTTCGGCGCCTCGTAGACGTAGTCGTTGGCCGCGGCGGCCACCGCGTGCACGACCTCGATGTCGAGTTCGACCTCGACCTGGCCGTCACCCGGCGACGAGTCGTAGTTCGCGCCGCTGACGCCGACCGTCGTCACCGAGCCCGCCGAAAGCCCGTAGGTGCTGTCGTACTTGGTGATGTTCGACTTCTGGTACCCGTCGAACTCGACGAAGCCGACGTTGACGCCACTGCCGGTCGCCGAAAGACCGCTGGTGCCGTAAGCGGTCTTGAGCACCGTCGGCGTCGCGGACTTGACGACGTTGGGCTTGGCCAGGGGCTTCGACGAGTGCGTCCGCACGGCGTGGTCGTCGAGGCCGACGACGTTGCCCACGACGTCCGAGACACCCGCGGGCACGGCGGGCGCGGCGTCGTTGGCGAAGAAGTCACGCCCGGAAACCCGGTCGTGGTAGTTCCCGATCCGGGTGCGGAACGCCGATTCGAGCTGCGCCGCCGAGCCGGTGAACGTGATGGCCTGCCGGTTGCCGGAAACCTCGATCCCGGTGGCACCCGATTTCCCGAGGAATAAGACGGCCTTGTCGACATCGGCCTGAGTCGGGCCGAACCGGGCATTGAACTGCGCGGGGGTCAGGAAGTGGTGATATTGCGGCGAAGCGGGATTCTGCACGTCGGCGAGGAACTTTTCCAGAGCCTGCTGGTTGTGCAGTTTCAGCGAGAGCGCGGCGGTGATCGGCCGGTCGGCCGCGACGTCACCGGTGCGGTCGCTGTTGATCAGCGGCGCGGCGTTGTCGGACAGGGTGACCAGGGGTTCCGGCGCGGCGGCAGCCGGGACGGCCACGGCGAGGCCGAGCAACGCAGGCAGCGGCACAGCGGCCGCGACGAGCTTGCGCAAGCGCATGGGGGAATTTCCTCTCGGCGGTGGGGACCGGGCCTGCGCGGAATGCTCGCCGCAGGTTGCCGAGAAGCATAAGAAGCCATGATCACGCCGAGAACCTACTTTTGTCTGGGCTTCGGACGGATCCCATTTTCATTTTCCGAGAGGTTTACCTCAACATAACTTGCCGATTATTGTCCGGAATGCCCGACCGTTTCGACGCGTTCGACGATTTGCCGGGCGCGCGCGTCCCGGGGGTACCGGCGGGCCGCGGCCGACAGCGTCCGCAGCCGCTGCCGGGTCCGCGGCGACCGCAGCGCGCCCGCCACCTCGATCGCGTCCCGCCCGACCTCGAGGGCGATGTCGAGATCGCCCTCCAGCGCGTGCACCGTGGCCAGCCAGATCGCGGTCAGCGACCGGCTGCGGGCCATGTCCGGGCCGTACCCGGCGATCGCGCCGGCGAGCGCGGGGATCCCGTCACGGCCGTGCCGGACGTCGACGACCTGGGCCAGTTCGGCGTGCACCGTGCCGGCCATCGCCGACAGGTCGGTGGGCCCGAAGAAGGCCGCCCACGGCGAGGGTTCCGTCCCCTGGGCGTCGGCGAACTCCGTGCGCGCCCGGCGCAGGCACGTCAGCGCGGCGGCGACGTCACCCTTCTTGGCGTGCGCCCACGCCTGGTTGGCCGACAGGATCGACTGGGCGAGCTTCGAACTCGCCAGCCGCGCCGCCTCGCGGCCCCGCGCGAACTCCGTCAGCGCCGGATCGACGGCGTCGTAGTGCAGGAGCAGGCGTCCGGCGCGGTACCGGATGTTCGCCTGGAGGTCGTGGTTCCCGGCCTCGACGGCGAGCCGAAGCGCCCGCGCGAACGCTTCCAGCGCGGCCGTGGGGCGGTCCTCGTCGAAGCTCGTCCAGCCGGCGAGGTTGTACAGGTCGGCGACGGCGGTGCAGAGCCGCGGGAAGACGGCGCGCCGGACCGTCCCGTTCAGCAGCTCCACCGCCCGCGGCAACTGCGCCTCGACGGCTTCCCAGCAGGCACCACCGCCGTAGCGGTAGTCCTGGGCCCGAAGCCGCGCGACGGTGTCTTCGAGCCGCCGCACGTCGGCGAGACCGACGCGCACACCACGCAGATCGTTTCCCTCACTGCCGGCCATGGCCACCCTCCGTCCTCGAGAGCCGCCATGCGGGCAGCTCGGGTCATTCCCCTCCGGGCCAGGCCGACACCCGTTCCTTCGGGGGGTGAGTACCGGGCAGGACCCCGGCGGCGGTCAGCACCACGCCGGTGGCGGTTTCCGCGATCTTGACGGCGGCCAGGAGGCCGGTGAGGGCGAGCGAGCCGCCGAGACCCAAGCGGGCGAACTCGTCCTCGGAGGTTTCGGATCGCTCTTCGGTGGTCCGGGTGGCGAAGCCCCCGGACCGGGGCGAAGCCCCGGTTGTCACAGCACCGCGTTGAGGCGGTATCACGCCGGTCACGATTCGGCCTTCCGGCTTGCCACGGACGCATTCTGACTATATTCCCGTTGAATCAACCGTTCCCAGGCCATGGAAATCCACCGGACGGTCGCCGACCGGGTTTCCCGACCGCTCCTCATCGAATTGATCGCGAACCGAATACGCGCGCCCACAGCGCCGCCTCCCGCTCTAGCGAAGGATTCTTGGCCTCGCCGGGACGGGCCGCCACTACCCGTCACCTGCCGTGCCACCACCGGAAATCGCCACTGTTTCACGACTTCAAACCCACGATAGCCAGCGCCTGCCACAGCTTCAGCCCCCAAGCAGACCAACCGCAGGATTGCACGTGCAGGTGCACACCCGAGCGCCGATCGGCATTCGCAAGACACGAATGCAGTTTCATTTCCGGCCGATTCCCGAGAATGAATACTGGTATGACCGGCGCCTGTTCGGGTTCCGTTTTGGATCAGTTCTTGACGAGGTCCACCCAGGTGCGCACCGTTTCGGCGTCGACGGCCGCCTGCCAGCCGCCGGGCCGCACCGCGCTCCCGACATGGAACCCGCGCACGCCGCCGGCGCGCAAGAGGTGCACCTGCTGGGCGCGCAGGCCCCCGCCCACGAGCAGTTCCGGCCCGCTTTCGCGCTGCGCGAGCCGTTGCAGCACCGAAAGGCCGCTGGCGACGCCGTTCGGGTGGCCGGCGGCGAGCACGGTGTCGCACCCGAGCGAAGCCAGCTGGTCGTACGCGCGCACCGGATCGCGGGTGCGGTCGATGGCGCGGTGGAACGTCCAGGGGAGGCCGTCGACCTCCTTGATCAGCGTCTCGCAGGCGTCGAGGTCGATCTCGCTGTCGACGGTGAGGAAACCGAAGACGAACTCGCGCGCGCCCGCGTCGATCAGCCGGGCGGTGTCCGCCCGCAGCCCTTCGAGGTCGCCGATGGCGAAGGAACCGTTGTCCCGCAGCATGACCCGGACCGGGAGGTCGGTCGCCGACAGCACGTCACGCAGGGTTTCCACCGACGGCGTCAGGCCGTCCTGCGCCATGTCCGCGACCAGTTCGAGGCGGTCCGCCCCGCCCGCCTGCGCGCCTTCGGCATCCGCCGCGTCCAGCGCGATCACTTCCAGCAGGGGCGTCTTCGAGCTCATGCCTCATCCGTTTCACTGGTTCCGGGTGTCGTCTCCCCTCGCGTGCCGCCCTCGCCGGAAGCCGCCTTGAAGGCTCGTCATCCGCTCGCGCACCGCTTCCGGGGAAAGAGAGAGTATCGGCCGCTGCTCCGGCACCGCTCCCGGGCTCGCCGCGGAATCGACGGTCTGCAGGAACGGCCAGGTGTCCTCGGCGCCGTCCTCCTGCTCCAGTTCAGCCGGGCTCGGCCACTGGTATTCGGGTTCGATCGCGGCCGGCGGCGGGACGGGCGCGAGCCGCGGCTCGGTGTCCTCGTCGTCCGGGTTCGGCCCGGCCACCACCGGATCGGGCGACGGCAACGGCGGCGACGGCAGAGGCGGCAGCAGCGGCGAAGGTGGCGGGGGCGGTGGTGGCGTGGCGAGCGCGTGCCGCGGGTGGGCAGTGGCCGGCCGCGGCTCTTCGGCGACCGGGAGCGGCTCCGCCTGCCTGCGCGGCGCTTCGGGCGCCGCGGACGCGTCGAACCAGCGGGACAGGACGTCGCGGTAGGCGGGCATCCGCTCGGTCGGCGCGTCCAGGTCGAGGTGGACGTCGCCGTCGGCGGCGGGCCATTCCGGCGCGTGCTCGCGCGCCACCACCGGAGCCCGGCGAGGCGGGCCCGCCTCGATCGACGGCGGCGTCAGCTCTTCCGGCTCCGGCTCCGGCTCCGGCGGTTCCGGTTCCGCCGGGGTGAGCGGCGCGAGCGGGGCCAGCAGCTCGGGTTCCACGTCGGGAGCGCGCTGCGGCTCGGCCGGCGGGGGCGGCGCGGGCATCGGCGGCAGCTCGACGATCAGCCCGGCGGGCACCAGCACGGTCGCGACGAGCCCGCCCTCCGCCCCCAGGCTCAGGCTGACGTCGATGTGGTGGCGCGTGGCCAGCGTCGCGACGACGAACAGGCCCATCCGGCGCGACACCTCGACATCGACGTCCGGCGGGTGCGCGAGCCGCGCGTTCGTGCGGTCGATCTCGGCCTTCGGCATGCCGGCGCCGTGGTCGATGATCTCGATCTGCCAGTCGCCGTCGTGGGTTTCGGCGCTGGCCACGGTGACCGGCTCTTCGCCGGAGTAGCGCGTGGCGTTCTCCAGCAGCTCCGAAACGACGTGCACGAGGTCGTTGACGGCCTCCCCGCGGACCGCGACCTGCGGGGCCGGGCCGAGCTCGATCCGCTGGTAGTGCTCGACCTCCGAGAGCGCGGCGCCGATGATCTCGTCGGCCGAGACCGGGCCGGCGTCCTCCCGCGCCGAGTCCTGACCGGACAGCACCAGCAGGTTTTCGCTGTTGCGCCGCATCCGCGTTGCGAGGTGGTCGAGCTCGAACAACCCCGCGAGGGTGTCCGGGTCCTGCTCGTCGGCCTCCATCCGGTCGAGCACCGACAGCTGCCGCTCGACGAGGTCCTGGCTGCGCTGCGAGAGGTTGACGAACATCGCGTTGACGTTCTCGCGCAGCATCGCCTGTTCGCCGGCGAGCCGGACGGCCTCGCCGTGGACGGCGTCGAACGCGCGCGCCACCTGGCCGAGCTCTTCGCGGGTGTACACCGGCACCGGCGCGACGGCGAGCCGTTTCCGCAGGTTTTCGGGGGCGGGCTCGGGATCGGTGAGCAGGTTCTGCACGGCGGCGGGCAGCCGGTGCTCGGCCACTTCGAGGGCCGTCCGGCGCAGGATCCGCAAGGGGCGCAACAGGGACCGCGCGATGACCACCGACAGCACGCCGGCGACGAGCAGGACGCCGAGCACCGCGCCGCCGTCCCAGAGCGCCGCCGTGCGGGCCTGCGCCGCCAGGGTGTCCGTGCGTTCCTGCAACTGGACCAGCAACGCCTGCTGCACTTGGTGGGCGAGGTTCACCGTGTGCGTCGCCGAGACGTCCCACTGGTTCGGGTCGAGGCCCGAGAGGTTCTGGCCGTTCTCGGTACGGGTGAGCGCGGACTCGACCATGTCGTTGCCGATGTCGACGACCAGGCCGATCACCGTGTCGTCGAACATCCGCTGCTGCTCAGGCGTCGCGAAGGTGCGGTAGTCGCTGCGCGCGGCGGCCAGCTCTGCTTCGGCGCCGAGCAAGGCGCGCGTGCGGTCGCGGTCGAGGGTGCCCGCGGCGAGCGCCTCGGCCATCACCGCCCGCTTGACCGACATCTGGTCCTTGATCCGGGCCAGTGCGTTGCCCGCCAGCCGCATCCGCGCAAGATCCGGGTCGGAGACGTCGGCGGCGGCGGAGTCGCTGATGTCGAGCAGGCCGGAGATCAGCTCGCTGTAGGAGCGCAGCACGGCGTCGGCGGGGAACGCCGAGTGCTCCGCGGAGTACCGGAGACCGCCGAGCACCCGCAGCCGGTCGTCGGTCTGCTGCAGGCTCACGGCGGCCTTCGCGTCGAGCCGCGGCCGGCTGTCGGCGAGAGTTCGCTCGAACTTGCCGATCGCCTGGTCGACGCGGTTGCGCTGGGCGGTGAGGTCGGCGGTGTCGCCCTGCCGGTTCTGGGCCACGAACCGGACGGTCAGGTCGCGCTCGCGCTGCAGCTCGTGCAGGGCTTCGGCGACCGTGCTGTCGACGCGGCCGCGGGTGGCGAACTCGGCGAGCTGCTGGGCGTCACGCAGGTCCGAGCTGATCCGCAGGCCGACGAGCGCGATCACGGCGAGCGCGGGAATCAGGAGGACGGCGAAGAGCTTCGTGCCGAGGCGCCAGTTGCGCAGCCGCCACCGGCCGCCAGCCGGACGCGGTCCCGCCGCGTCGCCGCCCTTGCGGGGACGCTTGTCGCGACGGGTCACCTGGTTTCCTTTTCCGCCGCGGGCGGGAACCCGCGGATCGAACGACACTCGAACCTACTGAACGGTAGCCCGCCCCATGGAGATCCGAAAGCCGCGCTGGCACGATACGGCCCTGCCCGCGATCGTATGGGGCCTGGACCATACGATCCAGCACGAGAACCAGATTCTCGCGGTAGGTGAAGGTTCATGATCAGACGTGGAAGAACGATTCCGCTGGTAGCGGCGCTTCTGGCGACCGCGGGATGCAGCATGTTCTCTTCCGGCGGCACCGCGGCTCCGCCGCCGCTGGAGCGGACCACCCTCCGCGTCGGAGTGGGCAACGCCATCGACACGGCCCCGCTGCGGATCGCCGTGGCGGCCGGGAAGTTCGGTTCCGCGGGGCTGAACGTCCGGCTCGTCGACCTCGGCGCCGACGACGGGCTGGCGAAGCTGGCCTCCGGCGACCTCGACGTCACCTTCGCCTCCGACATCGCCATGTTCCGCGCCGCGGCCGGCGGGGCGGCGTTGCAGTTGCAGGGCGAGGCCTACACGTCCGGGCCCAACACGATGGCCCTGGTCACGCTGCCCGACTCCGACTACACCGTGCCCACGGGGAAGAAGTCGCCCAAGATCTTGGTGAACATGCTCGACGACGTCGGCGCACTCGTCGCGCGTTCGGTGCTGGGCACGGCGGGCGTGGACGAAGGGAAGATCAAGTTCACGGCGGTGCCGTTCGACCGGATGCCGCAGGCCCTGCAGGCGGGCGACGCCGATGCGGCGCTCATGATCGAGCCGTACATCACCCGCGCCGAGAAGGACCTCGGCGCGCACATCCTGGCCGACGGCGCCCGCGGTTCGACGCTCGACTTCCCGCTGTCCGGATACGCGTCGGCCAAGCCGTTCGCGCAGGCCAACCCGCGTACGCTCGCGGCGTTCCGGACCGCGCTGGGCGCGGCCCAGCAGAGCGCGACCGACCCGGCCACCGTGCGCGACGCGCTGCCGAAGTTCTCCGACATCGACCCGACCACGGCCGCGCTGATCTCGCTCGGCTCGTACCCGGCGTCGCTCAACGGCATCCGGCTCCAGCGCGTCGCCGACCTGATGCACAACTCCGGCCTGCTGGCCAACCGCCTCGACGTCCAAGCCCTGCTCCCCGACCGGACCGGTTACTAGCCGCCCTTGGCGGCTAGATGTTCTCGCCCGACCTGATCAGGCAGACCGTGCGGGACGGCGGACCGGCGTAGGAAAGCACCTTGTCGGCGCCCGTGCAGTCTTCGTCCTGGCCGAAGCCGGGAAGGATCCGGACACGCTCCTCCGCCGCCGGGTCCGCGCAGCTCAGCTTGTCGATCGTGGTCTCGTCTTCGATGTTGCGGATGCACTCGCCGGACCTGACGTTCAGGGCCAGGCACAGGGTCTCGCCGGTACCGGAGCCGAGCCGGAACCGGACGTAGTCGCCGGCGGCGCACGCGACGACCCCGTGATAGGTGTTCTCGACCTTGAACGTCGCGCTGTCCGAACCGCAGCCGGCGCGGTGGTAGGCGAGCTTGCCGCCACCCTCGTGCGTCAGGTACAGGCAGTCACCGTTCGATGGCGTGCCGTAGCGGTTGAGCCCGCTGATGCCCAGCGCCCCCAGCGCGCCGAGGCCCAGCGCGGCGACGACGCACGCGACCAGCGTGACCCGCACTTTCGTGGTGAACCAGTGCGGAATCGGCGCCTGCCGGCCCGGTACCGGGGGCATCGGGGCGGCCGGCGCGGCGTAGTCCGGAGTCCGGAACGGGTTGTCGTCGGACGGTGGTGTGGTCAACGTGCCCTCCAGTGATCCCCTCGGCACCTCGTCCCCCCGGCGGACCGCGACGGAAGCGGACCGGAGCGAGGCACGTATAACAGTAGTTGTGACTGATGGCCCGCTGATCGTCCAGTCCGACAAGACCGTGCTCCTGGAGGTCGACCACCCCCAGGCCGATGACGCGCGGATCGCCATCGCGCCGTTCGCCGAGCTCGAACGGGCGCCGGAGCACGTCCACACCTATCGGATCACGCCGCTGGCGTTGTGGAACGCGCGCGCCGCGGGCCACGACGCCGAGCAGGTCGTCGACGCGCTGACGACGTACTCGCGCTTCCCGGTGCCGCAGCCGCTGCTCATCGACGTCGTCGACGTGATGGGCCGGTTCGGGCGGCTGCAGATCGCCAACCACCCGGCGCACGGGCTGGTCATGTCGACCACCGACCGCGCGGTGCTGACCGAGGTCATCCGGAACAAGAAGATCAGCCCGATGATCGGCGCCCGGATCGACGAGGACACCGTCATCGTGCACCCGTCCGAGCGCGGGCGGCTGAAGCAGGCGCTGCTGAAGGTCGGCTGGCCCGCCGAGGACCTGGCCGGGTACGTCGACGGCGAAGCGCACCCGATCGCGCTCGACGAGAGCGACTGGCAGCTGCGTGACTACCAGCGCCAGGCGGCGGAGGCGTTCTGGGCGGGCGGCTCCGGCGTCGTCGTGCTCCCGTGCGGCGCCGGGAAGACGATGGTCGGCGCGGCGGCGATGGCTCGCGCTCAGGCCACGACGCTGATCCTGGTGACGAACACGGTCGCCGGACGGCAGTGGAAGCGCGAGCTGATCGCGCGGACGTCGCTGACCGAGGAGGAGATCGGCGAGTACTCCGGGGAGAAGAAGGAGATCCGGCCGGTCACCATCGCGACGTACCAGGTGATCACCCGCAAGACCAAGGGCGAGTACAAGCACCTCGAGCTGTTCGACTCCCGCGACTGGGGCCTGGTCGTCTACGACGAGGTCCACCTGCTGCCGGCGCCGGTGTTCCGGATGACGGCGGACCTGCAGTCCCGGCGGCGGCTCGGCCTGACCGCGACGCTGGTGCGCGAGGACGGCCGCGAGGGTGACGTCTTCTCGCTGATCGGGCCGAAGCGCTACGACGTGCCGTGGCGCGACATCGAGGCGCAGGGCTGGATCGCGCCGGCGGAGTGCACCGAGGTCCGCGTGACGCTGACCGACGCGGAGCGGCTCGACTACGCCACGGCCGAGGCCGACGAGCGGTACAAGCTGGCGGCGACGGCGTTGACGAAGACCCCGGTGATCAAGTCGATCGTGGAGAAGCACACCGGCGAGCCGACCCTGGTCATCGGCGCCTACCTCGACCAGCTGGAGATGCTCGGCGACGAGCTCGACGCGCCGGTCATCCAGGGCGCGACGCGCAACAAGGAGCGCGAGGAGCTGTTCGACAAGTTCCGGCGCGGCGAGATCAAGACGCTGGTGGTGTCGAAGGTCGCGAACTTCTCGATCGACCTGCCCGAGGCGTCGGTGGCGATCCAGATCTCGGGCACGTTCGGCTCGCGGCAGGAGGAGGCCCAGCGCCTCGGACGGCTCCTGCGCCCGAAGGGCGACGGACGGCAGGCGCACTTCTACTCGATCGTCTCGCGTGACACGGTCGACACGGAGTACGCGGCGCACCGGCAGCGGTTCCTCGCGGAGCAGGGCTACGCCTACCACATCGTGGACGCGGACGACCTGCTCCGGCCGCTCTGAGCCCTCACGAACCGAGGAAGCGCAGGACCGCGAGCACCCGGCGGCTGTACCCGGCCGCCTGGGGCAGGTCGAGCTTGTCGAAGATCGCGTTGGCGTGCTTCTCCACCGAGCTCTGCGACAGGTACAGCAGCTTCGCGATGCTCGCGTTCGTGTGCCCCTGCGCCATCTTTTCCAGCACGTCCCGCTCGCGCGGGGTCAGCCGGCCCAGCGCGTCCTCGTGGGAGGTCCGGGCCACCAGCCGCCGCACCACCTCCGGGTCGAAGGCCGCGCCGCCTTCGCCGATCCGATCGAGCGCGTCGAGGAATTCGCCGACCTGGGCCACCCGGTCCTTGAGCAGGTAGCCGACACGGCCGCCGCCGCCACTGATCAGCTTGGCCGCGTAACGCTTCTCGACGTATTGGGAGAGGACGAGAACGCCGGTTTCCGGCCATTTCTCGCGGATTTCGAGCGCGGCGCGCAGCCCTTCGTCGGAGTGGGTGGGTGGCATCCGGACGTCGGTGACGACGACGTCGGGCTTGTGGTTCTCCGTCGCTTCGAGGAGCGCTTCGGCGTCACCGACCGCGGCGAGCACGTCGTGGCCCTCCTCGGCCAGCAACCGCACCAGGCCTTCCCGCAGCAGCGTGGAGTCCTCGGCCAGGATCACCCGCACGGCAGCACCGCCCGCACCACCGTCGGACCGCCCTCCGGACTGTCCACGGTGAATCTCCCGTCCGCCGCCGCCACGCGCCGCGCCAGGCCGGAGAGCCCGCCGGTTCCGCTGTTCCGAGCCCCGCCGACGCCGTCGTCGGCGATCTCCACGCGGATTTTCCCGTCGACGAGGTGGACGTCGATCCCGACCCGCGTCGCGCCGGAGTGCTTGACCGCGTTGGTGACCGACTCCGACGCCACGAAGTAGATCACGGTCGCCAGCTCGCGCGAGGGTGCCTCGAAAAGTGTGTACCGCACCTCGACCGGGAGCGCCGCCCGCTCGGCCAGCGACTCGAGTGCGGTGGCGAGACCACCTTCGTCGAGCGCGATCGGGTACACGCGCCAGGAGACGTCCCGCAGGTCGCGCAATGCTTCCTGCACCTCCTCGTGCGCCTGCCGGACGAGTTCGGCATCGCCCGTGCGCCTGGCCCGGCCGAGCAGCACGCCCAGGGCGACGAGCCGCTGCTGGACGCCGTCGTGCAGGTCGCGCTCGATGCGGCGGCGTTCGCCGTTCACCGCTTCGACGACTTCCGAACGGCTGGTGAAGAGGAAGGACATCCGGCGCTCGAGCAGCATCTGGGGGCTCGGGCCGAGGAACCGCTGGGCCAGCCACCGGTCCAGGGCGGCGACGCCGGCGATGCCCTGCCAGCAGAGGAACGCCGCGAGCGTCGCGAGCACGGCGATCAGGAACCAGCCGCCGGCGGTGCCGGGGCCCTGCCCGCCGGGTGCGCGTCCGGCGAGCAGCTGCCTGCCGTAGACCACGGCCGTCACCACCCCGGCACCGAGGCATGCCCAGACGCCCAGCCCGAGAAGGCCGACGCCGGCGCGCGGGAGGAGGTACTGCAGTGCGCGGCGGCCGTCGTAATCGTCACTGTTGTAGTTGTCAAAGAACCGAAGCAGCCGCTCGCGTTCGACGTCGGCGAGCTCCCGGGCACCGCGCAGCACGCCCCGGCGCGCCGTCGGTAGGACGAGCAGGGGCGCACTCAGCAGGACGTACAGCACCTCGGCGATCGCGGTCAGCGCGCCGAGGCCGACGCCCACCGTGGTGCGCAGAGCCCAAATGATCACGACTTCAGGCTAGCGAGCGCAGGGGTCTTTCCGTATTGCGGTTTTCCGCAGTGTTTCCGGGTGGTGTTCAGCAATGTGCTTCCGCCTGCGGATTCCTACGTTCGAAGGCATGGACCTCTTGCTGACCTCCACCGCCGCCGAACCGATGACCGGCCTGGCCGGCTGGGCCGTCGGGCTCATCGACGCGCTCGGCGGCCCCGGCGCCGCCATCATCGTCGGGCTGGACAACCTGTTCCCGCCGATCCCGAGCGAGCTGGTGCTCCCGCTCGCCGGGTTCTCCGCGAGCCGGGGCGCGTTCACACTCCTCGGCGCGCTGTTCTGGACGACGCTGGGGTCGTTGGCCGGCGCGGTGATCGTCTACTGGCTGGGCGCGCTGCTCGGCCGTGCCCGCACCCGCGCCCTCGTGGCGCGCATCCCGCTGATGAAGGTGAGTGACTTCGACCGGACGGAGGCGTGGTTCACCCGGCACGGCGGCAAGGCCGTGTTCCTCGGGCGGATGGTGCCGATCTTCCGGAGCCTGATCTCCCTGCCCGCCGGCGTCGAGCGCATGCCGTTCGGCCGGTTCCTGCTGCTGACCACGGCGGGCAGCCTGCTGTGGAACACGGCGTTCGTCGTGGCCGGCTACCTGCTCGGCGAGAGCTGGTCGCTGGTCGACCGCTACGCGTCGGTGTTCCAGTACGTCGTGCTGGCGGCGGTGGCGGTGGCGATCGGGCTGTTCGCGGTCGTCCGGCTGCGCGAGCGGCGGACTCGTTCGGCGTAGCGAATCGTCACAGGAACAACTTCCGCCACAGGAGTCTCCGCCAAGCTTCTGACCTGCAGATTTCCGGATTCACTCGAACGGATGAGCGGCTATGACGCTGGAAATTGTCGGACCCTCGAACTACTGTTCGAGGTGCAGTAGCCGAACACAAGTTCGAGGGGACGTCCATGACGATCGCACCGCTCCGCCCCGGTACGCCCGCGCCGCCGGTCCAGACCCTGCCACCGGGGTCGTGGCACGGCAGGCTGTGGGTGTCGGACCTGCCGCTGACCCGGCCCGAGCGCTACCTCGGCTGCGTGGCCGAGTTCGAGCGGTCGGGGCTGTGGCCGGTGCTGATCCCGCACGACCAGCGTTTCGCGGCGAGGGGCGAGGACTGGATCGACGACCGCGGCAGGCTGGCCCCGGCAGGCCACCGCGTCGCGACGGCGGACGCGGCGGGGGCACTGGACCGCTGGTGGGACGGCTCGTGCTGCGACGGTGCCTGCCTGCGGCCGTTCGGCGCCCGGTTCCCGGGGCTGGCCAAGCGCAGCCCGCGCAGATCCGACCCCCTGGCCGAAGCGGGCAACACGGGTTCGATCCTGGCGACGCGCGCCCCGCACCGGCTCGGCCTGGTCCAGACGGAGCGGCCGGCGGACATCCCGGCCCTGCTGGGCTGGACCGGCATGGTGAAGTGCACGGACCAGGTTGCCGAGCTGTCGGCGGTGCTACGCAGCTGGGAGGACCGTTTCGGCGCGACGCTGGTGGTGCTGGGATTCGACACGATCGAGCTGTCGGTGGCGGCGCCGCCTCGCAACCAGGCGAGGGCCCTGACGGTCGCGGCCGAGCACCGGGCGTTCAGCCTGCCGACCTTCGCCGGGCAGCCGGGGAACCTGCGCGAGTACGCGTCGGGGTTGGTGCAGACACGCCACTGGCGGTTCTCCTGGGCATGAGCCCGGCGCGCCGGGGCGAGCGAGCCCGGGAGCGGGCTGGGGGCTGGCTGGGGGCTGGCTGGGCCGGGGCCGGGTGAGAGGGGGCCGGGGTCGCGGCGGCCGCGGCGGGAGGCCGACCGGGGTCAGGCCGGGCCAGGTCAGGCCGGGCCACGCGGGCCGGGCCAGGTCAGGTCAGGCCAGGTCAGGCCACTGGCGGCCAGGGTGCCGCGGGGGCGGCCGGGCCGGGGGCCAGGGGACCCCGGCCAGGGTCAGGGGCCCCGACTGGACCGGGTGAGAGGGAGCCGGGCGTGGCCGGGGAGCCGGTGGCCAGGCTGGGCAGGGCTCACCGGGCCGTCCGGGTGAGAGGGGAAGCCTGGCCGAGTGGCCGAGTGGCCGGGGGCCAGGAGGGTGGACCGGGGAGCAGGGAGTGGCGTGTGGGGGTGAAGGAACGCGCCACTCCCGTCCCGGCGACGAGCGACAACCTGCTCACGGCCGCGGACGGGTTCCCAGGACGGGCCACGAGCGCGCCGTTGACCGCCCAGACCGTGGCTCCAGTCGACCGCCCAGCCCGTCGCTCCAGCGGGCTTGCCGGGCCACCGACCACGCCTCGACCAAAGGCCGCCGCTACCCGGCTCGGCAGCATTACCGCAAGGCGCGTCGGCGCGGCCGCACCACACCGCGACTCGAGCGAGCCGCACCCGCACCGCGATCCCCTGTCCCGGGCCGCGCGGCATCTCCAGCCAAGTGATCTCTGCGTCCAGATCGGAAGCCGGCCCATGAGCAAACGAGCCAAAGGACCGTTGAGACGGGCGTCCACCAACTTGGGTCGGCTGACCCGACCCGCGGTCCACCGGTCCGGGCTCCACCGCCGCGGCCGTGTTTGGCCGGGACGGCGAGCGGGAATCAGCCACCGCGGAAAGGCGGTGAGAGCGATCGCCGAGATCCGGATCGGCACTTCGGGGTGGCGCTATCCACCGTGGCGCGGGGTGTTCTACCCGCCCGGGCTGGTGCAGCGACGGGAACTCGAGTACCTGTCGCGGCGGATGAACGCGGTCGAGATCAACGGCTCGTTCTACTCGCTGCAGCGGCCGGAGCGGTACCGCGCCTGGTTCGACGAGACCCCGGCGGACTTCCTCTTCGCGGTGAAGGGCGGCCGCTTCATCACGCACATGAAGCAGCTGCGCGACGTCGAGACCGCGCTGGCGAACTTCTACGCCTCCGGAGTCCTCGCCCTCGGCACGAAACTGGGGCCGTTCCTCTGGCAGCTGCCACCGACACTCGCGTTCGACCCGGACCGGCTCGTGAACTTCTTCGCCCTCCTGCCGCGCACGACGACGGACGCCGCCCAGCTGGCGACGAAGCACGACGACAAACTGAAGGGGACGCCGTACCTCGAAGCCGGGGCGCGGAGGCCGCTGCAGCACGCGCTGGAGGTCCGGCATCCCAGCTTCGCCGAGCCCGCGGCGAAGGAGCTCCTGCGGGAACACGGGATCGCCCTGGTCGTCGCCGACACCGCGGGCAAGTGGCCGTTCCTCGAAGACCAGACGGCGGACTTCGCCTATGTCCGCCTGCACGGCGACGAGGAGCTGTACGTCAGCGGCTACTCGGACGAGGCCTTACGAAGGTGGGCGGAGAAAATCCGGGCCTGGCACGATGGCGGCCGGCGCGACGTGCACATCTACTTCGACAACGACGTCAAGGTGGAGGCGCCCCGTAACGCCGAATGCCTCGCCGACCTGCTGGGGGTGACTCCGCCGACCCGGCAGTGAGTGGACAGTGAGCGCCATCGGCTTGAGTGGACACGCGGGCCGGACCGGCTTGCGTGCTGTCGCTGGGGGTCGGCACGCGAACGGTCCGCCACCGCGCACAGGGACCAGACATCCCCCGCCGCTCCCAGGGGGCGACCCCAAGTCCATCGTATCGGCCCCCACCGGTGAAAGCCGGAAAAACCGGCCTACGGCGACCGCTTGTCCACATCACGGCCCGCCTGTGGACAGCTTCCGACCAGCGCCGCCAGCTTCGCCCGTACGTCGTCCGCATCCGGGTGGTCCAGCTCCGTCAGCAGGTGCACCGATCGGAGCCAGCACTCCCGGGCCAGTGCCGGGTCTCCCCGGCGGAGGTGGATCGTGCCCAGCTGGGACAGCACGTCCGCCGCTTCGTACTGCTCGCCCATCGCGAGGAACATCTCCACCGACTCGCTGATGCACGTGATCCCCTCGTCGAGCCGGCCGAGGCCGATCAGGGCCAGGCCGCGCGTGGGCTGGGTGAACCGCTTGTCCACCGGCTGCCCGTCCGGGCCGAGGATCGCCAGCGCCGCGTCGGCCAGCCGGAGCGCCTGCTCGTGGTCGCCCATCGACGTGCAGATGTCGCCCAGTGCCCGCAGCACGTTCGCCTCGAACGCCCCCAGTCCCAGCGAACGGACGATCTCCAGCGCCTGCATGCCGTGTTCGTACGCCCAGGCGTAGTCGTCGAGGTTGTGGGCCGCCATCGCCAGGTTGTACTGCGCCCGTGCCTCGCCCTCGCGCGCGCCGAGCTCCCGCTGGATCGCCAGCACCTGCTCCAGGTACCGCCGGCACTCGGCGTACTGCCGGGCGACGGCGTTGACGACGCCCAGCCCGCTCAAGATCCCCGCCTCGCCCGGCCGGTGCCCACTCACCCGCGCGGCTTCGAGCGCCACCTCGAACACCGACCGCCAGTCGTCGAGCCGCGAGCGCGTCACGAAGTAGCTCTGCAGCAGCCAGGCCAGCTTCCAGCAGACGTCGTCACGACGCAGCCGCCGCGCCAGGTGCACCGCGGCGATCAGGTTTCCCGCCTCCTCGCCGAACCAGGTCAGCGCGTCGTGGTACGACGAAAACGACACGCCGCCGTCGAGGTCGTCGAGCTCCAGCAGCCGGTAGTAGCGCTCCGGCCGCATCTGCTGTGACGCGTTCAGCGCGGACGCCAAGTACCAGCCCAGCAACCGATCCAGAGCGGCTTCGCGCTCGGAAGACGGCTCCACCTGCGAAGCGGCTTCGCCGGCGTAGGCGCGGATGAGGTCGTGGAACTGGTAGCGGCCCGGCCGCGGCTGGGCGAGCAGGTGCGCGGCCGCCAGGGTTTCCAGCATCGGCCGCGTCGCCGCGAGGTCCAGGCCGGCGACCGCGGCCGCCGCCGGGGCGGTGAAGTCGACGCCCGTGTGCAGCCCGAGCAGCCGCAGCAGCCGCGCCCCCGACGGCTGCAGCGCCCGGTAGGAGTACGAAAACACCGACCTGATGTTGGTGCCCTCGCCGTCGGCGAGGTCGAACGAACCCAGCAGGTCGGGGGCGTCGACGAACTCGTCGAGCGGCAGGTCCGGGAACTGCGCCGCGCGCACGGCGAGGATCCGGATCGCCAGCGGCAACCCGCCGCAGTAGCGCACGAACCGCTCGGCCGCCGCCGGGTCGCGGGCCACCCGGTCGAAGCCGATCGTGGACGCGAGCAGCCCGATGGCGTCCTCATCACCCAGCTCCTCCAGCGCGATCCGCCGCGCGCCGTGCGTCGCGACGAGCGCCCGCAGCTGCCAGCGGCTCGTGATCACGACCAGGCAGCCCGGCCCGGGCAGCAGCGGGCTCACCTGCTCGGTGCGGTTGGCGTTGTCGAGCACGATCAGCAGCCGCCGCCCCGCGGTGTGCGTCCGCCAGCTCGCCGCGCGGCCGTCGAGGTCGGCGGGGATCTGTTCGCACGGCACGCCGAGCGCGGTCAGCATCGCTTCCAGCGCCGCCGACGGCTCGACGGGCTCGCCGGGGCCGTAACCCCGCAGGTTGAGGTAGACCTGCCCGCCGGGGAACCGGTCGGCGATCTCGTGCGCGAAGTGCACGGCCAGGGTCGTCTTGCCGATGCCGCCCATGCCTTCGACGGACGCGATCGGCGTCGACGTGTCGGCGTCGAGCGCCTCCGGCAGCAGCGCGTGCAACGCCTTGAGGTCGCACTCGCGCCCAGAGAAGGTCCGCAGGTCGGCGGGCAGCTGGTGGGGTACTTGCGGCTCGACGCCGAGCCGGTAACGCGGCATCCGGGCGGCGTCGCCGTCGTCGGCGCCGGTGAGGATCGCCTGACGGGTGCGCTGCAGCGACGGCCCCGGGTCGAGGCCCAGCTCCTCGGCCAGCACGCGGCTGATCCGGCGGTGGACGTCGAGTGCTTCGGCCTGACGGCCCGACCGGTACAGCGCGATCATCAGCTGCTCGTGCAGCCGCTCCCGCAGCGGGTTCTCCCTGGTCAGCCGGGTCAGCTCGGGGACGACGGTGCCGTACTCGCCGACTTCGAGCAACGCGTCCGCCCACTGCTCGCGGACGCGCAGCCGTTCCTCGGCCAGCTGACCGGCTTCGTCGCGGTGCAGCGCGTCCGACTCGACGTTCAGCAGCGCCGGCCCGCGCCACTGCGCGAGCGCCTCGGCGAAGTGCGCGGCCGCCTGGCGGCTCTCGCCGCGGTCCACCGCGGCCTTGCCGCGGATGGCGAGCGCGCGGAACCGGGTCAGGTCGAGCAGGTCGTCGTCGAGCTCGATCCGGTAGCCGCCACTCTCGGTGCGGATCGCGACCTGGTCGCCGAGGGCCCGGCGCAGGCGCAGCACGTACGTCTGGAGTGCGCCCTTGGAGCGGCGGTGGTCGTCGTTCCACAGCCAGCGGCCCAGTTCGTCGACCGGCACGACCCGGTTCGCGCGCAGCAGAAGCCCGGCCAGGACGATCAGCGGCCGGCTGCCCCCGAGCGGTACCGGGCGGCCGTCGGCCGTGACCTCGGCCGGACCCAGCACGCGGAAATCGAGGACCACGGAGTCATTCTGACCGGAAGCGCGCTGTTCGGCACCCGTTTACCGCACCGGGCGGTGGCATGATCGGTCTCGATGAAGGTCTACGCGATCCCCCTGCGCACCCGGTTCCGCGGCATCACCGTCCGTGAGGGTGTCCTGGTCCACGGCCCGGCGGGCTGGGGCGAGTTCTGCCCGTTCGCCGACTACTCCGACGCCGAGAGCGTGCCGTGGCTGCGCGCGGCGCTGGAAGCGAGCGAGGCGGGCTGGCCGTCGCCGGTCCGCGACCGGATCGAGGTCAACACCACGGTGCCGGTGGTCGCGCCGGAGAAGGCGCACGAGCTGGTCCGCGCGTCCGGCTGCCGCACGGCCAAGGTGAAGGTCGCCGACCCGCGCGTCTCCCTGGCGGACGACTGCGCGCGGGTGGAGGCCGTCCGCGACGCGCTGGGCCCGGGCGGCGCGATCCGCGTGGACGCCAACATGGCGTGGGACGTCGACACGGCGGTCCGGGCGATCACGGACCTCGACAAGGCGGCGGCCGGGCTCGAGTACGCGGAGCAACCGTGCCCGTCGATCGAAGACCTGGCGGCGGTGCGGCGCCGGGTGGGTGTCCGGATCGCCGCCGACGAGTCGATCCGCCGGGCGGAGGACCCGCTGAAGGTGGCGGTCGCCGGAGCGGCGGACATCGCGGTCCTGAAGGTCGCCCCGCTGGGCGGCGTGCGCCGGGCGCTGGAGGTGGCCGAGGCGTGCGGGCTGCCGTGCGTGGTGTCGTCGGCGGTGGAGACGAGCGTCGGCCTGGCGGCGGGGCTGGCACTGGCCGGCGCGCTCCCGGAACTGGAATTCGCTTGTGGACTGGGGACGATTTCGTTGCTGGACGGTGACGTCTGCGCCGTGCCACTGTCCCCTGTGGACGGATACCTGGCAGTCCCGCGCCGGGCACCGGAACCCACGGCGGCTTACGCGGCGTCACCCGAGGTCGAGGCGGCTTGGCAAGACCGGCTGGCCCGGGTCCGCGCTCTGTGGGCAACTGACCGCACCTCGGAGGCATGACCACCGGGGAGCCCCCGAGGGCAAGTTCAGGGTCGGGGTCCGGGCCGTTCCCGATGTGGCCGGGGGTCCCCGGAAGCCACCATTGAGCCATGACGAACAGCGTGTACACCCCGGAAGCCACCAAGAAGCTCCGCCGCAGCCGGACCGACAAGATGCTCACCGGCGTCTGCGGCGGCTGGGCCACCTACCTCGGCATCGATGCCAACGTCCTGCGCATCGGGCTGGTCGCCGCCGTGTTCCTGTCGGTCGGGATCGCCATTCCGATCTACGTCGCCGCCGCCATCCTGACGCCCGAAGAGGACGCCTGACCCCGGGCGGGCGCCGGTTCGCAGGGGGAACGGGTGCCCGCCGGACGCCGGGGGTGTGCCGATGAACGGCCCGGACGCCAAGGGGACGTCCGGGCCGTTCGGGCGAGGCGGCTGAGCCGAGCGGCGTAAAAGCCCGGCGCGAATCCCGTTCGAGGGGTTAGGGTTCGCGCTCGTGGATCAAGGGAGCAGAACGGCCGCGAAGGTCGTTGTCGGGATCCTCGGCGGGCTCTACCTGATCGCCGGGCTGGGACTGACCGCCTTCGCCGCGTTCCTCGCGCTGGCGTTCAACGACACGGGCAGCCCGTCCGTCACCAAGACCGTGCTCTACACCGCCGCGGCGTTCGCGATCTGGGTCCTGCTGACCGGGATCGGGGCGATCGTCGTCGCGCTGGAAGCGGATGAAGCCGTGACCGCCTGGCTCGGGGGCTTGGGCGTGCTCGCGCTCGGCGTCGTCATCGTCGGCGCCTTCGCCGTCTGGTTCTTCACCAAGCCATGAGAAAAGCCCGGCCCGCCGAAGCGGACCGGGCTTTCCCGTTCAGAAGGCCGGACTCAGAAGTCCATGCCACCCATGCCACCGGACGGGTCGGCGGGAGCGGCCGAAGCCTTCTCCGGCTTGTCCGCCACGACGGCCTCGGTGGTCAGGAACAGCGCCGCGATGGACGCGGCGTTCTGCAGCGCGGAGCGGGTGACCTTCGTCGGGTCCGGCACGCCGGCGGCGAGCAGGTCCTCGTAGACACCCGTGGCGGCGTTGAGGCCGTGACCCTGCGGCAGGCCCTTGACCTTCTCCACCACGACGCCACCCTCGAGGCCGGCGTTGATCGCGATCTGCTTGAGCGGGGCCTCGACGGCCACCTTGACGATGTTGGCGCCAGTGGCCTCGTCGCCCTCGAGCTTCAGGCCCGCGAACGCGGCCTCGGCGGCCTGGATCAGGGCCACGCCACCACCGGCGACGATGCCCTCTTCCACGGCGGCCTTCGCGTTGCGCACCGCGTCCTCGATGCGGTGCTTGCGCTCCTTGAGCTCGACCTCGGTCGCGGCGCCGGCCTTGATGACGGCCACGCCGCCGGCCAGCTTCGCGAGCCGCTCCTGCAGCTTCTCGCGGTCGTAGTCCGAGTCCGAGTTGTCGATCTCGGCGCGGATCTGGTTGACGCGACCCTGGATCTGGTCGGCGTCGCCCGCACCCTCGACGATGGTCGTCTCGTCCTTGGTGATGACGGCCTTGCGGGCCTTGCCCAGCAGGGACAGGTCCGCGTTCTCCAGCTTGAGGCCGACGTCCTCGGAGATGACCTGGCCACCGGTCAGGATCGCGATGTCCTGCAGGATCGCCTTGCGGCGGTCACCGAAGCCCGGCGCCTTGACGGCGACGGACTTGAAGGTGCCGCGCATCTTGTTGACGATCAGGGTGGCCAGCGCCTCGCCCTCGACGTCCTCGGCGATGATCAGCAGCGGCTTGCCGGACTGGATGACCTTCTCCAGCAGCGGCAGCACGTCCTTGACGGTGGAGATCTTGGAGCCGAAGAGGAGGATGTACGGGTCCTCGAGCTCGGCTTCCTGACGCTCCGGGTCGGTCACGAAGTAACCCGAGATGTAGCCCTTGTCGAAGCGCATGCCCTCGGTGAGCTCGAGCTCGAGACCGAAGGTGTTGCTCTCCTCGACGGTGACGACGCCTTCCTTGCCGACCTTGTCCAGCGCCTCGGCGATCAGCTCGCCGATGGTGCGGTCAGCGGCCGAGATCGAGGCGGTAGCAGCGATCTGCTCCTTCGTCTCGATCTGGACGGCCATCTTGTGCAGCTGCTCGGTGATGGCCTCGACGGCCGCCTCGATGCCGCGCTTCAGGCTGATGGGGTCGGCGCCGGCCGCGACGTTGCGCAGGCCTTCCTTGACCAGGGCCTGGGCGAGCACGGTGGCGGTGGTGGTGCCGTCACCCGCGACGTCGTCGGTCTTCTTGGCAACTTCCTTGACGAGCTCGGCCCCGATCTTCTCCCACGGGTCTTCGAGCTCGATCTCCTTGGCGATGGAGACGCCGTCGTTGGTGATGGTCGGCGCGCCCCACTTCTTTTCGAGCACGACGTTCCGGCCCCGCGGGCCGAGGGTCACCTTGACGGCTTCGGCGAGGATGTTCAAGCCACGCTCGAGACCGCGGCGGGCGTCCTCGTCGAACGCGATCAGTTTGGCCATTGCGGTTTGGTCCTCCGGTATTGGGCGCCACCGCCGCGCTGTGGTGCTTTGCAGCGGCGGCAGCAGGACTCTTTTCCTCGGCCAGGCTCGGTGCCCGCGACGGACGACTGGACCCGGGTGGGGGTCAGCCTCACCGTCCCGACCTTTGGCACTCGACGGCGTCGAGTGCTAGGTCCGTGTTTAGCACTCTCGGGGGGAGAGTGCAAGAAGACCTGCTCAGCGCCGCACGATCAGGAGCTCGGCTTGATGGTGATCGACGTCGGAGGCGTCTTCAGCGAAGACGGGGCGTTGCTCTGCGAGTCACCCGGGCCGACCGGGATGTTCGGGGCCGTGGTCTGGCCGCCGCCACCGCCGCTGTCGCCACTGCTGAAGAAGATGATCGCGCCCACGACCAAGCCCGCGACCACGACGAGGCCCAGCACGACGAAGATCCACTTCTTGCCGCCGCCGCTCTTCGGCTGGTGGAACGCGCCCGCACCACCGGCGGGCATCGGGGGACGCAGCCGCATCGGGTCCTGGCCATAGCCGGGCGGCGGGCCCGGCATGCCCTGCTGTTGCGGGTAGCCGTAGCCCGGCGGCGGCCCCTGCGGCGGCATCCCGGGCGGCGGGCCCTGGGGGTAGCCGTAACCCGGCGGCGGTCCCTGCGGCGGCGGTCCCTGCGGCCCGTGGCCCTGCTGGCCGTAGCCGGGCTGCTGCTGTCCTCCGTACGGATGCACGGGGGTCCCCTCTCCCTGCGGTGCGTGGTTCTGGTGCGGCCCTTGTTGTACCTGACCAGGACGCTGCGGCGCGGGGATTCCGCCCGAATGGGACCCGGGCGGGCCGGGCGGTGTGTCGGACGTCGCAAGGGGGCCCAGCGCGCGGCGCGCGGCCGCGACCATCTCGACGCAGCTCGGGTAGCGGTCGGCCGGGTTCTTGGCCATGCCGCGCCGGATCACCTCGTCGATCGACGACGGCAGCGCGACGGCCCGGGAGATCGCGGGCGGGTCGCCGTTGAGGTGGCCTTTGATCACCGTCGGCACGTCGCCCTTGAACGGCGGGCTGCCGGTGAGGCACGCGTAGAGGACGCACGTCAGCGCGTACTGGTCGGTGCGCCCGTCCAGCGGCTCGCCGCGCAGGTGCTCCGGCGCCGCGTACGTCGGCGAGCCCAGGAAGTCGCCGCCGCGCGTCCGGTGCCCGGTCGCGCCGCGCCGGGTCAGCCCGAAGTCCGCGACGTACACGTGCTCGCGCGAAGTCTCCTTCTTCGTCACGAGCACGTTCGCCGGCTTGACGTCCAGGTGGACCAGACCACGGTTGTGCAGCGTGTCGAGGGCGTCGGCGACCTGGTCGAGCATCGTCAGGGCGCGCGCGGGCGCGATGGGTCCCCCCGAGATCAACCCGGCGAGATCGCCACCGTCGACCATCCGCATGGCGATGTAGAGCATGCCGTCGAGTTCGCCGAAGTCGTACAGCGGCACGACATTGGCGTGGTCGATCGCGGACGTGTTGCGCGCCTCGTCGACGAACCGCTCGCGGAACTCGGCGTCGGTCCCGAGGTGGTCACCGATGACCTTCAGGGCCACCTTGCGGCCGAGCCGCACATCCGTGGCCTTGTAGGTCACGCTCATGCCGCCCTTGCCGAGCACTCCGTCGATGCGGTAGTTGCCCAGCCGGCGACCGGTGAGGTCCCCCGACACGTCGCCTGTCACGCCCGAAGCCTAACGCCCCAGGTTCGGCGCTTGCCGGGGGTTCGCCGATCAGGTGACCGGTGGCTACGAAACCTTCCGCACGTCGGCTGCCTGGCTACGACCATCGCGGCCGGACTGCACTTCGAACTCGACCCGGTCCCCCTCGTCCAGGGTGCGGAATCCTTCGGACTGGATGGCCGAATAGTGGACGAACACGTCCGGCCCCTCCGTGGATTCGATGAACCCGTAGCCCTTTTCCGAGTTGAACCATTTGACGGTGCCGACAGCCACGGCGCCCTCCCTCAGCACAAAGGATCCGCTGGCCCGAGCGGATGCCAGCGGTGCGAGTAGCAATCACGCTACCGGAATTATTGTCCGCGGCAATGGGCAATTCGTCCGAAGATCACGAACCCGAAAGGCGTCTGTTCCGCGCGTGCACGAGCACCGTCCCGGGACCCGCGAAGTCGACCGCGAGCCCTTCGCCGGTACGCAGCGACTGCGGCCCGCCCGGGTCGAGCGCCCGCAACCGGCACTGCACGGTGTCCGGGTAGGCCAGCAGGTAGTCCGGCCGGACCGTGACGAGCTCGCCCTGGCCCAGCTCGAACGCGTCCACCGGGCCGGGTGCGGCCAGCACGAGCGGCCCGGTTCCGCTGTAGTGCTCCAGAAATCCCGTGTCGGCGCCGAAGAGCTGTTGCAACGGCACCCAGCCGGTGTCGTGCCGGACCGACGACGGCCGCACCAGCACGGCGTCGCGGTGCACCGACCAGCCCGTGCCGCCGCGCAGCTCGAGGGGGTAGACGTCGCCGGGGCGCAGCGGCGCGAAGTCGATCCAGCCACCGTCGGACGGTGCGGTGTAGACGGCCGTCGTGCTCTTGCCGGCACGGACACCGCCGCGGCCCGCCGCGGTCTCGGTGACGCCGAACCGGCTGGCGAGCAGGGTTTCGGGCGCGGCCTGCACGGCCTCGCCGGGGTCGAGCAGGACGCGGGCGACGCCGAAGCCGGGGGTGTGCCGGGTCTGGACGCGCATCAGCGTGACGGGACGTGGGAGACGATCCAGCCGACCAGCGCGGACGGGTTGCGCGTCTGCGTCATGATCTGGCCGGGGCCGACGAAGTCGAACACGAGGCCTTCGCCGCTCTTCATGGACTGGATGATGCCCTGCGCGACCTTGCGGATCTGGTACTGCACGGTGTCGGCGTACGCGACGACGTGCCCGGTGTCGATGGTCACCATCTCGCCCTGCTGCAGCGTGATCGTCTCGACCGCGCCGTAGCAGCTGACGAGCAGCTGGCCCTGGCCGGTGGCGTGCGTCAGGAAGCCGCCCTCGCCGCCCATCAGGTTCTTCATGCCGCCCCACTTGGTCTCGGTCTGCACGCCGTGCGACGACGCGAGCCAGCAGCCGCGGGTGACGGCCCAGCCGGTGCGGCCGTCGAGGGTGATCACCTGGATGTCGCCGGGCAGGTTGGCGGCGACGTCGACCCAGCCGCCGTTCGGCGGCGCGGTGAAGGTGGAGATGAAGAAGGACTCGCCGGAGAGGAACGCGCGGCCGAGGCCCTTCATGATCCCGCCCTGCGCCTGGGACTGGACCTGCACGCCGTAGCTGGTGGCCATCATCGCGCCGGACTCGACCTGGCACGGCTCGCCGGGCGCCAGCATCAGCCGGGCGACGGCGAACGAAGGCTGTTGACGGATTCCGACCTGCATGCGTACTCCCCATCGGCGTGCTCGTGACGGGGCAGAGTCTTGCACGCGCCCCGAACACGGGGAGGATGGTCCGGTGATCTCCGTCGACGACTACCGCGACCGGGTTGCCGCGCTCCTGGGCACCTCCCCCGCGACCACGCTGCCCCTCGCCGCCGCGGCCGGCCTCGTCCTGGCCGAGGACGTGCGGGCCGGTGTCTCCCTCCCGCCGTTCGACAACTCCGCGATGGACGGTTACGCGGTCCGCGCGGCCGATGTCCCGGCGACCCCGGTGACCCTGCCGGTGGCCGACGACATCCCCGCGGGCCGGGTCGACGTCCGGCCCCTCGAGCCGGGCACCGCGCACCGGATCATGACCGGCGCGCCGCTGCCGCCCGGCGCGGACGCCGTCGTGATGGTCGAGGACACCGACGGCGGCACGGAAACGGTGACGATCTCGGCCGTGGCCAAGGAAGGCGCGCACATCCGGCGCACCGGAGAGGACGTCGTCGCCGACGACATCGCCCTGCACGCGGGAACCGTGCTGGGCCACTCGCAGCTCGGCCTGGCCGCCGCGGTCGGGCTCGCCGAAGTCCGCGTGCACCGGCCGCTGCGGGTCCTGGTCGCCTCGACCGGCACCGAGCTGATCGACGCGCCCACGCCGCTGCGGCACGGCCAGATCTACGAGTCCAACAGCGTGATGCTCGCGGCGGCGATCCGCGGCCTCGGCTGCGAGGTCGACGTCGTCCGCAGCGTCGTCGACGACGTCGGGGAGTTCCGGAAGGTCATCGAGCCGAAGCTGGCCGACGCCGACCTCCTGGTCACCTCCGGCGGCGTCAGCGCGGGCGCGTACGAAGTGGTGAAGGACGCCCTGACCGGTCAGGGCGTCGAGTTCGCGAAGATCGCGATGCAGCCCGGCGGGCCGCAGGGCTGCGGGCGCTGGCAGGGCGTGCCCGTGGTGACGCTGCCCGGCAACCCGGTCAGCGTGCTGGTGTCGTTCGAGGCGTTCCTGCGTCCGGCGATCCTGACCGCGCTGGGCCACACCGACGTCTCCCGACGCCGCGTGCGGGCCCGGCTCACCGAAGCGATGTCCTCGCCGGCCGGGCGCCGCCAGTACCGGCGGGGCGTGTTCACGCTGTCGGAGCGCGAGGTCACCGGGATCGTCGGGCCGCGCGGTGGGCCGGGATCGCACCTGCTGGCCGCGTTCACCCAGGCCAACTGCCTGATCGTGCTGCCGGAGGACGTCACGTCGGCTGCGGAAGGCGACGAGGTGGACGTCCTTCTTCTCTAGCCGGGAACTCCCGCAGCTTGGCGAACGGCAGGAGCACCGGGAAGGCGGCGATCAGCACGCCGGCCATCACCCACAGCGTTTCGCGGACGCCGATCGCCTCGCCCAGCGCGCCACCGAGCACGCCGGCCAGCGGAATCGTGCCGTAGTTGACGATCGCGGCGCTGGAGTTGATCCGGCTGAACAACTCGGGCGGACAGTACTGCTGCCGGAAGGTCATGGTCAGGATGTTCGAGGCGACCAAGCCGGCGCAGACGCCGAACAGCGCGAGCACGTAGGGCACCAGACCCCAGCCCGGCCGGCTCAGCGGCCCGAGCAGCCCCATCGGCGCGACGAAGGCCTCGCACAGCAGGAACGCGCGGGCGGCGCCGAAGCGGGCGCCGAGCCGGCCGACCAGCGCCGCGCCGAGCACGCCACCGGTCGCGCCCAGCGCCAGGACCAGGCCGACCAGGCCGGGCGCGGCGCCGAGCGTGCGGGACAGGAAGACGATCTGGATCGAGCCGTACCCGGTCAGCGCGATGTTCGACACGGCACCGAACACCGTCAGCGTCCGCAGGTAGCGGTCGCTGACGACGAACCGCAGTCCTTCGGCGATCTGGCTGCGCAACGGCGTGCGCTCGGCCGCGACCACGGTCTCCCGCGCCCGGATCGCCCGCACGCAGAGCACGGAGACGCCGAAGCTGACCGCGTCGGCCAGGATGCCGCTGACCGGGCCGAGCACCTGGGCCAGCAGTCCGGCGAGGCCCGGGCCGGCGACCTGCGTCGCGGACTCGCTGCCCTGCAGCTTCGCGTTCCCTTCGAGGAGTTCGTCCGCCCCGACGAGGGCCGGCAGGTACGCGCGGTAGGCGAGGGTGAAGAACACCTTCGCGAAGCCGCCGAGCGTCGCCGCGGCCAGCAGGTACGGCATGGTCAGCGCCCCGAAGGCGGCGGCGAGCGGGACGCTGCCGAACACCGCCATCGAGACCGTGTTGCAGATCAGCATGACCGGCCGCTTCGGCAACCGGTCGACCCAGGCGCCGGCGGGCAGGCCCACGATCAGCCACGGCAGCCAGGCCACCGCCGTCAGCAGCGCGACCTGGAAGGTGCTCGCCTGCAGCGTGACCACCGCGACCAGCGGCAACGCCGTGCTCGCGACCATGCTGCCGAGCATGCTCGTGGTCTCGCCGGTCCAGAGCAGCCGGAAGTCCCTGTTCCCCCAGAGCCCCTTCACGGCTGGCCCAGCGAAGCCCGCGCGGCGACGAAGACCGGACGGCGTTCGATGCCGTCGTCCGGCAGGGTGCGATCACGGTACTCGGCGAGCATGGCGACGATCCGGTCGTTCAGCTCGTCCAGTTCGGCGACGGAGAGCCGGGCCCAGCCGTCGATGCTGAACAGCGCGCCACGCCACTCCTGGGGGTAGGTCTCCCGCTTGGCGAGCCATTCGCGGGCGATCGCGTGCTGGTGGTCGAGGGTGAGCACCTCGGCCGCCTCGGCGATCGGGTCGTCGGGGAAGTCCTGGGCGCCCCACTTGATCGCGCTGGAGGTGCGCCGCCACCACCGTTCCCGGCGGTCCCGCGCCAGCTCGGGCGCCTCTTCGATCAGTTCGCTGGCCGCCAGGACCTTGAGGTGGTGACTGATGTTCCCCACCGCCTGGCCCGTCTTCTCCGCCAGCAGCGACGCGGTCGCCGGGCCGTCGAGGTGCAGCAGATCCAGCAGGCGGTGGCGCAGCGGGTGCGCGATGGCGGCGAGCGCCTTCGAATCGCGGATTTCGCGGACGTTGGGTTCCCTCATGACACACAAGAGTAGTTGCACAATGATCCTTGTGCAATAACTCTTGTGCATCTGCTCCCGTAAGCTTCGGCCATGGGTTTCGTCGCATGGGTGATCTTCGGCGCGATCGTCGGCTGGGCCGCGAACCTGGTCGTCGGCAGCCGGGAGCGGCGACGGCAGGGCTGCCTGGTCAGCGTGCTCGTCGGCGTCGTCGGCGCGGCGCTGGGCGGGCTGGTCTACCGGCTCGCGACCGGCCAGGCGAAGACGTTCGACTTCGACTTCCCCAGCTTCGGCGTGGCCGTCCTCGGCGCCGTCGTGCTGCTGGCGATCCTGCGGCTGGCGAGCGGCATCGGCCGACGTTCGAGTGACCGTTGGTAACTTTTGCCGGACAAGCCGTGATCAACGCCGCTCCAGCGGCTAAAGTATGTCGTTCTGCGCGTCTCGCAGGCCCTGATCCCGCGGCCGGGTGCGTGCGCCGTCGGGGGGCGCATGCACCCGGCTTCGTCTCGCCTCGATGACCACGTCGACGGCGCGGACGGGGTCGACGAGCGGCGGCACGGGCACCTCGTCGATCTCCCGGCGCCACGCGCCCAAGAGGTCGCGAAGACGAGCGTCGGCGGAATCGCGGCGATCGGTCATCGGTCCTCGCAGGTCGGGCGGGGCAGCGCCCCGAGCGGCGTCAACTACTTAGAGTCATCGGTGAAATCGACCTTGCGTTACCGCCCGGCGATCATTCCCACCCACCGCGGTGACCCCCTCGCGGAGGACGGGCAGGGGCACGCGGACACGCTCACCTGGGGCAGCGGTAGCGTGGGGGCGCCCGTACGCGGCCGCCGGACCCCGGCGCCCAGCCGTCCTTCCGACACGAAAACAGGGGACCCGACCATGAGCGGCACCCGGCCGGAGCCCGCCGGCAACCCAGTCGCGCACGCACTCCAGCTCGCTCGCGAAACGCTGCCGCCCATGCACCCCGCGGGCCGCCCGTTCGTGGCGGGCGGTGTCGCCGCGACGCTGCTCGCCCGCCGGTTCTCCAAGCGCCTCGGGGTCGTCGGCGCGCTCGCGACCGTCGCGACGGCGGCGTTCTTCCGCGAGCCGAAGCGGGTCCCGCCGCCGCGTGACGGCGTCGCGCTCGCGTCCGCCGACGGCATCGTGTCGCTGATCGAGGAAGCCGTCCCGCCCGCCGAGCTGGGCCTGCCCGCCGAGCCGCGGATGCGCGTGTCGGTGTTCCTCTCGGTGTTCGACGTGCACGTCCAGCGCGTGCCGGCGAACGGCGTGATCGAGCGGGTCGCCTACCGGCCGGGCAAGTTCCTGTCCGCCGACCTCGACAAGGCCAGCGACGACAACGAACGCAACTCCGTGCTGATGCGCACCGAAGACGGCCACGAGCTCGTCGTCGTGCAGATCGCCGGGCTGGTCGCGCGCCGCATCCTCTGCGAGATCCGCGAGGGCGACAAGGTCGGCGCCGGCGCGACCTACGGCATCATCCGGTTCGGCTCGCGGGTGGACCTCTACCTGCCGCCGGGTTCGCGCGTGCTCGTGGCCAAGGGCCAGCGCACGGTCGGCGGCGAGACGGTGATCGCGGAACTCCCTGCCACGCCTTCGGAAGGCTGATCGATGGTCCGCGTGACCACCCCGGGTGTCCGGCTGCTGCCGAACGCCATCACCGTGCTGGCGCTGTGCGCGGGCCTTTCGGCCGTGCAGTTCGCGCTGACCAGGAACTACGGGATGGCGATCGCCTCGATCGGCATCGCGGCGGTGCTCGACAGCCTGGACGGCCGGATCGCGCGTCTCTTGGACGCGACGTCGAAGATGGGCGCGGAGCTGGACTCGCTCTCCGACGGCATCTCGTTCGGCGTCGCGCCGGCGCTGGTCATCTACGTGTGGCAGACGGGCGCGGACCGGATCGGCTGGGTGGCGTCGCTGATCTTCGCCGTCTGCATGATCCTGCGGCTGGCCCGCTTCAACACGCTGCTGGACGACACCGAACAGCCGCCCTACGCGAGCGAGTTCTTCGTCGGCGTCCCGGCGCCCGCGGGCGGCCTGCTGGGGATGCTGCCGCTGGTCGCCTACCTGCAGTGGGGCGAGGGGTGGTGGTCGTCGCAGTACGTCGTGTGGGCGTGGACGGTCGCCATCGCGGCCCTGCTGATCAGCCGCATCCCGACGTTGTCGCTGAAGACGGTCAAGGCACCACCCAAGGCGATCGCGCCACTGCTGCTCGGCGTGGCCCTGCTCGCCGCGGCGATCATCCAGTTCCCGCTGGTCGCGCTGGTCGTGGCGATGATCCTCTACCTGGCGCACATCCCGTACTCGATCCACCGGCACCGCTGGCTGGCCGCCCACCCGGAGGCCTGGACGGTCCCGCCGCGCGAGCGCCGCGCGATCCGCCGCGCCCGCTCGACCCGCCGTCTCGGCCTGCGCCCGCCGCTGCGGCGCCGGGTGGCGGGCGCGGCGATGCGCGCGGTCAGGTTGCCGCGCGAAACGGCCCGAGTCCCCCGCGGCACCTCCCAGAACAGCAACGGCCAGCGCCGCCGCACCTGGCGCCAGATCGGCCTCCGCCGCAAGTAACGTGTCGCCCCTCCAATCACGCGAGATGCCCCTCCAATCACGCGAGTTACGTCCCGAATCACGCGAGACACGGGCCGGATCACGCGAGATCGGGTCCTGATCACGCGAACCGACCGCCTGGGTACGCGAACCGACCCTCCAGGCACGCGAGCCGGCCGTTCCGGTACGGCGATCACCCGTGATCCGAGGGGCATCACCCGTGATTGGAGGGTCGGCACGCGTGATTGAGGGGACGACACGGGTTCTCACCTCCTCCGGAGACTCCGGATCGCTAGGGTGAACGGCGTGAGCCACCCGCAGATCACGCTGACCGTCCGGCACACGCCGTCCGCGCTGGACACGCGCCGGGGCGTCGTCCGGCTGCATCCCGAAGTCCTCGACGCGCTGGGCCTGCGGGCCTGGGACGCCGTCCACATCACCGGTGCCCGGGTCAGCGCCGCGCTCGCCGCGCCCGCCGACGAGACCGGCGTGCCCGGGGTGCTGCTCACCGACGACGTGACGATGTCGAACCTGGGCGTCACCGAGGGCTCGGAGGTCGTGGTCGCGCCCGCCGAGGTCGCGGCGGCGAAGACGGTGACCGTCGCGGGCTCGCGGCTGGCCAGCGTCTCGCTCAGCCCGCACACGCTGCGGCTCGCCCTGATCGGCAAGGTGCTCACCGTCGGCGACGCCGTTTCCCTGCTGCCGCAGGACCTCGCGCCGTCGCCGGGGTCGGACCCGGCCGGCCTGCGCGGCCAGCTTTCGCGGGCGATCGGCGCGACCTGGACGAACGAGCTGCTGACCGTCACCGCGACCGAGCCCGTCGGCCCCGTGGCGGTCGGACCGTCCACAGTGGTCACCTGGCGCGACGGCGCGCGGCCGGCGCCCGAGCCCGCCGCGCCCCGGACGGCGACCGCGCTGGTCCGGACCTCCGCCGTCACCGCGGCCGAGGAGTGGATCGACGCCGAGATCGTCGAAGACGAGGTCACGGTCGAAGAGGTCACCGAACCGGCCGTGCCGCTGGCCGACCTGATCGGCGCCGAGACAGCCGCCCGCAAGCTCGCCGAGTGGTTCGACCTGGCCTTCCAGCGGCCCGAGCTGCTGGCGCGGCTGGGCGCGCCGGCCCACCTCGGCGTGCTGCTGTCCGGCCCCGAAGGCGTCGGCAAGGCGACGCTGGTGCGGTCGGTGGCCCAGGACGCGGACATCCGCGTGGTACCGGTGGCCGCGCCGAACCTCGCCGTGCTGGACCCGAACGTCGCGGTGGCACGCCTGCGCGAGGCGATCCGCTCGGCCGGCAGCCCCACCGTGCTCCTGCTCACCGACGTCGACGCGCTGCTGCCCGCGGCCACCCCGCCGCCGGTGGCCACCGTCGTGCTCGAAGAGCTGCGGACGGCGTTGCGGCGCGAGCGGTTCGCCGTCGTCGCGACCACGGCCCGCGCGGAGTCGGCCGACCCGCGGCTGCGCGCCGCCGACCTGCTGGACCGCGAGCTCGGCCTGGCCCTCCCGGACGCCAAGACCCGGCGTGAGCTGCTGAACGTCCTGCTCCGCGACGTCCCGCTCGATTCCGGGATCGACTGCGGCGTTCTCGCCGAGCGGACGCCGGGGTTCGTCGCGGCGGACCTGATCGCGCTGCGCCGGGACGCGGCGCTGCGGGCGGCGCTGCGCCAGCGTGACACCGACGAGCCGCGCATCTCGCAGCAGGACCTGCTGGACGCGCTGGCCACCGTCCGGCCGGTGTCGATGTCCACTTCGGACAATCTCGCCACCGGCGGGCTGACCCTGGACGACGTCGGGAACATGGTCGACGTCAAGCAGTCGCTCACCGAAGCCGTGCTGTGGCCGCTGCGGTACCCGGACTCGTTCGCCCGGCTCGGCGTCGAACCGCCGCGCGGGGTGCTGCTGTACGGGCCGCCCGGTGGCGGCAAGACGTTCCTCGTGCGGGCGCTGGCCGGCACCGGCGCGTTGAACGTCTTCGCGGTCAAGGGCGCCGAGCTGATGGACAAGTGGGTCGGCGAGTCCGAGCGCGCGGTGCGCGAGCTGTTCCGCCGGGCCGCGGAGGCCGCGCCCGCACTGATCTTCCTGGACGAAATCGACGCGCTGGCCCCGCGCCGCGGGCAGTCGTCCGACTCGGGTGTCGCCGATCGCGTGGTCGCGGCGCTGCTCACCGAGCTCGACGGCGTCGAGCCGATGCGCGAGGTCGTCGTCCTCGGGGCGACGAACCGGCCGGAGCTGGTCGACCCGGCGCTGCTGCGGCCGGGACGACTGGAGCGCCGCGTCTACGTGCCGCCGCCGGACGCCGGGGCCCGCACCGCGATCCTGGCGGCGACTTCGAAGAACACACCACTGGGGTCCGATGTGGACCTCGCCGCGGTGGCGTCCACTCTGGACGGTTACTCCGCCGCCGACTGCGCCGCGCTGATCCGCGAAGCGGCGTTGACGGCGATGCGCGAGTCCCTGGAGGCCCGCGAAGTCACGGCAGCACACCTGGAGACGGCCCGGAAGACGGTCCGGCCGAGCCTCGACCCGGCCCAGCTGGCCGCCCTGGAGGCCTACGCGAAGACCCAGGCCGGTGACTGAAGGGTCGACACGCGTGATTGAAGGGTCGACACGACGCCGGTCACCCGACCTGCCGTGTCGACCCTCTGATCACGCGAGTTGACCCCTCAATCACGCGTGTCGGCGTTCTGGTCACGCGAGTTGCGGGTCAGCTGCCCTTGGGGCTGTTGGTCCCGTAGTCCTTCGTCACGATCACTATCACGCCGGCGGACGCGTCCTTGATGCCGTCGAAGCGCGGCTCGGCCTTGAAGCCGAACTGCTGCGCGAGCGCCTTGGCGGCCGCTTCCTCGTCGGTGCCCGGGCGGTAGTACGCCGTCGTCGCCGGGATGGTGCCGTAGGGATAGCCCTTGACCTCGGTGACGTTCCAGCCGGCGTGGCGGAAGTCGTCGGCCGCGCGGGCCGCGAGGTGCTCGATCAGGGAGTTGTTGTAGACCCGGACCGTCACCCACTTGTTGGACGCCTGCTGGTCACCGCCCGGCTGGCCGGGACCGGGCGACGTCGGCTGCCCGGGCGGCGGCGAGGTCGGAGGCGGCGGCGAGGTGGGCGAAGCCGGAGTCGAGGTCGACGGCGGGGTGGCCGTCGACGACGTGGCCGGCGGCGACGACGGCCCGCCGGACGTGCCCGGCTGCGTCGAAGTGCCGCTCGGCCCGGCTTCGTTCCCTCCGTCGCCCCCGCTCAGCGCGGAGATCCCGCCGATCACGGCGGCGACGATGGCCACGCCGACCAACACGACACCCGCGGCCTTCATCGGCCGCGACATCCCCGAAAACACGCTCATTTCAGCTCGATCCCCAGTCGCCGGGCGCCACGTTTACGCTGCCGGGCGGCGCGCGTCTTGCGCAGCCGCTTCACCAGCATCGGGTCGGCCTCGATCGCCTCCGGCTTCTCCAGCAGCTTGTTCAGCAGCTGGTAGTAGCGCGTGGCGGACAGATCGAAGCGCTCGCGGATGGCGTTCTCCTTCGCCCCGGCGTGCCGCCACCACTGACGCTCGAAGGCGAGCATCTCGACCTCGCGTTCGGTCAGGCCGGGCACGGGCTTCGGCGGCGACGGCTGCGGCTCAGCCATCGACTCCGCGGCGTCCATCCGAGTCCCTCTCAATCGGGCGTCATGGCGAATCAGACCTAGCTCTTCCGCGGGCGCCATTCAACCACGGATCAGCACGCCGACGTGGGCATCGACGTCGGCGCGTCACGGTCTGATGCAGGTCTACCAGAGGGGTCCGACTAAACTGGCTCGCCGTGACCATCCACCCCATCGTTATCGCCGGCGAACCCGTGCTGCACCAGCCGACTCGGGAGATCACCGAGTTCGACGAGAAGCTGCGCACGCTCGTCGACGACATGTTCGAGACGATGTACGCCGCCGAGGGCGTCGGCCTGGCGGCCAACCAGATCGGCCTCGACCTGCGGGTGTTCGTCTACGACTGCCCGGACGACGAGGGCGTGCGGCACAAGGGCGTCGTCGTCAACCCGAAACTGGAGACGTCGGAGATCCCGGAGACCATGCCGGACCCGGACGACGACTGGGAGGGCTGCCTGTCGGCGCCCGGCGAGTCGTACCCGACGGGCCGCGCCAAGTGGGCGAAGGTGACCGGCTCCGACATCGACGGCAGCCCGATCGAGGTCGAGGGCACCGGCTACTTCGCGCGTTGCCTGCAGCACGAGACCGACCACCTGGACGGGTACATCTACCTCGACCGGCTGGTCGGCCGGCACGCGCGCGCCGCGAAGAAGATGTTGAAGGCCAACAAGTGGGGCGTGCCCGGCCTGTCGTGGCTGCCGCCGCGCACCCCCGAGGACGACGGCGCCGTCATCTGACCCAAGCGCCCCAATGTGGCGTTCGGTGCGTCCAGCGCA
>NZ_NMUL01000026.1 GCF_002234595.1 Amycolatopsis vastitatis
GCTTCTGCGACCCGCACGCCCCCTGGCAACGCGGGAGCAACGAGAACACCAACGGCCTGCTGCGCCAGTACTTCCCCAAAGGCACCGACCTCGCCAACCACACCGCAGAGCACCTCGACACCGTCGCGGCCGAGCTCAACGACCGACCCAGAATGACCCTCGACTGGGACACCCCAGCCGAACGCATGACACAGTTACTCACCACCACCCACAACCAGCAGCAGTGTTGCAACGACTCCTAGAAACCGCCGAGGGCGGGGGAGTTTTCGGTGTCAGGCGTCGCGGCGACGCAGGACCGCCGTTCCCGCCAGCAGAGCCGCCGCGGCCCAGGCCGCGCAGATCGCCAGCCCCACCCAAGGCGCGTAGGGCGCGGGTGTCATCGTGATCGGGTTGGGTTGCCCGGTCTCGACCATCGCGTTGACCCCGGCGATCCCCGGGAAGTACGGCACCGCCTCGGGCAACCCCAGCGACGCCACAATCAGCGGCAGCGGCACCAGCAGCACGATCACCGACACCAGCGTCCCGGCCGCGCTGCGCAGCGCCCAGCCGGTTCCCGTGCACAACAGTCCCAGCAGGGCGAAGTACCCGCCCATGCCGGACGCCGTCGTGAAGCCCGCCTCCAGAGACGTCGGCAGGCCGTGGCCGTCCTTCACCGCGCCCGCCAGTGCCATTCCGGCGCACGCCAGCAGCACTCCGTACGCGAACAGCACCGGCAGCAGCACCGCTGCCTTCGCCACGACGACCCGGGACCGCACCGGTGTCCACAGCAGTGTCGAACGGATGCCGCCGCCGGCGTACTCGCTCGTCACGAACAGCGTCGCCAGCGCGATCACCGCGAACTGCGTCAGGTAGAAGCCGCCGCCGAGGGCGATCGTGTGTGCGCCTTCCGGCCGGTCGCCGTAGCGCTGGGCGATGCCCGACAGCGTGCCGTAGCCCAGCATCAGCGCGGCCCCCGTGGCCAGGCACCACCACGTTGCCCGGACCGACCAGAACTTCGTCCACTCCGCGGCCACCGCTCCGGACAAGCCGCCACGCCTTTCAACAGAAGCAGTCATGCCGAAACCCCGTATTCCACCGAAGAAGCGGTCAGTTCCATGTACGCCTGTTCGAGCGACGCCGTCCGCTCGGCGAGGCCGTGCACGCGGATCCCGAGTTCGTGCACGAGGTCCCCGACGCGGGTGACGTCGAGGCCGTCCACCACCAGCTCGCCCGACTCGCCCGGGTGCGTCAGCCCGCCCTCGGCGTGCAACCGCGCGTCCAGCGAGGAGCGTTCGGCGGCGTCCGGGACGCGCACTGACACCGTCGTGCGGGAGTTGCCCGCGATGAACTCCGCGACCGGCGCGTCGGCCAGCAGCCTGCCCTTGCCGATGACGATCAGGTGGTCGGCGGTCAGCTGCATCTCGCTCATCAGGTGGCTCGAGACGAACACGGTCCGCCCCTCGGCCGCCAGCGACCGCATCAGCTGCCGCACCCAGCGGACGCCGTCCGGGTCGAGGCCGTTGACCGGCTCGTCGAACAGCAGGACACCGGGGTCGCCGAGCAGCGCGCCCGCGATGCCCAGCCGCTGGCCCATGCCGAGCGAAAACTGGCCGGCCCGCTTGCCGGCGACGTCGGAGAGCCCGACGGTCGCGAGTACTTCTTCGACACGGCGGGAAGCGATCCCGTTGCTGCGCGCCATGGCCAGCAAGTGCTTCCCGGCACTGCGGCCGGGGTGCAGGGCCTTCGCGTCGAGCAGCGCGCCGACTTCGCGCAGCGGGTGCCGCAGCTCGCCGTAGCGCCGCCCGCCGACCAGGACTTCGCCGTCCTGCGGGTGGTCGAGCCCGACGGTCATCCGCATCGTCGTCGACTTCCCGGCGCCGTTGGGGCCGAGGAACCCGGTCACCTGGCCCGGTGCGACGTCGCAGGTGAGCGCGTCGACGACGGTCTTCTCCCCGTAGCGCTTCGTGAGTTTTCGAAGCGTGATCATGGTTTCCCTCCCGGTTTCGCCTGTCTCCGGGAGTCTGCGGTTTCCGGGGCACCGGGGGCATCGGACGACGGTCGCGGACCACCCCCGACTTTCGGCAGGGTTCAGGCGCGGCGGCGGGTGTGCCGGGTCGGGACGGCGGTGGCGGGGTCCTCCGGCCACGGGTGCTTCGGGTAGCGGCCGCGCAGGTCCGCGCGCACCGCCGGGTAGCCGCTGGTCCAGAAGGACCCGAGGTCGCCGGTGATCGCCGCCGGGCGGCCGGCGGGGGAGAGCAGGTGCAGCACCACCGAGACACCGGCGATCACCGGGGTTTCGGTCCAGCCGAAGGTTTCCTGGAGCTTCACGGCCAGCACCGGCCGGTCGCCGCGGTAGTCGACGCGGATGCGGGAGCCCGACGGGACTTCGAGGCGGTCGGGGGCGAGCTCGTCCAGCCTGGCGGCGTCCGGCCAGGGGAGGAGGGCCTTCAACGCCGTGCCCGCGTCGATGGCGGCGAGATCGGCTTTGCGGCGGGCGTGCCCGAGATCCAGCCAACTGTCCACCTTGGACAGCAGAGTGGCGTCGTCCATCGGCGGCCACGGTTCGCCGAGTGCGCGGTGGAGGAACGCCATGCGCTCCCGGAGGCGAGTGCCGGTCTCGCTCCACTTCAGGAGGCCGAGGCCGTTCTCGCGGAGTCCGGTCACGAGGGCGTCGCGGACGTCGGCGTCCTTCAGAGGCTTCTCGGCCAGGGTGATGGCGCCGAGCCTGCGGACGCGCCGCGCGACGACGTCGCCGTCCCAGGCGACTTCGTCCACTTCGGACAGGAGGGCGGGTGCGGCGCGGGTGGCCAGGCGCTCGTCGGCGGCCGCGGCGAGGCGGATGGTGCCGTGGGCGCGGCCGGGGTCGCGGGTGGCTTCGGCGATCGCCAGCCATTCGGCGTCGAGGCCGCTGCCGGGCGGGAGTTCGGCGGCGGTGCCCCCGGCCATGAGGTAGACGGGAGCGCCGCCGGGACGGCGCCGGGCGAGCCGTTCGGGATGGGCGAGGGCGACGACCAGCGCGGGATCCGGCTTTCCTGCGCCGGCCACGAGCTTGGCGAGGCGTTGCACTTCGCGTTTCCAGCGGCGTGCGCCGTCGTCCCCCGCCGAGCGCAGGCGGCGCAGCTCAGCCTCCACGTCGGTCAGCGTGCCGCCCGCGTCCAGCAGCGCCACCACTTCGGCCGCGTTCCGGGCGCCGGTTTCCGCAGCGCCGTCCAGCAGGGCCCGGGCCAGCCGTGGGTGCAGGCCCAGCTCGGCCATCCGCCGTCCGCGCGGGGTGACCGTTCCCGAAGCATCCGTCGCGCCGAGCGTCGCCAGCAAAGCACGTCCCGCCGCCAGCGCGCCCTCGCCCGGCGGGTCCCACCAGGCCAGACCGCTGCCGTCGGGGGTCGACCAGCACGCCAGCTCCAAGGCCAGCCGGGCCAGCTCGGCCGTGCGGATCTCCGGCTCGGGGTACGCCGGCAACGTCGCCTGCTCGTGTTCGGCCCAGCAACGGTAAGCCCGCCCGGGTGCCTCACGGCCCGCGCGGCCGGAACGCTGCGTGGCCACCGCCGCCGACACGCGCACCGTGGCCAGGCCCGGCAGCCCGCGCCGGTGGTCCACGCGCGGCACGCGGGCCAGCCCCGAATCCACCACCGCGCGCACGCCCGGCACCGTCAGGCTCGACTCCGCCACCGCCGTCGCCAGCACCACCCGGCGCCGGTCACGCGGCCGCAGCGCGTCGTCCTGGTGCGCCGCCGACAGCCTCCCGTGCAGCGGTAGAACGTCTACATCGGACAAACGCAACAGTCCGGCCGTCCGCGCGATCTCGCCCGCGCCGGGGAGGAAGGCCAGTACGTCACCGTCCCCTTCGGACAGTGCCGTTCGCGTCGCGCGGGCCACCGTGGCTTCGACGCGCTCGCCGCGAGCCGGCGGGACGTACGAGAAGGTCACCGGGTAGGTCCGCGCCGAGGCCGTGACGACCGGGGCGTCGCCGAGCAGGGCCGCGAGCCGCCCGGACGCGACTGTCGCCGACGTCGCCAGCAGCCGGAGGTCCTCGCGCAGCCCGGCGCGGACGTCGAGGAGCAGCGCGAGCAGCAGGTCCGCGTCCAGGTGCCGCTCGTGGCATTCGTCGAGCAGGACCGTCGAGACGCCGGGCAGCTCCGGATCGCCCTGGACGCGCCGCACCAGCAGTCCCGACGTCACGACCTCGATCCGGGTCCGCGCCGACACCTTGCGGTCGCCGCGCACGGCGTACCCGACGGTTTCGCCGACCGGCTCGCCGAGGATCGCCGCCATCCGCGCCGCCGCGGCCCGCGCCGCCAGCCGCCGCGGCTCGGCGACCACGACGCGGCCATCGCCGGCCTCAGCCAGCGCCAGCGGGACCAGCGTCGTCTTCCCCGTGCCTGGCGGCGCGACGAGCACCGCGGCACCGTGCGCGTCGAGCGCGGCGACGACATCGGGCAGCACGGACCGGACCGGCAGGTCGGGGAGCTTCACTTCTGGGTGACCTCGGGGGGTGGGGGCAGCTGGTAACCGGACGGGCCGATGTTCGCGTTGAGCGAGCGCAGCCATTCGCCGGAGGAGATCATCTTCCGGATCGCGTCGTCGACCGCGGCCACACCCTGGGTGTCGCCCTTGCGCAGGCCGATGCCGTAGTTCTCCTTCGAAAACGGCTTCCCGACGAGCTTCAGCAGCTCGGGGTCGCGCGCGACATAGCCTGCCAGGATGACGGCGTCCGTGGTGACCGCGTCGATCTGCCCGGCGAGCAGCGCGGTCACGCAGTCGGAGTACCGCGGGTATTCGACCAGCTGGACGGCTTGGGCGAACCTGTCCTTCACCTGCTGGGCCGGTGTCGAGCCGGTGACCGAGCACAGCCGCCGCCCGTTGAGCGCCTCCGGGCCGCTGATGTCGGCCGACGTCCGGCGCACCAGCAGGTCCTGGCCGGTGGTGAAGTACGGCCCGGCGAACGACACGAGCTGCTCGCGCTTGGCGGTGATCGAGTACGTCGCCACGACCAGGTCGACGGCGCCGGAGGTGAGGTCCGTCTCGCGCGTCGCCGACGTCGTCTCGCGCCAGGTGATGTCCTTCGCCGGGACGCCCAGCTCCGAAGCGACGAAAGTGGCGACATCGACGTCGAACCCGACGAACCGGCCGTCCACGGTGTGCTCCGAAAGGCCTGGCGCGTCGAACCGGATGCCGATGGTCAGGTGATCCGTGGCACTCGCCCGGGTGACCAGCGAATCGGTGGGCGAGACGTGGCTCGGCCCGCACGCCGACACCGTGACCAGGAGCAACGCCGAACCGAGGAGCGTGCGCCACCGCATCCAGCCGCTCCCTCCGCCACTGTCCTGCCTCACGAAGTTCTCAGGTCCTCCCGTTAGCCTAAGTGCGTGGTGCGACCGTCCCAACCCGTGCTGAACACCGTCGGCACGCTCGCCCGGCTCGGGCTGGCGGCCGTCTGGCTCGTTTCCGGTGCGCTGAAGCTGGCGGATCCCGGGCAGACGCTGATCGCGGTGCAGGCGTACGACGTGCTGCCGGACGCACTCGAAGACGTGGTGGCCATCGCGCTGCCGCTGGTCGAACTCGTGCTCGGGCTGTTCCTGCTCGCGGGCTTGGCGACCCGGTGGGCCGCCGGTGCCGCCCTGGTGCTGCTGCTCGTGCTCATCGCCGGGATCGCCCAATCGTGGGCCCGCGGCCTGAGCATCGACTGCGGGTGCTTCGGCGGCGGCGGCCAGGTGGCGGCGGGGCAGACGGAGTACCCGCAAGAGATCCTCCGTGACACGGGGTTCGCGCTGCTGGCCGTGTGGCTGCTGGCGCGGCCGCGCACCTGGCTGTCGATCGACGGCTGGCTGGCGCGAGGTCGCGGGAACTCGGGCGAGCCCGAACACGACTACTCGGGTATCGCGGAAGGGAACTGATACACAGTGGGTGGAGCTGAGCGGACCGCTCGGAAGCGTCGTCAGGCCGCGCAGGCCGGTCCGAAGGTGGTCGCGCAGGCCAGGGGGACGTCCGACCGGCGGAAGTGGATCATCGGCATCGGTGCCGTGGTCGTCGTGGCCGCGCTCGTGATCGGCGGCGTGCTCTGGACGATCGCGGACCGGAACAAGACCAAGGGCCAGATCATCAACCCCGGCGAGACGACGAGCGCGCTGACGGGCGATGTCACCCAGAAGCGTGACGGCGTCGTCGTCACCGTCGGCAAGACCGGCGCCAAGGCGTCGATCGACGTCTACGCGGACTTCCTCTGCCCGATCTGCGGCGAGTTCGAGAAGCAGTACAAGACCGACATCGAGCAGGCGATCAACGACGGCAAGCTGCAGGTCCGCTACCACATGGTGCCGCTGCTCAACCAGCGCTCGAGCCCGCCGGGCTACTCGCTCGACTCGGCGAACGCGGCGCTGGCTGCCGCCGACGCGGGCAAGTTCCTCCAGTTCCACGACGCGTTGTTCGCTAACCAGCCCGAAGAGGGCAAGCGCGGCTACGACAAGACGCAGCTGATCGAGCTCGGCAAGAACGTCGGGATCACCGACCCGGCGTTCGCGCAGACGGTCAACGCCGGCACCTACGACGAGCAGCTGAACACCGCGTTCCAGCAGATCGAGAACGACCCGAAGCTGGCGCAGGACTTCGGCGGCGGCCAGCGCGGTTTCGGTACGCCGACAGTCACCGCGAACGGCTCTGTCGTGTCCTGGCAGGACCCGAACTGGCTCAAGAAGGTCACCGGCTGACTCCGGGCAATTCGCCCACCCGGGTACGGATCGTCGACTAGGCTGACTCTCGCAGCAGGGGAACCGGGGGGGCCGCGCGCACGTCGCACCCTCGGTGACAGGGAGGGCCAGTGGACGGTTCGCATTCGGGGTTTCACGTCGACGACGGCGCGTACACGCGCTACGCGCGCGAAGTCGACCCGCTCGGTGAAGACGTCAAGGGTGCGGCCGAGAGGCACGTCGGCCCGCACGTGACGCTCGGCGGCCACGGCTTCTCGGAAATGGGCGGCGAGTCCGGCTTCTCCGGCGCCTACAGCGGCCGGATGCGTGCGCTGCAGGAGAAGATGCACCGCGTCGGCGGCGGCTGGCGGCAGGTCGGTGAAGCCGCCCGGCAGACCGACCGCAACTACACGGCCGTCGAAGCCGAGCACGGCGACGTCATGCGGCGGCTCGGTGGCGACGCGTGACCGAGCACACCGATCAGCTGGTCCGGCACAGCCTGGACACGACGAACCAGTTCGCGCTGAAGCTGCGGCACGACCCCGTCGCCATCACCGGCGCGCGGGACGCGCACGTCGCGCTGCAGACGTCGGTGGGCCGGACCCGCGACCACGCGGCCGGCCAGCGCGTCAACCTCGCTTCCGCCAGTTCGGGCTCGACGACCGACCGCGCCACCGCGACGTCGCAGAGCTTGGAGAAGGAGGTCCAGGACCTCCTCGACGAGAGTGCCGAGATCGAGAAGGCCGTCACCGAGGCGGCCGAGACGCTGCACGTCGGCGAGATCAAGAACGACCAGGTCCGCGACCAGATCATCAAAGAGATTTCGGCGTCGATGAAGGCGCTCGAAGCGGTGAAGACCATCCAGCCGCCGGAGAGCCGCGCGGCCGCGTCGCGCGACATCCTGATGAAGCTGCAGACGAAGATCGGTCAGCTGACCGGCCAGGCCGCGACGTTCAGCGAGCAGACGATCAACCAGCTCACCGACATCGGCACCCGGCTCGGCGGCGAGCAGACGACGTCGGCGTCTTCGGCCGCTTCCTCGACGAAAGTCGGGTCGTCCTTCAACAGCGACAGCGGCTACTCCGGCGGCGGCTCGGGCGGTTCTCACGGCGGAGGCGGCGGCGGAGGTGGGGGCGGCGGCACCGTGCACAAGCCGCGGCTGCCGGTCGCGATCCCGCCGCAGCCCGGCTCCGGCGTCGCGATCAACCTGCCCGGCGGCAAGCAGGTCATGGCGCCCAACGAAACCGCGGCCAAGGCCGTGCGCGCCGCCCTGTCGCAGCTCGGCGTGCCGTACGTCTGGGGCGGGACCGCGCGCGGTGTCGGCCTCGACTGCAGCGGGCTGACGATGACGTCGTACCAGGACGCGGGGCTGCAGCTGCCGCGGACGGCGGCGCAGCAGACGGTCGGGGCCGAGGTGCCTTCGATCGACCAGCTGCTGCCCGGCGACCTCGTCGTGTGGTCCGGGCACGTGGCGATGGTGATCGGCGACGGCCAGATGGTCGAGGCGGGCGACCCGGTGCAGATCAGCAAGATCCGCACGACGAACGCGGGACAGTCGTTCATCGGCTTCTACCGGCCTACGGGGTGAGTTGTGGCTGAATTCGACGCGGATCTGGCGGTTTCGCGGATCACCGAGCAGGCGTCACGGGCGGGCGCGGAGGTTTCCGCGCGCCTGGCCCGCTCGGGTCCGGTGGTGGGCAAGGCGTCGTCCGACGGCATCGAGGTCCAGGTGGCGCCGGGCGGCCTGCTGACCGGTGTGACGATCCACCGGTCGGCGCTCCGGCACGGGTCGGCGGTGATCGCCGACCAGATCGTCGAACTCGCGCAGCGCGCGACCCGGCGCGCGGGCGACCGCATGTACCACGCCCTTTCGTCCGTTGTGGACGCTTCTCAACTGGAAACCCTGGGCTACGAACCGATTCCGGACGACGATCCGGACGCCGAGACCTACTCGTACGGAAGGGACCCGAGGTGATCACGACCCGTCAGCTGATCGCCCAGGCCCGGGCGCGCGAAGAGGCGATGGCCCAGGTGGACGAACTCCTCGCGTCGGCTTCCGGCACGGCGCACGACATCGACGGCCAGGTCGAGGCGACGGTCGACGCGCGCGGCAAGCTGCTGCGCCTGTGGCTGGCCCCGACGGCGGTGAACCTCGGCGACCGCCTGGGCCCGCTGGTGGTGGAGATCGCCCAGGCGGCCATGCGCGAGGCGACCCAGGACGGCTACAACAAGGTCGCGCTGCTGCTCGGCGAGGACATGACTCACCTGATCGAGCGGATGACGGGGATCCCGGCGCCGGCGCGGGCCGAGGACGACGACCCGGGCATGACGGTCGAGGAGTTCCAGCGGCTGCGGGCCGAGCGGATGGGGTCCGCTCCGGCGCAACCTGCGCCCGCTGCGAGCGTGGAGGACGAGGACGCCTACTGGGAGACCTTCGACCCGGCTTCGCTGCGCTCGGATCGCTGAGCAGCCCCCGTTTTCCACGCTACCGGAGGGCACCGACAAATCTCGGTGCCGTCGGGGTGGTGGGCCTCGGTTGTCCACAGTGCCGGGGCCGGGGTCAGGCCAGCTGGGCCGTGGAGTTCGCGCCGTCCAATGACTCCCTGATGATGTCCGCGTGGCCCGCGTGCTGGGCCGTTTCGTGGATCAGGTGCAGGACGATCCGCCGCGCCGACCAGAACTGGGGTTCCGGGGGCGACCACGGTGTCGTCGGCAGCTGCACCTCCACGTCCAGCGAAGGCAGCGAAGCCACGTACTCGTCCGTCGCGGCGGCGGCCTCCGAGTAGGCCGCGAGCCAGTGCGACAGCGTCTCGCTCATCGCGTACTGGTCCGTGTCCAGCATGCCGTCCGGCAGGGAGCCGTCGGCCGTGCGCAGGATCCGGAGCCACAGGCGCTCGCCCGTCGCCAGGTGGCGGATCAAGCCGCCCAGGGTCAGTTCGCTGACCGTCGTGCGCTTGGCCGCGTCGGCGTCCGAGATGTCACGGGCCGGGATCAGCAAGCGCTTGCGGACTTCGGCCAGCAGGCCCAGGAGGTCTTCGTGTTCGCGAGTCATGCGGTCACCGTAGAAGCGAATTAGGTCAGAGCCTGACCGGAAGCCTCAATCCCGCTGAGCGGCACCCGAGTTCGCGCAGAGGTCTGGACCAACCGGTGAACTCTATGCATTAATTCAAGGCGTGAATTTTCGACGGAGACTGGGCATCGGCGCGCTGGCCGTGGGGTTGCTGCTGGCGTCGGAAACGCCCGCGCTCGCCGGGAACGGCCCGGCGTACAAGGATTCCTGGCGCCCGGTCAAGGTCCGGGTCGCCGATCTGCTGTCCCGGATGACCCTCGACGACAAGCTCGGCCAGATGATGCAGGCCGAACGCCTCGGGGTGAAGAGCCCGGCCGATGTCACGACCGGGCGGCTCGGCTCACTGCTCTCCGGCGGCAGCTCGCAGCCGACCCCCAACACGCCTGTCACCTGGGCCGACATGTACGACGGCTTCCAGAAAGCCGCGCTCGCCACGCCGCTCGGCATCCCGCTGATCTACGGTGTCGACGCCGTCCACGGCCACAACGGCCTCTACGGCGCCACCGTCTTCCCGCACAACATCGGCCTCGGCGCGTCACGCGACCCGCGGCTGGTCGAGAAGATCGGCCGCGCCACCGCCGAAGAGGTTTCGGGCACCGGGATCGACTGGGACTTCGCGCCCTGCCTGTGCGTCGCCCGCAACGACCGCTGGGGCCGGACCTACGAGTCCTTCGGCGAGGTCCCGCAGCTCGCCACGCAGATGACGTCGATCATCACCGGGCTGCAAGGAACGGCGCTGGACCGGCCCGGCTCGGTCATGGCCACCGCCAAGCACTACGTCGGCGACGGCGGCACCACCGGCGGCGTCAACGAAGGCAACACCGAGATCGGCGAGCAGGAGCTGCGGGCGATCCACCTGCCGCCGTTCGAGGCCGCCGTCCGGCGCGGGGTCGGCTCGGTGATGATCTCCTACAGCAGCTGGAACAGCGTGAAGATGCACGCGAACTCGTACCTGATCAACGAGGTCCTCAAGAAGGAGCTCGGCTTCACCGGGATCGTCGTCTCGGACTACAACGGCGTCGACAAGATCGACGGCAAGTCCGGTTTCACCCCGGAAGAGGTCGAGGCCGCCGTCAACGCCGGCATCGACATGGTGATGGTGCCCTACGAGTGGCAGAAGTTCATCGACACGCTGCGGTCGCTGGTGGAGCAAGGGCGCGTGCCGATGGCCCGGATCGACGACGCCAACCGCCGCATCGTCACCAAGAAGTTCGAGCTCGGCCTGTTCGAGCACCCGCTGACCGACCGGCGGTTCCTGAACACCATCGGCAGCAGGCCCCACCGCGACCTCGCGCGCCAGGCCGTGCGGGAATCCCAGGTCCTGCTGAAGAACGAGGGCCGCGTCCTCCCGCTTTCGAAGCGCGGCAAGATCTTCGTGGCGGGCAAGAGCGCCGACGACCTCGGGAACCAGTCCGGCGGCTGGACGGTCGGCTGGCAGGGCACCAGCGGGCCGGTCATCCCGGGCACCACCATCCTGCAGGGCATGCGGCAGAAGTCCTCGACGGTGACTTACGCCAAGGACGGCACGGGGATCGACAAGAGCTACGACGTCGCCGTCGCGGTCGTGGGGGAGACGCCGTACGCCGAAGGCAAGGGCGACCGTCCACAAGGGATGGGACTGGACGCCACCGACCTCGCCACCCTGCGAAAACTGAAGGACTCCGGCGTGCCGACGGTGGTCGTGCTGGTGTCCGGACGCCCCCTCGACATCGCGGCGCAGCTGCCGGACTGGGCCGGGCTCGTCGAGTCCTGGCTGCCAGGCGGTGAAGGGCAAGGCGTGGCCGACGTCCTCTTCGGCGACTACAACCCGACCGGCAAGCTGCCGGTGACCTGGATGCGCAGCGCCGACCAGCAGCCGATCAACGCCGGCGACGGCAAACCCGCGCTGTTCCCGTTCGGCTACGGCCTGCGGTACCCGCACCGCCCCTGGTGAACCCCGTCCCCCACCGGAAAGGTCCGCCCATGAGATCCCGCCGTCCCCTGATCCGGGTCCTGGCGTTCTTCGCCGCCTGCCTCGGGTTGAGCCTGGGCGCTCCGCCCGTGCAGGCCGCGACACCGTTCAAGGTGCTGGCCTTCTACAGCGGCACCTACGACGCCGCACACATCAGCTTCGAGAAGGAAGCCAACGTCTGGTTCGCGCAGCAGGCGGCGGCCAACGGCTACACCTACTCGTCGACGACCGACTGGAACCGGCTCACGAGTCTCACCAAGGCCACGGCCGACGTCGTGATGTTCTTCGACGACCAGCCGCAGTCGGCCGCGCAGTTCCAGGGCTTCCAGAACTACATGCAGGCCGGCGGCGGGTTCTTCGGCTTCCACGTCACGGCCTACAACGACAGCTCGACGCCGTCGTACGCGAACTGGTTCCACAACGACTTCCTCGGCACCGGCCGGTTCACGTCGAACACCTGGGGCCCGACCCCGGAGACGCTGCGGATCGAGAACCGCACGCACCCGTCGACGGCGAACCTGCCGGCGACCATCCGGTCGTCGACGTCCGAGTGGTACGCCTGGCAGAACGACCTGCGCCAGAACAGCAACATCACCGTCCTGGCGTCGATGGACCAGGGCACCTTCCCGATCGGTACCGACCCGAACCAGACCTGGTACAGCGGCTACTACCCGATCGCGTGGACGAACAAGAACTACAAGATGCTCTACGCGAACTTCGGCCACAACGCGATGAACTACGAGACGAACACGGCGCTGTCGTCGACGTTCGAGAGCGCCGACCAGAACCGGTTCGTGCTCGACGGCCTGAAGTGGCTCGGCGGCGGCTCGACCGGGCCGACCGACCCGGGCACGATCGACCCCAACGCCTGGTACGCGGTGACGAACAAGGCGTCCGGCAAGTGCGTCGACGCCCGCGCGGCCGGCAGCGCCAACGGCACGGTGATCCAGCAGTACACCTGCAACGGCACCACGGCCCAGCAGTACCAGTTCGCCCCGACGAGCGGCGGCTACGACCGGATCAACAACCGGACGAACGCGGCCGAGGTCATCGACGTCACCGACGTCTCGACCGTGGATAACGCCGGCCTGCAGCTGTGGTCCTACAGCGGCGGTGGCAACCAGCAGTGGCAGCCGGTGTCCGAGGGCGGCGGCTACTACCACTTCGTCGCCCGCCACAGCGGCAAGTGCCTGACCGTGCCGGGCTCGTCCACCGCGGACAGCGTCCAGCTGGTCCAGGCGGCCTGCAGCGGCAGCGCCGCTCAGTCGTTCAAGGTGGCCTAGCAGGTCGTGAGTGTTCAGGCGGGTTCCAACCCGCCTGAACACTCACGACGTCAGTCGCGTTCGATGAGGTGACCGACCACGTCCGGGCCCGGGTGGGCGTGGCCGGAGCCGTCGCGGCGGACGTCGATCTCCGGCAGCTCCACCGGGTCGCCGTTGCGTGCCGCGGCCGCCGGGCGTGGGCCGATCCACGCCACTCGCAGCGCTGTCTCGCCCTTGAGGAACCGCTGGGCGCGGACGCCGCCCGTCGCGCGGCCCTTGGCCGGGTACTCGCTGAACGGCGTCACCTTCACGCTCTGGCCCGTCGCGGTGATCACCATCGGCTCGCCGTGCTCGTCGTCGTCCGTGCGGACCGCGCCGAAGAACACCACCGCGCCCGCGCCCACGTTCATGCCCGCCATGCCGCCGCCCTTGAGGCCCTGCGGACGGACCAGGGACGCCGCGTACTTCAGCAGCGATGCCTCCGACGACACGAACGCCAGCGTCTCCGAGCCGTCCGTCAGCCACGTCGCGCCGACGACCTCGTCGCCGTCCTTGAGGCTGATCACCTCGAACTCGTCCGAGCGGACCGGCCACTCCGGTGAACAGATCTTCACGACGCCCGCCCGGGTGCCGAGCGCCAGACCCGGCGAACCCGCCGCCTGCTCGCCCAGCGGCGCGATCCCGACGACCGTCTCGCCCTTCTCCAGCGGCACCAGTTCCTTCGCCGCCATGCCGCCGCGCAGCGAGACCGTGCCGGCCTGCTCGGGCAGCACCGGCAGCGGCAGCACGTCCGTCTTGAACGCCCGGCCGCGGCTGGTCACCAGCAGCACCTGTCCGCGCGCGGTTGTGTGGACCAGTGCCGCCACCGCGTCGTGCTTCACGCGGCCGTTGCGCCGGCGCGTCTCTGTCGCTTCCTCGGACTCGGCCGCGGTGCGGGCCACCAGCCCGGTCGCCGAGAGGATCACCTGGCACGGGTCGTCCGTGACCTCCAGGGGCCCGGACGGCTTCGACGCGGCCAGGACCTCCTTCAGGTCGCCGTCGATCAGCGCGGTGCGGCGCTCGGTCGTGAAGTCCTTCGCGACCTTCGCCAGCTCGGCCGAGACGAGCTTCTTCAGCACCGACTCGTCGTCGAGGATCTTGGACAGCTCCGCGATCTCCTCGCGCAGCCGCTCCTGCTCCGACTCCAGTTCGAGGCGGTCGTACTTGGTCAGCCGGCGCAGCGGCGTGTCCAGGATGTACGTCGCCTGGATCTCCGACAGCTTGAATCGCGTCATCAGGCCGTCCTTCGCGGCCTGCGCGTTCTCGCTCTCGCGGATGAGCCTGATCACCTTGTCGATGTTCAGCAGCGCGATCAGCAAGCCGTCGACGAGGTGCAGGCGCTCTTCCCGCTTGCGACGGCGGTACTTCGTCCGCCGCGTGACGACGTCGTAGCGGTGCCGGAGGAAGACCTCGAGGAGTTCCTTCAGGCCCAATGTCTGCGGCTGGCCGTCGACGAGGACCAGGTTGTTGATGCCGAACGACTGTTCCAGCGGCGTGAGCCGGTACAGGTCGGCCAGCAGTGCCTGCGGGTTGACGCCGACCTTGCACTCGATGACCAGCCGCGTGCCGTTCTCGCGGTCGGTGAGGTCCTTGACGTCGGCGATGCCGGTGAGCCGCTTGGACTTGTTGACCTCGTCGGTGATCTTCTCGATCACCTTCTCCGGGCCGACGCCGTAGGGCAGCTCGGTGACGGTGATCGCCTGCCGCCCGCGGCTGCCCTCCAGCGGCCCGGTCTCGACGCTCGCGCGCATCCGGACCACGCCGCGGCCGGTTTCGTAGGCGCGGCGGACCTCGTCGAGGCCCAGCAGCTTGCCGCCGGTCGGCAGGTCGGGGCCGGGCACGAACTCCATCAGCTTGTCGAGCGTCGCGGACGGGTGCGTGATCAGCCACCGCGCCGCGGCGATGACCTCGCCGAGGTTGTGCGGGATCATGTTGGTCGCCATCCCGACCGCGATCCCGGACGTGCCGTTGACCAGCAGGTTCGGGAACGCCGCCGGCAGCACGGACGGCTCCTCGAGCGAGCCGTCGTAGTTCGGCCGGAAGTCGACGGTGTCCTCGCCCAGCTCGCCGACCAGCTGCATCGCCTCGGGCGACATGCGCGCTTCGGTGTACCGCGAGGCCGCCGGGCCGTCGTCGGGCGAGCCGAAGTTGCCGTGGCCGTCGATCAGCGGGACGTTCAGCGAGAAGTCCTGCGCCAGCCGCACCATCGCGTCGTAGATCGCGACGTCGCCGTGCGGGTGGTACTTGCCCATCACGTCACCGACCACGCGCGACGACTTCACGTACGCGTGCGTCGGCCGGTAGCCGTTCTCGTTCATCGAGTACAGGATCCGGCGGTGCACCGGCTTGAGCCCGTCCCGCGCGTCCGGCAGGGCGCGCGAGTGGATGACCGAGTACGCGTACTCCAGGTAGGAGTCTTCGATCTCCGTCTTCAGCGGGTTCTCGAAGACCTGCGCCCCGGCGGCGTCGAACGCGCTCGGATCGACCTTGGTGGTGGTGCCCTTGCGGCGTGCCACGGCAGAACTCCTTGGTAGCTACGAAAAACTCAGGCGTCGATGGCTTCGCGGTCGACCCGGTCGGAGGAGGCGACCAGCCAGTTCCGCCGGGGCTCGACCTTCTCGCCCATCAACAGTTCGAGCGCGCCCTCGGCGGCTTCGGCGTCGTCCATGGTGATGCGGCGCACCGAACGCGTCGCCGGGTTCATCGTGGTCTCCCACAGCTCGTCGGCGTCCATCTCGCCGAGACCCTTGAACCGCGGCACCGGCGTGACGATGCTCTTGCCCGCCTTCTCCAGCTCGGCGAACTTCTGCTCCATCTCGCGCTGGGTGAAGGTGAAGTGCGTCTCCGGGTTGCGGCCCTTCGTGACGAGCTTGTGCAGCGGCGGCATCGCCGCGTACAGCCGGCCGTCTTCGATCACCGGGCGCATGTACTTCGCGAACAGCGTGATCAGCAGCGTGCGGATGTGCGAGCCGTCGACATCGGCGTCGGCCATCAGGATCACCCGGCCGTAGCGCATGGTCGACAGGTCGAACGTGCGCCCGGTGCCCGCGCCCAGGACCTGGACGATCGACGCGATCTCGGCGTTCTTCAGCGTGTCGCCCAGCGAGGCCTTCTGCACGTTCAGGATCTTGCCTCGCAGCGGCAGCAGCGCTTGGTACTCGGACACGCGCGCCATCCGCGCCGACCCCAGCGCGCTGTCACCCTCGACCAGGAACAGTTCGCTGCGGGAGACGCCGGTGGTGCGGCAGTCGACCAGCTTCGGCGGCATCGCCGCGCCTTCCAGCGCGGTCTTGCGCCGGGCGGCGTCCTTCTGCTGCTTCTGGGTGAGCCGGACGCGCGAGGCGTCGACCACCTTCTGCAGCACGACCTTGGCCTCGGACTTGGTCTTGCGGTCCTCGGTCCAGGCCTTGACGTGCTTGTCGACGATGGCCTGGAGGACGCGGGTGATCCCGGCGGTGGACAGCTCGTCCTTGGTCTGCGACGTGAACTGCGGCTCCGGCAGCCGGACGTGGATCACGGCGGTCATGCCCTCGAGGACGTCCTCGATCGTCGGCATGTCCTCCTTGGGCTTGAGCAGCCCGCGGGTCTTGGAGATCGCGTCCTGCAAGGCCTTCGCCATCGCGCGGTCGAAGCCGCGGCGGTGGGTGCCGCCGTGGACGTTGCGGATCGTGTTGGTGAAGCACTCGACCGTGCGCTCGTAGCCGGTGCCCCAGCGCAGCGCCACCTCGACCTCGGCGTGACGCTCCACATTGGACTGCATGACCCCGGCGGCGTCGGCCGCGTTCTCCTTGTACGTGCCTTCGCCGGTGATCAGCAGCGTGCCGCAGACCGGCTTCTCGCCCGACGGGCTGAGGAAGTCGACCATGTCGACCAGGCCGTGCGGGAAGTGGAAGGTCTCTTCGTTGATCGTGTCTTCGATCGCGGTGCGCAGCACGTACGTGACGCCCGGGACGAGGAACGCGGTGTTGCGCAGCTTCGTCCGCACGCCCTCCACGTCGAGCGCCGCGCCGGACTCGAAGTAGCGCGCGTCGTACCAGTAGCGGATCGACGTGCCGCTGCGTTCGCCGCGCTTCATCTTGCCGGTGATGTTCAGCCCGGACCGGCGGGTGAACTTCGCCTTCGGGCCCGGCCCGTCGAAGGTGCCCGGGATGCCGTGCTTGAACGACATCTGGTGGACCTTGCCGTCCTGCTTCACCGTGACGTCGAAGCGGTGCGACAGCGCGTTGACCGCCGAAGCGCCGACGCCGTGCAGGCCGCCGGAGGTCTTGTAGCCGGAGCCGCCGAACTTGCCGCCGGCGTGCAGGCGCGTCAGCACCAGCTCGACGCCGGACAAACCGGACTTGGCGTGGGTGCCCGTCGGGATGCCGCGGCCGTCGTCGTCCACCTGGACGCTGCCGTCGGCGTGCAGCGTGACGACGACCTTCGTCGCGTGGCCGGCGACGCCCTCGTCCGTGGAGTTGTCCACCACCTCGGAGAAGAGGTGGTTGATGCCCCGGCTGTCGGTGGAGCCGATGTACATCCCGGGTCGTTTGCGGACGGCTTCGAGACCCTCGAGATGCGTCAGGTCGTCGGCCCCGTACAAGGTCTCGGCAGTCACAGGGTCGTTCTCCCGGATCGTGGCTCGCGAAAGTGCTGGTGGTGGTGCGGACTCGGCCTGCACCGTACTGCAGGATATCCGCCCACCCCGACAGTTTCCGCGCGCTGGCGTCCCCGGAGTGGCGTGCGCCGCCCCTAACGGGGGTCGTAGCCCAGGTCGGGCCACAGGCCCAGCAGGGCTTCGATCTTCCGCGGGACCTGGAAGCTGTTCCGGAAGTTCGGCTTCTCACCGATCGCGGCGAGGGCCTTCCGGAGGTCGCCGAAGGCCGGTTTGGCGGCCGACTGCCGGGTCAGGACGTAGCAGTACGTGCGTCGCGGGTAGGCGTACTCGTCGATGTACGCCTGCAGGACGAGACCGGGGGCCTCGATCCGCGACCCGACGAGGGGGCGGCCCTGCTTCTGGCTGTAGACGGGGATCACGTGCACACCCTGGCGGAGCGTGCGCGGCGGGTCCTGGCCCTGGCCATCGTCGGCCCAGAGCAGCTCGACGCGGAACGGTGATTCGCCGTTCTCGCCCGGGTGGGTGTATTCGCGCTGCAGCTCTTCGAGCCGGTACGCGGCTTCGGCGTTCGGTTCGCCGCCTTCGACGAGGCTGACGAGGTACAGCTCGGCCGGCCGCGGCCAGGACGGCCGGGGCACGTCGGTGGCTTCGGGCTCGGTGGCTTCGGGCACGGTGGTTTCGGGTCCGGTGGTTTCGGCCTCGGCCGCAACCGGTTCCGGCGACTCGTCCGGGGCGACGGCGCCGGTGGCCGCCTGGGCGGTCTCCGCGGGCAGGGCGGGCACTCCCGGCTGCGCCGGGGAAGCGGGCGAGGTGGTCGCGCCGGGTTGCGCCGGGTGGACCGGGGTGGCCGGAGGTGTGGCGGCCCGCACCGGGGAGGGCGGCGGCGTCGCGGCCGCGGGCCGGACCGGCGTCGCCGGGCGGCTGGTCACGACCGGCCGGGCGGGAGCGGCGGTCCGGGAGGCGGCCGGGCGCGAGGTCGTGACCAGCTTGCCGGCGCCGTACTGCTCCAGCAGCGGCTCGAGGTCGCCGGCGGTCAGCGAGGGGCCCGCGAGGTCGCACCACTCGAGCCAGGCCTCCTGGGCCTCCTCGACGGTCTGCCGCTCGTGGGAGACCGTGACAGCCTCGAACAGCTGCCGCGGGCCGGCGGCGGTGACGTCGGCCGAGCCGACCACCACGAACGACGGGTCGTCCTCGGCGATCACGAGCTTCGCGTTCAGCCCCCGCAGCGAGTGCACGATCACACCCGCCTTGACCCAGTGCAGCAGTGCGTGCGGGCTCGTCGCCCCGGACAGCACGGTGTCCAAGCTCGCGTCCGTGATCAGCGTGTCGCCGGGTTGCAACGGCAGCAGTGCAGCCGCGCCGGGACCGACGTGACCGAAGGCGGCCACCAGGTTCCGGCGCGGGGCGAGCAAGGGGGTGATCGAGGCCCAGATGTCGCGACCGGCGAGTAGTCGTATCGAACGGTCTGCCAAACCCAGCCGAGCGAGCTCCGCGTCCATGTCCTTGACCTTAGCCGGTGCCGTCCCGGGGCCTGACGACCGGAATATCTCTTGCTTGGAAGTAGTTGAACGCGCATGTAAGATGGTGCTCGCGAAGGGAGCAGGTCATGCAGTTCGGAATCTTCACGGTGGGCGACGTCACGACCGATCCCACGAACGGAACCACGCCGACGGAGCACGAGCGGATCAAGGCGATGGTCCGCATCGCCCTCAAGGCGGAGGAGGTCGGCCTCGACGTCTTCGCGACCGGCGAGCACCACAACCCGCCCTTCGTGCCCTCGTCACCCACGACGATGCTGGGCTACATCGCGGCGCAGACGTCCAAGATCGTCCTGTCGACGTCGACGACGCTGATCACCACGAACGACCCGGTGAAGATCGCCGAGGACTTCGCGATGCTGCAGCACCTCGCCGACGGCCGCGTCGACCTCATGATGGGCCGGGGCAACACGGGCCCGGTCTACCCGTGGTTCGGCCAGGACATCCGCCAGGGCATCCCGCTGGCCATCGAGAACTACGCGTTGCTGCGCAAGCTGTGGCGCGAGGACGTGGTCGACTGGGAGGGCAAGTTCCGCACCCCGCTGCAGGGTTTCACGTCGACACCGCGGCCGCTGGACGGCGTGCCGCCGTTCGTCTGGCACGGTTCCATCCGCAGCCCGGAGATCGCCGAGCAGGCCGCGTACTACGGCGACGGCTTCTTCGCGAACCACATCTTCTGGCCGACATCGCACTTCCAGCAGCTGATTTCGTTTTATCGTCAGCGCTTCGAGCACTACGGCCACGGGGCGGCGGACCAGGCGATCGTCGGCCTGGGTGGCCAGGCGTTCATCCGGCCCAAGTCCCAGGACGCGCGGAACGAGTTCCGGCCGTACTTCGACAACGCACCGGTGTACGGGCACGGGCCGTCGCTGGAGGAGTTCACCGACCAGACGCCGCTGACCGTCGGCAGCCCGCAGGAGGTCATCGACAAGACACTGACCTTCCGCGAGCACTTCGGCGACTACCAGCGCCAGCTGTTCCTGATGGACCACGCCGGCCTGCCGCTGAAGACGGTGCTGGAGCAGCTGGACCTGCTGGGCGAGCAGGTGATCCCGGTGCTGCGCAAGGAACTCGACTCGCTGCGTCCCGCCCACGTGCCGGAGGCACCGACGCACGAATCGCTGAAGGCGGCTCTGGTATGAAACTGGCGGTGGTGACGGCGGGCCTGTCGGTCCCGTCCTCGACCCGGCTCTTGGCTGATCGTCTGGCCGCGGCGACGGTCGCCGCGGCCGGGACGCCGGTCGAGGTGTCGGTGGTGGAGTTGCGCGACATCGCGCTGGACATCACGAAGAACCTGCTGACAAGCTTCCCGAGCCCGGCGCTGCGGACGGCGATCGAGACAGTGACCGGCGCGGACGCGCTGATCGCGGTGACGCCGGTGTTCACGGCGGGCTACAGCGGGTTGTTCAAGTCGTTCTTCGACGTGCTGGACGCGGAGTCCTTGGTGGGCAAGCCGGTCCTGCTCGCGGCGACGGGCGGGACGGAACGGCACTCGCTGGTGCTGGACTACCAGCTGCGGCCGTTGTTCGGGTATTTGAAGGCCGATCCGGTCGCGACGGGTGTGTATGCGGCTTCGTCGGACTGGGGCTCCGGGGAGGGTGCGTTGCAGCGTCGGGTTGAGAAGGCGGGGGCCGAGCTGGCTGCGCTTGCCGCTGGGCGGCCGGCTGTTTCGGCTGGGCCGGAGTTCGTGCCCTTCGATCAGCTGCTCGCCTCGGCGGGGGAGTAGACGGTGGTGGCCGGTCGGCTGCCGGTTTGCCGGTAGGGGTGGGCTGGCGTTGACGCATGTGGGTGTGGGCCCGTAGCCGTGTGGCTGCGGGCCTGTCCCATGCTGTGGTTATGCCGCGAAGGGCAGTGGTTGGTGGAGGTTGTTGCGCCGGGGTTTTCGCTGTTTGTCCAGGAAGGCTGGGGGGAGGAATTCGGGTAGGCCGTCGGTGGCGATGCGGACTTGCCATCCTGAGCGGTGCAGCAGCCGGTGGTGGTGGGCGCACATCAGCACCAGTTTGCCCAGCTCGGTCGGACCACCATTGGCCCAGTGACGGATGTGGTGACCCTGACAGTGCCGAGGTGGGCGGTGACAGCCGGGGAAGGCACAGCCCCGGTCCCGCAGGTACAGGGCGTGGCGGATGGCTCGGGGGACCAGGCGCCGCAGGCGCCCCACGTCGAGAGGTTCGCTGTGGGTGCCGAGCACGGCGGGGATGATCATGCAGTCGCAGGCGTGGATCCGGGCTTCGGCGGCGGAGATCGTTCCGGTGTCGCCGAGGAGGGCGGTGCCGATGCCGGTCTTCAGGTCTTCCAGGGAGACCGCGACCATGACGTGGGTGCGGTCTCCGGCTTGCATCGGCAGGTCCGGGGTGTTCAACGCCAGGTCGAGGGCGTCGGAGAAGGCGTCGCCGTAGCGTTCCTGCGGCGACCGCAAATCCGGACCCTCGCCGGCGGGGCGACGCTGGGCCAGCGAATCCAGCAGGGCGCTGGCGCGGGCACCGGTCTCGTCATCCAGCTTGCCGTTGATCTCCCAGATCCCGGTCCGTTTGCGTCGCAGGGAGAGTTCCCGGGTGGGGGTGGCGGGTTCGGTGTCATCAGGTTCCGCACCATCGGGGTCGAGGTGGGCCAGGATCCGGGCGCCGAGGGCGGCGACCTGCCGATGCCCCGCCTCTCCCGCGAAGGTGAGCAGATGCCGCTCAGCCCCCTCCCGATGTTCGGGCGGGATATCTTGCAGTACCTCGGCAATCACGTCGATCATCGGGTTGCTCAGCTGTCCCGACCGGGCCACGACCCCCGTGGCGGCCGCCAGCGCCGGGATCGGGGTGCCATCCAGGCTCAGGCCGGGGTTGACCGCCCGCGCCCGCTTCACCATCCGCTCAGCGGAGGATTTCGGGACATCCGCGAGGTGCTCCAGCAACCGGGGAACCGATCGGTAGCCGAACAGCTCCAGCACCCCGCGCTGCTCGATCTCGACCAGCAGCGCGCCGAGTTCGGCTTCGGCGGACCGGATGGACGCGAACAGGGAGCCGATGCGGTCGGCGATGGCCACCGCATCAGACTGCCAGAGCGCGTGTTCGGTCATAACTCAATGATTACCGGCAATCGAACACCTGTCATCACACGAACAGGTACCACCAAAGCAGAACTGTCACAGCACCGGAACACCCCACGAAAGAGGCGGCAGAGGGACTCGATGCGTGGGGAATCGGCGCTACGGACCACAACGGGAAAGCAACCACGGCAAGCGCCGATTTCCCACGCCACGGCGAAGCCGTGCTTGAAACCCGGCCACGATCAACGAACCCGATACCGAAGATGAGTGACACCATCCCCGGCAACAACGTCAACCCGCTCAAGCAACCCAAGACGAGAGTCAAGACCCGAAAAGTACCGAACCCCATCCCCGAGAAAAACGGGAACAAGATCGACCCGAACCTCATCGAGAAGCCCCAGAGCAAGGCACTGCTGAGCAATACTGGGCCCGGAAACCCCCACGGTCCCATCCCCGGCAGCCTTGGCCTGCTCGATGGCACTGGCGACGTCGGAAACAAAACTGAAAGGCGCAAGATTCTCGGACGACCAGGAAGGCGGCGGCCGGTGCGTGACGACGAAGGCACGCCCGCCACCGGGCGGGTTCCCGCCCCACCCATGGGTGTACTCGAAAACCCGGCGCCCGCACACGAAAGCACTGCCGCGCATCGATTCCAGAAAAGTGCGCAAGTACGCAGCACTGGCCGGGCTGACATGGAACTTGATCGGGTAGCCGATCATCGCTACCTCGACGTCACCGCTTTGGTACCAGTCGAAGAGCGGCCCGACGCTGTCGTCGGGCCGTGCCACGAACCCGTCGAGCGACATGCAGAAACTCGCGACGACCGTCATGTCAGCGCTCCCCGAGGACCGCGTCGAGCCGCTCGTGCGACTGCGTGATGCCGGCGTTCATGCCGCTCTCGATCGCCGCGTCGCGGGCTTCGACGGACGGGAACACCGAGTGGCCCTCCAGGCGGGTGCCGCCGCCCGTGTCGGTGAACGTCATCGACTCGAGGCAGACCTCGCCTGGCGCACCGAGGTACTCGAACGTCTGGATGATCCGGTCTTCGCCGACCGTGTGGTAGACGCCGCGGAAGCGGTACTCGCCGCGCGAGTCGCGGTGGATGTAGTCGTAGCCGCCGCCGGTGCGGGCGTCGAACTCGACGAGCTCCATCTCCATGCCGTGCGGGCCGAGCCAGCGGACGATCAGGTCCGGGTCGGTGTGCGCGCGGAAGACCGCCGACGGCGGGGCCGCGAACTCGCGGCTGATCTCGATGAACGGCGTGCCGGGCCGGGCGGTGATCGTGGTGCTCATGACTCCTCCAGGGTGTCCAGGACGGCGTCGAGCCGCCGGTAGCTGCGTTCGGTGGCCAGCCGGTACGTGTCGATCCAGCCGGTCAGGGCTTCGAGGGCGGACGGCACGAGGTGACAGGGCCGCCGCTGGCCGTCGCGGCTGCGGGTGATGAGCCCCGCCTGCTCCAGCACCTGGATGTGCCGGGAGATCGCCTGCTTCGTGATCGCGAAGGGCTCGGCCAGCTCGTTGACCGTCGCCTCGCCCCGGGACAGCCGCGCGACGATCGCCCGGCGCACCGGGTCGCCGAGCGCGGTGAACGCCCGGTCCAGCGCCTCCTCGTCAACCGCCATCTTTATCAACCAATCCGTTTATCAACCGATGTGTTGACTATACGCGGGCTGTCAAGAAAGGTGCCGAAAGTAGGGGGTGGCGGACGTCGTCCGGCAGCCGACAGCGGCCGGGCGCACTGCCTAGGTTTGCCCCATGACCAGGCTTTTCCTCGTGCTCGCGGCCCTGCTGCTCGGCACCGCGTCCCCCGCCGCCGCGGCGGAACCCGCCCCGGACGTCGACGGCTATGTCCGCGCCTACCTCGACCACACCGGGCTGCCCGGGGCGGCCGTCGCCGTCACGCACGGCGCCGACGTCGTCCGCGTCGCCGGCTACGGCCACGACGCGGCCGGCACGCCGATCGCCGCGTCGACCCGGCTGCCGATCGCGTCGCTGAGCAAGTCCATGACGGCCTTCGCGGTGCTGCAGCTCGCCGAGGCCGGCCGGCTCGGGCTCGACGAGCCGGTGACGCGGTACCTGCCGGAGTTCCGGCTCGCCGATCCGCGGGGTGCCCGGATCACCGTCCGGATGCTGCTGGACCAGACGTCCGGGATGGCCGACTCCGCGTTCCCCGACCTGAAGCTCCCGCAGCCGCACACCCTCGCCGAGGCCGTCACCCGCCTGCGCGACGCGCGGCTCGCCGACGAGCCGGGCACGAAGTTCCACTACCACAACCCGAACTACGAGGTGGCCGCCCGGATCGTCGAGGCGGTGGCCGGGCAGCCGTTCGCGGAGTACCTGCGGACACGGCTGTTCGGGCCGCTCGGGATGACGTCGAGCACCGAGGTCGACGAGCCGCCCGCGGACCTCTCGCCGGGGTACGTGCGGGCGTTCGGGTTCGAGGTCCCGGTGCCCGAAGCGGACTGGTTCACCGGCGGCAGCCACGGCGTGCAGAGCACCGCGGGGGACCTGGCGCGATGGCTGATCGCGCAGCGCGACGGCGGGGGCGTCCTGTCGCCGTCCTCGGTCGCGCTCGCGCACACCCCGGCACCCGGTCGTGACTACGCGCTGGGCTGGCGCGCCGAAAGCACCGGGCGGCTGTCGCACACCGGCGAGTGGTTCAGCCACACCGGCGCGCAGATCCTGCTGCCGGGCGGCTACGGCGTCGCCGTGCTCGCCACCACCGGCATGGCGCTGGACAACGACGCCGAAACGCTGGCGCGGGGGCTGGCCACGCTGCTGGCGGGCGGCTCGCCGGAGCCCGCGCTGCCCGCCGGGGTCGTCGCGGACCGCGTCCTCGGCGGGCTGATCCTGCTGTCGGTGCTGCTCGCCGCGCTCGGCGTCGTCCACGCGCGACGGTGGGCGGCCCGCCGGACGAACCCGTGGCGGACGGGACTGCGGTTGCTGCCGTACCTGCTGCCCGGGCTGGCCCTCGTGCTGCTGCCGGAGCTGATGAGCGTCGTGTTCGCCGGCCGCCAGGGCACCTTCGGGCAGATCCTCTACGTCTGGCCGGGTCTGGTGATCTGGCTCGGTTCGATGACGCTCTGCGCGTTAGTGGTGGTCGTGACGCGGGTATCGGCCCTTGTGAGTGGCAGACAGCGGCCGCGACGGGAAGAATCGGTCGAAACGACAGGAGTGGTCGCGTGGGGCTCGGAAAGCGGATGAAGCGGATCCTGGTCGTGGTGGCCGGTGCCGTCCTGCTGGTGGTCGGCGTGCTGCTGCTCGTGCTGCCCGGGCCGGGGCTGCTGCTGGTGCTGGCCGGGTTGCTGCTGCTGGCGTCGGAGTTCCCGGCGCTCGAGCGGTACGTCGACCCGGTGCGCGACCGGGCGATGAAGGCGGCCGAGGACAGCGTGTCCTCGCCGCTGCGGATCGCCGGTTCGGTGCTGGCCGGGCTGGCGCTGCTGGCGGCGGGGATCGTCTGGGCCACCGTGAAGTCGCTGCCGTTCAGCGGCTGGAGCACCGGGTCGAGCCTGATCCTGTCGTCGGTGATCCTGTTCGCGCTGCTGGGCTGGAGCTACCACCGCGTCAAGTCGCGCCGGAAGTCCGGAACGAAGGCCGCGGCCTCCGACTGACCGGTAACGTCGGCGCCATGAGCGCCGGATTCCAGCGTGCCCGCCGGCCCGAGCAGGTCGAGGCCCGCCGCGCCGCGATCCTCGCGGCCGCGCGGGAGCTGCTCGACCGGCGGCCGGTCGCCGACATCAGCCTGCGTGAGCTCAGCTGCCGGGTCGGGCTCGCGAAGTCCAATGTGCTCCGGTACTTCGACAGCCGCGAGGCGATCTTCCTCGAGGTCCTCGACGACGTGTGGACGGCGTGGCTCGACGACCTCGAGAAGGCGCTCGACGAGCCCGGCCCGCCGGAACCCGGCTTCGCGCGGGAAGAACGCGTCGCCGGGATGATCGCGCGGACGCTCGCCGAGCGGCCGTTGCTGTGCGAGCTGATCAGCTCGACGGCGCCGGTGCTGGAACGCAACATCCCGGTGGACTTCGCCCGCGGCTTCAAACGCCGCGCGGCCGCGAACACCGAGCGGCTCGGCACCCTGGTCCACGACCGGATACCGGAGCTGCCGGCCGAGGGGGCCCGCCACTTCGCCCGCGGTGTCCTGGTGCTGGTGTCCGGGTCGTGGCCCCACGCCAACCCGACGGCGGCCGTCGCGGCCGCGGCCGCCGAGCTGGGCGAGCCACCGGTGTTCGCGGCCGGGCTCGGCGAGACGCTCACGAACCTGCTGGCCGGTCTCGTCGCCCGCGGCCGGTGACCTCAGTCCGCGGTCACCGGCAGCAGCCCGCGCTCGGCGAAGACCTTCTTGGCCGTGAAGGTCGCGTTGAGCGCCTTCGGGAATCCACAGTAGACAGCCGAGTGCAGCAGCGCCTCGACGATCTCGGCCGGGGTGAGCCCGACGTTGAGCGACGCGTTGACGTGCACCTCCAGCTGCGGCTCGCACCCGCCTAGCGCGGTGAGCATGCCGAGCGTGACGAGCTGGCGCTCGCGCGGCGCCAGGCCGGGGCGGGCGTAGATCTCGCCGAATCCCCACGACACCACGGCTTCGGCCAGCGCGGGAGAGACGTCGGCGAGGCTGTCGAGAACGCGCTGCCCGCCCTCGCCGTCGATCTCGGTCAGGGTCTTCAGGCCACGCTCGAAGCGCTCGTCGGTCATCTCGGTTCCTTTCCCCAGTGTTTCGGTGCCGGAACCGACGCTAGGGGCTGGAGCGTGCTCCAGGTCCAGCGTGACGGCCACCACAGCGGGTGGCCGTCACGGTGTCAGACCGCCGTCGTGGTGCCCCGGGCCGACGCACCCGTGTTCACGTAGACGAAGAAGCTGGTGCCCGACTCGTCCGACTTGGTGCCGGCGGTGTTCGTGCTCCACGCCCTCAGCTGGACGTACGAGCCGCTCCGCTGGTCGGCGGGCACGTCGAAGCCGAACGTCGCCGTGCCGTCGGCCCCGGGCGCCAGGGTGATCTCCGGGCCGGAGTCCACCTGGTAGCCGTAGGCGGCCAGGTTCGCCTGGACCGGCGTCAGGGTGCACTGGATGTGCTGCCCCGGTGCGACCGCCCACCCGGTGGCGTCACACGACAAGTGCGGCGACGAGTAGGCGACGTAGAACGTGTAGCCACCCCGCTCGGAAACCGTGCCGTCGGCGAACGTCGTGGTCACCCAGATGCTGTTGATGTAGCTCTGCGTCGGGGTGAGGACCACGCTCGCGGTGCCGTCCGGTCCCGCGGCGACGGTGTTCTGCGGCCCGCCGCCGAACTGGTAGGTGTAGCCGACCGCGCCCGGCACGGGTGAGGAGAACACGAACGTGCCGGGCACGCCCACCGCACCACTGGTCTGGCCGGCCGGGTACTCCGCGCTCGTCACGTCCGGTGCGTTCGACGCGACCATGACGCTGCCCTGGCCCCAGCCGGAACGGACGCCCGTGCCGAGGCTCGTGTACACGTACAGCGTGTTCCAGGACGACGTGACCGGCGTGACCGTGATGGTCGCGGTGCCGTCCGCGTCGAGCGGCACGGTGATCGGTGCGCCCGATTCGAGGTGGTAGGTGGCCGAGACCGAGCCGGGCAGCGTGGCGTGCACCCGGAACTGCACCGGCAACCCCTGGACCGGGTTCGTGGTGAGCGTTTCGACCTCGGGCTCGCCCGCTTCGGTCAGCAGCTGGCCGTCGGTCGCCGCGGTCAGGTAGCCCGTCGCGAGCCGGGACCGGACGGAGACCTGGATCGTGTACATGTCCGGGTCGGTGGGCGTGACCGTCACGGTCGCCTTGCCGTCCGGCCCGGCCGGCACGGTTTCGTCGTCCTGGTTGGTCAGGTGGTAGACGTACGCGGTGACGGGGGTGGTGCTGCCCGGCTCGAACACGCACGTGCGTTCCGTGCCGACGTAGGCGTCGAACGGCGTGCAGTTCACCACGGGCTGGTTGTCCGCGACCCAGTACCGGTAGTAGGCGGTCGGGGACTGGTTGCCCGCCGCGTCGACGGACGCCGCGCTGATGCTCACCGGCCCGCTGGCTTGCGGGGCGTAGCGCACGGTCGCCTTGCCGCCGCGGTGGTCGGCCGCCGCGTAGCCGCCGTCCCACTTGAAGCCGACGACGTCGGTGTCGCCCTTGGCGTCGAAGACGAACGTCCCCGGGACGCCGGTGCCGCCGGACCCGGGTGGCGCTTCGGCGGCGTAGTCGGGCGACGTGATGACCGGCGCCGCCGCGGGTGGGGTGAAGTCGGTGGTGAACTTGCAGGTCGCGCTCCACGGCCCGGTGAGGCCGTTGTCGTCCTTCCCGCGCACCTGCCACGCATAGGTGACGCCTTCGCTGACGAGCGAGGTCACCTCGGCCGACGCGCCACCGCTGCCGGCGACGGTCGTGCGCTGGTCCGGGTGGTCGGCGGGCCAGAGGGCGAACTCCGCACCGGGGTAGGAGTCGTCGGGGTCGGTCAGGGAGGCGGCCAGCACCACCTGGCGGGAGACGACGAGCGGTTTCGCCGTGCACGCCCGGTACGTGACGCTCAAGCCGGTCGGCTTGGCGGGCGGCCGGTCGTAGCGGAAGAACAGCGTGGCCTTCGGGTCGTACTCACGGCCGAACTTCGGGTCGTTCAGCTGGCTTTCCGGCAGCCGCAGGACGAAGGTCGCCGTCGTGCGCCCCGCGTCGAGCGCGTTCTGGATCGCCGCGGTCGCCGTCCAGGTCAGCTTGTCCGACGGGCACGACCAGTCGAGGAACGGGCCGTTGACCTTGAGCAGCTCGGCCGGCTGGGTGTTCCACGTCGGCTTCTTCGCCGGGGCGGTCAGCCACAGCTCCGTCGAGCGCGCGTTGGCGCAGTCGGTGACGGCGGTTTCGCCGGTGCTCACGGCCGCCGACAGGAGGTGGTTGCCGCGCAACGCCGAAATGTCGAAGGTGAGGTAGGACTTGGACACGTGGTTCGTGCCGCCGGCGTAGGTGTGCGCCCCGACGGGCGCGGTCCCGGCCTGGTCGACGAAGCTCGCCTTCGGCGCGGCCGAGTCGATGTAGGCCCACGACGAGGCCGCGATCTCGGTGCTCGATTCCGCCGCGGCCGGGGCCGCGGTGAGGACCGCGGTGCCGGCGGCGACCACGGCCGTGACGAGTGTGAGGACGCCCGCTCTCGCGGGCAGGATCGATCTTCCGGAGCCCAAAACGGCTCACCCCCTGTGCGTGTGCACCCGATGGCCGCGGAGTACGGCCATACCGCTATCGCACACGCACAGGGGGCGTTACCGGTTGCCTCGGCTACTTCCCGCTGGTGAACAGGGCATTCACGTCCGAATCGGACAGTGCCCGGTCGTAGACGTGCACCTGGTCGACCGCGCCGTTCAGGTAGTCGACCGGGCCGCCGCCGTACTTGCCGCGGCCGATCACCGTGTGCCCTGTGGACGCCTCGCCGAGGCAGACGCTCTTCGTCGCGGCCAGCTGACCGTCGACGTACAGCTTGAGTGTGCCCGACGCCGCGTCGCGGACGCCGACGAGGTGGTACCAGCGGTTCGGCTCCGGCGCGGCAGACGCCAGGGCCCGCGTGCCCACGAAGCTGAACGCCAGCCGGTGGTCCGCGCCCGAGTACTGCAGGAAGAACGCGCTGTTGCTGTCGCCGTCCTGGCTCACCACGGTCTGGAAGCCGTCACCCACGGCGTTGAAGCGAACCCACGCCGCCGCGCTGTAGCTGCCTTCGGTGTTGAGCAGGGCGGCACCGGTGTCGGCGTACTGGCCAGAGCCGTTCACCGCCAGCGCCGAACCGCTCTTCCCGGCCGTCCAGGACGCGCCGCCGACGAGCGTCGCGTCGTGGCTGCCGACGACGTCCTTCGCCACCGTGCCCACGTTCTCGTCGAACGGGTACGCGGCGATGCCGTCGATCCCCGGCGTGCCCGCCGGAACCGAAGGCCCGGACACCGGGGTGCCGGTGGCGCCCTTGATCACCGCGAGGTTCGCCGCGCGGACCGCCGCGAAGTCCATCTTCTTCACCTGCCGGTCGTAGGTGAAGAAGCCGTTGACCTCCTTCTCGACGTCGGTGGTCTGCGTGTAGACGCCGGCCGAAACGCCGCACCGCTGGGCGACGAGCAGCAGGCGCTGCTGGAGTTCGGCGTAGCGCCGGGTCAGCGTCGCGCTGTCGGGTTCCATCTCGTAGGCGAAGCTGCCCGCCGGGTCGAACTGGTGGCCGTCCACCTTGAGGCCGAGGCCGCCGTACTCGCCGTCGACCGCCGCGCGCGTGCCGGTCTGCACCGGCGTTCCCGGCCCGGTGTAGGAGTGGTCGTCGTAGATGTCGCCGCGGCCGCTGTCCGGTTCGGAGCGGCAGCAGTTGACGCCGGACTCGGCGTTCACCAGCCGCGTCGGGTCCCAGGCCTTGACCTGGTCGGCGATCCGGCCCACCTCGTAGTCGCCCCAGCCCTCGTTGAACGGCACCCACGTGACGATCGAGGGGAAGCTGCGGTGCTGGTCGATCATCCGGTGCATTTCGGACTCGAAGTTGACGCGCGAAGCCGCGGACGGCTCGACGTCGTCCTTCATGGCCGGCATGTCCTGCCACACCATCAGGCCGAGCTTGTCGGCGTAGTAGTACCAGCGGTCCGGCTCGACCTTGATGTGCTTGCGCACCATGTTGAAGCCGAGCGCCTTTTCCTGCTGGAGGTCGAACTTCAGGGCCGCGTCGGTCGGCGCGGTGTAGATGCCGTCCGGCCAGAAGCCCTGGTCGAGCGGGCCGACCTGCATGACGAACTTGCCGTTGAGCAGCATCCGCTGCTTGCCGTCGGCGGTCTTGCCGACACTGATCGACCGGATGCCGAAGTACGAGCCGACTTCGTCCCCTGTGGACAGTCGCACGCGCAGGTCGTAGAGGAACGGGTCGTCCGGCGACCACAGGTGCGGCCGGTCCACCTTGAGCTTCAACGGCTTGTTCGCGTCACCGCTCACGCGCCCGACCGGGCGGCCGTGGTCGTAGGCGACGGCTTCGACGCGCTGCCGCACCGGCCCGCCGACGACGGCGTTCACCGTGACGGACCCGCTCGCGACGTCGGGCGTCACGTCCAGGCGGTCGATGTGCGCCGGGGCCACCGGTTCCAGCCACACGGTCTGCCAGATGCCGGACGTCGGCGTGTAGAAGATGCCGTCACCGGGCTGGCGCTGCTTGCCGATCGGCTGCCCGCCCTGGTCGTTCGGGTCGGCGACGCCGACGATCAGCTCCTGGTCGCGTGCGGTGGTCAAGGCGTCCGTGACGTCGACGGAGAAACTGTCGTAGCCGCCGGTGTGCCGCGAAACGGTCTTGCCGTTGACGATGATCGTGGCGTCGTAGTCGACGGCCTGGAAGTGCAGCAGGATCCGCTGTCCGCGCCAGTCACGCGGCAGCTGGAAGGTGCGGCGGTACCACATCTGCGTTTCGTGGCGCATGATCCCGGACAGCGCGGACTCCACCGGGTAGGGCACGAGGATGCGCTCTCCCAGTGAACGTCCGACCGGGGCCGCCTCGCCGGGCTTGGCGGAGGCGAACTCCCAGACGCCGTTGAGGTTCTGCCACTTGTCGCGGGTCAGCTGCGGTCTCGGGTAGTCCGGGAGGGCGTTGGCGGGGGAGACGTCGCCGGTCCACGGCGTGGACAGCGGCGGGGTGAGCCGTTGCCACTGCGGTGGGGACTCGGCGTTCGCGGCGGGCACCGCGAGGCCGGTGAAGACCAGCGCCAGTGCGGCGGCGAGGCGGGCGGGGCGGAACATCGTCGAACCTCCTGGTAGGGGACCTGGTTCAGCGGGTTCGGGAGCGCGCCAGCAGGCGCTGGATCACCACGACGACGAGCAGGAAGGCCCCGCTCACCACCGTCTGGTAGTTGGAGTCGAGGGTGCCGATCTGGTTGATGACGTTCTGGATCAGCGTGCGCAGCAGAACGCCGACGAGCGTGCCGGCGATCGTCCCGGCGCCGCCGGTGAGCAGCGTGCCGCCGATGACGACGACGGAGATCGCGTCGAGCTCGGTGCCGACGCCGATCACCGTGACGCCGGACTGCAGGTACGCGGCGGTGAGGACGCCGGCGAACCCGGCGAGGGCGCCGCTCAGCGTGTACAGCGTGATCTTCGTGCGGGCCACCGGGAGTCCCATGAGCAGCGCGGACTGTTCGGCGCCGCCGATGGCGAACACGGACTGGCCGAACCGGGTGCGGCGCAGGAGCAGCCCGCCGAGCGCGAACAGGACCAGCGTCAGGTACACCGGCACGCCGATGCCGAAGATCGTGCCCTGCCCGAGCCAGAGGAACGCCGAGCCCGGGTCCACTTTGTACGTCGTCGCGCCTTCGGACGTCAGCGCGAGCAGGAGTCCCCTGGCGAACAGCAGGGTGGCCAGGGTGACGATGAACGGCGCCATCCCGGTGCGCGCGATGAGCAGGCCGTTGACCAGCCCGATCAGCGAACACACCGCCAGTGGCAGGAGGATCGCGACGAGCAGCCCGTACTGCGCGCCGTACGCGGCGAGGACGCCGCCGAGCGCGTAGTTCGAGCCGACCGAGAGGTCGATGCCGCCGGAGATGATCACGAACGTCATGCCGAGCGCGATGATCGCCAGGAACGAACTTTGCAGCGCCAGGTCGCGCAGGTTGTCCGCGGACCCGAAGCGCGGGAAGGCGAACCACGCGACGGCGATGCCGAGCACGAGGACGACGGCCGCGCCCTGCCGTTGCAGGACCCCGGCGAACGCGGCGTTCTGAGTGGTGGTCACCGCTTGCTCCGTTCGCGAGCGACGTAGACCGCGGCGACGATGATGGCTGCCTGGACCATCTGCGCGGTCGAGTCCGGCAGGTTGTGCTTGATCAGGGTGGCGTGCACGAGCTGCATGAGCAGCGCGCCGAACACGGTGCCGAGCACGCGGACCCGGCCGCCGGTCAACGGTGTGCCGCCGACGACGACCGCGGTGATCGCGGACAACTCCATGAGCAGCCCGAGGTCGTTCGGGTCGCTGGCGCCCAGCCTCGACGTCGCCAGCACGCCGGCCACCGCGGCCAGCGCTCCGGAGATGACGTAGACGCCGACGAGCACGCGTTTCACCGGCAGCCCGGCCAGGGTGCTCGCCGCGCGGTTGCCGCCGACGGCGACCAGGTGCCGCCCGAACGTCGTGCGCTGGACGACGAGCCCGGCCAGTGCGGACAGGACGCCCGCGACGATCACCATGATCGGCACGCCGAGGATGTCGCCGGTGCCTAGGGCCAGGAAGTCCTGGTTGTGCAGCTGGACCAGCTGGCCGTGGGCGATGACCAGGGCGAGCCCGCGGCCGCCGACGAGCAGGGCGAGCGTCGCGATGATCGGCTGGATCCCGAGGTAGGCCACGAGGTACCCGCTGAACAGGCCGGAGACGATCCCCGCGATGACGGCGACGAGGATCGCCGTCAGCGAGCCCGCGCCGAGGTAGAGCGGGATGAGCGCGGCGGCGATCGACATCACCGAGCCGACCGACAGGTCGATGCCCTCGGTGCCGATCACCAGCGCCATGCCGAGCGCGACGATGCAGACCGGCGCCGCCTGCACCAGCTGCGTGCGGAAGTTGGCGGCGGACAGGAAGTTCTCGGTGAACGCGACGTTGAACAGCAGCAGGACGACGACGGCCAGGTAGACGCCGTAGTCCTGCAGCCAGGTGGTCACCTTCGCGCGGTCGAGGGTGGCGTTAGCCATCGTTGTCGCCCTCCGCGATCGCCGTCAGGACGTTTTCCTCGGTGATCCGATCGCCGGTCAATTCGCCGACGACCGAGCCGTCGCGCAGCACGACCACGCGGTCGGAGCCGTCGATCAGTTCCTCCAGTTCGGACGAGATGAGCAGCACGCCGAGCCCCTCCCGCGCGAGCTCGTCGATCAGCGCCTGGACCTCGGCCTTGGCCCCGACGTCGATGCCGCGCGTCGGCTCGTCGAGCAGCAGGATCTTCGGGCCGGTGGCCAGCCAGCGGGCGAGCAGCACCTTCTGCTGGTTGCCGCCGGACAGTTCGGACACCTTCTGCTCGGGACTCGCGGCCTTGATCCGCAGGCGGTCCATGAAGATCTTCACGATCCTGTCCTGCTTGGCCTTGCTGACCAGCCCGAACGGCGACAGCCCCGTCAGCGCGGCCAGCACGATGTTCTCGCGGACCGACAGGTTCGGGATGATGCCGTCGGTCTTGCGGTCCTCGGCCAGCAACGCGATCCCGGCGCGCATCGCGTTCTTGATCCGGCCACGCTTGAGCGGCTTCCCGGCCAGCAGCACGGTTCCGCCGTCGAGGGGGAAGGCGCCGACGATGGCCCGCGCCGTCTCGCTGCGGCCCGAGCCGAGCAGGCCGGCCAGGCCGACGACCTCGCCGGGCCGGATGCTCACCGAGACGTCGTGCAGCTTCCGCATCCCGCTGAGGTTTTCGGCCTTGAGCAGCGGCTCGCGCTCGACGTCGTGCTCCTCGCCGAACGCCGTGACGCCCTCTTCGCGGATCTGGCGGATCTCCCGGCCGAGCATCAGCGACACCAGTTCGATGCGCGGCAAGGGCTTCAGAGGTCCACTGTGGACGACCCGGCCGTCGCGCAGCACGGTGACGCTGTCGCAGACCCGGTACAGCTCGTCCATCCGGTGGCTGACGTAGACGATCGCGATGCCTTCCGCGTGCAGCCGGTTCAGCACCTCGAACAGCGTCTCGACCTCGCGGGGTTCGAGCGACGACGTCGGCTCGTCCATGATGACGACCTTCGCGTCGGTCGAGACCGCGCGGGCGAGCGCGACCATCTGCTGCGCGCCGACACCCAGCGTGTGCAGCGGCCGCCTGACATCGTTGTCGACGCCGTAGCCCTTGAGCAGCTCGCGGGCGTCGGCGTACATCTTCGACCAGTCCACGAGCCCCGTGCGGGTGCGCGGCTCGCGGCCGAGGAAGACGTTGCCGGCGATGCTCATCAGCGGGACGAGGTTGACCTCCTGGTAGATCGTGGAGATCCCGGCGCGCTGCGCGTCGATCGGCCGCTTGAACGTCACCGGCTCGCCGAGGTGGCGCACCTCGCCCTCGTCGGGCTGGTAGACGCCGGTGAGCACCTTGATCAGCGTGGACTTGCCGGCGCCGTTCTCGCCGACCAGCGCGTGCACCTCGCCCGGCGCCAGCGCGAAACTGACGTCGTCGAGGGCGAGGGTGCCGGGGAACCGCTTGGTCACCCCGGTCACCTCGAGCACCGGCGCGGTCGTCATGGCGACGTCCTCTTCGGTGGCTGCCGTCATTTGTAGGAGTTCCCGACCTTCTGGGCCGCGTTCGTCTCGTCGTACTGGTCGTCGGTGATGACGATGCTCGCCGGGATCGGCTCGCCGTTCTCGAACTTCTGCAGCGTCTGGAAGGCCAGCGGGCCGAAGCGCGGGTTCGACTCGATCACGGCGTTGTAGCTGCCGTCGACGATGAGCTGCACGGCGTTGCGGGTGCCGTCGATGGAGACGATCTTGACGTCCTTGCCCGGCGACTTGCCCGCGGTCTTCAGCGCGTTGACCGCGCCGACGCCCATCTCGTCGTTCTCGGCGTAGACGGCGGTGATGTCCGGGTGGCTCTGGACGAGCTGCTCCATCACGGACTGGCCCTTGGAGCGGTCGAACTCGCCGGTCTGCTCGGCGACCACGGACAGGCCGGGCGTCTTGGCGAGCTCGTCCTTGAAGCCCTGGGTGCGGTCGGTGGTCACGTTGTTGCCGGACGAGCCGAGCAGGATGACGACCTTGCCGGTGCCGCCGGTCGCCTTCGCCATGGCCTGCGCCGCGCGTTTGCCCTGCTCGACGAAGTTCGAGCCGATGAAGGTCAGGTAGTCGCTGCACGGCTGAGACGTCACCTTGCGGTCGATGGTGACGACCGGGACCTTCTTGGCCTTCGCCGCGTCGAGCGCGGGCTGGAGGCCGTCGGAGTTGAGCGGCGCGACGACGAGCAGCTGGGCGCCGCGGTCGAGCAGCGACTTGATGTCGCTGATCTGGCGGTTGAGGTCGCTCTGGGCGTTGGTCACGAGCAGCTTGTCGCTCGCGATGCCGAGCTTGGCGGCTTCGTCCCGGATGGACTGCGTCTCGGCGATCCGGAACGGGTTGGCCTCCTTTTCGGACTGGGAGAAACCGACCACCGCGGTCTTCAGGTCGACCTTGGGGTACCCGGTCTTGGTGAGCGTGCAGCCGTCCGCGGACGGCGCGGCGGACTGGGCACTCGCGGCCGGCCCGCCGCCATTGGACGGCGCGGCCGGGGTTTCTTCCCTGCTGGTGCAGGAGGTGAGGGTCAGTGCGGCGGCGGCCGCGGTGGCTGCGGTGGCCAGGACCAGCCGGGGACGGGAGGACAAGAGCACGGCGACTCCTCGGGCAAGCTTCGTTGATGGCCCGCTCGCCGGAGTGATTCACGCCACCCCGGGAGCCTTGAGGTACTTTTTACATCGTTGGAACAACGTTGTAAACCGGCAGCCGCTCGCTACACTTCGTGCTCACTCTCTGAAGGGACCCGCCCGTGACCGTGACGCTCAAGGACGTCGCCACGCTTGCCGGAGTGTCGGTGAAGACCGTGTCGAACGTCGTGAACGGCTACGCCTTCGTCAAGCCGGAAAACCGCCGGCGCGTCGAGGAAGCCCTGGCGGCGACCGGGTACCGGCCGAACGTCGGCGCCCGCAACCTCCGCCGCGGCCGCACCGGGTTCCTGGCGCTGATGGTGCCGGAGCTGTCGATCCCGTACTTCGGCGAGCTGGCGGGGCTGGTCATCACGGCGGCGCAGAAGCGCGGGTGGAGCGTCCTGATCGAACAGACACAGGGGACGCGGTCGCGGGAGCGGGAGACGCTGGCGTCCCTCGGGCCCCACCTGGTCGACGGTGCCCTGGTGCACCCGGAGGCGCTGGAGGCGGCGGACATCCCGTCGGATCCGGGCGGGATCCCGCTGGTCATGCTGGGCGAGCACGCGGTGGACGTGCCCATCGACCACGTCGCGATCGACAACGTCCTGGCGGCCCGGACGGCGGTGTCCCACCTGGCTTCGCTGGGACGCACGCGGATCGCGGCGATCGGCCGCAACCCGGCGCGCGGGACGTCGTCCCAGCGGCTGGCCGGGTACCGGTCGGCGCTGTCGGAGGCGGGTTTGTCCTATTCGGACGCTTTGGTGGCCCCGGCGGAGAAGTGGCACCGCTCGGTGGGGGCGGCGGCGATGAAGTCGTTGCTGGCCCTGGATTCCCCGCCCGACGCGGTGTTCTGCTTCAACGACCTCCTGGCCGTCGGCGCGTTGCGGGCGGTGGCCGAGCTGGGCTTGCGAGTCCCGGACGACGTCGCCATCGTGGGGTTCGACAACAACGAAGAGAGCGCATTCTCCCTGCCGTCGCTGACGACGATCGCCCCGGACAAGACGGCGCTCGCGGAGGCGGCGGTCGACCTCGTGCACCGGCGGATCACCGGCGACACGACGTCCCCGCCGCAGGACATCCAGACCCCGTTCGCCCTGGAGATCCGCGAAAGCACCCGCGGCCGCTGACACCCGAACGCCCCAATGTGGCGTTCGGTGCGTCTGACGCACCCAATGTGGCGTTCGGTGCGTTGGACGCAACCAACGCCACATTGGGGCGTTTGGTCAGCGGGACGGCCAGTGCCACGAAGGCCGGTCGAGGCGGCCCTGGCCGGCCACCTTCGTCTCGCCGTACTCCTTCTCCAGCTCCACCGTGCCCACGTCGGCCACCTCCGCCAGCGCGCGGATCAGGGACTGGGCGTGGGACACCACCACCAGCTGGGTCTCCTTCGCCGCCGTCGCGATCAAGATCGCCAAGGCCGGCAGGAGGTCCGGGTGGAGGCTCGTCTCCGGCTCGTTCAGCACCAGCAGTTCCGGCGGGCGCGGGGTCAGCAGGGCGGCCACCCACAGCAGGAACCGGAGTGTTCCGTCGGACAGCTCCGCCGCCGACAACGGGCGCAGCAACCCGTGCTGGCGCAGCTGGACCGAGAGCAGGCCGTCCTGGGAGTGCACCTCCAAGGTCGAGCCGGGGAAGGCCGCGTCGAGCACTTCGGCGAGGTCCTCGGCGTGGCCCACCTCGATGATCGTCTGCAGGGCCGCCGCGAGGTCGGCGCCGTCGTGGGCGAGCACCGGCGTGCGGGTGCCGATGCGGGACTGGCGCGCCGGGGCGTCCGCGTCCGTGCGGAAGTGGTCGTAGAAACGCCACGACCGGATGCGCTCCCGCAGCACCAGCAGCTCCGGGCACGCCCTCGGGTCCGCGAACTCGCTCAGCATGCTGTCGGTCAGCCGGATCTTGAACCGGTCGTCACCCCACGACCCGGAAGAAACGCGCGTGCGCACCGACGGGCCCGCCCGGTCCGCGAGCAACGCCGCCGGCCGCAGGTACGGCCCCGACCACACCGCTTCCCGCTTGAACTCCGGGTCGAGGTTGAACATCGTCGTCTTGCCGGGCACCGGCAACCCCAGGTCGAGCGCGTAGCCGAACTCGTCGCCGGCGAACCCGAGCCGCAGCCCGACGGCCTTCGTGTGCACCTTGCCCTGAACGCGCGAAGTCCCGCGTCGCACGCCGTTCTCCGGCCCTGCCCACAGCGTCGACGGCAGGCCGCCCTCACGGGCCAGTGCTGCCACGGCGCCGTTGCGCGACGCGTCCGCCAGCAGCCGCAGCGCCCGGTACAGGCTGGACTTGCCGCTGCCGTTCGGTCCGGCGACGACGGTCAGGCCCGACAGCGGGATCACCAGATCACGCAGCGAACGGTAGTTCTCGACGGCCAGCGTGGTGAGCATGCCCCGAACGTAGCCGCTGCGGATTCGTCCGATCTTTGCCCGGTTCGAGTCCGGCTCAGGCGACCGGATCCGCCAGGGGGATCTCGTCCTCGCCGAGCCACGAGCCGCGCCACGCGAGGTCGGCCCTCACCAGGGGTTTTCCGCAGCTGTCGCACTTCGCGCCCGGCCGCGTGAGCTGCCCGCAGCGGGTGTGGACCAGGTTCATCGGGCCGTACGCGCTCTTCGCCCCGGTGTGCGCGTCGCCCCACGCGCCGAGCGCGTGCAGCACCGGCAACGCGTCCGAGCCGGCCTGCGTGAGGCGGTACTCGTGCCGGGTGCGGCCGCCGTCCCGGTAGGGGAGCTTCGTCAGCAGGCCGCGGTCGACGAGCTTGCCCAGCCGGGTCGTCAGCACGTTGTCGGCGATGCCGAGCTGGGCGCGGAAGTCCTCGAAGCGGGTGGTGCCCGCGGTGGCGTTGCGCAGGATCAGCAGCGTCCACGGCTCGCCGAGGACGTCGGCGGCGCGGGCGATCGGGCAGGAAGCGTCCTCCCACGTGATGCGGCGGCTCATCGTGTGATCCCTTCGTGCTGACTTGCTCCCAGCAAGCTTACGTCGTAGGGTCGGTCTTAGCTAGCTTGCAACGAGCAAGTCAGATGCGAGAGGAGTTCGTCATGGAGATCACGGGTGCGGTGGCGCTGGTCACCGGAGCCAACCGGGGACTCGGCCGCCAGTTCGCCGCCGCCCTCCTCGAGCGGGGTGCGGCCAAGGTCTACGCCGCCGCGCGGAATCCCGAGTCGGTCGACCTGCCGGGTGTGATCCCGCTGCGTCTCGACGTCACCGACCCGGAGTCGATCAGGGCGGCCGCCGCGGTCGCGACCGACGTCATGCTGCTGGTCAACAACGCCGGCTCGTCCACCGGGGCGTCGCTGCTCGGCGGGTCCCTCGACGACATCCGGCTGGAGATGGACACGCACTACTTCGGCACCCTGGCCGTGACGCGCGAGTTCGCGCCCGTGCTGGAGCGCAACGGCGGCGGCGCGGTGCTCAACGTGCTTTCGGTCCTGTCCTGGTGGACGGCCCCGCGCGTCGCGGCCTACTCCGCCGCGAAGGCGGCGGCCTGGTCGCTGACGAACGCGCTGCGTCAGGAGCTGGCCCCGCAGAAGACCCTGGTGACCGGGCTGCACGTCGGCTACATGGACACCGACATGGCCAAGAACGTCGACGGGCCGAAGGCCGACCCGGCGGTCGTGGCGGGTCTCGCGCTCGACGGCGTCGCGCAGGGCCGCTTCGAGGTGCTCGCCGACGACCTCAGCCGGAACGTGCGGGCCGGGCTGTCCGGCGACCTCACCGCGCTGTACCCGGAACTGGCTGCCTGAGTCCACTTCGGACGGTGTCGGCCCGCTGAACGGCTTCCCGGTCAACGGGAGTCCGCCCGGTTCGTATTGACCGTGGCAGTATGTCGACTTAGCGTTTTCCGACAGTAAGGAAACTTTCCTAACTGTCGGAGGTCCTCATGCACAGACCCCGGGCGATCGCCATGGCGATCGCGGCCGTCGGCGCGTTCCTGATCGCGCCCACGGCCGCGAACGCCGCGACAGTCACCTACGAAGCCGAGAACGCCACCATCTCGCAAGGCGCGGTCAACTCCGACCACGCCGGCTTCACCGGCACCGGCTTCGTCAACTACGACAACCTGACCGGCTCCTACGTCCAGTGGCCGGTGTCGGTCGCCGCCGACGGCAGCACGACGCTGACGCTCCGGTTCGCCAACGGCACGACCACCGCCCGGCCGATGGCCATCGCCGTGGACGGCACGACCGTCGCGACGCCGTCGTTCGCCGGGACCGGCGCCTGGACGACGTGGGCCACCACGGCGGTGACCGCGACGCTGACCGCGGGCGCGCACACCGTCCGGGCCACCGCGACGACCGCGAACGGCGGCCCGAACGTCGATTCGCTGACCGTCGGCGACTCCGGGGGCGGCGGTGGGGCGCCGAGCGCGTCCGAGCTGCTTTCGAAGCTGACGTCGTGCAGCCAGATTTCCAGCGGCAAGTACAAGACCGACTCCGAGACGGGCCGGACGATCCCGGTGTGCGGGCTCTCGGACGCGGTCTTCTGGAAGGCCGACATGGACATCGACTGCGACGGCCAGCGGACCTCGCAGTGCAACGAGAACACCGACTGCTGCTTCCAGGCCGACACCGCGTTCCACCAGTCCGACGGGAAGCCGCTGAACGCCGCGGCGCTGCCGTACGTCGTGGTGCCGAGCCCCAGCAGCACCTGGGACTACCGGAAGTTCGGCATCGCGGGCGCCGGCGTGGTGGCGGTGATCTACAACAACCAGGTCACCTATGCCGCGGTCGGCGACACCGGGCCGACCGACATCATCGGCGAGGCGTCCTACGCGACCGCGAGTTCGCTCGGGATCAACCCGGACCCGTCGAACGGCGGCACGGACTCGGGCGTCACCTATCTTTTCTTCAAGAATTCGAAGGTGACGCCGATCGAGAGCCACGCCAACGCCGTGAGCACCGGCGAAGCACTCGCCCGGCAGTTCGTGAACAACCACTGACGCTTCCGGGGTCCCCGTGTCGGGGACCCCGGAACACAGGCCCGGCGGCCGCGGGCGTATGAATGGGTGGGTGCCGGAAAACGTCGAAGCCGGAAACGGCCGAACGAGGAACCGCTGGGGCGAAGGGGAACGGCTGCGTGGGGAGATCCTGGCCGCGGCGGGCCGGTTGCTCGCCGAGCTCGGTGGCGAGGACGGGCTGACGATCCGCGGGGTGGCGCGCGCCGTCGGCATCGCCCCGGCGAGCATCTACCAGCATTTTTCCGATCGCGCGGAATTGGTGCGCGGTCTGCTGGACCACGAATACACGCGGCTGCGGGATTCGATGCGCGCGGCGGAGGAGACGCTGGGCGAAACCGACGTCGTCGGCCGGGTGCGGGCGCAGATTCACGCGTACTGCACGTTCGCCATGGAGAATCCGGGGCATTACCGGCTGATGCTCGCGAACGGCGCGTCACGCCCGGATCCCGGCGCCCGCGCGGAGGGCCCGCTCCTGGACGTGATCGACCGCCTGGCGGCGGGCTTCGAGCGCTGCGTCGAAGCCGGTCACCCGCTGAGGGTCACCCCGGGCCGCGCGGCCGCCGTGGTGTTCGTCGGCGCGCACGGGCGGGTGGCGCTGTTCCACAGCGTCCTCAACCGGACCGGGGCTGAGCTGGTGGAGCCGTTCGTCGACGAGCTGATCTCCCTGGTCTTCGCGTGATCAGAGCGCCCGCTGCACGGCATCGAGGTCGTCGCTCAGCAGGGTGGTGAGGAAGCGTGCCCGGTCCGCGTCCTGGTCCTTCCGCGGCACCATCTCGGCCACCATGATCAGATCCAGGTACACCCGGTACAGCGCCAGGCGCCGCCGGGCGGGCGCGTCCCATCGAACCGGGCCGCCTGCCGCGCGGTAGCCCTCCACCAGTTCGGTGTCGAGGTCGCGGAACAGCGTCAGCGAGACGAACTCCGCCACCGGGTCGCCCCAGAACGCGCGTTCCGCGTCGATGATGCCCGACACGCGGCCGCCTTCTACGAGGATGTTGCCGTCCCACAGGTCGAAGTGGACCAGCACCGGTGTGGTGACCAGCTCCAGCAGCGGCTCGTGGCGCCGGACGAGGTGGGCGATCTCCGCGGCCGGCCGAGGCAGGCGTACCCCGTACCGGACGGCGTCCGCGAGCACCGTGTCCACCATTGACGTGAACGCCGCCGGCCACGTCGGGTGGAGGGGCTCCCGGAGGTAGCCGAACCCCTCGCCGGTCACCTCGTGGAGTCCGGCCACGATCCCGCCGAGCTCCCGGCGCAGCCGCGGCCGGTCGGTGACCGGCGAGCCGTGCCAGGGAACGCCGGGCACCTCCGTCATCAGCAGGAACCCGGGACCGGCGCCGACGACGGACGGCAGCGGCCCCGGAACCCGGCGGTAGTACTCCGCCTCGGTGTCCAGGAGGTCGTGTTCGTACGTCAGCCCCGGTGCGGACGGCGCGATCTTCAGGACCAGCCGACGTCCGTCGGCCAGTCTCAGCCGGACCGCCGTGTTGTACGTACCGCCGCCGATTTCCTCGGCCGCCACCACCGAAGCCGGGTCGATGCCCGATGCCGTCAGTTCCCCTTCCACCCGGCCGAGTCTCCCACCTTTTCCGCCGCGTCGGCGAGATCCTCGGGCGTCGGGGCGTCGTCCTGGGTCAGGCTGCGCCGCCAGTACCCGGTGAACTCGATGACGCCCTTGTCGAGCCCGCGCTCGCCGACGAGGTGACGGCGCAGCGACCGGACCATTCCCGCCTCGCCCGCCAGCCACGCGGCCACCGAGCCGTCGGGGAGCTTCGCCTCGCGGACGGCCTCCAGCAACCGGCTGCCGTGCTCGGTGCCGTCCCGGTGCAGCCAGTGGACCTCGCCGGGCAGCGGCTGCTCCTCCGCCGCGTCGGCCACCTCGAGGAACACCACCGCATTGTCCACTTCGGACAAAATGGTGGACACCGCGGGCACCGTCGTTTCGTCACCGGCGATCAGCAGAGTGTCCGCTGTGGACAGTGGACGGCGGTAGGCGGCGTCCGGCCCGTAGCGGCCCAGGACGTCGCCCGGCGCCGCTCGAAACGCCCAGGCCGTGGCCGGTCCCGCCGGGCCGGGGTGCAGCACGAAGTCTACGTCGATTGTGTCGCAATCCCGCGAGCGCACGGTGTAGCTGCGCATCACCGGCCGTTCTTCGGACGGGATCGCGAGGTACGCCTGGTACCAGCGCATGACGTCGCCGCCCGCGTCTGGGAGGCGCACCGGGCGGCCCGGTGGCGGGAACAGGAGCTTGAGCTGCTGGTCCGGCCACGGCTCCAGCTCGCCGAGGCCGTCTCCGGTGAAGGTGACGCGCGCGGTGCGCGGGGTCACGCGCCGCACCGCCGTGACTTCGAGCAGGCCGGTCGGGTTCATGGTTTCCCCAGGTATTCGCGCAGGTGGCGGGCGGTGAGCGTGGACGCGTCGGCGACCAGCCGGGCGGGCGTGCCTTCGAAGACGACCCGGCCGCCGTCGTGGCCGGCGCCGGGGCCGAGGTCGATGAGCCAGTCGGCGTGGGCCATGACGGCCTGGTGGTGCTCGATGACGATCACCGTGTTGCCCGCGTCGACGATCCGGTCCAGCAGCGCCAGGAGCTGGTCGACGTCGGCGAGGTGCAGGCCGGTCGTCGGCTCGTCGAGGATGTACGTCGAGCCCTTCTCGGCCATCCGGATCGCCAGCTTGAGCCGCTGCCGCTCACCGCCGGAGAGCGTGGTCAGCGGCTGCCCGAGCGTCAGGTAGCCGAGGCCGACGTCGGCGAGGCGGTCGAGCACGGTCCGCGCGGTGCCGGTCGGGAAGAACTCGCGGGCTTCGGCGACGGACATCGCCAGTACTTCGCTGATGTTCTTGCCGCGCAGCTCGAACGTGAGCACCTTCGGCGTGAACCGCTTGCCTTCGCACTCCTCGCAGACGGACGCGACCCCGGCCATCATCGCCAGGTCGGTGTAGATCACGCCGAGCCCCTTGCACTTCGGGCAGGCGCCTTCGGAGTTGGCGCTGAACAGGCTCGCCTTGACGCCGTTGGCCTTGGCGAAGGCCGCGCGGATCGGGTCGAGCAGGCCGGTGTAGGTCGCCGGGTTGGACCGCCGCGACCCGCGGATCGCCGACTGGTCGACCACGACCACGTCGTCCCGGTGGGCCAGCGAGCCGTGGATCAGCGACGACTTCCCGGAGCCCGCGACGCCGGTGACGACGGTCAGCACGCCGAGCGGGACGTCCACGCTGACGTCACGCAGGTTGTGCAGCTTCGCGCCGGTGATCGAGACGTGGCCGGATGGCTTGCGCGGCTCGGGGCGCAGCGTGACGCGGTGGTCGAGGTGGCGGCCGGTGAGCGTGCCGGACGCGCGCAGCCCGTCGACGTCGCCGGTGTAGCAGAGCCGGCCGCCTTCGGCGCCCGCGCCGGGACCGAGGTCGACGACGTGGTCGGCGACCCGGATCGTCTCCGGCTTGTGCTCGACGACCAGGATCGTGTTCCCCTTGTCCCGCAGGCAGAGCAGCAGGTTGTTCATCCGCTCGATGTCGTGCGGGTGCAGCCCGACGGTCGGCTCGTCGAAGACGTAGGTGACGTCGGTGAGGCTGGAACCCAGGTGGCGCACCATCTTCACGCGCTGCGCCTCGCCGCCCGAGAGCGTCGCGGACTCGCGGTCGAGCGAGAGGTAGCCGAGGCCGATCTCGACCAGCGAGTCGAGGGTGTCACGCAGGTTGCCCAGCAACGGCCGGATCGACGGCGCCTCGAGGTTCCGGACGAACTCGGCGAGGTCGCTGATCTGCATGGCCGCGCAGTCGGCGATGTTCTTCCCGTCGATCTTCGCCGACAACGCGGCCTGGTTCAGCCGCGCGCCGCCGCACTCGCCGCAGGTCTTGAACGTCGCGGCCTTCTCGACGAACGCGCGCAGGTGCGACTGCAGCGATTCGGTGTCCTTCTGCAGGTAGAGCCGCTTGACCTTCACCGCGAGGCCTTCGTAGGTGAGGTTGTTCTTGCCGACCTTCACCTTGCACGGCCCCTTGTACAGCAGGTCGTCCAGCTGCTCCGGGGTGAAGTCGCGGATCTTCGCGTCCGGGTCGAAGAAACCGGAGGTCACGTAGATCTGGACGTACCAGTTGTCGGGCGCCCAGCCGGGGACGAGGACCGCGCCTTCGTTGAGCGAGCGGTCGAAGTCGAGCAGGGCGTGGACGTCGAGGTCCGACACCCGGCCGAGCCCCTCGCAGGCCGGGCACATGCCCTCGGGCAGGTTGAAGCTGAACGCGCCGGACGAGCCGACGTACGGTTCGCCGAGCCGCGAGAAGGCGATCCGCAGCATCGCGTAGGCGTCGGTCGCGGTGCCGACCGTGGAGCGCGAGTTGGCGCCCATCCGCTCCTGGTCGACGACGATGGCCGCGCTGAGGTTCTCCAGCAGGTCGACGTCCGGGCGCGAGAGGCTCGGCATGAACGACTGGAGGAAGGCGCTGTAGGTCTCGTTGATCAGCCGCTGCGACTCGGCCGCGATGGTGCCGAAGACCAGGGACGACTTGCCGGAGCCGGAGACGCCGGTGAAGACCGTGAGCCGCCGCTTCGGGATGTCGAGGTCGATGCCGGTGAGGTTGTTCTCCCGGGCGCCCCGGACCTCGATCACGTCGTGGGTGTCGGCGGCCCGCCTGGGTGAGGTCATACCGTCCTTCTTGATACTTTAGGCTGTAAAATGATTCTCAGAGTACATTACTTTAGGGTGTAAGGAGTCGGCAAGGTGGTCGTCTTCGCGGGTCAGGGCGACGCCCGCCGGTCCATGGAGCTGCTGTGGGGGCCGCGCGTGGTCGCCCCGCGCACCGGCCCGGGCCCCAAGCCGGGCCTGTCGGTCGAGGCGATCGTCGCGGCGGCGATCGAGATAGCGGACGCCGAGGGCATGGGCGCGCTGTCGATGCGGTCGGTCGGCGAGCGCCTCGGCCGCACGGCGATGGCGCTCTACACGTACGTGCCGGGCAAGACCGAGCTGGTCGACCTCATGTACGACCGGACGCTCGGGGAGCTGCCGTCGGCTTTTCCGGCTTCCGACGGTTGGCGTCCGGCGGCGGTGGCCTTGGCTGATGCGTTGTGGGACCTGCATCTGCGGCACCCGTGGCTGCTGCAGGTCTCGCCGGCGCGCCCGGTGCTCGGACCGGGGGAGTTCCACGTCCAGGAGACGCTGCTTTCGGTTTTGGCTGCGACGGGGCTGCCGTTGTCCCGGGTCCGGTGGGTGGTGGCGGCGCTGTTCAACATCGTCCGCGGCTCGGTCCAGGCGGCGGCGGAGTCCCGCCAGGCCGCGCAGGAGACGGGACAGTCCGAAGAGGACTGGTGGTACGCACGGTCGGCGCTGCTGGGCGAGCTGGCGCCGGACCTGACGGCGCGGTTCCCGACGGTGGCCCGGCTGGGCCCGTCGGTCGAAGCCGCGTCCGACGAGCCCTACCTGGAGCGCGAGGCGCGGCTGTCGTTCGAGGCGGGCTTGGAGCTGCTGCTGGACGGCGTCGAAGCGGCGATCGTCAAGGCTTCCGGGCCTCGATGAGGAACCGGGTCGTGTGGGCGACGAACGGGCCGTCCCGCTCGATCTTCTCGTACAGCTCCCTCAGCTTGTCCCTGTTGTCGCGAAAGGGGAAATCCGCGGTGGCCACGACGACGGCACCGCGCGGCCGGAGCCGGGCCGAAGCGCGCCCGATGTTCGGCGGCCAAGACTCGGTGGCCACCATCAGCGGCGGCAAGGAAGGGCGGCCGTCGAGCCAGGAGAAGTCCCAGCCGTCGACGGACACCGCTTCGGCCTCGGCCACCAGCTCGTCGAACATGCCTCGATGGTCACAAAGCGGCCGCTGGGCCGCCACCCGATTTCCGGACCGGCGGCGGGGGCACGGGCTTGGCGAGGGTGACAGCGGAGAACTCGACGACGACCGGCCCGCGCCGGGTCTCGATCGTGCATGTCGCCGAGTCGCGCGCCACCAGGTCGCCGAGCGCGTCGGTGAACCCGCCCTCGATCCGGTAGCGCACGACGACCCGCGTGCCGAGCGGCAGTTCTCGCAGCAGTTTCACAGCCGCCCGCTCAGCTCCTCGTCCGACGGCTCGACCAGGAACGTGCCGTCGTCCCACACGATCGTCGGGATGCGGCGGGCGCCGTCCTGCAGCTCGCGGACCCGCTGCTCGGCCTCCGCGTCCGCCTCGACGTCCACATAGGAGTATTCGACGCCTTCGCGGTCGAGCAGCGCGCGGCTGCGCTTCACGTCCGGGCACCAGCCCGCGCCATACACGGTCAGCTTCACGAAACTACCTCCGTAACAGGGGTTTCCACCCGGGCGTGACCCAAGTCCGTCAGCCAGCCGCGGAACACCCGGTGCAGCGCCTCCGCCCCGACGACCTCGCCGGGGGAGGCCAGTTCGCGCGGGTGCACGACGAAACCGCGCTGCTGCGGCCCGCCCAGCCCGCCGTGCGAGCCCACGTGCGTCTCGAACGGCGACGCCTGGTCGGAATCCGGGTCGTACCGGCTGTTGATCATGACATCCGCGCAGTGCGGGAAACTGTCGACCCGCCGGATCAGGTCCGCCGCGTGGGGGCCGTACGGTTCCAGGGGGTCCTCGCCGATGACGACACCGGTCGCCAGCCGGTGCAGCCCGTCGCGGCCCAGCACCACCGGGCCGAACTCGCGGCTGCGGACCAGGAGGAACCCGACGCCGGGGTGGTCCACCAGGGACGGCAGCAGGTCCGGGAACTCCCGCTCGATCGTCTCCAGCTCCACGCGGCCTTCGTGCTCGGTGAACGAAACCATCGCGATGTGCCCGGACACGACCACCACCACGCCCGGCGCCACGCGGGTGACCGCGCCCGGCGAGCCGGACGTCGTGCGCGGCCGGTCTTCGGCGCACTCGGCGTCCTCCACCCGGGCACGCAGCCGGCGCGCGATCAGGCCGCCGCTCTTCGTCGCCTCGGCCAGGGCCGCGTTGATCTGCCAGCTCTCGGCCTGCCGCCGCTTCCCGGAAGACGCCGCCGTCGGCGACGGCGTCCCGCCGCACACCCGGCCGACGTACGCCTCGATCGTCTCGCCGAACCGCTGGGAAAACGCCTGGCCCTGGGTCTGGCCGTGGTCCGACAGCGCCACCACGTGGTAGCGGCGCGGCGCCAGCCTGCTCGCCCGGTGCAGCCGCGCGATCTGCTGGTCGATCGAGCGCAGCACCGACAGCGTGTCGAACCGCTCGATGCCGGAGTGGTGCGCGACCTCGTCGTAGCCGAGGAAGTCCGCGTACACCGCCGGCCGCCCGGCCAGCATGTCGCCGAGGATCGCGGACACGACGACGTCGCGCGCGATCACCGTCGTGCCCGGCCGGGCCAAGGGGTACCAGCCCCCGCGCGGGACCCGCGGCACGACACCGGCCCGGCGCTGGCGCACCGACGCGGTGATCTCGCGGAAGACGTCGGCCAGGGCGACGGCGAACGTGCGCAGCGCGTTGACCGGGTTGGCGAAGTAGGCGTAGTACCCCGCGCCGAGGCGGTCACGGCGGCGGCGCAGCAGTTTCTTCGGCACCAGCACCGGGATCGAGCTCATGGTGAGGCTGACGTGGGCGGCGTCGCCGGAGAAGAGGTTGCCGCGGCTCGCGCCGTCGCCGGCGAGCAACCCGCGTCCGTCCGAATGCCGCCGCTCGATCTCGGCCGCGTCGGCCGGGTGCGCGCACGCCATCACGTGGTCGCGGTCCTTTTCGTACCAGCGGAAACCGAGGATGTCGTGGTTGGACCCGTGCAGGATGCCGCAGACGCTCGCCCCGGTCTGGGAGCTCCAGTCGGTGTGCCACCGGGTCAGCGCGTGGCTGCCCTCGGCGAGCCACGCGGCGAACGTCGGCATGTCGCCGTCGCGGATCGCGCGGCGGACGGTGTCGTACCCGAGGCCGTCGATCTGCAGGAAGAGCACGCCGGGCGGGAGTTCGGCGTCGCCGGACGCGGGAGCGTGGCGACGCCTTCGCCGGGCGGCGCGGCGGAAGAAGATCTCGTCTTCGTCGATGGCGAGCAGGCTGGAGATGAGCGTCCCGACGGCCGCCATGCCGAGCGTGACGATCACCGCGGTCCGGATCCCCGCGACCTGGACCCCGGGCACGGTGCGGAACACGGCCAGTGTCCCGGCGCCGAGGAGCAGGAACCCGAAGCCGCCGAAGGTGAAGAACGCCAGCGGGTAGGCGATCCGCATGACCAGCGGCCAGACGACGCCGGCGAGCAGACCGAGCAGCAGCGCGCACACCGTCGGCTGCCACCAGTGCGTCATCTCGAAGCCGGGGAGGAGAACGTCGAGCAGGCGCAGCGCCCCGGTCACGGCTACCCACACCAGCAAGACGCGGGCGACGGCCCGGCCGCCACGCAGCAGCCGGCCCTTCGGCGCGGTCGTCGTCACACTCGCTCCTTGGTCTTGCGCCGCCACCGGGCGATCAGGTTGGTGAGCACCGTGACCAGCAGGACCAGGACCGTCGCCAGCAGGGTCGCGATCAGCGGCGAGTCGAAGACGCCTCCGCTGACGATGCCGAGCAGGCTGTACGCGGTCGCCCACAGGACGCAGGCGACGAAGGCGGCGGGCAGCAGCCGCCGCCACGGGTAGCTCAGCGCGGCCGCCGCGAGCAGCACCGGGATCCGGCCGGCCGGGACGAGCCTGCCGACCACGACGAGCTGCCAGCCGCGGCGGGCGAACTGCTCGCGGGCCTTCTCGAGCCGTTCGGCGGGCTGGCGCCTGCTGATCCAGCGGAACGCGGCTTCGCTGCCCAGGCGCGGGATCCCGAACGTCACGACGTCGCCGAGGTACGCCCCGAGGACGGAGAAGACGATCACCAGCGGCAACGACAGCTGGCCGCTGCTGGTCGCGACGGCGGCCGCGGCGCCGACCACCGCGCCGGTGGGCACGATCGGAATGATCGAGCCGAGCAGCACGCCGCCGAACACCGCCGGGTAGCCGAGGGCGGCCGGGTCCGTCCAGTTCACGCGCGGTCCGTCGGCGCGGGGAGCACGACGTCGGCGCCGGGCTCGGTGAACAGCACTTCGGTGGCGATGCCCGCCGCTTTCACTTCGGCCGCGAAGACCCGCGGCGGATCGGCGAGCAGCCTCCGCATCCGGGCGGTGCGCCGCAGGCCGGGGACGGCGAGCGTGCCCCAGTGCACGGGCACGGCGGCGCGGGCCCCGGTCAGTGCGGCGGCCCGCGCGGCGCGGGCCGGGTCGAGGTGGCCGGGGCCGAGGTTCGGCCCCCAGCCCCAGACGGGCAGGAGGGCGACGTCGACCGGGCCGAGGTCGCCCATGCCGTCGAAGAGGTCGGTGTCTCCGGCGTGGTAGACGCTGACGTCCGCGCTCCTGATCAGGTGCCCGATCGCGGGACTCTGCGGGCCGTGGGTGAGCCGCGGCCCCCACCGGTGTCCGGAGTGGACGGCTTCGGTGGCCGTGACGGTCAGCTCGCCTTCGGTGAGCGTCTCCCCGGGCGCGATCTCTTCGACGCGCTCGAAGCCCTTCCCGGCGAGCCAGCTCCCGGCCCCGCGCGGGACGACGATCCGGGTGTCCCGCCCGAGCAGCCGCAGCGACGGCAGGTGCAGGTGGTCCCCGTGCAGGTGCGAGAGCAGGACGAGATCGACGTCCGCGTAGCTTTCGGGCGGCGGCGCGGGAACCACGCGGACCAGGCCGCCGACCCGCGCGGTGAGCACGGGATCGGTCAGCACGACCCGGCCGGCGAGTTCGAGGCGGACGGTCGAATGGCCGAGGAAACGCAGGTTGAAGCCGCTCACACCGTCGAGTATCGCCTCCGCCGCACCCGGACGCCCGGCGGAGTGGCCAGGGCAACGCGGCTCAGCGACCCGCGGGCAGCAGGGAGGAGATCCGCAGCGAGGACGTCCCGATCCCGGACGGCCCGCCGAGCACGGACGCGGCCACCGGGTGGTACCGCAGTTCCGTCTCGGTGTACCGCCCCACGTTCTCGTGCCAGTTGAGGATGCCGGCCATCCAGTCGCGGAACTCGCCGACGTACCCGAGCAGCATCTCCTGCACGTCCGCCGCGACGTCGTAGTCGCGGAACAGCGCGGGCAGCTCGATCGCCGCCGCGTGCTCGAACTCCGCCAGCCGGGCGTGCACCAGGTCGGTGACCACCGCGAACGCGCGCTCTTCCGGGCAGTCGAGGAAGTTCCGCACCACCAGCACGGCGTTGTGGAGCTCGCCCTCGTACTGGATCTCCTTGCGGTAGGAGTACAGGTCGTTGATCAGGCACGCGACGTCCGTCGCCGAGTGCTCGATCGCCTGCACCGGCCGGGTGCGGTACAACGCGGGCGGCACCGAGCGGCCGTGCGAGAACCGGGACAGGCTCATGGTGAGGTCCGAGCCGAACGTCCGGCGCCGCATCTCGACGTAGTCGATCGGGTCCGGGATCCGGTTCTGCGCCTGGTTCGCCAGTTCCCAGAGCCAGCTCGACGTCATCGAGTCGACCGCCCGGCGCACCGCGCGCCGGTTCTCCGGCGTCATGTCGGCCGTGGTCCGCGGCCAGAGGTCGGCCAGCCCGGCCTCCAGCGCGGTCGCCGGTATCGGCATCGGCGAGTCGTCCACCGGCATGAACGCCGACAAGCGGAGGTTGTACGCCTTCGCGGCCGTCAGGTCGCGGGTCGCGCCGAACACCACCGGGTAGTAGTCGTCCGCGTAGGTACCCCAGGTCAGCCAGTCGCTGGTGACGTCGAGGGTGTCCGCGGTGGCGTCCGGGTGGATGCCCGCCGCGCACAGCGGCAGGTCGGCGGCGCGCAGCTTCCGCTCGTCCCAGACCACGCCGTCGAGGAAGCCCGTGCGCCGTGCCCAGTCGACGTTGCGCACCCGGCACGTGCCCAGGTGCGGGCTCAGCCGCAGCGGGAACGGCACGTCGACGGCCGGCCGCGGGACGTCGACCGCGCGGAACGGCGTCGAGCTGTACGCCCGCAACCGTTGCGGCGCGGTGGCGAGCACCGAGGAGAAGATGCGTGCCGCGGACGTCCCGAGGCCCGAGGTGCCGCCGAGGTCCGGGCCGCCGCGGGCGGCCAGGGCGCCCTCGTTCATGTACCGGCTGGACCGCAGGTGCCATTCGTGCCCGCCGGACTGCCAGTCCTGCAGGCCCTTGACGTAGGCGAACGTCGCCGCGCGCGCGGCCGGGTCGACCCCGTGCTCGTCGAACAGCGCGGGCACTTCGGTGAGGGCGGTGTGTTCGAACTGGTGCAGCCGCGAGGTGATCAGGTCGTTGACCGCGTCGGCCGCCTGCTGGGTGGTCAGCCCGAGGAACTCCTCGAACACGAGCACGCCGTTGGACAGCTCGCCCTCGTCCTGGACCTCGCGCTGGTAGGAGAACAGGTCGTTGCGGAGGTGGACGCTGTCGGCGAAGCAGTCGCGAAGGACCTCCATCGGGCGCGACGCGGCGATCTCGTCGGGCACCTCGGCGTGCACCGAGTGTTCGACCAGGTTCGCCGACCACGGCGCGCCGCCGACCTTCCGCCGCATCTCGACGTACTCGATGGGGTTGGAAAGCCGGCCCTCGTTGATGTTGGCCAGCTCCCACAGCGACTCTTCCAGCAGCGCCTTCGTGCTTTCCACGAACCGGCGCCGCCACCCGGCCGAGCGGTGCGGGACGGTCCGGTTCCACAGGTCGGTCAGGCCGCGCTCGACCGGGTTTTCCGGTGTCGCGGTGATCTCGCCCTCGGCGGGCATGAACAGGGCGAGCCGGTCGAGGTAGGTCCGCGCGCTGTCGATGTCGCCGGTGCGCTTGTACAGCTCGAGGAAGTGGTCGTCGAAGTAGAAGACCCAGACGTACCAGTCGGTGATCAGGTCGAGCTCTTCGGCGCCGGCGTCCGGGTGGGTGTAGGCGCAGAGCAGCGCGTAGTCGTGGGAGTCGAGGTCGTGCTCGGTCCAGATCACCGTGCCGTGCTGGGGCACGTCGATCATGTCCATTCCGCGCGCCCACGCCTTGCTGTGCTCGCGCGCGCCCTCCAGGTGCGGGTTCAGGCGCGCCGGGTAGGGCATGTAGAACTCGGGGAGGACGAACGGTTGCTGAGGCACCCCGTGAGGCAACCAAAGGAAGCCGGTGCCCGCCAAGGGAAGCAAGCCGGATGCACACGAACGGGCCGGACGCTTCCCCCGCCCGGCCCAGTGTGGTGCACGGCCCGGTCAGCACGCGGTGGCCGGGCGTCGCACGATGGTGGACGTACCTGACGAAGGAGAGCCGATGACCGACGGAAACCGAGTGGTCGACAACCCGGACGAGGACCGTTACGAGCTGTGGGCGGGGGAGAAGCTGGCGGGAATCGCGCAGTACGACCGGCGCGGCGACCTCACGGTGTTCACCCACACCGAGATCGACGACGCGTTCGGCGGGCAGGGCCTGGGCAAGGTGCTGGCGGCCGGCGCGCTCGACGACGTCGTCGCCCGGGGCGGGACGATCGTGCCGGTCTGCCCGTTCATCGCCGGGTACTTGAAGAAGCACGCCGGGTACGAGGATCACGTCCGCTGGCCGCGCGAGTAGGCCGAAGGGGGTGGCGCGTTAGGCCGTTCGGGGTGATCTGAGAGGTATGTCCGGTTCCCTTGGTTATTAACCAACCTTCGTCGGTAGTGCGTTGGTTGCCTGGCAACGAAAGTGTCGGCACAGACTTCAACGGCAACCCTGGAGGAAGTTGATGACTCCCCGGAAGACCGCCCTCAAGACCTTCGCCGTCTTGTCGGCAGCGGCGCTGACCAGCGGTGTTTGCGCTTCGGCCGCCACTGCGTCCCCGCTGGCCTTCGCGGAACTGCAGGCCCACGCGATCACCGCCGCCACCCAGGTGGCCGACGCGCTCGGCGCCGCTTCCGGCGGCATCTACCTCGAGAACGGCAAGGCCGTGGTGAACGTCGTCGACGACGCGGCGATGCAGCAGGTGCAGGCCGCCGGCTTCACCGCGAAGAAGGTCAAGCACACCTTCGCGGCGCTCACCGGCGTCAAGAACCAGCTGGACGCGGTGAAGAACGTGCCGCAGACCGCGTGGGGCATCGACACCAAGACCAACCAGGTCGTGGTGAAGGTCTACGACGCGGCGAGCAAGGAGACCGCCGACAAGGTCTCCGCGGCCGCCGCGAAGTACGGCGACAGCGTCCGCGTCGAGCACCGCACCGGCAAGCTGTCGCTGTACATCAAGGACGGCGACGCGATCCAGAACAGCCAGGGCCGCTGCTCGCTCGGCTTCAACGTGACGCGCGGCGGTTCGCCGTTCCTGCTCACCGCGGGTCACTGCACCAACCTCGGCGGAACCTGGTCCGGCGGCGACGTCTCCGGCGCGCAGGTCGTCGAGAGCGACTGCCCCGGCGCCGACTCCGGCCTGCTGACCCGCCCGAACGGCACCGGGCCCGGCGAGATCAACACCGGCCAGCAGATCACCAGCGCGGCGACCCCCACCGTCGGCGAGCAGATGCAGAAGCAGGGCTCGACCACCGGCGGCGGCAGCGGTGAAGTGACCTCGGTCGACGAGTCGGTCAACTTCGACGTCGGCGTGCTCAACCACGAGTTCGGCACCACCGCGCACACCGACCACGGCGACTCCGGCGGCCCGGCGTACGACGGTTCGAAGGGCCTGGGCACGCTGTCCGGCGGCGACACCGTGACCAGCTACTTCTACCCGCTGACCCTCGAACTGCAGGCGTACGGCCTCGAGCTCGCCTGATATCCGGCGAAGGCCGCTCACCTCCGTCGGGGGAGGTGAGCGGCCTTCGCTCTTTCTAGGCTTCCAGCCGCTTCGCGCGGTAGACGGCGTCGGTGTGGTGGCCCTCGCCGCGCGTCTCGCACGTCTCGACGACCCACTGCCCGGCGTCGCCGAGGTAGGTGGTGATCTCCTCCGGCTCGAAGTACAGCTCCTGCGGCGGTTTCTGGCCGTCGAACTCGCGCATCGCCTTCGGCGAGTGCCCGACGACCAGCAGCGAGCCGCCGGGCCGGATCGCCGCGGCGGCCGCGCCGAAGACGTCGCGGCGCAGGTCCGGCGGGAGGTGGACGTACTGCGCGGAGATCAGGTCGTAGCTCTCCTCGGGCCGCCAGGTCAGGATGTCGCGGTGCAGCCACCGGACGTCCACGCCGGCTTCCTTGCCCGCGGCTTCGGCCCGGGCGAGGGCGGTGGTCGAGATATCGGCGCCGTCGACGGTCCAGCCCAGCTTGGCGAGCCAGATCGCGTCGCCACCCTCGCCGCAGCCGAGGTCGAGGGCGTGCCCGGGTTTCAGCCCCTCGACCTCGGTGCGCAGGTTGACGTTGACGTTCCCGCTCCAGATCTGGTCGTCGCGCTGGTAGAGCGCCTCCCAGAACTCCCGCTTGAGCAGGTTCTCGACGGTTATCGGCTGATCGTGCGTGTGGGACAAAGCTCCTCCTCGGGACGTCTTCCGAGCATGCGGAAGACGTCCCTAGGAAGGCAAACTTCGTTGCCGATCCGGCAACTCAGGGCGTGCCGAACACCTGCAGCTCGTACAGCGAGTAGCCGTACGACGTGCCGCGGGTGACGCCGTTCATCCGGACGTAGCGGCCGGTGCCCGCCAACCCGGTGAGGTCGTCCGTGCCGCCGTTGCCGGTGGTGGTGCTGTAGATCGTCGTCCAGGCCGTGCCGTCGGCGGAGGTCTGGACGCTGTACGCCTTGCCGTACGCGGCTTCCCAGGCCAGCTTGACGTGCGAGATCGAGGCGGTCGCGCCGAGGTCGACGCGCAGCCACTGCGGGTCGGTGCCTTCCTTCGACGCCCACCGCGTGCTCGTCAGGTTGCCGTCCACGGCGGCGCTCGCCGGATACGACGACGACTCGGTGGACGACGCCGTCGCGGCCTTGCCTTGCGACAGCAGCGTTTCCGGGCCACCGGTCACCGTGACGCCCAGCGACGCGGTTTTCGTGCCACCGGTGAGGGTGATCGTCGCCGAGCCGGGGGTCGCGGTGGTGGTTGCGGCGACCGTGACGGTCGAGGTGCCGCCGGCCGGCACCGACGCGGGGGAGAAGGAGACGGTCACGCCCGCGGGAGCGCCACTCGCGGAGAGCGTGGCGGCCTCGGCGGACGTCACGGTGGCCGTCGCCGAAGCGCCCGGCGCGACCGACACCGACGAAGGCGTCACGCTGAGACCTGAGGTGCCGGCCGCGGTGAACGTCCACCGGGCGGCGGTGCCGGAGCAGCTGCCCGCGGTGAGCGTGGTGCCCGAGGCGCGGAAGCACTTGCTGCTGGTCTGGATGTCGGAGATGGTGCCGTCGGGGTTGATCGACCACTGCTGGGCCGGGCCGCCGGTGCAGGTCTGGAGCACGATCGAGCTGCCGGAGATGCCCGCGCACTTGTCGTTGATGACGAGGAACGCGCCGTGGAAGGTGAACCGCTGCGCGTCACTTCCGGAGCAGGCCGCCACTTTCAGCGTCGTGCCGCTGCTCGGGGCTTCGAGGCAGGTGCCGGTGGAGTTGTTGCGGTACTGGCCGACCGTCTTGTTCGGCTGCGCGCCGCCGTAGCACTCACCGGTGCTGGTGTTGAAGATCGGCGTCGCGTCGTACGGCTCGTTCGACGGCGGGTCGACGACGACCGGTTCCATGACCGGCGTGTTGTCGGGGTTGTAGTGCGTGAGCGCGTCTTCGCAGTCGATCGCGTCGAAGGCGCTGCCGCCCTTGCCGCCGAGCCAGAGGTCGATGTGCCGCAGCCCGGGACCGCCGTTCGGGCCATGGCTGTTCCAGTCGTCGGAACACTCGTCGCAGCCGTCCTCCATGATGAAGTACTTCTTCATCCGCGGCACCCAGACCTTGGTGCCGGGCTTGAGTTCGTCGCTGCTGGTGGCGAAGGTGACCGGGTCGGCGTACGTGCCCTTGCCGCCCGCGGTGCTGTGGATTTTCGGGTAGGAGATGTCGCCGCCGGGCGGGGTGTTGTCCCACCAGCCGTAGAAGGTGAGGAAGGTCGGCTGCGTGGTGGCCGCGCTCGCCGCCGGTCCGCCGGCGAGCGCGAGGAACAGGGTCACCACGAGCAAGAACGAGCGCCGGGTCATGCTGCCTCCGTGAGGGCGGGTGGACGATGACTGCGGCGTCCGTCCAGGTTCGCCGTGCGGCGGCCCGTCGTCAAGGCCTATTCGTAAAGCATCCTAACGAACTGGGATTTCGTGTCCCGCTCGCCGGGAAAACCGAGACGGTAAGCGCTTTCCTCCGCGAAGATGACGGCATGAGCGAACAGCGGGAAATCGTGGTCACCGGAGGCGGCACGGGCATCGGGCTGGCGATCGCCGCCCGGTTCGCGGCGGCGGGCGAGCGGGTCACCGTCACCGGGCGCCGCAAGGACGTGCTCGAAGCGGCGGCGGAGAAGATCGGCGCGCGGGCGGTGGCGTTCGACGCGAGCGATCCGGCGGCCGTGCAGGCCGCGCTGGCGGAGCTGCCGTCCCGGGTGGACGTCCTGGTCAACAACGCGGGCGGCAACACCGACCGGGTCCGCGAAGCCCCGGCGCCCGGCGACCTGCAGGGCCTCGCCGACGCGTGGCACGCGAACTTCGACGCCAACGTCCTCTCCGCCGTCCTGGTGACGGCTGCCTTGAAGCCGCGCTTCGCGGACAACGTACGGGTTGTGACTCTCGGCTCCGTCGCGGCGAAGCAAGGCTCCGGCTCGTACGGCGCGGCGAAGGCGGCGATCGAGGCGTGGAACACGGACCTGGCGCGTCAGCTCGGTGACACCGGTTCGGCCAACGTCGTGGCGCCCGGCGTTATCCTCGACACGGAGTTCTTCCACGGCACGCTCACGGAGGAATGGCTGAGTTCGCGGATTTCGGTGGCGTTGAACAAGCGCGCCGGCCGCCCGGAGGAGGTGGCGGAAACGGTCGAGTTCCTGGCCGCGCCGGGCGCGGGCCACCTCACCGGCCAGGTCGTCCACGTGAACGGCGGCGCGTACGGAGCGCGCTAGCCATGGTTCCCGGCAGCGGCGTTGGAGCATCACCGGCCCGGCAGCTGTGGGCGGCCGTGGAGCCGCTGCACGCAGTCGTCTACTTCGCACCCGAGACGGCCGAAGCGGCGAAGGCGGCGGGCCTGCGCGGGTACTGGATGGGCTACTTCGCGGGCCGCCTGGCCCCCCTCGGCCGGATCGGCCCGGCGGCGGCGACGTCGATGTTGTTCGGCTTCGCCCCGGAGATGGTGGCACGGGCCCTGCCGGACGCGTGGTCGTTCGCTTCGCCCGCGGACGTCGTCCGGTCCCGGCTCGACGCGGTCTCGGCGGCGTTGCGCCGGACCTTGGGACCGGACGACCCCGAGGAACTGGCCGCCCTGCTTTCCCGGGCGGCGGAGGCGTGCGAGTGCGACGGCCGCCCCCTGGCGGCGGGCTGGGCCGCGGTACCGAAGCCACCGGAGTCGTGGAGCCGCCTGTGGCTGGCGGCAACGGTGCTGCGTGAGCACCGCGGCGACGGCCACGTCCTCGCGGCGGTCCACGCCGGGTTGAGCGGCTTGGAGACAACGCTCACCCACATAGGTGACGGAGTGATAGGCCGAGCTGACGTCCAGCCCCACCGAGGCTGGTCCGACGAACAGTGGAACAGGGCGACGGACCGGCTGCGGGCCCGCGGAATCCTCGACGCGGACGGCCGCCTGACCGAGACCGGCCGTGCCCTGCGCCACCGGATCGAGGAGGACACGGACCGCCTGGCGGCAGCACCGGCGGAGGAGCTGGGCAAAGACCTCGAGCGGCTCCTGGAGCTGGCGGTGCCGCTGAGCCGGGCGTTGATCGATGCGGGCGTGGTCCCGGTCCCGAACCCGATGGGCGTCTCACGCCCCTGAGCGGCTCAGGCTGCCGGCTCACCGGGTTCCGGCAAGTCGTGCGCCCGGACTCCGGAAACGCACGCCCGGCTCGGCCCTTGACCGCTGGTCGCCGAGGTGGTCGTGGTTCCGACACCGGCCAGCAGCTCGCCGCACGTATCTATCGACTCCCACCGACGAAACCGGCCGTTCAGCCGTCCCGGGGCGAAGTTGTCCACAAGCGAGCCCGCCTGTGGACAACTTGCCCCGCCCAGGGTCACTCGGCGCCGGTCTCCCCGCGAGCCGCCTGGCGGCGCAGCAGGTCGTACTGGCAGCTCAGCTCGTGAGCCTCGTCCTCATACGCGCGCTTCGCCGCGAGGAACGGCCGCACGCATTCGCTGTAGTGGCGCAGGTCGTCCTGCTCCAGCGAGCCGTCGCGGAAGGCCGTCCAGAACACCAGCGTCGCCGAGATCACCATGACCAGCGCGACCAGCACCGCCATCAGCACCGCGAGATCGTTCATCCCGGACAGCACGCCCTCGGTGTACACCCGGACGAACATCACCACCCCCATCAGCCCGACGAGCAGCCCGACCGTGGCCAGGCTGAGCTTCGAGCCGGCGGACAGCTTCGCCCAGTCCAGCTGGCGCTTGGCGTTCTTGTGCTGGCGCTGGTTGTGACCCAGGTGGTGCAGCGCGGTCGCCGCGCCGCCGGTGGCCAGCACCGAAATCACCACGCTGATCGCCAGCGGCAGCCCCAGCGGGTCGCTCCAGTCGACGTTGAACACCGAACTCGCCAGCCACAGCATGATCGGCAGGTCGACCACGGTCACCGTGAGCAGGGTCAGCATCCGGGTCAGCCGGCCGGCACGCCGGTGGCGCTGGCTGCCGCGGAGCTGTTCCAGCTCGATCAGCCGGTCGATCAGCTCGGCGCGGGCCTGGGCCTCGCCGACGGTCAGGTTCTGGCCGTGCGGGCCCACCACGTGGCCCTCCATCGCCCGGGCGGAGCGGTAGTTCAGCTCCTGCACCCGCGCCAGGAGCAGGTCGCCGGCGGGGGTTTCCCGGCGGGGCCGCGGCTGGGGCAGGGGGAGGTTGCGCGTCTGGTCGGTGCTGGTCATGGCCGTGCCTCCTGGTCTTCTACGAGCTCGGGCCGGGGCCCTGGTACGTGATCTCCACCCGCCTCATCCGGGCCGCCGCCGCTTCGTCGAACCGCCCGCCGGTCATCGCGGTGACCCCGGGCTGGGTGCCGGTGCCGGAGGCGTCGACCCGCTGGGTCACCCCGGCCTCGGTGAGCGCGCCGGCGACGGCACGCGCTCGCTGCTCCGCCAGTTCCCGCCGCCCCGCGTCGGTCGACCCCGGTGGGTCGGCCGCGAAGCCGCGGACGGTGACCGGCGCTGGCGAGCCGCCGGCCGTGATGCTGCCCGCGAGCGACCGCAGCAGGTCGCGGGCCGATTCGGAAAGCACCGCGGAGTCCCCGGCGAAGCCGAGCGCGGAGTCCGAAACCGTGGTGGTGACCTCGCCGCGCGGGCCGGTCACCGACGTCACCCCGGGTACCGGCACGACCGGTGTCGCCACGGCGGCCCGTGACGGCTCGGCCGGGATCCGGCTCTGGTCGACGTCGCACGCCGCCGCGCCGGCCGCCCGGCAGATCGCCTGCCAGTACGCGGCCAGCCGGTCGCGGGCCGGCGACGGCAGCGGCGGCTGGGCGCCGGCCACCGAACCGAGCCCGGCGAAGAGCACGTGCCAGCCGTGCAGCCGCGGCAGTTGCCCGGCGGCGGCCAGCCGCGCGGTGATGACGGCGGGGTCGGCCGCCCAGCCGACCTGCCGCAGGTCGAACGCGCCGGCCGTGCTCAAGCCGCTGCTCTGGACCACGAGTGTCCCGGCAGGCACGCCGCGGACGGCGTCGGCGATGCCGGTGAGCAGGTCGAGCCCGCTCTTGTGCGCCGTGGTGGCGCCGATCGCGTCGACCGCGCTGGTGACGTTCCAGTCGATCAGCGACGGCCGGGAAAGGCCGTGCTCCAGCGACCCGTCGGCCCGCCGCGGGGTGAGCACGATCGAGCGCTGGTCGCCGCCGTCCGCGGCCGACACCAGCACGACGCTGCTCTTGCCCGAGCCCTGCTGCGAGACGTTCCCGCTGTTCGCGGCGTCGCGCAGTACCGCGCGGACGGCGTCGGTGACGGCAGGCCGCGGCTCGTTCGCCGTCCCGCTGACGACCACCACCACCCGATCGCCGCCGGTGGGGAGCACGGCCCGCGTCGGCAGCGCGCAGCCACTCACCACGAGGCCGATGGCAATCGTTCCGGCAAATGCCGCCACCCTGCCGCTGACGTGTGGAGACGCTGCGCCACGCAGGCCCAGCAGGGTGTTCGAGGGCCGGGCTACTTGCGCCGTCCAGGGGTTTCGAGGCTGCATGATGACCTCCCGAGGGTCCATGAGCATCTTCAGGGTGTCATTTGCCCTGTAACAATGTCAATTGACAAAACGATGTCGTCGGCAGGGGTTTCCCTGGTCGACGCCCGGAAGCGCCCGTTCCGTCGACACGGGAGACCCGGATGCCGCAGTCAAACGGACCGAACGGAGCAACTTCGCGAGTCGCACCGGGGCGAGGGGGCAACAATGGGAGGTCGGCTGCCCGCGTCCGCCGACGCGGTGCCCGGAATCTTCGAGCAAGTGCCGACCGGAAGAAGGCAAACGCCGAGCGAAAGGTAGGCTGGGGCGATGGCGAGGTACGACGCCAACGTCGAGGGCGTCCGGAGCGTCTTTCTCAAGCTGAGGACGCGCAGCGGGCTCACTGTCGAGCGCCTCGACGCCACCGAGGTCGACGTCCGCCTGCTCGCCGAACTCCCTTCTGTCCGCCGTCACATCCGCGAGACCGGGGTGTCCGAGGGCGAAGCGATCGTCCACGTCGTGACGTCGGTCGTCGCGGCGCTCGAACCGGCCGACCTGCTGATCGCCGACACCGCGCTGGCCCTCGGCGTCCTTCGTGCGCGCGTGGGCGAGCGAACCGAAGTGGAGCGGCTGTACGCGGACGACCTGGGGGAGCGGCGCCGCGCGCTCGCCGAAGGCTGGGAGACCCTGCACGAGCTGCTCGGCGTCACGCCCGGTCACCCGTCTCCGACGGTCCGGAGCCTGCGCGGCACGATCGAAGCCAGGACGCTGGGCGTGCTCGCCGAGCGCTGCGTCGACGACGCCGAGCCTGCCGACGTCGAATCCCTCGGGGAAACCGTGGGTTTCGTCGTGGTGGTGGGCAGCGCCGTGACCGACCACGTGGTCGTCTCCGAGGAGTTGCCCGGAATCGGCGAGGCCGTCCAGGCCGAGTCCTTCGACGTGCACCCGGGCGGCAAGGGCCTCAACCTCGCGGTGGCCGGGCGCCGCCTGGGCCTCGACGCGCGGCTCGTCACCGCGATCGGTGGCGACTCCCAGGCCAAGGACCTGCTGCAGTTCATGCGCAAGGAAGGGCTGGGGACCGAGCTCGTCAAGGAGACGCCCGGCGTCGCCAACCCGCGTGCGCTGGTGCTCGTCGGCCAGACCGGGGAGACCCGCTACCTCGGCTGGACGAACGAAACCGAGGTCTCTTTGTCCAGAGAGGACCTTCGCGCGCCACGGGTTCGGGAGGCGATGGCCGCGGCGGACGCCGTGCTGGTCACGCTCGAACCGCCGATGGAAACGATCAAGTGGGCACTCTCGGCCGCCACCGCGCAACGGGAAAAGCCCTTGGTGCTGCTGCAGGCTTCCCCACCTCGCGAAACCCCGCAGCAGCTCTACCGGCTCCTTCGCGGGGTGGACTACCTCGTCGGCCGCGAAGGCGAGCTGCGCAGGCTGCTGTCCGATCCGGACGGTCCCCGCAACGTCGACGACCTGGCCCGGTCTCTGTTGTCCTTGGGCGTAGGTGCCGTGTGCGTCATCGAGAGTTTCGGTTGTAAGATCCGATCGAGCGTGATCTCCCAAGACATCGAGGGTCCGCCGGTCCCGCTCGACGACGCACCGGGCGTCCGTGAAGCTTTTTCCGCGGCGCTCATCCACAAACTCATTCAAGAGGGTGCCGGCCGGAGCCGCGAAGAAGCCCTGCGCTGGGCGATCGCGGCGATGGCGACCAATCCTTCGCTCGACGAGATCGCCGAGTCCATGCCGGGCCGCGACGAGGTCGAGCGCACCCTCGAGACCGACCGAATCCTGGAGAATCCGTGACCGGATCAGTGGTGCACCAGCTGGAGGGCGCCGACGGGGCGTTCCGCGCAGTCGTCCTCGAGGCCGAAGCGGACCGGGCGAACCCGCCGTGCGCGGCGGTGTACGGCGAGCCGTCCGACGGCTGTCCGGTCCGCGTCCATTCCCGTTGCCTCTACGGCGAAGTCTTCGAGTCGACCGATTGCGACTGCCTGTGGCAGCTGCGCGAGTCCCGTCGCATCATCCGCGAGCACGGCTCCGGCGTGCTGGTCTACCTGGACCAGGAGGGCCGCGGTGCCGGCCTGGTGGCCAAGGCCAAGGGGCTCCAGTTGTCGCAGAAGGAAGATCTCGACACCTTCGCCAGCTACGCGGCGCTGGGCTACAAGGCCGACACTCGCTCCTATGAGGACGCTGCCGCCTTGCTGAAGCAGCTCGGTCTCGGAAAAGTCACCCTGCTGACCAACAACCCGGCCAAAGTGTACGCACTCGAAGTGGGCGGCATCGAGGTCGAGATGCAGCAGCTGGTCCCGCCGGAGCTCAGTGACACGGCGTTGAAGTACCTGGTCGCGAAGGAACTCCACGGACACGCGATCCTCCCGAACAAGCTGCCTGCCTGATCGGCGTTCCGGCCTGCGTGCCTCTGTCGATTCCGGGTGCGCCCGTTCGACGCTCCGATGAACGGACCCGGACATCGGAGGACTCATGACGTTGCTCGAAGGCAAGAACGCGATCGTCTACGGCGCGGCCGGGCGGATCGGCACGGCCGTGGCCACCAGCTTCGCCCAGGAAGGCGCGATGGTCTTCCTCGCCGGTCGCACGCTCGCCCGGCTGGACGAGCTCGCCGAGCGCATCCGGGCGGGCGGCGGATCGGCCGAGACGGCGCAGGTCGACGCCCTCGACGAGCGCTCGGTCGACGAGCACGCGGACGCGGTCGCCGCTCAGGGCGGCATCGACATCTCGTTCAACCTCATCGCCCACGGCGACGTCCAGGGCACACCGCTGGTCGACATGTCACTCGCGGACTACGAACGTCCGGTCGTGACTGCCGTGCGCACCCAGTTCCTGACCGCCCGCGCGGCGGCCCGGCACATGATCGGAAAACGGTCCGGTGTCATCCTCCTGTTCGGTGGGGCGGGCGAGCCCGTGCGCGAGTTCGCCGTCGGCGGACTGCAGGTGGCGTTCCACGCGCTCGAGGCGATGCGCCGCCAGCTCGCCGCCGAGCTGGGCCCGCACGGCATCCGGACGGTGACGCTACGGACAGGCGGGATCCCCGAGACGCTCCCGGACGGCTTCCCCGGCCGGGAAGCCATCGAGGACAGCATCGCGGGCAAGACGATGCTCGGCCGCGCGGCCACCCTCGCCGACGTCGGTGCGGTCGCGGCGTTCGTCGCGTCCGACCGCGCCCGCACGATGACGGCAGCCACGGTCAACGTCAGCTGCGGTGCCCTGGTCGACTAGCCGCACGGTGGCGAGCCGGTGCCGCGGGTTCACCACCGCAACCAGCCGGTTCGCGGCCGGCGACCCGGCTCGTGCTGCTGCCTGGCTCGTGCTGCTGCCGGCGCGTCGCCGGTCAGCGGCGCGACGAGATCTGCTGCACCGCCCACGCGTTGCCGTCCGGGTCGGTGAAGTGCACGAACCCGACGTTGTCCAAGTCGGCCTTTCCGTCCCAGGCGCCCATGCCGAAGACCTGGATTTCGCCGGCTTCGACGCCGCGCTCGAGCAGCATCGCGTGTGCCTTCGGCAGGTCGTTGACCACGAGCTGCAGTCCCTTGATCGAACCTGGTGTCATGTCCGGCACGGCGCCCTTGCCGATCACGACCGAGCAGCCGGAACCCGGCGGGGTCAGCTGGACGAACCGCGTGTTCTCGTCGATCGTCATGTCGTGGTCGACGGTGAACCCGAGCTGGTCACTGTAGAACGCCTTGGCGCGGTCCACATCGGACACCGGTACCACGACCACTTCGAGCGTCCACTCCATTGCGTGTCCTTCCGTCGACCGGCTCGGCGGACCACACGCTACTCGTGCCCGAGGTGTTCCCGTACCGCTCTCGTCAGTGCTCCGCGATCAGGCGCCGGACCGCGTCCACCACCAGTGCCCGCCGTTCCTCGCGGGGGATGGTGGTGCGCACGCCGAGTTCCGAGTTGGTCGTCGTCCACGCCGTCGAGACCGACTGGATCAGCACCAGCAGTTCCATGGGTGTGTAGTGGTCGGACAGTCTCCCTTCCTTCTGGGCACGCTCCATGTCGAGCAGCCGGATTTCGTTGGCCAGGACGATCTCGGTGACCCACTTGCCTTCGGGACGTTCCAGCCGGTGCCAGATCGCCAGCCGCAGCGCGTCCGGTCGCTCTTCGTACCGGTCGAAGAGCCTTCCGGCGTAGCCCGGCAGGTCGCCGGTGTCGAGCGGGACGTCGAGGACGAACCGGGCGACCGATTCGCCGAACACCGCGTCGAACAGGTTGTCTTTGCTGCCGAAGTACGAGTAGATCATCGCTTTGTTGCAGCCGGCGGCGGCCGCGATCCGGTCAACGCGGGCGCCTGCGATGCCCCGTTCCGCGAACTCCTCCGTGGCGGCGGTCAGCAGTCGCCGCTTCGTCTCCGCCGCGTCTCTCATGTCGGCCACATTAGCAACTAACTGGTTGGTTGACAAACCCGCCCTCGAGGTGTTTCCTGAAATAACCAACCGGTTGGTTAGCGCCGAGCCGGACGAGCTAGGAGAGGGCATCATGAGCAAGACGTGGCTGATCACCGGCAGTTCCCGCGGGTTCGGGCGGGAGCTGGCGCGGGCGGCACTCGAGGACGGCGACCGGGTGGTCGCCACCGCTCGCCGGCCGGAACAGCTGGAAGACTTGGTGGCCGAGTTCGGTGCCGCGATCCGCGCGTTCGCGCTGGATGTCACGGATGCCGAGGCCTCGCGTGAGGCGGTCGCGTTCGCCGTGCGCGAGTTCGGCGGCCTTGACGTCGTGGTCAACAACGCCGGCTACGCGAACAGCGCGCCCATCGAAGACATGGCCGAGGAAGACTTCCGGGCGCAGGTCGAGGCCAACTTCTTCGGGGTCGTCAACGTCACGCGAGCGGCGCTGCCGGTGTTCCGCGAGCAGGGCTCGGGTCACTTCCTGCAGTTCTCGTCGGTCGGCGGCCGGGTCGGCGGGTCGCCGGGCCTTGGCGCGTACCAGGCGGCGAAGTTCGCCGTGGAGGGCTTCTCCGAGGTGCTCAACGCGGAGGTGAAGCCGTTCGGTGTCAAGGTCACGATCGTCGAGCCGGGCGCGTTCCGCACGGATTGGCAAGGCGCCTCGATGGAACGCGCCCCGGTCCGGCCGGAGTACGACGCGTCGGTGGGTGAGATGCACCGGCTGCGCGACGCGAGCGACGGCAAGCAGCAGGGTGACCCGGCCCGGGCGGCCCGCATCCTCGCCGACCTGGTCCGGCTCGACAAACCACCGTTGCGGCTGCTGCTCGGCGCGGACGCGGTGGAAGCGGTGCAACGGTCGGAACGCGCTCGCGGGGAGGAGGTGGCCGAATGGGCCGAGGTGAGCCGTTCGGCGGCGTTCGCGGCGGAGTGATCGCGACCGGGCCGGAGACGCGGGTCTGAGGCTGGAGGGAGGGTAGGTGTGGCCGATTGAATTCGGGGCGTCGACGTGGCCGACGTGCGTCTGGGCGCGCAACCCGCAATGGTCGGCGGGTGCTGAGGCATCCTTCGGTGGGGTTGGGCCGGTCAGGAGGGTTGCTGGGACGCTTCGCGCTGTTCGACCACCAGGCGCTGGTGCCGGGCCGCGCGGACCCGGTCGCCGCACGTCGTGGAGCACCAGCGGCGTCGTGCGTGCTCGCGGAGGAAGAACCGGACGCAGCCGTGCGCCTCGCAGGGGCGCACCAGGCGGCCGAGGTCGCCGCTGACGACGTCGATCGCGTCGCGGGCCAGGGATGCCACGGCTTCGTCGAGGGTGTCCGGCCGGGTGCTGTGCCACTCCCGCCGTGGGCCGGCCGGCCAGCTGAGCTGGGGTGCGACGGTGTCGGCGCGGGCGGCCGCGTTCACCGTCGCCACGGCGGTGGTGTCCGGTGAGCGTTCTTCCGCCAGCGCGGCCAGCAACTCGCGGACTGCGGTGCGGAGGGTGGCCAAGCGGCTCAGGTCGTCCGGGCCGAGGGTGACTGCCGGGAGGCCGTGCCGGCGCAGCCACTCGGTCGCGTCGCCGGGCTCGGCGAGTTCGTCCACCTCGCCGGCGGTGCTCAAGCGCCAGGTGTTGACCAATGCCAGGGCGGGGGAGCTGTCCTCGCCGGGTGCCGCAGTGACCACGTTCGCCTCCCGAATCCGTTCCCCAGTTTGCCCAATCCGTTGACAGCCTACCTTATCTCATGGATAACTGAATAAGTATCCATGAGAGGTGAGGAGAAGTCATGGTCACCGTGCAGCACCGCTACGCCACTGTCGCCGGGCACCGGCTGTTCTACCGGGAGGCCGGACCCGCCGGGGCGCCCACGATCGTGCTGCTCCACGGGTTTCCGACGAGTTCGCACATGTACCGGCACCTCATCCCGGCGCTGGCCGACCGCTACCACGTCGTCGCGCCGGACTACCTGGGCGCGGGCGCGTCCGACGCCCCTTCGGTGGCGGAGTTCGGCTACACCTTCGACGCCCTCGCCGAACTCACCCTCGGTCTGCTCGACCAGATCGGCCTCCGCCGCTTCGCGCTCTACATCCAGGACTTCGGCGCGCCGGTGGGCCTGCGCATCGCGGCGGGGAACCCGGAGCGGGTGACCGCGATCATCACGCAGAACGGCAACGCCTACGTCGAGGGCCTGGGCGCCGGGCTGCCGCAGAAGCTGGCCGCCGGCACCCTGACCGCGGACGACCTGCGGGGCATGGTCACCCTCGAAGCCACCAAGGCGCAGTACCTCGACGGCGTGCCCGACCCGTCGCTGGTCAGCCCGGACGTCTGGATCCACGACCAGGCGCTGCTGGACCGGCCCGGCGCCGCGGAGATCCAGATGGCCCTGCTCGCCGACTACCACCACAACATCGGGCTGTACCCGAAGTTCCACGAGTACTTCCGGACCGGCCAGGTTCCGCTGCTGGCCGTCTGGGGCGGCAACGACGAGATCTTCGTCGCCGACGGTGCTCGTGCCTACGCCCGCGACCTGCCCGACGCCGAGATCCACCTGCTCGACTCGGGGCACTTCGCGCTGGAGACGCACCTGGACGCCATCGCCGGGTATGTCCGGGGTTTCCTCGGGCGGGTGATGCCGGACTGAACTTCTTCTGCCTCAACGGGTTCGCGTCTCTGCCCGGTGAGCGGGAAGCCGGGCCGGTTGCCGGTTGACCGGCCGGACGTTCCGCTCGTAGGGTTTTCCCGAGATCGCCCTGGCTCCAGGTCGGTCCCGGTCCCGGAGAACCCCGCCGTCGTCGTCAGGCATCCGCCTCTGCCTGTGCCGACGGGCCGTTCACCGACGGGCCCGGGCGAGCTACAGCAGACGGGAGCCACGGCGGCAGTGTTCCGCGGAGGCGAGTCGCGGCGTGTCGTGTCGCGCTGTCGACCCTCCGCACCGGCTGCGTGGAGGACGGGATGACCAGACGGATTCGGGTGGGGACGATCGTGGCCGCGGTGGCCGCGCTCGTCATCGGGACGACCGCCGCGGCGGGGACGGCGCAAGCCGCGGATCCCCTGCTGTCGCAGGGCAAACCGGTGACGGCGTCGTCGTCGGGCGGGTGCTGTCCGGCGGCGAACGCGGTCGACGGGGACTCGGCGACACGCTGGGCCAGCGCGGCCGGCGTCGATCCGCAGTGGATCTACGTCGATCTCGGTGCGGCGGTGCACGTCAGCCGGGTCCGGCTGCAGTGGGACGCTTCCTGCGCCACGGCCTACGAGATCGACACCTCCGCCGACCACGCCACGTGGACGCGGATCTACGCGACCACCACGGGGAAGGGCGGCGTCGAAGACCTGACCTCCCTCGACGGCACCGGCCGCTACGTGCGGATGTACGGCACGAAACGGTGCCGCACCGACGCGTCGAAGGGCTATTCGCTGCAGGAATTCGGCGTCTACGGCTCGGGCGGCGACGTCGTCCCGCCGTCGCCGCCCGGCACGCCGACGCTCGACGAGGTCACGCCGACCAGCGCGACCATCTCGTGGACCGCGGCCACCGACGACGCCGGCGTCGTGGGTTACGACGTCTACCGGGACGGTCAGCTCTGCGCCAGCACAACCGGCGCCTTGACCGCGACCTGCTCGAACCTCAGCCCCAACACCAGCTACGGCTTCTACGTCAACGCGCGTGACGCGGCCGGCAACGTGTCACAGGCCAGCGGCACCCTCGCGGTGAAGACGCCGCCGTCCGACGACCACACGCCGCCGTCCGTGCCGGGGAACGTGCACACCACCGCGGTCAACAGCACTTCGATCGGCCTCGCGTGGACCGCGTCGACCGACGATGTGGGGGTCACCGGCTACCGGATCTACAACTCCGGCACGCAGATCGGGACGTCCGACACGGCGAGCACCACCCTCGGCGGGCTGACCCCGGACACCCCGTACCACCTGCAGGTGCGGGCCGTCGACGGGAACGGCAACCTCAGCGAGCCGAGCATGCCGGTCCTGGACGTCAGGACCACCGGCGGCTCGACCTGTTCGCCGTCGCAGGGAGTCTGCGGCGCCACCCAGGTCGGGACCGACGACGACGTCGTGTGGGGCCTGGTGACCTTGCCGGACGGCACGATCCTCTACAACCAGCGTGACGCGCACTCGATCGTCCACTTGAACCCGAAGACCGGCGCGAAGAAGACGATCGGCACGGTGCCGAACGTGCAGAGCACCGACGGCGAAGGCGGCCTGACCGGGCTGGAGATCAACCCGGCGACGTTCGCCTCCGACCACTGGCTCTACATCATGCACACCTCGCCGAACGACAACCGGATCGTGCGGATCAAGTACGACCCGGCCGCCGACTCGCTGACCACGAGCACCGAGCAGATCCTGCTGACGGGCATCGCGCGCAACAAGTTCCACAACGGTGGCCGGCTGCGGTTCAGCCCGGACGGCCGGTACCTGTTCGCCGGCACGGGTGACGCGCAGAACGGCGACAACGCGTCGAACACCAGCAGTCCCAACGGAAAGGTGCTGCGGATCAGCCCGGACGGCTCGATCCCCGCGGACAACCCGTTCCACAACGCGGTGTGGAGCTACGGGCACCGCAACGTCCAGGGGCTCGCGTTCGACTCCCAGGGCAGGCTGTGGGAGCAGGAGTTCGGCAACAGCATCATGGACGAGACGAACCTGATCGTGAAGGGCGGCAACTACGGCTGGCCGTCGTGCGAAGGGACGTCGGGTTCGTGCGGGACCGCCGGGTTCATCGCGCCGAAGAAGACGTATCCGGTGGCGCAGGGCTCGTGCAGTGGCATCACGATCATCCGTGACGCGTTGTACGTCGCCTGCCAGCGCGGTGCGCGGCTCTACCGCGCGGTGATCAGCGGCAGCTCGCTGACGAACTTCCAGACGTTCTTCAACGGCACGTACGGCAGGCTCCGCACGGTAGAGCCCGCTCCCGACGGCCAGATGTGGCTGGCCACCAGCGTGGACGGCGACAAGGACAGCACTCCGCACAACAGTCACAACAAGATCCTGCGGGTGGCGGTGGGGTAGGACGCGACCGGCAGCCGGTTGAGCCCGGCCGGGCCCGAGGGGGCCGGCCGGGCGATTCCGGCTGCCGCGGCGACGAACTTCTCAGCGAACCTCTCAGCCGCCCAGCAGGCGGGACAGGGCCGCTCTTGCTTTCGTGTCCTTCTCCGCCAGCGCTGTCAGCTCCTGGGCCAGCGCCTCGAGCCAGTCGTCGACCGTGGTCTGCTTCCGGCTGATCACCACTCCCCGGACCACGTGGTGGATCTCGGCTGCCACTCCGCCGTGCTCGGACGTGCGCAGCACCAATACCCGGTCCGGGGTGTTCACCCGCACCGACACCGCCTGGCCGTCCCGGCCCGCGACGCGGTCGGCGAACGTGCGGCGGCGCGCGACCTCGACCATGCCCGGGGGCAGCGCGCTGCCCAGCGTCTCGGACAGGACGCGGTGGTAGGACTCGACGTCCGCGCGGTCCGTGCGCAAGGCCGCCACCAGCAGGTGGAAGTCCAGCCCGTCCATCAGTCGGTGAGGGGCAGCACGAGCTGCGGTTTGGCGATGCGGTGGTCGGCGCGCAACGGCTTCACGGCGGTGCCGATCGCGAAGAACTCCGTCGTGTGGCCGCCCCAGCGGTGCGGCAGCGAGAGCAGCTGCACCCCGACGATGCCCTCCGCCTCCAGCTGCTCGGCCTCCGCTTGCATCCGGGACATCGCCAGCTCGCGGGCGTCGTACAGCGCCTCCGTGTACTGCGGGATCTCGACGTTCTGGCCGAGGTTGCCCACCATCTGCCGGAACCGCTGGTGCGCGATGTGGTAGACGCACGTGCCCATCACCATCCCCAGCGGGGCGTACCCGGCCTGCACGAGCGTCCAGAAGTCCTGTCCGGACAAGTCGGACGTGAACGGCTTCCCGGTGTTGTTGCGCCACTCACCGGGCTCCTCGGCCTTCACGGCCGTGCCGACGGCGACGAACTCCGCCAGGTCGGTGCCGAACTCCTTGAACTCGATCTCCAGGCGGACCGCGACGATGCCGTCCGCGCCGAGGACGTCCGCCTCCGCCTCCATCCGGGACATCGCCAGTTCGCGTGCGTGGTACATCGCCTGCGAAAGCCGGTCCAGCTCCTGGTTCTTGCTCCACTGCCCCCGCTGGAACCCGACGTGGTAGATGCTCGAGCCCAGCACCAGGCCGAGCGGCCGGAACCCGGCTTCGCGCACCAGGAGGAACTCGTTGACCGTCAGGTCCGAGGTGAACAGGCTGGTCTTCTGGCCGGGTCGCATCTCGGCGAGCCGGCGCATCGCATCCTCGGGGATGTGATCCGCGGTCGTCACGAAGCCTCCTCAGGAACGGTTCAGTGGCAGCATCCGGAGCACGCCGGCCGGGGTGGCCGGGCCTTCGTGGAAGCGGGTGATCGCGGTGCCGGTCACGGTGGCGATGGCGGCCACCGCGACGTCCTGCACCGGCCAGATCTCGAAGCGCAGGTCCGAGACGATGCCGCCGTCGGCGCCGCAGTCCCGGATCTCTTCGGCGAACTGCGCCCGGGCGGCGGCTCGCACGGCGGTGGCGAGTTCGGTGGCCATGGCGATCTCGGTGTTCCCGGCCCACGCGGCGACCATGGGCCGCCGCCAGTAGTAGTCGGTGAACGCCCGGCCCGCCACGCCGACCGCGACCCGCGCCGGGACCCAGCCCGCCTGCATCAGCTTGCCGACGTCCTGGCCCGGCAGCTCGGTGGTGAACAGCCGGCGCGGCCGTTGCTCCGTCTCGGCGCGGACGGCGGTGCCGAGGGCGACGAACTCCTGCGCCATGCCGTCGGGCGAGGTGATCTCGAACTCGATCCCGAGCACGCCGTCGGCTCCCAGCCCGGCCGCCTCCTCGGTGAGCCGGTCGAGCGCCGTCTCGTAACCCTGACGCAGGATCAGCGCCAGCTGCTTGATCCGGTCGGCGGCCCAGGAACTCGATTCCGTGAAGCCGACCTGGTGGACGACGCAGCCCATGACGTCGCCGACCGGGGTGAAGCCGGCCGCCGCGGCGCCGACCGCGCCCGGCACGCCGAGCAGCGACGTCTTTGGGCCGGTGGGAGAGAAACGGTCGAAGCGGGCCCGCGCGGCGGGCGGCAGGGCGTGACCTTCCCACTGGGGCACAGGCGACCTCCCTCCGGCACTGCCGCTCCCATCGTGGCACGGATTCCCGGCTGGGCGACGCTGTGTCCGAAAGGTCCGGCGGTCAGCGCCAGCTGTCATCGCCGAAGCCGAGGGTCACCGGTCCGCGGCGGATTCCCGCCACCGTCTCCGCCGGGAGGACCTCGTCCAGGAACGCGTAGTCCGGGCGGCGGGTGCGGGCGTGCCACTCGGCTATCTCGTGCCAGCCCGGTGCGGCCAGCGCGCCACCGAAGTGCTGGACCGACAGGCTCGCCGTGAGGCAGGCGAACCGGAGGCGTTCCGCCAGCGGCCAGCCCGTCAGCGTCGCCGCGACGAAACCGGCGCCGAAGACGTCGCCCGCGCCCGTCGCGTCCAGCACGTCGACCGGGAGGGCCGGGACCGCCGCCGTCTCGCCGGTCGTGCCGTCGACCGCGAGGACGCCCGCGCCGCCGCGGGTGATCACCGCGATCGGGACCAGCTCGGCGAGCCGGGACAGTGCCGCCTCCGGCGTGTCCGTGCGGGTGTAGCGCATGGCTTCGACGTCGTTCGGCAGGAACGCGTGGCAGCACGCCAGCTGTTCGAGCAGCGCGGGCGACCACGCCTCGGACGGGTCCCAGCCGACGTCGGCGAACACCAGGCTGCCCGCCTGGTGCGCGGTGTGGACCCAATCGGCGGTGTCGAGGCCGATGTGCGCGACGGTCGCGCGGCTCGGCGGCGGCGAGCCGGCCAGCTCCGCGACCGGGACGGGTGGCGGGTGGCCGTGGGTGATCATCGCGCGGTCGCCCGCGTAGGCCAGCGAGACCGTCACGGGCGAGTGCCACTCCGGGAACCGCCGCGAACGCGACAGGTCGATGTGCTCTTGCCGGGCCAGCACGTCCCAGCAGTACCGGCCGTAGACGTCCGTGCCGAACGCCGCCGCCAGCGACGTCCGCAGGCCGAGGCGGCTCAGCGCGACCGCGAAGTTCGCGATCCCGCCCGGGCCCGAGCCCATGCCGCCCGTCCACACCTCCGTGCCCGGCGACGGCGGTTGTTCGAGCCCGGTGAACACCAGGTCGAAGAACAGCAGGCCGGACAGGAAGACATCGATGTCGGGGGCTGGCTCAGCCGGCACGGGCGCCTCCAGGGGATCACGCTGGCAGTGGGCCCGAGCGTGCGTCAGCCGCGGGAGATTCGCAAGAGCTGCGGCCCTTCGGCCACGGATTGCGTGATTCCGGCTGCTAGGGTCGCCGGATGCGGCACGAGCTGAACCCCGGCGGCCCTCACTCGCCGGGGGGATTCCCGCCCGGTGCCGAGGCGCCGCGGTGAAGCTCGCCATCCTCGGCGGCGGCGGGTTCCGCGTGCCGCTCGTGCACGGGGCGCTGCTGACCGGCCGGACCGTCACCGAGCTGGTCCTGCACGACGTCGACGCCGGACGTCTCGCCGCGGTCGAACGCGTCCTCGCCGAGCAAGCCGCCGGTGCGGACGACGCGCCGCGCGTGCGGACCACCACCGACCTCGCCGACGCACTGTCCGATGTGGACTTCGTGTTCTCCGCCATCCGCGTCGGGGGGCTGCGCGGCCGGCAGCTCGACGAGCAGGTCGCGCACGCCGAAGGCGTGCTGGGCCAGGAAACGGTCGGAGCGGGCGGGATCGCCTACGGGCTCCGGACGGTCCCGGTCGCCGCCCGCCTCGCGCGGACGATCGGCGAGCTGGCGCCGCGGGCATGGGTCATCAACTTCACGAACCCGGCGGGGATGGTCACCGAAGCGATGGCAGCGCACCTGGGCGGCCGGGTGATCGGCATCTGCGACTCGCCGGTCGGGTTGTGCCGCCGCGTCGCGCGGGCTCTCGGAGTGGAGCCGGCGACGGCGTGGTTCGACTACGCGGGGCTCAACCACCTGGGCTGGCTCCGCGCGGTCCGGGTCGGCGGCGAGGACGTCCTGCCGCGGCTGCTCGCCGACACGGCCGCGCTGGAGTCGTTCGAAGAGGGCAGGCTCTTCGGTGCGGACTGGCTGCGCGCGCTCGGTGCCCTGCCCAACGAATACCTGCACTACTACTACTTCGCGCGCGAGGCCGCCGGTTCGGAGTCGCGCGCCGCGTTCCTGCTGGAGCAGCAACGCGGTTTCTACGAAGAGCCTTCGCTGGCTTCGTGGGAACGCACGCGCCTGGAGCGCGAAGCGACGTACATGGCCGAGACGCGCGAAGGGGAGCGTGACGATCTCGAAGGGGGCGGCTACGAGAGGGTCGCCTTGGCGCTGATGCGTGCCCTGGCCGGCGGCGAACGCACGACGCTGATCCTCAACGTCCGCAACGGTTCCGCGCTCCCGGGCCTGCCGGCCGACGCCGTCGTCGAGGTGCCGTGCGTCGTCGACGCGAACGGTGCCCGCCCGGTCGCCGCCGCGCCGCTGCCGGACCACGCGCTGGGCCTGGTGACGGCGGTCAAGGCCGTCGAGCGGGCGACGATCGAAGCGGCGACGACGGGTTCGCGGGCGGCGGCGCTGCGGGCGTTCGCGCTGCACCCGCTGGTCGACTCGGTCTCGGTGGCGCGGCGGCTGCTCGAGCGCTACCTCGCCGCGCACCCGGAACTTTCCTACCTCGCCTAGACCGCCGCCATCGCGTTGAACTCGGCTTCGGCTTCGTCCCTCGCGACGTACAGGGACCACGCCTTCTCGGCGAGGGCGTCGGGATCGAGCGTCCCCACCGCGAAGCCGTGGTCCTGCTCGGTGAACACGCGGTGGATGTCGCCGCGTTCGATGAGGCCGCCGATGGTCAGCGTCCCGGCGTAGACGCCTGTTTCGCGCAAGGCCGCGTTCAAGGTCAGGACGTACATCCGCAGCGCCGCCGACGCCGGGGCGAGGCTGCCCAGCATCGGCATCGGGTACTTGCCGCTCAGGCCGCCCGCGAACAGCAGTGAGCCCGAGCCGCGCTCCAGCATGCGCGGCAGCACGGCTTCGACGAGTCGCACCGCCGGGAGCACGAGGGATTCGAACGGCGCGCGCAGCGTGCCGGCGCCGGCTTCGGTCAGTGGTGTGATGCCCGGGCCCGCCGTGGCGTCGGCGGGCCCGAAGTACACCGTGTCGATCTCGCCGGCTTCCGCCGCGATGCGGTCGAGAACGGCCTTGAGCTGCGCTTCGTCGGTCACGTCGGCGGTGTACGTGTGCGCGGTGATCCCGGGGAGGGACTCCCGGTAGGCCGCGTGCCGCGCGTCGGTGCGCGAGACCAGCGCCGTCGTGAAGCCTTCGCGGCCGAAGCGGCGGGCGATCGACAAGCCGAGTCCGGGGCCGACGCCGAGGACAGCGATCACTTTGGGCAAGAGAACCTCCACGAAGTAAGTTGAGACTAATCTCAACTTAGTCACAAAATGAGGGTTCCGTCAACTTGTCGAGTGTCCACTGGGGACAGAGAGGGTGCCCGGGTGAGGCCGTTGGGGCGAACTTCCGCGTCCGGCCGGGTTTTCCGCGGTTCCGCGGCTTCCGCCGCGCCGGAGGGGGCGCCCATCATCGGCGGCATGACCGCTGCCTATCCCGCCGAGAAGGACCATCCCGCCGTCCCGATGGGGGCGCTCTACGCCGGCCATCCGCCGGTGTCCCGGATCGCCTTCCCGAGCGGGCACGAAGGCTGGCTCGTCACCCGCTACGACGACGTCCGCACGGTCTTCGCCGACCCGCGGTTCAGCCGCCGGCTGCTCTACCCGGGCGCGCCGTGCCTCATCGAGCCGGGCGACTTCTCGACCGGTGAACACAGCATCCTCAACATGGACCCACCCGACCACACGCGCCTGCGGCGGCTGTCGGCGCAGGCGTTCACCGTCCGCCGGATCGCCGCGCTGCGGCCGCGGATCCAGGAGATCGCCGACGACCTGCTGCGCGCGATGACCGGGCACGGCCCGCCGGCGGACCTGGTCGAGGAGTTCGCCTTCCCGCTGCCGACCGCTGTCATCTGCGAGCTCCTCGCGTGCCGTTCGCCGGCCGGGCACGGTTCCGGCAGTGGTCGCGGGTGATCGTGACGCCGATGCAGCACGCGCCCGCCGACGTCGAGCAGGCACGGCGGGACAGCATCGAGGACATGGCCGCGCTGGTGGCGGCGAAGCGCTCGCACCCCACGGAGGACTTCTTGAGCGTCCTCGTGCACGCCCGCGACGAGGACGGCGACCGGCTCACCGAACCGGAGCTGATCGACCTCGCCACGCAGCTGCTGCTCGCCGGGCACGAGACGACGGTCAGCCTGATCGCCTCCGGCGTCGTCCTGCTGTGCCGGTACCCGGAGCAGCTGGCGGCGTTGCGCGCCGATCCCGCGCTGACGCCGGGCGCGGTCGAGGAGATCATGCGTTTCGACGGCCCGGTCGACTCGTCGCTGCTGCGCGTGGCACTCGAAGACGTCGAGCTGAGCGGGGTCCTCGTCCGGCGCGGCGAGGCGGTGCTGGCGCACGTCGGGGCCGCGAACCGCGACGAGAACGTGTTCCCGGACGCGGCCGCGTTCGACATCCGCCGCAAGGACGCCCCGCAGCTCGGTTTCGGGCACGGCATCCACTTCTGCCTCGGCGCGGCGCTGGCCCGGCTGGAGGGCGAGATCGCCCTGCGGGCGCTGGTCGACCGGCTGCCCGGCCTGGACCTGGCGGTTCCGCCGGAAACCATCGCCTGGCGGCCGCCGCTGTCGGTCCGGGGCCCCGAAGAGGTGCCGGTGACCTGGGCGGCCTGAGCCTGCGCCGAATGCCGTCACCGGTTGGCGCCACCGGCGCAACGGCGGGGGCCGCGACTGCTCCAAGCGGGTAGAACAGGTTCCTGTTTCTGACCGCTCCCGACATCATGACCTCGCCGTTCCGCGAGCGAGGAGTGCGCCATGGATGCCGACCTGACCCGCCGCCAGCTCCTCCGCGGCAGTGCCGCGGGCGTAGGCCTCGCCGTGACGTCCGGGCTCGCGGCCCCCGCCGCTGCCGCACCTCTTGGCGAGTACGACGTCGTCGTGGTCGGCTCCGGTGCGGCCGGCATGACCGCCGCGCTGACGGCGGCCAAGCGCGGGCTGAGCGTCGTCGTGCTCGAGAAGGCGCCGACGTTCGGCGGCTCGGCGGCCCGCTCCGGCGCCGGGATCTGGATCCCGAACAACCCGGTCCTGCTCGCCGCCGGCGTGCCGGACACGCCCGCGAAGGCCGCGCAGTACCTCGCCGCGGTCGTCGGCCCGGACGTGCCGGCCGCGCGGCAGGAGGCGTTCCTGCGCAACGGCCCCGCGATGATTTCGTTCGTCCTGGCCAACAGCCCGCTGCGGTTCCGCTTCATGGAGGGCTACAGCGACTACTACCCGGAGCTGCCGGGCGGCCTGCCGAACGGCCGGTCCATCGAGCCGGACCAGTTCGACGGCAAGCTGCTCGGCGCCGAGCTGGCGAACCTGAACCCGCCCTACCTCGCGACGCCGGCCGGGCTGGTCGTCTTCAGCGCGGACTACAAGTGGCTGAACCTCGCCTTGGTGAACGCCAAGGGCGCCGCGGTCGCCGCCGAGTGCCTCGCCCGCGGCACGGCCGCCGCGCTGGCCGGGCAGAAGCCGCTCACCATGGGGCAGTCGCTCGCCGCCGGCTTGCGGGTCGGCCTCCAGCGGGCGAACGTCCCGGTGCTGCTGAACACCCCGCTCGTCGACCTGAACGTCGAAAACGGCGCGGTCACCGGTGTCGTGACGCCGCAAGGGCTGGTGCGGGCGCGCCGCGGCGTGATCGTCGGCTCCGGCGGGTTCGAGCACAACGCCGCGATGCGCGCGCAGTACCAGCGGCAGCCGATCGGCACCGACTGGACGGTCGGCGCGAAGGAGAACACCGGCGACGGCCACCGCGCCGGGCAGCGCGCCGGCGCCGCCCTCGACCTGATGGACGACGCCTGGTGGGGCCCGGCCATCCCGACCCCCGGCGACCCGTACTTCTGCCTGGCCGAACGCACCCTGCCCGGCGGGCTGATCGTCAACCAGGCCGGGCAGCGGTTCGTCAACGAAGCCGCGCCCTACAGCGACGTCGTGCACACGATGTACGACAAGAACCCGTCGGCGCCGGACATCCCGGCGTGGCTGATCGTCGACCAGAACTACCGCAACCGGTACCTGTTCCGCGACATCGCGCCGCTGCTGCCCTTCCCGGACGCCTGGTACGCCGCCGGCGCGGTCTTCAAGGCGTCGACGATCCAGGACCTCGGCGCGCAGATCGGCGTGCCGACGGCCGCGTTGAAGTCCACTGTGGACCGATTCAACGGCTTCGCGCGGTCCGGCGTGGACACCGAATTCCGGCGCGGCTCGAGCGCGTACGACCACTACTACACGGATCCGTCGGTGTCGCCGAACTCCTGCCTGGCGCCGCTGCGGTCGGCGCCGTACTACGCCCTGCGGCTCGTTCCCGGCGACCTCGGCACCAAGGGCGGCATGCGCACGGACGCCCGGGCGCGGGTGCTCCGCCCGGACGGCTCGGTGATCCAAGGCCTGTACGCGGCCGGCAACGCGAGCGCAGCCGTGATGGGGCACAGCTACGCCGGCGCGGGGTCGACCATCGGCCCGGCGATGACGTTCGGCTACATCGCCGCGAACGACGTCTAGAACTCCTTCTCCACCAGCGGAAGCACCTCGGTGCCCATGAGTTCGATGGCCCGCATGACGTCGGCGTGCGGCACACCGGACCAGTCCATCTGCATCGCGTAGCGGTCCGCGCCGGTGAGCTTGCCGACCTCGATGAGCCGTTCGGCGATCTCCTGCGGGCTCCCGACGAACAGCGCCTGGGCGCCGTGGGTGTAGGAGTCGTACTCGGCGCGGGTGGGGACGGCCCAGCCGCGGGCGCGGGCGCCGTACTTCATCGTCTCGAGCCAGTACGGGTAGAACGTCTCCTTGGCGTCCTGCGACTTCTCGGCGATGAACCCGATCGCGCCCATGGTGACGTGCAGGTCCGCCGGGTCCTGTTCGCCCGCCTCGCCGGCGTGGCGGTAGAGGTCGACCAGCGGGGCGAAGCGCTCGGGCTCGCCGCCGATCACGGCGTACACCACCGGCAGCCCGAGCAGCCCGGCGCGGATCGACGACTCGGGGTTGCCGCCGGTGCCGACGGAGATGCGCAGGCGCTTGCCGTACGGCCGGGGCAGGATCCGTGCGTTCTCCAGTGGCGGCCGGAACTTGCCGGACCAGGTCAGCGGGTCTTCGCGGTCGATGCGCAGCAGCAGCGCGAGCTTCTCCTCGAAGAGCTCGTCGTAGTCGCCGAGGTCGTTGCCGAACAGCGGGAACGACTCGGTGAACGACCCGCGCCCGGCGAGCAGCTCGGCGCGGCCGTGGCTGAGCTGGTCGAGCGTCGTGAACTGCTGGTAGACGCGGACCGGGTCCTCCGTGCTCAGCACGGTGACGGCGGAGCTGAGGGTGATCTGGTTCGTGATGCTCGCCGCCGCGGCCAGCACCGTGCCCGGGTTGGAGATGGCGTACTGGTCGAGGTGGTGCTCGCCGAGGCCGTAGAAGCCGAGGCCCAGCTCGTCGGCGAGCTTGATCCGCTCGAGCGTGTTGGCCAGCGTCCGCGCGACGGTGAGCTGCTCGCCGGTGCGCGGGTCGGGCGAGCGGTCGCCGAAGCTGTAGATGCCGAGTTTCATAGAGCATTCAACTATCTGGCGGGGCGAATCGTTCCCTTCAGCCGAACCGGGCCTGGATGGCCGCCAGGTTCTGCTCCGACAGCCGCAGGGCCGCGGCGCGCAGGCTCAGGCCGTCCAGTGTCGCCACCTCGAACACACTGGTCACCAGCCCGCTCATGCGGGCCCGGACCTTGTCGAACGCTTCGCCGGCGTCCGCGCCGACGTCGCCGAACAAGGTCCACCACCACCACGAGTTGGTCGCCGAATTGGCCACGAAGTCCGGCACCACCCGGATGCCGCGGGCGTCCAGCAGCTCTTCGGCGTCCGGGGTGACCGGCAGGTTCGCGGCTTCGACGATGAGCTTCGCGTCGATCTTGGCCTGGTTGTCGCTGTCGACGCAGTAGGAGATCGCCGCCGGGACGAGGACCTCGGCCGGCACGTCCAGCCACGCTTCCGGCGGGAGGAGCTCGTCGCCGGGCTTGAGGTTGTCGCGGTCGATCCCGCCGAAGCGGTCCCGGTGCCGCAGCAGGTTTTCGATGTCGAGCCCGGCGGGGTTGACGACGACCCCGCGCACGTCCGAGACCCCGACCACCCGCAGCCCCGCGTCGGCGAGGAACCGCGCGGTGGCGCCGCCCATCGCCCCGAAGCCCTGCACCACCGCGCGGTTCTCGTTCTTGTCCAGGCCCAGCATTTCGAGCCCGGTCAGCGTGGCCTGCGCGACGCCGAGCCCGCCGACCAGCTCGTCGAGCCCCAGGCCGCCGACCTCGATCCGGAACGCCTCCGCCAGCCGCGCGGTCGCCGCCTCCCGGTCTTCGAGCAGCGGGTAGACCGCCTGCACCGGGCTGAGCAGGCCGATCTCCGCGATCACGCCGTCGATGACGTCCTGGCGCAGGCCCAGGTCCTCGCCCATGGTCCAGTACTGCTCGATCAGCGGGCGCATGGTGTGCAGGTAGCGGGCGACGACGTCCCTGGCGCGCTCGTCGTACGGGTCGAAGTCGATGCCGCCCTTGGCGCCGCCCAGCGGGACGTACCGGCCGCCGGGGTCGTAGTTGAGCCCCTCCTTGAGCGTCATGCCCCTGGCCAGGCCGCGGACCTCGAAGAGCGTGCAGCCGCGGCGCATCCGCAGGCCCCCGCTCGCCACGCCGCGGACGAGCCGGTCGATCACCAGGTAGCCACGGCACCCGGTGACCGGGTCGGTCCACGCCACTTCGAGCAAGGCCTGCTCAGTCATCGCCCCTCCTGATCGCCCGGTCAATATCCGAGCTCGTACGCCATCGCCTGCTCGACCCACCGGGCGCAGTCACCGGCGGTGACCGTGCCCTCGCGCGCGACGACCTGCACCGCGAGCCCGTCGAGCAGGGCGGTCAGCCGCCACGCCGCGCCGTGCGGATCCGGGCACCGGAACACGCCGGCGCCGACCCCCTCGGCGATCAGCGCGACGACGGCGTCCCGCCACCGCAGGTCCAGCCGCTGCAGCACGGCGCGAAGCTGGGGGTCGCGCATCGCTGCCGCACCCGCCTCGATCCACAGCTTCCAGCCGTGGGCGGGCTGGGCCGGCCCGTACAGCGCCAGCACCGAGCGCAGGCGGGCGTCGGCCGGGCCGCCTCGCGCCAGCTCGGCACGCAGGTTCGCCAGGTCCTTTTCCGCTGCCTGCCGGAACGCCTCGATGACCAGCGTTTCCAGGGTCCCGAAGTGGTAGAAGATCAGCGCGGTGCTGACGTCGAGGGCCTTGGCGACGTCGGCGGCCCGCACGCCGGCGATACCCCGGGCCCGGATCTGCTCGAGCGCGGCGAGCACGATCTCCTCCCGCCGCACCGCGACCGCCTTGCGCGTCATGCGGCCACCGTACCCAGCGGTGTGGCGCGGGGGGATGCGCCGAATGTGGGTTGTCGGCCTGTGCGGACAGTCAGGACCGGTGCGGGGTTCCCGGGCTCAGGCCGCCCCGAAGCCGGGCTCGGGAACGGTTCTCCGGTCGCTGCGTGAGTCGCCCGGCTCGGTACTCGCCACCCCGAAGCCGGATTGTGACTACGGCCGGTAGTACCGCGTCAAGGCGGGAAAGCGTGCCTTGACCCGGCACTGCCGTCCGTGTTCTGGCTTCGTATCGGGGTTGCGGGGAGGGGTCTGGGTGGGGTGCCGGTTGTGCCTTCAGCGTGCGGGTGGTGGGAGGTGATGGTGCGCTGCGGGGCCTGTGACATGCCTGTTGCCGGGGAACCGTCGTGGTTCCCCGGCGAACTCGGCCTTCGGCCTCAGGCGGTCCACTCCGGGTCGCGGCCCAGGTAGCGCAGCAGCGACGGCACCGCGCCCTCGTCGTCCGGGCCCTCCAGGGCCGGGGCGTAGGCGAATCCGCGCAGCGGTTCCGCCAGTTGCTTCGCCACCGGCAGCAGGGCCTCGGCCAGCTCCGGCGTCAGCGGGGACGCCTGGCCGGATGCCACGGCGATGTCCCAAGCGTGCACGGCCGCGTCCAGGGCCGCCGCACCCACCGCCACCTGCGCCGGGAGCGCGCCCTGCGGCAGGGGAGTGGGGACTTCCGCCGCGTCCGGCTTCACCGTCGCGAACGCCGCCGCCGCGGCCTTCAGGGTGGGCTCCAGGAAGTCGGTTGCCCGGCCGGTGAGCTCGCCCGACGGGGCGAACGGGTTGAAGTCCGGGCCGCCCGAGCCCGTGATGGCCGCCGCGTAGCCCAGCTGGTCGCCCGCCGCGTGCTGGAGGACCTGGGTGACGTTCCACTCCGAGCACGGCGTCGGGGCCGCCCAGTCCCGCACGCCCGCGATCGCCGACCGCAGGGCCTCGTGGGCCGCCGCCAGGACCGGCCACGACGAGCCGCGGGTCAGGCCCGCGAAGAACCCGCGGATGTCACCCACCAGGACGTTCGTGGCCTCGTGTGCCGCGTAGTGGCCCGCCGCGTCGCGGGGGCCGCCGCTGCCGGACTGCACGTCGTAGGCGTTCCAGCTGACGATGTTCGCGTGGTCGCGCTCGGCGAACCGGCGGATCGACTGGAAGTCGCCCGCGAACATCGCCAGGCCCGTCGGCACCGTCGTCGGCCCCTCCGGGCGCGCCGTCGTGTGCGCGTCCTCGTAGTAGAAGCGGATCGACGAGCCGCCGGTGCGGGTCAGCCAGTACAGCGCCACGTTGGCCAGGACGAAGTCGGCGTCGAGGTGCTCGCCGAACAGCTGGGCGTTCCACGCCAGGAGGCCCAGCGGGGAGTCCGCGAGCGCGAACGCCAGCGTGTGCGGCTGCTGGCTGTGCAGCGTGTTGAAGGAGAACATGTTCTCGTAGAACCACTGCAGGTGCGCGAGCGCGGCCTGGTCGGCTTCGCTCAGGTCCGCCATCTCGGCCGGGTCGCCGGAGGGGAACGCGAACAGCTGCGTGACGTGCACGCCGACGACCTTCTCCGGCGCGAGCCTGCCGATCTCCGGCGAGACCATCGACCCCGCGTCGTTGCCGACCGCGCCGTACTTCTCGTAGCCGAGACGGCTCATCAGCTCGGTCCACGCCGCCGCCGTGCGGTGCGTGCCCCAGCCCGCCGACCGCGTCGGGCCCGAGAAGCCGAAGCCCGGCAGGGACGGGATGACCAGGTGGAACGCCGGCTCGTCCGCCGACTCCGGCTCGGTCAGCGGGCCGATCACGTCGAGGTACTCCACGATCGAGCCCGGCCAGCCGTGCGTCAGCACCAGCGGCGTCGCGTCCTCCCGCGAAGACCGGACGTGCAGGAAGTGGATGGTCTCGCCGTCGATCTCGGTCACGAACTGCGGGTACGCGTTGAGCCGCGCCTCGAAGGCCCGCCAGTCGAACTTCTCCAGCCAGTGCTCGGCCAGCGCGCGGACCCGCTCGTTCGTGACGCCGTACCCGGCGGGCAGGTCGTCCGGCCACAGCGCGCCGCGCAGGCGGTTCTGCAGGTCGTCCAGCGCGGACTGGGGGATCTCGGCGCGGAACGGGCGGAGGGCGGGGACCGTCATGGCTGGCTCCTTCGGACTGGAACGGAATGCTTTGTTCCGAACTCTAGCAGAGCGGAACGATCCGTTCCAGTGTTAATCTCGGCCCATGAGTGAGACAGCCCTGCCCGGCCGCCGCGGCCAGGCCGCCCGCAACGACGTCGTCATCCTCGATGCCGCCCGCCAGGTCTTCCTCGTGGACCCGAAGGCGCCGATCTCGCACGTCGCCGAGCGTGCGGGGGTCGGGATCAGCGCGCTCTACCGCCGGTACCCCAGCAAGGAGGTGCTGCTGTGCCGGCTGTGCCACGACGGCCTCCGCCGGTTCATCGGCGAAGCCGAAGCCGCGGCCGGGGAGCCCGACGGCTGGACGGCGCTGACCGGGTTCCTCGCCCGGGTCGTGGACGCCGATGTGCACTCGCTGACCGTCCACCTCGCGGGCACGTTCACCCCGACGGCCGAGATGGGCGCCGACGCCCGCCGGGCCAACGAGCTGGCGGCCGGCCTGGTCGCCCGGGCCCACGAGAGCGGGCGTCTGCGCCGTGACGCCGTCGCCGAGGACATCGGCATGATCCTCGAATGCTGCGCGGCGATCCGCGTCGACGACCCGGAGCGCACCGCGCAGTTGCGGCGCCGGTACCTCGCCCTGCTCGTCGAGGGATTGTCGGCGGGCGGCCCCGATCTGCCGGGCCCGCCGCCGCGCCCGGGTGAGATGAACGGCCGCTGGCGTCCCTCCTGACGGCGGTGCCGCGGCGCGTCCGGATGGCGGTAACGAATTCCGGGAGTGCGACGACTGATCAGCGTCGGCTGTCCACAAAAGACCACGAAAATCTGTCAGAGCGGCATTCCCCGGACCGGAACAGCGAGATGACGATTATGCAAAGAAGCTGGCGACGGACCACGATTCTGTCCTCGGTGGCCGCACTGGCCACGGCGTTCCTCGCGATCGCGCCCGCGGCGCAGGCCGCACCGCCCACCAGTTCCGTCGAAGTCAGTCCCACTACCGTGCTGCCGGGGCAGACATTCACCGTCACGCAAACCATTTACAACCCCACCGATTTCACGGTGACTTTCGCGAAGGGCGCCATTTACGGCACGCCGACCGCGATCACCGACGTCGTCGACGTCGTGTCCTGCACCAACACGACGGCGGTCGGCTGCTTCCAGGCCGGGAGCAGTTACCGTGCCGCGTTCGGCGATCTCGAGGCCGGCGGCACGAGGACCACGGTGTGGACCTTGCGAGTCAAGGACACCGCGGCACCCGGGTCGTTCACGCTGCAGCACCAGTTCGTCGGTGACAACTACGCCTTCGAAACCCTCGACGGCCCCGTGATCACCATCGCCGAGCCGGCCACGCAGGCCGACGTCAAGGTCGCGCTGGGCGCCACCGGGCACGGCGGGCTGAACGCGCGCATCGACTACACGGTGACCGTGACGAACAGCGGCCCGGCCGCGGCGTCCGGAATCCGGGTCGTGGCAACGTATCCGGCGGGCCTGTCGTTCGGCAGCGGTGCCGGGTGCGTCCACGTGAGCGGCACTCGGACAGTCAACTGTGACGTCGCTTCGCTGGCCAGTGGCGCGTCCGCGACGCCCAAGTTCTCCGTGAACGGCGGCCTGCTCGCGTTGGGTTCGTACACCACGACCGCCAAGCGGACGGCGAGCTCGCCGGAGGATCCCAGCAGCGCCAACGACAGCGCGTCGAAGACGTGCTCGGCGCTCACCGGGCTCATCGTGACCTGCTGAGGGTTCGCGAGAGGTGAACCGGGCTCGTGTCTTCCGCCAGGGACGCGGGCCCGGTTCGCGTTTCAGCCGGTGACCGACGCGTACAGCTTCGCGATGTCGTCGTCGAAATACGCGCTGTAGGAAACGTCCGGCGTATCCCCGCCGAGCTGGTAACCGCCGATGACGCCGATGACCGCGCCGTCGGTCACCCACGGCCCGCCACTGGTGCCGTCGGGGAAACCGGGGCACGCCACGCGCATTTGGTAGGTGTCCGAGCGCGTGGTGGTTCCTTCGCAGACCACCGGGGAATCGGTCGTGTCGGGGTAGCCCGTGAGGGTGATCCGGTGGTCGAATCCGCGGTCGGTGCCGAGGACGTTCGCGCCCGTGAGGCTTTCCAGCGAGTTCGCGTTTCCGGCCTGCCGGACGGTGAGAAACGCGAAATCCAGATCCGGGTCGGCCGACGACCGCCAGCCGTCGGCGACGGACACCGAGGTCACCGGCCACATCCCGAACGGCGCGACGCCGTCGTGGTAGCCCGGCGCGAAGGTCATGCCGTCCCGGACGCAGTGCGCGGCGGTCAGGACGAGGTCGCCGGCGCCGGAGTGCACGACGCTCGCCGTGCAGAAGTGGCTGCCGTTCGCGAACAGCGCCCCGACCGGGGAAGCGGCCTTCGGCGCGGGCGGAGCGGCGAGGGTGACCGGAGTCGGTGCCGGGGTGGTGACCGCGCCCGCGGCGTAGGCGTCGTCGGCGGTCGTGCCGGTGCCGAGGACCAGCCCGGTCCCCATGACCAGCAACGTCGCCGCGGCCGTCAGCGCGGTGCGGGGAAACTTGATCGCCACCGGTCCAGATCACCACAGCGGCGCCGGATCCGCAGCGTGCGCGGCCCGATGCACAGCGATCTCATAGTGACCTCACAGCGCTGCACAGGCTGCGCGACCGCGCGGTCCGCGGCGCGAGCCGGGGTCGGTGCGGCAGTTCGTCGTTTTCATCGAAGCGGTGTTCGAGTTCGGTCCGCGATAAGGCCCCGGCGGTGCGCCCACGCCGCCACCTCGGTCCGGTTCGCCAGCCCCAGCTTGGCCAGGACACTGCGGACGTGGCTTTCCACCGTGCGCTCGGACAGCACCAGCCGGTGGGCGATCTGGCGGTTGCTCAGCGCGCCGGCCACCAGCGCCACGATCTCCCGTTCGCGGCCGGTCAGCGGATCGGCTTCGGTGCGCACCTGGTCGAGCAACGCGGTCGCGTCGCGCACCCAGCCGGGCATGCCGAGCCGCCGGGCTTCGTCGGCGGCTTGCCGGGCCAGGGTCTCCGCCCGCGGCAGCTCTCCCAGCGTGGCCAGCTCGCCCGCCAGCCGGACGCGGTTGTGCACGACGTAGGGCCGGGCGCCGAGCCGCGTGTCCCACGCGATCGCCTCTTCGAAGAGCGGCACAGCCTCGGCGTGCCGCCCGAGGAGGGCGGCCAGGCGGCCGGCCCAGCTGCTGGAGCAGTCGCTGCAGAAGGTGCCCGCGCCACGCGAGCCGACCGGCGGCTCCTCCTCCATCCGCTTCGCGAGCCACTCCGCGGTTTCAAGGTCCTCGAAAGCTTCCAGCAGCGGCAGGAGGGTCGGGCCGATCCCCGGCGGATGCCCGACGAAATCGGGGTCGCGCAGGTGCGGGCGCAGGGCGTCGTAGGCGGCTCGCGCCTCGTCGCGGCGGCCGGTGATCAGGGCGCACAGCGGCCGGGAGACGACCGTGATCGGCAGCGGCGGCGCGATCGCCAGCAGCTCGTCGTACCCGTCCGGCAGCTCGGCCGGGTCGCCGACCACCTCGGCCAGCTGCTGCGCGAAGGCGAAGGACATCGCGACCGTGGACCGGTCCTCGCCCAGTTCCGCCTCCGCGAGCTCGGCCGCGAGCCGGTTCAGCTCGCGGCTCTCGGCGAACGCGCCGCGGTAGGCCGCGACGGACGCCCGCAGCCGCAGCTCGTGCCAGCGGACGAGTGGCAGCCGCGTCGTCGCCGCGAGGTCGGAGATCGCGCTCAGCTCGGCGTCGACCACGGGGATCGTGCCGACCTCGAACGCCGCGTCGATCCGCCACTTGTGCCCCCACAGCGCCACGAGCGGCCGTCCGGGTCCGCCCAGGGACACGGCGAGCGCGCCGAGCCGCAGCCGTTCGGCCAGAGGCAGGTCCCTCGGGCGCGTCTTCAGCCGGGCGCGGACGGCGTCGAGCCGCGCCTCCTGGTCGCCGGAGGACTCCGCGAGGGCCAGCGCTTCGTCGGCGGCCTTCGCCGCTTCGCTCGTCTTCCCGCAGTCGGCCGCCACCGAGGCCGACTGCGCGAGCAGCTTCGCCCGCACCGCCGGATCCCCGTCCGGGCCGATCGCGGCCAGCGCGGACGCCGTGAGTTCAGCCATCTCCGGCAGCAGCCCGGGCGCGGCGGTGTCCCGGACGACGAGCGCCGCGGCGGCCGCCAGCGCCGGATCGGACGTCAGCGCGGCGGCTTCGCGTGCGTGGTCCAGGCTGCGCGCGAACCGGCCCGCCCGGTACTCCGCGGTCGCGAGGTCGACGAGCAGGGCGGCGAGCCCGTCGCCGGTGCCCGCGCGGCGGCGGCAGCCGAGTGCGAGGGCCAGGAAGCGCGCGGCTTCGGTGAAGGCGAGCGAGCGGGTCGCGTCCCGCGCCGCCGTTTCGGCCCAGTCCGCCGCGCGGGCGAGGGCGTCCGGCGTCGCCGCGGCCCGCAGCCAGTGCCCGGCCACGACCCCCGGCTCGGCCCGGTGCTCCAGCGCGGCCGCCGTCCGGGCGTGCAGCTCCTCGCGGACGCCCTGGTCGAGGTCGGCGTAGATCCCGTCGCGCACGACGGCGTGGGCGAACCGCCGGGATCCGGCGACGGCGGGGAGCAGCACGCCGGCGCGCACCGCGCGGTCGAGCGCCTCGACGACGCCGTCCACCGGCTGCGCGGCCACTTCGGCGACGACGTGCGCTTCGACCTCCTCGCCGAGGACCGAGGCGATCGCCAGCAGCTCCCGAGTCCCCGCGTCCAGCCCGGCGACCGTGGTGCGGACGAGGTGCCGCAGCTCGGCCTCGCCGCCGCCGGTCGCCGCCGACCGGGCCACCGCCTTGAGGTAGAGCGGGTTCCCGCCCGACCGCCGCCACGCGTCGACGGCGTCGGCATCGGCCCGGCCGATCCCGGCGAGGTAGGCGCGGACGTCGGGCTCGGTCAGCGGGTCCAGGCGGAGGCTTTCCGTGCCCGGCCGCCCCAGCAGGTCCGGGAGCGCCTCGAAGAGCGGGCCGGACGAGCCGGTGTCCCGGTACGTCGCGACCACGGCGAGCCGGGAGCGGCGGATCTCCCCGGCCAGGTGCCGCAGCAGCCGCAGCGACGCCTCGTCGGCCCAGTGCACGTCCTCCAGGACCACGACGAGGCCGTCCGGGCCGGCTGCGTCGACCAGCGCGTCGGCGGCCACCGCGACGAACCGGAACCGGGCCGCGACCAGGTCGGCGCCGTCGCGGCCGTCGAGGTCGGCGAGGGCGCGGGAAACCTCCGCGCCGGCTTCCGGCAGCGCCCGCAGCACCCGCCGCCACGGCCACAGCGGCGGGGCGCCCGGGTCGTCGACGCACCGGCCCCAGACGGCGGCCCGGTCCGTGACGGTCTCGACCAGGCGGGTCTTGCCGATCCCCGCCGGACCGCCGACGAGGACCAGCGCGCCGGTGCCCCCGGCCGCCGCCGCGAGCCACGCGCGCAGGTCGGCCGCGGCACCGGCCCGCCCGACGAACGGCTCGCTGCGCGTCACCCGAGCAGTATCCCCTCCGCGTCCGGTTTCCGTGCCGTTCTCCGTACTGGCACTGATGTCCGGGAAGCCGTCCGTGGCGAGAGTGGCTCCCAACGGCTTGACCAGCGAAAAGGGAGCACCCATGTACGCCACGATCCACCAGTTCAGGAGTCCTCTCGGGACTCACGACCTCGGCGAGGGCGCCCTCGGCGCCGCCACGCTCACCCAGCTCGGCGGCCAGGCCGGCGCCGTCGTCACCTTCTGGCCCGACGCCGCGGCCGCGGACGAGGCCGCCGCCCGGCGGCCCGCCGGGACCACCTGGCTCGACACCGGCGTCTACCGGGTCGTCGACGTGCAGCCGGCGTCGGACGCCGCCGCCTACGCCCAGATCACCTGGTTCGACGGGCCGCGCAGCGCCGACCAGTCGGCCGCCGAGCAGCGCGCGGGGCGCGAACGCATCTGGCCCGCGGTGCGGGGCATCGAGGGCGTTGGCACGACCTACGCCCTCATCGCCGAAGACCGGTCCCTGGTCGTCGTCGGGTTCACCGCGTCGCTGGCGACGGTCGAAGCCGTCCAGGAGGCGATCATGGCCACCGAGCTGCTGCCCGGCGAAGACCCAGCGCTGCTGCCCGGCGCCGACCGGATCGACTTGCACCGCGTGCTGCACGCGGCCCTGCCGGCGACGGCGGGTGCGCGATGAGCCCGCACACGGCGGCCACGCTCCGCACCGGGACGTGGACTGTCCTCAGTGGACGGACAACGGCGGCCTTCGAGGTCCGCAACTTCGGCTTCAACCGGGTGCGCGGCACGATCGGCGTCCGCGCCGGCACCGTCGAGGTGAGGGACGGCGAGGTGACGGCCGTCCGCGCGGAGCTGGACCTCGGCGCGCTCGACACCCGGAACCCGCGCCGCGACGCCGACCTGCGGAAGCCGCACCTGCTGGACAGCGCCGCCCGCCCGGAGCTGACGTTCGTGGCCGGCGGCGTGCAGCGGCGCGGCGGCGGCTGGGAAGTCACCGGCGAGCTGCGGCTGCGGGGGACGGCGTGCCCGCTGACGCTCGACGTCGAGCCACCCGGCGGCACCCGGGTCCGCGCGACCGGGACGCTGGACCGGGCGCCGCTCGGCATGCGCGCGCCGCGGCCGCTGATCGGCCGGTACGTCCGGATCGTCGTCGAGGCGGAGCTCGAGCCGCCTAGCTGAGGTCCTTGGGGAGCAGGGCGGTCGCCGCGTCGGGGGCGGTGACCGCCTTGGGCCGCCGGTCGCGGAAGAGCCAGCCGCCGACGATGCCTCCGACGAACCCGAACAGGTGGCCCTGCCAGCTGACCCGCTCGTCGGTGGGCAGCAGCGACGTGAACTGGTAGGCGAAGCACAACGCCATCACCAGCCCGATCACGATGTCGATCGGGTGCCGGTCGAACAGTCCGCGCACGATGATGTAGCCGAAGTAGCCGAACACCAGGCCGCTGGCGCCGACGGTGATCGAGTTCGACGGAGAGATGAACCAGACGCCCAGCCCGCTCGCGACGATGATCAGCACGCTCACGCTGAGCCACTTCTTCACCCCGCGGTAGGCGGCGAGGAACCCGAAGACGAACAGCGGCCCCGAGTTGCCTTCGATGTGGCCCCAGCTGGAGTGCATGAACGGGGCGCTGAAGATCTCCGGCAGCGATGCCGGGTTGCGCGCCTCGATGCCGAACTCGCCGCTCAGGTCGTATCCCCCGACAGCGTTGACGATCTGCACCAGCCACAGCACCGCCAGCAGGCCGACCATCACCCACAAGGCCTTCTTGGCCTCGGCGATCATCAGCTCGGCTTCGCTGCGGGCGGGGCCCTCACCGGTCGTGCTCATGCGTTTCCCCCTGCTCCCTCGCGCGCCGAGGATAGCCGCCGGTGGCCCCGGACGCGGCGTTTCGGCCCCAGCTGTGACCTGGCAGGGTGGTGACCATGACGTCACACCGGCCGGAGGTGGTCTTCCGGGGCCGCCGCATGCCCGGCGACCGCGCCCTGGTCATGGCCATCGTCAACCGCACGCCGGACTCGTTCTACGACAAGGGCGCGACGTTCGCCGGGAACGCGGCCAGGGAAGCCGTCGACCGCGCGGTCGCGGCCGGTGCCGACATCGTGGACATCGGCGGGGTGAAGGCGGGCGAGGGCCCCGAGGTCGACGTCGACGAGGAGATCCGCCGGGTGGTGCCGTTCGTGGCCGAGGTGCGCGACCGCCACCCCGGGCTGGCCATCAGCGTCGACACGTGGCGGCACGAGGTCGGGCGGCAGGTCTGCGAAGCGGGCGCCGACCTGCTCAACGACACCTGGGCGGGCGCCGACCCGAAGCTGGTCGAGATCGCCGCCGAGTTCGGCGCGGGCTACGTCTGCTCCCACGTCGGGGGCATGCCGGTCCGGACCGACCCGTACCCCGCGCCGACCCCCGACCGGCCCTTCTGGCCGCGCTATGACGACGTTGTCGCGGACGTCGTCGCCGAGCTGACCACCGCGGCCGAGCGGACCGTCGCCGCCGGAGTCCCGCGCGGCGGTGTGCTGATCGACCCGACCTTCGACTTCGGCAAGAGCACCCGGCACGGCCTCGAGCTGCTCCGGCACTTCGACCGGCTGGTGGCGACCGGCTGGCCGGTGCTGGTCGCGCTGTCGAACAAGGACCTCATCGGCGAAACCCTCGACGTCGAGGCCCACGACCGCCTGGCGGGCACCCTCGCGGCGACGGCGATCGCGGCGCACGCCGGCGCCGCGGTCTTCCGCGCCCACAACGTCCGGGAGACGCGGGAAGCCGTCGAGGCCGTCGCGCGCCTCGGGATGTCATGAACGACTCTTTCCTGTCGTCAGACGACAGGAAAGAGTCGTTCATGACATCGGGACGTGTCCACTATGGACTGAGTCGCCAGAGTGACGTCACTTCGGCGGCCCGTGCCCGGTGCAGCGGATCGGCCGGGTCGAGCGCGCGCGGATGGCGTGGCCGCGTTTCCGTCCGGCCGGCGACGCGCAGGCCCGCCGCCGCGATCCAGCCGAGCAGTGCGCCGCGCGTGCGCAGGCCGAGGTGCTCGGCGAGGTCGGAAAGCACGAGCCACGCCTCGCCATCCGGGGTCAGGTGCCTGCGCGCCCGGTCCAGGAACCCGCGCAGCATCCGGCTGCCCGGGTCGTACACCGCGTGGTCGAGCGGCGTGCGCGGACGGCCGGGCAGCCACGGCGGGTTGGCCACCACCAGCGGGGCCCGGCCGGGCGGGAACAGGTCCGCGCGCACGACTTCGGTGCGCGCGCCGAAGCCCAGCCGGGCCAGGTTCTCGGTCGCGCACGCCACGGCGCGGGGATCGGAGTCCGTCGCCACCACCCGCCGGACGCCGCGGTGGGCGAGCACGGCGGCGAGCACGCCGGTGCCGGTGCCGATGTCGAACGCCGGGTCCGTGCCGGGCAACGGCGTCTCCGCGACGAGGTCGACGTACTCCTGCCGCAGCGGCGCGAAAACGCCGTAGTGCGGGTGGATCCGCCCGCCCAAGGCGGGGACGGCGATGCCCCGGCGACGCCATTCGGCGGCACCGAGGACGCCGAGCAGTTCCCGCAGCGGCACCGCCGCCGGGACGTCCAGGGGGGCCGTAGACCGCGGTGCACGCCTCGCGGACGTCCGGGGCCCGGCGCAGCGGGACGACGTGCCCCGGATCCAGCGGCACGTACAGCAGGGAGAGCAGCCGGGCCCGGCGGGCCCGGTCGGCGCGGTAGCGGGGGTAGTCGGCCGGCGGGGGCGGCGGGATCCGCCGGTTCACGGCGTCGAGCAGGTGCCGTGCGGCCGGGTAGCTGCCGCGCCACCGGAGTGCGGTCCCGGCGGACATCGTGCGGAGGGCGGCGTCGGCCGGGAGCCGGTCGTCGGCGGCGACGGCGCGACGCGAAGGCGGGGTGAACAGCCGGCGATCGGGTTCGCCGGGCAGGACGAGAAAAGCCACGGGTGAAGGGTTTCCGTTCTTGCTGCGGGCACGACGAAGAACCCGCGAGAGGTGCGGGGTGTGCGAAGGACCGGAGCGGGAACTAGCTCAGGACAGCAGCGTGAACGGGCGTCGTCACCCTTCGACCATAGCCCGGGTCCCGGTTCCATGGCGTACAAAGGACGATGAGGTGATGCCGGATGACGCCCTCGGTGGTGCGGCACGAGAAGCGGCGCCGGTGGGCGGTCGTCGCCGCCGTGGCCGCGGTGCTCGTGTCCGCGCCGTCGGTCGTCGCCGCGCTCGCCCCGGCCGGAGCGGCGGCCGATCCGGCCCGGTTGCGCACCCTCGTCCTCGACTCCGCCGGACGGCCGTACCAGGGTTACGCCGAAAGCACCGGTTCGCTCGCCCTGCCGGAGCTGCCGAACCTCGGCGCCGTCACCGCGCTCTTCTCCATGAAGACGCCGATGCGCGCGTGGTACGCCGGGCCCGACCGCTACCGCGTCGACATCCTCGGGACCGCCGGCGAGCACGACGTCTACCGGCTGCCCGACGGCGAATACACGTGGGACTACGGCGACAACACGCTGACCGAGCTGATCGGCGAGCCGGCCGTGCGGCTCCCGCGCGGCGGGGACCTCCTGCCGCCCGAGCTCGCCCGGCGGATCCTCCGGGCCGCCGGGAACGACCCGGTGAGCGCGCTCCCCGGACGGAACGTCGCCGGGGTCGCCGCGTCCGGGCTCCGGCTCGTCCCCGCCGACCCGGACACGACGATCGGGCAGGTCGACGTCTGGGCGGACCCGGCGACCGGCGTGGCCGTGCGGGTCGAGCTGACCGCCCGTGGGCAGCGCGCGCCGATCCTCGTCACCGAGTTCCGGGAGCTGGCGCAGACGACGCCGGTCGTCGAGGCGCCGCGGCCCGCGCTCGGGTCCGGGTTCACCGTGGCGAGTGCCCCGGACGTCTCGAACGTGCTCGGTGCGATGGGCGAGGTGCTGTTGCCGGCGAAGCTCGCCGGCCGCCCGGTGACGTCGTCGAGCTTCGGCGGGATCGAGGGCGCCGCGCTCTACGGCTCCGGGCTCGCGTCGTTCGCCGTGATCGCCGTGCCGCGCACCGTCGCCGCGGCGGCCGGTGACGCCGCGGGCAAGGCCGGCGGGGTGCAGGTCAAGCTGGCCGCCGGCACCGTGGTGCAGCTGTCGATCACGCCGTTGTCCCTGGGCATCGTCCGCTCGGCCGTCTCCCGCCGCTCGTACCTGCTGGCCGGGACGGTGACCCCGGACGTCCTGAAGTCCGTGGCCGACGAGCTGTCCCGGCTGCGCCGGAGCGGCCGATGATCGTCACGCGCGGGCTGACCAAGCGGTACGGCACCACGGTGGCCGTCGACGCCGTGGACCTCGAAGTCCGCGAAGGCGACCGCTACGGCTTCCTCGGCCCGAACGGCTCGGGCAAGACCACCCTCGTCCGGATGCTGCTCGGCCTGGTCTACGCCACCACCGGCGAGATCGAAGTGCTCGGGAAGCCGGTGCCGAAACGGGTCGCCGAGGTGCTGCCCGAAGTCGGTGCGCTCGTCGAGGGCCCGGCCGCGTACCCGCACCTGTCCGGACGGCGGAACCTGGCGCTGCTCGACGCCGCCGGGCGTGGCGGCGGGCGGCGCACGCGACGTCGTCGCATCGACGAAGCCCTCGAGCAGGTGGGGCTCGGCGGGGTCGACCAGCGGCCGGTGAAGGCGTACTCGCTCGGCATGCGGCAACGGCTGGGGCTGGCCGGCGCGCTGCTGCGGCGGCCCCGGCTGCTCATCCTCGACGAGCCGACCAACGGCCTCGACCCGCAGGGCATCAAGGAGATCCGGGAACTGCTGGTGGCGCTGAACGCGGGCGGCACCACGGTGTTCCTGTCCAGTCACCTGCTGGCCGAGGTGGAGCAGCTGTGCACCCGCGTCGGCGTCGTCGACCGCGGACGGCTCGTGCTCGAGGACGACCTGGCCACGCTGCGGGCGGCGACCGGCCGGGTGCTGGTCGGCACACCGGACGCGACCGCGGCGGCCGCCGTCCTCGACGGGCAGCTCGAGGCCCGCGACGGCGACCGGCTGGTCATCCGGCACGGCGACCCGGCGGCGCTCAACGCGCTGCTCGTCGGCGCGGGGGTGCGCGTGACGTCCATCCACGCCGAGCAGCGGACGCTGGAACAGGTCGTCCTCGACGTGACAGGTCCGGGCTCGGACCGGTTCGGGGCGGGGCGATGATCGGCGTCGAACTGCGGAAGCTCGCGCTGCGGCCGCGGGTGTGGGTCAGCGTGGTGCTGCTGTGCCTGCTGCCCGCGATCGTCGGCGTCTTCCTGGCGACGGCTGACTTCGCGCCGCCGCCCGGGCAGGGCGGGGCGTTCCTGTCGGCGGTGGTGAACGACGGCGCGCTGTACCCGGCCGCCGCGCTCGCGCTCGTGCTGCCGCTGTTCCTTCCGATCGCGGTCGCGGTGGTCGCGGGCGACGCGATCGCGGGCGAGGCCGCCGGCGGGACGCTGCGGTACCTGCTGGTGCGCCCGGTCGGGCGGACCCGGCTGCTGGGCGCGAAGATGGTGGCGCTGGCCGTCTACGTGACCGCGGCGATCGTCATCGTCGTGCTGACTTCGCTGGTGCTCGGGGTGTTCCTGTTCGGCACCGGCGGCACTCCGGGCGTGGCCGGCCCGGGCGGGCAGCCGTCCGGCGTGACGTCGTTGTCGGGGCAGTCGCTCAGCTCGTCCGCGCTCGGCCTGCGGCTGCTGGGCGCGGTGACCTACATCGTGGTGTCGATGCTGGGGTTCGCCGCGATCACCGTGTTCCTCTCGACGGTGACCGACTCCGCGCTCGGGGCCGCACTGGGCGGGCTCGCCGTGCTGATCATCAGCTCGGTGCTGGAGGCCCTCGACGCGGCCGCGTCCGTGAAGCCCTACTTACCGACGCACTACTGGCTGTCGTGGATCGACTTCTTCCGCGATCCGGTGCTGTGGCGCAACATCGACCAGGGGCTGCTGCTGCAGGCCGGCTACATCGTGGTGTTCTTCGGCGCGGCGTGGGCGAACTTCGCGACGAAGGACGTCACGAGCTGAGGCAGTCCGTGGGGACTTCGATCGGGCTGGTACCGAGGGCCTGGAGGACGAGCTCGGTGACGGCCGGGTCCATGGGCAGGTCGCCGTGGGCCGCCTCGTTGCCGGGGCAGATCTGCTGCAGGGCGACGTTGACCGCGCCGTCGACCCGGGCGGAGTCCGGCGGGGTGACCGTCTCGTCCCGGTCGGTCCAGATCGACAGCCACGGCAGGGTCGGCGGGATCGGTTCCTTCGCCAGCTCCTGAAGGAGGCTGCTGCCCGACGCGAGCTGGACGCACGCGGCCGGGCACGCGCCGGGGACGAGCGCGCTGCCCGCCGTGGCCAGCCCGGTGCCGTGCATCGGCGCGCCGAGCGTCACCACCCGGCGGGCCTGGTGGGCGCCGCCCTCGCGGCTGACCCACAGCCGGGCCACGACCCCGCCCGCGGAGTACCCGATGACGTCGACCGACGGCGCCCCCTGCTCGTACGCCCGTTCGACGGCCGCGGCGAGGACGGCGGCCTGTTCCACCAGGTCGCCGGTGCCGTCCCCGGCCAGGGTGAGCACCTCGGCGGTGCGGCCGGTGGCCTGCCGGATCCGCGCGGCGAGCTCGTCGAGCGCCCCCTGGCCGCCGCCGTAACCGGGCACGAGCAGTACCGGGCCGGGCCGGTTCTGGTCCGGCGTCCCGGCCTCCGGCGCGGCTTTCGCTCCGGAGGTGGCGACGACGGCGGCGGCGACCACGGCCACCACGGCCACCGCGACGCTGCTCAGCATCAAGCGCCGCCGCGGGCTGAGTCCGCCCCACCAGGCCGTGATCCGCACGGTTCCATGATGACCCCGCCGAGGTCACAACGGCGTGCGGGAACCGGGCCGGACTCCGCCGATCCGGTGAGCCGCTGAACCGGGTGTGCGGCGGAGGGCGTGTGCCCGGCGGGAGTGGTGAGAGGGAATCGGGGTGAGCCGATCATGCGCGTGCGGACCGCGGTGCTCGTCGTACCGGTGCTCGTGGTGGAGCTGGTCGCCTGCGGGCAGCCGGGGGTGGAGGTGAAGGGCCGGGCGGTGCCCGTGCCGTCGAGTACCGGCGTGCCCGCGTGCGCGTGGCTCGGGGATACGCCGGTGGTGAAGGGCGGCTTCGCCGGCTGACGCCGCCCGGTCCGCCGCTGGGCGAACACCACGGCGGCGAGCACGATCGCGGCGCCGAGCAGCTGCCACGCCGTCAGCCGCTGGCCGAGCACCAGCCAGCCCAGCAGGGTCGCGACGACCGGGCTCAGCAGGCCGAGGAACGTCACGTGCGTCGCGGCCAGCGCGCGGATCCCGCGGAACCACAAGGCGTACGCGATCGCGGCACCGATCAGCGCGAGGTAGCCGTAGCCCGCCAGGTTCGCGCCGGACAGCGACGGCGGGGGAGCGCCTTCGACGGCCAGGGCGACCGGCACGAGCACCAGCCCGCCCGCGACGAGCTGCCAGCCGGTCGTGGCCAGCAGCGGCGCGGGGGACGTCCAGCGCTTGCTCAGCACGACGCCGGTGGCCATCACGACCGCGCCGCCGGCCGCGGCGGCGACGCCGAGCGCGTCGAGCCGGGCGTCGGACTGCAGGACCAGCAGGCTGACCCCGAGCACCCCGGCGACGCCGGCGAGCACGGTCCGGCGGTTCAGGCGTTCGCCGAGGAGACCGGTCGACAGGCCCGCGACGATCAGCGGCTGCAGGGCGCCGAGCGTGGCGGCGACCCCGCCGGGCAGCCGGTAGGCGGCGACGAACAGCAAGGCCAGGAAGGCGCCGATGTTGAGGGTGCCCAGCACGAGCGAGCGCCACCACCAGTCGCCCTGGGGCAGGCGGCGGGTGAGCGCGACCAGCAGCAGCCCGGCGGGCAGGGCGCGGATCACCGCGGCGAGCAGGGGGCGGCCGGGTGGCAGGAACTCGGTCGTGACGAGGTAGGTGGTGCCCCAGATGGCCGGGGCGAGGGCGGTGACGAGGATGAGGGCGAACCGGTTGTTTAGCACTAAGGTAGATTACCTCAGCGCTAAAGTAGATCGCTACTGTCTCACTTACCGCTAAGGCATCCGTTACGCTGAGGGCCATGGCCGACCACGTGGACCGGGTCCTGGAGCAGTGGCACGCCGAGCGTCCCGACCTCGACGTATCCCCCATGGGGGTGATCGGCCGGCTGAGCCGGCTGAGCGTGCTGGTCGACGCGGAGCTGCGCCGCACGTTCGCCCGCCACGGCCTGGACCGCTCCAGCTTCGACGTCCTCGCGACCCTGCGCCGCAGCGGACCGCCCTACCGGCTGACCCCGACCGAGCTGATGCGCTCGGCCATGGTCACGTCCGGGGCCGTCACCCAGCGGCTCGACAAGCTGGAGGCCCGCGGGCTGGTCAAGCGCACCCCGGACGAGGCGGACGGCCGCGGGGTGCGGGTCGAGCTGACCGACGCCGGCGGCGAGCTGATCGACCGGGTCCTGCCGGACCACGTGGAAACCGAGCACCGCATCCTGGCCGCGCTGGGTGCCGGCGAGCGCGACGAACTGGCCGCGACGCTGCGCACGCTGCTGGAAAGCCTGGGCGGCGCGGGCTCTTGAGGAACTCGTGCCGGTGCCGGTGGCGATGTCGTGAACGACTCGTTCACGACCTCCGACGACATGAACGAGTCGTTCATGACGTCCGGGCCGGGCCGGGAGCGGAGGCTAGGAGATCTGCCGGACCGGTTCGCGGTCCAGCAGGTAGTCGAGGTCGATGCGGCCGCCCGCCGCCGCGAGGACCGCGTCGATCGCGAGGTCGACGTCGAGCTTGCGGCCGTGCTGGTCGGCGTAGGCGCGCATCAGGTTGCCGACGTGCCGTTCCGGGTTGCGCCACCCCGGCCACCGCAGCGACGCCTGCTTCGCCAGCTTCGTGAAGTCGGACTGGCGCGCGGTCGCCTCCAGCAGCCACTCCAGGTAGACGCGCATCGCGTGGAAGGCGGTGTGGCCCGGGGTCGCCACCGGGCCGTGGCCGGGGACCACGGTGCGCGGCCGGAACGTGTCCTGGAGCCAGGCGAGCGCGTCGAGCCAGCCGGGGATCGAGCCGTGCACCGCCACCGGCGTGCTGCCGATGAACACCAGGTCGCCGGTGAACAGCGTGCCCGACCGCGGCTCGTGCACCACCAGGTCGCCCGCCGTGTGCGCGACGCCCGGCACGGCCACCACGTCGGCGGCCGCGCCGCCGAGGTCGAGGCGCTGCCGGCCGCTCACCGGCCGCACCGCGTCCGGCTCCGGTGGCTCCAGCACGCCCCACCGGGTGCAGGTGAAGACGTTGCCGTAGGTCTGCGGGCCCGCCTTGACCAGTTCGACGCTGCCCGGCGCGGCCAGTGCCGTCCCGCCGTCACGCAGGGCGACGCCGAGGCCGTTGTGGTGCTCGCCGTGCGCGTGGGTGATGACGACGGTGAGCTCGACCTCGCCCGCGTACTTGCGGACGTCGCGCAGCAGTTCCAGGGTCGCCGACTCGGTGCCGCAGGTGTCGATCAGCGCGACGCCGTCGCTGCCCTGGATCCAGCCGCTGTTCGCGACGAACCAGTCGGCCGGGCTCTTCACGTACGCCACCACTCCCGGCCGCGCGTGCCGGAGCGGGACGATGTTCGATCTGACGGCCGGCATGGTTCCTCCCCTGAAGTGACGAAGCGGTTAACGACGGTGGCCGGGCCAGGTTGCGCTTTCTCCGGGAACGTTCCGGGCCGGGGGAGGCCTCCGGTCATTCTTTCGAATTTCGGTCGGTTGAACGGTAGATAATTTTCTCCGGCCGATCATCGGCGCAGGTCTTGACAGTCGATCTCGACCGTCCATACTGGTATATACCTTTATGGGAGGGTCCGGGAAACAACGAGGGGGCTTCGCGCTCGCGGGCCGACGGCAGGTCTGAGGGGTCCTACCGTCGGCCGCGCGAAGCCGTTGGCGCGGGCACCGGTCACGGGTCGTGTTGACACAGATACTGGTACGAACCAGTATGTCTCCTTGCCGGCCGGGAGGAGACACATGGCGGGGGCACACGTCCGGATCGACAACCGGCTCATCCACGGTCAGGTCACCGTCGCGTGGACCCGGCGGCTCGGCGTGCGCCGGCTGCTCGTCTGCAACGACGACGTCGCCGCCGACGACCTGCAGCGGATGCTGCTCCCGCAGGCCGCCCGAGGTCTCCCGACCGACGTGCTGTCGGTCGCCGGCACACTGGCCGCGCCCGCCGGCCCGGGCGTCATGATCATCGCGCAGCACCCCGAGGACGCCTTCCGCCTCGTCGAAGGCGGGCTGCGGCCCGAGGTCGTCAACGTCGGCAACGTCGCGCCGCGGCCGGGCGTCACCTACACGATGGTGACGCGCTCGATCGCGGTCACCGCGGACGAGGCCGACGCCTACCGGAAGCTCGCCGCGGCGGGCATCCCGCTGGTCACCCAGCTGATGCCGCAGGACAAGCCGACCGAATTCGTCCCGTTGCTCGACCGGAAAGGGCTCTAGCCCCGCATGCTCGTCGCGTTGGCCCTGACCATCTGGGCGATCTACTGCACCTACGACGGGCTCGGCCCGTTCCTCATCTACGCCCAGCGCCCGCTGATCGCCGGCTCGGTGGCCGGGCTGATCACCGGGCACCCGCTGCTCGGCCTGCTGATCGGCGCGACGCTGGAGCTGGCCGCCCTCGGCGTCTACACCTACGGCGGCGCCACCATCCCGGACTACCAGACCGGCGCGATCGTCGGCACCGCGCTGGCCGCGGGCGCCGCCGGCGAGGTGTCCGCGCAGGCCGCGATCGGGATCGGTGTCGGGCTGCCGGCGGCGATCCTGCTGGCCGCGCTGGACCCGGTCGGCAAGATGGTCACCACCGCGCTGGTGCACCGGGCCGATGGCTACGCCGCCGATGGCAACGCGCGCGGCCTCGCGATGATCCACTGGGTCAGCCTGGTCCCGTGGGTCGCGGTGCGCGCCATCCCGACGTTCCTCGCCGCGCTCGCCGCGTCCGGCGGGCTGGTCAAGGACATCACCGCGAGCATCCCCGCCGGGTTCGTGCAGGGCATGACGCTGGCCGGGTCGCTGCTGCCGGCGGTCGGCTTCGCGCTGCTGCTCGGCATGATGGAGCTGTCGAAGTACTGGTACCTGCTGCTGATCGGGTTCGTCGGGTTCGCCTACCTGCACCTGCCGGTCCTGGGGGTCGCGCTCGTCGGGGTCGCCGTCGCGATGCTGTTCGTGACGCTCAAGCGCGACGAGCCCGTGCTCGTGGTGCCCGAGGCGGCCGACGACGAGCCCTCCGCCGACCCGCGGCTGACCAAGCAGGACCTGCGCCGGGCGTTCCGCCGGTACTTCTGGTCGAGCCAGATCTCCTGGAACTACGAACGGATGCAGGCGCTCGGGTTCGCGTATTCGATGGAACCGGTGCTGCGCCGGCTCTACCCGGACAAGGCGGACTACGCCGCCGGCCTGCAGCGGCACCTCCAGTTCTTCAACACCTCGGTGCTGGTCGGCGGCCCACTGATCCTCGGCTCCACGGTCGCGCTGGAGGAGGCGGGCACGCCGAAGTCGGCCGCGAGCACGAAGGTCGCCCTGATGGGGCCCATGGCCGGGATCGGCGACACCGTCGTCTTCGCGCTGTACAACAGCATCGTCTTCACCATGGGCGCGTCGTGGGCGCTGCAGGGCAACTGGCTCGGCCCGGTCTTCGCCGCCGTGATGGTGCTGGTTCCGTACGCGCTCGTGCGGCGCTGGCAGTTCGGGTTCGCCTACCGCGAGGGCAAGCGGCTGGCCGGGCACCTCGCCGCCGGCGCGCTCGCCCGCGTCGCGCAGGGCGCGACCGTGCTCGGTTTCGTCGTGCTCGGCGGGTTCATCCCGTCGATCGTCAAGGTCGTCACCACGCTGACCTACCGGCAGACCACCACGGTCCAGGGGCAGCCGGTGACCCAGTCCGTGGCCATCCAGGCCCGGCTCGACGAACTGCTGCCGTTCCTGCTCCCGGTGCTGGTCACCGCCGGGGTCTACCTGCTGACGGTCAAGGCGCGGCTGCGGCCGGTCTGGGTCATCGGCATCGTCGTCGTCGCCGGGGTCATCCTGGGGTGGCTCGGCTGGTTCGCGCCTGCCCCGGCGAAGAGTTAGGAGTCCGCCATGACCGTCCCGATCATCCTTGCCGGGCACGGCCGCCTGCCTTCCGGCGTCGGGGAAGCCGCCGAGATGATCCTCGGCCCGCAGGCCCGGCTGAAGGTCTGCGAGCTGCGGCCGCACGAGAGCCCGGACGAGTTCGGCGCGCACGTGCTCGCGCTGGCCGGCGACGCCGCCGAAGTGCTGGTCCTCGCCGATCTGCACGGCGGCTCGCCGTTCAACACCGTCCGCGCGCTCGCCGCCGCGCCCGCCACGCGCCCGCGCATGGAGCTGGTGTCGGGGCTGAACCTGCCGATGCTGCTGGAAGTCCTGCTGCACACGACCGGCGACGTCACCGAGCTGGCCGGGGTGGCTCGCGCCGCCGGCCGCGACGGCGTCGTCGACGTCCTGGAATCGACCTGGTGACCGCCGCGCTGATGCTCGCCGCGCAGGACGTCCGGATCACGCCGGGACCCGGGCACCCGCTCGGGGGCTACCTGGCCCGGCACGGCGTCGCGACCGGGACGCACGACGACCTCGAGGCGTCGCTGATCTGGCTGTCCACCGAGGACGATCCCGGCGTGCTGTGGGTGGCGCTGGACGCGCTGGCGGTCGACGCCGGTCTCACCAGCACCCTGGCCGACGCGGTCGCCGCGGCGGTGGGCATCGGCCCGGAGCGGGTGCTGGTCTGCGCTTCGCACACGCATTCCGGGCCCGAAGGCTGGACCGGGCCGCTGCACCCCGGGCTGCCGGGGCAGCGCGACCCGGGGCTGGTCGGCCGCATGGCGGAGAAGGTCACCGGCGCCGCGCTGCGGCTGCGGGCGTGCCGCGAGCGGGTCCGCGCCCGCTGGCACGCGGGTTCGACGGAAGCCGTCGGCGGCAACCGCTACCGGCCGGACGGGCCGCACGACACGTCGTTCGGGGTGCTCGAGCTGCGCCGCGACGACGGATCGCCGGCCGCGCTGCTGTTCGACTACGCCAGCCACCCCACCGTGCTCGGCCCCGACAACCTCACCTGGTCGGCGGACTGGCCGGGCGCGACGCGCCGCGAGCTGGCCACGCTGGTCGGGCAGCCGGTCGCGGCCTTCCTGCAGGGCGCGGCGGGCGATGCCAGCTCGAGGTTCGTGCGGCGCGGCCGCAACCACGAGGAGGTCCGCACGCTCGGCGGCCACCTCGCGACGTCGATCGCGCGCACCCTCGCCGAGGCGGGGGCTCCGTCGCCGTCGGCGACCGGTCCGGTCCGGCTGACCCGTTCGACGCTGCACCTGCCATACCGGGACGTGCCGTCCCTGGAGGACAGCGTGGAGCTGCGCGAGGCGGCCGAGGCGGAGTGGCAGCGCGAACTGGCCAGCCACGGCGAGGACCACCCGGCCGTCCGGATCGCGCAGACCCGGTACGAGGGGTGCGCGATGCTCGCCGGGATGGCGGCCAGCAACCCGCCGACCGGCTGCGCCGAAGTGCCGGTCACCGTGGTGTCGCTCGGGGAGATCGCCTGGCTGCACACGCCGTTCGAGCTGTTCGCGTCGCTGGGGCTGCGGATCCGGCGGGGCAGCCCGTTCCGGCACACGCGGGTGATCGGCTACACCGACGGCTACCTCGGCTACCTGCCCGACGCCGAGGGGCATCGGGAGGGCATTTACGAGTCCTACGTGACGCTGTTCCGCCCGGAGGCCGCGGACGTGCTGGTGGAGCACTGTCTCAAGCAGCTGCGGGCCCACCACCTCAGCCGCGTCACGAGTGAGCGCCGGGGCTAAGCCGGGCTGCGCCGCGCCTGGGTGAAGACGGTGTAGCGGTCCGCGCGGTAGAGCGACCGGCCCGCCTCGATGACGCCGCCGCTCTGGTCGTGCAGGGTGCCTTCGATGATCAGGCACGGCTGGGTGGCTTCGATGCCGAGCAGGGCGGCGTCGCCCGAGTTCGGCAGCACCGCCGAAATCGCCGTGTCGTTCCACTCCGCGCGCACGCCCCAGCGCTCCTCGATCGTGCGGTGCAGGGACTCGGTTTCCCAGTCGAACAGCTCGATGCCGGGGAACCGGTCGACCGACAGGTTGGTGCGCTCGACCGCGAACGGCTCGTTTTCGACGAAGCGGAGGCGTTCCAGCCGGAACACCCGCGCGCCCGGTGGCACGTTCAGCCGCCCGGCGATGCGCGGGCCCGCGCTCTCCACCTCCGCGTGCAGCACCTTCGTCTTCGGCACCACGCCGCGGGCCTGCATGTCCTCGGTGAACGAGGTCAGCATGTCGATGTGCGCCGCCTGGCGTTCCGCGGTGAACGTCGCGGTGCCGTGCTGGCGGTACAGGACGCCGTCCGCGACGAGCCGGTTGATCTCCTGCCGGACGGTGCCGCGGGCGACCCCGAAGTGCTCGGCGAGGAACCGTTCCGACGGCATCAGCCTGCCGGGACCCGCCTCCGTCGCGACGCTCTCCAGGATCTCTCGGAGCTGGTCGCCCTTCGGCCGCCCCGGCTGCAGCGCGTCCGGGAGGCGCAGATCGCTCGCGGCAACGTGTTTCGGACGGGGCATGACCTCAGTATGTCGCGCCGCGGGTGCGGGGGTAACACCCGCCGGGGCTCATCCGGTGGCGCGATCGGCCAGACGGGCCAGGAACCGCTCGGCGAAGGCTTCGCCGGTGACGTGCCCGACAGCGTGGTAGCGGGCGCGGGACTCGCGGGCCGTGCCGTCGGCGAGCCTCCACCGGCCCGCCGCGGCCTCGACCGCGGCCAGCCCCAGCAGGGCCTCCGCCTCCACCACGCGGAACCCGCCCGCCCGCGCCGCGTCGAGCGCCGTCCGCGCGTGTTCGCCGGCTTCGCCAGGGCGGCCGCCGGCGGCGAGGACCCGCGCGAGCGTCGCGGACGCCTCCGCCAGCTGGCCCCGCAGCCCCGACTCCGCGGTCAGTTCCCTGGCCTCGCGCAGGACGCGCTCCGCGGCGCCGAGGTCGTCCCGTGCCTCTTCCGCCCGGCCCAGCGCGATCAGCACGGCCGCCTCGACCTGCCGGTCGCCGTCGCGGCGGACGCACTCCAGCGCCGCCTCCGCCGTCGCCACCGCCGAGGCGTGCTCCCCGCGGGCGATCTGCAGCGCGCTCACCGCGTTCAGCGCGGTGGCCTCGCCGAAGCTGGACCCCAGGTCGCGGAACGCCCGCAACGCCTGGTCGAGGACGTCTCCCGATTCCGCGAGCCGTCCCGTGGCGAGCAGCACCCAGCCGAGGTCGGCGAGGTTCGCGGCCTCCCAGAACGCGAGGTCTTCCTTGCGGGCCAGCGCGATCGCCTCGACCAGGCAGTCTTCGGCCTGCTCCAGGCGGCCCAGCTGCCGGTAGTGGCAGCTCAGCGAGTTCAGCGCGAGTGCCTCGCCCGAGCGGTTGGCCAGCTCGCGGAACAGCTGGATCGCGCGCCGGCTGTGTTCGACGGCCTCCGCCAGCCTGCCGGTCCACTCCAGCATCGACCCGAGGTTCGCGACCGCCGTGGCCTCGCACTGCCGCCAGCCGCACGCCCGGCTGGCGAGCACCGCCTTCTCCGAGTGCCGGATGCCCGCTTCGTGCTGGCCTTCGCGGAAGTACGCGCCGCCGATGGACAGCTGCACGAGCGCTTCGGCGGGCCGGGCGCCGCGCTCCTGCGCCGCGCGGAGCACGATCGGGGCCAGCTCGAGCCATTCCGCGCGGCGGCCGTGGTCGTGGAAGAACCGCCGCAGCGCGTCGGCGAGGTACCAGGCGCCGGGGTAGGGCCCGCGCGTCGCGGCCTGCCGCAGCGCGGCCGACAGGTTCGGCACCTCGACGTCCAGCCAGGCCACGGCCTCGGCGGCGTCGCCGAAGACGATCGGGCTCGGCGCCGACGGCGCGTCTTCGCGGGGGAGCGCCACGATCCGCGCGCCGAGCAACGCGACCGCCGCGTCCGCCGCCGCGCAGTAGCCGGTGAACAGCCGCTCCCACGCCGCGTCCCGCGCGGTCTCGTCCTCCTCGGCGAGGACGCACTGCTCGGCGTAGCGCCGGGCGAGGTCGTGGAACCGGTAGCGGCGGGGTGCGTGCGCCTCGAGGAGGTTCGCCGCGATCAGCCCGCGCATCCGCCGGGTCGCCTCCTCGGCGGGCACCGCCAGCAGGGCCGCCGCCGCGACCGCCGTGAAGTCGGCCCCCGGCACCAGCGCGAGCAGCCGGAACGCGTGCCGCAGCACCGGCGGCAGCGCCTGGTAGGACACCGAAAAGGCCTTGGCGACGGCGCTTTCCCCCGCCCCGTCGAAGCCGAGCTGGGCCAGGGGATCGCCGCGCAGCTCGTCGACCAGCTCCCCGATACTGGCGACCCCGGTGTTCGCCGCGGCGATCCGCAGGGCCAGCGGGTGGTGCCCGCACAGGCGGGCCAGTTCGGCCGCGGCTTCCGGCTCGGCGGCCGCCCGGTCGCCGAGCAGGGCGGTCAGCAGCTCCCGGGAGTCCTCCTCGCGCAGCTGCGTCAGGCCCAGCGACCGCGCGCCGGTCCGGGCGACCAGCTCGTCGAGCCGGTGGCGGCTGGTCACCAGCACCCGGCCGGACGACGGCAGCAGCGGCAGCACCTGGGCGGTGTCGCGGGCGTTGTCCAGCACCACCAGCGCCTGCCGGTCGGCGAGCAGCGACCGGTAGAGCTTGCTCTGGTCGTCGAGGCCCGGCGGCACGTCCCGCAGGTCGACGCCGAGGGTCCGCAGCAGCTGAGCGAGCGCGGCGGCGGGGGTGAGCGGCTCGTCGTCGGCGTCGAAGCCGCGCAGGTTCACGTACAGCTGGCCGTCGGGGTAGCGCTCCCGCGCGGTGTGGGCCCAGTGCACGGCCAGCGCGGTCTTGCCGACGCCCGCGGTGCCCGTGATCACCCAGACTTCGCCGGGTTCGCCGAGCGCGGCCAGCTCCGGCGCCCGGCCGGTGAACCCCCGGACGTCCAGCGGCAGTTCGGCGGGCCGCGGCGCGACCGGCGCCGGCGTGGGTTCGCCTTCGCCACGCAGGATGCGCAGCCGCAGGTCCTGCAGGGCCTGGCCGGGTTCGATGCCCAGCTCGTCCACCAGCAGGTCGTGCGCCCGCGTGTACGTCTCCAGCGCTTCCGGGCTGCGGCCGCAGCGGTGCAGCGCGAGCATCAGCGCGCCGCGGAGCCGTTCGCGGAACGGGTACTCCTCGACGAGCTGCCGCAGCTCGCCGACCACTTCGCCGTGCCGTCCCGAAGCCAGCTCCTGCTCGTACAGCTCCTCCAGCACGACGAGACGGCGTTCGGCCAGCGCCGGGCCTTCGCGCTCGGTCAGCTCGTCGCTCGCCCCGCCGAGCGGGGTGCCGTCCCACAGGGCCAGCGCGGCCCGCAGGTGCGCGACGGCGGCCGGCCCGGCGGTCGCCCTGGCCTTGGCGACCTCGTCGTCGAACACGTCGAGGTCGCGGTCGCCGGGTGCGGCCTCGATGACGTAGCCGGGAGCGCGTCGCACGATGACGTCGCGGCCGAGGAGCTTCCGCAGCTCGGAGATGTGCACCTGGAGCCGCCCGCGGACGCTCGGCGGCGCGTTCTCGCCCCAGGTCAGGTCGATGAGCCGGTCTTCGCTGACCACGCGGTTCGGGTTCAGCAGGAGCGCGGCCAGCACGGACGTCTGTTTCTGGCCGCCGGGACGGACCGGGCCCGTGTCGCCGAGGACCGTGACGGGTCCGAGCAGGCGGTAGCGCACGTGTTGCCCCCCGGAAGGCGGACCGAAGCGGAACGGAAGTGCCGTGGCCGACCCTATCCCCGGACACGAGGGACGGGAGGTCACGGGGTGGACCGAGACGACGGGGCGCGCTTGTTGTTCGTCTGTTTCCCGGACGCGGGCGAAGCCGCGGGCCGCTACCGGGCCTGGCGCGATCCGCGGATCTCCGTGCAGGTGGTCGAGCTGCCGGGCCGCGGCGAGCGCCGTGACGAGCACCCGTACCGGGACATGTGGCTGCTGGTGGAGTCCTTGGCCGCGGAACTGGCCGACGTGCTCGCCCGCCCGCACGTCCTGTTCGGGGCCGGGCTCGGCGCGCTCGTCGCGTACCGGCTGGCGCAGCGGCGGGTGGCCGCGGGACTGGGGGTCCCGCGGGCACTCGTCGTGGCGCACCAGGCACCGCCCGCCCGGGTCGCGCGGGCGGTGCCGGAACAGGCGGAACGCGCCGACGTGAGCCTGCTGATGAGCGACGCGCACGTCCCGGTGGCGCCGCCCCTGCCGTGCCCGATCCGCGGGTTCGGCGACCCGCAGGTGATGACCGGCTGGGGTGAGCACACGGGCGCCGGGTTCGTGCTCGCCCCGGCGCGAACGCGGGACAGCGCCGCCCTGCTGCGCGACGCGGTCCTGCGTTCCGCCTACCTGATCTCCGCCATGGCCGGGCGGGAGCCGGAGCCGGACACGCCACCAAACCTGTAAGCACTGTTACAATCTGCGCGTGGTCCGGCCATGCCCCTGACACGCGCTCTCGTCGATCTCACGCCGCTTCGCACCTCACCGCCGTTCCGGCGGCTCTGGCTGGGCCGGGTCTTCTCCGGCTTCGGCGGCCAGATGACCCTCGTCGCCGTGATGTTCCAGGTCTGGGAGCAGACCCGGAGCACCGTGTGGACCGGGGCCGTCGGGCTCGCCCAGGCCCTGCCCGTGATCGTGTTCGGGTTGTCCGCCGGGACGCTCGTGGACCGCGTCGACCGGCGGAAGTTCGCCCTCGTCACCACGGCGGGCCAAGCCGCCTGCTCGGTTCTGCTGGCCGTGCAAGGGTTTCTCGGTGACGTCCCGGTCGCGGCCGTCCTCGGGCTGGTGGCCGTCCAGTCCTGTTTCGTCGCGGGCGGTGGCCCGGTCGCGCGCACCTTCGTCCCGCGGCTGCTGCCGCCGGACCAGCTGCCCGCCGGGCTCGCGCTGAACCGGATCGCCTTCCAGGGCGCCATGCTGCTCGGCCCGGCGCTCGGCGGGCTCCTCCTCGGCTGGTTCGGCGTCGGCGGCTGCTACCTCGTCGACGCGCTCACCTTCGGCATGGCCTTCTACGGCGTGATCGGGCTCCCGCCCATGCTGCCCGGCGGCGAACCGGCGCGGCCCGGGCTGCGCGGCGTTCTCGACGGGCTCGCCTTCCTGCTGCGGACGCCGGTCGTGCGGGGCGCGCTGCTCACCGACCTCGCCGCGACGGTCCTGTCCATGCCGATCAGCCTCTTCCCGCTGGTCAACGCCGAACGCTTCGACGGCGACCCGCGCACGCTGGGCCTGTTCCTCTCGGCGATCGCGGTCGGCGGGGTGGCCGCGTCGGTGTTCTCCGGGACGTTCACCCGGCTGCCCCGGCCGGGCCGGGTGATGCTCGCCGGCTCACTCGCCTGGGGTGGCGCGCTCACGGGGTTCGGGCTGGCACCGGATCCGTGGCTCGGCCTGGCCTGCCTCGTCGCCGCGGGCGCCGCCGACACGGTCTCGGTGGTCACCCGCGGCGCGCTCGTCCAGCTCGCCACCCCCGACGCCCTGCTCGGCCGGGTCGCCGCGGCCGAGCAGATCGTCGGGCAGGCGGGCCCCGACCTCGGCAACCTCCGGGGCGGCCTGGTCGCGGGCGCCACGTCCGGCGCGTTCGCCCTGGTCAGCGGCGGTCTCCTCTGCGTCGTCGCGGTGGTGCTGGTCGGCGCGGCCACGCCCGGCCTTCGCCGTTTCACGACACCCGCCGCGAACTGACCCGGCGCGTCAACCGGCCGGGGACGGTGCCAGCTCGAGGGCCTTCTCTGCGCCCTGGATGAGGTCGGCGTAGGTGATCACCTCGACGCGGCTGAGGTGCGCGTTGTAGGTCCGGAGCGTCTCCGGGACGTGCTCGCGCAGCTCGGGGTCACCGAGGTGCTGGGGGTCGCCGATGACCACCGTCGCGAACGCGCGGCGGCACTCGATGCCCAGTTTCTGCTTGATGGTGTTGCGTTCCTCGTCCAGTTCGCGCAGGTAGTTCAGGGTTTGGCCGACGGCTTTGTTCACCTCGGGGCCGACGACGAAGAATTTGCGGTAAGGGACGATGAGATCCCGGATGCAGGCCCGTTTCAGCTCGACGACGTGGAGTGCGCCGTCGGCCCTGATCAGCGGGACGTCCAGCTGGGTCATGACGGCCAGCAACCGGCGTTTCGTCTTGTCGACGAACCTGCCGCCGAACATCCACCAGCTTTCCTCGAGGATCCGCTGGAATTCGTTCTCCTTGGCCGCCGGATCCCGGACGACTTCGGAAAGCGCCGTGATGACGTCCCGTTGTTTCGCGGCCTGGATGCCGTCGAGCAGCACCTGCCCGGCGCCGTGCGCGGACAGGATCCCGGCCGCGTTCGGGGCTTCCGCCAGCGCTTCGGCCAGCTGGGCCAATTGGCCCGCGTCGGCTTCCCCCGTTTGGACCTTTCGGATGACGGCCGAAAGCGAGGCATCGTTCTCGGCTCTCGGCTCCGGGGTGCCGAACCGGGCGGAAAGGAACCGGTGGAGTTCGCCGACCGCGGCGTCCTCGCACGTCCATTGGCTGGCGCCGGGCCTCAGGTCGAAACCGGAGTGGTCCGGTCGTGGTGTCCAGGAATTGGCGACGAGAATCAGTCTTCCGTCGTCGCCGCCGTCGGGGACGAACCAAAGCGTCGCGGTTTTGCAGACGTCTTCGCTTCGGTGGACGACCGCCGTGTCCACGTGTCGCCAGCCGTCCTCCGGCGCGGAGTTTTCGATCCTTTTCCTCAGTTCTTCGGCGGGGTCCGGTGCGTCCGGGGTGGAGGTCACATCAGCCAGTCGCGCCGCGAATCCGCCCTGTTACGGCGGTCGGGACCCCGCCCACCTGCGGTGGCGAGATCACGAGGACCCGAGCATTCCGGTGGGTTTGTTTCCTTGGTCGAACCAGTCCTGTCAGGGGGTCACCGTTCGCGTGCCCGTCACTCTTTCGCGTGACCAGGCTGTGACGTATTTCTCGGCAACGTATTTGCGGACCCGGAAATCGTCATCTACAGTCCGGCGAATCACGGCTCGACGAGCCGGATTCCGTGATCGAAAAGATTCTTTCTCCAGGAGAGCTATGCCCCATCGCGCCTCGCCCCGCCGGCTCGCCGCGCTCGCTCTCGTCGTCGCCGCGCTGCTGAGCGCGTGCAGCCAGCCGGGCCGTTCCACGGCCGCCGGCGACGTCGAAAAGCCGTCGATCCGCGTCGCGATCCTCACCACCGTCGACCTCGCGCCCCTGTGGCTGGCGCAGGAAGGCGGGTACTTCAAGGCCGAAGGCCTCGACGTGCAGACCGACGTCGGCACCAGCGGCCAGGAGACGCTGACCCGGATGACGAACGGCCAGGACGACCTCGCGCTGTCCACCTACACCCTGTTCTTCCTCGCGAAGAACAGCGGGACGGACGTGAAGCTGGTCAGCGACGGCACGTCGGCGAGCCCGCGCAGCAACGAGATCGTCACCGTGCCGAACTCGCCGGTGAAGACCGTGAGCGACCTGGGCGGCAAGCGGATCGCCATCAGTTCGAAGAACGCGGCTTCGGACGTGCTGACCCGGTCGGTGATGCGGGACCACGGCATCGAGACCGACAAGGTGCAGTGGGTGCCGATGCCGCTGCCCGAAATGGGCACCGCGCTGGCGCAGGGCCGGGTCGACGCGGCCTACCAGCCGGAACCGTTCCTCACCCAGGCCGCCAAGACGGCCGGGGCGTACCCCGTGGTCGACGCGGCCAGCGGCAGCACGCAGGCGTTCCCCCTCACCGGCTACGGCGCCACGGCCAAGTGGGCCCAGGAACACCCGAAGACGCTGCGGGCCTTCCAGCGCGCGATGCTCAACGCCACCCGCGCCGCGGTGGACCGGGCCCGGATCGAGCCCCTGGTCGTCCGCAACGCCCGGGTCGACCAGGACATCGCGAGCCTGATGGTGATGCCGGCCTTCGGGTCCACCTTGGACGCCCGCCGCATCCAGCGGGTGCCGGACCTGCTGCAGCAGCTGGGGGTCGTCCAGACGAAGATCGACGCCTCCTCGATGATCGCCCCGCAGGCCGGGACCGGCTGAGCGGAGGACGGGCCGCGAAGGGCGGGTGCGCGAACGCGCACCCGCCCTTCTTTGTGCCGTAAGGACTTTCCCGGCCGGGCGGGCTTCGCGAAATTTTCGGACCGGGTCACCGGGAGTCCGGTTTCGGCGGTTCGCACCTTGACACGACCGCCGTCGCAGCCCACCCTCTTCATACCGACCGCGCGGTACGGGTTGGTCCACCTGGTGAGACAGGAGTCATCGATGACGCTTCTTGGTGAGGCCTCGCCCGGAGCGGACCTGCTCGTGGTCGACGGCCTCACCGTGCGCTTCGGTGGCCTCACCGCGCTGCACGACGTCCGGCTGAGCGTCGACGCCGGCACCGTCGTCGGCGTCATCGGGCCCAACGGCGCCGGCAAGACCACGCTGTTCAACGTCGTCTGCGGGTTCGTGCGGCCGCAGGCGGGCCGCGTGCTGTGGCGGGGACAGCCCCTCGTGCGGCACCGCACCGAACACCTCGCCCGGCTCGGGATCGTCCGGACCCTGCAGGGCCTCGGCCTGTTCCCCGGCCTGACCGTGCTCGAGAACGTGATGGCCGGGGCGGGCCGCCACGCCCGGACCGGCGTGCTGCCCGCCCTCGCGGGTGCCGGACGTTCGGCGCGCGACGAAGCCGCGTTGGCCGCCCGCGCCCGCGAAACGCTCGGTGAGCTGGGCATCGCCGACCTCGCCGGCCGCCTGCCCGGCGTTCTCCCTTACGGCGTGCGGAAACGCGTCGCGCTCGCGCGGGCGCTGGTCGCGGACCCGGACCTGCTGCTGCTCGACGAACCCGCGAGCGGGCTCTCGGCCGCCGAGCTCGCCGAACTCTCTACGTTGATCGTGTCCCTGCGGCGGCACATGGCGATCGTCCTCGTCGAACACCACATGGACCTCGTCATGCAGGTCTGCGACCGCGTGGTGGTGCTGAACTTCGGCGAGGTGATCGCGGCGGGCACCCCGGCCGAGATCCAGGCCGACCCCCGCGTGGCCGAGGCCTACCTCGGCGATCCCGCCGAGGAGGCGCCCGGTGCTTGAGATCGAAGAGCTTTCCGTGGCCTACGGCGCGGTCCGCGCGCTCGACGGCGTCGGCATCACGGTCGAGCGCGGCGCGATCACCGCCGTCCTCGGCGCGAACGGGGCGGGCAAGACGACGCTGCTGCGCACGATCAGCGGCCTGCAGCCCGCCCGCGGCGGCCGGATCGCCTGGGACGGCAGGGAACTCACCGGGCTGGCGCCGGACCGCATCGCGCGCGGCGGGATCGCGCACGTGCCCGAGGGCGGCGGCGTGATCACCGAGCTGACCGTCGACGAGAACCTCCGGCTGGGCGCGCTGTGGCGGCGTGACCGCGCCGATCGCGCGGCCGCGCGCGAGGAGGTGTACGAGCTTTTCCCGCCGCTGGAAGAACGTTCGGCGAAACCCGCGTCGACGCTGTCGGGCGGCGAGCGGCAGATGCTGGCCATCGGTCGTGCGCTGATGAGCCGTCCGGCGCTGCTGCTGCTGGACGAACCGTCGCTGGGGCTGGCCCCGCTGATCACCGCCCGCATCATGGGAATCCTGCGGGACCTGCGGGCCTCGACCGGGCTCACCGTCGTGCTCGTCGAGCAGAACGCGCACAGCGCCCTGTCCATCGCCGACCGCGGGTACGTCCTCGCGCTCGGCCGCGTCGTGGCGGTCGACACCGCGGCGGAACTCCTGGCCGACGACGGCCTCCGCCACGCCTACCTCGGTTTCTGACTTCCCCTCACCAGGAGGTGACCGGTCCGGTATGCAGAACTTCTTCGACCTGACCCTCGGCGGGATCTCGGCCGGCGCGGTGTACGCGGCGCTCGGGCTCGCCCTGGTCATCATCTACCGGGCCACCCGGGTGGTGAACTTCGCGCAGCCCGCGCTCGCCCTGATTTCGACGTACCTCGCGTACTCGGTGACCAAGGCGACGGGCAGCTACTGGCTCGGCTTCGCCGTCGCGATCGCCGCCGGGACCGTGCTGGGCGTCGCCACCGAACGGCTGCTGATCCGGCCGCTGCGGCACCGCTCCGAGCTGAGCTCGATCATCGTCACCCTCGGGCTCCTGCTGGTGCTGCAGGCGGTCTCGGGCATGATCTGGTCCAACGAGCCGCTGGCGTTCCCGTACGCCTTCGACTTCCGCGGCCGGTTCTCCGCCAACGACCTGTTCGTCGTCTTGGTGGTGCTGGCCATCGCCGCGCTCGTGCTGGTGGTGTTCAAGTACACGCCGCTGGGCCTGCGGATGCGCGCGGCCGCTTTCGCCCCCGACGTGGCACGGACGCTGGGGGTGCGGGTCGGGCTGATGCTCACCGTCGGCTGGGGACTGGCCGCGGGCGTCGGCTCGCTGGCCGGGCTGCTCGCCACGCCGCCGTTCCTCTTCCCGAACGTGCTGGACGGCGTCTTCGTCTACGCGCTCACCGCCGCGGTGCTCGGCGGCCTCGACAACCCGCTGGGCACCATCGCCGGCGGGTTCGTCCTCGGCGTCGGACTGTCCTATGTGTCCGGATACCTGGGACCGGAGCTGGTGACGATCGCCGCGCTCGCGATCCTGGTGGTCGTGCTGACGCTGCGCCCGAGCGGGTTGTTCGGCCGGGCCAAGGTGAGGCGGGTATGACCGTGCGCACGAAAGTCCCGGAAACCGCGGTGGAAACACCGAAGCAGCGCCGGGTGCTGCCGCCACTGCTCGTCCACGCGCTCGCCGCCCTGGGCGCCCTCGCCGTCGTCGTCGCGCTGACCCTGGTCACCGACGAGTTCACCAACCTGCGGATCGCGACGATCGGCTACTACCTGATTGCGGTGGCCGGGCTGACCCTGCTCACCGGGCTCACCGGCCAGGTCTCGCTGGGACACGGCGCGTTCATGTTCATCGGCGCCTACACGGTCGCGTTGCTGGTGCGCCGCGTGCCGTCGTTCCCGCTGTGGGCCGACCTGCTGCTGGCCTCGGCCGCCGGCGGGCTCGCCGGGCTGCTGGCGGGCGCCGCCGCGGCCCGGCTGCGCGGCCCCTACCTCGCCGGGGCGACGCTCGCGCTGGCCGTCGGCCTGCCCGCGCTCACCCGCCGGTTCCCGGACTTCCTGGGCGGCAGCAACGGGCTGAGTTTCACCGTCCACAGCAGACCGTCCATCGTGGTCGGTGTCATCCCGGAGCTGCGGTGGCAGACGTGGATCGTCTGGCTCAGCGTGCTCCTCGCGCTGGTGCTGGTGGTGAACATCGTCCGCGGCCGGCTCGGCCGCGACTTCCGCGCGGTCCGCGACGACGAGGTCGCCGCCGCGCTGGCCGGGATCGCCGTCGGCCGCACGAAGATCCTCGCCTTCCTGGTCAGCGCGGTCTGCGGCGGGCTCGCCGGTGGCCTGCAGGCGTTCCTGCTCGGCACCGCCGCACCCGGGTCGTTCACGCCGGCGCTGTCGCTGAGCCTGCTGGCGGCCGTGGTGCTGGGCGGGCTCGGTTCGCTCTGGGGCGCGCTGTGGGGCGCGGTCGCGCTCGTCTACTTCCAGGCCTGGTCCGAAGACCTCGCCGACGTCCTGCACCTGAACACCGACGTGGCCAACAACCTCCCGCTCGCGGTGTACGGCGTGATCCTCATCGTCGTCGTGCTCGCCTTCCCGCGCGGCATCCAGGGTGGCTTCCGAAGACTGGGCACGTCGATCCGCCGAGCGAAGGAGAACCATGAGAACCACTAGGTACGGCGCGGGTTTCCTGGCTCTCGCCCTCACGCTGAGCGCGTGCGGCGGCGCGGGCGAGAGCGACGGCGGTGGCGCGAAGACCGCCGACTCGGCGGTCGGAGTCACGAAGGACGCTGTCGTCATCGGCACCCACCAGCCGCTCACCGGCCCGGCCGCGCCCGGGTACAGCCGGATCTCCGTCGGCGCCCGCGCGGTGTACCAGGCGATCAACGACGGCGGCGGGGTCAACGGCCGCAAGATCGACTACCGCGTCGAGGACGACGGCTACAACCCGACGCGAACCGTCGAGGTCGTCAAGAAGCTCGTGCTGCAGGACAAGGTGTTCGCGATCGTCGGCGGCCTCGGCACGCCGACGCACTCCAAAGTGGTCGACTACCTCAACTCCGAAGGCGTGCCGGATGTCCTGGTGTCGTCGGGCGCGCTCGCCTGGGACAACCCGCAGAAGGCGCCGATGACCTTCGGGTACCAGGTGGACTACACCCGCGAGGGCAAGATCCAGGGCAAGTACATCAAGGACACCTTCGCCGGCAAGAAGATCGGGTACTTCACGCAGAACGACGACGTCGGCCGCGACACCCAGGCCGGGCTCGACCAGTTCGTCAAGGACCAGACCGTCGTCCGGCAGGGCTACGACACCGCCAACACCGACGTCACGCCGCAGCTGTCCGCGCTCAAGGCGGCCGGCGCGGAGGTCGTCGTCTGCGAGTGCATCCCGGCGTTCACCGCGCTGGCCATCCTGTCCGCGGCGAAGATCGGCTACCACCCGCAGTTCGTCGTCAGCAGCATCGGTGCGGACCCGACGACGCTTTCCGGGCTGTTGCAGGACTTCGCCAAGCGCGGCGGCGCCAGCGTCTCGAGCGCGCAGCTGCTGTCCGGCCTGATCGGCACCGGCTACCTGCCGGACGTCGCGCTGACTTCGGACCCGTGGGTCGCCTACTTCAAGGGCATCCACGACAAGTACATCCCGAAGGAGCCGTTCACCAACACCCTGTTCTTCGGGATGGTGCAGGCTTTCACGTTCGCGCAGGCGCTGAAGGCGGCGGGCCCGGACCCGACGCGGCAGAAGCTCGTCGACGCGATGACCTCCGGCGCCCTCAAGGGGCCGGGGCTGACACCGTTCGGGTTCTCGAAGGACTCGCACTCCGGCTACACCGGCGCGTACGTGTTCAAGATCAACCCGGACACCACGACTACGGTGATCCAGCCGCCGGCCGTCACCGACCGGGGAACCGGCGCGATCACGCCGTACACCGGTGAGCGCGCCACTCCGGAGCAGGTGAACCCGCAGGGCAAGTGAGGACCGGGCCGGGCTCGTGGCGGGCCCGGCCCGCCCCGCTCACTCGAATAGGGTAACGACATGACGGTCAGGGAGAAGGTCGTGCGGGCGGCGGTGCGCCTGTTCGCGGAGAAGGGGTTCGAGGCCACCACGGTCCGCGAAATCGTCGAAGAGGCCGGCGTGACCAAGGGCGGGCTGTACCACTACTTCGAGTCCAAGGACGACCTGCTCTTCGAGATCTACGCGGCGATGCTGCGGATGCAGACCCGGCGCATGGAGACGATCGCCGAATCGGACCTCCCCCTGCCGGAACGGCTGCACGCGATCATCGCCGACGTCGTGGTGACGAGCATCGCCGACCTCGACGCGGCGACCGTGTTCTTCCAGTCGTTCCCGCTGCTGGAGAAGTCCAAGCAGGTCCAGGTGCGCGCCGAGCGGCGCACCTACCACGAGCGGGTGCGCGACCTCGTTTCCGAAGGCCAGCGGACGGGCGTGTTCCGCAGGGACGTTCCGGCCGACCTGGTGATCAACTACCACTTCGGCGCCATCCACCGGCTGGGCATGTGGTACCACGCCGAAGGCGAGCTGTCGGGGGAGCAGGTGGCCGACCACTTCGCCGGCCTCATGCTGCGCAGCCTCCGTCCTTAGCGGACACGTCGGTCCCCGAGCTGCCGCCGTCGGCGGACGTGGTGGGTGACCAGCAGGGCGATCGTGCCGAGCGCGATGCCGCCGGCGACCATCCGCACCGGAAGACCCAGGCCCACCAGGGGACCGCCGGCGTTGACCACGGCACTGACGGCCAGGACCAGCCAGAGGAGGACGGGGGACGAAGAGCGGGTGACCGCGTTGTCGTTGTTCATGCCGAGAACGCTAGGGATTCCGCGGGACGGCGAGAATGCCGTCCGCACCCCGATCCGGGGTGGTGCCTGCGCTACCCCGCGTCGCGGCCGAGGTAGGCCAGCACCGCCAGCACCCGGCGGTGCCCGGCGCCTTCGTCGGACGGCAGCCCGAGCTTCTGGAAGATGTTGCGGATGTGCTTGAGCACCGCGCCGTCGCTGACCACCAGGAGCTCGGCGATCGTGCTGTTGTTGTAGCCCTCCGCCATCAGCGCCAGCACCTCGCGTTCCCGCGCCGTCAGGGCGGCCAGGGGGTCCGCGGTGCGGTGGCGGGCCATCAGCCTGCCGATCACCTCGGGGTCCATGGCCGTGCCGCCCTTCGCGACCCGCCGCAGCGCGTCGAGGAACCGCTCGACCTTGCCGACGCGTTCCTTGAGCAGGTAACCGACTCCGCCGACGCCGTCGGCGAGCAGCTCGACCGCGTAGCTCGTCTCCACGTGCGCCGACAGCACCAGCACCGGGAGGGCCGGGTGGATTTCGCGGGCGCGCACGGCCGCGCGCAGGCCCTCGTCGCGGTGGGTCGGGGGCATGCGGACGTCCATCACGACCGCGTCGGGGCGGTCGTTTTCGATGAACGCCAGGAAGTCCTCGGCGTTGTCGACCGCGGCGGCCACCTCGATGCCCGCCGTCTTCAACAGCAGGGAAAGGCCTTCGCGCAGCAGCGCGTCGTCCTCGGCGATCACGACCCGCATGGCAGCTCCACTCGCAGCACGGTCGGCCCACCGGGTGGGCTGGTCAGGGTGAGGGTTCCGTCGAAGGCTTCGGCGCGGCGGCGGATCCCGGCGAGCCCGCTGCCGCGCGACTCGTCGGCGCCGCCGCGGCCGTCGTCGCGGATTTCCAGGCACAGCACCGAATCCGTCCCACCGAGCGTGATGTCCACACGGGACGCTTCGGCGTGCTTGGTCACGTTGGCCAGCACCTCCGCGACGACGAAGTACGCGGCCGCCTCGACCGCGGCCGGGCGGCCGGCCTCGGAGGCGACGTCGACGGCGGCCGGCACGGGGCACTGCTCGGCGAGCGCGCGCACCGCCCCGGCCAGGCCGCGCTCGCTCAGCAGCGGCGGGTGGATGCTGCGCACCACCGTGCGCAGCTCGGCCAGCGCGTCGGTCGCGGTGTCCTGCGCCTTGACCAGCAGGTCGCGCGCGGCGGCCGGGTCGCGGTCGTAGAGCTGGTCCGCCACGCCGAGTTGCAGGACGACCGCCGCGATCCGGGCCTGCGTGCCGTCGTGCAGGTCACGCTCGATGCGGCGCAGCTCGGCCCCGTGCGCCTCCAGCGCCGCGGCCCGCGTCGCGGTCAGCTCGGCGACCCGGTCGGCCAGGACGACGCCCGGGGCGGGCTTGAGCAGCTTCTGGGCGGTGCGAGCCTGCCAACGGGCGACGCGCGGCAGCAGCAGGGTCGCCGCGGCCATCGCGGCGCCGACGACGAGGGTGAGCGCGGCCAGCGGCCACGAATTCACCACGACCCCGTAGGAGCCTTCGATCCCGCCGGGCACCGCGGGCCAGGCGAAGGCCGTGATGACCTGCTGGACCACGCCGAGGGGCAGGCCGACCGCCAGCGCGCCGGCCGGCATGCCGGTCGCGGCGTGCAGGGCGAGCCACGCGAGATCCCGGCGGGTGGCCGGGTCCTTCAGCGGGGAGCCGTCCCGGTACGGCTCGGGGATCGGCTCGCCGAGCGCCCGCGCGCGGCGGCGGTCGACCCCGACCGGCCATCGCGCCAGCTGGATCGCGGGCGCCAGCGCCGGGATGCCGACACCGAACGGGCACAGCAGCAGGACGGCGAACAGCCCGGCGAGCGCGAAGATCGACAGCATCGAAGTGCCGGCGCCGACGGCGAGGTAACGCACCGCCGACCAGCACTCGCGCAAGCGGGTCGTCACGCCTGCAGTGTCCCACCCCACCACCGTGGTGGTGCTGGCGCTACCCCCGATTCTCCCCTCCACGGGATCGAACGGCGGCCGCCGTGAACCTAGTTTTCCTGATGAGAAAACGAAGGGGATCGAGATGACCACAACGAGCGCGTATGCGCTGGAGCTGACCGGGGTGCGGAAGGTGTACGGCTCCGGCGACGGCGCGGTCACCGCGCTGGACGGCGTGTCGGCGGGTGTCGCGCGGGGGACGTTCACCGCCGTCATGGGCCCGTCGGGCTCGGGCAAGAGCACCTTCCTGCACTGCGCGGCCGGGCTGGACCGGCCGACGTCGGGAAAGGTGCTGCTGGGCGGCACCGAGATCGGCGGCCTGAAGGAAAACGAGCTGACCCGGCTGCGGCGCACCCGGATCGGGTTCGTCTTCCAGGCCTACAACCTGTTGCCGTCGCTGAACGTGCTGCAGAACATCACGCTGCCGATGCGGCTGGCCGGCACCAAGCCGGACCCGCGGTGGCTGCGGCAGGTCGTCGACGGCGTGGGGATCGCGAACCGGCTGGAACACCGTCCGGCGGAGCTGTCCGGCGGGCAGCAGCAGCGCGTCGCGATCGCGCGGGCGCTCGTCACCCGGCCCGAGGTGGTGCTGGCCGACGAGCCGACCGGTGCCCTCGACACGCGCACCGCGCGGCAGGTGCTGGACCTGCTCCGCGCCGTCGTCGAGGGCATGGGGCAGACCGTCCTGATGGTCACCCACGACCCCGTCGCGGCTTCGGCGGCGCACAGCGTCCTGTTCCTGGCCGACGGCAAGCTGGCCGGTCACCTCCCGAACCCCACGCCCGAGCGGGTGGCGGAGCGGATGACGCACCTCGGGGAGTGGTGAGCGTGCTGACACTGGCCTGGCAGACGATCCGGACCCGGCTCGGCGGGTTCGCCGGCGCGTTCATCGCGATCCTGTGCGGCACCGCCCTGGTGGCGGCGTGCGGTGTCCTCATGGAGTCCGGCCTGCGCGCCGGCGTCCCCACGCAGCGGTACGCCGCCGCGGCCGTCGTCGTCGGCGGCGCCCAGACCGTCCGGCCCCCGGGCGCCGACGCGCTTTCCTTCGAGCAGGTCGGCGAGCAGCCCACGGTCCCGGCGGCGCTGGCCGGGCGGATCGCCTCCGTGCCCGGCGTGCGTTCCGCGGTGGCGGAGCAGAGCTTCCCGGCGCAGGTGGTGACCCGCGACGGGCAGGTGCTCGGCGGTCCGGAGTCCCTCGGCCACAACTGGGACGCGGCCGCGCTGGCGCCGTTCACCCTGCGTGGCGGTGACGCGCCCGCGGCCGCCGACGAGGTCGTGCTGGACGCCGACCTGGCGCGCCGGGCCGACGTCGGCATCGGCGGGCAGGTGCGGATCACGACGCGGTCGGTGCCGGCGACGTTCAAGGTGAGCGGTGTCGTCGACAGCGTGTCGCGCCAGTCGGCGTTGTTCTTCACCCCGGAACGGGCGGCGGAGCTGGCCGGGCAGCCCGGCCGGGCGCACGCGATCGGCGTCCTCGCCGGCCCCGGGGTGACGCCGGAAACCCTGGCCGACCGGGTGCGGGCGGTCGCGGACGGCGCGGAGGTCACCACGGGCGTCGAGCGCAGCAGCGTCGAGTTCCTCGACGTCAGCCAGACGCGGACGCTGCTGCTGGCGATCGCCGGTTCGTTCGGCGGGTTCGCGTTGCTGGTCGCGGTGTTCGTGGTGGCGAGCACGCTGGCCCTGACGATCAACCAGCGCCGCCGCGAGTTCGCGCTGCTGCGCGCGGTCGCGGCCACCCCGAAGCAGATCCGCAAGCTCATCGGCATCGAGACGACGCTGGTCGCGCTGGTCGCCGGCGTGCTGGGCAGCGCGCTGGGCCTGGTGGTGGCGTCCGGGCTGCGGGACGCGTTCGCCGCGATCGGGGTGATCCCGGCCGACTTCGGGCTGGCGATCAGCCCGCTGCCGCTGCTCGCCGCGGTGCTGCTCGGCCTGGGCGCGGCCCGGCTGGCGGCCTGGGCGGCGTCGCGGCGGCCGTCGTCGATCCGGCCGGTCGAGGCGCTCGGGGAGGCCGCAGTGGAGCGGCGCGAACTCGGCCGCGGCCGGCTGCTCACCGGCTGGGGCCTGGTGCTCGCCGGCTTCGGCGGCGCGCTCGTCCCGCTGTTCCTCCGCGGCGACATCGCGGCCGCGGTGTCCTCGATGGCGACGCTGGTCGTGGTCATCGGGCTGGCCGTGGTGGGCCCGCAGGTGACCGGCCTGGTGGTGCGGTTCCTGGCCCCGGCGCTGGCGCGGGTGTGGCGGATCAGCGGGTACCTGGCGGGCGCGAACGCCCACGCGAACGCCCGGCGCGTCGCCGCCGCGGTGACGCCGCTGATGCTCGCGGTGGCGTTCGCCCTCGCCATGTTCTACGGCCCGCTGGCCGCCACGGCGGCGGCCGAGCAGCAGACGGCGCGGTCGACGACCGCCGACTACGTGCTCGCGGCCCCGGGCGGCGTTTCCCCGGAGGTCGCGGAGGCGGCCCGGCAGGTGCCCGGTGTGGCGGCGGCGACGCCGGTGGTGCGGACGTCCGTGATCACCGCGAGCACGCTGGGCGACAGCGTCGAGGTCCAGCGGACGCCGGCCCAGGGCCTGGCGGCCGAGGAGGCGGGCGGCGCCCTCGAACTGGGCGTCGACGCGGGGAAGCTCACGGACCTGACCGGCGACACCGTGGCGCTGAGCCGCTCGGAAGCGGACTGGCTGGACAAGAAGCTCGGCGACGAGGTCGAGTTCTACTTCGGCGACGGCGTCCCGGCGAAGCTGCGGCTGGTGGCGACGTACACGCACGACCTGGCGTTCGGCGACTTCGTCCTGCCGGTGGCGCTGGCCCGCGAGCACGTCGGCGGCCGTCTGGACGACTCGGTGCTGATCCGGAGCCGGCCCGGCGCCGACGCGGCCGCGGTGGCCACGGCGTTGCGGGCACTGCCCTACCCGGGCCTGACCCTGACCACCCCGACCTCGGCCGCCCCGGAAGGCGGCGAACGGCAGGCGCAGTTCTACCTGAACCTTGTGGCGGCCGGCGTGATCGTCGGGTATCTGGCGATTTCCGTGGCCAACACGCTGGTCCTGACGACGGCGCAGCGAAGCCGGGAGTTCGCGCTGCTGCGCCTGGTCGGGACAACGCGTCGTCAGGTGACCCACATGATGCGGCTCGAGGCGCTGGCCACGGTGGGGATCGCCATGGCACTGGGGACGCTGGTGGCCCTGGTTCCGTTGGCACTGCTCAACATCGGATTGCGCGGCAACGTGGTTCCGGCGGGACCGCCGTCCGTCTACTTCGGAATCATCGCGGGCGCGGCGGCGCTCGGGATGGTGGCGATCGGGGTGGCGACGCGGGTGACGCTGCGAGCCCGGCCGATCGATGCGATCGGCGTGCGCGAGTAGGCGGGTCTCACGGGCCGGGTCCCGCGGGCCACAGCCCGAGGCGGCCGAACTCGGCACGGACGTGTTCGTGCACCGGACCGTCGAGTTCGGCGACGAGCGCGATGGTCTGGCGGGATTCGTTCCACGCCTCGGCCTGCCGGCCCGTGGCCGCGAGGGAACGGACCAAGGCCACCAGCGCGCGGACGGCCTGGCCGCGGTCGGCGGAGGACCGGGAAATGCCGAGTGCCTTCCGGGCGTACAGCAGGACATCGCCGTGTTCGCCGGCGTCGCAGCCGGCCTCACTCAGCTCGACCAGCGCGGTGAGCGTCCGCTCGTGGTCCGCGGGGTGGCGGTCGTGCAACGTGACTGCCTCGGTCAGGAAGCGGATGGCCTCCGTCGTCCGGCCGGCCCGGCGGCTCAGGAGGCCGAGCTCCAGCGCCATGGCGGCGTGACGCCGGTGATCACCGAGTTCGGTGTAGAGCAGTTTCGCGCGGGTCAGGTACCGCGCTGCCTCTTCGAGCCTTTCCCGCCGGCGGAGATGCGCGCCGAGCGCACCGTGCACCGCCGCGCATTGTGCGGGTTCGGTCAGGCCGTCCTGGAGTTCCAGGGCCTGGCGCAGGCAGGACTCGGCGTAGGCCGGGTCACCGGAGTCCTCCGCGTGACCGGCGAGCAGGAGAAGGACTTCGGTCGATGACCGGTTGTCGCCCGTGACGCGGAAGATCGTGCTCGCCAGCTGGAGGGATTCCTCGGCTTTCACCGGATCGCCGAGCACCTGGTGGATGCGTGCCAGCGCGGTCAGTGCCTGGCCCTCGGCACCGAGAGCTTTCGCGGCTCGGGCGGCCAGCAAGACGGCTTGGGCGGTTTCGTGCCATCCGGCGCCCGTGAAATCGAGGTGGGGCCGGAGCAACCGCAGCAATGTCCCCGCCCGGGCCAGGTCACTGCTCGCCGCGCGGTGGATCGCGGCGGACAGATACGTTTCCTCCTCGGCGAGGAACGCCTTGGCCGCGGTGTAGTCCGGCGGCCGATCCGCACCGCGCCACCGGGTGGGTGCCAGGGCTTCGGCGGCCTCCTGGACGCGGGCGATGTACCAGTCGAGCAGCCGTGCCTGCGCGCGCAAGCGGTCGGCCGGCGGATCGTGGACGAGCGCGAGGCGTTCGCCGGTCGCCCGGGTGAGTGCGTCCATGCGGAAGCGGCCGTCTTCCCTGATGACGAGGTAGCGGGCGGCCAGTTCGGCGAGCGCGCCGCGGGTGGTCTCGTCGTCGGTCCCGTCGAGGGCGCACACCGCTTCCTCGCCGATGCCGGATTCGACGTGGACCGCGAGCAGCCGGAACAGCCGGGCGGCCCGGGGGCCGAGCGCGTCGCAGGACCACAGCAGCGAAGTCAGGATCGTTCCCGACGCGAGTTCGCCGGCCAGGAGCAGCTCGGCCGGGCTCGGTAGTCCCCCGGTGTCGGGCAGGAGCTCGGCGAGGGTACGGACGGCCTGCGGAGTACCGCCGGTGAGCTCGACGACCGTCGCCGGCTCCGGGGGCGCGACCGGCGAGTCCCGGAGCAGGCCGGCGAGCAGCCGGGCCACCTCGATCTCGGTGAACCGCCCGGCCTCCAGGCGATAGGCGCCGTGGCGGGTCACGAGGTCGCTCAGCCGGTGCCGGCTGGTGACGATGACGACGCACTGGGCACTGCCCGGCAGCAAGGGCACGACCTGCCCGGAGTCCCGCGCGTTGTCCAGGAAGAACAGTGCCCGGCTGTCGTCGAACAGGGTGCGCAGCATCGCCGTCCGGGCGCTCAGGCTCGCGGGCATCGCCGACGCCGCGACGCCCAGGGCGTCGAGGAACTCACCCAGGACCTCGCCCGGATCGCGCGGAGGGGCAGTGCCGTACCCGGAGAGGTCGGCGTGCAGCTGGCCGTGGGGGAACTGGTCGCGGATGCCGTGCGCCCAGCACAGTCCGAGCTCCGTCTTGCCGACCCCGGCCGGGCCGGTGATGGCGATGATCAGCGTTGCCGGTGAGCCACCGACGCGGGAGCGCAGGAGCAGCTCGTCGAGCCGGGCGAGCTCCGCGGAGCGATCGACGAATTCGCTGACCCGGGACGGCAGCTGGGCGGGTGGCAGCGCACGGAGTGCGGCCTGGGTGCGGTGGAGATCCGCCGGCGCCAGCGCATCCCGTGACTGCAGCAGCCGCCGGTGCAGTTCCTGCAGTTCACGGGCGGGCCCGGTGCCGAACGACCGGGCCGACCGGTCGTAGACTTCTTTCCAGTAGGCGTCGAATTCTTCGTAGTGGCCGAGACCGTCGAGCGCGGTCAGCCGCTGCGCGATGTACTCGGTGTCGAATTCGTGCTCGACCATCGCGACGTCGAGGGTCTGCAGCACCTCGCGGAAGTGGCCACGTTCGAGCTCGACGGCGCACAACGCCTGGTAACCCGCGACGCGGTCGTAGCGGTCGAGGTCTTCGCGCTTGCGCTCCATCCAGACGGTGCCGAGGTCTTCGACCGCGGGCCCGCGCCAAAGGTCCATCGCTTCGCTGAGCGCGGCCGCGGCCTCGTCCAGCCGCCCGGCCCGCCGTGCGATCCCGGCGTCGCGAACCAGGGTCTTGAACCGCGCGTAGTCGAGATCGTCGTCGCCGGGGAGGAACAGGTAACCGGCCCGCTGGGTGACGATCCGCGCCGAAACACCGGAGCCGCGCAGGGAAGCGCGCAGCCGGCTGACGTAGGCCTGGAGATCTTTCCTGGCGTGGTCGGGCGGGTTGTCGTCCCAGAGCGCCTCGGTGACCGTCCGGAGGCTGACCACCTTGCCGTGGTGGAGCATCAGCACACCGAGCAGCGAACGCTCTTTCGCGCGCCCGAGCGCGACTTTCCGGTCGCCGAGCCGGAGCTCGACAGCCCCCAGGATCCGGAACTCCATCGGGCTTCCTCGTTCACCCCTGGCCTGCCGGCAAGGTCTTCTCGACCAGCACAGTAACCCGCGGAGCAGGCCGGTTCGGCGCAGGTCAACCGGCTGTCAAGGATTTGTCCAGCAACCGGCAACCGAAGCGTCAACCACCGGCGTTCACGATCATCCCGACACGAGTGGCCCGGCGGGAGGAGGTCAGATGTCGTGGAGGGAATGGACCGGACGAATGCGGAAGCGGCCGTTTCCGGACTGCTCGGCCGAGCCGGTCGCGGATCCGGTGCACCACACCATTCTGGCGCTCGCCATCGAGGGTTTTTCCGCGCCCGACCGGACGACAATGCACCGGCTGGCGGTCCGGGCAGGCATCTACCGCGTGGCCGAGCAGGCGCTGTCGGCCGTCGGAGTGGAGTGGGAAGAATGCCACCGCGCCGACCTCGGCGACGGCGTGCTGATCCTGGTGCCCGCGGGCTATCCGAAGGCGGTGTTCACCGAGCTGGTCCCGGCCGAGCTCACGGCATTCCTGGCCGTCCACAACGCTGCCCGCGTGCGGCCGGAACGAATCCGGCTTCGTGTGGCTCTCCATGCGGGAGAGGTGAGTTACGACGTGCACGGCACGACCGGGGCCGCGATCGTGCACACGTTCCGGCTGCTGCGATCGAGGGTGCTCGAGGACGCGGTGGCGTGCGCGGGCGGAGATCTGGCGCTGATCGCGTCGGCCTGGTTCTACGACGAGATCATCCGCCACAGCCCGGTCAGCAGGCCGGACCTCTTCCGGCAGGTGCTGGTCCAGGAGAAGGAAACCGCGGCCCATGGTTGGGTTCGCTTGCTGGGATCGGGGGACGGAGCCCGGCGGCAGCCGGCCGGATGATCACCGCTCGGATGAGCGTTCCTCACCGGCTTCCTCGCCCCGCTGCGCTTCGATGTGGAGCCGGAACGCAGCCACGGCAGTGGCCGGAAGCGCGATGACCGGCGAGTCGGGTCGGCAGTCCGGGGTGTCCCGGACTAGGGTGGCGCCACACGAGTTGCACACGGCGGTGAAGTCACCGCAGTTGCTCGTGGTGTGGTGAGCACATATCTGCCGAATCACATGAAGTCCTTGCGTAGGTACGAATCTTTCCACGTTTTCGGGCACGACAACGACCCGCGCAGGTACGGTCTTCTGCGCGTGCGGTGAGCAGTCGCGGCCGGAAGGTTTGCGAGCGGTGGGATGAGGGTTTCCGGCCGCACCCCCATCCCCGCGCCTCACGTATCCGAGGTCAGGAATCCTCCCGTGTCACGACGTTGAGAAAAGATTTCCAGGCTTTTGGTGTGAATTCGATGATCGGGGAGTCGGGACGGCGATCTTTGCTGTCGCGGACCAGAGTGACATCGGTGGAGATACTGGTTTCGACGCAGCTGCCCCCGGCGTTGGAATAGCTACTGACGAACCACCCTGCGCGGACGCGGCGGGCAGGGATCGAGATTTGCTTTGTCAATCGATTTCCTTGCTGTGATGGTGAATCATTCTCAATGTGGCCCTCGCGTCGAGCGCCAGCCGGTATGCGTCCTCGAACGTGGTCGTGAGATTCCGGACCTGCGTCGGGTCGTCGATGATGCCCCAGGTGGTGACGGTTTCCTGCCAGGCCAGGGTGGGCAGCTGCGGATTGTCGAAATCGATGAGGACGACGGTGGCTCCCCCGAAGAGCCCGCACGCCGTCGCGGTGAACGGGATCACCCGGATGTCGAGTTTGCCCGGGTGCCGCTCGATCAGGGTGGCGAGGTGCGTGAGCTGGTTCCGCAGCACGCGCGGGCCGCCGATTTGCTGGCGCAGGGTCGCTTCGCTGATGACCGCCGTGAAGGTGAACGGATCGTTCTCGTCGAAGAGGCGGGCCTGGCGACGTAGCCTGGCTTCCACGCGCTGGTCGACCTCGACCGGGCGCATGGTCACGTCGGGCATCATGATGGCTCTCGTGTAGTCGGGAGTCTGCAGCAACCCGGGAACCAGGAGGTTTTCGTAGTCCCGGACACCGCGTGCGCCTTGCTCCAACCCGTAGAGACGCTGGATCTCGTTGTCGAAAAGCGCGGAATACCGCGTCCACCAGCCACGCTCTTTGGCCGCCGCGCGCAGGGCGAGCAGCTCCGCTTTCTCCTCGTCGTCGAATTCGAACAGCTCGACGATCCGGGTGAGGCTTTCCAGCGACAAGATCTTGCGCTCGTTCTCGACCGCGGACCAGTAGTTGCGGGTGAAGCCGAGTGTCTCGGTGATCGTCCTGACCTCGACGCCGAGCTGCTCGCGACGCCGTTTCAGGCGAAGAGCGAGTTCCCACGAGGCGACGACCGGAGATGCGGGCGCGGACACGTCGGTCTCCGCTAGTGTCCGAAGTGGCCGGACAGGGCACCCATGTTCACGACCTTCTGCACGAGCAGACGCAGCTGCGAGGGACGTACGTGGTTACGGTAACCGAACAATGGTACCAGTGTGGTGCCGGCGCCATCACCGCTTACGTACGCTGAGGATAGACATCAGTGCACGGTGACACGCGCCGACGACGCGTTCCCGATCGGCTGATGCTCGGCGGAGGAAACGCACGATGCCCGATCCCGACGCGACGAGGCCGCCGGTGCCCCGGCCCGGCGGGCGGACGCACGCGCAGGCACGGGTGCGGACCGGGTGGGCTCCCGGGGCCATCGGGATCGCGCCGCTGCGCGGGGCGGGGCCGGGCTCGGTGGACTGGCGGGGCAGCGTCGAGCTGGACACCGCGCACTGCACCGTTGTCGTCGTCGATGTCGAAGGGTTCGGCAGGCGCAGCCGGACCAACCCGAACCGGCTGCGTGTCCGGCGGGGGATGTACCGCTCACTCGAACGAGCCTTCGCGGCCGCCGGGATCCCGTGGGGTGGCTGCCGCTACTCGGATCTGGGCGACGGTGTGCTCGTGCTGGCCTCGGCTGAGGTCACCAAGACGCTGTTCGCGGATCTGCTCCTCGGCGCCCTCGCCGATGAACTGGCCACCCACAACGGGGTTCATCCCCCGCAGGAACGCTTCCGGCTCAGGCTGGCGCTGCACGCCGGCGAGGTGTCCTACGACGAGTACGGTGTGACCGGGTCGTCGATCCTGCACGCCCAGCACCTGGTGGACGCGCCGCAGCTCAAGCGCGCGCTGGCGGACGCCGCGGCGGTGCTGGCGGTGATCGCCTCGGACTGGTTCTTCGACGAAGTCATCCGGCACAGCGAAAACAGCGGCGCCCGGGCGTACCGGTCCGTCGCCGTCTCGGGTGGTGAAGGCGCGGCCGGCGCATGGATCCGGCTCTTCGCCGCCCCGACGATCACGCGACCGCGGGGCCTGCTGCGGGCCCGGCGTGACCCCTTCGCCTGACTCACGCGATCGTCGCGGACACTCTCCGCCACGGTCGAAACTTTCCGAAAGTGATTGCCCCACCCTCGTCGGTGATCGCATGCTTTCGCCATCTTGGCCGGGCCTCGACGAGGAGGAAGAATGCGTACCAAGAACCGCTTCAGGGTGTTCGCCGGTGGGGCCGCGCTCGCGGTGATTGCCGCGCTGGTGCCCGGGGTGGCGCGAGCCGACACCGTCATCACCACCAACCAGACCGGTACCAACAACGGGTACTACTACTCGTTCTGGAGCGCCGGTGGTGGGTCGGTCTCCATGACGCTCGGCTCCGGCGGCAACTACCGCACGAACTGGAGCAACGTCAACAACTTCGTCGCCGGCAAGGGCTGGAGCAACGGCAGCCGGCGGAACGTGAACTACTCCGGCAGCTTCAACCCCTCCGGCAACAGCTACCTTTCGCTCTACGGCTGGACGTCCAACCCGCTCGTCGAGTACTACATCGTCGACAACTGGGGCAGCTGGCGGCCGACCGGGACGTACAAGGGCACCGTGACCAGCGACGGCGGCACCTACGACATCTACCAGACCACCCGCTACAACGCGCCGTCCGTCGAAGGGAACAAGACCTTCAACCAGTACTGGAGCGTGCGGCAGCAGCGGCGGACCGGCGGCACCATCACCACCGGCAACCACTTCGACGCGTGGGCCCGCGCCGGCATGCGGCTCGGCAGCTTCAACTACTACATGATCCTCGCGACCGAGGGTTACCAGAGCAGCGGCAACTCGAACATCTCGGTGGGCTGACCCATGCGACCTCGCAGCACTTTGCCGGCCGCCGCGGCGATGGCCGTCGTGGCGATGGCCGTGGCGGGTACCGTCGCCGTCACCCCGGCGCACGCCGCTACGTGCAACGGGTACGTCGGCCTCACCTTCGACGACGGGCCGTCGAACGCCCACACCCCCGCCCTGCTGAACGCGTTGCGGCAGAACGGGTTGCGGGCCACCATGTTCAACGAGGGCCAGTACGCGGCCGCGTACCCGGCCCAGGTCCGTGCCGAGGTCTCCGCCGGCATGTGGGTGGGCAACCACAGTTACACGCACCCGCACCTGACCCAGCAGAGCCAGGCGCAGGTGGATTCCGAGATTTCCCGGACCCAGCAGGCGATCTCGGCCGCGGGCGGTGGCACGCCACGGCTGTTCCGCCCGCCGTACGGCGAAACGAACGCGACGGTCCAGTCGGTCGAGGCGAAGTACGGCCTCCGGCAGATCATCTGGGACGTCGACTCGGGTGACTGGAACAACGCGAGCGTGGACGCGATCGTGGCGGCCAACGCCCGGCTCACGAACGGGCAGGTCATCCTGATGCACGAATGGCCGGCGAACACGCTGGCCGCGATTCCCCGGATCGCCCAGACGCTGCGGAACCGCGGGCTGTGCGCGGGGATGATCTCGCCGCAGACCGGGCGGGCGGTCGCCCCGGGCTGACGGGAGCGGTGGTGCGGCGGTTCCGGTGCCGCCGCACCACCTTTCTAGTTCACGTACCACTCCACGCGGGCCGAGGTCTCCGTGAACGTGTAGAGCCTGGCGCACGCCTTGTGGGTCACCAGGAGCCCCGTGGTGCGGCAGAGCAGTTCGGCGTTCGAGATGACCGACGGCGCGGGGATGAAGTGGCGGGCGGTGAGGTGCTCGCGCAGCACTTCGGAGGCGTGGTCGCCGGTCGCGGTGATGTCCCGCCAGCAGCCGCCGGAACCGCAGTCGATGCTCTCGGCGGTCTGCAGCTGCGCGGGCCAAGGCGACACGCCTTCGTCGCCGGGCGGGGCATCCCACTCGGAGAACAGGACGCCGCCGGTGACGACGAACCCGGCGACCACCAATGTTGTCAACCGGCCGGCGCCGCGCCGGGCACCGATCGCGCACACCACCGCCGCCAGCGTCGTGTAGAGCCAGTAGACCTCGATCTTCGCCGGTACCCACGGTCCGGAAAGGCCCAGTTCGCGCGGAACCACGAACCAGGCCAGCAGCGCCAGCAGGACCAGCCCGACGACCATCCCGCTCCGGGGCGACGGCGCCAGTGAGCACCACAGGATGACGGGGACCAGGGCGAACACCGCCGCGAACGGCGCTTCCCGCGCGAACGCGGCGATGGCCACCGCCGCCACCACGAGCGCCACGCGCCACCAGTGGGTCTTCACCAGCTCTGGGGTCAGCATCCCGCCATTGTCCTGATTCCGGGGCACCCGGTCGAGGTGGACCCTCCACAATGGAGTGTCCACGAAATCGGACAGCGGTGGTAGCCTGCCTCGGGGCGACGGCGGAAGGGGGATCATGGGGGAGCCGCGGGCGATCAGGGTGATCGTCGTGGACGAGCAGCAGGCCGGGCGGGAAGGCCTGGTCGCGCTGATGGGCCCGCTCGAGGACGTCGAGGTCGCCGGCTCGGCGGCGGACGGCGCGCGGGCACTCGAACTCCTCCGCCGGCTCGACGCGGTCGACGTCGTGCTGATGGACCTGAACACGCCCGTGCCGGGCGGGGTCGAAGCGACCCGGCTGATCGCCCGGGACCACCCGGACGTCGCCGTCGTGGTGCTGACGACCCATTCGGACGACGAGTCGATCGCCGGTGCGCTGGCCGCCGGGGCACGCGGGTTCCTGACGAAGGACGCGGGCCGGGGCGAAATCGGCGTCGCGCTGCGAGCCGTGGCCGCCGGGCAGCTGACGTTCGGGGCCGGCGTCTCGCGCCAGATCGCGAACGCGCTTTCCGACGCGGGTGGCCCGGTGGCGAAAGCCGTACCGCGCAAGGAAGGGCTGCCTGGCGGGCTCACCGCGCGGGAGGCCGAGGTGCTCGGCCTGATCGCCGCCGGGTTGAGCAACGGGGAGATCGCGGCCGAGCTGGTCATCGGCGAGTCGACGGTCAAGACGCACATCAACAACGCGTTCGCCAAGATCGGCGTGCGCAACCGCGTCGAGGCGATGCGTTACGCCGTGGGCCACGGGCTGGCGCGGCCGCCGCGGTGACCGGCCGGCCTGCTTGAGGCCGGCCCGCACCCGCGTCAAGGCAAGACGAGGGTAAAGCCCGCACGCAACCCGGACATTTCACCGGTCCGGCCACGGCCGGTCGGCTCCCGTTCCGCGTCAGTTCACTCCGCGCGCCCGCCGCCTTCATTTGCGGTACCTAAGTTTCTCCGCGCAGGCCGGGAACGGAAGGGACCCATGGACGCACCCTTGGCAGTGAGAGCCCGCGGGATCACCAAGTGCTTCGGGGACGTCGTCGCGCTCGACGGCGTCGACCTGGACGTGGCAGCGGGGCAGATCCACGGGCTGGCCGGCCCGAACGGGGCCGGCAAGACGACCCTGCTCGGCCTGCTGCTGAGCCTCGCCGTCGCCGACGAAGGCCGGCTGGAGATCCTCGGCACGCCGGTCGGCCGGGCGCTCGCCGCTCCCGCCGGCGTGGCGGGGTTCGTGGACGGCCCCGGCCTCTACCCGTCGCTCACCGCCCGGCAGAACCTCGCCGCGCTCGCCAAGCTCGGCGGCCACACCGTCGGCGACGTCCTCGAAGAGGTCGGGCTCGCCGACGTCGCCGACGACCGGGTGCGCGGCTTCTCCCTCGGCATGCGCCAGCGGCTCGGCCTCGCCGCGGCCCTGCTCACCGAGCCGCGGCTGCTGGTGCTCGACGAGCCGGCGAACGGCCTGGACCCGGCGGGCAAGAAGCACGTCCACGGCGTCCTCGGCCGCCTCGCGGCGGGCGGCACCGCGGTGGTGCTGTCCAGCCACCGGATGGACGACCTCGAGGCGCTGTGCGCGGAGGTGACGATCCTCGCCACCGGCCGGGTGGTCTTCACCGGCCCGCTCGCCAAGCTGTCGGCGGAGAACGGCGAGCTCGCGTACCGGCTGCGCACCTCCGACCCCGCCGCCGCCCGGCGGGTGATCGCGGATACGCGGGGGATCAAGCTCGCCGGGGCACCGCGGGACGCCGAGGGCGTGGTCGTGCGAGCGCTCGTCTCCGCGCTCGACGAACTGGTGCTGCGGCTGGGGCGGGACGGCGTCGCGGTGCGCGAGCTGGCGCCGGTCGTGTCGCCGCTGGAAGCGGCGTTCCTCGCATTGACCGAGCAGGAAGAGCGCACCCGATGACCACCGCCGTCGCGCGTCCCGTCCCAGTGGCCCGCACCTACCGCTTCGAGCTGGTCAAGCTGTTCTCCGCGTGGCGCATCCGGCTGCTCGTGCTCGCCTGCTGGCTGGCTCCCGCGCTCTTCGTCGCCGCGGTGAGCGAGCAGAGCTCGCTGCCCGTCGACACCCTCTTCGGCCGCTGGATGAACGCCACCGGCTGGGCCGGGCCGCTCGTCATGCTCGGCTTCGCCGGGACCTACGCCCTTCCGCTGCTGACGTCGGTGGTCGCCGGGGACGTGTTCGCCGCCGAAGACCGGCTGGGCACCTGGCGGCACCTGCTGGTGGCCGTCCGGTCGGCGAGCCGGCTGTTCACCGCGAAAGCGCTTGCGAGCCTCACCGTCCTCCTCGTGCTCGTCGCCGGGATGGCCGTCTCCAGCACCGCCGGCGGTCTCCTCGCCGCCGGGAACCGGGCTCTCGTCGGCTTCGACGGCCACCTCCTCACACCCGGCGACGCCGCCGGGCGGGTCCTGCTCGCCTGGGTCTGCGTGCTCGCCCCGACCCTGGCCCTGGCCGCGCTCGGCCTGCTCGGGTCCGTCCTCGGCGGACGCTCGCCGATGGGGCTGCTGCTGCCCGCCGTCGTCGCGCTGGCGATGGCGCTCGCCCAGCTGCTGCCGCTGCCCGTCGCCGTCCGCCTCGCCCTGCCCAGCTACGCCTTCGTCGCGTGGAACGGCCTGTTCACCGACCCCGGCCAGCTCGGCCCGCTGCTCATCGGCGTGGGGGTCGGCCTGGCGTGGGCCGTGCTCGCGACCGCGCTGGCGTACCGGCTGTTCGTGCGCCGCGACTTCACCAACCCGGCCCACGACGGCTCCGGCCGCCGGGCCCTCGCCGCGCTTCCCCTGGCCGTGCTCTTCGCCGCCACCGCCGGGATCATCGCCGCCGCGACGCCGTCCGTGGGGTCCGGGATCGACCAGGCCAAGGTGCAGCAGTCGGTCGCGACGGCGTTCGCCCACCTGTACCGCCTGCAGACCGGGCAGCTCGGCCGCCCCGACGTCACCGAGGCGAAGCTGGCGGCGACGGCGGCGTGCACCAAGGGCGACGGCCTGGTCGCGCCCGAAGGGCCGGGGAACGACTGGCGGTGCGTCGTCTCCTGGCACCTCCCCGGCGTCGACGCCACCGGGACGGCCATCTACCAGCTCGACGTCACCTCGGACGGGCGGTACGTCGCCGACGGCGACGGGCCGAAGGAAGTGAACGGCTACTTCCAGGTGCGGACCCCGGCGGGGGACCAGCCCAACCCGCTCTGGCAGTTCGACGCCAACGTCGAGCTGCTCTCCACCACGAAGGGATGAGCCCATGCAGGTAGTACGCCGCAGACGGCGGGCCGGGAAGGACCGCCGCGTCCGGCACCGGTTCCGGTTCGCGACGGCCGGGTCGGCCACGCTCGTGCTCGTCGCCACGGGCACCGGCGCCGGTGTCGCCTCGACGCAGCAGTTCGGGGACGACCAGGTCGGCCAGGTCACCGGCCAGGGCCAGGTCGTCGCCGCCGACCAGTACCTCGACCCGATCGGCGACCGGCTCGTCGTGCCGGGCGGCAAGATCATGGCGTCCTCGGCCAGCCCGGACGGCAGCCACCTCGCCGCGCTGACCACCGACGGCGGGATCGCCCTCACCGTCGTCGACCTGAAGAGCTGGAAGGTGCAGCAGCTCGTCGGCAACTCCGCGACGGCGAACCTGCGCATCCCCGGCAACGACGTGGGCCAGGAAGGACCGTCGTACTCCCCGGACGGCAAGACGCTGTGGCTGGCCCAAACCGACGGGTACACGCGGTTCACGGTGAACCCCGACGGGACGGTCGCGGCCCCGGTGGCCGTCAAGATCCCGGCGGACGGGCCCAACCACGCGCTGGTCGCGGAGGCGGTGTTCTCGCCCGACGGGTCCACTGTGTACTCCGCCGTCAACGGGCAGAACCGCGTCGTCGCCCTCGACGCGGCGACCGGCGCGATCAAGCGGAGCTGGGCCGTCGGCAACGCGCCGCGCGACCTGGTCCGCGTCGGGAACAAGCTGTACGTCAGCAACGAAGGCGGCCGTCCGGCGCGGCCCGGCGAGCCGACGCTGAACTCCTACAACACCCAGGTGCCCGCCAGCCGGTTCACCGGCGCCACGACCAGCGGCACGGTCAGCGTCATCGACCTGGCGAGCCCGGCCGCCGCGCCGAAGAGCATCGACGTCGGCCTGCACCCGACCGCGGTGTACGCCAAGAACGGCGCGCTGTTCGTCACCAACACCGCGAGCAACACCGTCTCGGTCATCGACCCCACCTGCGACAAGGTCGTCCAGACCATCGCGACGCAGCCGTGGCCGGAGGCGTCGGTCGGCTACGAGCCGGACGGCGTCACCCTGACCGGCGACGGGCACCTGCTGGTGACGCTCGGCCGCGCCAACGCGGTCGCCGTCTACCGCTACAGCCGGGCGCAGGAGCCGGTGAGCTACGTCGGCCTGCTGCCGACGGACTACTTCCCGACGGCGATCACCACGTCCGGCCAGGACGTCGTGGTCTCCAACACCCGCGGGATCGACGCCCGCCGCCCGACGACGGCGGCCGGGCACGGCACCCACGACACGACGTCGAGCGTGCAGCGGTTCCGGCTGCCGGACGACCGCGCGATCCGCGGGTACACGGCGAAGGTGTTCCGGCAGAACGGCTGGACCCCGGGCTCGGTCCAGGTGGCCCACGACAACGGCCACCGCAGCCCGGTGCCGGTCCCGGCGCGGCTCGGCGACCCGTCGACGATCAAGCACGTCTTCCTGCTGGTCAAGGAGAACCGGACCTACGACCAGGTCTTCGGCGACGACGCGCGCGGCAACGGCGACCCCTCGGTGACGCAGTTCGGCGAGAACGTCACGCCGAACCAGCACGCCCTCGAGCGGCAGTTCGGGTTGTACGACAACACCTACGACATCGGCACGAACTCCGCCGAGGGGCACAACTGGCTGATGCAGGCCGACAACCCGGAGTACACCGAGTCTTCGGCCGGGGAGTACCTGCGCAGCTACGACACCGAGGACGACGCGCTCGGCCACCAGAGCAGCGGCTTCCTCTGGACCGGCGCGCAGGCGGCCGGGAAGTCGGTGCGGGACTTCGGCGAGTTCCAGCAGTTCCTGACCAAGCCGGACGGCGCGAGCTGGCAGAACCTGTACTGCGACGCCAAGAACATGGCCGCGACCGGCGAACCGAGCGCGTACCCGATGGTGTCGTCGTCGCCGATCCCGTCGCTGAACGACGTTTCGGTGCCGGCCTTCCCGAAGTTCGACACCTCGGTGCCGGACGTCTACCGCTACCAGATCTGGAAGGACGACTTCGAGAAGCACGGACCGGCCGACCTGAACATGTTCTGGCTGTCCAGCGACCACACCGGCGGCCCGCCGAACGCGGCCGCCCAGGTCGCCGACAACGACCTCGCGGTCGGCAGGATCGTCGACGAGATCTCGCACAGCCAGTACTGGAAGGACTCGGCGATCTTCGTGGTCGAGGACGACTCCCAGGCCGGTCTGGACCACGTCGACGGCCACCGGGCGCCGGTGCAGATCATCAGCCCGTACGCGCAGCACGGCGTGGTCGACAGCCACTACTACTCGCAGATCACGATGATCCGCACGATCGAGCAGATCCTCGGCGTCCACCCGATGAACCAGAAGGACAGCGCGGCGACGCCGATGAGCGCGGCGTTCACGCCGAAGCCGGACTACACGCCGTTCACGGCGGTCCCCAACCGGACCTCCCTGACGGCGGGCCTGGCGACCCAGCCGTCCTGCGGCCCGGACACCCCCGCGCCGGCGAACCCGGCCGCCGCGCCGGTGCCGTCGTCGGCGGTGCCGTCGGACAAGCGGCAGGTGGCGGCGCAGTGGCAGGAGTGGACGACGCACCAGCGTCTCACCGGCCCGAACGCCGTCGCCGACTACGCCAACCCCGCGCAGATGAACCACTTCACGTGGTACCAGACGCACGGCTGGCAGCTGCCCTACCCGGGTGAGCCGCGGGTGTACGCCCCGGACCAGGTGCCGGGCGCCTACCTGCCGTCGGCGGAGTCCGACGGCTGACCGCCCACCGGACCGGGAGGCCCCGGCCGGGGCCTCCCGGTGACCGCTCTCGCCGTGGGCGCCGCGCCGATGATTCAAGTTGCGGCGTCGTGGAATTTGGACAAAAAGCTGACAAAACGGGGTTCGGCCGCTCCCGTGCATCGGCATGTGCATTTCGCCGGTGGCGGCTGCGGGATATGTCAATGCCGGAGTCGTCGTTTTGGGGTGCTCAGGGAATCGGATCATCCCTCGGGTGAATCAAGCGGCGCGCTCAGTCGGCGAAGGAGTGCGCGCCACCCCGTACGGCTGACGTGCAGTTCACCTGATTGGGTTGATTTGGCGTCGCGAACGCGCACGATCTTGCCGTCCAGAGCCACTTCCGTGCACTTCGGTTCGGTGGTCGGGTGACACCGGGAACTCCGGTGCCAGGCAAGGCCCCGTTCGTCGACCTCGATTACGGGAGCTTCAAATCGTCCGGTCATCAGGCCCTCCCGACCCATGATCGGCCGGAGTGTGCACCCCGGCCAATGGACGTGCTTCAGAGCCTCCCGATTCTACTCCCTTTTCGAAAATGCGCCGGGTTTCGGGGTTTTTCGGCTAGTGGGTCGCCCGGATCCGGTTGATCGTCGCCTTGAGTTCGTCCGGCGGGGTGGCGTGGTCCGGGCCCGTCAGCTTGTCGAACGCGTCGAGGTACCGGCCGACCTCGTCGGGGTCCGTTCGCGCGAGCACGCGGAACCCGGGCTGGTCGAGGTACACGACGTGATCCTGGTCGGGCAGCTCGAAAAGCGTGAAGGTGGACTGCATGCCGTCGGTCACGCCGCGGTCGAGCGTGGCGACCTGGATGGTGATGTTCGGCAGTTCGTTGAGCTCAACCAGGAGGTCGAGCTGCTCCCGCATGACGTCGGCGGACCCGATCGTCCGGCGGAGCGACGCCTCGTCCAGGATGAACCGGGCTTCCAGCGGCTGGGACTCGGTCAGGAGGAGGCGGCGCTCGGTGCGCATGAAGACCGAGCGCTCGATCGCCTCTTCACTGGAGCCGAAGGCCTTCCCGACGCCGCGGATGTAGGCGGGGACCTGCAGGATGCCCGGCACGATGAAGTTTTGGTATTCCGCCATGCTGGTCGCCGCGGCCTCGACGGCGATGAAGTCGATCAGCTCGGGGTGCACATGTGGCCGGTGGTCGTCCCACCACGCCTTTTCGCGAGCGGCCCTGGCGGCCCCGGCGAGGTTCTCGACCACCTCGGGGTCCTGGACGCCGTAGAGTGCCAGGAGCGCTTTCAGGTCGGTGATCGAGATGCCGACGGTGCCGCCTTCGATGCGGATCACTTTGGACATCGACCACTCGAGATGGGTGGAAACCTGCTTCTGCGTCAGCCCTGCCGCGGCGCGCAAGCGCCTGAGTTCGGCCAGCAGCCTGCGTCGTTCGGTGACCGGATTGCGTCCCCCGAGCATGATCAGCCCCCTCTCTACTGGTCCAGCCCGGTCACTGCCTGCTAGCTTGGTGACCGTTGAGCAAGACGCCAGTCTGGAAATCTGCCAGGTGGCGGTCCGCCATAGGTCCATAGTAGTACCATCTGCTACCCGTAGTAGCAACTGGTGAGTAAGCACGCACGATCGGGGCATGGCGAGTGGATGGTCGGCACGATGACGGCCGAGACTGCCGGACCTTGCGGGCGTCCTACTCGGTCCTCATGGTGGTCCGGACCTTCACCACGCTCGACCGCATGCTCACCCTGCGCGAGGCGCTCTACCCCGACCCGCCGCACCTCAAGTTCGTCGTCGAGAAAGGATCGAAGTTCGCCCGCGGGCTCGGGCCGCACATCGAGCAGCTCGGCTTCGAGGTGCTCACCTGGGCGGAAGCGAAGACCACCCGGTTCGACGTCATCCTGGCGGCGCACGCGACGGCGGCTCTCGGCGAGCTCCGCGGCCTGGTCTTCGTGGTCCCGCACGGTGCGGGGTACAACCGGCGGGTCGGCTGGTCGAGCGGGAGCGACCGGTTCGCGACCGGCCTCGTGGACGGCCAGTTGACGACCGAGGCCGGCACGGTGTACGCCAGCGCGATCGGAGTGTCCCACGAGGAACAGGTCGTGCGGCTGCGGGAGAGCGCGCCCGAGGCCGTCGACCGGGCTGTGGTCATCGGCGACCCGGTGTTCGACCGGATCGCCGCGTCACGGCCGAGGCGCGACGAGTTCCGGGACCGCTTCGGGATCCTCCCCGGCCAGAAACTGGTCGCGGTCACGTCGACCTGGGGCGAGTGGGGCACGGTGGGAAGCGCCGCGAGCCTGCCGATGAAGTTGCTCGCGCAGCTCCCGATGGATCAGTACCGGGTGCTGTTGATCATGCATCAGAACGTCTGGTTCGCCGACTCGCCGGCCGGCATCAAAGCGAAGCTCCGAGACGAGCTGGACAGCGGGCTGGTGATCGTCCCGCCGCAGACGCCGTGGGAGCCGGGTTTGGTCGCCGCCGACATCTGCCTGGGCGATCACTCCTCGTTGTCCATTTACGCCGCGTCGATCGGATGCCGGTTCCTCCTGGTCGCCGACGGGCGGAAGGAACTTGTGCCGGAATCGCCTCTGGCGCGGCTGTGCGAGCAGGCGACCCGGCTCGACCTCGAGGGAGATCTCCGCCGCCAGATCGAGGTCCACCTGAGCGGCCCCCGCCTGCTGTCCCCGCAGGACATCGCGAACTCGATCTTCCAGAAGCAGAACCGGTCGCTGGCCGAGTTCCGGTTCGTCGTCCGGACCCTCGCCGGCCTGCCCGACCTGCCCGATCCGCCCCGGATGACGCCGGTCGGCGATCCCGAGCTGATCAAGGGCCGCCGGATCACCGCCTGGGTCGTCGTCACGAGGACCGGCGACGACGGCACTGTCCTCATCGAACGCTGTCCCCGGATCGCCCGGACTTCGTGGGCGGGACCGGACGCAGACGTCTGTCAGGTCGTCGATCATGCCGAGGTGGACGAGATCACCTTGTCCAACGGCGAGATCCTGCTCCGCTCATACCCGGTCGCCAAGGCAGCGGGCGAGAAGTGGGTGGACGCGACGCTGACCCCGTCCGAAGAAAACGGAATCGCCGGCGGCCGGGTCCCGACCGAGCTGCCCAGCGCCTGCGTGGCCGCCTACCGCCACGCGGACGGGATCGCGGTGCGCTGGCGTGGCGGCCCTCGCGTCGACGTCGCCTGCGACGACGTGTTCGCCGCGGCCACTGTGCTGCACCGCCGGTGGCTGAACGGCGACCCGCTCGACCGGCCGGGATGCGCGACCTACAGCTACCGGCCGGGGGAGGTCGAGCACTTCGGCTTCACCCCGGCGCCGTGATCCAGCGGTCAGGACGGGTCGCTTTCGAGCAGGCTCTTGGCCACGTTGACCAACGGGCTTCCGGCCGCTTCGTAGAGCTGGACGAGCCGCCGGGCGGAGTGCTGCAGCAGTTCGCGGTCGTTGTCGTGCTGGGCCACCTTGACCAGGATTTCCAGCGCTTGGGCCTCTTTCACCGGTAGCCGGCTGTCGCGGGTCGTCTGGACCGCCGACCGCAGGACCGAACGCGCGTCCTCGAACCGCTCCAGGCTTTCGTAGGCGCTCCCCAGCGCGATCCCGACCTTCGCGGTGCACATGCTGTCGTGGATCCGTTCCGCGATGGACATCGCTTCGGTGAGCGTGCGCAGCCCGTCGTCGGGGCGTCCGGCTTGGACCAGCAGGTCCCCGAGCTGGCAGGTCTGGATGGCGACGCCGCGGTCGCTGCCCAGCACGCGGTTGAGGTCGCGGGCGCGCCGCAGGTTTTCTTCCGATTCCCGGTACCGGCGCAAAGCCCGGAACAGCAGCCCGCGTGACTCCACCACCACGGCTTCCGAGCGCAGATCGCCTTCCGCGGCCGAAATCGCCGCCGTCAGCTGCTCGTCGGCGGATTCGAAATCGCGCAGTTCGATGAACGCCCGCGCCAATTGGTTGCGAATGCGCGCTTCGGCGGGGCCGTTGCCGCATCGATGTGCCGCGACGACGCCGAGCCGGTGCGTTTCGAGCCAGTCCGAATACATCTTCGTGTTGTAGTAAAAGGCCCACAACGATTCGCAGAGCCACCACACCGTCTCGAACATCTCGCGACGCCAGGCTTCCTGGACGACCGCCAGGAGATGGGACTGCTCGGCCGAAAACCATTCCATCGCCGCCGGTTTGTCGAACCGGGGCTCCGACTGGGCGGGTACGCGGCCGAAGACCCGCCAGCGGCCTTCGCCCATCACGGCCCGGTCGGCTGCGGCCGCGGCGCGCGCGTACCAGCCGATCATCCGCTCCACGGCGGTATCGCTGGCTTCCTTCGTCTCGTCACGCTCGGCCATGGCCCGCGCGTGCAGGTGGACGAGGTCGTGCAGCCGGTAGCGGTCGTTGCCGAGTTCCTGCAGGAGACTCGAAGAGAGCAAGACGCCCAGGAGGTCGTCCGCGGCACTCGGCGTCAGCCCGGCCGTCGCGGCCGCCGCGTCCAGGGAAAACTGCGGCCCGGGGTGGAGTCCCAGCAGGCGGTACATTCTTCCGGCGTCGTCCGGCAGTTCGCCGTAGGCCGCGTCGAACATCGACCGCACCCCCTCCTCGCCCTCGAAGGCCAGCCTGTCGAGCCGCTGCCGCTCGTCGGTGAGGTAGCGGATCAGGCGTGGTATGGACCACTGCTTGCGCAGCGCCAGCTGGGCGCCGGCTACGCACAGTGCGAGCGGGAGACCGCCGCACAGCTCGACGAGGTCGCCGACGGCCGCGCGGTCTGTGGCCGGGAGTTCCGGCACCATTTCCGCCATCAGCAGCTTGCTGTCGGAAACCGTCAGCGGGGCGACGTCGATGAATTCGGCCCCTTCGGTGATGAGGCTGCCCAGCCTGCGGCGGCTGGTGACCAAGACGACGCTGCGGCCGGAACCCGGGATCAACGGCCGCACCTGCGCCGCCAGGTCCGCGTTTTCGAGCACGACCAGCAACTGTCTCGACAGGGTGCGGGACCGGAACATCGCAGCCCGTTCGGGGAAGGACGCGGGCAAGTAGTCCTCGCGGACGCCGAGGACGCGCAAAAAACTGCCCAGTACCTCGGAGAGCTCGACGCCGCCGGGGCGCCGGTAGTCGGCGAGATCGGCGTACAGCTGGCCTTCGGTGAAGCGCTCGAGGTGGCGGTGGGCCCATTTGAGCACCGCCGCGGTCTTGCCGACTCCGCCGAGCCCGCTCAGCACTATCACGGCCGCCCGGTTGCCCTTCGTTTTCCGCACCTTGTCGGAAATGGCCGTCAGCTCTTGTGATCGGTTGACGAACAAGGGCGGCGCGGGCGGGAGTTGCCGCGGGGTGTCGTGAAGCGTGTACGGCGCCGGCGACGAGCAGCTTATCGGGGTACGGCGAGTGATCGGTACCGCCGGCTTGTCAGGCTCGATCTCAGCGCTCATTCGCTCGCTCCCCGCCGAGTGACTCAACGCCGTACGACGATCTGGAGCGTCCCACCATACCTTGCTTCGGTGGTCGCTCTCCAGGCTTCTTCCCATTGGCGGCAGGGTAACTCACCGGCAGCACGATAATCGGAGCCTGTCGCATTGCCTGCAGCAACATTGCCCGTTCAGTGCCCTCGATCCGGGTAAAACGGGTAGGCGGGCGCGAAGTGGAGTTCGTCGCGCTGCGCTTCTCCGTAAGCGGCTTTGTCACTCTCATACCTTCACTTGAGTCCCACGTGACACCCTGCTCAACGGCGCACCGTAGTACGGAGGTGCACCGGTTACCCGTTGGAGTGCACGTGCAGAAGCATGAGCATGACATCTCTCGCACGATAAGGCCTCGCCCCGTGTCCTCGAAGTCGGACGCGACCCTCCATCGAGTGGTTTTGCCCGTGCTCACGGGGTCCGGGCGGAATCCGGGGAGAAGGGCCATGACTTGCAGTCGCGCCGGGCTTGTCCGTTGCTACAGCGAACACGGTGCGTGGCGTGGGCTTGGCAGTCCGCTGCGGGTCCCGTCAGGGCGATCGGACGACTCTCGGCTCCGACGTCGTTATCGTACCGCTACCGTCGAGTGACTGCTCGTTATCGGGAATTCCCCGCTGGGAACCGGTTCGAAACTTTCGCTATTGCCGCCGTCCGGGCGCTTGATTTCCGGTCGGGAAATCGGCATGAGGATTCCCGGGGACCGGCATAGGGGTTTCTTAGGCCACTGTGACGTCCGGCGACGAGTCGGGCGCCTTCGCGTCGTAGCGTGCCGGGCTGCATTGGCGGAGTGGGAGGTGTCCTCTCTCTCCGGCAGCTGCCTGCCGTGGCTAGCCCGGTCGGTGGGCGACATCTCACTCGATCGTGTGGTTTGAAGTCATCAAAACCGGCTTTTCATTCACCCGTCTTCACCGGGTGACTCACTCTGCCCGGCTCTTAAACTCACCGCAACCGTCTGCATTGGACAGTGGCCGTCGCGGCCCGGCTTGTGGAGTGAGACTTGAAGAGACTGACAGCTTTCGGGGCGGTGTTCCTGCTCGCTTCGACGGTGTTCCCCCTGGCGGCACCGGCCGGGCCGGCTGTCGCGGATGCCTCCGACGGCACTCTGACCGTCCGGGTGGTCCGTGACATCAACGGCAACGGCAACTACGAGCCGGCCCTGGAGGGCGGGGTGGCCGGGATCCCGGTCAAGGCCACCGGCCCCGGGGGTGGCACGGCCACCGGGACCACCGGCGGCGACGGCACCGTCAAGCTGGCCACCGCGGGGCTCGCCGGCGGCAAGTACCGCGTCGAGGCGAGCATTCCCGCTTCGATGCCGTACCTGAAGCCGGCCCCGGCGGGCGGCGGGCTGAGCAGCCTCACCTCGTTCGTCGACGTCTCCGGCGGCAAGAAGGCCGACCTGACGATGGGGGTGTGGAACCCCGCCGACTACTGCCAGGACAACCCGGCACTGGTCACCGCCTGCCAGCGCAACGGCATCGCGCCCGGGATCGACACCAAGGCCCGTTCCCTGATCAGCTTCCCGTTCACCGCGCGGGGAACCACGACCGCCCCCACCGCGCTGGCCACCCAGGGTGACACCGGGACGGTCTACGGGATCGCGTACCGCAAGCAGGACAAGCGCGTCTTCTCCAGCGCGTTCGCCAAGCGGGCCACCGCCTACGGCCCCGGCGGGACCGGCGGCATCTACGTGACGGACACCGCGGCCAAGAGCACCAAGCTCTTCACCAAGGTGCCCGGGGCCGGGAACACCGCGCACGCCATGCAGACGAACTTCGACGGCGCGTTCGCCGACGTGGTGGGCAAGGAAAGCCTCGGCGCGATGCGCATCAGCGAGGACGGCACGACGCTGTTCGTGGTGAACCTCGTCGACCGCAAGCTCTACCTCTACGACGCCACCGCCGCGACCGCGGCCGCGCCGAAGGCGAGCTACGCGATCCCGAACCCGGACTGCCCCGCGGCCGGTGACTGGCGGCCGGGCGGCCTCGGCGTGCACGACGGCGTCGTCTTCGTCGGTGGGGTGTGCTCCGGCGAATCGACGCAGAAGACGGCCGACATGCGGGTGGTGATCCGCGCGTTCGACGCCGCCGCGGGCGCGTTCGGCCCGGTGCTCGTCGACCGGAAACTGGACTTCAAGCGCGGCGACGCGCTGTGGAACGGCAGTGACACCCACATCTGGAACCCGTGGCAGGCCACCTACCAGGCGCCCGCGCCTCAGGCCGGGCACCTGATCACGCGTCCGGAACCGCTGCTGACCGACATCCGCGCCGAAGCCGGGGGCGACCTCGTGCTCGGCTTCCGTGACCGCTTCGGCGACCAGGGCGGGCACGACATGCCGCCCTTCGCCGGGTCCCCCGACAAGTACGACACCGTCAGCGGCGGTGACCTGAACCGGGTCTGCAAGCAGGCCGGCGGCTACGTCTGGGAAGGCACTTCCGGCTGCCCGAACAACAACAACGCGACGGCCAACGGCGGTGGCGAGCCGACCGACGTCGTCGAGTACTACCCCGGTGAGTACTTCAGCGACACCGAGCACGGCAAGCCGCACAACGAGACCGCCCAGGGCGCCCTCGCGGTGGTGCTCGGGGCCGGGCGGATGCCCGCGACGGTGATGGATCCGACGGCGATCAACACCGGCGGCGTCGGCTGGTTCGACCGGGCCGACGGCACGATGATGAACGCCGGCTACTCGAACAGCTACCTGATCAACGACTCGAAGACCGAAGGGTGGGCCAAGGCCAACGGCCTGGCCGACCTGGAGGCGCTGTGCGACAGCGCGCCGGTCCAGCTGGGCAACCGCGTGTGGTTCGACACCGACGCGAACGGCATCCAGGACCCGGCCGAGCCCGCGGTGGCCGGGGTCAAGGTGCTGCTGCTGCCCTGCGACGGCAAGGGAGCGGCACTGGCGACCAAGACGACCGGAGCCAACGGCGAGTACTACTTCGGCGCCGCGGACGGGCTCAAGGCCGGCACCTGCTACACGGTGAAGTTCGACTATTCGGGCGTCGACCCGGCTGCCTTGCCGGGCGCTCCACCGTTGTCGAGTATCAAGTGGACAGTGCCGAAGGCGGGCGACGCGACGATCGACTCCGACGTCGACCCGGCCACCGGCACCGCCAAGGTGACGATGGGCCCGGCGGGCTCGGTCGACCACACCGTCGACGGCGGCCTGATCGCCGCGGCGAACCGGCTCGGCGACTTCGTGTGGGCGGACCTGAACCG
>NZ_NMUL01000027.1 GCF_002234595.1 Amycolatopsis vastitatis
CAACGGCCTGCAGGACCCGGGCGAGCCGGGCGTGCCGAACGTGCCGGTGGTGCTGAAGGACGGCAACGGCAAGGAGATCGCGACCACGAAGACGGGCCAGGACGGGAAGTACCTGTTCGACAAGCTGCCCGATGGCGCGTACCAGGTGTGCTTCGACCGTGCCAAGCTGCCCCCGGCCTACGCGGACTGGCAGTGGACGAAGCCCGACGTGCCCGACGACGACGGCAAGGACTCCGACGCCGACCCGGCGACCGGGTGCACGCCGGTCACGACCCTCGGGATCGACCGCCCGGAGGACCTGACCCTGGACGCGGGCCTGGTCGAACCCACGAACCGCCTCGGTGACTTCGTGTGGAAGGACCTCAACGCGAACGGGCTGCAGGACCCTGGTGAGCCGGGTGTGCCGGACGTGCCGGTGGTCTTGAAGGACGGCAACGGCAAGCAGCTGGCCACGACGAAGACCGACAGCGGCGGCAAGTACCTGTTCGACAAGCTGCCGGGCGGGTCGTATCAGGTGTGCTTCGACATCGCGCACCTGCCGGCACCGGTGGCCGACTACAAGCTGACCAAGCCGGACGCCGGTGACGACGGGAAGGACTCCGACGCCAACACCGAGACCGGGTGCACCCCGGTGGTCACCCTCGGCGTGGGCAACCGGGAAAACCTCACCCTCGACGCGGGTCTGGTTTCGCCGCCGAACCGCCTCGGCGACTTCGTGTGGGCCGACCTGAACCGCAACGGCCTGCAGGACCAGGGTGAACCGGGTGTGCCGGACGTGCCGGTGGTGCTCAAGGACGGCAACGGCAAGCAGCTCGCCGGCACGAGCACCGGGCCGGACGGGAAGTACTCGTTCGACAACCTGCCGGACGGGTCCTACCAGGTGTGCTTCGACCGTTCGAAGCTGACGGGCAAGTACGCCGGCTGGCAGTGGACCAAGCCGGACGCCGGGGACGACGGCACGGACTCGGACGCCGGCCTGGCGACCGGGTGCACGCCGGTGGTCACCCTCGGCGTGGGCAAGCGCGAGGACCTCACCCTCGACGCGGGCCTGGTCGAACCCAGGAACCGCATCGGCGACTTCGTGTGGCTCGACCGCAACGGCAACGGCCTGCAGGACCCGGGTGAGCCGGGCGTGCCGGACGTGCCGGTCGTGCTGAAGGACGGCACCGGCAAGCAGCTGGCGTCGACGAAGACCGACAGCGGCGGGAAGTACCTGTTCGACAACCTTCCCGACGGCGGGTACAAGGTCTGCTTCGACACCGGCGGCCGCAAGCTGACCCAGCCGGACGTGGGCACCGACGACCTGCGGGACTCCGACGCCCAGCCGTCCGACGGGTGCACCCCGGTGCTCTCCGTCGGCCCGGCGAAGCGCGAAGACCTGGGTGCGGACGCCGGTCTGCTCCCGACGTCGGCCCCGGCTCCGGTCACGCCGCCGAAGAAGGGTCCGTTGGCCGGCACCGGTTTCCCCGGGTTCTGGCTCCTGGGCCTGAGCGGTCTGGCCGTGGCCGCCGGCATCGCGGCACTGCTGGCCGCGCGCCGGTCCCGCAGGATCGAATGACCGTCAGGGTGGGCGCCCGACCGGGCGCCCACCCTTCACCCCAGGGTTCCGGCAAAGTCTTAGCGCCCCTTTCCGAACCCCGAACCGGCGTGAACGGCGCCCCACCCAGACCTCCCCCTGGCACCCCGATACGAAGCCAGAACACGGCCGGTAGTGCCGGGTCAAGGCACGCTTTCCCGCCTTGACGCGGTGCTGCCGGCCGTAGTCACAATCCAGCTTCGGGGTGGTGGATCAACGAGGGTTTGCAGAGTTCACGCAAGCAAGCCGTGGCCGAGCGGGACGTCGGCGCTGAAGCCGGGCAGGATCAGGAAAGTGGCCGACGCGGTCGTCGTCGCGTAGCGCAGGAGGGCGTCGCCGTCGCTCATCCGGTGCTGGGTGGCCACGAAGGTGCGCAGTTCCTTCTGGAACGAGATGAACAGCAGGCCCTCGTCGGAGTTGTACGACCGCCGCAGCATGACTCCGGCGCCGACGGTGAGCGGGTGGGCTCGCCGGATGTGCGCGTCGGCCGGGATGAGGTACTCGCCGTCCGGGGTTTTGGCCCCCAGGTCGAGTTCGGGGCCGGACAACGGTTCCGCGGTCGCCTTGCGGCGGCCGATGACCTGCTCCTGGCGCGTCACCGGCAGCGCGTGGAAGGCCGCGGTGTCCAGCCGCATCGACCGCACGACCGCGATCGTGCCGCCGCGGACCGCGGGCGGGCCGTCGAGCCAGACGTCGGCGGTCAGCTCGGCGTCGCTCTTGGGCACCACGATGCCGTCGGCGAAGCCGAGGACGTTGCGCGCGGAACCGTCCGATGCGGACGGTCCGCGGAAGCCGGTTTTCCGCCACCGCGGGGTCAGTCCGGTGCCGGCCGTCAGCTCGGTCACCGCGAGGGCGGCGACCAGAGGCTCGTCCGCGCACACCTGCAGCAGAAGATCGCCGCCGCGGTGGTGGTCGTCGACGTCGTCGCCGGGGAACACCGGGAGGTCCTGCGCGCCGGGCAGGTCCGGCCCGGCGGCCGCGACGATCCGCGGGCCGAGCCCGGCCGTGACCGTCAGCCGCGCGGGCGGGAGGTCCGCGAGCGCGGCGTCCCCGCCCGCGCACAACGCCGCCGTCCGCCGCCCGAGCGTGGCCAGGAGGGCGCCGAGCCGGGCGCCCGGGGGAACGTCCCAGACGGACACGTCGGCGTGCCGCTGGGGCGGTGCGGGCCGCGCGATCCCGGCCTGCTGCGCACCGAAGACGTCCACCACTCCCGGGTCCGAGGCGGCGGCCGGGGCGGAACAGGCGGACAGCAGGCCGGCGGCACCGGCGCTGAGCAGCAGCGCGCGGCGGGACAACGGGGGAGGAGTGGCCACGCGCGGATTGTGCCGCCTCGCCACCGCGGAACCGGTGGTTGTCACTCCACCAGGTGGCATTTCGCGTCGTTCGGGCTGCGCGGTGCGGAACACTCCTATGGTTTCGCCGTGCGTCCGCTTCCCGTCCTCCTGCTCTGCGCGCTGGCCGTCGCCGGCTGCGCTTCCGCCGACCGGTCGTTCCGGCCGGACGCCGCCGGAACCGCGACCATCCGGGTACCGCAGGACGCGCCGACCGTCCAGCAGGCCGTGGACTCGGCGCGGCCGGGCGACCTGGTGCTCGTCTCCCCGGGCGTGTACCGCGAGTCGGTGCGGATCACCGTGCCCGGCCTCGTGCTGCGCGGCACCGACCGGAACCGGGTGGTGTTCGACGGCGAAGTGCGCCGGGCCAACGGGATCGTGGTCACCGCGCCGGGTGTCGCGGTGGAAAACCTGACCGTCCGCGACCACGTCCTCAACGGCGTCCTCGTCACCGGCATGGCCGACGAGACCGGGGGACTGGCCAGGGGAAGCGACGGCTACACCCGCCTCGACCCGGCGAAGTTCCCGCCGGTGCAGGGTTTCCGCGTCTCGTACGTGACGGCGAGCAACAACGGGCTGTACGGCGTTTACGCGTTCGACTCCCAGCACGGGCTGATCGAGCACAGCTACGCCTCCGGCAGCGCGGACTCGGGGTTCTACGTCGGCCAGTGCAACCCGTGCGACATCGCGGTCCGGGGGAACGTCGCCGAACGCAACGCGGTGGGCTACGAGGGCACGAACGCGTCCGGGCGGATGTCCGTGGTGGGCAACCGGTTCGTCGGCAACCGGGTGGGCCTGTCGGCCAATTCGGACTACCAGGAGGCGTTCGTGCCGCAGCGGGACGCCGCGATCGTCGGCAACCTCGTCGCGGCGAACGCCCAGCCGGGCAGCCCGGCGCAGGCCGACGGCGGGTTCGGCGTGGGCATCGGCATCGCCGGCGGCACCCGGAACCTGCTGGCCCGCAACCTGGTCACCGGCAACCCCGGCGCCGGGATCGCGCTGGCGTCGGCCGAAGACCTGGCGCCGTCGGACAACCGGCTGGTCGGGAACGTGCTTTCCGGCAACGGCGTCGACGTCGTCTACGCCGCTTCGGACCGGGCGCCGGGGAGTGGCAACTGCCTGCAGGACAACGTCCTGACGAGTACGGCCCCGGACGGCCTCGCCGGGACGATGGCCTGCCCGGCGCCTCTCGCCCAGGCCGCCGGCGTGCGGCTCGCCCTGCCCCCGGCACCCCGCGGCGTGCCGTTCCCCGACGTCGCCGCCCCACCCAGGCAGCCGGACCTGCCCGCCGCGGCGACGGCGCCTCCGCGGCCGGCGCGGGGACTGCCGGGGCCGGTCGACCTCGACAGCTACCCCGTGCCGCCGCTCGCGCTGCTGGCCGAGCACGCCGGGGTCAAGCCGTGAAGCGCCTGGCGGCGCTGGCCGCGGTGCTCTTGGTGGCCGCGTGCGGCGCCGGCCCGCAGCCCCGGCCGCTGTCCGCGGCGGAGGCGGAGCGGCTGGCGCTGGCCCGGTTCGCGAACTACCGGTTCCGGGCGGAGAACTTCACGGCCACGGTGCCGACCGGCGCCGGCCGGATCGCTTTGCGGGGACGGGTGGACTTCGTCGAGGGCCTGGGCTACGCGGAGATGAGCACGGACGGCCGCCACGACGACGCGTCCGGTGGACTGCTGCAGTGGACGCCGTCCGCGGTGGCCTTCCGCGGCGGCCCGGGCCAGACGGCGACCGACCCGCCGCCGGCCGACCGCTGGCAGTACCGGCCGCTCCAGCAGGGCCCGGAACTCGACACGGCGCTGCGCCTCCTGCTGGGGCTGGGCACGGACCGCCCGGACAACGTCCAGCTGCTCCGGCAGAGCTCGGCCCGCTGGGTCCGCACCGACACGGTCGGCGACACCCCGGTCGACGTCATCGACGGACCCCAGCCGGCCCACCCTCAGGAGGCGGCGAAGGCGGCCCGGGTCCAGTACTGGCTGGACACGGCGGGTCTGCTGCGCCGGGTCGAGGCCCGGGTCGGCGACCGGCCGGACCCGGTGGTCGTTTCGTTCGCGCCGGCGGCGTCTCCGGCGCCGGGACCGGTGGCGGCATTTGCGCGCTGAGGGGGCGGGTGTCGTGAGTGAGAAACAGTGTTAGAACCCTGTTTCTCACCCACGACAAGCCGCGGCGCCGGGGAGTCTCAGCGGGTCGGCCGGGGGAGCCGCCGCAGGTGGTCGGGGCGCCAGTGCCGTCCGCGCCGTGGGGTGCGCCAGTGCCGTCCCCGTGAGGGCCGCACCGGACCTCGGGCGGCGACGAACGCCGGGCGGTGCTCGGCGAACCGGTCCGCCGTCAGCCCCATCAGCACCGGATACCGGATCTCGCCGCGGAGCAGCTCGGTGTCGCGCGTCCTGCCCTCTTCGCGGAAGCCCAGCTCGCCGTGGAGGGCCAGCGAGGCGAAGTTGCCGCCGTTGACGCTGACCTCGCACTTGCGGTAGCCGCGCAGCTCGAACATGACCGCGAGCAGGGTCGTGACGGCGTCGGCGGCGTACCCGCAGCGGCGGTGCTGCGGCCCGATCCCGATGCCGTAGCTGAACCGCCCGGAAGCCGGGTCGGCCTGGACCCAGATCGACCCGACCAGCGTCCGGTTGTGGAGTGTCTCGATCGCGAAGTGGAAGTCGTCACCGGAGCCGTCCTCGCCGCTGCGGTGCGTCGCCCAGTGGCGGTAGCCGCCGATCTGCGGGTCGCGGACGCGGGCGGAGTCCCGGTCGAACCCGATCAGGGTGCGCCGGTCCGCCGGGCGGACCTCCCGCAACCGCACCTTCCACCCCGCCCAGCTCATCGCCGGTGATGGTAGCACCGAGGCGATATTGGTTGGCTCACCCAACGAATCTGCTATCGTTGGTTGAGCCAACAGAAACGACAGGAGCCAAGCCATGATCGAGCCGTTCCGCATCGACGTCCCGCAGGCCGACCTCGACGACTTGCACGACCGCCTCGCCCGCACCCGCTGGCCGAACGAAGTGGCCGGGGCCGGGTGGGACTACGGCTTCCCGCTGGCGCGGCTGAAGGAGCTGGCCGGTCACTGGCACACCCGCTTCGACTGGCGCGAGCAGGAAGCCGCGCTCAACGAGCTCCCGCACTTCACCACCGAGATCGAGGGCCAGAACATCCACTTCGTCCACGTCCGGTCGGCGAACCCGGACGCGCTCCCGCTGGTCCTCACCCACGGCTGGCCCGGGTCGTTCCTGGAGTTCACCGACGTGATCGAGCCGCTGTCGCGCGACTTCCACCTGGTCATCCCGTCCATCCCGGGGTACGGCTTCTCCGGGCCGACGCACGAGCGCGGCTGGGACGTCGTCCGGATCGCGCGGGCGTGGGCCGAGCTGATGCGCCGCCTCGGCTACGACCGCTACGGCGCGCAGGGCGGCGACTTCGGCTCGGGCATCTCGCTGGCGCTCGGTGCGGTGGCCCTCGAGCGGGTCGTCGGGGTGCACGTGAACTTCCTGCCGACGCGGCCGGACCCGGGCGACGGCGTCGAGCTGTCCGAATCGGACGAAACCCGGCTGGACAAGGTCCGGCAGCTGGTGGCGAACCGGCCGCCGTACCAGGCCTTGCAGGCCGTGACCCCGCAGACGATCGGCTACGCGCTGACCGACTCGCCGGTCGCCCAGCTCGTCTGGATCGCCGAGCGGTTCGCCCAGTGGACGGATCCTCGTTCGGGGATCGGCGACGGCCGGCTGCTCACCGACGTTTCGCTGTACTGGCTGACCGCCACCGCGGCTTCTTCGGCACGGCTGCACCACGACGCCCCGCGAGCCGCCCAGCCGTGCCCGGTGCCGGTGGGGGTGGCGGTGTTCGCGCACGACATCACGCTGCCGGTGCGCCCGCTGGCCGAGCGGCGGTACGACATCACGCACTGGTCGGAGTTCGACCGCGGCGGCCACTTCGCCGCGATGGAGGTGCCGGACCTGTTCGCCGCCGACGTCCGCAAGTTCTTCCTCGACCTGCCGGGCGTGTAGGCTGGGGGTGTCCGAGAAGCTTCGTGTGCCGGTGGCGGCCGCTGACGGCGTGCCCTGCCACCTCACGGACAGTCCGGCACCTCGATCGTGATCAGCCGCGACCAGTCGTCCCGGCGACGCACTCCACGTCCTCGATGCCATCGTGAACCGGTGGCATCCGCGAAAGGAAACTCCATCAGTAAATCCACAGTGGACACTTTGTTCAGTCACCCGGTCGCCGAGCAGCCCCGGCCCGAAGCGCTCACCACGTCCCAGGACGACCGGTACGGGAGCCTGTTCCTCCAGCCGGTGTACACCCCGGCCCATACCGGCGGGCACACCGACAATCCCTAGCTGGGCATTCCTCCACTTTGGACGAATCTTCGGCTTTGTCCGTGTGGAGCCGGGAGAAAGCCGGGGCAGCGCATGACTTCCACCAGGCGCGAGGGCGACACCTGGGATCTGGCCTCCAGTGTCGGCGCGACGGCCACGATGGCCGCGGCGGCCCGTGCGATCGCGACCCGCACGGACCGGCGGCTCATCGACGACCCGTTCGCCGAACCGCTCGTCCGGGCGGTCGGCGTCGACCTCCTCACCCGGCTGGCGAGCGGCGAAGTGCCGCCCGGCGACCTCGTCGAGGAGGTCTGGATCGATGTGGCGAAGATCCGGACCAGGTTCTACGACGAGTTCTTCCTCGAAGCGGCGAACGCGGGCATCACGCAGGCCGTGATCCTGGCTTCCGGGCTGGATTCCCGCGCGTACCGGCTGCCCTGGCCGGCCGGGACGGTGGTGTACGAGGTCGACCAGCCGCGCGTCGCCGAATTCAAGACGCGCGCGCTGGCCGAACTGGGTGCCGAGCCCACCGCCGACCGGAGAGTGGCCGCGGCCGACCTGCGCGACGACTGGCCCGGCGCACTGCGCGCCGCCGGGTTCGACCCGGCCCGGCCGGTCGCGTGGAGCGCCGAAGGCCTGCTCGGCTACCTGCCGCCGGAGGCGCAGGACCGCCTGCTGGACACCATCACCGAACTCAGCGCGCCGGGCAGCCGGCTGGCCACCGAAAGCAAGCCCAACCCGCGGCCGGGCGACGAGGACAGGACGAAGGACCGCCTGCGGCGCATTTCCGAGCGCTGGAGTGCGCGGAGTTTCGACACCGACATGGCGAGCCTGCGCTATTACGGTGAGCGCAACGAGGCGGCTCCCTACCTCGCCGACCGCGGCTGGGCGCTGGACGCGATCACGATCCGGGACCTGCTCGCCGCCCACGACCTGCCGCCCCTGAGCGACGACGACGCCCGGATGGGCGACATGCGGTACGTCAGCGGCACTCTCGAGAAGAAGTAGCGCCGGATCAGCTGCGGCCGAGCATCTCGGCGGTCAGGACGTTGCCGCCCAGCCCCCACCCGCCATCGGCGACTTCGTCGACGAGCACGAGGGTGGTCGCGCGGGCGCGTTCACCGTAGACACCGACGTACGCGTCGGTGACGGCGTCGATGAGCTTCTTCTTCGACTCCGGCGTCAGGGTGTCGGCGGGGACCTTGAGGTTGGCGAAAGGCATGTCGTTCCCTTGCTGGAGTTAGTGGTGATATCTACGCATCGTTTCGATGATACGACAACCGTAGCACGGAGCTCGAATCGACGCTAGCGCGGTGTCGTATCATCGATTCATGGTGTCTGACACAGAGACGGCCCGTCGCCGCCGTCGCGGCGCGGTAGGCCCGGCCGACGACGTCACGGTGCGCACGGCGCTGGTGGAGACGGCCGAGCGGCAGCTGGCCGGCTCCGCGGACGGCGACATCGCCACCCGCGCGGTGTGCGAGGAGGTCGGCGTGACCCAGCCGGTCCTCTACCGGCTCTTCGGGGACAAGCGCGGCCTGCTCGACGCGGTCGCCGACGCGGGCTTCGACCGGTACGCGCGGCGCAAGCAGGAACTGGAGGTCACCGGCGACCCGGTGGCCGACCTGCATGCGGGCTGGGCCGACCACATGTCGTTCGCGGCCGAGAACCCGGCGCTCTACCAGCTGATGTTCGCCCCCCGCCCCCAGGCGGCCTCGACGGCCCACCGGCGCATCCTGGAGTTGCTCGAGGCGACGCTGGTGCGATGCGCCGCGGCCGGAGCCTTGCGGACGACACCGCACCAGGCGGCCCAGCTGGTCTTGTCGGCGAACGTGGGGGTCGCCCTGGGCCGCATCGCCCAGCCGGCCCTCTACGACGACCCGGCCTTGTCGGAGCGCGCCCGAGACGCGGTCTTCGCAGCGATCCTCACCGACGCGGAGACCCAGCCCGGCCCCGACCCGGTCGGCGCGGCCGCCCGGCAGCTGCGTTACCGACTTTCCCTCAGTGGTACGGAAAACCTGGAGTCGGCCGAGGCCGCGTTGCTCGACCGTTGGCTCGAACGGCTCGATCAGCTGGGCTGACTCGGCCCGCCGGACGCGAGCCGGCTCCGATCACGTTCCGGGCGTGGCGTCAATGAATGTCTGTCAGGTTGACTCGTGAGGTGGTGCTCACCCGTTTGCGGCTTCCGGCCGGTTCGGTGTCTCTGCTACTTTTCGACCGCTTTGGGGGAGATCCAGAGCGGGGCCAGGGCGGTAAGCGCTCTCTTCTTTCTTGTGCGTACTGGGAACTCGTGCGCGCGTCCCCTCGTGGCGGCCGGGGTGTTGTCGTGGGCTGGGGAGGGGCGAGTCGGGCGGCGAGTGCGGCGGAGTCGCTGGCGGGTCAGGCTGCGGGGGCGGCGCGGCAGGCGCGGGATGCGGCGAACGCGTCGGCGGCGCATGCGGATGCGGCCGCGACTGCGGCGGATCAGGCGGCTGCGGCGGCGGATCAGGCGAAGAAGGACGCGGATGCCGCGGGCCGGTATGCGGCGGCGGCGAAGGTGTCGGCGGACACCGCGACCACGGCAGCGACGCAGGCGGCGGCGTTGGAGAAGACGTCTCGTGATGCGGATGCGGCGCGGTTGGAGGCGCAGAAGGCGCAGGCGATCGCGGACGCGGAGGCGGCGAAGCAGGCTGAGGACGCGCGTACGGCGGCGGGGGATTGGAAGGCGGGGGAGGCGGCGAAGCGGGCGGCGGAGACCCAGCGGCTGCTGGATGAGGCGGCGAACCCGGCCACGGCGCCGGAGACGGTGATCCTCGACATCCGCAAGGCGGCGGTCCAGCTTCTTGACAGCGGCGGCCCGTGGACCAAGGCCGCCGCCGCCTCGACCCTGAGCGGCGAGGAAGCCGGCCTGCGCGAGTTCCTGCGCAACGGCCTGGCCGTTTCCACCAAGCAGGACAACCGTGCCAGCGTCGTCGCGCTCGCCGACGAGACCACCAATCCGCGGTACAAGCAGGCCGCGCTGACCGCGTTCGCCGGAGCGGACGCAGGAGTGGCCGATTTCCTGCGGACCGTGCCTACCCCGGCAAGGCCGACGACGACCGGATCGCCGCGCAGCTGATCCTCAACAACGGCGGCCCGGCGACCAAGGAGGCCGCCAACCGGGCCCTCAGCGGGACCGCCGGCGACGTCGCCGAATTCCTGCGGACCGGGCAGTACGTGGCGGCCGAACACGACGACCGGATCGTCGTGACCCAGGCCCTGACGAACGGTGGTCCCGAGGTCAAGGCGGCCGCCGAGGCCGCGCTCGCCGGCCCGGTGTCGTACCTGAAGGACTTCCTCGGCACCGAGCGTTTCAAGGCGGAACAACGCGACATCGACACCACCACGCACGCGGCCGACGTCCACCGGTACGTCACCGAGGCCGCGAGCATCGCCGCGAACGCCCAGGCCGACGCGGCGCGGGCCGCCGAAGCCGCGGCTCGCGCCCGGAACGCCGCGACCGAGGCGGCCGCAGCGGCCGACGAGGCCCGCCGGCAGGTCGACCAGGCGAAGATCTATGCCGACCAGGCGAACGAGTCGGCGAACCAGGCGCAGAAGTCCGCGGAACAGGCCGCCGAATCGGCGAGGCAGGCCCGGAACGCGGCGCAGAGCGCCCAGCAAGCGGCGAGGAGCGCGGCGAATTCGGCCGTCCAGGCCCGGGCTTCGGCCACGCGGGCGAGCACGGCCGCGAGCTCGGCCCAGCAGTACGCCGAGCGAGCCCGTGCCGTCGCCGTCGAGGCGGGCAAGGACGCCGCCGAAGCGGCCAAGGCGGCGTCGGACGCGGCCAAGTTCGCCGCGGACCGTCAGAACGAGGAGGAACAGCGGCGGCAAGCGAGCGGGCAGGGGCAGTCAGGCCCGCTCAGCGCCGAGGACGAAGCGGCGTTGCGCGCCGCCGGCGGACAGGACTTGGTCGGCTCAAGATCGGCAGCTCTTGGCGCAAGCAGGCCAAGAGCACGTTCGCATTCGCCATTCGATCCGGTCGTATTCCGTACTTTCACTTCGAGGGACCGCCGGATCCCGAGGTGCTCGTCAAGTTGGCTGAGTACGAGCGACGGTATGGTATCAAGGCTGTTGTCGACATCGGACCGCTTGGGTGATTTGATTGTATGAATTTCATGGCTGGTTTGGGCTGGCGGAAACTCCGGAAGAAATCGAGGACGAGCAATTTGACGGCCTGTTGGCCGAGCTGCGTGTGAAGGTGTCCGAAATAGACTGGTCTTCGGGTGAGGCGGCACTCAAGGTCTTCAACGGCCTGCACTTCTTGACAGTGCACGGCGTGCCGAACCGGCGCCGGGACGAAGAGCGCGAGCTGACCGCGCTCTTGGAGTACGTCGCTCGGCGCTTTCCCGGGTCTTGGGGCATGTTGTACGAACGGTCGGACGACATGGACACGCCGCCTGGCCCTGGCGCTTTCCGGGTGCGAGTCATGGCTCGCGGTGAAATACGCCAGCGCTTGGACCCGTTTCTCTCTCCGGTCAGGCCGGTAATCGAAGATTGATTGTGGGTGACGGGCCGACGCTGGTGACGGCCGCCATCTTCGCCAACCGCGCCCGCCGGCGCGGGATCGCGCCCACCATGGCGGGATGGCGTTCACCGAACCACCTGATCCCGGCTGCGCGCGCCCTGGCCGGGACAACCGGCCGGCCAGCTGGGACTCCCGGCACTACGGGTTCGTGCCGCGGGACAGGATGGTCGGCGTGGTGGTGCGGCTCGTGTCCCGTGAGTGACGGCGGGGCGGCAGCCGGCGGCCCCAAAGCGACGCGGCGGCGACGGAGGCGGCCAGCAGGGTGACGCTGCCCGCGATGTCGAGGACGTAGTGGTTGCCCGTGGCGAGCACGTCGGCCGCCATGAGCAGCGGGAACAGCCATGGCACCAGCGCCAGGCGCGGATGCGTGCCCCGCAGCGCGGACCATACGGCGAACGCGCACCACAGCGACCAGCCGACGTGCATGCTGGGCATGGCCGTGTAGTGGGTGGGCCGCGTCCAGCTCTCCACGTGCAGGAAGTCGTACCGGGCCACGACGTCGACGGTACCCGGCAGTGCGAACCGCGGTGGCGACATCGGCACCGCCCAGTAGACCGGCAGGACCAGGACCATCATCGCGACCATCGTCCGGCGGACCTGGCGGTAGACGGCGGCGTGCCGGACGAACACCCACAGCAGGACACCGGCGACGACGACGTAGTACAGCCGGTACAGGTACACCGCCGACTGGCTCAGGACCGGATTCCCGGCCAGCCAACCGTTCACGCTTCGCTCGATGTCGATGTGCATCGCGTGTTCCGCGGACTGGAGGGCCAGTGCGTTGGCGTTGGCGGCCGCGAAGTCCTTGCCCACAGCGGCATCGAGACGCGCGAAGAGCAGGAACCAGAGCAGCAGCAGGCTCAGCTCGGCGAGCACGGCAGGTCGCCCGCCGATACTCCGGATGAGCGCGCTTGCCCGGATCCGCACGCGGTCACCCTAGCCGACCGCGGGTCTCGCCGTGACCGGTTTCACGGAGGACGACAGCGCGGCGGCGTGATAGTAATTGGTTCCGGCTGGTTGTTCTGGGGGAACACATGGGCGAACTCGACCACACCTTCGGTCTCGTGCCGGTCAGCTCCGTCCCGCCGTCGGACTACGAGTACCGGGCGGTCGTCAACCTGTTCTACCCGGACGTCACCAACCCGTCCACTGTGGTCCGGGTGTGGGAGTTCCTTCCCGGGATTTTCCTCGAAGAGAACCTCGATCGCGACCTCGAATGGGTGCACGCCGTCAAGCCGGGCAGGGAGGTCGCGGGACGCGGGGCGAGCGAACGCGAGACCGTGCGGATCAGCGAGGAGGCCGCCCGCCGGTTCGAGGCGATCCAGGCACTCCGCGCGCGCACCGAACCCGAAGGCCCGCGGTATCGGTACTACGCCCTGCTGAGCGAGTTCCACCCGGCCGTCGCCGACCCGGCGTGCGTCGGCCGCAAATGGGACGACGGCAACGGCTATGTGATCGAAGAGGTCTACAGCATCAACTGCGAATGGGTGCGCAACTGGGGGTGGTCCGAGCGCAGTGAATGTGTGGAGATCGACGAATCCGCGGGCCGGCGCTTCGAGGAGATCCAGGCCGAGCGGTACCGGGGCGACCTGCCGCCCGGCGGCAGGTTCGGCTACGCCGCGATTGCCCGGCCCGGGAGCCGGGACGAAGTGTCCAGCCTGGTCCGCTGGTGGACCGGCAAGCACGGGTTCCGGCGGGAGGAGGACTTCCACCCCCGGGACAGCCGGTGGCGTGAAGGCTTCACGCTGTCGAACATCGACGCCGGAAGCTTCTTTTCCGACGCCAGAGCCACGGAGATCTCCGAGAAAGAGGCTGAACGTCTCCAGGGCGTCCTCGTGGCGCGGCACCGCCCGTACTTCGAGAAGGAAGCACGCGTCTACGAGTACTTCGCGATCATTGGCGAAGGCCGCCCGGTGGAAGACCCGCTCACCGTGATCCGCGTGTGGACACCACCGGAAGGCGAGCCGGTGGAGGAGCAGTACAGCGAAGAACCCGGAGTCGGCTGGGTGCCGTCGGATGTGCGGAGCGGCGTGGCCGCCAACGCGGTGGTGCGGATCGACGAGCGCCGGCGCTACCAGTTCGGTGTTCTGCAGTACCAGCGCGACCGGCGCCGGCACAACTGGCCCTGACGCGAGCGGGCTCGGTCCGGCACCGAGCCCGCCCTGCGTCACCGGGTCAGCGCTGCAGCGTCAGCACACCCGGCTTGTACGGCAGGAGGCCGTAGTCCGTGCCGTCGGAGCTGGGGTCGCGACCCTGGTAGAGCATCTGCAGGTTGCAGGGGTCGACGGTCTTCGTCTGGTCCGGGTTGGTGCGGACCAGGTCACCGTGGCTGATGTCGTTGGTCCAGGTGGCGCCGCTGTTGGCCTTGCCCGCGAAGGGATTGCTCTCGGTCGCGGCCTGCGGGGTCCACGAACCGCTCAGGCTGGTGGCGGTGAACGAGCGGAAGAAGCGGTGCTCGTTCGTCCCCCGCGCTTCGACGATCATGAGGTACTGGTTCTGGCCCTGGATCTTGTAGACCTCGGGCGCTTCGAACAGGTTGAGGGGAGTGTCGCTCATGATCTTCGTGTACGACGAGCCGAAGCTGCCCGGGAAGTTCCCGATGGGCATGGTGGCGCGGTAGATGCTGCCGTTGTCGTCGGCGAAGAACAGGTACATGTTCGTGTCGTCGCCGATGATGGTCTGGTCGATCGGAGCTCCACCGGAGATGGTGCCGGTGAACAGGGTCTGCGGTGCGGACCAGCCGTTGGGGTTGGTGGGGTCGCTCGAGGTGCGGTAGGAGAAGGTCGGCCCGCCCCACTGGTAGGCGAGCACCCAGATGTTCTTCGGGGCGAAGTAGAACAGCGTCGGCGCGATGGCACCGATGGACAGCGTGTTCTGGCCGGCGGTGGCCATGTCGGACCAGTTCGTGAAGGGGGTGAAGCTCATGGAATTCCAGCTCGACCCGGTGTCGTGCGTCGTGCCGTAGACGACGTGCTTGCCGTTGTAGACGACGTTGGTGAAGTCCTTGAGCGCGACCCACCCCGACTTCGGGTTCGCCAGCGGGCCGGTCGACGACCAGCGGTACGTCGACGGCAGCGTGCAGGTGCCGCTGCCCCCGTCGACCTGGACGAGCTGCCACTGCTGGTCGTTGCCGGCCGCACTGCTCACCTGCACCACACCGGCGCCGTCGGCCGTCGAGGCGCCCTGCACGTCGGCCACCTTGCCGCTGTTGCGGTTGACCAGCCGGACGTACCCGCTGCCGGCGTCGGCGAGGCTGAACTGCTGGTTGGCGCCGCCGTTGTCGGTCCACTGCACCACGGCGGCGCCGTCGGCGGTGGAGGCGCCCAGCACGTCGGCGAGCTTGCCGGAGTGCCGCGCGCGCAGCTTGTAGTTGCCGCCACCGGCGTCCACGAACTGGAACTGCTGGTTGGTGGCGTTGGTCCGGGTCCACTGGATGAGGTTGGCGCCGTCGGTGGTGGACGCGCCGTTGACGTCGAGGGCCTTGCCGCTGTTGCGGTTCAGCAGGACGTACCAGGCGGTGGTGTCCACAGTGGCGGCCGACGCCGAGGTGGGGGCCACCGTGAGCAGCCCCGTCACGACCGTCACGACCGCCGCGGCGGCCAACCCCGGGCGCCACCGGCGGCGCCACCTCGAGGTCCGCGCAAACCCGACCGACATGAGCATCTTCCTTTCAGGAGGGAGCCGCATCGGCGCGGGCCCCGGCGACACCCACGCACGGACGACGGTCCAGCGAGGCGTGTTAGCGCTAACATTTCCGATGACGAACCAGGCGGGGGACATGGGGGATGGAGGGGTAAGGGGCCAATCGGCGGTACGGCTGACCGCACCACGAGACTGTGAACGATGGCGCCGACGGCGTCAAGATGTAACGGGGAGGTTTTCGGCGGAAGTCCGGCGTGACACGGCGGGCCTCGCACGGTCCGCGGGACGGGCGATCGTGGTTCACCATGGACCGCCGCGAGCCCGGACCGCCGGGACGGAAGGCTCGAACCCGGCGAGTCGAGTGTGCGGACTCGCCGGGTTCGAGGCTACTCGGGCCGGATCGGACCCCGATGGGCATCCGGTCCGGCCGCGTCCGGGCTACATCGAAATGCCGCCGAGAACGCCGTGGACGATGTACGCCGCCATGGCGAGGAGAGAACAACTTGATCATGACCCTACGCTCGGAAAACCGGTGGGCCCGGCTTCAAACAGGTGACCGCTCGCCTGGACGGAAAAGTCACCCGGAGCCGCCCGAATGGCCGGTAGCTGTTCCGGAACGCGAATCATCGCACCACTCGGACGAGCTAACGTCCGCTCGGCACCCGGGTGATCGGCTCCGCTACTCGAACACTCCGTAGCCCGCGACGGCGTGGGCACGGACGCCGTCCATGTCGAGTTCCACGCCGATGCCGGGAGTGTCGGGAAGCGTGATGTACCCGTCTTTGACGATCGAGCCGCTTCCGTCGGGGGCGTGGACGTAGCTGTCCCACACCGCGCGCTCCTCGAGGGCGTGCCATTCCTGGACGAAGAAGTTGGGGATCGCCGCGCACTGGTGCGACGTGGCCATCGTGCCCAGCGGCGTCGACACCAGGTGCGGTGCGAAGGGAATGTAGTGCAGTTCCGCGAGGTTGGCGATCTTCTTGGCCTCGGCGAGACCGCCGCACTTCGGCACGTCCGGCTCGATGACGTCCACGGCGCCGCGTTCGAGCAGTTCGCGGAACCCCCATCGCAGGTAAAGGTTTTCTCCCGCACAGATCGGCGTGCGGGTCTGCGCGCGCACCCGTACCAGCGCGTCGACGTTCTCCGCCGGCAGCGGCTCCTCGAGCCACATCAGGTGGAACGGCTCGAGCTCCCACGAGATCCGGCACGCGCTCGGCACGTCGTAACGGGCGTGGAGGTCGATGGCCAGGTCGACGTCTGGGCCGATCGCTTCCCGGACGGCGGCCACGCGCTCGACCATCGAGCGCAGCTCGGCCGCGTTGATCGTGTGGTTGAAGGCGTCGAACTTGGCCGGGTGGTGCAGGTCGTCGATGTCGAACTTGAGGGCGGTGAAGCCTTCGGCGACCATCCGCTGGGCCCGGTCGACGCACCCGGCGATCGAGCCCGCCGGGTCGTCGCCGTCGCCGCAGTCGGCGTAGAGGCGGATCCGGTCGCGGAACTTCCCGCCGAGCAGCCGGTGGACCGGCTGCCCGGCGGCCTTACCCGCGAGGTCCCACAGCGCGAGCTCGATCCCGGACAGGGCGATCACGAACACCCCGCCTTGGGGGCCCGCGAAAACCTTGCTGCGGCGCAGCTTCTCCCAGCACCGCTCGACGTTGCGCGGGTCCTCGCCGATCAGCAGGGGTGTCAGGGAGGCGATCATCCCGACGACGGCGCCCGCGCCGGCATCGGGGTTGGCCTCGCCGAACCCGCTGAGGCCTTCGTCGGTGTCGATCCGCACCAGCGTGGCCTCACCGTGGTAGGCCACCACCGCCGTCGTGACGTTCACGATCCGCATTGCTCTCCCGCCGCCGGGTAGTGCCGAAGAACGGACTGTCGCGAGGTCCAACTTGTCCTATAAGCTGATGACATGCCAAGGAGACAAGAGTCTCCGGACGCTGTCAAGGTCCGGACTCTTCCGGTGCAGGTGGCGGCCCACCTGACCCGGCGCATCGTCAGCGGCGAAATCGAGGACGGCCGGGCCCCGTCGGAGCTCGAGATCTCGAGTGAGTTCGGGGTGTCCCGCGTGGTGGCGCGGGAGACGCTCAAGATCCTCGCCTCGCTCGACATCGTCGACGTCGCGCAGGGCCGCCGCGTCGTCGTGCGCCCCCGCGCGGAGTGGGACTACCTGAGCCCGTTGCTGATCGAGTGGCTGCCCGCGGAGAGCGTCGAGGAGCTGCTGCAGGAACTGCACCAGATGCGCGCACTGCTCGAGCCCGAGCTGGCCGCCATGGCCGCGGCCAGCATCACCGACGAGACGCTGGCCCGGCTCGGGGACGAGATCGGCCGCATGGCGGCGCTGGAGACGGACCCCGAGGCCTACCTCGAGGTCGACCACGAATTCCACATGGAGATCTGCCGGGCGGCCGACAACCGCATCCTCGACCGGATCATGTACTCCGCCCGCTGGCTCGGCACGGCCAGCCGGCGCGTCACCAACGAGGCGCCGGCCGGGCTGCACCGCGCCACGGCCCAGCACACCGAGATTTACGAGGCGCTCGTGGCGCGCGACCCGGCAGCGGCCCGCGCGGCGATGCGCAAGCACCTGAGCAACAACTACTCCACGCTCGTCGCGGAGAAAGAAAAGGAACAGCGAAGCAAGCGGGCCGCCCGGCGGCGTTAGCGCACTGCACGACCCAGATCCGGAACCGATGACGAGGACGGACGAGGCATGGCAGCACCGGCGATCCCACCGATCCGGCTGGGGCTGATCGGCACCGGTCTCGCGGTCGAGAAGCTGCACTGGCCGGCGTTGCGCGGGCTCGCCGATCGGTACGTGGTCACCGCTTTCACCGACGCTTCCGCCGAGCAGTGCGGGAGGTTCGCCGGCTACAGCGGGGTCGACCCGGCGAAGGCCGCCGCCGACCGGGCCGCGTTGCTGGCCCGCGAAGACGTGGACGCCGTGCTGATCTCGGTGCCGATCCCGCACCTGTACGAGGTGGCGTGCGACGCGCTCGCGGCAGGCAAGGACGTGTTGTGCGAGAAGCCGGCCGGCGTCGACGCGGAGCAGGCCGCGGACTTCCTCGCCCTGGCGGCCGGGCATCCGGACCGCACCTTCATGGTGGGCGAGAACTACTTCTACCGCGACGACCTGCGCTACGCCCGCGCGTTGCTCGACGATGGCGCGATCGGCCGCCCGCACCTGATGGCGTGGCGGTACGCCGTGCGGTCGGTGCCCCGCGCGGGCGGGTTCACCGGCACGCCGTGGCGGCAGCGGCCGCAGTACCGCGGTGGCGTGCACCTCGACTTCGGCGTGCACCACATCGCCCAGATCCGGCTGCTCTGCGGCGACATCGCGCGGGTGCACGGTGCCGTGCAGGCGGCCAACAGCACGGTCGACGCACCGTCGGACCTCGCGCTCAACCTCGTCTTCGCAGGAGGCGCCATCGGCAACTACACCGCGTCCTTCCCCGAGATCCCGGTGCCGTCCGAACCCAACGACATGCGGCTGTACGGCACCGAAGGCGTGCTCGTGCTCGCCGGATCCGAGCCGGAGTGCCGCGTGACGCGCAGCGGCTCCGACGCCACCACCCACACGACAGTCTTCCGCGGCAGCGACAACGGCTACCGCGCGGAGCTCGTCGACTTCGCCGATGCCGTGCAGTTCGGTGCCCGGCCGGTCGGCAGCGTTGCCCAGAGCGTGGCCAACGCGATGGTCGTCCAGCGGGCGTTCGACTCCGCGGAACGGGCGGCCGTACTGGCGCTCGACCCCGTGCCCGGCGCGGGCCCGGTACCGCTGTGGCGGCCCCGTGGCTCGGCCGGGCTGTTCGACGGGCTGCCAGGACAACGCATCAGCAGTACGGCGTCCTTCGCCGCATGAAAAGACCCAGCTTTGAAGACTCACAGCTTTGAAGACTCACAGCGCGGCACTCGCCCCGCTGTCCCGCCGGTTGCACCGTCGCCCCGTCGGTATGAGGAGTTGTCATGGAAGAGAAAACGGACTGGTCGAGACGCTCGTTCCTCGGGATGAGCGCGGGGCTGAGCGCGCTGGGGGTGCTCGGTCTCGCCGGGTGCGGGAGCAGTCCCGCCCCCGCGCCGCAGGTCGACGTCCAGGTGCCCAAGGCGCTGCTCGATCAGGCGGCCGCGCTCCGCGGCGGGTCGGTGGGGATGCTCTCGCAGAAGCTGTACTCGGAGGCCGCGAACAAGGCGCTGGACAGGTCGCTGCAGGTGTTCGCACAGGCCACCGGGACCACGATCCGCAACGACCTGGTCTCCGGCGACGCCGGCGACATGGTCGCGAAGATGGACGCCGAGGTCAAGGCGGGCACCAACCGCGATCTGGCATTCATGAGCGACCGGCGGTTCGTCGGCCAGCTGCACAACCTCGGCGCCCTCACCGACGTCACCGACGTGGTCATGGAGATGAAAGCGCTTTACGGGGACCCCGCGACGGAGGCGAACGACTACTGCGTGTTCGACGGGCGCTGGTTCGCGATCCCGTACCACTTCATCGCGTCCGGGATGTACCTGCGCAAGGACTGGTACCAGGAGAAGGGGCTCCCGCTCAAGCCCTACTACTCGTGGGAAGAGCTGCGCGACAACGCATTGGCGGTTTCCGACCCGGCGAAACGGCGCTTCGGCTGGGGCCTCACGGTTAACCGCTCCGGCGACGCCAACGGCTTCATCCAGAACGTCATCAACACCTACGGCGGGGCGATCGCCGACAACACCGGCACGAAGGTGGTGTTCAACTCGCCGGAGACCGTCGCCGCCGTCACGTTCATCGGCGACATCTACACGAACCCGAAGTACGCGCCGATGCTGCCACCCGGGATCGGGAGCTGGACCGACTCGAGCAACAACGAGAACTGGCTGGCCCAGATCCTGGGGCTCACGCTCAACCAGTACAGCGTCTACGCCGACTCGAAGACCAAGAAGAACCCGGTCTACGCCAACACCCACGCGTTCAACGGCGCCACCGGCCCGGCGCTCGACCGGCCGCTCGCGTACGGCGAGTCCAACTCCTTCGTCGTGTTCAAGGGGGCGAAGAATCCCGACCTCGCCAAGCTGGTGGCGAAGTTCATGGTCGGCGGGAGCGCGCTGCTCGGTGTCGCGAAGGAAGCGCCGTGCCTGGTCAACCCGTCGTGGAGCAAGGTGTGGGACTCCGACCCGTACTACACGAGCGGTGACCCGGCCTTCCCCGTGTTGCGGGAGCAGACCCGCGCGCAGCTCCCGGTGACCACCAAGACCGGTTACGCCTTCCCCCAGGCCCCGAGCCCCGGCGAGCAGGCGGCCCTCGCCGCCTACCTGCTGACCGACATGATGCAGTCGGTCATCCAGGGCACCAAGCCGGCCGACGCCGTCGCCGCGACCCACGGCCGGATCGTCCAGATCTTCGAGCAGCAGGGCTACAAGCAGTGACCGTCCTGCGTCCGAAGAGGACACCGCCGGCGCCGGCCCGTCCGGCGCCGGGCGCGTCGTCCTCGCTCACGCCGGTGCAGCGGCGGCTCGGGCGCGACTGGCGCCTCGCCGCCGTGTTCATCGGGCCGACGCTGGTGCTGGTCGCCGGCCTGATCCTGTTCCCGATCGTCAGCTCGGTCTTCACCAGCGTCACGGAGCGCCACGGTGCGGAGACGGTCTTCGTCGGGCTGGACAACTACACCGACCTCATCGACGACGCCTTGTTCCACAAGGGCGTGCTCAACTCGTTCGTCTTCACCGCGTACGCCGAGATCTTCAAGGTGACCTTCGGTCTCATCGCGGCGTTGATGCTGCACCACATGCGCCGCGGCCGGGCGCTCATCGCCGGGGTGATCCTGCTGCCGTGGGTGGTTCCGACGGTCGTCACGGCCTTCACCTGGCGGTCCTTGCTCGACCCGATCTTCGGCAGCGTCAACGTCCTGCTCACCGACTCCGGAATCGGGCCCGGCCTCGCCGCGATCGGGCTCGTCGACAAGTGGCCCGCGGAATGGCTGTCCGACCCCGCGCTCGCGCTGCCGTCGGTCATCCTGGTCAACGTCTGGAAGGGCATCCCGTTCTTCACGGTGACGTTCCTCGCCGGGCTCAAGGCCATCGACAGCGGTCTCCACGAGGCGGCGATGGTGGACGGCGCCTCGCCGTGGCAGCGCTTCGTGCACATCACGCTGCCGGGGCTGCGCCCGGTCATGATCGTGACGGTGCTGCTGTCGTCGATCTGGACGTTCAACAACTTCGACCTGATCTGGCTGATGACCCAGGGTGGCCCCGGGGACGCCACCGCCCCGTACGTGATGGTGGCGTATTCGAAGGCGATCCAGCAGCTGCAGCTCGGGGCGGGAGCCGCGGTCACGCTGGTGATGCTGCCGGTCATCGGCATCCTCGTGGTGATCCTCGTGCGGATGATGCGACGCAGCGACCTGCCGGGTGCGGCCGACCTGGGGCGCAGGCGGCTGAGCCCCGCCCAGCGCAGGGCGCTGCCGTGGGTGATCGTCGCGGGCTCGGTGCTCGTGCTGGTCTGGGCGTCGCCGCAGATCGTCTGGAAGGCCGCGCTCGTGCTGGGCGTGTTCGTGGTGCTCGCGGCCGTCGTCGGACGGGTCGTCTCCGCGTTCGCCGTGCGGGGCAACCGGCTGGCCGCACGCCTGGTCGGCGGCACCGGCTCGGGGATCGCGCTCGTGGGCCTGCTGGGTTTCGTGCTCGCCCCGCTCTACTGGATGACCGTCACGGCCTTCAAGTCCGACGACCAGATCGTCGCGCGCACCGACGACCTCTGGCCGACCCCGTGGAGCACCGAGCAGTTCACCAACCTGTTCACGGGCAAGGCGTTCGGCACCTGGTACGTCAACACGATCCTGGTGTCGGTGGCGTCCACCGTGATCGCCCTGGTCTGCGCGGCGCTGGCCGGCTACGCGCTGGCACGGCTGAAGTTCCGCGGTTCGGAGAGCTTCACGGTGACGATCCTGCTCACCTACGTGATGCCGGGCGCGCTGCTGTTCATCCCGCTGTACCGGATGATGAGCGGGATCGGGCTCAACGATTCGCTGTGGTCTCTCGTACTCGCCTACCCGACGTTCACCCTGCCGTTCGCGACGTGGCTGCTCGTCGGCTACTTCAAGTCGATCCCGGCCGACCTCGAGGAGGCCGCGCTGGTCGACGGCTGCACGCGGTTCGGGGCGTTCCTGCGGATCGTGCTGCCGCTGGCCAAGCCGGGCCTGCTCGCGGTCGCGCTGTTCACGCTCACCAACGCGTGGAACGAGTTCCTGTTCGCCTTCGTGTTCATCACCAAGGACGACTACAAGACGCTGCCCGTCGGCATGCAGTCGATGATCTTCAGCGACGTCGTGCCGCAGGGGCAGCTGGCCGCGGCCTCGCTGCTGATCAGCATCCCGGTCGTGCTCATGTACGGGTTCGGGCAGCGCTTCCTGACCGAGGGCCTCACCGCGGGGGCCGTGAAGGGATGAGCGCGCTCTTCAGTCCCGGCCCCGCTCGGCGCGCCACCGCTCGTACTCGGGCCGGGCCTCGTCCGACAGCGGGTAGTACAGCCGCAGGTCGCCGCCCTCGGCCAGCCGGATCCGGGAGAACTCCTCCCACTCCGCGTGTTCCCGGGCAACGGCCAGCACGGCGGGCGCGAGCTTGACCGGCACCACGACCGCCCCGTCGTCGTCGGCGACGACGATGTCGCCCGGCTCGACGAGCGTGCCACCGCACGCCACCGGCACGTTGACGGCGGCGGGGACGATGTCGGTCTGCGCGTGGAAGTTCGGGGTGGCGCCCCGGATCCACAGCCCGAGGCCGAGCTGCCTGGCCTCGCCGATGTCGCGCAGGCACCCGTCGACCACCACGCCGGCGCCGCCGCGGCCCTTGAAGTAGGTCAGCATCATCTCACCGAACACACCACTGCCCATGTCCCCCCGCGCGTCGACGACGATCATGTCGCCGGGCCGGGCGTGGTACATGACGTGCCGGTGCAGCTGCTTTTCGGGTTCGGCGTACTCGTCGACGGGGTAGAGGTCCTCCCGCTTCGGCAGGAACTGCAGCGTCAGCGCGGGCCCGGCCACGCGCACCCCGGGGGTCACCGAAACCGGGCCACGGATGAAAGCGCTGCGAATGCCCATGCGGCTAAGCTCGGCGCTGGCCGTCGCGCTGCCGATGGCAGCGAGGCCCGCACTGAGCTCGGCGGGCGGCCGGACGATGTCGGGCGTCTCGACCAAGTCGGTAGCTCCTCGGGTCCGCGCTTTCGCGATGTCAGGAGGTCAGAGTGCGGGCTTGCCCGGCTGGTAGAGCCAGGTGTGGAAGAACGAGTCGAGGTCGCGGTGGGTCAGCCGCTCGACGAACTGGATGAATTCCCGCGTCGAGACGTTGCCGTACCGGTGAACCGTCGGCCACAGCGTGAGCACCTCGAAGAAGGCGCGGTCGCCGATCTTCATGCGCAGCGCCTGCAGTGTCATCGCGCCGCGGTTGTAGACCAGGTCGTTGAAGATGTTGTCACGGCCGGGGTCGGCGACTTCGCCGCTCCAGTCCTTCTCGTCGGCGTAGGTCTTCGCGAAGGTCTGTTGCACCGGGACGTTGTTGAACTTCTCCTGGTAGAGCCACTCCGAGTAGGTCGCGAAGCCTTCGTTGAGCCAGATGTCCGACCAGTGCACCGGCGTGAGGCTGTCGCCGAACCACTGGTGGCCGAGTTCGTGGGCGAGCAGGTCGCCGTCGACGTCGCTGGTGTCCTGGTCGTAGACCGGCCGGCTCTGTGTTTCGAGGGCGTAGTGGACGCCGACGTCGGCGAGGATGCCGCCGGTCGAGTCGAACGGGTACTGCCCGTACACCGAGGATTCCCATTGGATGATCTGCGCCGTGGTCTGGTTGAACACCTTGCCCTGACCGGGCTTGGTGTCGATCGACTTGCCGATCGCGGTGATGTTCGGCAGGCCGCCTGCCGTCACGCCGCGGGTGACGTCGTAGTCGCCGATCGCGAGCATGCTCAGCTCGCTGGCCATCGGCCGGTTCATGGACCAGCGGAAGGTGGTCTGGTGATCGCGGGTGGTGGTGGGCCCGGGTTCGCCGTTGGCCAGCACGGTGAGCCCGGCCGGCACGGTGATGGTCTGCGTGTAGGTCGCCTTGTCGTCGGGGGTGTCGTTCACCGGGTAGTAGGTCGCCGCGCCGATCGGCTGGTTGAGCGCGACCGCGCCGTCCTTGGTGGCGACCCAGCCGGAGAGGCCCAGCGCGGGGTCGTCGATCTTCTGCGGGACGCCGGCGTAGGTCACCGAGACGACGAACGGGCTGCCCTTCCGCAGCCCGTTCGGCGGGGTGATCACCAGTTCCTGGGCACCGCTGCGGGTGTAGGTGGCGTTCAGGCCGTTCACCGTGAGCCTGCTGATCGTCAGCGGTCCCTGGAAGTCCAGGTCGAAGCGGGACAGATCCTGGGTGGCCGTGGCGAGGATCGTCGTGGTCGCGTTGATCGCCTGGGTTCCGGGGCTGAACGCCAGCCGGATGTCGTAGTGGCCGACGTCGTAGCCGCCGTTGCCCATGTCGGGGAAGTACGGATCCCCGGCGCCTGGCGCGCCGGGGGAGTACCGCGGTGCCGCGTCCACTGCCGCATTCGCCGCCGGGCTCGTCGCGGCCAGCAGACCGGCGGACAGCGCGCAGGAGATGATCACCAAGTGGCCACGGCTACGGCCACGGTTGCTGCCTCGCATGGGTCCTCCTCGGCCATCATCGACGCTGAAGCGTAGGTCCGACCTGACACGCGGATCAACCCTGTTGTGGCGGCTTCGAAGTCCGGTTCGGGCGGTTCTCCACCGCCTTCACCGCGTCGAGCAGACCGTGCAGGCCGATTTCGTAGCGCTCTTCGTCCACCGGATCCGACAGCCATTCGGTGGCGGGCGTGTCGGAGACGTCCTCGTGACCCGACTCCGCGATGGCCAGTTCGACCTCGATCTCGACCTCGAGCCTGTGAAAGGAATCGCCCGGGTTGCTCATTTGCTCCTCCTGGTGTCCCGGTCAGGCCGGCCGGAGGGCACGGCGGTCGCGGCGCCGGTCCAGTTCGGCTTCGTCCACGAGCGTGATCATCGATCCGCCGGGCGGGCACAACATCGTGACGACGAACCGGACCGGGACGTCGTCGCGGTTGTTGCCGTCCTGGTAGTGGATGACGTCGCCGCCCGGCTCCCAGAACGCCTCGCCGGCCCGCACGATCCGCTCCGGCTCGCCTTCGAGCTCGAACCGCATCTCGCCTTCCACCACGTAGCCGAACGCCGGGCCGGAGTGCCGGTGCGGCGGGGCGCCGCGATCGCCCGGCGGGTACTCGATGACCACGGTCATCGCGTGCGCGCCGGGCGGGACGGACGGTGGTTCCACTTCCTGCAGCATCGTGAGCGCGTTCTGCCAGGTGGTGTCGGACATGGCGAATCCCTCCGTGACGAATGGTTCCTCAGCCAGGACCGGGCAGCCGCCGGCGGTGTGACAGCCACGGCGGAATTCCCCGCGTGTCACGGATCGGGACCCGGCCCGGTCTTGGGGGCGAGACCGACCGAGCGTCGAACGGAGTGAACCGGTGCCGGCAGAGAGCAGGATCCGGATCCGGGTCCGGATGAGCGCGCGTCCGATCGACGAGCCGCACCGCAGCTCGAGCCAGCTCGAGCTGCTGTTCGACCTGATCTTCGTGGTCGCGGTCGCGGCGGCCACCGACGAGCTCGCGCACGGCATCGCCGGCGGGCACGGCTGGGCCGCGCTCGGCGGCTTCCTCCAGGTCTTCTTCGCGATCTGGTGGGCGTGGATGAACTTCACCTGGTTCGCGTCCTCGTACGACACCGACGACGTCGCGTACCGGTTGCTGACCATGGTGCAGATGACCGGAGTGCTGGTCCTCGCCGCGGGCGTGCCGGCGGCGGCCGGTTCCGACTACCGTGCCGTCACGGCCGGCTACGTCCTCATGCGGATCGGGCTGGTCGCGCAATGGCTGCGGGCGGGTGTCGAGGACGCGGCGGGCCGGCGGACCGCGTTGCGTTACGCCGCGGGCATTTCGCTCCTGCAGGCGTGCTGGGTGGTGCGTCTCGTGCTCGCCGAGACGGGCGTCGTGCCACCCGCCCTCCTGCCCGCGCTCTTCGCCGTCCTGGTCGTCCTGGAGCTCGCGGTGCCGCGGTGGGCCGAACGGGCCGGGCCCACGAACTGGCATCCGCACCACATCGCCGAACGCTACGGGCTGTTCACGATCATCCTGCTGGGCGAAGGCGTCCTCGCGGCGAGCAGAGGTGTCCGCGGGGCGCTCGAGAGCGCCGAGATCAGCGGGTCGCTGATCACCATCGCGGTCGCGGGCCTCGTCCTGCTCTTCGCCCTCTGGTGGTTGTACTTCCTGGAACCGGCCGGCGAGGGGCTCGACGATCGCCGCGACCGGTCCTACCTGTGGGGCTACGGCCACTACGGGATCTTCACGGCGCTCGCGGCACTCGGTGCCGCTCTCGAGGTCGCCGTCGAGGACACCGGACACGGCATCGCGGCGTCACCGCTCGCGATCAGCTACGCCGTCGCGGTCTCGGTCGCCGTGTTCCTCGTCATGCTCGGGCTGGTCCACTCGCCCATCGTGGCGGAGCCGGTGATCCGGCCCGTCGCGATCCTGGCGTGCGTCACCGTCGTCCTGCTGCTGCCCCTCGCCGCGCCGCGATTCGGCGTGGCCGTCGTGGTCGTGGGAATCGCGGCCGGCTGTGCCCTGCTGACCGCTTTCGCCGTCATCCCGCGGCCGCAAGAGAAGAACGTGTGATGACATCGTCGTGCAGGACGTGCTCGAGTCCGGCCAGAGCGCCGTCCTGCGCGGCGTCGAGGAAGACCCGGACCAGGCGGTCGCACTCGACCGCCTGGACCGGTTCGCTTCGTCGCTCGGCGAGGTGCGCTCGAGCTCGCCGGGCCAGCTGCCGCGCGTTGGCGTTGCTGATCGCGAGCGTCTCGGCGATCTCGCCGAACCGGTAGCCGAACGCCTCCCGCAGCACGAAGACGGCGCGCTCGGCCGGAGACAGCCGCTGCACCAGCAACCGGACGGCGTACCGGAGGTCTTCGAGCCGTTCGGTCGCCAGCGTCGGGTCTTCGGCGCCGGCGATCCGTTCCGGCAGCTGGTTCCCGACGGCGATCTCGCGGCGGAACCGGGCCGAGACGGCGACGTTGAGCGCGACGTTCGTCGTGATCCGCACGAGGTACGCGACCCGGTCGTGCACCCGCGCCCGGTCCGCGCCCTGCCAGCGGATCCAGACGTCCTGGACGACGTCCTCGGCATCGGCCGCCCGGCCCAGCACCTGGTACGCGATGCCGAACAGGCGAGGCCGGACGCGCTGGAAATCCTCCGCTTCATCGACCGCCGCGGGCGCGGAAATGACGTTGACTTCGGACATGCCCATCACGGGTTTCCTGTTCTGTGAGGCGGACGACACGCAAACCCCGGCGCTGCGGCGCGGACGAGCGCGATGACGGTGGCGGCGGTGCGGTCGAGGTGGCTGCGGCCGTCGGGCAGCAGGGCGGTCGGGCTGATATAGCTGCGCGGCCCGACGTGCGTGGCCGGGTCGAGCCGGCGCACGGTGACCTTCCCGGCGCGGCGGGCCCGGTTCCAGGCACTGCCGCGCACCAGCGGCCAGCGCTGGGGGAAGATCCACGTGCCGGTCCGTTCGATCCGGTCACTCGCGCTGGTGAGCCGGTACAGGTGCCGGACGTGGGTGAGGTCGCCCGTGCCGTTGTGGAACCCGCCGAGCGTGATCAGCAGCAGCGGGGCGCGCAGCCGGGTGTGCAGTTCGCCGGCCGCGCCGGTGGCGACCTGGGCACCCCCGCTGTAGCTGAGCAGGACCACCGGGATGCCGGTGCCAGGCCGGTAGCCGGCGCGCTGGAGCCGGACGGCGATCTGCGCGCCGATGGCCCGGTTGTAGAGCGGACGGTAGCGGTGGTCGGCGGCGACGAAGGTCTGCACGACGTTGTGCAGGAACAGCAGCAGCCCGGCGTGACGGCGCAGCCGGGCCCACACCGGCCGGTCGGCGAGCGGCTCGGCCAGCGGCGAGTAGGGCTGCACCTGGCCCAGCACCCGCAGTTCCGGCGCGCCGGCGAGCAGGGCCTCGACCAGCTGCCCGCCGTCCCGGGTGTCGCGGGCGCGGCGTTTCCCGATGCCGTCCAGGTAGACCAGGAAGGCGGCCGGGGGACGGTCGAGGGCCGCGCCCCGGGCCAGGGGCACGTCCTCGGGCAGTTCGGTCGTGGGAACGCGCCAGCCGGCGCCGTAGGTCAGGACCTCGTAGCGGGCCAGCAGGCCTTCGGCGAGCAGAACCAGCCCGGACCCGCCTGCCCAGAGCAGGAAGCCGTTCATGGGGCCACCTCGGTCGCGGGGATCCGCATGACGAGCCGCCGGACGCCGGCCACCGCGACCGCGAGCCCGGTCCCGGCGACCGCCAGGCACCCGGCGGCGGGCCACCAGCCCAGTCCGGCCGCCGCGGCGAGCGGGCCGGCCAGCCCGGCGCCGACGCCGGCGAAGAGCAGCAGGTGGAGCAGCGGTCCGAGCATCGGGAAGGCGAGGACGGCCGTGAGCGCCAGCGGGGCGAGCAGGCCCGGCGTCCACAGGAACGCACCTGACGACGACGGCGCCGCCCCGGCCAGCGTCCACGCGGTCAGCGGCCACAACGCGAACACGGCGCCTTCGACGAGGCCACCGGACAGCAGCCACGCGGCGACGGCGGTCCGGGACAGCCCGGGCCGGCGCACCAGCAGCGGCAGGATGCGCCCGGCGGCCTCCGAGCACCCGGCGAGCAGCAGCAGGACGGCGATCGCGGGGGACATCACGCGGCCTCGTGCAGGTACGGCTCGAGTTCGTCGGCGGCGCGCCGGTAACCCCCCGCCTCGCGCTGAGCCGTCCGCAAGGCGGCCGCGGCGGTCCGGAACCGGGGTTCGCCGACCAGGCGCCGCGCGAGGGCACGCACGGCGTCCTCGGTGACGTCTTCGGTGCGGATCGACAGGCCGGCCCCGAGTTCCGCCACCCGGCCGGCCACCACCGGCTGGTCGGCGCCCTGGGGGACCACCAGCATCGGCACTCCGGCGTACATGGCTTCGTTGACGCTGTTCATCCCGCCGTGGGTGACGAACAGCGCCGCGCGGGCCAGCACGTCCGGTTGCGGCACGAACCGGCGGGCGATCACGGTGGCGGGCAACGGGCCCAGCGCGGCCGGATCGGTCTGGCCGGTGGAGACGACGACGGTGCCGCCCAGCGGGGCGAGCGCGGTGGCGAAGACGCGCAGCAACCGGGGCGTGGTGCTGAAGATGGTGCCCAGGGAGGCGTACAGCACCGGATCCCGCAGCCGGTCGAGCGGGAACGCCGGGTCGGCCGGGCGGGCACCGATGCTCGCGCCGACGAACCGGTAGGACCCGTCGAACTCTTCGGCGGCGGGCTGGAAGGCCCGCGAGGTGAAGACCAGGTTGCGGCGCTGGCGGATGTTGCCGAGGTCGACCGGCGGCAGCCCCCGCGTGTCGTAGCGGCGGCGCAGCTCGCCCCGTGCCCGCAGGTAGGCCCCGAGACTGCGGGGCCGAGCTGTTGCCAGCAGGTCCCACGACCCCCGGGTGGGGCTGGGCACCCGCCGGTTGAACGCGAACGTGGTGAACGACGACACCGCCGGCACGCCGAGTTCGCGGGCGGCGACGGCACCCCACGGGCAGGCGCTGTCGTGGACGATCAGCCGGGGCCGGACGCGTCGCAAGTCGGTGAGCACGGCGGGCAGCAGCTCGACGGCGGCGCCGGCGAGCGCCGCCACCAGACTCGCCGGCGTCGGCGGGTCGGGAAGCGGATGGTCACCTCCCGGGTAGAGGCACACGGTCGCGCCGGTGGCCTCGATCTCCGCGCGGAAGGCGGGTGAAGTGTGGTAGCTGACGGCGTGGCCGCGCCGGACGAGCTCGGCCACGACCGGCAGGGTCGGGTTGACCCGCCCGTGCATCCCGATGTTCAGGAACGCGATCGTCCTGATCGGACTGTGCTGGTCTCGTGGGGGCATGGACCCACCGTCGCCCGGTCCGGGCCCGGGTCGCGCCCGGGTGAGTCCCGGGGGAAGCACGACCAGGGAGCGCTGTCACGAATCCGGCCGCCGTCCGGTCCTCCCGGTGACCTCGGGCACCGGATCCCTGGCCGGTGCCCTTCCACCGCCGAGGATCGGACTCGTCATGAGCACGCAAACCGGGCTCCAGACCGTGGGCCAAGTCATGAGGCCGCCGACGACGATCGAACCGGGCGCCCACCTCGCCGCGGCCGCCTACGTGATCGAACACCGGCACGACCCCGCGCTCGTGGTGGTGACCGACGACACCCACGTGCCCGTCGCCATGATCACCGACGCCGAGATCACCCGGGCGGTCGCGCACCGCCGGAACCTGGAGAACACACGGGTCAGCGAGGTCGCCAGGACGAAGCTGGTGCCCGTGCGAGCCGATGCCACCGCCGAGGAGGCGGCCCGGCTGATGGTGTCCCAGGGTCTCCACCACCTGCCGGTCGTCGACGATCACGGGCTGGTCGGGATGGTCGACCTCCGCGATCTGTACGAGGTGAGCTTCCCCGCTCCCTGAGCGTGCCTCTGGGCGAGACCCGGGGCATTACAGTTCGCTGGGTGATCTCGAGCGGCGATCCCCGGCGCGGGCTGCGTGGCCGGCGTGACGAGTGCGCGGCGCTGGACCGGCTGCTGGCGGACGCCAGGTCGGGCCGGAGCCAGGTGCTCGTCCTGCGCGGCGAGGCGGGCATCGGCAAGTCCGCGCTGGTGGACCACCTCGTGGCGAACGCCGCCGGATGCCGGATCGCGCGCGCCGCCGGCGTCGAGTCGCAGATGGAGCTGGCGTTCGCCGGGGTCCACCAGCTGTGCGCGCCGATGCTGGGGGAGCTCGACCGGCTTCCGGACGCGCAGCGGGCCGCGCTGTCCGTCGCGTTCGGGCTGAGCACGGGGAGCGCACCGGACCGGTTCATGGTCGGGCTGGCGGTGCTCAGCCTGCTGGCCGAGCTGGCGGAGGACGAACCACTCGTCTGCGTGGTCGACGACGCCCAGTGGCTCGACCGGGTGTCCGCGCAGACGCTCGCCTTCGTCGCGCGCCGGCTGCTGGCCGAACGGGTGACGCTGGTGTTCGCGGTGCGGGCAAAGACGCTCGGCCCGGGCGACGATCCGCTGGTCGGGCTGCGGGAGCTGGTGGTCGGGGGCCTGCGTGACGGCGATGCGCGGACGCTGCTGGATTCGGTGCTGCTGGGCCGGGTCGACGAGCGGGTCCGGGACCGGATCGTCGCCGAGGCTCGCGGCAACCCGCTGGCGCTGCTGGAGCTGCCGAAGGGGTTGACGGCGGGGGAGCTGGCCGGCGGGTTCGGGCGCCCGGACGCGCGGCCGCTGGCGAGCCAGATCGAGCAGAGTTTCCTGCGCCGCGTCGGGTCGCTGCCGGCCGCGACGCGACGGCTCCTGCTGGCGGCGGCCGCCGAGCCGGTCGGCGATCTGTCGTTGCTGAGGCGGGCAGCCGAGCGGCTCGCCGTCGGTGCGGATGCCGCGGCAGCGGCCGAGGAGACCGGGCTGATCGAGCTCGGTACGCAGGTGCGGTTCCGGCATCCGCTGGTGCGCTCGGCGGTGTACCGCGCGGCGGACCCCTTCGAACGCCGGGAGGTGCACCGGGCCCTCGCCGAGGCGACCGATCCCCGTTCCGACGCGGAACGCCGGGCCTGGCATCGCGCCCAGGCGGCGGCCGAACCGGACGAGGACGTGGCGGGGGAGCTGGAGCGGTGCGCCGGCCAGGCCCAGGCTCGCGGTGGTGTCGGAGCGGCGGCGGCGTTCCTGCGGCGGGCGACGGGGCTGACACCCGATCCGGCCAGGCGCGGGGCGAGAGCGGTGGCCGCGGCCCAGGCGACCTTCGAGGCCGGGGACCCGGACGCGGCGCTGGAGCTCATCGCCGCCGCGGAGATCGGCCCGCTGGACGAGCTCCAGCGCGGCCTGCTGGCCTGGCTCCGCGGCCGGATCGCGTTCGCGCGCCGACGCGGTGGCGAAGCCATGCCGTTGCTGCTCGACGCCGCCGGGCAGCTGGCGAGGGCCGGCGACGGACGAGCGCGTGAGGCGTACCTCGAAACCATCGGATCGGCGGTTTCGGCCGGCCGGCTTGGCGAACCCGGCGCACTGCGGAAGGTCGCCGAGGCCGCCAGGGCCGCGCCGCCGGGACCGCAGCCACCCCGGCTGGTGGACACCCTGCTCGACGGCCTGGTGACGCGGCTCGCCGAGGGCTACGTCCAGGGCGCGCCGCCCCTGCACCGGGCGCTGGTGACGTTCCGGCAGGAGGCCGGGGACAAACCGGACGAGACCATGCGCTGGCACTGGCTGGCCTGGCTGGCGGCCGCGGACATGTGGGACGACGAGACGTGGCACGAACTGGCCGTCCACGCCGTCCGCGGGGCACGCGAAAACGGCGCGCTCAACTTCCTGCCCCTGGCCCTCAACTACCGGGGGGTCGTCCACGTGTACGCCGGCGAGTTCGAGGCGGCCGCGGCGCTGGTCGAGGAGTCCAACGCGATCTTGAAGGTGACCGGCAACTCGCACCTCGCCTACGCCCGGCTCATGCTCCAAGCGTGGCGTGGCGATGCCACGACGCATGCGGTGCTCGAGGCCGGCGCGGAGTGGGCGAGCACCTGGAAGGAGGGGCGCGCGAGCGCTGCGCGTCACTACTTCAACGCGTTGCTGTACAACGGTTTCGGTCAGTACCGGGCCGCGCTGTCCAGCGCGCGGCAGGCGTGCGAGCACGAAGACTTGGGGATGTTCGGGTTCGCCCTCGCCGAACTGGTCGAGGCGGGCACTCGTGCCGATGCCCCCGAAGCGGCGGCGGACGCGCTGCGCCGGCTCGAGGAACGGGCCACGGCCAGCGGCACGGAGTGGGCCCTCGGCGTGCTGGCCCGGTCGAGAGCGCTGCTCAGCCGCGGCGCCACCGCGGATCGGCTGTACCGCGAGTCCGTCGAGCGGCTCGCCCACAGCCGGGTCGCCGTCGATCTCGCCCGCACCCACCTGGTGTACGGCGAATGGCTCCGGCGCGAGAACCGGCGCCGCGACGCGCGGGAGCACCTGCACACCGCGCACGAGATGCTGCGCGGCTTCGGCGCGGAAGCCTTCGCCGAACGGGCCCGCCGCGAACTCCTGGCCACCGGCGAGTCGGTACGCCGGCGCACGGCCGAGGCACGGGACGCCCTCACAGCACAGGAAACCCAGATCGCCCGTCTCGCCGGCGAGGGGAAGACGAACTCGGAGATCGGCGCCGAGCTGTTCATCAGCCCCCGCACCGTCGAATGGCACCTGCGCAAGGTGTTCACGAAGCTCGGCGTCGACTCGCGCAAGCAGCTCCGCGGAGCCCCGGCGGGCCACTGACGGTCACTGATGTCACAAACCCGCGGCCCGGTCCGGTCCTGGTTGTCGACTCGGGACTGGAGCGTGAGATGGGACATCGGCCAGAAGAGAACCTGCCTGTCGTCGTCGGCGTCGACGGATCGCCGACGGCACTCGACGCAGCCCGATGGGCCGCACGCGAAGCCGCACGCCGCGGGGCCCCGCTGGCGGTGATCGGCGCCTTCAGCTGGTTCGGCACCCGGCACCTCGGCGATCCGGGCTTCGGCAGTCACTACCGCAAGGCGATGGTGACCCGCGCTCGTGCCGCCGTCTCTGCGGGCGTCGAGGCAGCCGCGGAGGCCGCCGGCGGCATCGAAATCTCCGGCCGGGTCGACGACGGCTTCCCGGTACCGCTGCTGGTTGCGGCCTCGCGTCGCGCCGAGCTGCTGGTCGTCGGTGACCGCGGCCTCGGCGGAGGCACGTCGCCGCTGACCGGTTCGGTCGCGATCGGACTGGCTGCGCACGCGGAATGCCCGGTCGTCGTCGTGCGCGGGGATCAGCCGTCCGAAAACGACGGCCCGGTGGTCGTCGGCATCGACGGCTCGCAGCTCAGCGAGGCGGCACTGGAGTTCGCCTTCCGGACGGCGGATCTGCGTGAAGCGCTGTTGATCGCGGTGCACGCCTGGACCGACGGCGCGCTCGACGCCGGCCTGGTGCCCTTGCTGGGCTGGGACGACATCGAGACCGCCGAGCATCCGCTGCTGGCCGAATGGCTGGCGGGCTGGGAAGAGAAGTACCCCGACGTCGTGGTGCAGCGCGTCGTCGTGCGGGACCGGCCCGCTCACGCGGTGATCGAGCAGGCCACCGCCGCCGCGGCCCGGCTCGTGGTCGTCGGGTCGCACGGCCGTGGTGGTGCGACCGCTTTCGTGCTCGGTTCGGTCAGCCACGCGGTGCTGCACCACGCACCCTGCCCGGTCGCCGTCGTCCGTCCGGAAAGGACGCCGTGATGGGCGCACTCAACCGCCAGGAGCACCGCGCGCTGCGGGCCATCGAGAAAAGCATGAAAGCCGACGACCCCGAACTGGCCGAACAGCTTCGCTCGTTCGGCGGCGACGCGGTGAGACGGCTGTACCGGTACGCCGGATGGGCGGCGGGGCCGCTGCTCCTCCTCGGCGTCGGCATGGGCGACGCGGTATTGCTGGTGACCGGCCTGCTCCTCGCGATCTGGGCCGTGCTCGGCCGGACCGCGCGGACCGTCAGCTGACCCTGTTCGCCGTCGCGGTGCGCAGCTGCCGTCGCGACGTGATGCCCAGCTTGGCGAAAACGGTACTCAGATGCCATTCGACCGTGCGGGGGCTGATGAACAACCGCGCCCCGATCTCCGGGTTGGTCAGCCCCTCGCCGGCCAGGCGGGCGATCTGTGCTTCCTGCGGGGTGAGGGTCGCCGGCGCCCGGACGGCCGGCTTGCGCACGGTCGCCCCGGTCGCCTCGTACTCACGCCGCGCGCGCTCGGTGAACGCCTCGGCCCCGATTCCGCTCAGCAGCTCGTGGGCGAGGCCGAGCTGGTCCCGCGCGTCGTCACGGCGGTCCGCGCGCCGCAGCCACTCGCCGTGCAGCAGCCGGAACCGGGCGGCTTCCATCCGCACCCCGGCCCGGTCGAGCCGTTCGACCGCCTCGCGGTACAGCTCGTCGGCCGCACGTCCGTCGCTCACCTGCGCGGCCACCCCCGCCGCGGTGCCCAGGGCCCAGTCGGTCCCGCTCGCCCGGGCCAGCCCGCCGATCCGGGCGGCCGCCGCGGCCGCGTCCGCCGTCCGGCCGGTCCGGACCGCGGCTTCGACCAGCTCGACCGTCGACCCGAGGGACAGTCCCAGCTCCTGCGGGTACGCCGAACCGCGCCCAGCGGCGGCGTACGCCTCCTCGTAGCGCCCCAGGCTGTTGTGGAGCACCGCGGCCGCCCAGCCGGTCGCGGTCAGCACCTTCCCCTCGCCGCGCAGGAGCATGTCGTGGGTGATGACGTCGATCACCCGGCGCGTCTCGGCCTCGCCGCCGCGCCACGGTTCGAGCACCAGCGCGCCGTAGTGGGCGAAGAAACCACTGCCGGTGGCCTCGCCGATCGTGGTGGCTTCGGCCACGAGCGCGGCCGCCTCGGTGAGGTCCCCGGCGTAGACCCGGTTCGACAGCCGCAGCAGCAGCGCCGACGGCAGCACGGACAACGCCCTGGTGCCGCGGGCCAGCTCGACCAGCCTGGCCGAGAGAACGGACCAGGTGTCGAACTCCCAAGCGGCGTGCGCCATGCGGCAAGCGAGGGGGAGCCAGCCCAGCGCCTCGTCGTCGGCGAGCTCCGCGTCCCGCAAAGCGGTCAGTGCCTCCTGGACCAGCGGCACGCCGGCCGGGTAGCCCTCGACCGTCATCCGTGCGAGGCCTTCGAGGAGCAGGCCGGTTCGCGTCGCGTCCGGTGCGGGCGCCATGGTGAGCGTGGCCCTGGCGACCTTTTCGATGGCTTCGTCGCCCGGCATCCGGCCCGCGGTGAGCGCCGCGTAGATCGCGTCGCGGTAGGTCTGCCTGGCCAGGCCGGCGTCGAGCGGTTCGAGCTGTTTCGCCGCGTCGAGCAGCACCGGCAGACCGGCGCTGGCGCTGCGGGAGGCGAACATGACCTGGCCGCGCAGCAGGGTCGACTGGGCGCGGGCGAGGTCGTCGAGCGGGTTGAGGTCGGCCGCGTCCAGCAGCGTGAGTGCCTCGCCGAAGGCGCCGGCCTGGTGCTGGGCGTGGGCCGCCGCCAGCGATCGGGCACCGCGGCGGGCCGGGTCGGGGGTGAGCTGGGCGGCGCGGGCGAGGAAGGCCGCCGCGGCCGCGACGCCGCCGCGTGCCCGCGCCTGGTCTGCCGACCGTTCCAGCCCGGCGGCGACGGACTCGTCGAGCCCCGCGGTGGCGCAGGCCAGGTGCCAGGCGCGGCGGTCCGGGTCGGCCTGGGCGTCGGTCGCCTCCGAGAGCGCCCGGTGCACGGCCTGGCGGTCACGGGTGGGCGCCGCGCGGTAGGCCGCCGACCGGACCAGGGGGTGCCGGAACCGGACCCAGGTGTCCAAAGTGAGCAGCCCGGCCGCCTCCGCGGGGGCCGCCGCGTCGTCCGCCGCGATGTCCAGGCGCCGCGCGGCCCGCCGCACCAACGCGACGTCGCCGCCCGGCTCGGCGGCGGCGATGAGCAGCACGCGCTGGGTCTCCGCCGGCAGCGACCGGACGCGGCGGAGGAACCCCTCTTCCAGCTGGCCGGATAGGGGCCGGGCGTCGGGACTGCCGAACCCGCCGGCCAGCTCCGCGGCGGTCAGGGTCCGCGGCAGTTCCAGGAGGGCGAGGGGGTTCCCGCGCGCCTCGGCCAGGATCCGCCCCCGGATCCGTTCGTCGAGCGGTCCCCGGGTCGCCGAGTCCAGCAGCACACCCGCGTCATAGCCGCTCAGCGCCGCCACCTCGAGCCGCGGCAGCGTCGTCAGCGCGTGGCCGGCGCTCGGGTCCCGCATCGCGAACACCAGCGCCACCTGCTCGGCGAGGAGGCGGCGCGCCACGAAGACGAGGATCTGGGCCGAGACCTGGTCCAGCCACTGGGCGTCGTCGACGAGACAGACGAGCGGCCGGTCCCCGGCCGCCTCGGCGAGCAGGCTCAGCACCGCCAGCCCGACCAGGAACCGGTCCGGCGGCGGCGCCGCGGTCAGGCCGAACACCGTGCCGAGTGCCTCGCGCTGGGGGCCCGGCAGCCGGTCGGCGTGCTCCAGGAACGGTGCGCACAGCTGGTGCAGCCCGCCGAAGGCGAGCTCCATCTCGGACTCGACGCCGGTGGCCCGCCCGACCTGGCAGCCGGTCGCGTTCCGCCGCAGGTACTCCAGCAGTGCCGTCTTGCCGATGCCGGCCTCGCCGTGCACCAGGACGGCCGCGCTCAGGCCACCCCGGACACCGGTCAGGAGGTCGTCGAGGGCTTCGCACTCATCTCGCCGCCCGACGAGGGTTTCCGGCGATCGGCTGTTTTGCATCATGTCTCCGCGAGGAGACTACCGGGACCGGCGCCGGGTCACCGGCAAGCGATCATTCGACGAGCTTGCCCGCCGTCGAGACTTCCCGGACGAACGCCGCGATCTCCGTGGGCACCGGTGCCACCGCCTCACGGGTGATCTGCCCCGGTCCCGACCAGACCAGGTTGACCCGCAGCGCGGGGTCCGGCTCGGGGAAGTCGGAGCGGTTGTGGCAGCCACGGGTTTCCCGGCGCTCGATCGCGGCCTCCACGGTCGCGCGGGCGGCGACCAGGGACGACCGCAGGTCGAACGCGTGGGCCAGGTCCTGGAAGCCGGCCAGGTCGGGGTGCACGCCGACGTCCTCCGCGGTCGCTTCGATGTCGTCGAGCCGGCCCAGCGCCGTCTTCAGGCCCGGCTCGTCGCGCACCACACCGGCGTGCTCGGTCATCGTGTCGCGGATCGCCCGCTGCAGGGACCGGACGTTCTCGGGCCCGTCCGCCGCGAGCAGCCGGTCCACTTCGTCGCGGGCCTCGGCGACCGCGGCGGCGTCACGCTGCTGGGCATCGAGGGCGGCCGAGTAGTCCGCGGCGGCGTCGCCCGCGATCCGGCCGTAGACGAGCAGCTCGATCAGCGAGTTGCCGCCGAGCCGGTTGGCCCCGTGCAACCCGCTCGCGGCCTCGCCGATGGCGTACAGGCCCGGCACGCCGGTGCCGTGGTCGTCCGGCCGCACCCAGACCCCGCCCATCGAGTAGTGGGCGGTCGGGGCGACCTCGATCGGCGTGGTGGTGATGTCGAGCATCTGCAGCTCGATCAGCGTCTGGTAGACGCGGGGGAGGCGCTGCATGATCGTCTCGCGGGGGAGGTGCGAGACGTCGAGCCACACCCCGCCGTTCCGGCTGCCGCGGCCTTCCTTGATCTCGGTGTAAGCGGCGAGGGCGACCCGGTCGCGGGTGGACAGCTCCATCCGGGCCGGGTCGTAGCGGGCCATGAACCGCTCGCCGAGCTGGTTGCGCAGGATGCCGCCCTCGCCGCGGGCCGCCTCGGACACGAGCGTGCCGGCCGCGTCCTCCGGGGCGATCAGCCCGGAGGGGTGGAACTGGACGAGCTCGGGATCGCGCAGGCGCGCGCCCGCCGTGAGGGCGAGCCGGAACGAGTCGCCGGTGTTCTCGTCACGCCGTGACGAGGTCCGCCGCCAGATCCGGGTGTGCCCGCCCGCGGCGAGGATCACGGCGTCGGCGTGGATCAGGTACCGGGTCCCGTCGCCCAGGTCGAACCCGTAGGCGCCGAAGACGACGCCGTCGCGCGTGAGGATCCGGGTCACGTACATCGTGTCGATGATCGGCACGGACAGCTGCCGGGCCCGGTTCACCAGGGTCCGCTGGATCTCCAGGCCGGTGTAGTCGCCGGCGAACGCGGTCCGGCGGAAGGTGTGCGCGCCGAAGAACCGCTGGGAGATCCGCCCGTCGGCCTCGCGCGCGAACGGCATGCCCCAGCTTTCCAGCTCCGCGATGCCGCGAGCGGCGCCCTCGGCGACGATCCGGACGGTGCGCGGGTCGGCGAGGAAGTAGCTCTCCTGCAGCGTGTCCGCGGCGTGCTGCTGCCAGGTGTCCTCGACGTCCATGGTGCCGAGTGCCGCGTTGATCCCGCCCGCGGCGAGGTTGGTGTGGGCGTCCGAGCTGGGCCGCTTGCCCACCAGGAGCACCTCGGTGCCGCGTTCGGCCAGCCGGATCGCCGCCCGCAGGCCGGAGCCGCCGGTGCCGATCACCAATACGGAGGTCGCGAGCCTGCGCTCGGTCGGGTTCATGCGTCGTCCTCTCGTCGTCCGGTGAAGGCGCCCGGCGGCGGGTGGGACCAGCCACGCTCTGCTTGACGCGTACTCCGGGGAGCCGTCTGAAACCCGGTGTTCTCGCTCTTACCTCGCGGCTCGGCCGGGCACCTTTCACCACCAGGACAATGCGGCCCGCGCGGATGTGACTGCCTCCTGCGTCACACATCCCTGTGCCGGCTTGTCCTTGCTGCGGAAGCGCGTTCGCCGAACGAAGGGAAATGTCGTGAAGGTCGTCGTAATCGGGGGAACCGGGCTGATCGGCTCGAAGCTGGTCGGCAAGCTGGGTGAGCACGGTCACGAGGCGGTGGCCGCCGCTCCGAACACCGGGGTGAACACCCTGACCGGAGAAGGGCTGGCCGAGGTGCTGGAGGGCGCCGCGGTGGTGGTGGACGTGTCGAACTCGCCGTCGTTCGCCGACGAGCCGGTGATGGAGTTCTTCCGGACCTCCACCACCAACCTGCTCGAGTGCGCGGCGAAGGCCGGGGTGGGGCACTACGTGGCGCTGTCGGTGGTCGGCACGGACCGGATGCTGGAGTCGGGCTACTTCCGCGCCAAAAGCGTTCAGGAGCGGCTGATCCGCGAGTCGGGTCAGGCGTACTCGATCGTGCACGCCACCCAGTTCTTCGAGTTCGTCAAGACCATCGCGGACATCAGCACGGTCGACGGCGTGGTCCACCTGCCGCCGGGGCTGATCCAGCCGATGGCCGCCGAGGACGTCGCCGCCGGCCTCGGCCACGTCGCCATCGGGCAGCCGGTGAACGGCCTCCGCGAGATCGGCGGCCCGGAGCAGTACCAGCTGCCCGAGCTGGTGCGCAAGGGCCTCGCGGCCAAGGGCGATCCCCGTGACGTCGTGGTCGACGAGCAGGCCACCTACTACGGGGTCCGGCTGAGCGAGCGGACGCTGCTGCCCGGCCCGGACGCCCGGCTCGGGGAGATCACGTTCGACAAGTGGCTCGCGCAGCAATGACCACGGCGGCGAAGCTCTCGATTCCCGGCTACGTCGCGGGGGTCTGGGACGTCGACGCCGTCCACTCCGACGTGTCCTTCACCGTGCCGCACATGATGGTGAGCAAGGTGCACGGCCGGTTCGCGCGGTTCACGGGCCGGATCGTGACCGGCGACGACGTGACCGGCTCGTCGGTCACGGCCACGGTCGAGGCCGCGTCGGTGGACACGGGCAACGAATGGCGGGACAAGGACGTGCGCTCGGCCTCGTTCCTCGACGTGGAAAACCACCCGCTCTGGACCTTCCGCTCGACCGGCGTGCGGGTCGACGGCGACGGCCTCGTCGCCGACGGCGACCTGACCATCAAGGGCATCACCCGGCCCGTGTCGCTGGCGCTCGAGGTGAACGGCATCGTGCCGGACACGGCCGGCGGCACCCGGGCCGGCATCTCGGCTTCGACGACCATCGACCGCAACGACTTCGGCGTCACGGTCAAGCTGCCGCTCGACGGCGGCGGGGTCGTGGTCGGCGAGAAGGTGCAGATCACTCTCGAGATCGAGGCGGTGCTGCGCCAGGTGTGATCCGCCGGGCGCGTCACGCGAGTCCGGCGTCGCGAATGACTCGTTGGGACCTCTGGCGTCCCGAATGAGTCATTCGCGACGCCACCACCCCCGGGTCCGCGCGGACCAGGGACCGGTCATTCGTTGTGCGGCAAGGCGTCCCGGATCTGCCGCCGGGAGGTGATCGACAGCTTGGTGAAGACCTTGCGGAGGTGCCACTCCACCGTCCTCGGGCTGAGGAAGAGCCGGGCGCCCACTTCGGGGTTGGAGAAGCCCTCCCGGACGAGCAGGGCGATCTGCCGTTCCTGCGGGGTCAGCTCGTCGCTCGGCGACGCACCGGCGGTGCCCTTCCGCGCCTGTTCCCCGACGGCGACCAGCTCGCCGCGGGCCCGCTCGGCGAACGCCGTCATGCCGATCGAGACGAACATGTCGTGCGCCGTGCGAAGGTGGTGCCGGGCGTCGGCGCGCCGGGTCCGGCGGCGCAGCCACTCGCCGTACAGCAGGTGCGCCCGGGCCAGGTCGGGCCGCAACAACGTCCGGCCCAACCGCTCGATGGCCTCGCGGTAGAGGTCGTCGGCGGCCGTGTTCTCGGCGAGCAAAGCCCGGGAACGGGCCAGGATTCCCCGCGCCCAGTCCGTGTCGCACCCGGCCGCCGCGTCCGCCAGGTGTTCGAGCGCGCGGCGGGCGATCTTGTCGTCGCCCACCCGCACCGCCGCCTCGACGAGCTCGGGCAGCACCCACACCGAGACGATCAGCTGGGCGACCTCGGCGCCGGCCTGGGCCGCCGACAGCGCTTCCTCGTAGCGGCCGAGGCCGTTGTAGAGGACCGCGGCCGCCCAGTGCGCGATCGGCCCGCCGGCCGCGGTGGGCTCCTTGCCCTGCAACGCTTTCAGGATGAGGGGGTGCGGCGGAGCGGGCAGACCGGTGGCGGTGGCGACGGCCTCGGCTTCGGCGAAGGTCGCCGCGGCGGCGGCGAAGTCCCCGGTCACCGACTTCGCCGACCCCAGGCAGGCGAGGTAGACGGGCAGCTCGGTCAGGCTGCCGGTGGTGCGCGCCACCTCGGCGGCTCGCGCGTACGTCTCGCACATGACCTGCTCGTCCCAGGCCGCGGGGCTCACCCCGCAGGCCACCCAGCCCCACTTCAGCAGGTCCGGCGTGGGCACGTCCACGAGCGCGGCCATCGCCGTGCGCAGCGGGCCGATCGCGGCGGCCCGGCCCTCGGTGACGAGCAGCGCGCAGCCCGCGAGCACCAGGTCGAGCGGGCGCGGATCGCCTTCCGGCGGGGGAAGGTCCCGGATCGCCCGGGAGATCGCCACGAGACTCTCGTCGTCCGCGGCCCCCGACGCGGCGGTACCCCACGCGAGCAGGTAGGTCTCCCGCGCGAGAGCCGGGTCGAAGGGCTCCAGCCGCCGCGCGGCGGCCAGCAGCAAGCGGGGGGCCTCGTCGTCGCCCGCCGCGTGCGCGATGCGACCCCGCACCAGGTGGGCTCGCCCGCGGAGGAACTCGCTGTGCGTCTCGGTTTCGGCGAGGTCGGCGAGCCGGCGTGCGCCGGCCAGGTCGCCTGCCCGGACGCTGGCGTCCGCGGCCGCCACGGCACGCTCGGCGCGCCGGGTGGCGTCGACGGTCAGCGCCACGGACCGCTGGAGGAAGGCGGCGTCCGCGGCCAGGCCACCGCGGGCCCGTGCCCGGCCGGCGGACCGCTCGAGCTCCGCGGCGACGAGCTCGTCCGGTTCGGCGGCGGCGGAGGCGAGGTGCCAGGCACGGCGGTCCTCGCCGGACTCCGGGTCGGTGACCTCGGCCAGCGCCAGGTGCACCGCCCGGCGATCCGCGTCGCCGGCGGCCCGGTACACGGCCGATCGCACGAGCGGGTGGCGGAAGGTCACGCGGACGTCGAACGACAGCAGCCCGTCCGTCTCGTCGAGGGCCGCCGACGGCGTGACGCCGAGCCGTTCGACGGCGCGCCACACCACGGTGGGGTCGCCGACCGGCTCGGCGGCGGCGACCAGGAGCAGCAGCCGGGCCTGCTCGGGGAGCTCCTCGATCCGCTTCAGGAAGCTCCGCTCGACCCGGGTGGGCAGCGTGCCGGTGTCCGGCGGGCCGAACCCGCCCTCCGGCCGACCGGCGGGCAGCTCGCGAGGCAGCTCCAGCAGGGCGAGCGGGTTGCCCTTGGCCTCGGCCACGATCCGGTCGCGGACGTGCTGGTCGAGGCCGGCGTGGGCGGCCGAGTCGAGCAGGGCGTGGGCGTCGGCCTCACCGAGCCCGGTGATCTCCAGCTCCGGCAGCCCGAGCAGGTCCGCGCGCCGGTGGCGGGTCGCGAGGACGAAGGCGACCGGCTCCGCCAGCAGCCGGCGGGCCACGAAGCCGACGACCTGCGCCGAGGCGCTGTCCATCGACTGCGCGCTGTCGATCACGCACAGCACCGGACCGTCCGCCGAGACGTCCGACAGGAGACTGAGGACCGCCAGGCCGGCCAGGAACCGGTCCGGCGGGGTGCCCGCTCGCCTCCCGAACACCGTCTCGAGCGCTTCGCGTTGCGGCGTGGGCAGGTCCGCCAGCCGGTCCAGCAGCGGTCCGCACAAGTGGTGCAGGGTGGTGTAAGTCAGCTCCATTTCGGACTCGACGCCGGCCGCGCGCAGGACCCGGACGCCGGTCGCCGCGCTCTCCAGGTACTCCAGCAGTGCCGTCTTGCCGGCGCCCGGCGCGCCGTGCAGGACGAGCACGCGGCTTTCGCCGGTCCGAACGGCCGCGACCAGCTGATCGAGGACACGGCATTCCGATCCCCGCCCCACCAGTCCGGAATGCCCTCGAAACGCCATGGTGGTCCGCTTTCGCCGCGGGTGGTTCTGCGCTGGTCAGCCACGATTATGGCAGCCCGCGACGATCCACCCGGGACGTTCCCACGGGCTAGGCAGCGGCGGCCTTGCCTTTGACCACGGCCTCTTCGAGCGCCTTCGCCCGGGACGCTTCGGCCTTCGGGACCAGCGCGGCCATGGCCGGGTGGAGGTGGGCCCTGGTGAGTTCGGGGACGATGAACTCGACCTTCATCCCCATCGTGCCGCCGAGGACGGCCGTCAGGTAGTTCCGGACGTAGTCGGTGCCCTCGCGGGGCGTGCCCGGTTCGTAGGAGCCGCCGCGGCTGGCGACGACGTGGACCGGGGTGCCGGCGACCGACGAGCCGGGACCGGCGGTCCGCTCCGCGATGACCACGTGGTCCAGCCAGGCTTTCAGGGTCGAGGGGATGGTGAGGTTGTACATCGGCGCGGCGATGAGGACGACGTCGGCGCGCTCCAGCTCCTCGGCCAGTTCGACGCGCCGGGCGAAGGCGGCGGCCTGCTCCGGGGTGTGGGTGGCCGGGTCGGCGAACCCGGCTTCGGCGCCGGCGGTGCCGAGGTGGGGGACCGGCTCGGCGGCGAGGTCGCGGTAGACGACGGTGCCGTCCGGGTGCTGCTCTTCCCAGGCCTTGCGGAAGGCGGCGGTGACCGGCCGGGAGGCGGAGGCGGACTCCGGCCAGACGGACGTGTCCAGGTGCAGCAAGGTGGCCATGACGAACTCCTGATCTGGTGAAGGGAAAGGAAAAGAGGTCAGAGGCCGACGAACGTGACCGTCTCGTCGAGCGGAGCACGGGGCGTGCGGCAAGAGCCGGCCGCGGCGTCCTCGAACCCGATCGACAGGCCGCAGAAGAGGAGAAGTTCCTTCGGCGGCGCCAAGATCTCCGAGACGGTCTCGTGGAACTTCGCCCACGCCATCTGCGGGCAGCTGTGCAGCCCTTCGGCGCGCAGCAGCAGCATGACGGTCTGCAGGTACATCCCGGCGTCGGACCACTGGGGCCGGCACAGGTCGCGGTCGAGGTAGCAGAAGAGGGCCGCCGGGGCGCCGAAACAGTCCCAGTTCGCGGAAGCGGCACGCTGGCGCGCTTCCACGTCCTCCCGCGGGATGCCGAGCGAACCGTACCGCTGCTCGCCGAAGGCGGCCCGGCGCTCGCGGTACGGAGATTTCAGCGCGGCCGGGTACTGCTCGTACTCCGGCTCGTCCCAGGGGTCTCCGGCGGCCAGGCGTTCGCCGGTCCGCTTCTTGAGCTCGGCCAGCGGCGCGCCGGTCAGCACGTAGCTCCGCCAAGGCTGCAGGTTCGAACCGGAAGGAGCCTGCGCGGCGGCGGACAGGACCCGCCGCAGCGTCTCCTCCGGCACGGGCCGGTCGGTGAACCCGCGCACCGCCCGCCGGCTCTCGACCGCCTCGTAGACGTCCATCGTCCGCCTCCCACGTAGTTCGTTACAAGTGAGACGGTATCATTCAATACTTTCTCGGTCGATACTAACGCCCCGCTGGGTGACGGACGCGACTCTCCGGCCGGGGTCAGGCGTCGCGGTTCTCGGGATGGGCGAACCGGGTCAGCAGCTCCGCCAGCCGCTCGGGCTCACCGGGCTCGAGTTCGGCGACCAGGCGTTCGGCCAGCGGTTCCGCGGCGACGTGGGCAGCGTCGAACAGCTCCAGGCCCGCGGGCGTGATCTCCACGGCCCGGGCCCGCCGGTCCCCGGGGACGGCCTTGCGCACGGCCAGGCCCTTGCGTTCCAGGTCGTCGACGACGCGCATGATCCCCGCCTTGTCGGACCCGGTCTCCGCACCGAGGTCCCGCTGCAGGGTGGGCCCACGATCGGCGAGCACGATCAGCACGGCGAAGTGCCGCAGCTCGATGCCGAGCGGCCGCAGCGCCTCGGTCATCACCGCGGCGGCGCGCCAGTGCGCCCGCCGCAGCAGCAGCCCGAGCGCGAAGGGCGAACCATCCCCGGGGCGGTCGGTCGCCCGACGGGGGGTATCAGCGGTCATGCGGGGCACGCTAGCAGCAACGAATCACGCGATACGGTATCGATCGATACCAGATAATCGGAGTCCTGCCGTTGTTCGGCTGTCAGCTGTGCGCCGTGGGTTCCGTCCGGCCGGCGAGGCGGGCTTGCAGGCGCGCGTGGCGGAACTGGTACACGCCGCCGACCTGGCGTAGGACGCCGCGGCGGTGGGCGTCGGCGAGGAAGCCCATCAAATGCCACGGGAGGTGGCCTCGAGCGGCGAGCAACAGGCGCATCATCGTGAACGCACCCCACGCGCGGGCGAGGCACACGGCGAGCCCGACCGCTAGCCCGAACAGGATTCCGGCGATGACCGCCTGCGTGGCGCTGGTGGCGCGCGGGAGCTCCTGACCACCGACGACCGCGCCCGCCAGCCCGTAGGCGATGCTTCCCGCGGTACCGAGCATGAAACGGCCGAGCAGCCCGGAAGCCAGGCCGGTGGCCAGCGCCAGCACCAGGTCGAAACTGCCGCCCAGAACCGTGAGGAACCGGGTCTCGTTGGTGAGGGCGAAGGCGATCCCCCAGAACGGGCCCATGCACATCATGAACGACAGGGTGTAGGCGAGAGCCGCGGTCCGGTCGCTGCGCAGCACGGTGGCCGGGCTGGTCACCGTGCCGGCGTCGATCGGGGTGTCCAGCCAGACGTGGGGTGCGATGCCCAGCCCGAACACCACGGCGAGCAGGGCGATGACGGGCGGTGAAAGCGACCAGCCCAGGGCGAGCAGGCTGACGGCGACGGCGCCGGCGAGGAACCGCCGGAGGAAACGGCTGGTCGTCCGGTGGAAGCGGAGTTCCACCCGAAGTGGGCCTGGCCGCTCACCGATGGTGTGCGCCAACCAGCCCGCGAGACCGAACGACAGGCCATAGACGAGGCCGGCGATCGGGCCGGCGGCGACCCAGCCGGTCGCCGCGAACAGCAGTGCGGGTGGCAGGCCGAGGTAGCGCCCGGCGACGTGGCGGGGCATCAACCGGTCGAGACGCCACCAGGCGAGGTCGCGGGTCTGCTGGTCCTGCAACCGCCGGGCGAGGAAACGGAGCCACCGCTCGGCCTGCTGCGGGTCGTAGGTCCGCGGCGTGACCGGCCGGCCGTGCGGAGCGGGTGGTGTAGGGCGATGTGTGTAGCTGGCGGGGAGGTAGGCGTCCAGAAGGTGGTCTTCGATCAGCTCCGGACCGCCGAACCGGTCGGTGTCGCACAGTTCGCCGGGATCCGTTTTCGGGTGGGCGTAGGCGGTTCTGGCCAGGTCGACCATCAGCGGGGTGCGCAGCGCCAGCGCGAGCGGGCTGTCCGGCTGCCGGCGCAGCCGCTGCTCGACGGGCTGCCACCGGGTCTCGCCGGCTCTCGTCCGCGCGGTCAGGAACTCGATGGCGGCCTCGGCCTCGACCGGCTCGATCTCCACCACGGCGGCTCTGGCGATGACGGAACCGCTCTGTGTCACGGCTTGCTCGTACTCCGTGGCGCGGCAGGTCACCACCAGCGGACTGCCGTCGGCGACGGCGCGGTCGAGTGCGTCGATGGCGGCGGCGTGCAGCGCGGGCGGTATCTCGTCGAGGCCGTCCAGCACGGGGACGATCTTGCGGTCCGACACCAGCCGGGTCGCCGCGTCGGCGCCGTACACAGCCTTGTTGCCGAGGCCGGGATAGTCCTCGACCAGTTTGGTGGCCAGCCACTGCCACAGGTGCTCCCGGTGCGGATTCCAGGACGCCAGCGGCAGCAACACCGGTACCGGTTCCCCCTCGCACCGGTCGGCGAGCAGTCCGAGGGTGAACAGCATCGCCAGGACGGACTTGCCGGCGCCTGGGTCGCCGAGGACGACCAGCTGGCGGGAGGGCACCTGCCGGAACTTGGCGACGACGTCGCGGAGGTCACCGCTGAACACGAGTCGTTCGCCCCGGCTCGCGACGTCGCGGCGGGGGAGCGCGGCCCCGGCGGTGACCGGCCGTCCGGTGCTCCTCCAGGTGAGCGGGACGGGTTCGGGCCGGTTGAGCGATCGCAGCTCGACCTCGGCCGTCCACTGCCGGGCGACGGCCGCCGCGAGCTGCCGCGGTACGCGATCGGCTGCCACCGGCGTGACGCCGGTGGCGGGCGATGGCTTGCCGCGCGCCCCGGCGAGGATGCGTGCCTGCTGCGCTCGCAGTTCGGGCCCGGGTTCCACGCCGAGCTCGTCGACCAACCTGGCGCGCAGGGCGCTGAACACCGCGAGCGCGTCGGCCGGCCGGCTGCAGCCGTCGAGCGCCGCCATCAGCTGCCTGTGCATGCGCTCGCGCAGCGGGTGGAGGGCGACCAGCTCGCCCAGCTCTTCGACGACAGCCTGATGTTCACCCAGCTGGAGCTGCCACTCGGCACACGCCTCGACGGCGTTGTACCGCTGCTCGTTCAGTTTGGTGATGGGCCCGGCCAGCGCGACCGCGTCCAATCCGTCGAGGGCGGGGCCACGCCACAGCCGCAACGCGTCGCGGGCGGTGTCGACCGCCCGCCGCAGGCTGTTCTCGGCCGCGAACTGTTGCGCCACAGCCATGCCACGTTGGAACCGGATGGCGTCGAGCTCGTCGTCCACGATCGACAGCCGGTAACCGGGTCCGTCCGTGACGATGAAGTCGCGTTCGCGGCCCAGCCGCTCACGAAGCACCGACACGCAGTTCCGGATCTGCTTCGTGGCTGTCATGGGTGGTTCGTCGTGCCAGACCGCATCGGCCAATCGCGCGATGGACACCACGGAGTTCGGTGCGAGCAGGAGCGCGGCCAGTACCCGTTGATGCCGCGGGCTCGGCAACGTCACCCTGCCTGCGTCGGTCCAGACCTCCAGCGTTCCGAGCACGCGGAAATCCATGAGGCGGCCTCATCCCCCAAAACGTGTGTTGCGCACACCGGATGCTAGCTCACCAGCGGGTGTACCCGGCAGATCCGCGCCGGTGGGCTTCGCCGGCGAAGCGGTCCGGACGGGCAAGCTTGGCAAGGAAAACGGGCACTGATAGTCGATTACCGGTCCTTCTGGTGCGTCGTGGCCACGGCCGCCGATAGAGTGCAATGGTCATGGACTCGTTCCTCTTGCGTCAGTATATTCTTCATCTTCGTTCTTGACGTTCTCAAGTGCTCGACAATGGTCTGCGCAATCTTAAAGACTCGGGAAACGACAACGGGTTGCGCGTTTCCGTCGGTGACAAATGGAGTTCGCATGCTGTTCAGTGACGGGAAAGTACGCGCCGACTATGCGGATTTCGTGGACCGTCAGATCGCCGCTGTCCGCCGTGTCCACGCGGGCGAAGAGGATCTTCCCGCCTTGCACGCGGACAAACTCGTTCGAACGCTGGTCGCCGCCGCGGATTCCCGGCAGTTCGGGAGCGTCCTGGCCGGCTGGCGCGACGAGGAGACCGTGGTGCGGGCACGTGCCGACGAGCCGGCAGTCTTTGTCGAGAAGATGCTGGCAGAACTCGCCGTCCTCAGTCAGGCGGAATTCCGGTCCGGTTCGAGTGCGGTGTTCACCCGCCCGATAGGCGAGTTCCTGCACTACTACGAATCCTCGGGAACCACCGGCGACCCGGTGGCCGCGCCCAAGGCACTGGACGACCTCGCCGCGAACACGATCAACATCGGCGAGATGTGGCGCCGGGTGCTCACCCCGGCGGACTCCGCCCTGATCCTGATCAACGGCCCGTTCGCGCCGGCCGGGTACCAGTTCGAAAAGGTGATGGAGTACCTGGGGGTGCTCTCGCTCCGCTTGTGGGTCGACAACGTCACCGGCGACTACACCCGGATCCTGCGGTTGCTGCGTGAACTCTCGGTCAGCACCTATGTGGGTTCCCCTTCGCGTCTGCTGGAGATGCTGCATTTCGCGTACCGGCACGGAGAGCCGCTGCCGCGGTTCCGCCGGTTGCTGCTCATGGCCGAGCAGGCCGGCCCGTCGCTGCTGCGGCATCTGGAGCGGCTGACGGGGGCGAAAGCCTTCGTGGGCAGTTTCGGCTCATCGGAGACGGGCACGACGGCGGCCACTTGTGAGCAGGGCAGGTTGCACCTCCAGGTGCAGAGCTACCTGTTCGAGCTGGCCGACTCCCGGGGGATCCGGCCGGTCCGCGGCGATCGGGACGAAGGCGAGCTGGTGGTCACCTGTCTCGACCTGCGCGCACGTCCCCTGCTGCGCTACCGGACCGGTGACCTGGTCGAGGTGACCGGGACCCCCTGCCCGTGCGGGGTGGCACTCCCGGTGGTGCGGACGCTGGGGCGCGTGCACGACGTCATGCGCCTCGGTGGCGACGGCGTCCGCCAGGAGGACGTGGAATCGGTGTTGTGGGCGGAAAACAGCCCCGAACCAGGGCACTTCACCGTCCTCAACTACATGCTCGTCCTTCGCGGCTCCGATGTCGTATGCCTGCTCACCACCGATCGCGAACCGGAGGCGCCCAGCCTCGACGCGGTACGACGGCGTCTGGCCGGCCTGTTCGACGGCCGCAACCTTTCCGTGCGGACAGTCCCGGCGCTGCCGCCGCTGGCTTCCCTCGGTTCGTACCTCGGCTGGAAGCTCTCACGACTGGTCGATCTGGACGACCCCGCCATGACCGACCGGCTTCCGCCGCCCATCGCGGAGGTCGTCCGCGTCTCGCTCGCCGAGATCGAAGCCTCCACCGGCCTGCGGCCGGCGATTCCCCTGACCGAAGGAACCCGATGAGCTCTCCCGAACCCGGACTCGCCATGACCGACGCGGAGAAGACCCAGTTCGTCCTCGGCGTCTACTTCCGGACACAGGCGGCGATCGAGAAGTACCTCGGCGCCGACGGGCTGCCCGCGTGGACCGACCGGGTGGCAAGCATCAACTCCGCGGCCATGCTCAACCGCATCGAGGACCCGGCCGACCGCGCGCGTGATCTGCTGACCGGGCTGGCCACCATGCTCGACGTCTACGGCTCCGACACGGTCCGGACCGACGAGCCGCGCAGCACTTCACTCGCCGTCCGCCGCTGCGGTATCTATGACTACCGCGAGCGCGCGCAGGAGCAGGGCGTCGAATTGACCCTGCGGCGGCCGTGTGAATACTGCGTCGATCTGCATCACCGGACGGCGGACAAGCTCGGCGTCACGGTGGAGCACGAGCTGGGCGAGCGCAGCTGCCACTGGACCGTGCAGGTGCCGGAAGCCGGACCCGGGAACGACCTCCCGTGACCGCGGCCGACACCCTGCCGCTGCCGTACCGGCGTGCCGCGGGATGCCCGTTCGACCCGGATCCCGAATTCGCCGAGCTCCGCACCACGCGGCCGGTGTCACGGGTGTCGATCAACGGCGGCGACGAGGTCTGGCTCATCACCCGGTTCGACGACGCACGCCGAGTGCTCGGCGACGCCCGGTTCAGCAGTGAGCTGACACCGCTCGGGATCGTGCTGCCGAAGCCGGAGGACCGGACGTTGGCCGACGAGCTGCGATCGCAGCAACCGGGGACGTTCATCGAATGCGATCCGCCGGAGCACACCCGGCTGCGGCGCATGATCGCGGGCGAGTTCACCGAACAGCGCATGCGCGCCCTGCGGCCGAGATTCACCGAAATCGTCGAGGAGCGGCTCGACGCGATGGCCGCCGCCGGACCGCCGGCCGACCTGGTCGCCTTGTTCGCCCTTCCGGTGCCCTCGATGCTCATCTGCGAACTGCTCGGCCTCGACGCGGACGGGTTCGACTTCGCCGGCCTGACCGCGATCATGACTGACGTCATGTCGAGCCTCGAAACCCTGATCCCGGCCCGTGACGCGCTGCGCGCCGGGATGCGCGCTCACGTCCTGGCCACCAGGGCCGATCCCGGCGACAACCTGCTGGGGAGAGTGATTCGGCGGTACGGCTCGGAGGTGACCGACGAAGAACTCGTGGGGATCGGCAACCTGTTGCTGGTCGCCGGCCACGAGACCACGGCCAACATGCTCGGCATCGGCACGTTGGCCCTGCTGCGTCACCCCGCGCAGCTCGCCCGGCTCCGCGACGATCCGGCGATCGTCCAGTCCGCTGTGGACGAATTGGTCCGGTACGTCTGCATCCCGCACCACGGCGAGATACGCACGGCCACGGCCGACGTGCTGGTGAACGGGACGTTGATCCGCCGCGGCGAGCAGGTGCTCGTGTCGCTGCCTTCGGCGAACCGCGACCCGGCCCGGTTCGAGCGGCCGGACGAGCTGGACTTCGACCGGCCGCCACGGACCCACCTCGCCTACGGGTACGGCATCCATCACTGCGTGGGCCTGCCGCTGGCCAGGATGGAGATGCATGTCGCGTTTCCCGCCTTGCTGAAGAGGTTCCCGTCACTGAAGCTCGCGATCGGCTTCGACGAGGTGTCCTACCGCCGGTCCAATGTGACCTATGGCGTCCGTTCGCTGCCGGTCACCTGGTAGCGCGTTCACGATGACAGGAGCAGCAGTGCCCAACATCGCGAAGGTACTGGCGAGGGTCGTGGTGGACGACCTGGACAAGGCCATACCGCTCTACCAGGCACTTTCCGGTGCCGAGGAGGTGCAGAAGTTCGGTCACGGCACCGTGGAACTGGCCAGTGTCGGCCCTTTCCTGCTGCTGCGGGCAGAAGGTGCCGAGGGCTACACCGACCGGACCGCGACCATCCTCGTGTTCGACGTCGCACCTGTCGTCCGGGACATCGAACTGGCCGGCGGCGAGATCATCGAGGGGCCGTCGCCAGGGCCCAACGGGGAACGGCTGGTGGCAAGGCATCCGGACGGTTCGGTCTTCGAATACATCGCCGTCCCGAACGCCTGAGGGCAGTTCGTGGAGGACAAGCAACGGGGAAGCCCATGGTTGGCGCAATCGCCCACCAGGTTCGGCATCAGCCTGCCGCAGGACCGGACTCGGGCCGCAGCCGTGTGAGCGCCTCGCCGGTCGCGCCGTCGAACGGCACCGAACTGTGTTCGTGGACGATCTTCCAGCCCTGGTCGTCGCGGCGGAGCCCGGCGGTGGAACGTACCCACATCGCCACGTCGGTTCCGTCCAGCATGGTCCCGCGTACGTGGAACAGGAAGGACGCGAACGCGACGTCGCCGTCGGCGACCACGTCCAGGTCGCGGATGTCCAGCTCGATCGCGGACCGGTAGGCGCCGAACCACTCCCGCAGCCGGGCCCGTTCCGCGTCCCGGCCGGTGTCGCGGAGGGGACCGACCGCGTCGAACAGCGTGACGTCCTCGGCGTAGCAGGCCAGGAGGGCGTCCAGGTCCTTCGCCGCCACCGCCGCGACGCGGGCCTCGATCACCGCCCGCGGGCCGGCGCTCACTTCAGCTCCTCGCCGAGCTTGTCCAGCCAGGCACTGGTGCCCTGCTCGCGCCAGGCGGGTTCTTCCGCGCCGTCGAGGAAGGTGCCTTGCTCGGTGAGAACCAGCCGGGTACCGCCGGCGTCGGGGAGCAGCTCGATCGTCGTCGTCGAGATGGTGGCGAGGGTGTCGCCGCCGGTCAGCGTGGTGGAGTAGACGATCCGCTCGTCGGGGATGATGTCGTGGTAGGTCGAGGAGGCTTCCAGCTTGTTCCCGTTCGGCGCGGTGCCCGTGGTGACCTCGCGGCCGCCGGTGCGGAAGTCCAGTTCGTGGGTTTCCCCGCCGAACCAGCGGGCTTTCGCGGCGGGGTCCGCCCAGGCGCCGAATACCCGCGCGGGGGTCGCGTTGTAGGTGCGTTCCAGGGTGAACGTGGCGTGCGTGACGGTCATGAGGCATTTCCTTCCGAGTCACCTGGCTCGAGGAAGTCCCCGAGCCGGTCGAGCTTGCTTTCCCACGCGGTGCGCTGGTGTCCGAGCCAGTGCTCGCCGGCGCGGAGAACCGACGGTTCGATCCGGCAGGTGCGCACCCGGCCGACCTTCTCCGAGCGCACGATCCCGGCCGTTTCGAGTACCTGCAGGTGTTGCACGACGGCCGCGAGCGACATCGGCAGCGGCGCGGCCAGCTCACTGACCGACGCCGGACCGCGCACGAGCCGCTCCACCAGGGCACGCCGCGTCCGGTCTCCCAGCGCGCGGAACACCAGGTCCAGCGACTCACCATGGTTAAGCATGTACTTAAGTTATCCCCGGCAGGGCCCATTGGTCAAGTAACTACTTAAGTTTTTTGCGCGCACATCGGCGTGAGCGTGCGACCGCAGGACGACCGGTCAGCGCATGAGCGGATGGGGGACCAGGCGGTTCAGGCGAGGTCCTGGGGGTGCAGCACGATGCGTCCGTGGGTCTTGCGGTCGGCCAGGGCCTGGTAGGCGTCGCGCACGGCGGTGAGCGGGTATGTTGCGGCGATGGGGATGTGCAGGTCGCCGGTGGCGGCGAGGGTGGCCAGTTCGGCGAGTGCCGGTGGTCCGCCGGCGTCGGTCGTTCCGAGGGATTTGACGCCCTTCTCTTTTGCTCCGCGGTAGTCGACGACGGTGTCGATGCGGTCTGCCGGAACGCCGAGGTCGATGGCGAGGTCGATGGCGAGGTCGAGGTAGCCACCGCCGACGGTGTCGATGAAGGCGTCGGCTCGGTCGGTCGCGGCGAGGATCCGTTCCCGTTCGCCGTCGCCGTACCGGACGGGCTCGATGCCATGGTGCCGGAGCAGGTCGAAATGTGCGTTGCTGGTCAGGCCGATCACCCTCGCTCCGGCACGGAGTGCGAGCTGTGCGGCGGTGAACCCGACGCCGCCCGAGGCGCCCGAGATCACGATGGTCTCGCCTGCCCGGGGTTCGACCGCCCGGATGGCGCCGAGGCCCGCCATCGGTGTGGTGGAGAGCGAGCCCGCCGCGTCCCAGGAGAGGTCGTGGGGCTTGCGCACCAGCTGGTCTGCGGGGATGGCGACGAACTGGGCGTGGGCGTCCCAGCTCTGCAGCCGGCCCAGCACCGCGTCACCGACGGCGAAGCCGAGCACGTCGGCACCGACCGCCACGATCTCACCGGCGAGATCGCGGCCCGGCGTGTACGAACTGCCGTGCAGCGCCGGTAGTGCCCCGGGGTTGAGCGCACCGGCTTCGACCCGCACGACCACTTCGCCCGCGCCGGCCACGGGCTCGGGGACGTCCGCGAGGTAGATCCCGTCGATGCCCGAAAAACGGTCGTAACGTACTGCTTTCATCGTGTCTCCTGATTTGCGCGTGATTCGAGCCGGCCGGATCGCGTGTGCGGACACTCAGGTTCGGCGCAGGAGTGGCATGAGGACGTCGTCGACGAGATGCGCAACGAAGGCGGTATCGCACGGTTCGCCCACGACCATGATGCGATGCATGATCATCGCAGGGGCGACCTCGGCGAACAGTGCTGCTGCCCCGGGCGTCAGCTGTTCGGCCGCATGGTGAACAAGTCCGTCCGTCATCGCGGTCTCGTCCCGCCGCAGGATCTGCCGCATCTCCTGGGCGAGCCGCGCGTCGGTGCGCATGCCGGCGAACATGGCCGCGAGCAGACCTGCGTCTTGTTCGGAAATGCTCCGCGCGAGCCAGGTTGCCAGGGAATGCACGTCCTCCCGAAGGCTCTTTCCTCCTGGCTGCGGAGGCTTCGCGGGCGCGCGGCGCTCGACCGCCGCGGTGACCAGCGCCGCCTTGTCGCGGTACCGGCGGTAGATCGTCGTCTTCGCTGCCCCGGAACGCGCAGCCACCGCCTCGATCGAGAGCTGCTCGTACCCCACCTCGGTCAGCAGTGACAGTGTCGCGTCAAGAATGACCAGGTCGCGCGTGTGATCCCGGGGCCGTCCCGTCGCCGGGGGCTGAGTCGTGTCGCTGGCCACCGCGCTCATCCGCTCCTTTCGCTACGCTACCGTCGCGTATCGAAAGTACCTCGAGCCTGTTCTGGCCCGCAACCCGCCCTGCCTCGGCCGTGGAAAACCGATCACGCGTCGCGCTCCCCGGCATGAGCGTGCGTTGCGCTCGCATGGCGTGGTGTGTGGGATGGTCGAGAGGTGGCGAGACGTGCTGAGGAGTTCGACCGCTGGTATGCGGATCGGGTCGATTCGCCGGTGGCCGATGACCTTGTGCGGCGCGTGCTCGGGCTTCCGCCGGGCCTGCAATCCACCAGCCTGCTGAGCGGAGCCGGGCTCGATGAGGTCGTGGCGCAGCTCGCGGCTCCTCAAGCGGATGTTCGGTGGCTGTCGGCAGTTGGTGCTGTGGCGCCAACTGCCGACAGCACGGCGTCAGCACCCGTTATTCAGGCAGAGCGTTCTGGGCCATGCGCTGCCGGCCGATCCGGGCTGCCTGCCGCACGACGGAGAACCCGTAGGCGGTCATCTCACGCTCGTAGCCGGCCAGAGCCTCGGCCAGGGGCAGGCAGCCGTCGACGACTTCCTTGAGCGCGCGACCGAGCAGGGCGCCATCCCGCATCGCGACGTTGGCCCCTCGCCCCAAAGTGGGGGTCATCGCGTGGATCGCGTCGCCGAGCAGGGTGACGCGGGCAGGCGCGTCCAGCGTGGCAGGCACACTGGTGGACATCTCGACGAGGAAGAACGAGGCGGCGTCCGCGTTGCCGACGATCTCGGCGGCACCGCCGGGCCAGTCCTGGAGGAGCCCGGCGGCGATCCCGCGCAGTTGCTCCGCCGGAAGCGCACGCATCGCCGCGGCGGTGGCAGGAAAGAACTCGTGGCGGCCGCCGACGATGGTCACCACGTAGTCGTCCTGATCGGACATGCTCGTCCCCGGTGCGAACCGCTGTGCGGCCTGGGCGGGGGAGGTCGGGAAGCGCACCGAACCGAGCCCGAGGAAGACTTTCCGTTCGTCCGAGGCGGTTGTGAAGACGTCGGTGAGGGTCTCGACCGGTACCAGCGGTTCGGCGACGGCCATCGGTAGGCGTCCGTAGATCGCGGTGATGCCCGCGTCGACGGTCTCGCATCGCGGGGCCCTGTGCCGGCGGACGGTCGAACGGATACCGTCCGCGCCGACCAGGACGTCACCGCGCTCCGTGGAGCCGTCGGTGAAGTACGCGGTCACCCCTTCGGCGGTGTTTTCGTAGCGCTGCAACCTCTTGCCGAAGTGCACCGCGTCTTCCAGGCCGGCGAGCAGGACCTGGCGCAGGGTCGCCCGGTCGACGTTCGCGTGGACGGCGGGGCCGTCGTGTGCGGGCCAGACCTGGCCGTGGTCATCCCGCGCCGGCAGGCGTTTGAGGACCGACAGGTCGGTGCCCAGGATCGTGGTGAACGGCTCGGTGTACTGGGCCGTCGCCTCGAACACGGCGTACAGTTGGGCTGGGAGCACCTCTCGCGCGGCGTTGATCGCGTCGGCGTCCAGGTGCAGGCGGTAGCCCTGCGGCCGGTCCCACGGGCCCGCGTCGCGTTCGAAGACCGCGACGTCGATTCGGTGTCCCCGCAGCGACTGCGCAAGGGTGAGGCCGCCGAGACCGGCGCCAACGACAAGAACCTTCAGCTCAGACATGATCCGTCCCTTGTTCGTGATCGACAAAGGACGTACAGGTGGCCCATGACCGGGCACTTGCACGAACACCGGAACGTCACCCGGACTACCTACCGGGCAGTGGCTTTCGTACGTCGTGGTGGATCGTAATGCCCGGTGGCGCGCTCGACAAGCCGGGCTGACCGTGGCATGTCGGTGCCACCAACCCGCCCGAACTGGGTGAGCTTCATGGACTGCCGCGTCCGGCGGGAACTCTAGAACAGGCGACGGTCGTTGCTTCTGCGGTCGTCTTGGACGAGGTGCGGGTCGTACACGCCTGAGCGTGCGGTGCGGCGCCACCGTCGTGCGAAGTTGTCCGGGCCGTTGTCGAGATCGACGATCGCGATGGCGGGCTTGCCGGTCTCGCGGCAGCGCACGACCCATCGGCCTGCGGGAGAAAGCACGCCGGAGGCGACATCCTGTGTGGGGCCGGCGTAGCTGACCCAGTAGCTGTTGGTGGCGGCGTGCGCCTGCGCCTGGGTGGCGAAGTCCCCGTCGTCGGTTTGCCGGCCGGGTCCCGCTGTGGAGAACAGGACGCAGTCGACGTCGAGTCGTTCGTACTCGATGAACAGCTCGGGGAAGTGGACCTCCATGCCGAGCAGGAGCCCGAACCGCAGCCCGTCGACGTCGAAGGTCACCGGAGCCGACCCCGGCGTGTACATGTGCGTGACCTTCGTGTTCGACAGCATGCGCTCGTCGTAGCGCGTGACGACTTCTCCCCGGTCGGAGATGACGTACAAGCTGTTGTGCGGGCGGTGTGGCGGGGTCAGGCAGTGCACCGAGCCCACCACGGTCCAAAGCCTGAGTTTCCGGGCGAGTTCCGCGATTGCGGCCAGTTCCTGGCGCAGCACACCCCATTCGAACCGGGTCCAGTCCGCCGGCCCGACCTTGTCCGGGCCCTCGACGGACATGATCCGCTTGTGCGGAGAACAGGTCGCGCCCTCGGGGAAGTGCACGAGTGCCGCACCCGCCTCGTGCGCCTCGCGCATCAGCCGGCGTATGTCGCTCCCGCTGTCCCGCAGCCCCGCGCTGTCGCGAGGATCTTCGCGGAGAACAGCCTGCGCCACGGCCAGCCGCAGCCGTTTCGTTTCCGCCGTGACATCTTCTCCCGGAGCTTGCCGGAAGTGCCGGAGAGCAGTCGTGTAGGACTGGCCGGTCTTGGTCGCGCGGGCGCGAACCCTGCGTTTGAAGTTCCTGTTCGCCGTCATCGAAGCCCTTCCGCGGCTCGGACGGAGGTTCCCCCAGCGAACACCACGTCCGAGTCGGACAAGGCCAACGACTGCGACCCGAGACGAGAAGTCCCTTTGCCTCCCATGCGGGACTGCGCTGGGGGCAGTCGACGGAGGTCCGGCGTGAGCCACGCCGGAGATCACCGTAGCACGGCACACAGCACAGGGAGGCCGAGGCGCTGTCATCGGCATTGGCGGACGTTGGGCGGCACCACGTTCCCCATGAGGCGACCTACTTCAACCTGTGGGCGACCTGGGACGGGATCCGGCGTGACCAGGATCCGGGACGCGCTTCCCGGCCGGGGCCCCGACATCCCTGTACGGCGGCGAGCGACTCGTCGCGGCCTGGCCGGCGAAGCAGGGGACTGCATGGTGACCGCGTTTCGTCGTGATCTTGCGGCGTCGCGCTCGATGAAGAAAACCGGCAATGGGTTTGTGCTCAAGGTGCACATTGCGGATGTGGCTGGTCGGACCACGTCGTGGTTCACTGGGAACCGGAACATCCGGTCCGGATCTGGAGGCGAGTCACGTGCGCACCGATGCGAGCCAGAACCGTGCCCGCATCCTGGACGCCGCGCGGGAGCTGTACGCGGCCAAGGGGCTTGACGTCACCATGCGGGCCGTCGCGAGGCGCGCCGGGCTCGGTGTGGCCACGCTCTACCGGCATTTCCCGGACCGGGAGGCGCTCGTCGTCGCGGCCTTCGAGCACGAGCTCGCGGACTGTGACCGGCTGAGCGAGGAGGCACTCGCCGACCCTGATCCATGGCGGGCATTGCGCGGCGTGGTGGACCACGTCGTCCGCGCTCCGACCGGCAACTGGGCGTTCCGTGCGGAGTCGCTGGACGAGGTGAAGACGGGCGAAGCGCGGGCGCGGGCGATGACCAACATCACCGAGCTGGTGCGCCGGGCGCAGGAGAGCGGGGACCTGCGGGCCGACTTCTCGCCCAGCGACCTCGCCCTGCTCGTCCAGGCCAGCGACAGCCTCAGCGCGACGTCGCCCGCCGCGGCGCGCCGTCTGGTCGCCTACCTCCTGCAGTCGTTCTCCGCCCGCGCCGCGCCGCTGCCCGCTCCCGGGCCGGTCTCGGTGCTGGGTGCCGACTTCGGCTGAACGTCATTCGAGAAGCTTTCGCGCGGACGTTTCTCGCTTCTCCCGGATCGGGCGGATTCCCGCCGGTACGCGGTTAGCGTTGTTCTCATGAAGATCACCACTTGGGAGCAAGAAGACCTGGTCAAGGGACGTGCGGAGGTTCTTGCGCGCGTGCGAGCGCTGCGCACCGAAATGAGTGACAACGGCGTGCGCATCGACGCCGACGGAACCGACGTGGCGGAGAACATGCGGTTGCTCGGCGAGGCGGGCGTGAACCGGCTCAGCGTGCCTGCCGAGTACGGCGGTCTGTGGAGCGGGGACATGTGGAGCGGGTGGCGTGACACGACCGAGGTGCTGGTGGAGATCTCCGCCGCCGACGGCTCGACCGGCATGTGCTGGACCAACAACGGACTTCACCCTCGCCGCCTGTTCGCCGCCGATCTGCCGCGCGAGACCAAGGAGCAGCTGGCCGACGAGCTGATCAACGACGGCAGGCGGCTGGTCTCCTCCAACTCCGAGGCCGGCGCCAAGGGCCCGGTGACCGGCCGGAGGGTGCCCGGAGGAGTCGTGGTCAGCGGCACCAAGACGTTCAACACCAACAGCGGCGGCGGGGGCCGCGACCTCCTCATCGTCGGGTTCGCCCTGCCGGGGCCCGACGAGGACCTCAAGACGGCGATGAGGCATGAAGCGCTGGTCCGGCTGGACGCGCCCGGCGTGCGGCAGGCGCACGACTGGGACAACATGGGACAGCGCGGCACCCACAGCCAGACCATCACCTACGACGAGGTGTTCGTCCCCGACGGGTGGCACTTCCCTGCGACGCTGACGGACCCGAACGCGTTCGGCGCGGGCATGCTGTTCCACGCGGCGCTGATGCAGGGCATCGGAGAGGGTGCTTTCGAGGCCGCGATCGGCTACCTGCGCAGCTTGAACCGGGGGAGCATGCCGAGGTTCCCCACCGCGCTGGAGGACCCGCTGATGCACCGCCAGCTCGGGGAGATGTCCAGCGAACTGGCCGCTGCCCGGGCGTACCTGCTGAGCGTGGCCGGATGGCTGGAGGAACCGGGCGCCGATCCGCAGACGATCACCATCCACGGGTTCCGCTCGAAGGTCGCGAGCAACCGGGTGAGCCTGGACGTGACGGGGCGGATCCACGACCTGACCGGCGCCCGCAGCACCGCCAACCGGTACCGCTTCGACCGGTTCTGGCGCAACGCCAGAACTTTCGCCACGCACGACTCGATCGACGCGAAGAACGCGCTCATCGGGGCGTACGAACTCTCGGGCGAGCTCCCGAACGTCCTCGACTACTTCAGGATCTGAAGATGGATCCCACCGTGCTGCGTGCGGCTTTCGCGCGCTTTCCTAGCGGAGTCGTCGCCCTGTCCGGACTGGCATCCGGCAAGCCGGTGGGGATGGCGGTCAGTGCCTTCGCCTCGATTTCCCTGGAACCGCCGTTGCTCGCCGCCTCGATCCAGCGCACGTCCACCACGTGGCCGATCCTCCGCGGCGCCGCCGCGCTCGGGGTGAGCGTGCTGGCGGAGCACCAGGGGGACGTGGGCAGGCGGCTATCGGGGCGCGGGGACCGGTTCACGGGAGTGGATTGGACGACGTCAGGATCAGGGGCGGTCTTCATCCAAGGGGCGGCTGCCCGGTTCGATTGCACCCTGCACCAAGAGGTGGCGGCCGGCGATCACGTGATCGCCCTGCTGAAGGTGGAGGCGGTCGAGTTCCGGCCAGCCACCCGTCCGCTGGTGTTCCACGGAAGCGGCTTCCGGCAGCTCGCCTGAACTCGTGCACCACCGGCCACCGCCGCCAGGTCGTTTGACGATCATCAAATGATAGCTTCACCTGCTGGCCAGTGTGTCCGGATCGCAGGAGCAGACGACGATCACGGGATTCACCACGTGATCAGGAGCCGCCGCAGTCCACGGGTCAGGCTCTCGGGCTGCCACGCCAACTCGTCGTCTCGCTCGGCCACCGCCAGACCGGGCATCCTGGTCACCAGGGCGTGCAACGCGACCTGCAGTTCCATCCTGGCCAGCGGCGCGCCGAGGCAGAAATGCGCACCCCGGCCGAACGACAGGTGATGGGCCGCCTCGCGGCGGGCCACGTCGAACCGGTCCGGATCGGGGAAGACGGCAGGGTCCCGGTTGGCCGCGTTCACGACCGGGAACACCGTTGTGCCGGATTCGACGGTCTGGCCGGAGAATTCGACGTCCTCACGGGTCATTCTCGGCTGTCCGGCGTGTCCCAGGGCTACGACCCGGAGCAGTTCCTCGGCCGCGTTCGGCACCAGGCCGGGCGCTGCCACCAGGCGTGCCCACTGATCCGGGTGGTGGGACAGCAACAGCACGGACTTGGCCAGCTGAGCCATGGTGGTCTCCTGGCCGGCGCCGATCAGCAGCATCACGGTGATCAGCAGTTCGGCTTCGCTGAGCCGATCGCCGTCCTCGTCGTGCACCTGGGTCAGTCCGGAGAGCAGGTCGTCGCCGGGGTGGCGACGCTTGTGCTCGATCAACTCGAGCAGGTGCGACGCGGCGACGGCGCCGGTCGCCGCGAACGCCTCTTGGTCGAAGGTGGTGGTGATGGACATGGCTTCGGTGAAGGCGAGCAGGGGTTCGCGCTCGTCGTGGGCGATGCCGAGCAGTTCGCAGATCACGATGCCGGGCAGTGGTTCGGCCAGTGCGCTGACCAGGTCGGCCGGTGGTCCGGCGGCCAGCATCTGGTTCATCAGGCTGGTCGCGACCGTCTCCACTCTCGGTCGCAGGAGTTCCACGTTGCGGATGGTGAACGCTTTGGCCACCAGGCGACGCAGTCTCGTGTGGTCGGGTGGGTCCATGTTCGGCATCATGTCCGGTGACTGCAGGCCGGGGACGATGGTGGGTGCGTCCGGTGTCGCCAGGGCGGCGCGGCTCATCCTGGGATCGGACATCGCGCGCTGGACGTCGTCGTAGCGGGTGACCAGCCGGACCTCGTGCCCGCCGGCCAACCGGACCAAGGGCACCGGGTCGGTGCGCAGCATCCGGATCGCCTCGGGGGCCGGGTCGGTCGAGGGTGGTGCATCGAACGGGAACAGTGGTGGTTGACCGTGCGCTGTCATCGCGCTCTCCCGTTGCCGTGTCGAAGCGACGATGGCCTGGTGTACCCGTCGACAGTGTGATCCAGTTCTGCTCGGACTGTAAAGGGATCGCGCGCGCCGAAGGCAAGGGACTTCGACCTCGCACACGTCGTCTGACCAGCGATGTTCGTCATGGGGTGACACAACCTGAACGCTTTGGGCGCGCGTTGGCAAAGACGGGGTGTCAGGGCGAAGCGAAACCCGAGGAGCTTCATGTCGTCAGACGCGGAACTGATCGGTAGGTCGCTGCGCGGAGACACCGATGCCTTCGTGGAAGTGATCAGCCGGCACGAGACCGCGCTCGGGAACTATCTGGCGCGCAGAGTGGGGCGGCAGGCCGCCGAGGACGTGCTCGGCGATGTGTGGGTGGCGGCTTACGAGTCCCGTGCGAACTATGACCGTTCGTATCCCGAAGCCAGACCTTGGTTGTACGGCGTCGCGCTGAACCGGCTGCGCCGGCACTGGCGGTCCGAACCCGCCGAGGAGCCGGCGTCGGACCTGACCGGCGTGGCGAATGACTGGGATCCCTGGCCGGCGGTGGATGCCCGCGTGGACACGCAGGCACTGCTGAGCAGGGCACTGGCTCGGCTCAAACCGGAAGAGCGGGAAGTGCTGGGCCTGGTCGCCTGGGAGGACCTGACCGTCGCCGAGGCCGGGCGGGTGCTCGACATCCCGGCCGGCACGGCCCGCCGCCTGTTGCACCAGGCGCGCAAGGCATTGCGTGAAGCCCCCGAAGTGGTCGCGCTGCTGCAAGTCCCGACAACCTGAAAGACAACCCATGGATGAAATGGATCTCATGAAGAATCTGCGTGACGTGCCGTCCCCCAGTCCCGAGGCCTATGACCGTGCCCGCACGGCACTGCAGACGGCGATGGAGGAACCCGTGGCCACGGTCGTGCGACCGAAGCGCTGGTTCTCCTGGCCCAAGCTCAGCATCGCCGCCGTGGGCGCGGCAGCCGTCGCGGCGGCTGTGGTGATGGGTACGTCAGGCGGCAGCGTCCCGGCCGGCCCGTCCGACGCGGCCCCGCAGGCGGTCGAGGCACCGCTGGTGAAGCTGGCCTCCGCGGTCCAGGCGGCCGGCACACAGCCAGGGGACGCGTCGCTGATCATCAACACGAAGTTCGGGCTGGACGACAAGCCGGACCTCAACTACACCCTCTACACCGACAAGGGCCAGCAGTTCACGGGCGACTCGGCGAAGACCCTGGCGGACGCAGTCGCCAAGGGTGACGCCCAGCCTGCTACGCCGTACGACGGGAAGGTGATGGTGGCGGCCCGTCTCGCCGCGAACGGCGACGTCGACAAGGCCAGGATCGCGATGATCACCGCGGCCGGCAATGCACTGGGAGTCGGCCTGAGCCCCGCCGAGGCGGACAAGGCCTGGGCGGCCGCCCAGGCGGAGACCGCGAAGATGCTCCGCAAGATCGGCAAGCCGGTTCCCGCCCCCAAACCGCGTCCGACGGGCAAGGACCTGGAAAACCTCATCAACAACCACCTGCTGAGCAACGCCGAACACGCGCTGTTCGCCAACGCCGCCGACGCGGAGGTCCGCGCGGGCGTGCTGAAGCTGTACGCGACCATCCCGGACATGATCGTCGGCAAGACCACCGTCGACGGCCAGGCCGCGCTGACCCTCACCGCGCCCCCGGCCATCCTGGGCGGCAGTACGGACGTCCTCACCATCAACGCCGACAACGGCCTGCCGATCCGTGAGGAGATCACCTCGGCGGAATCGTCCAAGCGCTATGTGGTGAACTACAAGTCCTCCCGCGTGACCCTCGCCGACGTGGCCGCGGGCAAGATCTGATCCTCGTACCGGACTGTCCTGGGAGGGCCGAGATCATCTCGGCCCTCCCAGGACAGTTCCGTCTGTGCGGAGGGCGATCCCGCGTTGCCAGGTGTGGTTCGCGTCCAGCTCGGGGATGACCGGGATGAGCCGCTGTTCGCCTTCGGCGAGGAGGTTCCGCCTCCGGTCGTCCAGGAGACCTTGTTGCTCCAGCCATACGGAGACACACCCGGCCGGGTTCGCATCAAGCATCACCATGTCGATGCCTCCCACGTCGCCACCCCACCACCGGCTCGGGAACGGCGCCTTGCGATGGGCCTCGAAGAGCTTCGTGACGGCTGTCCGCCGATCCGTGAGATCCACCGGCTGTCACGGCACCCGGGTGTCCAGCGGTGCAGCCCCGGCAGGTCCCCAGCCGGCTCGCCACCAACCGGCCTGACCGGGCTGCCTCACGTGTCGGATAGCCTCATGCCGTGCATCGCAGTCGGCTGTTCGGGATCTTCATTGACACGCCTGCCGCGGAAGCCGGTTCGGCAGCGGGTTTCTGGTCTGCCGCACTGGGGGTTCCGGCACGGTCCGTGGTGGGCGAGGAACAGTTCACTGCTCTGGACGGTGCCATCCCCGGGTTGATCGTCGACATCCAGGCGGTCGACGACGAGCCCCGCTATCACGTCGATATCGAGACTGATGACGTGTCGGCGGAAGTAGCCCGTCTGACAGCTCTGGGCGCGAAGCTGGTCTCGCGCTGGCTGGAGTGTCACACACTGCGCGCGCCCGGTGGCCACCTGCTCTGCGTGGTGCCGGTGCACAGCGATCCGGAGACGTTCCACCGGCTCGCTCAGACCTGGCCATGACGGTGGCCCGGCACGAGCGAGGCATCCGGGGCCAAGGCGGGCTGCGCGGTTGTGCAGCCCGGGTTGACCTTCCACGGGTTGCGGCACAGCCACAAGACCTGGCTGATCGCCGGCGGCGCTCCAGAGATCGCCCAGGCCCGTCGGCTCGGTCACCATCTGGACAACCGGGTCATCGAGACCTACTCCCACGTCGCCCCTGAGGTCGAGCAGCGCCTGCTGGATGACCTCGAGCGCCTCTGGCGCACGGCGGCACCACTGCCGCCGACGCCGTCACCGAGTGCGGTCGAGGGCGGGCGGTGGGCGCCGGTTGTCCTCGCCACGGTGGGGGGCACCCGCCGGACCAGCCTGGGAGCAGCGAAAACACCGGGCGGATACCCGTGTCGGGGCTGGGGCAGTGCTCCAGTTTTTGCCCCACCAGGAGCACAACATCACGCCGTAAGTCGATCACCGAAGATCGAACCCGCAATACAGAACCCCTCCGACCAGCCCGAAGAGTTTGCCCCAGCTGTGCCCCAGTGAAATTGGTGAGAGGAACGCCCGCGTTCGTTGCGAACAAATGTGCGATCGGCACACGCCCCCGAGCATGGAGCCAGTCGAGTAGCGCTCGAGTCGAGCGGCGCCGGGCGGCCGGAACTCGCACTGACGAGCTATGTCATTCGCGCAGTCGGTCTCCGCGATGAGCCGCCGAGCACGCTTGCCGAGGCGCACGCTCTGCGGCAGATGCGGATATTCAGCGCGGCGCCATCGATCGGCTGAACCGATCAAACGGAGACCTGGGACGGTTGCTCCTGCCAGGGTGTGAGCTTATGGCGGGTGGTCATGCACGGCCTGGGGCGTGGGACGTTCGGGCGGTAGCGCTGGCCAACCCGCCGACCGCGGACGATCGACGCTCAGTGCCCCCTCGAACACCGGCTGCGCCTGTTGGGTCAGGTCGCTGCGAAATTTCGCGAACGGAGAGGCAACGCAGCCCGCTATATATCGTCTTCTGATATATGTGGACGCATGGCGGAGCGGAGCATGTCCGAGCAGATGTTCTTGGTGCTGGTCGCGCTGGCGGACGAGCCTCGGCACGGCTACGGCGTCGTCCAGCGGGTACAGGAGCTGTCCGAGGGACGGGTGCGACTGCGGGTCGGCACCCTCTACGGTGTGCTGGACCGGCTGGTCGCCGACGGCTGGGCCGAGCACGACCGGGAGGAGATCCACCAGGGCAGGCTCCGGCGCTACTACCGGCTGACCGGGGCGGGCAGCACAGCACTGGCCGATCAGACCCGGCGGCTGGCCGCGAACGTCGATACCGCCAGCAAGGTGCTGCGGGCCCGTGGCCAGTGGCCCCAGGTGGGGGAGCTGCGGGCATGATCGACGCCGAGACCCAGTACCGCGCGCTGGTGCGGGTGCTCCCGGTCTGGTATCGCGCCGAACGCGGCGACGAGATGGTCGGCACCCTGCTCGACCTGCACGGCGAGCGGGCCCGCGCGGCACTGTGGACCGAGCTGTGGGCCCTGCTGGCACTGGGTGTGCGGACGCGGCTCGCGGGCCGGGCGGCACCTGCTCGCACGGTCGCACTGGGTGACCTGGTGCGGGCGGGTGTGCTCCTCGGCCTGCTCTGGGGTGCGCTCAAGTCCGCGGGCTACGTCGGCAACGAGCTCCGGCTCGTGATTGAGCATCCTGGCGAGCTGTCCCCGCTCATGCACTCCGCGCTGAGGTCCTACCTGATCAGGCACCTTGTCCTGCTGGCGGCCGGCCTGGTCCCGCTTGCTCTGTTGGTGGACGGGTGGCGTCGCGCGGCGCGGATCGCCGCCGGGGCGATTCTGGTCGCCGGGGCGCTCTGGGGCTTGACCAGGTACTCGCTCAGCCTCGGCCCGGATCTGGTCGTGAACTACGCCCCGCAGTGGCTTCCGCTGGTGCTGTTGCTGCTGGCCTTCCACGCCGACGCCCCGCTGCCGCCGGCGCGCCCGTGGTGGTGGGCCATCGGCGGAAGCCTGGTCGCCGCCGTGACAGCCGAGTACGTCTTCGCGTACGGCGTCGGCAGGCTTGCCGGGCTGTCCCCGCTCCTCTGGCTGTGCACGATGGCCGGTGCCGGATACCTGCTGCTCCGGCGCCGCACCGAACAGCGCGCGGCGGCGTCGACACTGGCGCTGGCCGTGTGCCTCGCGCTGGTGGTGGCGCAGACCCTGGTGGAGAAGCGCGGGTTCCCTTTCGACGTGCTTACGACCGCCCAAGTCAGTCTGGCCGGGCTGGTAGTGGTGGCCCTGACCGTCATCGGAATCCGTGACTACCGCCGGACTGTCGTGAATCACTGAGACTTCTCGATACCTTCTATTCGCGGACAAGGATTTCTTGTGGACACCATTCCTGTCGCGCCCTCGCGCGCCCTTTTTTCGTCGCTCGACGTACCACGGTCGCGGGCGAGAATCCGCTGGAACGACCTGCTCGCGCCGGCCGCGGCAGTGCTCATCGCGGTCCTGGGCTACCTGACTCGCTGGATTTGCGACGACGCGCTGATCTTCACCCGGATCGTCGAGCAGATCCTGTCCGGGAACGGCCCGGTCTATTCCGCGGGCGAACGTGCGGAAACCTCCACGAGCGCGCTCTGGCAATGGCTGCTCGCCCTCGCCGGATTCGTTTCCGGGAACACCGACACCTCGGCGATCTCCTGGATGCTCGGCCTGGCGCTGACCGCGGGCGGATTCGCCCTCGCGGTGGCCGCGACCCGGCGCCTGCACGACCGGCCCGGAACCTGGCTGCTGCCCGTCGGCGTCCTCATCCTGCTCGCGCTGCACCCGGTCTGGCAGTACGCGACCTCGGGCCTGGAGACCGGGCTCAACACGTTCTGGATGGCGGCGTGCTGGTGGCTTCTGGTGCGGGCGCGGGGAAACACGTCGGGCAAGGCGATCACCGGCGCGGCACTGGTCATCGGGCTCGGCCCGCTCGTCCGGCCGGAACAGGCGCTGGTCGCCGCGGTGTTCCTGGTCGCGCTGTGGCTGCTGACGCGGCCGGGCCGACGGGTGACGCTCGCGGCAGCCGGGGCGGCGGCCGCGCTGCCGCTGGGTTACGAGATCTTCCGCATGGGCTACTACGGCGTCCTCGTCCCGATGCCCGCGATCACGAAGAACGCCGACGCGTCGAGGTGGGCCCGCGGCTTCACCTACCTCACCGACTTCGCGGACCCGTACCTGCTGTGGATCCCGCTGGTACCGGTCACGGTCGTGCTCGCACGGCTCCTGCGGCGGACGCGCGCGGACCGGAGCGGCCTGCTGGTGACGCTGACCCCGGTGGTGGCGGGCCTGCTGCTCCTGGGGTACGTGCTGAAGGTCGGCGGCGACTACATGCACGCGCGCATGCTGCTGCCATCACTGTTCCTCGTGCTGCTGCCGGTCCTGGTCCTCCCACGTTCGCGGACCACGGGGGTGCTCACGCTGGTCGTCGTGGTGTGGGCGCCGCTGTGCGCCGGGCTGGCCCGGTACCGGGAGGAGCCCGCCGCGGTGCGCTCGATCGACGACGAACGCGCCTACTACCAAGCGTGGACCGGCCGCGAATACCCGACGGATTCCACGGACTTCACGCCGAGACAGCGGAACCTCCAAGACGCGGTGGCCGACGCGGTGAACTCCGGCAGGCGGGTGCTGATCTACCAGGGACCGCACAACGAGATCATCACCGCCCCGTTGCGCGCGGACCTGCCGGGGAAGGCGGCGGTGCTCGGTGTGTACCTCGGCACGGTCGGCATGCTGGCACCCGTCGACGTCGGGATCGTCGACTTCTGGGGGCTGAGCAACCCGATCGGCGCCCGGTTCGCCTTCCCGGAGGGCAAACCCGGTCATGCGAAACCGCTGAGCAACGCCTGGCTCGTCGCCGACTACGCGGCCCCGGAGGCACCGACCTCGCCCGCGGGCAACTTCGTTTTCCGCGACGAGGTCACGCCCGCGCAGGTGGCCGCCGCCCGGCACGCACTCAACTGTGGCGACCTCGCGGAAGTCCAACGTTCGACCCGCGAACCGCTGACGTTGAAGCGCTTCTGGGCCAACCTGACCGGCGCGTGGCACCGGACCCAGGTCACCATCCCCCCGGATCCCTTCGAAGCTGAGCGCAAATTCTGCGGACGACCGTGAACCAGGAAGCAGCACCCGGGCCACCATCCAGGAGCCTCGCCGGAGGTGCGTGGGCACGGTCAATGTCGCACGGCGATACACCGGCACAACCGGGCAGGGCCGAGAATGCAGACTGCCCCGCGCTGAGAACGTCCGGTAATCGGCAGAAGAGGATGTTTGAGCGGCGGCGTGGACCGCGATGCCATCGTGTGGTCGGTCCGGCCGATCGGGAGTGCGCAACGGTCAGCGAACCATCGCCGAAGTGCTGGGCTGATGCTCAAGGGCAGCGAAGCGCGTAGCAGTCCGGTCCACGTTGACCGCCTCCCATAGCGGTGCGCGTTGACCTGTGCACAAGGGTGTCTTTAGGTTGCGGTTTCGCCGTTGACGGCGCACACCTGCTCTGTCCGGCTCAACGCGAACATGGAGGTCAAGATGGCCTGGACAGAGAAGATCGGTGCGCACTCGTGGCGTGTGCGGTACATGGCGGTCGACGGTCGGATCGGATCACGTTCCGGCTTTGACACGAAGAGGCTGGCTAACGACTACCCGAAGGAGATCGAGGCTGATCAGCGTCGCGGTACGTGGGTGGATCCACGGGCCGGCAAGACCACCGTGGCTGTGTGGGCGGCGTTGTGGGCAAATGCTCTGGACGTGGAGGTCCGCACCGAGGAGAACTATCTCAGCCGGATCCGCAACCACATCGAACCGCGGTGGGGCACAACGGCGCTGGGTGATGTTACCGCGCTTGCGGTCACACTCTGGATCAAGCAGTTGCGGCGCCGCTATGCGGCCTCGACTGTGGCCGGCATCGTCACGGTGTTCTCGATGATGCTCGACGACGCCGTGGACGAGCGGCTCATCGCCCTGAATCCCGTGCGACGACGAGCGCGCCGCGGCCGGCGCCGCGAGCAGTCACCCGTTCCTGCCGAACGTGTCTGGGCCACTCCCGAGCAGGTTGTCCGGATCGCGGACAACGCCGAGTTGCTCGGCAACCGCTGCTGCGGATTGTTGATCGTGACTGCGGGGTGGACCGGAGCTCGCCAGAGGCATTCGGCGCAACGTTCCTGCTGTGGCTGGATCGAGGTTGAGGAGCGGCACCGCCGGAGCGCCTGCTGTGGATCACTGCCCGACCGAACAGCAAGATCGATCCTCCAGAAATCCTCCACCGCGGGCTTCTGAATCGATCCGTTGGAGATCTTCAAACGATCATCGAAGATTGTCGGGCGCAACAAGAAACCCTCCCAGACCTGCGGAAACACCGCTGATCTTGAAGGGTTCGCGAGTTGTGGAGCTAAGGGGACTCGAACCCCTGACCCCCTCACTGCCAGTGAGGTGCGCTACCAGCTGCGCCATAGCCCCGAGGCGAAGGTGAACTCCGC
>NZ_NMUL01000028.1 GCF_002234595.1 Amycolatopsis vastitatis
CCCTTCGCGCGGGGGTCCCCACGGCAACCACAAGCCTCTGACCTGCACGTTTATACCTTATTTTTAGCCGTGTATTGACCCGCAGTGTGGTCGCCGTTACATTTTGCGCGGTTGTGACGCCGAGGTCCCCGCCCGTTACGCCGCGTCTCCATCCCGGGCACACCTCTCGATGAACGCCGCGGGTGCGGCGGAGGAGGTTTCGCATGAAGACGAGACGGCGGGTGATGACGCTCCTCGCGGCAGCGTCGGTCCTGGTCGGAAGCCTGACGACGACAGCGGACGCCGCGGTCACCCCGGATGGGTGGTACACCGTGACCGCCGCCAACAGCGGCAAGTGTGTTGACGCGCGGGCCGCCGGCTCCGCGAACGGGACCGTCGTCCAGCAGTACTCCTGCAACCGGACCTCCTCCCAGGAATGGCAGTTCCAGCCCACCGGTGACGGCTACTTCCGGGTGAACGCCCGGACCAACCCGGCCGCCGCCTGGGATGTCGCCGACGTCTCCGCCGCCGATGGTGGGCTCGTCCAGCTGTGGACCTACTCCGGGGGCGCCAACCAGCAGTGGCAGGCCGTCGACGAGGGGAACGGCCGCTACCACTTCGTCAGCCGCAACAGCGGGAAGTGCCTCGATGTGCCCGGGGCGTCCGCCGCCGACTCCGTGCAGCTCCAGCAGTACTCCTGCAACGGCACCGCCGCCCAGTCCTTCATGCTGACGCCTGTGACGACGAGCCAGCCCGACTTCGGCCCGAACGTGGTGATCTTCGACCCGTCCATGCCGAGCTCGACGATCCAGAGCCGGCTCAACAGCATCTTCAGCCAGCAGGAACGCAACCAGTTCGGCAGTCAGCGCTACGCCGTCATGTTCAAGCCCGGCACCTACGCCAACGACGTCAACGTTGGCTTCTACACCCAGGTGCTGGGCCTCGGCCTGAGCCCGGACGCCGTCACGATCAACGGCGCCGTGCACGTCGAGGCCGACTGGTTCCCGCCGCAGAACGCCACCCAGAACTTCTGGCGGGGCGCCGAAAACCTGTCCGTGAACCCGAACGGGGGCGCCGATCGGTGGGCCGTCAGCCAGGCCGCGCCCTACCGCCGCATGCACGTCCGCGGTGACCTGCAGCTCGACGACGGCGGCTGGGCCAGCGGCGGCTGGATCTCCGACACTAAGGTCGACGGCCAGGTCCGGTCCGGCTCGCAGCAGCAGTGGATCTCCCGCAACTCGCAGTTCGGCAGCTGGGCCGGCGCCAACTGGAACATGGTCTTCGCCGGTGTGCAGGGCGCGCCCGCCAACACCTTCCCGGCGCCGCCCTACACGACGGTCGGCCAGACGCCGGTCGTGCGCGAGAAGCCGTTCCTCTACATCGACAGCGCGGGCAACTACCAGGTGTTCGTGCCCAGCGTGAAGACCAACGCGTCCGGCACGACCTGGGCGAACGGCACCGCTCCGGGCACGTCGCTGCCCATCGGCCAGTTCTACATCGCCAAGCCCGGCGCCACCGCCGCGGACCTGAACGCCGCGCTCGCCGCCGGGAAGAACCTGCTGGTCACGCCCGGTGTCTACCACCTGAACCAGACGCTGCGCGTCACCCGTCCGGACACCGTCGTGCTCGGTCTCGGCATCGCCACGCTCGTCCCGGACAACGGCATCACCGCGATGACCGTCGACGACGTCGACGGCGTCAAGGTCGCCGGCCTGCTGATCGACGCCGGCACGACCAGCTCGGCCACGCTCATGCAGGTCGGCCCGGCCGGCTCGGCCGCGAACCACGCCGCGAACCCGACGTCGCTGCACGACGTCTTCTTCCGGATCGGCGGCGCCGCCGTCGGCAAGGCGGCGACCAGCCTGGTCGTCAACAGCGGCAACGTGATCGGCGACCACATGTGGATCTGGCGCGCCGATCACGCCGAGCGCGACGAGTACGTCGGCTGGACCACCAACACCGCCGACACCGGGCTCGTCGTGAACGGCAACGACGTCACCATGTACGGCCTCTTCGTCGAGCACTACCAGAAGACGCAGGTGGTCTGGAACGGCAACGGCGGCCGGACCTACTTATTCCAGAACGAGATGCCCTACGACGTGCCGGACCAGTCGAGCTGGATGAACGGGTCCACGCCGGGCTTCTCCGCCTACAAGGTCGGCCCGAACGTCACCAGCCACGAGGCCTGGGGCCTGGGCAGCTACTGCTACTTCAGCGCCAACCCGTCGGTCGCCAGCGCGCACGCCTACGAGGCGCCGAACACGCCGGGCGTGCGGTTCCACGACATGGTCACCGTGTCGCTCAACTACCAGGGCACGATCACGCACGTGATCAACGGCACCGGCGCGACGACCCCGTCCGGGACCAAGCCGGTCAACCTGGTGAGTTACCCCTGAGCCACCGGCGTGCGCCGTGGTGGCGGCCGCGGCGCACGCCGGTCCTTTGTGGATACGCCCGAACGGGGTGTTCGGGGAGCCCACCGGGGTGGTCGCCGCGATACTGGGTGCCCCACACCCGAGGAGCGACCTCATGACCTCCTTCGCAGCGTTCACCGTCGTCGAACCCCGCCGGGCCTGGCCGATCGCCGCCGTCCGCGGGGTGTTCGCCGTGCTCTTCGGGCTCTTCGCGCTGGTCTGGCCCGGTGCCACCGTGCTCGTCTTGGCGATCCTGTACGGCGTGTACGCGATCGTCGACGGCATCGGCGGCCTGATGCAGGCGTTCCGGCCGGGCGACGCCGCCCACCGCGCGGCCTACGGCGTCCTCGGCGCGCTCGGCATCGTCGCCGGCATCCTGGTGCTCGTGTGGCCGGGGATCACGGTGCTGCTGCTGGCGCTGCTCGTCGGCCTGTGGGCGATCGTCACGGGCATCGCCGAGATCGCCGCGGCGATCCGGCTGCGCAAGCAGATCCGCGGCGAGGCGTTCCTCATCGCGGCCGGCGCGATCTCCGTGCTCGCGGGCATCCTGATCGTGATCAACCCGATCGCCGGCGCGTACGGCATCGCGCTGCTCGTCGGGATCTACGCGCTGCTCTACGGGATCGTGCTGCTGGTGCTGGCCTTCCGGCTGCGCAAACTGGGGGACACCACCCCCGCCGCTTGAGTAACGTGCGGGAGTGTCGACCCGCGAACTGGTGGTGCTGGGCACCGCGAGCCAGGTGCCCACACGTCACCGCAACCAGAACGGCTACCTCCTCCGCTGGGACGGCGAGGGGATCCTCTTCGACCCCGGCGAAGGCACCCAACGGCAGATGCTGCGGGCCGGCGTCGCCGCCACGGACATCACGCGGATCTGCGTCACGCACTTCCACGGCGACCACAGCCTCGGCCTCCCCGGCGTGATCCAGCGGCTGTCGCTGGACAAGGTCGGCCATCCGGTGCACGCCCACTTCCCGGCGTCCGGCGCGCACTACTTCGAGCGGATGCGGCACGCGACGGCGTTCTACGAGCAGGCGGACCTGCGGGAACACCCGATCGCCGAGGACGGCCCGATCGCCACCGGGAAGGTGGCTCTCGAAGCCCGCCGGCTCAGTCACCCCGTCGAAGCGTTCGGCTACCGCATAGTCGAGCCGGACGGCCGGACCATGCTGCCCGAGCGACTGAAAGAACGCGGCATCACCGGCCCGGACGTCGGCAGGCTGCAGCGCGAGGGCCGGCTCGGGGACACCAGCCTCGACGACGTCAGCGAGCTGCGGCGCGGCCAGCGGTTCGCGTTCGTGATGGACACCCGGCTGTGCGACGCGGTGTACGCCCTCAGCGAAAACGCCGACATGCTCGTGATCGAGTCGACGTTCCTCGCCGAGGACGCCCATTTCGCCCGCGACTTCGGGCACCTGACCGCGCAACAGGCCGCGCGCGTGGCCGCCGAAAGCGGTGTCCGGCAGCTCGTGCTGACCCACTTCTCGCAGCGCTACCCGGATCCGCAGCGGTTCCTCGAAGAGGCGAAAGCCGAGTTCGACGGGGAGATCGTGGTGGCCGAGGACCTGGAGCGGGTCCAGGTGCCGAAGCGGCGTTCCTCCCCGCCCGCGCACGGCGCGCCGTAGGCTGCATTCGTGAGCCAGCCGATCCTGATGACCGTCGACGACGATCCCGCCGTGTCCCGCTCGGTCGCCCGCGACCTGCGGCGGCGCTACGGGAAGGACTACCGCGTCATCCGCGCCGACTCCGGCGCGGACGCGCTCGACGCGCTGCGCGAGATCAAGCTGCGCGGCGACGCCGTCGCGGCGATCCTCGCCGACTACCGGATGCCGCAGATGGACGGGATCGCCTTCCTCGAGAAGGCGATGGACCTGTTCCCGCACGCCCGCCGCGCCCTGCTGACCGCCTACGCCGACACCGACGCCGCGATCCAGGCGATCAACGTCGTCGACGTCGACCACTACCTGCTCAAGCCGTGGGACCCGCCGGAGGAGAAGCTCTACCCGGTGATCGACGCGCTGGTCGAGACGTGGAAAGCCGTCGGGGACCGGCCGGTCGAAGAGGTCAAGCTCATCGGCCACCGGTACAACTCGCCGTCGTTCCACCTGCGCGACTTCCTCGCCCGCAACGCCGTGCCCTACCGCTGGTTCTCCGTCGACGACGACGAGGCCGCCCGGATCCTGCAGGCCGCGGACGCCACGGAAAAGGACATCCCGGTCGTCGTCACCCCGGACGGGACTGTCCTGAAGCAGCCGACCGGCGGCGAGATCGCCGACGCGGTCGGCTTGTCGACCCGACCGGCGCAGGAGTTCTACGACCTCGTCGTGATCGGCGGCGGCCCCGCCGGCCTCGGCGCCGCGGTGTACGGCGCGTCCGAGGGCCTGCGCACGGTGCTCGTCGAGAAGAAGGCCACCGGCGGCCAGGCCGGGACGAGCTCGCGCATCGAGAACTACCTCGGCTTCCCGGACGGCGTCTCCGGCGCGCAGCTGACCGACCGGGCGCGGCGCCAGGCGCAGAAGTTCGGCGCCGAGGTGCTGACCGCGCGCGACGTCGTCGGCCTGGAGGCCCGCGGCTCGCAGCGGGTGATCACCTTCGGCGACGGCAGCGAGATCGCCGCGCACTCGGTGATCCTCGCGAGCGGCGTGAACTACCGCGCCCTGGACGCCGAGGGGATCGAGGAGCTGAGCGGCCGCGGCGTCTACTACGGCTCGGCTGCGACCGAGGCGCCCGAGTGCAAGGGCGAGCACGTCTACATCGTCGGCGGCGCCAACTCCGCCGGGCAGGCCGCGGTGTTCTTCTCCCGGCACGCCAGCGACGTCACGATCCTGGTGCGCGGCTCGTCGCTGGAAGCGTCGATGTCGCACTACCTGATCGAGCAGATCGCCGGCATCGAGAACATCCACGTCCGCACGCACACCACGGTCAAGCAGGTCCACGGCGACGGCCACCTCGAGCGGATCACGCTGTGCGAGAACGGCGTCACCGAGACGGTCGAGAGCGGGCACCTGTTCATCTTCATCGGCGCCGCCCCGCGCACCGACTGGCTCGGCGACGCCATCCACCGCGACGAGCACGGCTTCGTGTGCACCGGGCCGGACCTCCTGAGCGCCGGGCAGCGGCCGGCGGGCTGGCCGCTCGACCGTGATCCGCACTACCTCGAGTCGTCGATCCCCGGCGTGTTCGTGGCCGGTGACGTGCGGTCCCAGTCGGTCAAGCGGGTGGCGTCCGCGGTCGGCGAGGGCGCGATGGCCGTGACGCTGGTACACCGGTACCTGGAGGAACAATGAGCGCACTGCCGCGGGAAGAGCTTCGCGGCCTCTTCCTGTTCGAACACCTTTCCGAAGAGCAGCTCGACTGGGTCGCCGCCAACGCCGTGCTCGAGGAGTACGAGGGCGACAGCGCCGTCATCCGCGAGGGCGACGAAGCGACCTGCTTCTACGTGATCCTGCACGGTGCCGTCCGGATGACGCGGATGGTCAGCGGCACCGAGGTCGAGACCACCCGCTCCGACCAGCGCGGTGCCTACTTCGGTGCGACGCAGTTCTTCGTGCACCAGGAGGCCGAGCACCGCTACGGCGCGACTGTGCAGGCGCTGAGCGACCTGACGCTGGTCGCGCTGCCGGCGAGCGAGTTCGCCGTCCAGTTCCGCAGGTGGTTCCCGATGGCCACGCACCTGCTGGAGGGCATGTACCTCGGCTGGCGCAACAGCGACACCGTGGTCGGCTCGCGCCGCCGGCTGCTCGCCCTCGGCGAACTGTCGGCGGGCCTGACGCACGAGCTGAACAACCCGGCCGCGGCCGCCGTCCGGGCGACCTCCGCCCTGCGTGAACGCGTCGCCGGGATGCGGCACAAGCTCGCCTTCCTGGCGAAGAAGGACATCGACCCGGAGCTGCTCTACCAGCTCATCGACGTCCAGGAACGCCTGGTCAAGCAGGTCGCGCAGGCGGAGAAGCTGACCGCGATGCAGCAGTCCGACCGCGAGGACGAGATCGGCGACTGGTTCGACGACCGCGGCATCGACGGCGGCTGGGACCTCGCCGACATCTACGTCCGCGCCGGGCTCACCACGTCCGACCTGGACCACGTCCTCGAGCAGGTCGGCGACACCTTCATCGAAGGCGCCGTCCGCTGGCTCGCCTACGCGCTCGAGACCGAGATGCTGATGGGCGAGATCGAGGACTCCACCACGCGCATCTCCGCGCTGGTCGGCAAGGCCAAGCAGTACTCGCAGATGGACCGGGCGCCGCACCAGTGGGTCGACGTCCACGACGGCCTCGACTCCACGCTCGTCATGCTCGCCGGCAAGATCGGCCCCGGGATCCGCGTCGTCAAGGAGTACGACCGCGCCCTGCCGAAGATCCCGGCGTACCCGGCCGAGCTGAACCAGGTCTGGACGAACGTCATCGACAACGCCCTCGGCGCGATGAAGGGCGAAGGCACGCTCACGTTGCGCACCTGGGGCCAGAACGACCAGGTGCGGGTCGCCATCGGCGACACCGGGCCGGGCATCCCCGAGGAGATCAAGCCGCGGATCTTCGAGCCGTTCTTCACGACGAAGCCGGTCGGCGAGGGCACCGGGCTCGGCCTGGACATCTCGTGGAAGATCGTCGTCGAACGCCACCAGGGCGACCTGCGCGTCGAGTCCGAGCCGGGGAACACCCGGTTCGAGATCTGCCTGCCGACGGTCGAGCAGGCCTCGCTCTGATGGGTTCCGTCCCGGCGGTCACGACCGAGCTCGGGACGCTGGTGGGGCTGGCGGGCGACGGCGTCCGCGTCTGGCGCGGGATCCCGTACGCCCGCCCGCCGGTCGGCGAGCTGCGGTGGAAGGCGCCGCGGCCGCCGTCGCAGTCCGGCGGTGTGCACGTCGCGACCGAGCACGGCCCGCACGCGATGCAGTCGCCGGACCCGATGAACCCGTCCGCCGTGTGCGACGAGGACTGCCTGTACCTCAACGTCTGCACCCCCGAGGGACCCGCGCCCGACGGCGGGTGGCCGGTGCTGTTCTGGCTGCACGGCGGCGGTTACCGCGTCGGCCACGGCGAGCAGCTGGGTGACGGCGAGGAGTTCGCGCGGGCCGGGATCGTCGTCGTCACGATCAACTACCGGCTCGGTTCGCTCGGCTTCCTGCACCTCGCCGGGATCTTCGGCGAGTCCGAAGCGGATGCCGGGGTGTGCGGCCTGCTCGACCAGATCGAGGCGCTCAAGTGGGTGCGCCGCAACGTTTCCGCGTTCGGCGGCGACCCCGCGCGGATCACCGTCTACGGCGTCTCGGCGGGCGCGAAGAGCGTAGGGAACCTGATGGGCAGCCCGCTGGGCGCCGGGCTGTTCGCCCAGGCGATCAGCAGCAGCGGCGGTGCCGACCACGTCGCGACGCCCGAAGCCGGGACGGCGCTGGCCCGGCGGCTCCTCGACGAAGTCGGCTGCCATGACATGGCTGCTTTGCGGTCGGTCCCGGCCAAGGAGTTCGTCGAGGCGCAGGAGCGGATCCTGACCGGGTTCCAGGCGCTGTGGCTCTGGCGGCCGACGCTGCACCCCCGGGTGCTGCCGGAGGTGCCGATCGAGCCGATCCGCCGGGGCAGCGCGGCCGGGATCCCGCTGCTGATCGGCAACAACAGCAACGAAGGCAGCACGTACGCGATGATGCTGGGCGACGACGTCGCGACGGCTCCCGCCGCCGGTGTGCTCGCGAGCATCCTCGGCGAGGAAGGCGCTACGCGGCTTCTGGAGACGTATCTTCGCCGTGTTCCCGACCTCCAGGCCGCGAAGATCGCCGCGATGGGCGACGAACGGTACGGCATCCCGACGCAGCGGCTCGCCGACGCGCAGTCCGCGCACGCACCCGTCTACCGCTACCGCATCGACGTCGCCGCGCCCGGCGTGCCCGAACAGCTCGACGGCGGCCACGGCACCGAAACGACGATGGCGTGGAAGACGCCGTTGCCGCTGTACGCGCAGGCGACCGACGTGAACCCGAAGCGCGAGCGCGCGGCGTTGCTGATCCACCGCTGCTGGGTGCGGTTCGTCCGCGACGGCGTCGCGGACGCCGACGGTCCCGAATGGCCGCCGTACGGCCCGGAACTGCGTCCGGTGCTGGTTTTCCGGGAAGACACGGATCTGGTGCTCGACCCACGGGCGGACGAGCGGAAAGCCTGGGGCGACACGGAATGGGCGTCCGGGACCTGGTTCCCGGTGACCTGAGACCGTTCCTTCACCCCCTGTTCACTTCGAACCGGCTCGCTCCCGCGTCCAATGAGCGAAGGTCCGTCGAGGGGAGTGGCTCAGTGAAACGCCGGGTGTCGATCGGACTGGCCGTGGTGCTCCTGCTGGCCGTCGTGGCCGTGATCATCTGGGGTGACGACTCCAAGCCGGATCTCACGACCGTGCGCGGGGTGATCGGTTCCGAGAAGCAGGCGTTCTTCACCAATCAGCGTGTCGTCGACGCCTTCGCGCACCACGGGGTGAAGGTCGAGGTCGACACCGCCGGGTCACGCCAGCTCGCGACGACCGTGGACCTCGGGAAGTACGCGTTCGCCTTCCCGTCGTCGTCGCCGGCCGCGCGGAAGATCCAGCGCGACCGCAAGGTGACCACGGTGTACACGCCGTTCCAGTCGCCGATGGCGATCGCGACCTTCGAGCCGATCGTGGCGTTGCTGCGGGCGAACGGCGTGGTGCACAAGGGGGCCGGCGACTACGACGTCCTCGACGTCACGAAGTACCTGGAGCTGGCGAAGGCGGGAACGCGCTGGGACCAGCTGCCCGGCAACACTTCCTACCCGGCCCGCAAGAACGTCCTGGTCACCACGACCGACCCGCGCGAGTCGAACTCCGCGGCGATGTACCTGTCGATCGTTTCCTTCGTGGCCAACGGGAACGCCGTCGTCAGCACGCCGGAGCAGGAGGCGAAGGTGCTGCCCTCGGTGGCGAAGCTGTTCCTGGACCAGGGGTACACGCAGAACAGCACCGAAGGGCCGTTCGAGGACTACCTGTCGGCGGGCATGGGCAAGACGCCGCTCGCGTTGGTCTACGAGTCGCAGTACGTGGACCGGGTCGTGCGCGGTGACGGCTCGATCCGGCCGGACATGCGGATGCTCTACACCGCGCCGACGGTGTACTCGAAGCACACCCTGGTCCCGCTGAGCGCGGACGGCGACAAGGTGGGGCAGCTCCTCGCGACCGACCCCGAACTGGGCCACCTCGCCGCGACCTTCGGCTTCCGCACGAACGACCCGAAGCTGTTCGCCGACGTCGCCGCCCGGTCCCACGCGCCGGCGGACCTCGTGGACGCCGTCGAACCGCCGTCGTTCGAAACCCTCGAGCGGTTGCTCGACGCCGTCGGCAAGCAGTACTGACATGGACTTCGCGCTCATCCCACCGGAACCGGTCACGGCGATCCCCGCCGAACGCGCCGCCGGGCTCATCACGCTCAGCGACGACACGCGGTCGGAAGTCACCGTCCGCGCCGCGAAGTTCGCATCGCGGTTGGAAGCGCTCGACGTCCGATCGCCGGAGTTCGCCGACCTCCTGGACGAGCTGCTGGCCGTCGGCGAGGCCGACATGCGGGCCGCGGCCGGCGTCGCGGGGTCGATGCTCGAGCGGTCCCTGCGCAGCGCGGCCTCCCCGCAGGAGGGGGTCACGACAAGCCTGGCGAGTCTGCGCCGCGCGGTCGCCGAGCTGGACCCGGCGAAGCTGCCGCTCACCGGCCGGAAGCTGCTCGGGATGTTCCCGGTCGCCGCCGGCGCGAAGCGCGCCCTGGACCGGTACCGCGCGGCGAACGAGCCGGTCAACGCCCTGGTCGTCGACCTGCGCGGCCGCCAGGACGTCCTGCGTCGCGACAACGCCACGATCAAGGGCGAGCGCGAGCGGCTGTGGAAGGTCATGGGGAAGCTCGCCGAAGCGGCCGCCTTCGCCGAGGCGGTCGACGGCGCGATCGAGGCGCAGGCCGGGGTCTTCGACCTGACGGACCCCGCGCGTGCCACCGCGTTGCGGAGTGACGTGCTGTACCCGATCCGGCAACGGCACCAGGACCTGCTGACCCAGCTCGCGGTCAGCGCGCAGGGCTACCTCGCGCTGGACCTGGTGCGGCGCACCAATGACGAACTCGTCCGCGGCGTCGAGCGGGCGGTGTCGACGACCGTGGCCGCACTGCGGGTCGCGTTGCTGGTCAGCGGCGCTTTGGCGAGCCAGCGCGACGTCCTCGACGAGGTGGCGGCGCTGCAGGCGACCACCGACGGGCTGATCTGCGCGAACTCCGAGCTGCTGACGTCGCAGTCGGCGGAGATCCGGAAGGCGAGCAGCGACCCGGCCGTCGCCACCGAGACGATCCGCCAGTCGTTCGACCGGATCTACGCCTCGATCGACGCGATCGACGGGTTCCGTGCCGACGCCGTCCGCACGATGGCCGTCACGGTCGAGTCGCTGTCGGGCGAGATCCGCCGCGCCGAAGACCACCTGCGCCGTTCGCACGAGGGGGAATGATGAGAAAGGTGCTGGCGCTCTTCTTGGGGGCCCTGCTGCTGGCCGGCTGTTCGGATTCGTCGTCCGCCCCGCTGGGGGATCCCGAGCCGGGGACCTTGCGGGTGCTCGCGGGCAGCGAACTGGCGGACATGCAGCCGGTGCTCGACGAAGCCGCGAAGGCCACCGGTGTCAAGGTCAAGTTCACCTACACCGGCACGCTGGAGGGCGCCGAAGCGCTGGCGAACGGCAGTGTCGACGGGAAGTACGACGCCGTGTGGTTCTCCTCGAACCGTTATCCGGCAAGCATTCCCGAAGCGGCGAAGCGGCTCGGGAACCAGGTCAAGATCATGAGCTCGCCGGTGGTGCTCGGGCTCGCGACGTCGGTGGCCCAGCGGCTCGGCTGGGTGGGCAAGCCGGTCGGCTGGGGCGAGATCGCCGAGCAGGCGGGGAAGAAGGCGTTCAGCTACGGGATGACGGACCCGTCGGCGTCGAACTCCGGGTTCTCGGCGCTGGTGGGGGTCGCGTCGGCGCTGGCGGGAGCCGGCAACGCGATCGACGCCCGGCAGATCGTTGCGGTCACTCCGCGGCTGACGCAGTTCTTCGGCGCGCAGGCGCTTTCGGCGGGGTCTTCGGGCTGGCTGTCCGACGCGTACACGCGCCGCGCCACCGGCCAGGACCCCGGGCAGAAGGTCGACGGGCTGGTCAACTACGAGTCCGTGCTGCTCTCGGCGAACGCGTCCGGGAAGCTGCCGGAGCCCCTGACGTTGATCTACCCGAGCGACGGCGTCGTCACGGCCGACTACCCGCTTTCCCTGCTGGCGGACGCCGGTTCCGACGCGCGTTCGGCGCACCAGCGGCTTTCGGACTACTTACGCACGCCGGACGTCCAGAAGCGGATCATGGAGACCACGCAACGGCGTCCGGTCGTGCCGGGTGTCGCGCTGGGGGCGCAGTTCGCGGCGCACGACCTCGTCGAGCTGCCGTTCCCGGCGACGCGGCAGGCCGTCGACGCGCTGCTGACGGCCTACTTCGACAAGATCCGCCGTCCTTCGCGGACGCTGTACGTGCTCGACACGTCCGGGTCGATGGAGGGCGAGCGGATCGACTCCCTGCGGACGGCGTTGGCGGGGCTGACGGGCGCCGACGACTCGCTCACCGGCCGGTTCCGGCGGTTCCGGAGCCGGGAGGAGGTGACGATGCTGCCGTTCAACAGCGGACCGGGGACGCCTCGGACGTTCACCGTGCCGGAGCAGAATCCCGAGGGGGAGCTGGCGCGGATCAAGGCGTTCGCCGAAGGGCTTTCGGCCCGGGGCGGGACGGCGATCTACGACAGCCTGTCCCAGGCCTACCGGGTGCTGGAACCCTTGGCCGCCCAGGATCCCGACCGGTTCACCTCGATCGTCCTGATGACCGACGGCGAGAACGCGAACGGTTCGTCCCTTGCCGACTTCCTGGCGTGGTCCGGTTCGCTGCCACCCTCGATGAAGCAGGTGCCGGTGTTCACCGTGCTGTTCGGCGAGGGCAGCAGCGACGAGCTGACCCAGGTCGCGACGCGGACCGGCGGGAAGGTGTTCGACGCGCGGAACGTCCGGCTCGCGCAGGTGTTCCAGGAGATCCGCGGGTACCAATGATGCTGCGATACCTGGGCTCGACCAAGAACCTCGCCGGCTGCGTCGGCGGGCTGATCGGCGTGGTACTGCACCTGACCGGGGTGGTCGGGTGGTTCTGGCCGTTCGTCGTCGGGGCGTTGTACGCCGCCGGGGCGCTGCTCGCGCCGGCGGAGAAGGTGCGGCTGGTTCCCGACACGTCCGCCGAGCTGCGTTCGTCGTTGGAGACGCTGGTGCGGCGGGTCTCGGCGCAAGCCTCGCGCATGCCGCCGTCCGTTGTGGACACTGCAGGACGCATCGCCGAAGTGTTGCGGGACCTGCTGGCCCAGCCCGCCCGGCTGTCCGCCGATCCCGATCTCCGGCACGCCGTCGTGCGCCTGGCGGGCACGGACCTGCCGTTGTCGCTGGAGACCTACCTGAACCTGCCGTGGTGGTTCGCGGCCCGGCGGGCCGGTGCGGGCGAGGAACTGGTGGCACAGCTGGGTTTGCTCGAAGCGGAGGCGCACCGGGTGGCCGAGCGGTTCTACGCCTCCGAGGTCGATCGCCAGGCCGACCACACGCGCTATCTTCGGGACCGGGACGCCTGAGTCTCCGGCTCTACCCTTGTGAGTGATGATGTTCGAACGCGCGTTCGAGTAGCGTGGGCGGTGTCTGGCTCGTCAGGGGAGGAAGTCATGAACGCGTACCGAGTTTCGGCAGGGTCAACGTCATCGCGGCGGTCGTCAGCCAGCCCAGCAGGTCCGCGAGGGGAATGCGGGAAAGCCGGTCCGGCCATTCCTCCGCCACTGCGTGCAGCGCGAGTTCGTCGTGCTGGGGCTCGACCTTCGTCAGCCTTATCCCCGGCGGCAGTTCGGGCAGGGGCAGCACGATGGGCCGGAACCGCTTCGGTGCCCGCAGTTCCTTCTGTCCGATGTGGAGGGTCTGGGGCAGGAGCACCACTTCGTCGTCCGACACCTGGGGCCGCAGGGTCAGGTGGCCCCAGTGCGGGTGCTTGGCCCAGTGGATCCGGAGCAGCCCGTCCCCGGCCGGGGCCGCGACGATCCCGGGCCGGACCGCCGCCACCCGTTCGCGCAGCACGTCCGCGGACACGGCGATCCGCAGCCGCACCCGGGCGGGAATGGCGGCCGGCGTGGGCAGCGAGCGGAGGCGGACGTCTTCGGCGGTCACGGTGACCCGGCGCAGCGGAATGCTGCCGCCGTCGGGTTCGGGCCAGTCGACGTCCTCGGCGACGATCCGGACGTCGCCGAGGCGGCCGGTGGCCAGCCGGAGGCTGTCAGCCGGATAGTCGAGTTCGGCGAGGGTGAAGCGGACTTCGCGGTCGCCCGCGTTCGAGCCGCCTCTGTTCCGGTCGCCCAGGTTGGCCGTCAGCCTGCGGCCGACGAGCTGCTCGGTGACCGTGCGTGCCAAGGCGGCCGGCGTGACCGGGACGTTCGGGAACAGGGAACGCCCGGCCGCGGCCAGCCCGGCCAGTTCGGGCCAGGGCGACCACCCGTCGAACCACCCGCCGTCGCTCATCCGTCCAGTGTCGCCGAAGGACACCGGGGGCGGCGAGGGCGGGTGGCTCTCGAGGCGGGTGCGGACAGCGGGCCGACCGCCGTCACCGGCCCGCGAAGCGGGCGATGATGCCGGTCACGACCAGCCAGAACACCGCCGCCAGACCGTAGTCGAGGATCACGGCGAGGCTGGGGCTGTCCACCGGGAACAAACCGGGCCAGAACAAGGCGAGAGGAACCGCCAGCGACTTGATGAACTGGAAGAAGGCGTTGCCGGCGTTGGCACCGGCCAGCACCATGATCATGTAGAGAACTTCGATCCCCGCGAAGATCGCGCCGATCGCCGTGATGACCCGCACGGCCGTGTTCCGTCTGGTGGTGGTTCGCCAAGGAGACATGTCCGGAAAATTCCCGGATCGGGTGACCGATCAAACGCTCCAACCCCCAGATTGCGCCGTTCGGCCGCTTCCTGTTGCTCTCAGGAGTCGCGCGGACACGTTCAGTCGACGCTTTCTCGATCGGCGCCGAGCAGCCGGGCGAGGGCCCAGTCCTGCACGGCGAGACCCACGGACTTGAACACCGTCCGCCCGGTCGCCGCCGGGGGCGTGCGCAGGGCGTGGCCCAGCTCCAGCAGGCCGGCTCGTTCGAGAAGCCCGGTGTCGACGGCGTGGATCACCTCACCGGCCTCTTCGAGCGCGGCGTCGACCTGGTCCACCACGACGCAGCTCGCGGTCCGGAGGAGCTCCGCGGGAAGTTCCCGCATGGACGGCAGGTACGAACCGATCGCGTTGACGTGAACCCGTTCGGGCAAGGCTTCGGCCGGGAAGAGAGGAGTACTGGATGAAGTAGCGCAGCAGACGATCTCGGCGTCCGACACCGCGTCCGCCGCGAACGGCGCCACCCGCGTCACCACTTCGGGGAACTCCGAGCCCAGCCGAGCCGTGAAGGCCTGCGCGCGCTCGCGGTCGCGGCCGAAGACGGCCAAGCTGCGCACCGGGCGGACCGCCGCGACGGCGCGAACCTGGTCGGCGGCCTGCGCACCGGTCCCGAGGAGGGCGAGCCTGCTCGCGCCGGCCGGGGCGAGCAGATCCGTGGCAACGCCGGACACGGCACCCGTGCGCAAGGCGGTGACCTCGACAGCGTCGGCGACCACCTGGCCCGCGGCGGTGTTCCACACGAGCGTGCCCAGGATCATCGGCGTCCGCCCGGGCGCCAGGTTGAGCGTCTTCACGACGGTCGTCGACGACGGCGTGTGGCAGGCACTCATCACGAGCGTGGTACCGCCGCCGAAGGACAACCGTTGCGGCACCACGAAACGCCCGGCAGCGAGGTCGAGAAACGCCTCCCGCACGGCATCAACGGCGGCGGGCATCGACACGGCGCTCCGGACATCGTCGGCGTCGAGCATGGGCGGCCCCCCGGGATCGGCTGCCGCCAGCCTGGCGGGGTGTCCGACACCACGCAAGATGACGAATCGTGGCGGGGGCGGAGGGGACCGACACAATCTGCGCTCGTCGGCGCCGTGTCACCCGAACAAGCTGCGGTGCTCGTCACGTCGCTGGGGCTGCGGGTCCGGGCGTAGGCTCGCCGGGACCGGGAAGGGAGTGCCGCATGGGTGTCGTGACACCGGGTTTCCAAGGCCGGGCTCGCGGCGGCAACCCGCGCTTGCCGCCCGGGCAGTACCTGGCCGAGGACTTCCCGGTGCTGTCGGCGGGCCCGACCCCGCGCGTGCGCACCGAGACGTGGGAGTTCACCGTCACCACCGAGACCGGTGACAAGCACAGCTGGAGCTGGGCCGAGCTGATGGCGCTGCCCAGCGAAAAGCCCACGGTGGACATCCACTGCGTCACCCAGTGGTCCAAACTGGACACCCGGTGGCGCGGCGTTTCGATCGACACGCTGGTCGGTGGGCTCGACACCGAGGCCGACTACGTCATGGTGCACGCCTACGGCGGGTACACGACGAACCTGCCGCTGGCCGACCTGCTCGACGGCCAGGCCTGGATCGCCTACGAGTACGGCGGCAAGCCGCTCACCCCCGAGCACGGCGGCCCGGCGCGGCTGCTCGTGCCGCACCTGTACTTCTGGAAGTCCGCGAAGTGGGTGCGCGGGCTGGAGCTGAAGACCCGGGACGAGCCGGGCTTCTGGGAAAACGCCGGCTACCACGACTACGGGGATCCATGGCGCGAACAGCGGTATCAGGGCGACTAGCCTGGCGGGTCGCCCGCCTGGCCGGCTTCCGCGACGAGACGCCGACGGCGCGCACGCTCGTCTTCGACCTGCCCGGCTGGCCCGGGCATCTCGCGGGGCAGCACGTCGACGTCCGGCTCACGGCCGCGGACGGCTATCGCGCGCAGCGCAGCTATTCGCTCGCCGCGCCGGCCGATGGCGACCGGGTCGAGCTGACGGTGCAGCGCGTTGCCGACGGCGAGGTGTCCGAGCACCTCACCGGCCCGTACGCGATCGGCGACCCGGTCGAGATCCGCGGGCCGGTCGGCGGCTGGTTCGTCTGGCGGCCGGTGGACCCGGCGCCGGTGCTGCTCGTCGCGGGCGGCTCGGGCATCGTGCCGCTGATGGCGATGGTCCGCGCCCGCCGCGCGGCAGGCGTCCGGACGCCGTTCAAGCTGATCTACTCGCTGCGCACCCCGGCCGAGCTGTACTACGCCGAGGAGCTGCGCACGCCGCTGGCGGGCCTGGACGTCACGTACGTCTACACCCGCGAACTCCCCGAAGGGCGCCCCGGCATTCCGCGGCGCATCGACGTGGCCACGCTCAACACGGCTGCCTGGCCCGCGGAGTTCGGCGCGACCTGCTTCGTCTGCGGCCCGACGGGTTTCGTGGAGACCGTGGCGGACATCCTCGTCGCCCTCGGCCACGACCCGCACCGCATCCGCACGGAACGCTTCGGCCCCAGCCGAGACTGAGCGGCTTGGCCGAGCGTCATCCGATGAATAGGTGACTTCATGCCCCGATGAGCGGGAAATGGTCGACATGGGCCGCGAGAGATCCTATGTTTCGTCCATGCTGACCAAGTGGGGCTCGAAGCGGCGCCGCACCGCGGTGGTCGTTCTCCTGGGGGCGGGCGCGCTGCTCGCCACGACCGGCTCGGTGGCCGCGGCGGATCCGGACGCCGCGAGCCAGGACGTCTACGTCTCGCCCGCCGGATCCGACCACGCCCCGGGCACCGCGCACTGGCCCGTGCGGACCCTCGACAAGGCGCGTGACCTCGTGCGGCAGCGCGCGCCGCACCTCAGCCGCGATCTCACCGTGCACCTCGCCCCCGGCGTCTTCCGGCTGGCGCAGCCGCTGCGCCTCGACGCCCGGGACTCCGGCGGCAACGGCCACCGCGTCATCTGGCAGGGCAGCGGCGACACCGAGCTGAACGGCGGCCTGCGGGTCACCGGCTGGCGGCCGGTTCCCGGGCGTCCCGGGCTGTTCGCCGCGCCCGCGCCCGCCGGCCTGGACAACACCCGGCAGTTGTACGTCGACGGCGTTCGCGAACAGCGCGCCCGTGGCCCGCTGCCGGTCACCGTCAAGGCGACCGCCACCGGATACACCGCGAGCGCGGACACCTTGGCGCACTGGCGGAATCCGAAGGACGTCGAGTTCGTCTACACCGCGGGCGAGGCGCTCTGGAACATCCAGCGCGACGGCCTCGGTCAGTGGACCGAGCCGCGCTGCCCCCTCGCCGCGGCCGAGGGCGCCACGATCACGATGGCCCAGCCGTGTTGGGACAACTCCACGAAACGCGTGCTGTTCCCGGACATCCCCGGCCGCAGCGTGAACATGGTCGGCCCGGCCGACCTCACCAACGGGCGGCATCCGACCTACGCGGAAAACGCCTTCGAACTGCTCGACACCCCCGGCGAGTGGTACCTCGACCGATCCGCCCACGTCGTCTACTACCTGCCGAAGCCGGGTCAGGACCTTCGCCGCGCCGACGTCGAGGTGCCGGTGCTCGAGAAGCTCGTCGACGCGCAAGGCACGGCCGCGGCGCCGATCCACGACGTCGCCTTCCGCGGGTTGCGCTTCTCTTACGCGACGTGGCTGACGCCGTCGTCGCCGGAGGGCTTTTCGGAAATCCAGGCGGGCTACACGATCACCGGTGCCGACGGCTGGGCGGTGCAGGGCCTGTGCCAGTTCGTCCCCGGCGGCACCTGCCCCTACGCGTCGTGGACGCGGGAACCCGCGAACGTCTCCGTGTCGCACGGCCGGCGCGTCGAGTTCAGTGACAGCGTGTTCGCCCACCTCGGCGGCGCCGGGCTCGACCTCATCGACGGCACCAAGGAGTCCCAGGTCCGCGGCGACGTCTTCACCGACATTTCCGGCAACGGCGTCCAGGTCGGCGGGGTCGACAAGCCCGTCACGGACACCGACGCCGACGTCGTCCGCGACGTCGTGGTGACCGACAACCACCTCTACGGCCTGCCGCGCGAATTCCACGGCGGGGTGCCCATCGTCAACGGCTACACCGTGCGGAACACCATCTCCCACAACCAGATCGACCACGTCGGCTACTCGGCGATCTCGCTCGGCTGGGGCGGCTGGCCGGACAAGATCAAGAAGCCGGCGACGCCGAACCTCTCGCACGACAACGTCGTCTCGGACAACCTGATCTTCGACTACATGCTCATGCTCGACGACGGTGGCGGCATCTACACCCAGGGCATCACCGGCACTTCGCTCGAAGACGGCGAGAAGGTCACCGGCAACGTGGTGCACGACCAGTGGGGTCTCGGCAAGGCCGTGTACACCGACAACGGCAACACGTACGAGACGATCCGCGGCAACGTCCTGTACCGCACGGCGTACTTCAACGTCGGCACGGTGCACGTCGACTACCGCGACGACCTCGGCAACAACGACCCGACGCTGGTCGAGGACAACTACTGGGAGCAGGGTGACCGCGACAAGACCGACAAGGGCGCGATCACGCGCGGCAACAAGCTCCTGGGCCGCCCGTCCGACGCCCCGGCGGCGATCGTCGCGAACGCGGGCCTCGAACCGGCCTACCGCGGCCTGCTTGCCCGCCGGATCGGCGGATGCGCACCCCCCGAAGCGCCATCGCGCGTGGGCACGTTCGCGGTCGACGGCAAGCTGTACGCGACCTGGAACCCGACGTTCGCCTTCAACAACGCCCCGGTCACGGCCTACGTGGTGACGGCAACAGGCGGCGGCCGCACGCTCACGGCGACGATATCCGCCGCCGATTTCGCGAAGCGTGCGTACGCGGAGGTCTCGGGCCTGACGAACGGAACTCCGTACACGGTGACGGTCGCGGCTCGTAACGCGTACGGCACAAGCGAGCCTTCGCTGCCGGCGGCCCCGGTGACCCCGGGCCCGAAGCCGGGCGCACTCCCGGGCGCACCGACGAGCGCCCGAGCCCTCCCGAGCGCGACGGCGGCATCCAGCCGCTGGAACCCTCCGGCGGCAACGGGCGACACGCCGGTACTGGCCTACACGATCACGGTCTCCGACGGCCGCACGATCACGGTCCAGGGCCGCGACGCACTGGTCTCCCAGCCGACGATCAAGGGCATGACGAGAGTGGTGGACGGCCTGCAGCCGGCAACGGCGTACACGTTCACGGTGGCGGCGGTAACGGCGACGGGCACCGGCCCGGCAGCCACGTTCACGGCCACGACTGCCGCCACCGGCTGATTCGCGTCGCGCGCACTCCGGAATCGATCAGCGTCACCGCGGGAAAACCGCCGGGAAAGACCGGGAAATTGCGATCAATCCATCGGCGTCGTACACTCCGACGTTGCGATAGAACGATAATTTGATCCGGAAAGTCACGGCACGGCGACTCCGGTCTGGTGGTGATTTTTACGCCAGGCCGGATTGTCGTCGATCTGTTCGCGGTGTGGTGTGAGGGTGATCGAGGGATTGGGGAGAAAATGACGCAGGCAGAGCGTTCGGAAGACGGCACGTTCACGGTCGACTTGCGCGGCCTCGACCTCCCTGGGGAAGCTCAGGACAAGATCGCCCACGCGATCCAGAAAGCGGTGCTCGCCGAGATCGCGTCCCTTGATCTCGCGGAGAAACCGAAGATCCCCCGGTTCGATGCGACGCTGCGGCTTCCCGATCTCGTGGGGCCGAGGGGAATTGCGATCCGGGCGATCCGGGAATCGTGAGCGGGACGGAGTCCGCTGATGCCACCGGTCCGGATGCGGAAGCCGCCCGGTCGAGGTGCCCCAGTGGCCGCTGCCGTGAGGGCGCGCTGCTGATCGGCTTGATCGGCACGGACGGCCGGGTGCGTTACCTGGGCCGCCCGCAAGTGGTGGATTCCGGTTTCGTCGGCGCGGCCGAAGAAACCGGTACACCTGAGGCGCGCCTGCGTTTCAGCGAGCCGTGTGCGCAGGAGCGGTGTGCCCATTGGAAAGACCGGGCCTGCTCGCTCGCCGGAGCGGTGGCCGCCCTTCCCGAGGGCGGGGACCGGACGCAGGGTCTTCCCCGGTGCGGGATCCGGCGAAGCTGCGTTTGGTTCGCGCAGGAAGGTCCGGCAGCGTGCCGCGTGTGTCCGCTGATCGTGCACACGACCCGGGAAAGCCCGGTGTAGCCGGACCGGGCCGCGAAAGGCGGTGGCTCAGGGAGCGTCGGGCCGGGACAACAACTCCCGCAGCGTCGCCAGCAGCTCACGCCGATCAGCCGCGCCCAGCTTTCCTCGGATCCGGGCCATGTGGTGCTCCACCGTCTTGCCCGAAATGAACAGCTTGCTGCCCGCCTGCTTGTACGTCAGCCCCTCGACGACGAGCCTGGCCACCTCGAGCTCCCGTTCGCTCAACGCCGCCAATCCCGTCCCGCCCGCCGGTTCCGCCGACGCCCCGGGTTCGCGGCGGGCCGCCGTTCCCTGGAACTGGCGGGCCGCTTCCAGGAGCTGGACCATCGCTTTGCGATCCGACGTCCGGATCGCCGCCTGGCCGGCCAGGCGGGCCGCGTCCCAGCGGAGGCCCAGCTCGTGCAGCTCCGCTGCCGCCGCCGAAATCACCGCCGGGTCGAATGTTCCGCTCAGGACCGCCAGCCAGCTCTGGGCCGCCGTGGCCAGTGCGTGCGGGTGGCGGCCGCAGTGGGCGTGCTGCGTCAACGTCGCCAGGTGCGCCTTGGCCGCTTCCGCGTCCTCCAGCGTGATCGCCGCGTGGAGCTCGTGCCAGACCAGCGACACCGTCCACAATGGAGGCTCGCCGAGGCGGGACAGGAGGCCGTGGGCGCGTTCGAGCTGGCCGGACAGCTTGGCGAACGCGCCGGTGCGGGCCGCGGCGATCGCCAGCTCGCCCAGGGGCAGCAGCGTGAACAGGTCCGTCTGCTGCCGCATCGACGCCTGGTACGCGCGGTTCCACGACCGCTGCAGCCCGACCAGGTCGCTCGCCCGCCGGGCCAGGCCCAGCTCCAGCGTCGCGAAGAACAGCTCGTCGCGGGCTTCCAACGTCAGACCCGCCACGGCGTCGCGGTGTTCCGCCGCCGTCGCGAGGTCGCCCGCCGTCATCGCCACCCAGCCCAGGAGCAGGCGGTGCCGGGCCGCCAGGAGGTCTCCGCCGATCCGGCCGTCCAACGCCCGGGCCAGCACGGACTCCGCCAGCGCCAGTTCCCCGGTGTGCAGGGCGGCGAGCGCGGCCAGCGCGGCCGGGCTGTCCGGCAGCAGCGTGCCGCCCAGCGCCGGCTCCAGCATCGCCGCCGCGCCGAGGAGCGTCGACAACGTCTCCGTCGCGCAGCCGGACACCGAATCCACGATGCCGCGGGCCATCCGGGCCGCCGCGCCCGCGAACAACGTCGGCGCGACGCCGGGCGTGGGGGAGTCCAGGAGACGCCGGGCGCCTTCGAGGTCACCCGTGCCGACCAGCGCCGTCGCCGAGAACGCGTCCGTGCGGCCCGCCCAGTGGTACAGCTCGGCGCTGCGGGCCAGTTCGCCGCGGTGCGCCAGGACCGTCGCGGCGATTTCCGCCCCCGCCGCACGGGTTTCCGCGTCGGCCGCGCCGAGCATCCCGTCGCCGAGCTGCAGCGCGGTGTCGAGGTCGCCGGACAACGCCGCCGCGCGAGCCCAGCCCGCCGTGACGGCGGGGGAGCGGTCGCCTGCTTCGGCGGCGGCTTCGAACAGCCGGGTCGCGAGCCGCGCGTCGGTCGGCAGCGCTTCGCCCGCGGCCGCGGCGAACGCGGCCGCCGCGGACGCGCCGGAACTGCCCGTGCCGAGCAGCGAGCACGCCAGGTCGAGCACCGGGAGCCCGTTCGCCAGCTGCAGCTCGACCAGCCGCTGAACGGTGGTCAGCCGGCGGGCGGGCGGCCCGAAGTCGCGGACGGCCGCGGCCGCCAGGGGCAGCAGCGTGTCGTCGGGGGCCAGCAGGCCGGTCGCGCGGGCGCCGTCGACGATGCCGGGCAGCTGGTCGGCGTCGCGGTCCAGCAACGCGCACAACAGGTCCAGGTTGCGCCCCGCCCCGGCTTCGGCCGCGATCAGGTAGCGCAGCACGTCGTCGTCGAGCTCGTCGAGCTCCGGCCGGAACTCCTCCAGCCGCCCGAGCAGCGCACGCTCGGCCAGCCGCGGCACGCCGCCGCTGCGGGCGTGCAGTTCGGCCGCGGCCACCGGGTCGGCGGGCGAACCCGTCGCCGCGGACATCAGCTGCGCGATGTCTTCGACGCCGAGCGGGCCGAGCTGCAGCAGCGTCCAGCCGGGTGCCACCGCGGCCGGCCGGTGCGCGACGACGATCGGCCCGTCCGCGCCGGTGAGCAGTTCCGCCAGCTGGTCGGGGGCGAGCCGGTCGGCGTCGTCGACGAGCACGGCGTTGACGCCCGCGTCCCGGTAGCAGCGGTCGAGCGCGGCGAGCAGCACGCTCTTGCCGTACCCGCCGGGGGCGACGACGGCGAGCCGCAGCGGCGCGGCCGGTTCGGCGGCGACGCGGTCGAGCAGCCGCCGCGCCGCCGGGTGCACGGGAATGGTGCGAAGCGGGGGGACCTGCGTGAGCAGCGTGTTCAACAGTGACCTTCACCGGAGGGGGCGCAGTGGCTCGGGGCGGGGGTGGGGGGAGCGGGGGGACCCGCGTTGGCTTCACGGGCGGTGAGGGTGATCGCGCCGGCCGAGACGGCCGCGGCGAGCACCAGGATCGCGGCGGCGAGGGGGCGCCGGCGCCGGAACAGGTTCAGCGGGCTGCTGCGCTCGGGCAGTTCGAACGGCGTGATCTCGACCGGCGGCCGGGGCGGCCGCTCGCCGAGCTCACCGAGCGTGTCCACCTGGGGGAGCAGGGTGGTTTCGACGGCGGGAGGCTCCTGCGGCGTCCCCCGGCCGTCGGCACGCAGCGCCGCGAGGGCGGCCGCGCCGAGCGCGGCGGTCGCCGGCGGAACCGGTCCCGCGAACACCGGGCACGGCGGCCGGGCCGGCAGCGCGTGCGGGGGGACGTCGCCGCAGAAGACCACTCCGGCGAGCCCCTTGGGTGACGTCGAGGCCGCACCGGCGAGGGCGAACAGGGTGCTGAGCGCGGCCGCCGGGGCCACCCCCTCGGCACTCGCGCCGGGTTGCCAGCCACTCGCGCCGGACGCCGTCGCCAGCGTGACGTTCACGCCGTCGGCGCCGAACTCGCACACCCCGGCGACCTGGGCGCCGGGACCGGGGACGGGCAGGTGCGCGTCCAGCGCGGCGATCGAGCCGGGGACCAGCGTGACGGCGGTGAACCCGGTGTCGGCCAGCGCCCGCCGCAGCACGTCACGGCGGTAGGTGCCCCAGTCGCCGGGGTGGGTGAGCACGAGGTGGTCCGGGGCGCCGCCGAAGAGGTTCGCGGCGTGCTCGGCGATGCCTTCGACGAGCACGGCGGTGAGCGTTTCGGGCGGGAACGGCTCTCCCTCGACGAGCATCGGCACGTCGTCGCCGATCCGCCGGTGGAAGCCGGTGAGCAGCCGGGACGGGACTTCGGCGCCCGCCTGCGCGGCCGCGTCCCCGGTGAGCAGGTACCCCTCGTCGTCGAGGAACAGCGCGGACGCCGCGGCGGGGGATCGCTCACCCAGCCAGAGGGGTTCGGGTTCGCCCCAGCCGGGGCCTTGACGGCGGCAGGTGGCGGCGTGGGTCCGTCCCTGTGCCACGTCGATCCCGAGGACGTAGGGCAACGGTGCTTCCTCCTCACCTCGCAGGGCCGAACAGGGGCAGGGAATCCCCCTAGGGCTCGGGGCATCCTCACCCAAACGGGTTAGTCAGGCAAGGGTCTGGAGGGATTTAACCCAACTGAGCGCGTCTCGGATGACCCCCTAACTCCCTAACGATGACATATCGATCCCCTATCGGCTGACCGGACTGCGACTCGGAGTGATCCCCGATGTGCGCTGGGGGACCGGCTCCCTACCTTGAATCCGGAGCACCGGTCCCTGCGGCCGATGCTGTCCCCCGAACCACCGGATCTGGAGAAACCCCATGGACTCCGTGCAGACGTTGCACGACTTCGCCCTCAACCTGCTCAACGACCCGACCGCGCTGGCGGCCTTCGGGACGGACCCGCAGGGCGTCCTCGCCGCCGCCGGTCTCGGCGATGTCAGCGCCGCCGACGTGCACGAGGTCATCCCGCTGGTGCTCGACTTCGTGCCGGTCGACAGCCTCCCGGCCGTGGGCGGCCTCCCCGCCGTCGGCGACCTCTCCTCGGTCGGGACCGACGCCGTGGGCATCCAGGGTGCGATCGACCAGCTCACCGCCCTCACCGCGGGCCTCGGCCTGCCCGCCACCTCGGCCCTGCCGGGTGTCGGCGAGCTGGGCACGGGCGAGCTGCCTGTCGTCGGCGACCTCGGCCTGCCGGCCGTCCCGGCCGTCGGCGCGCTCCCGGTCGTGAACGACCTCACCAACACCGCCGCCGGCGTGACCGCGCTGGCCGGCGACCCGACCGGCGCCTTCGGTGCCGCGGGTGACCTCGGCTCGAGCCTGGACGCGGTCCAGGTCGCCGGCAACCTCGTGTACTCGGTCACCGACGTCGACCACAGCGCCGCCGTCGGCGCGCTCGGCCAGGTCAGCGGCCTCGGCGAGAGCGTGCTGGGCAACGTCTCCAACAACGCGACCGCCCCGGTCTACGAAGCCACCTCGCACGTCGGCGACGTCAGCGGTGACCTGACCCACACCGTCAACTCGGTCGTGGGCAACGTCGGCGACTTCTCCGGCATCCTCAAGGGCGCCGGCGACCTCGACGTCAAGCACGTCACCGGCGAGGTCACGAACACCGTCCACGGCCTCGGCGACGTCACCAGCACGGTGACCTCCGCCACCGGCATCAACGTGGACCACAACGTCGCGGGCCAGGTCGGCGACCTCGTCAGCGGCAACGGCTCGGCCGTCCACGACGTGGTCTCGGACGTCGCCAGCGTCGGCCACAACGCGCTGGGCAACTTGCACATCGGTGACATCGCGTCGAACAACGACATCCACATCGGGCACTGATCCCCGAACCGGTCACCGGTGCCCGTCCCGCGGTCTGGGTGCGACCGCGGGACGGGCACCCGGTGTGCGTACGGGGAGTGAACCGGGGAAACTCCTTGCCTGTGAACGCCCCTGCTTGGCTCGAAGTGCTCAACGAGACCCTGGACGCGTGCCGGACGCACGGCCGCGCCGATCTCGCCGAGCGCCTGCGCAGACGCCGGGACGCCCCCGCCGGGCAGACCCGGCTCGGCGTGCTCGGCTTCCCCAAACAGGGCAAGGGATACCTGCTCAACGCCGTGCTGAACGCGCCGGTGTGCGCGGTCGGCGACGCCGCGACCCCCGCCGTCCCCACGGAAATCACCTACGCGCCCGAACCCGCCGCGACCCTGGTCGGCCGGTCCCGCGAACGGATCCCCGTCGCGGTCGAACGGCTCACCGGCGAGCTCGGCGCCCGTCCCGCCGGGACGCTCAGCCGCGTCGAAGTCGGCGTGCCGCGCGAACTCCTCTCGGCCGGTCTCGTCCTGGTCGACACCCCGCCGGTCGGTGACCCGCGGTCACCGCGGACCGCCGCCGCGCTCGACTTCCTCGCCGAAGCGGACGCCGTGATCCTCGTCTCGGACGCGACCGCGCCGCTGAGCGCCGCCGAACTCGCGCTCGCGCGGCATGTGCGTACTTGGTGCCCGCATGTCGTGTTGGCGCTCACGAAGATCGACGCCTGCCCCGGGTGGCGAGCGGTCGCCGAACGCGACCGCGGGATGCTCGCCGAAGCGGGGGTCGACGCGCCGGTCCTGCCGGTTTCGGCCGTCGTGCGCCAAGCCGCCGCGAAGACCGGTGACGCGGATCTCAACGCCCGCTCGGGCTTTCCCGAGCTGCTGGGCTGGATCGCCGAGCAGGCCGCGCGCCCGCCCGAGCAGTCCCGCGCGCTGCTCGCCGCGGTAGGGGTGCGCGCCGCCGCCGCCGAACTGGTCGAGTCGCTGCGCGACCGCATCGACGCCGCCGGCCAAGACGCCGGGCTCGGCCAGGCCGCGCTGCTGCAGCGGGCGCAGCGCCGCGCCGACGACCTGCGGCGGCAGAACGCCCGCTGGCAGAACCTGCTTTCCGACGAGATCACCGACCTGCTGTCCGACGCCGAATACGACCTGCGCGAGCGGACCCGCAAGATCGTCAACACCATCGACCGGACCTTCGACGAGGGCGACCCGGCGAAGGTGTGGGACGAGTTCGCGCCGTGGCTGGACAACGCGCTGGCCGAAGCCGTCGACACCAACTACACGTGGATGGCCGACCGGGCGGAGTGGATCGCCCAGGCGGTCGCCGCGTGCTTCGGCGCCCAGTACGACCGCGCGCTGCCCGACCTGCGGCTCGACGGCTCGGGGGTGGAGGAGCTCGACGAAGTCCTGCGGCCGAAGATCGAGAAGTTCAAGATCGGCCACCAGGCGTTCACCGGGCTGCGCGGGTCGTACGGCGGTGTGCTGATGTTCGGCCTGGTCACCAGCCTGGCCGGGCTGCCGCTGATCAACCCGGTCTCGCTCGGCGCCGGCGCGGCGTTCGCGGCGAAGACGATCAAGGACGAGGGCGGGATGCGGCTGCAGCGCCGCCAGGCCGTCGCCAAGCAGGCGGCGCAGCGGCACGTCGACGACGTCTTCCTGCGGTTCGGCAAGGAATCCCGCGACGCGATCCGCGTCGTGCAGCGGCGGCTGCGCGACCACTTCACCGGCCTGGCCGAGGAACTCGCCGACGAGCTGACGCGGGAACGCGAGACGATCCTGGCCGGCACCGCCGAGCGGGAGCGGCGGACCGTCCACATCAGACGCGAGATCGACCGGCTCGCCGGGTTGCACCAGCGCGCGGGCGAACTCGGCACGATCGCCGGACGGCAGCAGCGGCGGGAGCTCTCGGCGTGACCCAGGACGTCCGCGACCTGCTGCACGCCGCGGCCGGGCTCTACCGGGACGACCCGCGTGCTTCGGCGCTCCTGCACGACTGCCTGAACCGGCTGGAGCAGCCGATGCGCGTCGCGTTCACCGGCGCCCCGGCGGCGGGGAAGACGACACTCGCCGCCGCGCTGGGCGAATGGCCGACGCGTGCGCTGCGCGACCTCGTGCTGCTGGACGACCCCGGCCCGGGCGACGACGTCCCGGACGCGACGGTCCGGCTGGTCCGCCACCTCGAACCGGACGAGCTCGCGGCGGCGCACCCGCCGGGCGGCTCGGCGTTCGCGCGGCAGAGCGCGGTCAACTCGGTCCTGGTGCTGTCACGGGCCGACGAGGTCGGCGCGGGCCGGATCGACGCGTTGCTGACCGCGAAGCAGCTGGCGCGCCGCGCGTGGCGGGAAGACCCGCTGTGCACGGGATTCCTGGGCGTCATCGCCGTCGCCGGGCAGCTGGCGTACGGCGGCCGGTCGTTGCGTGACGACGAGTTCGACCTGCTGGCGGCGTTCGCCGCGGTGCCGCGCGAAGAGCTGGAACGGCACGTGCTGTCGGTGGACTCGTTCACCGATCCGGCGTTCCCCGGCCCGATCCCGGTCGAGACGCGGCGGTCGCTGGTGGTGCGGTTCGGGATGTTCGGCGTCCGGCTGGCGCTCACGCTGATCCGCACCGGCTGCGACGACCGCGTCAAGCTCTCGGCGGAACTGGTGCGCCGCAGCGGTCTCGGCGAGCTGCGGGACACCCTGGCCGGGTGTTTCGTGGCGCGGTCCGAGGCGCTGAAGGCGCGGACGGCGGTCATCCGGCTGGAAACGCTGCTGGCGGCCCAGCCCCGCCCGGGTGGCGACCGCCTGGTGTCCCGGGTGGAACGGTTCGCCGCGGCCGCGCACGACTTCCGCGAACTGCGCCTGATCGCCGACATCCGCGGCGGCCGGACGGCGTTGTCCGGCGAGCCCGCGGAGGAGGCGGTCCGGTTGCTGGGCGCCCAGGGCACGGCCCCGGCGGACCGCCTGGGGCTCGAACCGGACGCGGACCCGGACGAGATCTACGACGCGGGTCTCGACGCGTTGCGGCGCTGGCGGCACGAAGCGGAGCGACCCGACCGCCCGCACGCGGAACGCGCGGCGGCGCACGTGGTGGTGCGCTCGGCCGAGGGACTGCTCTCGCTGTTCGCCTAGAGGACGGCGGTCACCTCGACCTCGACCAGGTGCTCCGGGACGTCCAGCGCCGCGACGCCGATGAGCGTGGCGGGCGGCTTCGCCGTGGTCCCGAGCTTGGCGCTGCCGCGGGCGATGCCGTCGAGCAGGGCGGGCATCTTGTCCGGTGTCCAGTCGACGGCGTAGATGGTCAGTTTCGCCACGTCGTCGAACGATCCGCCGGCTGCGCCCAGCGCGGCGCCGACGTTGACGTAGGCCTGCTCGACCTGGGCGGCGAGGTCGCCTTCGGTCTCCCAGGCGACCTGCCCGGCGACGAAGACGAGCTTCGTCCCCTCGGCGACGGCGACCTGGTGGTAGACGTCGATCTCGGGCAGTTCCGGCGGGTTCACCATGGTGACGGTCATCTTTTCCTCCGTGCTCTCTTGTGGTTACTCAGGAACCATAGGAGAGTGTGGGAAGATGCGGAAGAAGGCACTTTTCGGTGACGGGGGAACCAGATGGTGACCAAGCAGGACACGGACCTCGCCCGCGCGGATTCCCTGGCGCGCGAGATCTTCTCGGACGTCGCCAACAAGTGGGCGTTCCTGATCATCGAGACCCTCGGCGACCGCACCCTGCGGTTCAGCCAGCTGCGGAACGAGGTCGACGGCATCAGCCACAAGATGCTGACGCAGAACCTGCGCATGCTGGAGCGCAACGGGCTGATCGAGCGCGAGGTGTACCCGACCGTCCCGCCGCGCGTCGAATACACCCTCACCGAGCCCGGCCAGGGCCTGCGCGCGACGGTCGACAGCATGTGCGGCTGGACCCGGCGATTCATCGAGGACATCGAAGCCGCCCGGCGCAGCTTCGACGGCTGACGGGGTGAGGAAAGCACCGATCGGCGGGCCGGTGTGCCACCGGGTGTCCGGTATTGACGGCTGCCGGGCCGCGGCGCACCATAGAGCGGTCTATGGTCCAGCGCCGGCCCGAAGGGGACTCCCATGCCCGAAGACGTTCGCCCCAGGGCCCGGCTGTTCGGTGACCTCCTGGCGCACTGGGCAGCCGAACGCCCGGCGGGCACCGCGCTGATCTTCGGCGACCGGGCGTGGACGTGGGCGGAGTTCGACGAGCGGGTCCGCCGCCTTTCGGGTGCGCTCGCGGCCGCCGGGATCACCCGGGGCGACCGCGTCGCGTTCGTCGACAAGAACCACCCCTCCTGCCTGGAGACGACCTTCGCGGCGGCCGGGATCGGCGCCGCGAACGCCGTCGTCAACTGGCGGCTCTCCGGCGACGAACTGGCGTACGTGCTGAAGGACGCGGGCGCGAAGATCGTCTTCGCCGGCGCCGAGTTCGTCCCCGCGCTCGCCGCGATCCGCGACCGGCTGCCCGCGGTGGAACGCGTGGTCGTCGTCGGCGGGGACGCCGACGAGTACGAGTCCTTCCTGGACTCCGCCGCGCCGCACGCCGGGACCGACGTCGACGAGGACGACGGCGTGCTGGTCATGTACACCAGCGGCACCACCGGCTTCCCGAAGGGCGCGGTGCTGACCCACCGCAGCGTCCTCGCGCACGGCCTGGCCGCCGGGACCGCGTTCCCGATCGGCCCCGGCGACGTCAACCTGGTCGCGATGCCGCTGTTCCACGTCGGCGGCAGCTGTTACGCGGTTTCCGGCTTCCTCTACGGCGAACCGTCCTACCTGACCCGCGAACCGGACGCGGCGTCGCTGTTCGCGGCGCTGCGGGCCGGGATCACGCACGCCTTCCTCGTGCCCGCCGTCGTCGCCGGGATCGCGCAGGCCGGTGAGGCCGCGCTCACGGCGTTCTCCAAGCTGAAGTACCTCTGTTACGGCGCTTCGCCGATGCCTCTTCCGTTGCTGCGCACGGTGCTCGCCGCCTGGCCGGACGTCAAGTTCGCCCAGGTCTACGGCATGACCGAGCTGTCCGGTGCGGTCACCGCGCTGGACCCGGAGGCGCACCGGGACGCCGCGCACCCGGAGCGGCTGGCCTCGGCGGGCACCGCACTGTCCGGAGTGGACATCCGGATCGTCGACCCGGTCACCGGGGAGGACACCGAGGTCGGCGAGGTGTGGGTGCGCACCGAGCAGCGGATGGCGGGCTACCTCGGCAGGCCCGAGGCGACCGCGGAGACCATCGTGGACGGCTGGGTCCGCACCGGCGACATCGGGCGCCTCGACGACGGCGGGTTCCTGTTCCTCGAAGACCGCGTCAAGGACATGATCATCACCGGCGGCGAGAACGTCTACTCGCCGGAGGTCGAACGCGTGGTGGCCGAGTTCCCCGGCGTTGCCGAGGTGGCCGTGATCGGCATCCCGGACGAGAAGTGGGGCGAGCAGGTCAAGGCCGTCGTCGCCGGAGACCAGCTCGACGCCGACAAGATCGTGGAGTTCTGCCGCGAGCGGCTGGCCCACTACAAGTGCCCGCGCAGTGTCGACGTCGTGGATGCGTTGCCGCGCAACGCGACCGGCAAGATCCTCAAGCGTTCGCTGCGCGAGCCGTACTGGCGGGACCGGGACCGGAACGTCTGATGCCGGTGGTCACGCGGCGGGCGTACTTCGAGGCCGCGCTGGACGTGCTGGCGGAGCGCGGGTTCGCCGAGCTGAACGTCGGCGCGCTGTGCCGTCACCTCGGCGTCACGAGCGGCTCGTTCTACCACCACTTCGGCGGCTGGCCGGGGTTCGTGGCGCAGCTGCTGGACCACTGGGAGCAACGCCAGGTGCGCATCCTGCGCGAGCGCGAGTTCGGCACCGGCGGACCGGCGGCCGACTTCGCCGCGCTGATGGACCTCACGCTGGGGTTGCCCCACGAGGCCGAGGCCGCCATCCGGGCGTGGGCGAGGAACGACGAAACCGTGCGCGCGGCGCAGAAGCGGGTCGACGACGCCCGGCTGCGGACGGTCCGCAAGGCGGTCGAAGGCATCGTCGGCGACCGCGCGCTGGCCGGGACGCTGACCTCACTCGGGATGGCTATGCTGGTGGGCCACCAGCAACTCGCGTCGGCGGGGGAGCACGACGAGCTGACGGCGCTGCTCGCGGAGTACACCCGGCTGGTGCATTCCCGGGCGGGCGGCCGGTAGCCGGAGGGAGGGACGTCGATGGGGCCTGGCGCGGATAGTGGGATCGCCCTGCTGGTGTTCGGGGCACTTGGCGTGACGACGATGGTCGTCTTGTACCGGTGGCGGGAGAAGTCCGGCGGTCTCGGCCGGGTCCCGCCGCCTGACCCGGCCGACGCACACCAGCGGGTCACGCTGCGGGATGAGGACTACGACCTCGTCCTGCGGGGCACGGCCTCGGTGAACGGCGTCACCGTGACAGGGGGCCGCTCGAGGTTGCTGGTCACCCGCGACCAAGCCGAGCTGCGCGCCTTCTTCGCCCTTGAGCCGATCCGGTTCAGTCGCGCCGAGGTGACCGGCCTGCTTTGGGTGCCTGGCCCGTTCGGTGGCCGCAAGCTCAAGTTCCGGACCGCGTCGGGCCGGTTGGACAACGTGACCTTCTGGCCCCGGCGCAACGCCGAGGAACAGCTGGCCGAGCTCGGCTGGTACTAGGGCCGGTATCGAGTCGGTCAGGGCCTCAGGCGTTGCCGAGCACCCGGGTCACGGTGATCTCGATGACGACCCGCTGCGGGTTCGGCTTGGGTTGCCGGTAGCGGGCGGCGTACCGGTTTTCGGCGTCGCGCACCGAGTCCGGGTCGTCGCGCAGCACCGCGCGTCCCTCCAAAGTGGACCAGCGGGGGCCGTCGAGCTGGCAGACCGCGACCGGGATCCCCTCGGCGCCCGCGGCGCGCACGAGCCGGGCCTTGACCGACGGGGCGAACGTGATCACCCGGGCGAGGCCCGCGTCGAAGTCGACGGTGACGCCGACCGCGACGACGTGCGGGGTGCCGTCCGGCCGGACGGTGGTCAGCGTGGCCAGGTGGCGCTCGGTCCAGAACGCGCGGAAGTCCGGCCCGCGGCCGTCGAGGTCGATCTTCATGCTGCCCACGCTAGTCCGTCCGGGGGCCCGGACGGCGGGAGGACCCACGCACAGTGCTAGTAAGGAAGTCCCTCGCGCGGTGGTGGTTTCGCAGGAGTTTGCTCTGAGTGCACCCTGGGAGAGACGTTCACGCTCGCTCTCGCCACGTCTGACTGCACCCGTCCTGGACGCAGGTTCGCAAAACAAGGGTTGGATCGTCGGTGGAGGCCAAGCTGTGGAAGCCTCGATGCCCGGCAGGGCAGTCACACGCGGCTGTGCAGTGCCGAGACAAGATCGGTGGGCCCGCTTCCTTTGCGGCCCTGGCCAGCTCGGTGATCCCCGCGGCCACCTTGGTCAGTAGCTTGTCAGACTTAGTGCGATCGACCTTCTCGGCCACTCCGACGCCAGGGCCTGCAATGACCATGATGCCCTCTTTGTACACCGCAGTCAGGCCCGCCAAACTGTATCGCTTGGCGTCCTCGGTGCGTCCCTCGATCATCCACGTCGGTGTGATGCGCCATTGATTCACGATGAACAGGACTTCGTCTCGCTCGTCCTGCTGCTCGTTATCGAGGTCTTGTTGAACCTTGCGGAGCACGTCGAGCCGCGTCTGCTCCTCCTGACGCGTCGCCTTGGCCTTGGCTTCGACCTCGGTGGCACGTTGGTTCTCGGCGCGCAAGATCATGAATACTATTGGAATGCCAATGAGCAGCACCAAGAGAGCCACGCCCAGTACAGGTAATGACAGGCAAAAGGACCCAAGGTCGGGCCAAACGACCTTGGTAACCAGTGCCGCGCGCCGGGATCGACGGGTGGCCGCGTCTGTCGCCTGGCTGGACAAGCTGTGGACGGCGATCTCGACGTGGTCCCCGGACGCGACGGACTACTACGGGCGGGCATCACGATCCAAGTCCTGCTGATCCTGACCGGCAACTACGTGGTCGCGTGCGGAATCGCCGAACATCGGGAAAACGGAATGCGGGGTGGCGGGCGCGTGGGTGAGACTGGGGGCGTGACCGGTCACCCGCGCAGTGTCGAGGAGCTGACCCGCGCCCTCGACGCGGGGAAGCGGTTCAAGTACGTCTTCTTCTGGGGGCACCGGCCACCCCGCGGAGGCGGGGTCGGGGCCGGGTGTTTCAGCCAGTGGTGGCCGTCGCCGTTCGAGGTCGACGAGGTCCGCTTCGCCACGGCCGAGCACTACATGATGTGGCGCAAGGCGAAGCTCTTCGGCGACGAAGAGGTGGCCGCGCGGGTGCTCACCGCGGTGCACCCGAAGCAGGCCAAGGACTTCGGCCGCCGGGTGCGCGGCTTCGACGAGGACACCTGGGTGGCGCACCGCTACGGCATCGTGGTCGACGGCAACGCGGCGAAGTTCGGCCGGAACCCGGAGCTGGGAAGGTATTTGGCGGGCACGGGAAACCGGGTGCTCGTCGAAGCCAGCCCGGTCGACCGGATCTGGGGAATCGGCCTCGCCGCCGATGATCCGCACGCCGGAAAGCCCCGGGCCTGGCGTGGGCTCAACCTGCTCGGCTTCGCCCTCGCGGACGTCCGCGCTCAGCTGGGTTCGCGCAGCGGGAGTCCGGCGGCGCGGTAGATCTCGTCGATCACCGTCATCGTCTCCACCGCGTCCGCCGCCGGCGTCTTGACCGGCTCGCCCTTCAGGACCGCCGCCGCGAACGCGTCCAGCTGGTACGCGTATGACGCCCGGCGCGGGAAGCGCTCGGTCCGGCGAGCGCCCGAAGCCCGGACCGACAGGCGGTGGTAAGCCTGCGGGGCCACCGGGTTCAGCACCGCCAGCGACCCGCGTGAGCCGATCACCTTCGCGCTGATCTTGAGCAGCGAAGACGACCACATCGAACACTCGATCCGGCCCGTGTGGCCGGACGGGTACGCGAGCTCCGCCGTCATCGCTCGGTCGACCCGGGGCGACCGCAGCTTCGCCGAGGCCGAAACGACCGATGGCGTCTCGCCGCCGAAGACGCGGGCCATGTGGACCGCGTAGCAGCCCGCGTCCATCGTCGCGCCGCCCGCCAGGCCGTAGTCGTAGCGGATGTCCGAGAACTTCGGCAGCGGGAAGCACAACGCCGTCTCGACCCGCTGCAGCGTGCCCAGTTCGCCCGACGCCACGATCTCCTCCACCCGCAGCGCCAGTGGGTGGTAGCGGTAGTGGAACGCCTCCATCACCACGCGGTCCGATGCCGCGGCCAGGTCGGCGATCTCCCGCGCCTCGGCCGCGTTGGCCGTGAACGGCTTCTCGCACAGCACGTGCTTGCCCGCCTCGAGTGCGGCCCGGGTCCAGCGTCCGTGGAGGCCGTTCGGCAGCGGGTTGTAGACGGCGTCGAGGTCCGGGTCGGCGAGCAGTGCCTCGTAAGACGAATGCACTCGAGGGATGCCGTGCCTGGTCGCAAACGCTTGCGCACGCTCGGGTGAGCGGGCCGCCACCGCGTCCACCGACACCGAGGGGTTCGAAGAAGCGGGCTTGATCAGGGCGGCGGGGGCGATGCGAGCCGCCCCCAGGACGCCGATCCGCAGGCTCATGCCGCGAAGCTAGCACCGAATCAAGATTTCAACACACAGTTGACCTCTTCAACAACGAGTTGTACCGTTCCGGCCAGCCGAACAGTGGAGGCCTGAAATGACTCTTTCTCGTGCCGTGCAAGCGGGAGTGTTGCTCGCGAGCGTCGCCGTGCTGGTGACGGCTTGTGGTGGCGGTCCGGACGGCGCGGGCGGGACGTCGCAGGCCGCCGGCGCGCCCGCGTCGGGCATCCCGGACACCGCGGCCATCGTCCAGGGCGTGCAGAAGGACACCCAGCTCAACGCGGCCCTGCCGGACAACGTCAAGCAGGCGGGCCTGCACCTGGCCTCGAACCTGCAGTCCGCGCCCAACAACTTCTACGCCGCCGACGGCAAGACCCCGATCGGCTACGAGGTCGACCTCGCCAAGGCGATCGCCGCCAAGCTCGGCGTCCCCGTCACCCACCAGGACATGGCGTTCGGCTCGCTCATCACCAGCCTCCAGTCCGGCCGCATCGACCTGACCATGGCCGGGATGAACGACACGAAGGCGCGCCAGGCCCAGATCGACTTCGTCGACTACTTCACCTCGGGCATCACGATCATGATCCGCAAGGGCAACCCGGACGGCATCACCGGACCGGACACGCTCTGCGGCAAGAACGTCGCCGTCGTGCAGGGCACCAGCCACCAGAAGTTCGCCGCCGAGCAGAGCACCAAGTGCACGCAGGCCGGCAAGCCCGCCGTCAACGTCACCGCGACCGACAGCGACAACCAGAACCAGAACCAGCTGCGCACCGGCCGCGTGCAGGCGATCCTCAACGACCTCCCCAGCGCCGTCTACATCTCGCGGACGGCCGGTGACGGCAAGTTCTTCGAGGTCGTCCCCGGTGAGCCGATCGACGGCGGCCCGTACGGCATCGGCGTAAACAAGGCCAACACTGCGCTGCGGGACTCGGTGCAGAAGGCGCTGCAGGCCCTGATCGCCGACGGCACCTACGGCAAGATCCTGCAGGCCTGGGGCGTCGAGCAGGGCGCCATCGAAAAGGCGGCCATCAATGGCGGCTCCTGAGCCACTTCCCATCGTCCGGCTGAGGCACTGGGGCCGCTGGGTCGCCGCCGCGATCATCATCGCGCTGCTCGTCCTGCTGGGCATCGCCCTGGGCAACGCCCAGATCGAGTGGAACCAGGTCCCCGGCTTCGTCTTCTACCGCATCATGGCGACGGGCCTGCTCAACACGGTCATCCTCGCCGTGCTGTCCCAGGCCGTCGCGATCGTGCTCGGCATCGTCATCGCCCTGCTGCGCCGCAGCGCCAACCCGGTCGCCCGGTGGTTCGCCGCCGGCTACATCTGGATCTTCCGCGGCTTGCCCGTGCTGCTGCAGATCCTGCTCTGGTACAACCTGGCGCTCGTCTTCCCGGTGATCGACATCCCGTTTCTCGTCCACGAGCAGACGAACGTGCTGATCAGCGCGTTCACCGCGGCCTTCCTGGGCCTGGCGCTCAACGAAAGCGCGTACATGGCCGAGATCGTCCGTGCGGGACTGAACAGTGTCGACAGTGGACAGACCGAGGCGGCGAAGTCGATCGGCATGACGCCGGCGGCGACGCTGCGCCGGGTCGTGCTGCCGCAGGCCATGCGCGTGATCATCCCGCCCACCGGCAACGACTTCATCAACATGCTCAAGGGCACGTCGATGGCGTCGGTGATCGGCGTGACCGAGCTGATCCACGCGGCCAACAACATCTCGTCCAACAACCTGCTGGTCATGGAGACGCTGCTGGCCGCGGCCGTCTGGTACATGGTCGTGGTGACCGTCGCCGGCGTCGGCCAGCACTACCTGGAACGCTCGTTCGGTCAAGCCGATCGCGGGCCGCTGGCCCGCGCGGGCAAGGCGTTGCGCGGCGTGCCGCTGGTGAGGAGCGCCCGTGTCTGAGCCACTGCTGCGCGCCGTCGGCGTTCGGAAGTCTTACGGTCACACGGAAGTCCTCGGCGGGATCGACCTCGAAGTCCACAAGGGACAGGTCGTCTGCCTGCTCGGCCCGTCAGGCGCGGGGAAGAGCACGTTCCTGCGCTGCATCAACCACCTGGAGACGATCGACGCCGGCCAGATCTGGGTCGACGGCGAGCCGATCGGCTTCCGGCAACGCGGCGGGAAGCTGTACGAGCTGCGCGAACGCGACGTCGCCCGCCAGCGCCGTGACATCGGGATGGTGTTCCAGCGGTTCAACCTCTTCGCGCACCGGACGGCCCTGGAAAACGTCGTCGAAGGGCCGATCCGGGTCTTGGGCCTCAAACCGGACGAAGCCCGCAAGCAAGGACTGGCGCTGCTCGACCGCGTCGGCCTCGCGCACCGCGCCAACGCCTACCCGGCGCAGCTGTCCGGCGGGCAGCAGCAGCGCGTCGCGATCGCCCGGTCGCTGGCGATGAAGCCGAAGCTGATGCTGTTCGACGAGCCGACGTCCGCGCTCGACCCGGAGCTGGTCGGCGAGGTCCTCGAGGTCATGAGTACGTTGGCAGGGGAGGGGATGACGATGGTCGTCGTGACGCACGAGATGAGCTTCGCCGCGGAGGCCGCCGACGAGGTGGTGTTCCTGGCCGACGGCGCCGTCGTCGAGACCGGCCCGCCCGCCGAAGTATTGAGCGCGCCGAAGCACGAACGCACCCGGCAGTTCCTGGCGAGGATCCTCGCGTGACGCGGATTTCGCCCCGGTACCTGCTCCAGTTCGACGAGCCCGCCGGCTACCTCGACTTCGCCCGCTTCGGCCCGCCGTCGCACGCGGTCCTCGACACGACGGCCGCGCTGCTCCACCGGGCCACCACGGCCGGTCCGTCCACTGTGGACGAGCTGATGCGGCAGGAGGTCCGGGCCAAGGCCGCCGCGGCCCGGCTGTCCGGTTCGGACACCGACCACACCGTGCTGCTCCCGCACACCAGCCTCGGCCTCTTCCAGGCCGCGTTCCACAGCACCGGCGAGGTCCTGGTGTCGGCGGCGGAGTTCCCGGCCAACACCTACCCGTGGGCCAGGGCCGAGCAGGCCGGGCGCCTGCGTGTCCGGCGCCTGACCAGCGGTTACGTGACACCTGAGCGGGTGGCGGAGGCGTTGACGCCGGAGATCACCACGGTCAGCGTCAGCGCCGTCGACTTCCGCACCGGCTACCGGGCCGACCTGGCGGCGTTGCGCGAGGTCGTCGGTGACCGGCTGCTGGTCGTCGACGGGATCCAGGGCTTCGGCGTCGTCGATGAGCCATGGGAGGTCGCCGACGTCCTGGTCGCCGGCGGCCAGAAGTGGCTGCGCGCGGGCTGGGGGACCGGCTTCGCCGTGCTGTCCGACCGCGCTCTGGACCGGATGGATCCCGTGCTCTCGGGCTGGACCGGCGCGCGCGACCCCGGCCTGTTCGACGACGAGATCCACCCGCCGGACGCCACCGCCCAGTCCTGGTCGCTCTCCAACCTCAGCCCCATCACGTCCGGCGCCTTCGCCGAGGCACTGGAACTGGTCGAGGAGGCCGGGGTCGGCGCCATCGCGGCGCGGATCGCCGAGCGCCTCGGCGCGTTCGAAGAGGTGCTGGCCGCCTGTGGCGCGGAGGTCGTCTCGGCGGTGGACCGCCGGGCCGGGATCCTGGCGTTCACCCTGCCCGGCCACCCCGCCGAGCAGGTCGGCGCGGCGTTGACGAACGCGGGGATCGCGGCGACCGTGCGGCCCGAGCACGTCCGGCTCTCGCCGCACGCGTCGACCGCCGAGACGACTTGCGCGGAGCTGCTCCGGGAAGCGCTGGAAACGTTGACCGCGCCCCGGGAGCCGCTGGTCGTCCCGGCCGCGGGGGCGACGACGCACGAGGTGCTCACGGCGCTGGTCCCGGCGATCCCGGGGCTGGCCGCGATGCTCGGACCGGGCAACGAGGTGCTGCTGCACGACCTGAGCCGGCTGCCGGATTCGATCGTCGCCATCGCGGGCGACCTGACCGGCCGCAGCGTCGGCGGGCCGATGACCGACCTGCTGCTCGGCCTGGTCCGCCGCGGCACCACCCAGGACCTGACGAACTACCGCACGCACGGCCCCGACGGCCGCCCGATCCGCTCGTCGACGCTGTTCCTGCGGGACGCCGACGGGGTGGCGGTCGGCTGCCTGTGCGTCAACAGCGTCGACGCGGCCGCGCCCGCGGGCGGCAACGGGGAGCCGGAGACTTTCCCACCGGACGTCGACAGCCTGCAACGGTTCCTCGTCGACCGGGCGGTCGCGAAGGCGGGGATTCCGGTGGACCTGATGAAGAAACGGCACAAGGCCGCTGTGGTGCGGGAACTCGACGAGGCCGGTTATTTCCTCATCAAGGACGCGGTCGACCACCTGGCCGGGCGGCTCGACGTCACCCGGTACACGATCTACAACTACCTCAACGAAATCCGCGCCTGACGCTGCCCGAACGGACCTTGCCCGTGCGGCCGTTCGGGCGCACGATGGCGCACATGAGTGAACCGGACACGCACCGGGCCCTGGTGCGGCTCGAAGCGGACGGCGAGGCGGACGCCGAAGAGTTCGACCTGCTCGCCCGGCGGCTGCGTGCCGAGCTGGGCGGGCTGGACGTCGACCTGCTGCCGGTCCCGGGCGAGCTTCCGGCGGGAGCGAAGGCCGCGGACCCGGTGACGATCGGCTCGCTCATGGTGGCGTTCAGCGCGGCGGGCGGGGTGTTCCCGGGGCTCGTCGAGACCCTGCGCGAATGGCTCGGCAGGCAGGGCGGCAAGCACAAGATCAAGGTGACCATCGACGGCGACACCGTCGAACTGGAACGGGCGACCTCGGCCGAGCGGCAGCAGCTGATCGAGGCCTTCGTCCACCGGCATGGCTAGCCGGCACGCACTGCTGATCGCGACGGAGTCGGACACCGACCCGGCGCTGCGCCGCTTGACCGCCCCGGGCGCCGACGCGCGGGAGCTGGCCGCGGTGCTGAGTGACCCGTCGGTGGCGGGGTTCGAAGTGACGACGCTGATCGACGAGCCGCACCACGTGGTGGGGGAGGCGATCGGGGAGTTCTACCGCGGCCGCCGTCGCGACGAGCTGACGTTGCTGTACTTCACCGGCCACGGCGTCAAGGACGACGACGGGAGCCTCTACCTGGCGATGGCCAACACGCGCCGGCACAGCCTGATGTTCACGGCGCTGGCGGCGGAGCTGGTCGACCGCGCGATGGCCGGCTGCGCGTCCCGGCAGAAGGTGCTGGTGCTGGACTGCTGTTACAGCGGGGCGTTCCCCGCGGGAAAGCTGGCGAAGGCGGGCACGGACGTGCACACGCTGGAGCGGTTCCAGGGACGCGGGCGCGCGGTGCTGACGGCCTCGGACGCGACGCAGTACTCGTTCGAAGGCGAGGCGGTGGTGGGCTCGGCGGCGCGTTCGGTGTTCACGCGTCACCTGGTGGCGGGCCTGCGGGACGGCAGCGCCGACCTGGACGGCGACGGCGACGTCACGGTGGACGAGCTGTACAGCTACGTCCACGAGCGGGTGGTGGCGGAGATGCCCCGCCAGCGGCCGAAGCACCAGTCCGATGTGGAGGGTCGGATCGTGCTGGCCCGCAATCCCCGGTGGACGTTGCCGGAGTACCTCCGGCACGGACTGGCGAGCCCGATCGCCGACGACCGGCTGACGGCACTGGAAGGACTGCGGCGGCTGCACCGGGTGGGAAACGACCTGGTGCGGGAGCGAACGGCGGCGGAGATCAGACGCCTGGTGGACGACGACAGCCGACGGGTCTCGGCAGCCGCGGAGGCCTGGGCGGCGGAGACCGACAGCGCGACCGCCGAGCCGGTGGAGATGGGCGGGCCGGTGCCGGTGCCGGTGGCTGAGGCGCAGGAGCCCGTGCCGGTGGAGGCCGGAGAGCGCGTGCCGGTCGCGGCGGCCGGGCCGGTGTCAGTGGAGGCGGACGAGTCGGTGCCGGTGGACACGGACCGGCCGGTACCGGCCGGTGAGGCGGAAGCCCCGGTCGAACCGGATCCGTCTGCGTCGGCTCGCGCGCCCGCGGTCGCAGCGGCCCCCGTGGTCAAGCCGCGCCCGCCCGTGGCTCGCGGCGGCCCCAAGGTGGCTGCTCCCGCCTCTGCCAGGCCGGGTCCGCCGGGGCGAGTTCTCCCGGACGTGACCGGGCAAACGCCGTTTTTCCTGACCGCGGAGGGCAATTTCCTGATCGCGGGGCTTCTGCTCGTCTTGGCTGTCATCGTGCTCGGGGTGACCCGGGGTCAGGCGGTCGCCGGCCTCATGGTGCCGATCTCGCTGATCTTCTGGTTCTTCGTCGGCAAAGGGGTCTTCCGCTTGCGCCGGCAGCGGAAGTGACCGGTTTCCACCTTTCGTAGGGCATTCCGGTCCACCACGCCGGTTTGCCGTCCCCGCGAAGTCCGCGCGGGGCTAGGGTTCACCCCGCTCGATGCCGAGCCGAAAGGGGAGAAAACAGTGAGACGTGCCGTTCTCGCCGCGGTGGCCGCCGCCGCGGTGGCGTCCGCGCTCGTGGCCGCGCCGGCCGCGACCGCGGCGCCCGCACCGGCTGCCGGGACGATCGCCTGGGGGCCGTGCACCAACCCCACGCTGGTCGCCGCCGGCGCCGAATGCGGGTACCTCGGGGTTCCGCTCGACTACCGCAAGCCGGCCGGTGAGCAGGTCCAGCTCGCCGTCAGCCGCGTCAAGCACAAGGTCCCGGACGCGCAGTACCAGGGCGTCATGCTGACCAACCCGGGCGGCCCCGGCGGCTCCGGGCTGCTGCTGGCCACCCGCGGCCCGCGCGTGCCCAACCACGCCGGTGACGCCTACGACTGGGTCGGCTTCGACCCGCGCGGCGTCGGGGACAGCAAGCCCGCGCTGAGCTGCGACCCGAACTACATGGACTACAACCGGCCGCAGTACGTGCCGTTCACCCCGCAGCTGGAGCGGACCTGGCTCGACCGGTCCAAGGGCTACGCCGAGGCGTGCGCGAAGAACAACCCGCGCGCCCTGCTGGAGAACATGAAGACGACCGACACGGTCAAGGACATGGACTCCATCCGCCAGGCGCTGGGCCAGAAGCAGCTGAACTTCTACGGCTACTCCTACGGCACCTACCTCGGCCAGGTCTACGGCACGCTGTTCCCGCGGAACGTGCGCCGGATGGTCCTCGACTCGACGGTCGACCCGCGTGGCGTCTGGTACGGCGACAACCTCAACCAGGACGTCGCCTTCGACAAGAACATCCTGATCTGGTTCGGCTGGGTCGCCCAGCACGACGACGTCTACCACCTCGGCAAGACGCAGGCCGCGGTGCAGCGCGTGGTCAACGAGCAGCTGCTCAAGGCGTCCTTCAACCCGGCCGGCGGCGTGATCGGGCCGGACGAGATCATCGACGTCATCCAGCAGGCGAGCTACTACCAGCTGCGGTGGACGCTGCTGGGCGACGCGCTCTCCCGGTTCGTCAACAAGGGTGACTGGCAGAACTGGAAGACGCTGTTCGAGGCCTTCGGCGGCCGCGGCGACGACAACGGCTACGCCGTGTACCTCGCCGTGCAGTGCACCGACGTCCAGTGGCCGCAGAGCTGGAACCAGTGGAGGCGCGACAACTGGCAGACCTTCGCCAAGGCGCCGTACTTCACCTGGCAGAACGCGTGGTTCAACGCGCCCTGCCTGTACTGGCCGGCGAAGGCGGGCAAGCCGACGAAGGTCGACGGCCGGGGCGTGCAGAGCGTCCTGATGATCGACGAGACGCTCGACGCGGCCACGCCGTACGAAGGCAGCCTCGAGGTCCGCAGCCGCTTCCCGGGCGCCTCGCTGATCGCGGAGCCCGGCGGTACCAGCCACGCGATCACCCCGCGCGGCAACGCGTGCGTCGACAACAAGATCGCCGACTACCTGGCGACGGGCGCGCTGCCGGCCCGCAAGCCGGGCCGCACGGCCGACGTCGAGTGCGCGCCGCTGCCACAGCCGACGCCCCCGGCGCCGACGGCGGCCGCGGCCCACGCGGACACCCAGGGCCTCGCCTCCGGCCGGTTCGCCGGCTGACCTGCGGAAACCCGCTCAGAGCGGGGTGTCGGGCACCAGCCCGGCACCCCGTTTCGCGTCTGGTCACCTCAAGCGCCCCAATGTGGCGTTCGGTGCGTCCAACGCACCGAACGCCACATTGGGTGCTCCTCCCATGCCCCCACCACCGCCCTCAGCGGAGGCGCTTCGCGCCGCAGAGTCATTCAGCGCAACCAACGCCACATTGGGGCGCTTCGTGCTCTCCGACACCGTGGGCTTTGAATCCAAGCGAGGTTTGTGTTACAAAGTTCCCCAGCGACTTTGCGATGCAAAGTCCACGAACGGAAGGGAGGCGCCATGACTGGGGGACCGGCGTTCGCGCTCCACGGCCTGACCAAGCGGTTCGGTCGCGTCACGGCGGTCGGCGGCGTGTCCGTCGAGGTCGCGCCCGGCGAGGTCGTCGCGCTGCTCGGGCCGAACGGCGCGGGCAAGTCGACCACCGTCGACATGCTGCTCGGCCTGACCGAGCCGGACGCGGGGGAGATCACCGTCGCCGGCGGCACCCCGCGCGAAGCCGTCGACCGGGGGATCGTCGGCGCGATGATGCAGAACGGCGCGCTGCTGCCGGACGTCACGGTCGGCGAAATCGTCGGCCTGGTCGTTTCGACGCACGCCCACCCGCTGCCCGCGAGCGAGGTGATCGCCCGCGCGGGCCTCGGGCACCTCGTGAAACGCCGCTGCGGCAAGCTTTCCGGCGGCGAACGGCAGCGCGTCCGGTTCGCCCTCGCCTTGGCAGGCGACCCCCAGCTGCTCGTGCTCGACGAGCCCACCGCCGCGATGGACGTCGACGGCAGGCGGGCATTCTGGGCGTCGATCCGCGAGTTCGCCGCCGCCGGCCGGACGGTCCTGTTCGCGACGCACTACCTCGCCGAAGCCGAGGACTACGCCGACCGCGTCGTGCTGATGCGGCACGGCGCCGTCGTCGCCGACGGCCCGGTCGCCGAGGTGCGGGCCGCCGTGTCCGGGCGGGTGCTCAAGGCCCTCGTGGCCGGCGCCACCGAGGCGGACCTCGCGCGGCTGCCCGGCGTCACGTCCGTGCAACTGCGGGGCGGCCGCGCCGAACTCGCCTGCGCCGACTCCGACGCCGCGATCCGCGCGCTGCTCGTGCAGTACCCGCAGGCCGAAGACATCGAAATCACCGCGCTCGGCCTCGAAGAGGCGTTCCTGGCGCTGACCGCCGAGGAGGCAGCCGCGTGAACACCACCTACCTGAGCCTGGAGATCAAGCGGATCCTCCGCAGTCCCCAGTTCACGATCTTCACCATCGGCATGCCGGTGGCGATGTACCTGCTGTTCGGCTCCATCTGGGGTGACGCGATCATGCCCGATGGCCTGCGGTCGAGCACGCAGACGATGATCGGCATGGCAGCGTACGGCGCCAGCGGCGGTGCGCTGTTCACCGGCACCCGGGTGGCGCAGGAACGCACCGACGGCTGGCAGCGGCAGCTGAGGCTCACGCCGATGCGCGGCCCCGGCTACCTGGTCGTCAAGGTCGCCTCGGCGATGGCCGTCGCCCTGCCGGTGCTGCTGGCGATCTTCTTCGTCGGCTTCCTGCGTGGCGAGCCGCTCACCATGGCCGAGTGGGGCAGGCAGCTGGTCCTCCTGTGGGCGGCCACGCTCCCGTTCGCCGTCCTCGGCCTGGCCATCGGCCTGTTCGGAAAGGGGGACACGGTCGGCGCGGTCACCGGTGCGCTGATGATGCCGCTCAGCATCCTCGGCGGGCTGTTGATCCCGCTGGAGATCCTGCCCGGCTGGATGTCGACGCTGGCGCACTTCGTGCCCACCTACTGGCTGCGCCGGGTCGGCCTCGACCCGCTGACCCACACCTCCGGGACGTGGGTCGCGGCGATCGTGCTGGCCGGCTGGCTGGTCGTCCCGGCGCTGATCGTGGTGCGCCGGTTCCGGCTGGACACGGCCCGTCTGTGAATGCGTGTTAACTTCCGTGCAGCTATGAGGGGTCTGCACGGGAGGAGGGCGAAGAAGGTGGACGACGAACCGTTGTCGGCGGAGGAGTCGCTGAACCTGATCGCCCAGCAGAACCGGCGGACCCGCCGGGAACTGGGCGGGGGCCCGGCGCGGATGCTCGCCGCGTGGGCCCTCGCCTGGATCGTCGGCTGGGGCTTCACCTACGTCACGACCCTGCCCGGCGTGGGCGTGCCCGGCTGGGTCGCCGGCGGCATCGTCGTCCCGGTGCTGTTCCTCGGCGCCGTCGCCTACTCCACCTACACCAGCATCCGCACCGGCCGGGGGATCCGCGGGCCGTCCCGCACGGTGGGCGCGATGTACGGCTACGGCTGGGCGCTCTCCTCGATCGGGCTGATGGTCGTCGACATCCGGATCACGCAGTTCCAGGCGCTGTCGAACGACCAGGTGTCGCTGCTGTGGACCGGCACGTGGCTGCTGCTGACCGGCGTGATGTACCTGGCGGGCGGCATGGTGTGGCAGGACAAGCTGATGTACGGCCTCGGCGCGTGGATGATCGTGTCGGCCGCGCTGAGCGTGCTGATCGGGTACCCCGCGAACTTCCTCGTGCTCACCGTCTGCGGCGGTGGTGGGTTCCTCCTGGGCGCGGTCGTCTACTTCGTGCGCGAGAAGACCGGTCGATGAGCGAACTGCCGCAGCTGGACCCCGTCATCCACGCCCAGGCGCGGCTGCGGGTCACCGTCGCGCTCGCCGGGCTGCGCACCGGCGACCAGATCACGTTCCCGCGGCTGCAGCAGCTCCTGGACATGACGGCCGGCAACCTCTCGACGCACCTGCGCAAGCTCGAGGACGCCGAGTACGTCGAGATCACCAAGGCCTACGAGCACCGCACGCCGGTCACCCTGGTCCGGCTGACCGCGGCCGGCCGGGCCGCGTTCGAGAGCTACACCAAGGCGCTCCACCAGCTGCTGGACGCCACCGGCGGGGACTGACGTGGCCCGCTGGGTGATCCACCTCGACCTGGACGCCTTCTACGCCTCGGCCGAGCAGCTCACCCGCCCGACGCTGGCCGGGCGCCCGGTGCTCGTCGGCGGGCTCGGGCCCCGCGGCGTCGTCGCCGGCGCGAGCTACGAATCCCGGGTGTTCGGCATCCGCTCGGCGATGCCGATGTCCCAGGCGCGGCGGCTGCTCCCGGCGAACGGCGTGATCGTGCCGCCGCGGTTCCGCGTTTACGAGCGGCTCAGCCAGGAGGTCTTCGCCGTCGTCACGGCGGTCGCGCCGGTGCTGGAGAAGATCTCCCTCGACGAGGCCTTCGCCGAACCGCCTTCGTTGACCGGTGCTTCCTTCGAGGCGGTGACGTCGTTCTGCGCGGAGCTGCGGGCCCGGATCCGCGAGGAGACCGGCCTGGTGGCGTCGATCGGCGCGGGCAACGGCAAGCAGATCGCGAAGATCGCCTCCGACGAGGCCAAACCGGACGGGCTGCTGGTCGTGCCGCAGGGCACCGAACGGGAGTTCCTCGCGCCGCTGCCGGTGCGTGCGCTGTGGGGGATCGGCCCGGTCGCCGAGAGCAAGCTGCGGTTCATCGGCGTCCAGACGCTCGGGCAGCTGGCGGCACTGTCCGAACAGGACGCCGTCGCCACGCTCGGCGGCGTCGTGGGCCGCGACCTGCGACAGCTCGCCACCGGCGCCGACGACCGCCCGGTGGCGGGCCGCGCCGAGACCAAGCAGGTCAGCGCGGAAACGACGTTCGACACCGACATCATCGACCTGGCGACCCTGAAGACGGAGGTGCGGCGCATCGCCGCCGGGGCGCACCAGCGGCTGCTCAAGGCCGGGCGCGTCGCCCGGACGGTGGTGATCAAGCTGCGGCACACCGACATGCACACGGTGACCCGCTCCGAGACGATCTCCGCCCCGACCGACGACCTGGCCGAGCTGGCCGCGACCGCCGAGCGCCTGCTGCTCGACCCCGCGGAGTTCGGCGGCATCCGGCTGGCGGGTGTCGCCTACAGCGGACTTTCGGTACCGCACCAGGACGCGCTGTTCAGCCTGGCCGCCCCTTCGGTGCCCTCGACGGTGGTCTCCGCGGCCCCGGCCACCGCGCCACCCCCGTCGACGTGGCGGCAGGGCGACGACGTCGTGCACGAGGAGTTCGGCACCGGCTGGGTCCAGGGCGCGGGCCACGGCCGCGTGACGGTCCGGTTCGAGACCCGCACGAGCGGGCCCGGCGTGGCGAGGACGTTCGAGCAGGCGGACCCGGCCCTGCGCCGCGGCGACCCCGGCGACTGCCTGAGCTGAGCACCGGCCCGCCGGATGTGACATTCTGGGAAGCCGTGTCGCCGAGGGGGTGGTCCGTGTCGTGGGAAGCGGCCGAGCTGGTCCGGTGCGCACGGGCGGTGATCTTCGACTGCGACGACACCGTGCTCGCCACCGCCAGGACCCGCTGGCGGCTGCTGATCAGGACCGCCCGGACGTTCGGCGTCACGCTCACCCCCGAGACCATCGTCGCGGCGTGGGGACTCCCGTTCGACCGGTTCGTCGCCGCGATCGTGCCGTCGATCGACCCGGGCGCCTTCGTCCGGCGCTACCGGCTCGCGATGCGCGTGAACCACCCCCGGACCACGAAGGGCGCGCCCGAACTGCTCGCGCGGCTGGCCGCCCGGGGGACGCGGATGGAGATCCTCACCTCCAGCAGCCGCGCGCTGATCACGCAGGACCTGGACGCCGTGGGCCTCACGCGGTACTTCGCGTGGATCCACGGCCACGAGGAAACCCCGTTCCACAAACCGGATCCGCGGGCGCTCGACGTCGTCGTCGAGCACCTGGCCCGTGCCGGTTACGCGCGTGGGGAACTGGTGTACATCGGGGACAGCGTCCGCGACTTCCGCGTGGCGTCGGCCCGGTCGGTGCCGTTCGTGGCGGTGCTCAGCGGCATCGAGCCGGCGGCCGACTTCGTGGCGGCGGGCCTGAGCACCGAGTGGATCGTCGCCGACCTGACGCAGCTGCTGACGGACTGAGGGGGCTTCCCGCGCGGGAAGCCCCCTTCCGGCTCAGGAGGCCGAGCAGCCCTGGAGCTTCGCCACCTGCTGACCCGCGAGCAGGAACGCGCCCACGCCGTAGGCCGCGGTGTCCGTCTGCTTCGCCGTGGCCGGGCGGTCGCCGACCGGCTGGACGTAGCCGACCAGGCCGCTCGGCTGCAGAGCCTTCGTTGACAGCGCCGTCCACGCCTTGTCGACCACCGGGCGGAACCGGGCGGCGTCGAGGATGCCCGCGTTGATGCCCCAGCCGATGCCGAAGGTGAAGAACGCCGTGCCGCTGGTCTCCGGGCCACCGTGGTCCCACGGGTTCAGCAGGTCGGAGTTCCAGAAGCCGTCACGGCGCTGGACCAGAGCCAGCGTCGACGCCATCTTCTTGAACACGCGCAGGTACTCCGGCCGCCGCGGATCGTCCGCCGGGAGGACCTGCAGGACCTTCGTCAGCGCCGCCAGGGCCCAGCCGTTGCCGCGCGACCAGAACACGCCCGTGCCCTTGAACCGCGCGTCGCGGTACCACAGGCCGGTGAACTCGTTGAACAGCTTGTGCTCGGAGTAGGAGAAAAGCTGCTGCATGGCGTCCAAATAGGACGGATCGTGGTCGATCAGGCTCATCCGGGCGAACGACGGCATCGCCATGTTCAGCGCGTCGACGTAGTTCCAGTAGTCGCGGTGTCCCGCCTGCACCGAAGCCACTTCGTCCTTGATTCGCGTGCGGATCGATTCCAGGGAGATCTCGGGGTGGAAGTAGGTGTACAGGTCGAGGTACGCCTCGCCGGCCGCCTGGTTGTCGGGGAAGAACGGCCGTTTCGGGTCGGTGGGCAGCTGGTAGTTGTTCGCCTGCGCCCAGGGGAGCGTCTTGTGGTTGGACTGGCCGGTGGTCCGGACCAGGGCGAGGTTGCCGACGTGGAACGTGGCGTTCTGCCAGTCCGGCGCGGCGAGGTTCGTCCCGTTGGCGACCCAGTAGTTGCCCGCGGCCACCATCTCGTCCGAGACAGCGCATCCGGCCGGTGCCGCGACCGCCACCGTCGCCGGCACCAGCCCGCTCGCCAAGGCCGCGGCCGCGAGCACGCCGAAACCACGAATTCCCGGGAAACGCATGAAAGCGTCCTCCTCAGCACGTCATGGCGGCGGGTCATCCGCAGCGAGTGAAGCGCGTCCCGGTGGGTGTGTCAAGGTGCCGATGAGTGGTACGCCGCAACGGTTTCCAGCAATCGGCGGGACGCGGACTCGGCGCCGTCGGCGTCCTTCGCCAGCACCAGCGTCAGCACGCGGGAATGCGCGACGAGCGTGTCCGCCGGTTCGCCCTGCGCCCGCAGTGCCGCCACCACCGGCACCTGAAGCTGCGCGATCAGCGCGTTCCCCGACGCGCGGACCAGCGCCGCGTGGAACCGCGCGTCCGCGGCCCGGAAGGCCGCGGTGTCGACCGCGTCGGCCATCAGCGCGTAGGCCGCCGCCATCACCGAAAGCTCGTCCGGACGCCGGTGCCGCGCGGCCATCCGTGCCGCCTGCGGTTCGATCGCCAGCCGCAGTTCGAACAGCTCGCGCAGGTGCTCGCGGCCGTCCGGACCGCCGACGCGCCAGGCGATGACGTCCGGGTCGATCGCGTCCCACGCCTCGGGCGGCAGTGTCCACGTGCCGACCCGCGGGCGCGCGGTGACCATGCCCTTGGACTCCAGCACGCGCAACGCTTCGCGGACCACGGTCCGGGAGGCGGAGAACCGCCGGCCGAGCTCCTCGGGGACGAGCGGCTGCCCGTCCCCGAGGACGCCTTCCACGATGAGCCTGCCCAGTTCGTCGACGATGCGCGCGTGGAGGTTCCGCACCGCTACTCGGGCAGGCCGACGCGCCGTTCCCCGCTGCGCAGCTGCTGCAGCACGACCGCGATCACGAGCAGGGCGCCGTGGGCGACGTTCTGCCAGAACGGGTTGATGCCCAGCCCGGACATGCCGTTGTCGAGCACGCCCAGGATGATCACCGCGAGCACGGTCGAGATGATCGACCCGCGGCCGCCCTTGAGCATCGTGCCGCCGAGCGCGGCGCCGGTGACGGCCTGCAGCTCCAGGCCCTCCGAGCCGGACGTCGGCTGGCCGGAGCCGGTACGCGCGGTGATCAGCACGCCCGCGATCGCCGCGACCACGCCGACGAGGGCGTACACGCCGATGATGTACCGGTTGATGTTGATGCCGGCCAGCCGGGCGGCGGTGTCGTTGCCGCCGATGGCGTAGACGTTGCGGCCGATGTCGGTGTACTTCAGGAGGAAGTGCAGCAGCGCCGCGACGATCAGGAACACCCACACCAGCGACGGCAGGCCCGCGATCGCGCCCTTGGCCAGGAAGATGAACAGGTCGTCGCCGCCGGTGTAGCCCTGCGCCTTGCCGTCCGAGATGACCTGCGCGATGCCCTTGTAGGTGGCGAGCATGGCCAGCGTCGCGACCACCGGGTTGACCCGGCCGAAGATGATGATCATGCCGTTGACCAGGCCGCACAGGATGCCGACGCCGACCGCGGCGAGGATCCCGACCTCGGCGTTGCCGGTCGAGGTGAACACCATCGCCGAGATGACCGACGCGAGCCCGGCCATCGAGCCGACCGAGATGTCCAGCGCGCCCAGGATGATCACCAGGGTCTGGACCAGGGCCAGCAGCCCCATGATGGTGATCGCGCTGCCGATCAGCAGCAGGTTGTTGGTGCGGAAGAAGTTCTCGTTCAGCACGCTCAGCAGGATCACCAGCGCGATCAGCGTGATGATCAGGCTGGAGTTCTGCACGCCGATGCCGGTCAGCGCCCGGCGCAGCGCCGAGGGCTGCTGCGGCGCGGCCGGTTCGGAGGACATCGCTTTCTCCTGGGTGGGGGTACTCATGCGCCGATCTCCTGGGCTTCTTCGACGGCGGGTTCGGTTTCGGGGATGGCGAGGGTCAGCACGGCTTCTTCGGTCGCTTCCTCGCGGCCGAGCTCGCCCGCGAGACGGCCGGCCCGCATCACGAGGATCCGGTCGGCCAGCGTCAGCACCTCGGGCAGGTCGGAGGAGATGACCAGCAGGGCGATGCCTTCGGCGGCGAGGCCGTCGATGATCCGGTAGATCTCGGCCTTCGCGCCGACGTCGACCCCGCGCGTCGGCTCGTCGAGGATCAGCAGCTTCGGCCGCCGCGCGAGCCAGCGCGCGAGGACAGCCTTCTGCTGGTTGCCGCCGGACAGCTTGCGCACTTCCTGCTCCATCGACGGCGTCCGCACGCGAAGCTCGCGTACGTACTCCTCGACCAGCGCGCGTTCCTTCGCCCGCTTCACGACACGGAAGCGGCGAAGGCGGTCGAGGACGGCGATGGAGACGTTGTCGCGTACGGACCGCTGCATGAGCAACGCGTCCGTCTTGCGCTCTTCGGGCGCGAAGCCGATGCCCGCCTTCACGGCGTCGCCGGGGTTGTGCGCGCGCAGCCGCTTGCCGTCGAGTTCGACGGTCCCGGACCGGATCGGCAGGTCGCCGACGATCGCGCGGGCCAGCTCGGACCGTCCCGCGCCGACCAGCCCGGCGAGGCAGACCACCTCGCCCGCGCGGACCTGCAGGGAGATGCCGGTGACGTCGTCGGTCGTGACGTCGTCGAGCTTGAGGACCTCCTCACCGGTGTCCTGCGTGACGCGGCGCTCGAGCGCCGAAAGGTCGCGACCGATCATCATCCGCACCAGGCCGGGCTCGTCGGTCTCCGCTACCTGCTGGACGCCGACGAGCTTCCCGTCGCGCAGCACGGCGACGCGGTCCGCGAGCTGGAAGATCTCCTTCATCCGGTGCGAGACGTAGACGACCGCGACGCCGCTGTCGCGCAGCCGCCCGATCAGCCGGAACAACGCCTCCACCTCGTGTTCCGACAGCGACGACGTCGGCTCGTCGAACGCGATCACCTTCGGCGGGGTGGCCGCAGTGAGGACCCGGAGAATCTCGACGATCTGCCGCTGCGCCGCCGACAGCGCGACACCGAGCGTCGCCGGGTTGAGCACGCCTTCGAAGCCGTACTCGGCGAGCGCTTCCTGGGTCGCCTTCATGAGCGTGCGGCGGTTGAAGACGCGCGCCTTCGCGGGGAGTTCGCCGACGAAGACGTTCTCCGCCACCGAAACGTGCGGGATGATCTCGGGTTCCTGGTAGATCACGCGCACCCCCGCGGCCATCGCCGCGCGCGGGGTGTCGAAGGTGACCTCGGTGCCGTCCAGGAGGAGCCGGCCGTCGTCGGGGCCCTGGTCACCGGACAGCACGCGCAGGAGCGTCGACTTGCCGGCGCCGTTCTCGCCCATCAGGGCCAGGACTTCGCCGGAGCGGAACTCCAGCGAGACGTCGTCGAGGGCGGTGACACCGGAGAAGCGCTTGCCGATGCCCTCGACGGCCAGCGCGGGTGAAGAGGAGGACATTGAACGGCCCTTCGGCGGACGGTCCCGTGGGCGGTGCGCTGGGCACCACCCACGGGAGAGCGGTCAGGTGCAGTTGACGCCGGCCTGCTTGTAGTTGTCCTTGTTGACGATCGTGGTCTTCGCGATCGTCTCCGCGGGCAGGGCCTTGCCGTTCTTCACCTTGTCGACGAGCACCTGGATCGCCGAGCGGCCGACCTCGGCGCCGGAGATGTAGAGCGCGGCCTTGTTGCCGGTGTCCTTGCCGGCGGCCCAGTCCTTGCAGGTGAGGTACGCGCCGAGCCCGACGCCGATGATGTTGTTCGCCGGCACGCCGGAGTTGGCCAGCGCGGTCACGACGCCGGTCTCGTTCTCGTCGTTGCAGCCCCAGACGACCCAGTGCTTGACGCCCGGGTTGGAGCCGATCACCGCGCCGGACTTGTTCTGCGCGTCGACCGGGGAGTTGTCGGTGCCGACGTTGATCACCTGGACGTCCGCGCCCGCGGACTTCGCGAACGCGCTCTTCGCGGCGTTGACGCGGTCGGTGCAGACGGTCAGGTCCTGCTTGTAGGCGCTGATGATCTTCGTGTCGGCGGCGGCCCAGCCCGCGGCCTTGAACAGCTTCCCGGCCTCGGTGCCGACCGAGTCGCCCATCTGGCTGCCGTTGAAGCCGACGAACGGCGCCTTCGCGCCCGAGCCGTCCTTGATGACGTCATCCGAGGCGATCAGCGGGATGCCGGCGCTCTTGGCCTTGTCGATCACCTGCGGGCCGATGGCCTGGTCCGGGACGACGATCGCGACGCCGTTGGCGCCCTGCGCGACCGCGGCGTCGAGTTCGGTGATCGCCTTGTTGGCGTCCTGGCCGAGGTTGACGACCTTCAGCTCGACACCGAGCTCCTTCGCCTTCTCCTGCGCGCCCTGCGCCTGCTCGACGAAGTACTGCTGGTCACCCTGTTTCTGCAGGTAGTACAGGGTGATCTTGCCGTTGGACGGCGCCTGCTGCTGCGGTGCCGCAGTGTCCTTGCCGGAGGAGCAGGAGGCCATCAGGACACCGGAAATCAAACAACAACCAACAACGCTCCAGGTCCGGAACCTGTGCGGGTATGTGGACATCGAGTGCTCCCATGGGGGCCGAGGTCGAGTGGGGCGGGTCGGGTACCGCGAGTGACTCGTATTACAAAACACCCGTTCGTGGAGCGTCAAGGCGCTTTGGCCCGGCAGTTAGCGGAGTGAGACCTACTCTCCGTGACATCGTGGGTACGTAAGCGCGGTCAATTATCGTATTTTTCTGTCCCTGTCCTGCGTGTTGACCGGTTTTGTCCAGTGGGAATGTTCTGATCGGTGTTGTCGACTGTGGTGCGATTGGTCGAGCGGGTTTTGTCGATCAGCGGGACGGCGTCCCTGCCCGATTCGCCCGGCTGGCAGGATGGCCGGACCACGTCAGGAGGGGGTCCGATGACGAAGCACCGCGTCGCCGCGCTCGCCGGCGTCGCCGTCCTGGCGGCCGCCTGCAGCAGCCCGCCGCAGCAAGGTCCGGCGCCGACGCCGTTCCCGGAAGCGGCGGAATCCTCGTCCGCCGCCGCGCCCGACGCCTCTGCCGCACCGGATGGGTCGTTCAGCGTCGTCGCCACCGGGGACGTCCTGATCCACCCGGCGCTGACCGAGCAGGCCGAGGCCGACGGCCACGGAAAGATCGACTACCGACCACTGCTGGCCGGGATCAAGCCGCTGATCTCCGGCGCCGACCTGGGGATCTGCCACCTCGAGACGCCGCTGGCGCCGGAAGGTGGGCCCTACAGCGGGTATCCGTCGTTCAGCGCGCCGCCGGAGATCGCCGACGCGATCAAGGACACCGGCTACGACACCTGCTCGACGTCGTCCAACCACACCATCGACCAGGGCGCCGAGGGCGTCACCCGCACCCTGGCCAAGCTCGACGACGTCGGCGTCAAGCACACCGGCTCGGCGCGGTCGGCCGCCGAAGCCGCGAAACCGCTCATCCTCGACGTCCACGGCGTCAAGGTCGCGCAGGTGTCCTACGCCTTTGGCTTCAACGGGATCAAGGTGCCGTCCGGCAAACCGTGGCTGGCCAACCAGATCGACGTCGACGACGTCCTCGCCGCGGCCCGCAAGGCTCGCGAAGCCGGCGCGCAGGTCGTGATCGCGAGCCTGCACTGGGGTGTCGAGTACCAGCACGACCCGACGGCGGAACAGCGGTCGCAGGCCAAGAAACTCCTGGCGTCGGACGACATCGACCTGATCGTCGGCCACCACGCCCACGTGGTCCAGCCGTTCGAGAAGATCGGCGGCAAGTGGGTGGCCTACGGCCTCGGCAACAGCGTCGCCCGCCACTCCGACCCCCGCGGCGACACGGAGGAAGGCGCGGCAGCCCGTTTCCGCTTCGTCCGCGACGGCGACCGCTGGAAGGTCGACAAGGCCGAGTACATCCCCACCCTGATCAAGCTGGACGCCCCGATCCGCCTGATCGACTTGTCGACATCCCCCAAGTCCCCCCAGGTCACCAAGGCCCTTCAGGACACGGACAAGAACATCCTGAGCCTCAACGCGGACAAGTCCGGCCTGACCCGCCCCGGCAAGTAAGGGTCGACACGCGTGATTGAGAGGTCGACACGCGTGATTGGAGGGTCGACACGGCGGCACCGGACCCGCCGCGGCGTGTCGACCCTCCAATCACGTGAGTTGGCGTTCTGATCACGTGAGTTGGCGGTTCAATCACGCTCTCAGTGGGTGCGGGTGGTGATCAGGCGGGCCAGGGCCGCCAGTTCGGCGGCCGGGCGGGGGACCGGGTTCGCCGCGGCGAGGTCGCGCAAGGCCTTGGCCAGCAACGCCTCCGCCTGGGCCTGGCTCCACTGACGTCCGCCCGCGGCCTCCACCAGGGAAGCCGCGCGGGCCAGCGACGCTTCGTCGAGGGGCTCCCGCCGGGCGTAGAGCGTGGCCAGGTCCGCGCCCGCGTCCGTGCCCGAACACAGCGCCGTCACCACCGGCAGCGACTTCTTGCGGTTCTGCAGGTCCGAGTACACCGGCTTGCCGGTGACGGCCGGGTCGCCCCAGATGCCGAGCAGGTCGTCGACGTGCTGGAACGCCAGCCCGACCGACCGCCCGAACGCGCCGAAGCGGTCCGCCTCGCGCTGCCCGGACGTCGCTCCGAGCGTGCACGCCGCGCCCAGCAGGGCCGCCGTCTTGCCCTCCGCCATCCGGGCGCACTCGCCGGGGGTGACGTCGTCGCGCTGCTCGAAGTCCAGGTCCGCGGCCTGTCCCTCGAGCAGGGCCAGCACCGCGGACGACAGCAGCCGCGCGTTCGGCGCCCCGCCCGGCGCCAGCACCTCGAACGCCAGGCTCAGCAACGCGTCCCCGGCGAGCACCGCCGGCCCGGTGCCGAACACCGTCCACGCCGTCGCGCGGTGCCGCCGGGTCGTGTCGCCGTCCATGACGTCGTCGTGCAGCAGCGAGAAGTTGTGCACCAGCTCGATCGCGACGGCGGCGGGAACGGCGTCCGCGGGGTCGCCGCCCGCGGCTTCCGCGCACAACAGCACCAGGGCCGGCCGCAACGCCTTGCCGCCGTCGGCCGACGACGGCCGCCCGTGGGCGTCCGCCCAGCCGAAGTGGTAGGCGGCGATCCGCCGCATCGCCTCGGGCAGCCGCTCGACGGCGGTGTGCAGCGCCGGGTCGACCAAACCGCGGCTCCAGGCGAGGACATCGGCGAGGGGCCGGGCCGCGGTGCGCGTGTTCATGGTCGTCATGAGCGGCCGATCTCGACGTCGTCGAGCACCCCGAGCGCGTCCGGGACGAGGACGGCGGCGGAGTGGTACGCGCTGACCAGGTACGAGGTCACCGCGCGTTCGTCGGTGTGCATGAAGCGGACGTTCAGCCCCGGCTGGTATTCGTCGGGCAGCGCTTTCGGGCGCAGGCCGATGACCCCGGCGTCGTCTTCGCCGGTCCGCATGGCCAGGATCGACGTCGTTCCCGAAGCGCTGACCGGGATTTTGTCGCACGGCAGGATCGGCACCCCGCGCCAGGCGGCGACGCGCTTGCCGTCCAGCACGGTGGGAGCGGGATACACCCGCCGGGCGGTGCACTCCCGGCCGAACGCCGCGATCGCGCGCGGGTGGGCGAGGAAGAACCGCGTCTTTCGGCGGCGGCTGAGCAGGTCGTCCAGGTCGAGCGGGGTCGGCGGCCCGGTGCGGGTGGTCAGCCGGTGCTTGAGGTCGGCGTTGTGCAGCAGCCCGAACTCGGTGTTGTTGACCAGCTCGTGTTCCTGGCGTTCCCGCAGTGCTTCCACGGTCAGCCGCAGCTGCTGTTCGAGCTGGTTCATCGGCTGGTTGTAGAGGTCGGTGACGCGGTTGTGCACCCGCAGCACAGTCTGCGCGACGGCCAGGTCGTACTCGCGCGGCGAAGGGTCGTAGTCGACGTAGGTGCCGGGCAGGAGCGGTTCCCCGTCGTGCCCGGCTGCCAGGTCGACGCTCGCCTCGCCGGCTTTGTTCTGCGGTTTCCGCGGCCGCGTCAGCGCTTCCGCGACGTGGGTGCGAAGCGCTTCGGACCGGCCGTTGAGGCGGGCGTAGGCCGCGGCGGGCAGCACCAGCGCGACGACGCGGGTGGCGGCCCGTGCGGTGAACGCCCAGGTGCCGGTGTCGCCGCCGAGGAGTTCCTCGCCGAAGTGGTCGCCGTCGGTGGCGGTGCCGAGGAGGACCTCGTCGCCGTACTCGCCGGTGCCGTGGCGGGTGACCTTGCCGTGGGCGATGAGCACCAGCGTGTCCAGCGGCGTGCCCTCGGTGAAGAGTGTCGCGCCGGGTTCGTATTCGCGTTGTTCGAAGGCGCCGGCCAACGCGCTCAGCGCCTGCTGGTCGCCGAAATCGCGGAGCAGGGCGAGTTCGGTGAGCTCGGCGGGCACGACCTGCACCCGGGCGCCGGTGTTGTAGAAGCTCACCTTGCCGTCGCCCACGGTGTAGGTCAGGCGCCGGTTGACCCGGTAGCTGCCGGCCGGGACGTCGACCCACGGGAGTTGCGCCAGCAGCCAGCGGGTGGTGATGCCGCGCATCTGCGGCAGCGACTTGGTCGTCGTGGTCAGCGTCCGCGCCGCTCTGACGCTCAGCGACAGCTGCACGGCCGTTTCTTCGGTGACTGTCAAGGTTTCACGCGCCGATCGGGTTCGGGGGCTTCGGGCGGACGGGTGCCCGCGGGCCGCGGCACGACCCGGGCGGCGGCCGTGCCGAGCCCGGTCGGCCCGAAGGCGGACGGCGGTAACGCGGGCGGGCGCCCGGGCGCGTCCGGCTTGCGAGGCGGAGTCGCGGGCTCGGGCATCACTCCTCCCGGCCGAGTTCGGCGGCTTCCAGGACGGCGAGGGCGTCGGGCACCAGCACCGCGGCGGAGTAGTAGGCGGAGACGAGGTAGGAGATGACGGCCTGCTCGTTGATGCCCATGAACCGCACGTTCAGCCCCGGCTGGTACTCGTCCGGCAGCCCGGTCTGGTGCAGCCCGACCACGCCCTGGGCCTCTTCGCCGGTGCGCATCAGCAGGACCGAGCTGGTGCGGGTCTCGGTGACGGGGATCTTGTTGCAGGGCAGGATCGGCACCCCGCGCCACGCCGGGACGTGGTGCCCGCCGAGGTCGACGGCGTCGGGGTAGACGCCGGCCTTCGTGCATTCGCGGCCGAACGCGGCGATCGTCTTGGGGTGGGCGAGGAAGAACCCGGGGTCCTTCCACACGAGCGAGAGCAGCTCGTCGAGGTCGTCCGGGGTCGGGGGACCGGTGCGGGTGGGGATCCGCTGCGCGAAGTCGGCGTTGTGCAGCAGGCCGAAGTCCGCGTTGTTGATCAGCTCGTGTTCCTGGCGTTCCCGCAACGCCTCCACGGTCAGCCGCAGCTGCTGCTCGATCTGGTTCATCGGCTGGTTGTAGAGGTCGGCGACGCGCGAATGGACCCGAAGGACCGTCTGCGCCACGGACAGCTCGTACTCCCGCGGCCTGGCTTCGTAGTCGACGAACGTGCCCGGCAGCACCGGTTCCCCGTCGTGCCCCGACGCCAGGGAGATCTCGGCCTCGCCTTGGTCGTTGCTGGGCGCCTCACCCTGCGCCACGTAGCCGTCGAGGTGCGCCCGCAGCGTTTCCGAACGGGCCAGGACGTCCTCGAACGCCTGGCGGGGCAGGGAAAGCACGGTGCAGGCGGTGACGGCCTTGGCGGTGAACTCCCAGATCCCGTCCCCGCTGACGAGCGCGTGCTCCCCGAAGTGGTCGCCGTCGGCGAGCGTGCCCAGCACGACCTGGTCGCCGTAGGCGCCGGTGCCGATCTTGCTGATCTTGCCGTGGGCGAGGAGGAACACCTGGTCGGCCTGGCTCCCGAACTCCACCAGGGCGTCGCCCGGCTCGAATTCGTGCTGGGTGAACCGGTCGGCCAGTTCGGTGAGGACCTCTTCGTCGTCGAACCCCCGCAACGGCGCCAGTTCGCCCAGTTCCGGCGGGATGACCCGGACCTGCGAGCCGGTCGTGGTGAACGTGACCCGGCCGTCGCCGACCGCGTAGCTCAGCCGCCGGTTCACCCGGTACGCGCCGCCGGAGACCTCCACCCAGGGCAGCAGCTTCAGCAGCCACCGGGAGGAGATGCCCTGCATCTGCGGAACCGACTTCGTCGTCGTCGCCAGTGTCCGGGCCGCGGCCCGGCTCAGGCTCGACAGCGTCTGCTCGTCCGCGTTCACGGAATCCACCGGGTCGGTGACAGTCACAGCGAGAACCACCCATTCATTCGCGTCGGCACGCGCCCCCTCGGGCACGCCGGTCATGAGCTGCTATTTCTTGCTATTCGCGGATTTCGCAACCCCTCGAAATCAACATAGCAACCGCGTTCGGTGGCACAAGAACACGATCGGGTCATGGCGATGATCACCGGTTCGTTATTGATCATTTGGCCGTGTGCCGGAAAGAAGTGGTCACCGCGTGTTGACGGCTGTCACCCGGTCGGGACGATCGCGGCTCGGCGCGGCCTTCCCCGGTCGCAGGGAGAACGCCGGGAGTGGTCGTGATGCGCGGAACTGCGCCGAACCGGCGATTCGCGGGGCGGGGATACGGCCACCCGGATGAATTCCGCAATTGCGGTTGTCCGCCCGGAAACGGGTCGCTAACTTGGCGGTTCCCGGTGGCGTAATGCGCCGGACGGCACTTCCCGCGCCCCGCGGGTGAAAGGACCTGGATGAACATCTTCGTGGCCGGCGGTCTGTGGGTGGCCGGCGCGGCACTGGCCGGTGGCGGGATCGCCTACCTGGTCCGCAGACTCGGCGGCGGTGGGGACGGCGAAGGCAGGCCCGCCAACAACGACGCGGCGGGCCAGGTGTTCACCATCGTCGGCGGGCTGCACGCGGTCCTGGTCGCGTTCGTGCTCATCTCGCTCTACGACTCGGTGAGCGCCGCGAGCCAGGACGCGCGGACCGAAGCCGACAGCCTGGTCGCGGCCACCTGGGCGGCCGACGCGCTGCCGGCGGAGACCAAGGACCGGGTGCACCAGCTCGCCGTCGCCTATGCGCGGACGGTCGAGGACCAGGAGTGGCCGCGCCTGGCCGACGGCGGCGAGGTGCCCGCCACGGGCTGGCGGCAGCTCGACCAGATGCGCCAGGCGGTGGCGGCCGCGCCGACCGACGGTGACTGGCAGATCGACCGCAAGACCGAAGCGAGCAACCAGCTCTGGGCGGTCTACCAGGCCCGCCAGCAGCGGCTGGCGGACTCCGGCGACGGCGGGGTCGGCGCGGTCGTCTGGTTCGCGCTGATCCTCGGCAGCCTGATCACCGCGATCCTGCTGCCCAACCTCTTCGGCGGCACCCGGCTCGCCGCGCACGTCATCATCGTGTCCACGCTGGCCGGCACGATCACGTTGCTGCTGTTCGCCATCCACGAGCTGCAGAACCCGTTCAGCGGCGGCGCAAAAGTGCCGCCCGAGGCGTTCACCTCGGCGCTGGAAAGGCTGGCTTGACCCGCGCGCGGGCCCGCTGGGCTGCGATGTTCGGCGTGGCCGCGGCGGTTTCGGCGCTGCTGGCCGCGACGGGCTGGCTCGCGCCCCCGGCGTCCCGGACCGCCGGGGCTCGGCAGCCGGACTCGTGCACGGTCCTGCAGGCGGAGACCGAACGCGACCACGCGCCGACGACGTTGCGGCTCCTCTCGCTGCCCAGCGGGGCCACGCAGCGGGTGACCGAGGCCGGGTACTGGATCAACGCGATGGGGTACTCCGCAGAACAGGACGTCGTCTACGGCGTCGCGGACGGCACCGGCCGCGGCCGGTACGACCACGGCGCGCACGCGGTGCGGATCGACTCCGCCGGCACGGTCACCGACCTGGGCGTGCTCGGCCGCGCGGGCGCGCGGCATCCGATGTGGAGCCTGGTCACCGGTGCCACGGCCGGCACGATCGACGGTAACCGCTGGTACGTGCGGCAGGACAGCGATCTGTACACAGTGGACATCGACCCGGCGAGCGCGGACTACCTGCGGGTGGTGCACCGGACGGCGCTGCGGCCGGTGACACTCGCGGCCGGCGTCGACGACTTCGCCTACGACCCGGCGGACGGCCTGCTCTACGGCGTCTCGACGACCACGCGCGGCGGCGGAACGGTGGTCACGCTCGACCCGGCGACCGGCAAGGTCGAGCCGGTGCCCGGGGAGCGCTTCCCCGAGGGCGGCGCGTACGGCTCGGTCGCGCTCGGGCCCGGCGCGATCTACGCCACGGCCAACCGCGACGGGCACCGCAGCGTCACCTACCGGTTGCCGCGCGATGGCTCGGGTCCGGCCGTCGAGATCGCGACCGGGCCGCCGCTGGCGAGCAGCGACGCGGCCGGGGACTGCCCTACCGAACCCCCGCCGCCGCCGCCGTCTTCGCCGCCGCCTCCGGAACCGCCGTCCTCGGCTCCCTCGGCGACGCCGACACCGACGCCGACGCCGCCTCCGTCACCGACCACGCCGGAGCCATCGCCGTCGTCTCGACAGGAGCCGCCTCCTCCGCCGCGGCCGCCGCCGGTCGAGCGGCCGGTCGTCCTGCCTCCGACGACATCGACACCGGCACCCGCGCCACCACCGTCGGCGACGCCCTCACCCACGCCGTCGGCCCCGGCGACGTCACGGCACGCGCGCCCGGCGCCGAAGCCCCAGCCGGTGGCCGAGGACACCGGCCGCCGGACCCAAGAGCAGCGCCGCTGGGGATTGACGGCGCTGATCCTGGTCCTCGGCGGCGGTGCGGCGGCCGCCCACGTGCGCCGGCACCGTTAACGCCCCGGCCTCCTCGAAGACGGGCGTTGTCCACTTCGGCCGCCCAGACTCCTCCTCCGGCGCGTTTCCCGCGCCGGAGGAGGAGAAACGGATGAAGCGGGTACGAATCGCCCTCGTGGCCGGGGTGCTGGCCTTGCCGCTGGCGGCCGCGGGACCGGCCGCGGCCCACGGTCACGGCCTCCGGGCTGCCGACGACGACGACCGGGTCCGCGCGGGGCAGCCGCTGTGGGGCCGGGTGCTCGGCAACGACCGGGGTGCCACCGCCGTCGTCCGGCACACCGCAGCCGGGCACGGGACCGTCACGATCGGCGCCGACGGGACGTTCCGCTACCTCCCGGCGCCCGGCTTCACCGGCCGGGACACCTTCACCTACACCGTTTCCGACGCGGTCACGCTCCACCCGGCGGATCTCCCGCCGCTGGCGACGATCGGCGGTGTCGAGATCAAGGCCGGCGCCTACGGCTCCGCGCTCACACCCGTGCCCGGCGAGTGCGACGAGTTCTACGGCCTCACCGACCGCGGCCCGAACGTCGACGCGCCCGGTGGCGGCAAGATCGAGCCGCTGCCCGGCTTCACCCCGGCGATCGGGAAGTTCCGGCTCCGCGGCGGGAAAGCCGTGCCGGAAAAGACGATCCCGCTGCGCGCGGCCGACGGCATGCCGTACAACGGGCAGGTCAGCACGCTGGCGAGCACCGGCGAGAAGATCGCCGACCTGAACGGCGGCGTCGTAGCCGTCCGCCCGCGGGCCGACGTCGGTGGCGCCGGACAGGTCGATCTCGAACAGTTTCTTGAAAGCACCCGGCTCGTCAAGGGCGGGCTGCTCGTCGCCGGGAAGAGCATCGACGCCTACGTCGGCAAGGACACCACGGCCGAGGCGTTGACGGACCTCGCCGCGGCGGGCATCACGCCGGTGACGAAGAAGCTCCACCTGGACCTGGGTGCCCTCGTGTCCACGCTGGATCCGAGCGGCGGTTTCTTCGGGCACGACAAGGTCGAGGGCGTCGCGACGACCGACGGCGGCCGGACGGTCGTGATCAGCAACGACAACGACTTCGGCATCGACGGCGTGACGAACGCCGCGCCGCCGTACGCGTTGCACCCGAAGACGTTGCCGGACGGCCGTCAGGACGACGGCGAGTACCTCGTCGTCGACACGACGCGGCTCCCGGCGGCGACGAGCACCGCGACGGTGACGATCGACGTGCGCTAGTACTTGAACTGGTCGACGTTGTCGGTGGTGATGAGCAGCGGATCGCCCAGCAGGACGGTCTTCGACGCGGCGTCGTACTTCACCGCCGGCAGCTCCAGGCTCACCTTGTTGACGGCCTGGAGCGGCTTGCCGTCGGCGACCTGCTTGGCCGTCCACGCGGTCAGGTAGCCCAGCGACTCGACGTTCCACAGCACCGACTGCGAGCACGAGCCGTCGAGCAGGAACGGCTTGATCGCCTGCGGCGTGCCGACGCCGACGGTGAACACCTGGCCGATCTTCTGCTCGTCGCGCACGGCTTCCGCGACACCCGGGGCCGACGTCGTGCACTCGCCGATCAGCCCGGTCAAGCCCGGGTGGCCCGCCATGATGCCCTTGGCCAGGTTCGTCGCGGTGTCCTGGTCCTCGCCCGCGTACACGGTCTCGACGAGCTGGGCCTTCGGGTAGTGCCCGGCCGCGTACTCCTTCTGGACCGCGATCCACGAGTTGAGGTTCGCCGCCGCCGGGCCGCAGGAGACGATCGCGTACTGGCCGGTGCCGCCGGTCTTCGCCATCAGCGCGTCGACGAGCGCGGTGCCGATGCCCTGGGCGCTGGCCTGGTTGACGAACACCTCGCGCTGCGTGCCCGGCGCGTCGGTGTCCGAGGTGAGCACGTGGATGCCCTTCGCCCGCGCGTCGGCGATCACCGGCGCGAGCGCGGCGGGGTCGTTGGGCGCCACGACGATGACGTCGACCTTCTTCGCGATGAGGTCGCGCACGATCTTCACCTGCGCGGCCGGGTCGACGGTCGGGGGGCCGGTCGTGGACCACTCGATGCCCAGCTGTTTCGCCGCTTCGCGGCCACCGGTGTCCATCGCGTCGAAGTACGGGATGCCGGCGATCTTGGGCACGAACGCGATCCGGGTCGGCGGCGACGGCGCCGGGCCGCCGCCCCGCTGGTCCGAGCAGCCGCCGAGCGCGAGCACCGCCCCCAGCAGCAGCGTCGCGACCAGCCGGAAGGTCTTCGTCGGCCCTCGCATCCCCACCCATTCCTCAGGACTTTCGAACGGTCTGCGCACGGTGGAGACCAAGGGCGAACGTAGGGCCCCGGGTAACTGTGGTCAACGGGATGTGCGCAAAGGGTTACGGAAGTGAGTTCTGCTTCGCGGGTTTCCTGGGGAAATACCCTGGATGGCGGTGTCGGACACGCTGAGTGACAATGATGGATACTTTGAGTTGTAGGCCGGTGTGATGTGCCAGACATGACTCTTATACCCCCGAGGGGTATAGTCGCCGGCATGAACGAACAGCACGGGGCTTCGTGGGCGACGGCGATCCAGGCGACTCTGCACTGCCTGACCGGCTGCGCCATCGGTGAGGTGCTCGGCATGGTGCTGGGCACGGCGTTCGGCCTGCACAACGCGACGACGGTGGTCCTGTCGATCGTGCTGGCCTTCGTCTTCGGCTACGGCCTGACCATGCGGGGAGTGCTGAAGTCGGGGCTCGGCGCGGCGGCGGCGTTCAAGGTCGCGCTGGCCGCGGACACGGTGTCGATCGCCGTGATGGAGCTGATCGACAACACCGTGGTCGTGGCGATTCCCGGAGCGATGGACGCCGGCCTGGCGAGCGTGCTCTTCTGGCTGGCTCTGGCGCTCTCGCTGGCGGTCGCGTTCGTGGTCACGGTGCCGGTGAACAAGTGGATGATCGGCCGCGGCCTCGGCCATGCCAAGGTGCACGCCCACCATCACTGAAAAGCGCGTCCGGGGAGGTGGCGGCCTCCCCGGGCGCCGCTACACGCTCGAAAGGTCGATCGCGCGGTCGGCCTTCCGCCGGTCGAGCACCCGCAGGATGCCTTCCAGCAGGTAGTAGTCGGCGTAGGGGAGCGACACCTCGACGCCGTCCTCGTTCGGCCGGTTGCGGGTGCAGCGCGCGACGCTCGCCTCGGCCCGGGTGGACTTCGTGGTCAGGCACGTCCGCGCCACGGCGGTGAGAATCCGCAGCGCGCTCTCCCGGTAGTGCGGGCGGTGCGTGAGCTCGGCCAGGTCGAGCAGGCCGCACGCCATGATCACCCCGGCGGAGGCGTCCTTGACGTCGTCTGGGGCCTGGGGCGCCAGGTAGTCCCACACCGGCACGTGGTCCGGTGTCAGGTGCGACAGCGCGAAGTCCGCGAGCCGCTGGGCGGTGGTGAGGAACTCCGGGTCGCCGGAGCGGCGGTGGATGGTGGTGAACCCGTAGACGCCCCACGCCTGCCCGCGCGACCAGCACGACGCCGGGCTGTAGCCCTGCACGGTGTTCGGCCCGACCGGCGCGCCGGTGACGGGGTCGAAGTCGAACACGTGCGGCGTCGAACCGTCCGGGCGCGGGAAGTACCGCTGGGCCGTCTTCGCGTGCGCGACGGCGACGTCCAGGTAGCGTGGGTCCCCGGTCTGCCGGCTCGCGAAGGCCAGCAGGTCGAGGTTCATCATCGTGTCCATGATGACGCGGCCCGCGTTCTTCGGGTCGTCGAGCGCGCCCCAGGCCCGGATGAAGTTCCCCGCCGGGTTGTAGCGCTGGACGAGCGACGACGCGGCCTGCACCGCGCCGTCCCTCCACTTCGTGTCGCCGGTGAGCCGCCAGGCGGTCACCCACGAGGGGTAGAAGAGGAATCCGAGGTCGTGCGTGCCGGTGTCGGTCCGGCGTGGCGCGAGTTTCTCCGCGGACGCCAGCGCGAGGGTCTTGAATTGTTCGTCACCGCTGTGCAGCCAGGCCAGCCACAACTGTCCCGGCCAGAATCCGCCGACCCAGTCACCATTTTGTGAATAGGTCCATTTCTCGAACTTCGTGCCGACCGGAAACGCGGTGACGCCGGGTGCCACCGCGCGGAGCTTGGCCACCGCGTAATCGGCCGCTTGGCGGAGCGTCCGGGTGGCCGATGCCTGGTCGGCGGCATCGGGAGTGGCCGCGGCAGCGGCCGTGGAGGTGCTGGCGCTCACCGCCACCGCGGCACCGGCCGCGGTGGTCAGCAGGGTTCTCCGGGTAACGCTCACAGGTGCCCGCCATTCCGTGTGGGGAAAGTGCCCGGAATTTTCGCACGATCGGCGCGAGCTTGTACACCCGGCGGACATTTGTTCATGGTTGTGAATTGTGTGCCGGTGAGCGGAATGGTCCGCGAATGGGCGAAGGCCCGGCAGGGGAATGCCGGGCCTTCGCTGTTATCGCGGGTGAGGGCAGTCGACCACGCGATGATCGTGGTGCACTCGAGCCAGGGGTCAGCAGTGCGGCGCCACGGGGCTGTCGGAGCCGGTCTGGACGTAGGTGTCCGAGACGTAGTTGTTCGGCCCGATCCGGTCCCAGATGTTGGTGGTGCCGAGCTTGCCGGCGACCGTGTCACCCTCGACGTAGCACTCGATGTTCACCTTGGCGTAGTTCGCCGCCAGGCCCTTGATGGCGGCCGAAGTGCTGGCGCTCGCCCGGACGTTCATCGGGTCGCCCGCGGTGCTGATGACGCCGGTCTTGTCGGAGCCGGTCCACAGGTAGGTGACGTTGACGTTGCCGTTGTCCGACATGCCGAGCCCGTCGTAGAAGACGCCGTCGGCGAGGTCGATGCCGGCCGGGTTGCCGACCTTGTAGCCGAGGTCGTCCTTACCGCCGTTGTAGCCGTTGTGGTAGGCGGCGTACGCCTCGGGCTGGCCCTGGGGGAGGTCCTTGTACTCGGCGCGCACCGACGCCGGGTTCCAGTAGTCGTCCTTGGTGTTCCACGGGCCGACGTCCCACACCGGGGCGTACTCGCACCGGCTGCCGTCGGTCTTGCAGACGCGCACGGTGTAGGTGCCGCTGCCCTTGCTCGACAGGCCGCGCCCGGACGGCAGCGCGACGAAGTGGTCGCGGCTGGTGATGACGTGGCCGTTGGCGGTCGTCTGCCCGGTCAGGCCTTCGCGGGTGGCGTAGATCTTGTAGGTCAGCGCGGTCGAGGCGGCCAGCGCGCTGGCCTGCGGGACGCTGTCGGCGCTGAGCGCGACGCTCTTGACCGCGGGCCGCACGCCGTCGGTGGTGCTGTGCAGGCTGATCCGCACCTGCACCTCGCTCACGGTGCTCTTCAGCGCGGTGCCCGCGGGCGTCCACTCTGTCCAGTCGTTCACGCCGGTCCGGCCGCGGACGTCGACGTCGACCGAAGTGCCCTTGGGGGTGTCGGCGTTCAGTTCCGCGCTGACGCGGTTCGACGGCGAGCCGAGCTTGTGCTCGGCGGTGATCAGGCTGCCTTCGCTGCCGGCGAACACCCGGGCGGTTCTGTGCCACGCGGCGTCGGCCAGGGTCAGTGTTCCGCCCGCACCGGTGACGTTGACGTCATCGTTGTCCACAGTGGACAGATTTGCGGTCCAGCTCGCGGTGTTGGTGGTCGCGGCCTGGGCGGGGGCTCCGGCCAGCGCCGTCACCGCCCCGGCGGCCAGGACCGCCGCGGTCACGCGGCCGGTCTTCTTGATCCGGATCATCCCCGGTTCTCCTCTCGCACTCGTTCACTCGAACGTGGCGAAAGACTGACCGGACGGCGTACATGATCCGTACAAGCAGTTTGTGCGTCAGGCGGACACGATGTGCGGCGGCTCCTCGACCACGGTCAGCGGCTCCTTCGGCGGCGTCGACAGCTCGTGCCAGATCGCCAGCGCGCGCTCCGAATAGTCGCGCGACCGCTCAGGCTGCGAGAGCGCCCGGTGCAGCTCGCCGAGCAATTGGGACACCTCCGCCTCCGACCGCCGGTCGCCGTTGCGGCGGTGCACCGACAGCGAGTTGACCAGCAGCAGCTGCGCGTGCGCGAAGTCGCCGCTGTGCAGGCACAGCTCTCCGAGGTTCTGGTTGGCGTAGCCGACGCAGTGGTCGTCGCCCAGCTCGGTGAAGATCGCGATCGACCGGTCGACGTGCTCGCGCGCCGCGGCCAGGTTGCCCTGGTGCTGGTGCAGCAGCGCCAGCCGCTTGAACGCGTGCGCCTCGCGGTGCCGGTCGCCGATCTCCGCCGACAGCTCCAGCGCGTCGGTGAACCAGCGCTTCGCCGCCGCGTAGCAGCCGCGCGACATCCAGACCGCGCCGGCGCCGATGCGCGCCACCGCTTCGCCGTGCTGGTCGCCGGCTTCGTCGAACAGCTTCAGCGCTTCGTGGCAGTGGTCGAGCGCCAGGTCGTCCTCGCCGTCGATGCGCAGGATCGTGGCGAGGCCGGTGAGCGCGATGGCGACGCCCTGGATGTCGCCGACGCGCTCGAACAACGCCTTCGACTCCTCGAACGCCACGCGAGACTCGGCGTAGTCGTCCTGGTAGAGCAGGTACTGGCCGACGTTGCGCTGCACGATCGCCTCGGCACGCAGCGAGCCGGTCCGGCGGGCCGCGGCCAGCGCGATGATGTGCGTGCTGTGCCAGTCGTCCTGGTGCCCGCGAAGGTCGAAGTACGGCGTCAGCGCCGACGCCAGCTGCCAGGCCAGGTCGTCGAAGCCGTGCTCGGCGGCCAGCGAAACCGCCGCGACGCTGGTGTGCCGTTCGGCCGCGAACCACGCGGCCGGGTCGCCGGCCGGCACGTCGGCGGGCACCGACGGGCGCGGCAGCTCGTCGTCGCAGTACATCCCGAAGAAGTGCAGGGGCATCCGGCGCGCGGCTTCGAGGGCCAGCGCGAGGTAGCCCTCCAGTACCCGCCGCAGGCCGGCGCGCGTCTTCGCCGCGTCACTCCGCTCCGCGAGTTCGACCGCGTACACGCGCAGCAGATCGTGGAGCCGGTAGCGCGGCTGCCCGGCCGAGTCGGAGCCGACGAGCTCGACGAGGTGGCCGTCGACGAGCACGTCGAGCACGTCGTCGGCGTCACGGCGGCCCAGCACGGACGCGACCGCCCACGCCGGGAACTGGACCGGCCCGAGCAGCCCGAGCCCGCGGAACGCGGTGGCCGCCGACATCGGCAGCAGGTCGTAGGACAGCGTCACGCTCGCCCGGACGGCGAGGTCGCCGACGCGCAGCTCGTCGAGACGGCGGCGTTCGTCGCCCAGCCGGTCGGCCAGCAGCCGCAGCGTCCAGCCCGGCCGGTTCGTCAGCTTCGCGCCGGCCACCCGGATCGCCAGGGGAAGGTGCCCGCACTGGCGCAGGATCGCCGCCGCGCTCTCCGGCTCGGCGGCCACCCGGTCGGCGCCGACGATGCCCTGCAGCAGCCGCGCGGCCTCGGCCTCGGGCAGCAGGTCGACGTCCACCGGCGTCGCCCCGGCGAGCCCGGGCAGCCGGATGCGGCTGGTCACCAGCACCGCGCAGGCCCCGGCGCCGGGCAGCAGCGGACGCACCTGGGCGGCGCTGCCGGCGTCGTCGAGCACGACGCACATCCGCCGCCCGGCCAGCCGCGACCGCAGCAGCGCCGACCGCTCGGCGAGCTCTCGCGGCAGGCCGGCGTCGGGGATGCCGAGCGCGTGCAGCAGCTCGGCCAGCACGCCCATCGGCGCCCGCGGCGACGACGAGGTGCCGGCCAGGTCGACGTGCAGCTGGCCGTCGGGGAAGTCGTCGCGGACCGCGTGCGCGACCCGGACGGCGATCGCCGACTTGCCGACGCCGGGAGCGCCCGAAAGCACGATGACGGCGGGCGTGCCGGAGTCCGCGCGTTCCCGCATCAGGCCGACGACTTCGCCGATCACGTCGTCGCGGCCGGTGAAGTCCGGCAGGTCGAGCGGCAGCTGGCAGACGGGGGCGGCTTCGACGGGACGCGGGGCGAGGACGTTCTCCGGCACCAGCGTCGCGCGCAGCTCGCGCAGCCGGGCGGCCGGTTCGGCGTCGAGCTCTTCGCGCAGCACCCGCTCGGCCGACTCGTAGGCCTCGATGGCGTCCGTGGTCCGGCCCGCGGCGCGCAGCGCGACGATCAGCTGCGCCCACAGCTCCTCGCGCAGCGGGTGTTCGGTGACCAGCCCGCGCAGCTCGGCGACGGCCTCGCCGCACCGGCCGAGGCCGATGCGGGCCTTCAGGCGTTGTTCCTGCACGGAAAGGCGGAGTTCGGCGAGCCGGGCGACGGTCGCGCCCCAGCTGTGGTCGTGCGGCAGCCCTTCGAGGACTTCGCCGCGCCACAGCGCGTCGGCCCGGTCGAGGAGCTTGAGCGCGCTCTCGGCTTCGCCGTTGTCGAGTACTTCCTGCGCTTCACCGGCCAAGGCGGTGAAGGCGAGGTGGTCCAGTTCTTCCGGCGACGCGGTGAGCAGGTAGCCGGAGGCCCGGCTGCTGATCCGCTCGCCCAGGGCGGGGTCGATCTCGGCGAACCGTCTTCGCAGCGAATGGACGTACGTGCGGATGTTCGCCGCGGCCGACCGCGGCGCCGCCTGTGGCCACAGCACTTCCACCAGCACGTCGGTCGACACGACGACGTTCGGCTGCAGCGCCAGCGCGGCCAGCAGCAGCCGGGGCTTCGGACCGCCGAGCGCGATCACCTGCCCCGCGGCCGTGACCTCCAGCGGTCCGAGGACGCGGATGGTGAGCGAGGTGGTCTCAACCTGCCCGATGAGTTCCCCCATACAGCGGATGCTAAGGCCGTTCGGACCGGCCGGGATAGATCCATTCGGAGTGTCTGTGCGCACACGTGCGGCTTTGTACGGGACGTGTACGGCGCGAAGTCACGCTGTGGCCATGAAGCGTTCGAACCTCCGGCGGATAGCCGGCTCAGGGGTGGTCATCGCGACGATCGGCGTGCTGGCGGTCGGCGGCGCGCTCGAAGCGTCGGCCGCGGCGACCGGCACCGTCAAGACCGCGGGTGACCCGCTCAACGTCCGCCGGGCGCCCACCACGAGCGCCACGGCCGTCAGGACCGTCGCCAGCGGCACGGCCGTGACCATCGACTGCCAGATCGAAGGCTCGTCGGTGGCCGGGACCTACGGCACGGGCACGCTGTGGGACTACGTGCCCGCGCTCGGCGGGTACATCTCGGACACCTACGTCTACACCGGCCGCGACGAGCGGATCGCGCCCGACTGCGGGGTCGGCTCGGGCAGCGGCCAGTGCGCCGGCGCCTGCGCGGCCGAGGGGCAGTACCGCTCGTCCGACTCGCACTTCCTCGTCTACGACACGAACTCCGACGGCTATTCGGCCGTGGTCGCGTACTGGCTCAAGGGCGGCGCCGGCCCGTTCTACGTCTGGAACTCCGGCGGCGAGGGCACCAAGGTCGACAAGGCCGTCACGGTCGCGCACGGCAGCTGGGTCTTCTACAAGGTCTGCGTCGCGAACTACACGACCGGCAAGCCGGACCTGAAGTCCTGCAGCGACGGCCTCACCGACTTCGCGGCCTGACCGCGTCCCTCCTCCCCGAAAGGCATTCCGACATGGTTCAGCTCAACCGGCGCAAGGTGCTCCTCGGCGGGCTCGCCGCGGTCACCGCCACCGCGGCTTCGGCGGCGCTGCCGTCCTGGGCGAACGCCCGCACCACGGCCGCCGCTCCGGCCGTCCACGATCCCTTCCAGCTCGGCGTCGCGTCCGGAGATCCGCTGCCCGACAGCGTCGTGCTGTGGACGAGACTCGCGCCCGCGCCGCTCAACCCGGACGGCTTCGGCGGCATGCCGGACGCCACGTACGCGGTCGACTGGGAGATCGCGAACGACGCGGCGTTCAGCTCGATCGTGCAGAGCGGCTCGGTGAGCGCCGCCCGCGCGTCCGCGCACAGTGTCCACATCGAACCGACCGGGCTGCAGCCCGCGCGGGAGTACTTCTACCGGTTCAAGAGCTCCGGCTACATCTCGCCGGTCGGCCGGACGCGCACCGCGCCCGCCGCCGGCGCCGCGGTCAACCAGCTCAAGTACTGCTTCAGCTCCTGCCAGCACTGGGAGGAGGGCTACTACCACGCGTACAAGGGCATCGTGGCCGACGACCCGGACCTGGTGCTGTTCCTCGGCGACTACATCTACGAGAAGAAGTCCGGCCGGACCGCCCAGGACCGCAACCCGCGCAGCCTGGCCTTCACCGAGGACGTCACCACGCTCGCGCAGTACCGCGCCCGGCACGCCCAGCACAAAACGGACGCCGACCTGCAGGCCGCGCACGCGATCGCGCCCTGGATCGTGGTCTTCGACGACCACGAGGTCATGAACAACTGGAACGGCACCACCTCGCCCGCCACGGCCGCGCGCAAGGCCGCCGGGTTCCAGGCCTTCTACGAGAACACCCCGATCCGGTCGACGGCCAAGCCCAACGGCGCGTCGATCCAGCTGTACCGGCAGCTGATGTGGGGCAACCTGGCCCGGTTCCACATGCTCGACACGCGCCAGTACCGCAGCGCCCAGGTGCCCGACCCCGCCGGCGACGCCGGTCCGGCCTGCGCCGACATGCGCAGCACGTCCCGCAGCATCCTCGGCGCCACGGAGGAGGCGTGGCTGCTCAAGCAGTTCGAGTCGCACCCGGCGACCTGGGACTTCCTCGGCCAGCAGGTCTTCTTCGCCACGAAGGACGCCGACGGCAACAAGGCCACCTGCGAGAACAACGACTCCTGGCAGGGCTACGAGGCCTCGCGCAACCGGATCCAGCAGGGCTGGGTCGACCGCAAGGTCGCCAACCCGGTCGTGCTCACCGGCGACGTCCACCGGCACTGGGCCGCCGACCTGCGGCTCGACTACTTCGACCACAGCGACCCGGTCATCGGCTCGGAACTGGTGACGACGTCGGTGACGAGCAACAGCGACACCGCCGGGGCACCCAGCGCGGCCTGGTACGCGAACAACCCGCACGTCAAGTACTGCAAGGGCGAGCGCGGCTACGTCCGCGTCACGACGACGCCGTCGCAGACGCGGGCGGACTTCATGACGACCTCCGACGTCAGTGTGTACGACCCCGCTTCGGTGGTGATCAAAAACGACGTCAGTTACGTAGTGCAAGCGGGCAAGCCGGGTCTCGTGCGAGTCTGAACCCCGTTCGCTACGCCGCGTGGCGATCATGCTCGATTCCCCGTCACGACCATGAAAATCACACGGGAACCCGGGCTCCGGCGAAGGTAGACTGCGAAAATCCTGATAGGACACCGGAGCCGGCGGGCTCGCGGTGCCGGCCACCCCGAACACCGGGGGACCCGCGTCCGACTGGGGGTGGCGCGGGTCTCCCGGGCTTTCGCGCGTAAAAGTGTTTCCTTGCCGCCGCGGCGATCTTGACAGTCCGCTCCGGACGCTCGTAATCTGAGTGCTCCGCCGTCATGCCGAGCTTTTTCGATTCCATGACAAGGCGGTTTCACGGTGCAAGCGAAATTCCTGCTGATCTCTTTCGCGGTGGCGGGGCTGGTGGTAACCGGCGCCGGGGTCGCCGCTGCCGCGCCCGGCGGCGTTTACGACGTCAAGGACTACGGCGCCAAGGGAAACGGGTCGGCCAACGATTCCTCCGCCATCGACAAGGCCGTCACGGCGGCCAACGCGGCGGGCGGCGGCACCGTCCGGTTCACTTCCGGCACCTACAAGTCGGCCAACACCGTCCACCTCAAGAGCAATGTGACGATCCAGCTCGACGCGGGTGCGACGATCACCGGATCGAGCGCGGACACCTACGACAAACCCGAGTCGAACCAGTGGGACGACTACCAGGACTACGGCCACAGCCACTTCCACAACGCGATGTTCTACGGCGACAAGCTCACGAACATCGGGTTCACCGGCGCCGGCACGATCGACGGCGGCGGCAACCTCATCACCGGCAACCCGAAGTCCGGCGAGGCCGACAAGATCCTGTCCCTCACCCGGTGTGACGGGCTGACGCTGTCCGGGATCAAGCTGCGCCGCGGCGGGCACTTCGCGGCGCTGATCAACGGCTGCAAGAACGTCGTGTCGGACCACCTCACCATCGACACGGCGAGCGACCGCGACGGCTGGAACATCATCAGCACGACCAACGTCACGATCACCAACGCGAACATCGCGGCGAACGACGACGCACTCGTGTTCAAGAGCGACTACGCGCTCGGCGCGAAACTGCCGAACGGGAACGTCACGGTGAACAACGCGAAACTGTCGGCGCAGTGCTGCAACGCGCTGATGTTCGGCTCCGAGACGTGCGGTGACTTCACCGGCTACCAGTTCTCGGACATCACGATCACCGGCGCGCACAAATCGGGCATCGGGATCGTTTCGATGGACGGCGCGAAGATTTCCGACGTGCACTACCGCAACATCACCATGTCCGGCACGTATTCGCCGATCATGATGAAGATCGGCACGCGGAAACGCTGCGGGAACAGCCCCGGCGTCGGCTCGATCAGCGGCATCACGTTCGACAACATCACCGGCACGCACACCGGCAGCAACTTCAGCCCGACGATCTGGGGCGCGGACAGCGGCCACCGCGTCTCCGACGTCACGTTCACCGGCGTGCACCTGACGGTGCCCGGCGGCAACGGCACCATGGGCACGGGCGTGCCGAGCAACACCGCGACGGACTACAACCCGAAGAGCATCGGCACCCGCCCGTCGTACGGCTGGTACCTGCACTACGCGTCGGGCATCAAGTTCACGGACAGCTCGGTGGAGTTCGGCAAGGACGACGGCCGCCCGGCGAGCATCGTCAACAACAGCTCCGACATCACGTTCGACCACTTCACGGCGGAGAAGGGCTCGAAGAGCCCGCTCGACATCGGCTTCCAGTCGGTGACGGGCTACTGCGTCCAGAACTCGGCCACCACGTCGGGCTCCGCCCTCCGGATCAACACCACAGGTTCCACCTCAACCTGCTGACCCACCCGCCGCGGCCCCCTTCCCCGCCGGGGAAGGGGGCCGCGGCTCGTGATCGAAGCGTCAACTCGCGTGATTGGAAGGTCAACTCGCGTGATTAGAGGGTCGACACGGCGGAACGGCAGCCCGAAGCCGTGTCGACCCTTCAATCACGCGTGTCGACTGCTCAATCACGCGTGTCGACTCTTTACACACGGACGAAGGGGCCCCGGCCGGTTGGCCGGGGCCCCTTCTGCGGCGTGACAAGGGTCAGTGCATGTACTGCTCGTTCATGATGAGGAACGCGCCGAGGCCGTGGAAGTCGTTGGTCTTGCGGGCCCGGCCGTAGTAGTAGGACAGGTCGCCGACGTTGGTGCCTTCGCAGATGTCGGTGATGTTCGTCAGGCCGTCCGAGCCCAGCGAAACCTTCTTCAGCACGCCGGCGTACCCCTTGTCCGCCACCGCCTGGTACGACGACGGCAGGTAGCCGCGCTGGACGCCGCGGGCCATGGTGAACGTGTACATCGACGACGCCGACGTCTCGAGCCAGTTCTTCGAGTCGCCGCCGCGGTCGACGACCTGGTACCAGCGGCCGGTGGCCTGATCCTGCCAGCGCTGGTAGCCCGCGGCCAGGAACTGCACGACCTCGATCAGCGCGGCCCGCCGCGGGTGGTTGGCCGGCAGTACCTCGAGGATGTCGATGGTGGCCATGCCGAACCAGCCGATCGCCCGTGCCCAGTGGTACTTCGAGTGGTGCCCGGACCCGGACGCCCACGACTCGGAGCCGTCCTCGTCGTAGGCGTGGTACAGCAGGCCCTTCGCCGGTTCACGCAGGTGGCTGAAGTACACGACGATGTTCTTGGCCGCCTCTTCGAAGCAGTACGCGCCGTCGTTGAACGCGGCGCCGTAGAGCGCGAGGAACGGCTGGGCCATGTACACGCCGTCGCCCCACAGCTGGCCGACCTTGCTGGTGGCGTGGAACATCCCGCCGTCGGACGTCCTCGGGTAGGACGGGAACCGCTTGCGGAGCTGGTCGGCCGCGGTCTTGTACTTCTTGCGGCCGGTCTCCGCGTACAGCAGCGGCAGCATCTGGCACGAACGCATCGAGTCGAGGTTGTTGAAGCTGTTCGAGATGCCGCTGTCGGTGATGAACCGGTCGTACCAGGCGATGATGTAGTCGAGGTACTTCTTCTCGCCGGTGCGCTTGTAGAACAGGTACTGGCCGTAGAGGTACAGCCCGAGGGTGTAGCCCCAGCCGCCGATCTTGTCCGGCGTGTAGCGCTTCATCGTCGAGTCGATCACGGCGCGCGACCAGTCCGTCGGCGGCGCGCCGCCGATCGGGGGGAGCTGGTCCGCGGCCCGCGCGAGGGGGCCTGTCGCGGCGAGGGCGCCCAAGGCGCCGAGGGTGCCGGCCAGGACCGCGCGCCGGGTCGGGCGAAGGGGGTGTTCGGACATCGTCGTCCCTTTCGTGCACTGGCCCCGCGACGCGGTGGAAGGGTGGCCGGGATGCCGATCCGCCGTCCGTCGGCATCCCGACCAGCTCTGGGGGGCGCGGCGTGCTGCCCGTGTCGCCGGAGCGATGGTCTTGGAGCGAAAGCGCTCTCTGGGGAGAACATCTACCCGCCCCGCCGACCCGCAGTCAAGAGAGATCGGATCTCTCGTCTCATATATCAGATATTTAACCCGAATGGCGGGTACTTCGATGTACCGGCCAGCGAAACTCGGCGGAAAGGTCGGATCTAAGCCTTGACCAGGCCGCGACGGCAGGAGTACACCACCGAGTGGACCAGACCACTGGAGGTCGTTCATGTCAGCCAAGTTCCTGCGCCGGGTCCTCGTCGCCGCGGCGTCGATGCTGGTGGTGACCGGGCTCGTCGCCGCACCGGCGTCGGCCGACCTGCAGAAACCCTCCCAGCAGTGGCTGCGCGACAGCCAGGCGGGGCTGTTCCTGCACTGGGGCATGCGCACGTCGCCCGGCTACACCAGTTGCAGCGCCTGGGAGAAGGCGATCACCGACGGCGGGTGGAGTCCCGCCTACTGGGTCACCGAGGCCAAGAAACTGCACGCGTCGTACCTCGTGCTCGCCTCCTTCCACAGCCGCCTCGGCTACTCGCGCGCCTGGCCGTCGAAGATCCCCGGCAGCTGTACCACCAAGCGGGACTTCCTCGGCGAGCTGATCGCCGCGGCGAAACCCCAGGGTCTCAAGGTCATCCTCTACATGACCAACGACGCCCAGTGGCACGACGAGGGCGGCCACGAGTGGCTCGACTCGGCCGGCTACTCGAAGTACAAGGGCAAGGACGTCGATCTCGACAGCCAGAGCGGCTTCGGCCAGTTCAGCTACGACAACTTCTTCGAGGTCATGAAGAACTACCCCGACCTCGGCGGGTTCTGGATCGACAACGACAACGCCTACTGGGAGTCGCACGACCTCTACCAGCAGATCTACCAGCAGCGGCCGGACTACCTGCTGAGCAACAACAACGAAGACACGCCGATCATGGACACGATCAGCAACGAGCAGAAGACCGGCATGTCGCCGTCGTACGACTACCCGCAGGCGACGTACACGGCGATGCCGCGGCTCACCGAGGCGTGCTTCAAGCTCCCCGACACCGGCTCCTGGTGGTACGGCGGGTCCAACTCGTCGGTGAACAAGATGCTCAACATCGGACGTCTGGTGACCAACTCCGGCTCGTCGATCAAGTCGCTGATGGCGGAGACGGCGATGGTGAACGGCAAGTTCCCGTCGAACCAGGAGGCGTTCAACAACTTCGCGAACACCTACCTGGACGCGATCTGGGAGTCCCTCGGCGGCACCGAGGGCGCCGGGTACATGTACGGCGGCATGCAGCCGGGCTTCTGGAACGACGGCGCGCACGGCGTCATCACGATCAAGGGCGAAACGCAGTACGTCCACGTCCTGACCAAGCCGTCGACGTCGACGCTGAAGATCCGCGACAACGGCTACCGCGTCCGCCGGGTGACGAACCTCCGCACCGGCGCGGCGATCGCGTTCAGCCAGGGCAGCGGCAGCCTGACGCTGACCGGGCTGTCCGGCTGGGACACCTACGACACGGTGTTCAAGGTGGAGACGGCGGGCCGCACCGGCACGTACGACCCGAAGACCGTGACGCTCAAGGCGAGCGCCTCGGCGAGCGGCCACAGTGGACAGTCCGCGAGCGACGGCGACTACCTGACCTACTTCGACAACGGCAAGACCCTGCCGGTCAACCTGGACTTCGACCTCGGGTCGGCGAAGAAGGTGCAGTACGTCGGGATCAACCAGCGCGAGGACTCGGTCAGCTACGCCCGGTCGGACTCCGAGCAGTCCGCGCGGATCAAGGCGTACAAGGTGTTCGTCTCCAGTGACGGCAAGAACTGGGGAGATGCGGTGAAGTCCGGGACGCTGCCGAGCCACCGCGGCGTCCAGTTCGTGGACCTCTCCGCGGTGACGGCCCGGTACGTCCGGCTGCAGGTGACGAGCACGTACGCGGCCTCGAGCGACAGCACGCGGTACAAGCGCCTGCGGATCGACGAGACCTGGCTGGGTTCGGACTACGCGACCGCGGCCGGCTGAGCGAGGAGGTCGACGGTCAGGGCCGCGGTCCAGCTGAACGACCGGGCGCCGTGGCCGGCGCCGGTCAGCGGGTCGCAGTACTCGGCGAAGTCCGTCCGGGCCGCGGTCGCGGCGAGGTCGTCCGCCAGCCGTGAGGCCAGGGCGTGCTCGCCGTGCCGCAGCAGGCCCTGGCGGACCAGCCAGCCGACGTTGAACCACGACGGCCCGCGCCAGTAGCGGCCCGGGTCGAAGTCCGGGGCCGTCAGGTCGTAGCTCGGGACGCCGTGCACCCGGCCGAGCCGGAAGCGCGGGCCGGTCGCCGTCGCCACCAGGGCGGGGGCGACCGCCAGGTCCGGCAGCAGCAGCGGCAGCAGGCCCGCGCACGTGTGCTCGGGGGTCAGCGCGCCGGTCCGGACGTCCCGGGCGAAGAACCAGCCGGAAGTGCTGTCCCACAACGTGTCCTGCAACGCCTTCGCCACGCGCGCCGCGGCCTCGCGATGGGCCGCGGCGGCCGCGGGCAGCCCGAGGATCCCGGCGATCTCGGCCAGCGCCAGCTCGGCGTCGGCCAGCAAGGCGTTGAAGCCCGGGTCCTCGACGACGAAGTCGCCGAAGTCCTGGTAGCCGCTGTCCCGGTAGTCCGCGGCGAGCCGCACGTACCGGCCGTAGTCCTCGTCGCTCGGCCGGTCGGCCGCGGCGCCGTGCTGCAGGTCGCGGCGGACGAACCCGGTCGACGGCGTGACGGAGGCGAGCGGGCCGTCCCACGCCGGGCTGTTGTCCATCCCCGACTCCCACGGGTGCACGATCGCCACGAGCCCGCGGCCGCCCGCGTCGCGCCGGGTCCGCAGGTACTCGTGCCAGGCCCGCAGCTTCGGGTACAGCGTCGCGAGGAACACGGGGTCGGGGTCGGCCTCGTGCACGGCCAGCACCGCCCGCGCGTGCACCGGCGGCTGGACCAGCCCCGACGTCCGCCCGGCGTGCCAGAAGGACGGGCCGGGGAAGTACGCCTCGGGCGGGGTGTCCGGGTTGAAGAGGATGTGCGGCACGCGGCCGTCGCGCCACTGGGCGGAGAACAGCGTCAGCAGTTCACGCCGCGCGCGCTCGGGCGCGAGGTGGCGCAGGCCGAACGCGATGAAGGCGGAGTCCCAGCTCCACTGGTGCGGGTAGAGCCCGCGCGAGGGCACGGTCGACGAGCCGAGCCAGTTGCCCGCCAGGACGTCGGCGGCACGCCCCCGTGTTACGTTCATATGTCCAATCTATCTCCAACTTATGTCTTGTCAATAAGCAAAAGAGGCCCGGATGACGACGCCGACCAGCGCCGGCGAGCTGTTGTGGCTGGTCAGGACCGGCCAGGCGACCACGCGGAAGGCGCTCCAGACGCGCAGCGGCTTGTCCCGCTCGACGCTGACCGCGCGTCTCGAGCAGCTCCAGGCGGCGGGCCTGCTCGTCGAGGGCGGCCAGGAGGACTCCACCGGCGGCCGCCCGGCGCGGCAGCTGCGGTTCGACGACCGGCACGCCGTCGTCCTCGCCGCGAGCATCGACACGACGCACGCCGAGGCCGCGCTCACCGACCTGTCGGGACGGCGGCTGGCGCACCGCGCGGGCTCGCTGCGCGTCGCCGACGGCCCGGAACCCGTGCTCGGCCGGATCGCGGAGTGGTTCGAGGCGATGCTGGCCGAGGTGGACCGGCCGGCCTGCGGCGTGGGCGTCTCCGTGCCGGGCCCGGTCGAGGACAACCGCGTCAAGCAGCCGCCGATCATGCCCGGCTGGGACGGCTACCCGATCGACGCGGACCTCGGCGCCCGCTTCGGCGTCCCGGTGCTGGCCGACAACGACGCCAACCTGATGGCGCTCGGCGAGCACCGCGCCCGGTACCCGGAGACGGCCGCGCTGGTCGTGGTCAAGGTGTCCACCGGGATCGGCGCCGGGCTGGTCCTCGGCGGCGAGGTGTACCGCGGCATCGACGGCGGGGCGGGCGACATCGGGCACATCCGGCTGCCCGGGTATCCCGAAGCCCGCTGCGCGTGCGGTTCGCTCGGCTGCCTCGCGGCCGTCGCCAGTGGCGGCGCGCTGGCCGCGCGCCTGACAGAGCTGGGCCTGCCGACGACGTCGGGCTCGGGGGTGCGCGACCGGATCGTGGCCGGCGAACCGGCCGCCGTGCGGCTCGCCGAGTTCGCCGGCCGCCAGGTCGGGGAGGTGCTCGCCACGCTGGTCTGCGTGGTCAACCCGGGGGTGCTGGTGATCGCCGGCGACCTCGCCGAGCCGCACTTCGTGGCCGGCGTCCGCGAGGTGCTCTACCGGCGGGCACTGCCGCGGGCGACGCAGAGCCTGCGTGTCGAAATCGGCGGCCGCGGCGAAGCGCTCGGCGGGGCGGTCACCATGGTGGTCGAAGCGGTGTTCGCCCCGGCCGCGGTCGATCACCGGTTGGCTGGCAGGGCCTGAGGGCCGAAGTGCCGTCACGGGCTCGACTGTCCCGAGTGGACGGAGCGACCGACTTTCGTAGGTGGTGGCCGCCGGTCCCGGTTGTTCCACGATACGAGAACGAACCGGACTTAACGTGCATTGAGGACTATTCCTCGCGTTTTCCGCGTGACAAACCGGATTTCCGTACCACCGGTGAATGCGCGGCGAGATAACGGTTCCGCAAGCACTTCCCCGCGAGCGGAACACCGTTCTAGTCTCACCCGGTGTTCCAGGCCCGTTTTCTGGGGGCCGCATTCGAGAGGGAGATTTCTGTGCGAAGAAGCTCCACCCTGCTCCTTTCGCTCGCGGTGGTGGGTGGCCTCACCGCCGCCCTGCCGGCGACGGCGTCGGCGCAGGGCCGTCAGGACATTCCGCAGTCGCACCCGTTGTGGGCGAACGCGCAGGCGAAGGTTGCCGACACCGCGCCCGCCGCGAAGCTGAGCTTCCGGGTTTACCTGAACCAGCGCGACAACGCCGGTGCCGAGGCGCTGGCCCAGGCCGTTTCCGACCCGGACAGCCCGGCCTACCGCCAATTCCTGAACCCCGACCAGGTGCGTGACCGGTTCGCCGCCAGCGACGCGACGGTGAACGCCGTCAAGGCGTGGCTGACCGGCAGCGGCTTCAGCATCGGCGAGGTGCCGTCGAACCGCGCCTACGTCGAAGCCACCGGCACGGCCGACCAGACGGAGAAGGCGTTCGCGGTCGACCTGGGCAAGTACCGGGTGAAGGGCCAGACGCTGCGCGCCGCCGACAAGAACCTGTCGGTGCCGGCGAACCTGGCCGGCGACGTGCTCGGCGTCGTCGGCGTCGACCAGGCGACCAACCTGTTCAAGCCGGACCACGCGACCGGCTCGGGCACGCCGTCCGACGTCCCGCCCGGCCCCGGGTTCCGCAACGCGCGGCCGTGCAGCGCCTACTACGGCGAGAAGATCGACACCACCGATCCCGCCTACAACGGCAAGCAGCTGCCGTACGCGCCCTGCGGCTACACCCCGGCGCAGCTGCGTTCGGCCTACGGCATCGACAAGGTCGGCGCCGACGGCAAGGGCACCACGATCGCCATCGTGGACGCGTTCGCCTCGCCGACCATCTACTCGGACGCGAGCACGTACGCCAAGAAGAACGACCCGCAGCACCCGCTGAAGCAGAGCCAGTTCAAGCAGCACGTCTTCCCGGCGAACCCGGTTCTCGAGCCGCCGGACCAGTGCGACGCGGCGGGCTGGTACGGCGAGGAGACCCTCGACGTCGAAGCCGCCCACGGTCTCGCACCGGGCGCGGACATCCTGTACGTCGGCGGGGAGTCCTGCGAGGACAACGCCCTCGACGTGGCGCTGAACTACGTGATCGCCGGCCACAAGGCCGACATCGTGTCGAACTCCTACGGCGACACCGGCGAAGACATCCCGGCCGACGAGGTCAAGGTGTTCAACCAGATCTCGCTGCAGGCGGTCCTCGAGGGCATCGGTGTCTACTTCTCCTCGGGCGACAACGGTGACGAGGTCGCGCGCCTCGGCACGCCGTCGCCGGACTTCTCCGCCTCGGCGCCGTGGATCACCGCGGTCGGCGGCACGTCCATCGCGATCGGCAAGGACGGCAAGCGGATCTTCGAGACCGGCTGGGAGACCAGCAAGTCGCTGCTGACCAACGGCGTCTACGGCCCGGCCAACTACACCAGCGGTTCCGGTGGCGGCACGAGCCGGCTGTTCCCGCAGCCCTTCTACCAGAAGGGTGTCGTGCCGGACGCGCTGGCGAAGAAGAACCAGACCGGCAACAACAAGGGCCGGGTCGTCCCCGACATCTCCGCGATCGGTGACCCGAACACCGGCTTCCTGGTCGGCCAGACGCAGACCTTCCCGGACGGCGCCTACTACGACCAGTACCGGATCGGCGGCACGAGCCTCGCGTCGCCGGTGTTCGCCGGCATCATGGCGGTGGCCGACAGCTTCGACCACTTCCACCACGGCTTCATCAACCCCGTGATCTACAAGCTGACCTCGCGCACCGCGGCGATCAGCGACGTGAAGCACGTGGACGCCGCCGTGGCCCGCGTCGACTACGCGAACTCGGTCGACGCTTCGGGTGGCCTGCTGCACTCGGTCCGCACCCTGGACTACCAGGGCCTGACCATCCACACCACCCCCGGCTACGACGACGTGACCGGCCTCGGCACGCCCAACGGCTGGCTGTTCCTGCTCCTCGTCTAGTTCCGAGTCCGTGAAGGCCACTTTCGGGAATTCAAGTTCCCGAAAGTGGCCTTCACGGCTTTTCGGCCAACGGGATGACCGCGCACACGGTGGTGCCGCCGGGGCCGCTGGCGACCTCGAGCTCGCCGCCGAGGGCCTGGACGCGGTCACGCAGTCCCGCCAGGCCCGTGCCGCCCTCGAGGTCCGCGCCGCCGGCGCCGGCGTCCGTCACCGCCACCCGCAGCTCGGCTCCCTCGACCGCGATCCGGACGTCGACGTGGTCGGTCTGGGCGTGCTTGAGGGCGTTCGTCAACGCCTCCGACGTCACGAAGTACGCCGTCGCCTCCACCGCCGCGTCGAGGCGCGGCACGGTGCCGACCGACAGCCCCACCTCCATCGGGATGCGGGCGGCCAGCGACCGGACCGCCGCGGCCAGGCCCGCTTCGGTGAGGATCGCCGGGCGGATGCCGCGCGCCAGCTCCCGCAGCTCGGTGATCGCCGTCTGCAGCTCGTCGACCGCGCCGCCGAGCAGGGCCCGGACCTCCGTGGGCAGCGCGGCGCCGTAGCGGCGGCCGGCCATCCGCAGCAGCAGCACGACGCTGACCAGCCGCTGCTGGGCGCCGTCGTGCAGGTCCCGCTCCAGACGCCGGCGCTCCTCGTCGCCCGCCGCGACCAGCCGCGCCCGCGACGCCCGCACCTCGGCGAGCCGCTGCTCCAGCTCGGCGGTGAGCCGCTGGTTGTCCAGCACCAGCCCGGCCGCCGCGTTGAGCGCGTCGATCGACCGGCTGTCCTTCCACACCTCGTCGTCCTGCACCAGCGCGGCCAGCCCGGTGCCGTCGCGTTCCAGCAGCAGCCGGATCATCTCGGCGTTGCCGACGCGGGCGCGCAGCACCCCGGCCAGGAACGCCAGCGGCCACAGGCAGAACAGGATCCGGTAGGCCTGCAGCAGCGGCGCGGAGAGCGGGTTCCCGTCGCCGAGCGCCGTGCCCACGCCGGAGGCGAGCGCGCCGAACAACGCGATGGCGATCACCGGCGACAGCAGCCGCCGCTGCGGCAGCCGCCCGGTCAGCCACCGGTAGAGCAGCACGACGACCACGCCGGCGCTGATCGCCGTCGCGACGAAGTCCAGCGCGCGGTGGGCGAAAACGGTGTCGGCCGAAGCGGACGAGATCGCCAGCAGGTTGCGCGGGTCGTCGTCGGCCAGCAGCCCGAGCACGCCCGAGCCGAGCACCACCAGGTAGGCCGCGGCGACGAGCAGCCGTTCCCACCGCGACCGGAGCCGTCCGTGCGGGAACGCGAGCACGAGGTGCGCGATGACCGGGCTGGACGCGGCGCGCAGCGGCATGGCGACCGTGTACAGCACCGGGTTCCGCGTGAACTGCAGGTCTTCGAGGAACAGCGCGAGGCCGGCGAGCGCGATGAGCACGCCGATCGGGTTGGCCGGCCGCCGCACGTGCGCGACCGCGCCGGCGAGCAGGAACAGGAACCCGGTCGTGGTGCTGAGCGCGGTGTCGAGCGCGGAGTGGGTGCCTTCGGCCGCCTTCAGCGTCAACGCGGTGACGCCGAGCGCGAAACCGGCGGTCAGCAGACCGGTCATCGCGAGTGTCCGGGGGTGCTGCACCGCAACCACGCAACCCCTCCCGGTTTGCTTCGCGGACGCGCGCTCCGGCAACCGGGTGACACCTGGCGGCCTCGGGCGGTGTTCCGGCAACGGCTAACCATGATTCGCCCGTTCGGGCCGTCGCGTTACACCACGCGGCCGCGCTTTAGGGTGAACCGGGGGTTCGAACGGGAGGCAGGACATGAGCGGACGCGGTTTCGACGCCGAGGTCTTCGGCGGGCGGATGCCGACGGGAGGGCGGGACCTGGCGGTCGAAACCCACGGCATCAGGCCGGTTCCGGAAGACAACCGCTTCGGGCGCCCGTGGCGGCTGTTCAGCGTGTGGTTCGCGCCCAACCTGACGATGACGGCGGTGTTCACCGGCACCCTCGCCGCGACGCTCGGCCTGGGCTTCTGGACGGGGCTCGCCGCGATGCTTCTCGGGACGGTGCTCGGCTCACTGCCGGTCGCCTACCTGTCCACCTGGGGCCCGCGCACCGGCACCGGCCAGCTGCCGCTCGCGCGGCTGCCGTTCGGTGGCGGGGTCGTGCTGCCGGGTCTGGTGCAGTGGCTCGGCTCGATCGCCTGGGACGCGCTGGTCGGCCTGTTCGGCGGCGAGGCCCTCGCGGAGCTGACCGGGCTGCCGTTCTGGGCCGCGGTGCTGGTCGTGCTGGTGCTGCAGGGCGCCCTCGGCGTCTTCGGCTACGCCCTGATCCACCGCGTCCAGACGGTGATGAGCGTGCTGCTGGTGCTCGCGTTCGCCGCGCTGGCGGTGAAAGTCCTTTCCGGACACCCGATCGCCGCCGCGGACACCGCGTCCGGCGCCGGACTGGCGGGCGGCGTCGTGCTGTTCACGACGATCGCGTTGTCGCTGGCGATCTCGTGGGCGCCCTACGCGTCGGACTTCAGCCGTTACCTGCCCGCGGGCACGTCGTCGCGGTCGGTCTTCTGGGCGACGCTGCTCGGCCTGACGGCGTCGTACGCGATCGGCGAAGGTCTCGGGCTCGCGCTGGGGACGTCGCTGGGCGACCAGACGGCGAAGGGCGTCGCGGACCTGCTCGGCGGCGGGTTCCTGGGTGCGCTGGCGCTGGCGGTGATCGCGCTGGCGGCGGTGTCGTCGAACGCGATGAACGACTACAGCGGCTCGCTGGCCCTGCAGACCGTCGGCGTCCGGCTGCGGCGCCCGGTGTCGGCGGTGGTCGTCACCGTGCTCGCGTTCGCGCTGATCCTCTGGATGCACAGCGGCGAGCTCGCGGCGAAGTTCCAGAACGTGCTGCTGTTCGTCAGCTACTGGATCCCGCCGTTCCTCGGCGTCGTCGTCCCGGACTGGCTCGCGCGCACTCGCGGCGGGCGGCGGGTGGACGTCCTGGCTTCGGTCTCCGTCCGCCCCTGGGCGGCGGTCGTGGCGTTCGTGGCGGGCTTCGGCGCGGCGGTGCCGTTCATGAACACGTCCCTCTACACCGGACCGGTCGCCGCGGCGCTGCACGGCGCCGACCTCGCGTACTACGTCGGGCTCGTCGTTTCGCTGGCAGCGTATTTCCTGCTTCGCGGCCGTCCTTCGGTTGACCTCGACTAATATAGAGGTTTCACGATGGTGTGGTACCCCTCGAAGGAGGAACCATGCCCACCGCTCTGATCACCGGGGCGTCCGCCGGTCTGGGCCGCGCGCTCGCGGCGGCCCTGGTGAGTCGCCAGTGGACGGTCGTCGGCGACGGCCGGGACGCGGCCGCGCTGGATTCGGCGGCTCGGGAGATCGGCTTCACCGCCGTCCCCGGCGACGTCGCCGACCCGGCCCACCGCGCCGCACTGGCCGGCGCCTGCCCGGAACTCGACCTGCTCGTCAACAACGCCAGCTCGCTCGGCGTCAGCCCGCTGCCGCCGCTGGCGCGGTATCCCTTGGCTGAGCTGGAAAACGTCTACCGCGTGAACGTCTTCGCCCCGCTCGCGCTGACCCAGCTCCTGCTGCCCGCGTTGACGGCGGCGCGGGGCATCGTGCTCGACATCAGCTCGGACGCCGCCGTCGAGCCGTACGAAGGCTGGGGCGGCTACGGCTCGGCGAAGGCGGCGCTCGACCAGCTCACCGCGGTCCTCGGCGTGGAACACCCGGACCTGGCCGTGTACGCGGTCGACCCTGGCGACCTGCGCACGGCGATGCACCAGCGCGCGTTCCCCGGCGAGGACATCTCGGACCGGCCGCTGCCGTCGTCCGCGGTCCCGGCGTTCCTCAGGCTGCTCGACGAGCGCCCACCCAGCGGCCGCTACCGCGCCGCCGACCTCCTGGCGGCGGTGTGAACGTCCGGTTCGAGCTCCCGGACGAGCTGTCGGCGTCGGCGCCGCCGGAAGCTCGCGGCCTGGCGCGCGACGAAGTCCGCCTGCTGGTCGCTTCACCGTCGGGCGTCCACCACACGGTGTTCGCCTCGGTGGGCGAGCACCTGCGGCCGGGGGACCTGCTGGTCGTCAACACGTCCGGGACGCTGCCGGCGGCGGTCGACGCCGTCCGCGGCGGCCGTCCGGTCGTGGTCCACTTCTCGACCTCGCTCGACGACGGTGCGTGGGTGGTCGAGCTGCGCGCCCCGGGCGGCCCGCTGCGCGACGGCCGGCCGGGGGAGCGCCTGGAGCTGCCCCGCGGCGCGTCACTGACCTTGCTGGCGCCGGCGGCCCCGGGTGATACGCGCCTGTGGCGGGCGGAGGTGGCGGTCGAGGGCCCGGTGCCGGGGTTCCTGGCGGCGGCCGGCCGCCCGATCCGCTACGGCTACGTCCCGCGGGCCTGGCCGCTCGCGGACTACCAGACGGTGTTCGCCCGCGAGCCGGGCAGCGCGGAGATGCCGTCGGCGGCCCGCCCGTTCACGACGGAGCTGGTGACACGCCTGGTCACCGACGGCGTGCTGTTCGCGCCGCTGCTGCTGCACACGGGGGTGTCGTCCCCGGAGGCGGGCGAGCCACCCCAGCCGGAGCGTTTCCGCGTACCGGCCCCGACGGCGGCACTGGTCGCCTGGGTCCGCGCCCGCGGCGGCCGCGTGATCGCGGTGGGGACGACGGCGGCCCGGGCCCTGGAGTCGGCGGCCTCCGCGGACGGCGTGGTCCGCCCGGCCGAGGGCTGGACGAACCTGGTGCTGGGCCCGGACCACCCCGCCCGGGTGGCAGACGGCATCATCACGGGTTTGCACGCGCCGGACGCGTCGCACCTGCTGTTGCTGCAGGCGGTGACGGGCGCGGAGGTGGTCCAGCGCGCGTACGACGCGGCGGTGGAGGAGCGGTACCTGTGGCACGAATTCGGCGACGTGTCACTTCTGCTGCGCCGCTGAGACAGCGGGCGCTTGCCTGGGGCGGTGGTGACGAGCGCCACGGACTTCGCGCTGCTCAGGCAGGGGCTTGGCTGACGCCGGCAGCCACCCGCTGGTCGCCCTCGGGGACCAGCGGTCAAGGGGCCCAGCCGGGGCGAGGCGCTCGAGGTCATGAACGACTCGTTCATGACCTCGGACGACATGAACGAGTCGTTCATGACATCCCAGCGGCCGCCACGCACGGCGAGCGGACCTGCGGTCCCGGAGTCCGGGCGCACGGCGTTGCCGGAACACCACCCGCCCTCCCTGGGGGGCGTGCCCACGTCCAGCGTATCGGCACCCCCCGACGAAAAGCCGGGCAAAGCCCTCCGAGGCCGGGGTTGTCCACAACCCCGTCGCCCTGTGGACAACCCGGCCTACTGGCGAACCTCGGCGTTCTGCCGCCCGGACCGGTGGGACCGGTACCACCCGGCCCCGACCACGGCCGCGATACCCAGGCCGACGCCGCTGACGATCGAAGCCACCAGGCTCGCCGTGCCGGTGGCCAGGCCGAACCCGCCGCCCACGTAGACCGGGATGCTCACCGCCACCGGCAGCCAGGTGCGCAGCGCGAATGCGCGGTCCGACGCCAGCCACAGCACCAGCGCCACCGCCGCCCCGGTGACGACCGGGATCGCCCAGACGACCAGGCCCGTCACCGCGTCCATGCCGAGTGACCTGAGCCACTCGAACGACGCCTGGCCCAGCCCGATGAACAGCACGAACAGCGCCACCCGGACGCCCACGGCCCCCTGGCCGCGTCGCTGTGCGGTGCTCGTCATGTCTTCCCTCCCGAATCGGTGGTCACCCTTACCACGTCCGGGTGACACGAGCGGTTGTCCGCGCCGGCGACTTTCTTCGAAAACGGCCCCTAAGCGCCGCGACCGCCGATGTCAAGAAATCTCACCGGATGTCCCGGGATGCGGATGGCTATGCGCCTGAGTGGGTGACCGTGCGAACCTCGCCCGGACACCGACGAAAGGCGATACTGACGTGCGCACCCCACGGAGAACCCTGGCCTCGGCGCTGGCCGCCCTGACCGTCGTGGGCGTGCTCGCCGGCTGTTCGCGCGCGGACAGCAGCACCGCCCCGGCCGCGAACCAGGGCGCCGCCGGCGAGGTGCGCATCGGATTCTTCCCGAACGTCACGCACGCGCCCGCGCTGATCGGCGTCAAGAAGGACTTCTTCAAGAACGAGCTCGGCTCGACCAAGCTCACCACCCAGACCTTCAACGCCGGCCCCGAAGAGGTCAACGCCCTGCTGGGCGGCTCCCTCGACGTCGCCTTCATCGGCTCGGGCCCGGCGATCAACGCCTTCACCAAGTCCAAGGGCGCCATCCAGCTCGTCTCCGGCGCCGTTTCGGGCGGCGCGCAGCTCGTCGTCAAGCCGGACATCACCAGCGTCGAGGGGCTCAAGGGCAAGAACATCGCGACCCCGCAGCTGGCCAACACCCAGGACGTCGCGCTCAAGAAGTTCCTCGCCGGCAAGCAGCTGACCGGCCAGGTCAAGATCACCAACCTCGACAACCCGAAGACGCTCGACGCCTTCAAGAAGGGCGAGGTCGACGGCGGCTGGCTGCCCGAGCCGTGGGCGTCGCGGCTGGTCCTCGACGCCGGCGCGAAGGTCCTGGTCGACGAGAAGACGCTGTGGCCGGGCGGCCGCTTCCCGAGCACCGTCGTCATCGTGCGCAGCGAGTTCCTGCAGGAGCACCCGGACACCGTCCGGGCGCTCCTCAAGGGCGAGCTGGCCGCGATCGACTGGGCGAAGGCCAACCCGGCGGACGCGAAGACCGTGGTCAACGGTGCACTCAAGGAGCTGGCCGGCAGTACCCTGAGTGCAGCGGTCCTGGACCGTGCGTTTTCCGGCATCGAGCTGACCACCGACCCCATCGCCGCCGAATTCCCGCAGCTCGCGCAGGACTCGGTGACGGCCGGCGTGGTGAAGTCGGCAGTGGCGCTGAAGGGCTTCGCCGACTTCGGCCCGCTGAACGAGGTGCTCAAGGCGCAGAACCTGCCCGCCGTCGAAGCCCCCGAACTGACCAAGTGAAACCGGGGCTCGGCCCCGGGCCGGGGGCTCCGCCACCCGGAACCCCCGAAAAAAAGTGAGTGATCCGGAGAGGCCACCAGCGATGACCACGACCCTCCCGACCGGCCGGAGCAGCTTCACCGGCGCGACCGCGGTGCGTCTCGACGGCGTGCGCAAGACGTTCGGCACGGCCGGCCGCGCGGTCGTCGCGCTCGACGGCGTGGACCTGACGGTCGCGCCCGGCGAGTTCGTCTGCCTGCTCGGGGCATCCGGCTGCGGCAAGAGCACGCTGCTGAACCTGGTCGCCGGGCTGGACGCGCCGTCGGCGGGGGAGATCACGCTGAACACGTCGCGGCCCGCCGTCATGTTCCAGGAGGCCGCGCTGATGCCGTGGCTGACCGCGGCCCGCAACGTCGAGCTGCCGCTGCGGCTGGCCGGGTTCGGCCGGGCCGAGCGCCGGGAGAAGGCCGCCGAGCTGCTGGAACTGGTCCGGCTGAACGGCGCGGGCGGCAAGCGGCCGCACGAGCTGTCCGGCGGCATGCGGCAGCGCGTCGCGCTCGCCCGCGCCCTGGCCGCGACGCTGCGTGTCGGCGGCGACCCGGAACAGTCACTCCTGCTGATGGACGAGCCGTTCGCCGCGCTCGACGCCATCACCCGCGACGTCCTGCAGGGCGAGCTGCTGCGGGTCTACCGCAGCACGGGCACGTCCGTGCTGTTCGTCACCCACGACGTGCGCGAGGCGGTGCGGCTGGGTCAGCGCGTGGTCCTGCTGTCGTCGCGCCCCGGCCGGGTCGTGCGCGAATGGACGGACGTGTCGCTGGCCGACGCCGCGAAGCTGACCGACGAAATCACCGGGCACCTGCGAGAGGTGATCAGCACCCATGCCGCAGCTTGACTCTGCTGCTTGGGGGTCGAACCCCCAGACCCCCGGCGGCGGTGCTGCTTGGAGGTCGAACCCCCAGACCCCCGCCCCAGGGGCTCCCGAGGACGAACTCGACGCGGTCGGCGCCGGGCTGGATTCGCTCGACGCTCCCGCGGGTGACCGCCGCCCGAGCTTCTGGAAGCGGTTCGCCTGGGGGGTTCTGCCGCCGTTGGGCGCGCTGGCCCTGCTGATCGTCATCTGGCAGATCCTCTGGGCCGCTGCCTTCTGGCCGGAGGCGCAGCTGCCGGCCCCGCTCGCGGTGTGGAACGAGTTCTGGGGCATCGTCGCCGACGGCCAGGTGTTCGGCTTCGTCTGGACGTCGGTGCACCGCGCCGCGCTCGGCTTCCTCGCCGGCGTGCTCATCGGTACCCCGCTCGGCTTGGTCGTCGCGAAGATCCGCGTGGTGCGGGCGGCGATCGGGCCGCTGCTGACCGGGCTGCAGAGCCTGCCGTCGGTGGCCTGGGTGCCGGCGGCGATCCTGTGGTTCGGGATCAACGACGCGGCGATCTACTTCGTGGTGCTGCTCGGTTCGGTGCCGTCGATCGCGAACGGCCTGGTGTCCGGCATCGACCAGATCCCGCCGATCCTGCCGCGCGTCGGCCAGGTGATGGGCGCGAACCGGCTGTCCTCGGCCCGGTACATCCTGCTGCCTGCCGCGCTGCCGGGTTTCCTGGCCGGGCTCAAGCAGGGCTGGGCGTTCTCGTGGCGGTCGCTGATGGCGGCCGAGCTGATCGCGCTGTCGCCCCAGCTGGGTGTCGGGCTCGGCGCGTACCTGAACCAGGGCTCGTCGTTCAACAGCATGGAGACGGTGATCGCGGCGATCTTCCTGATCCTGCTGGTCGGCGTGGGGATCGAGCTGGCGGTGTTCCGCCCCCTGGAGCGCGCGGTGCTGCGGGCCCGCGGCCTGACGTCGTCGCTCTAGTTGGCTTCGTATCGGGGTTGCGGGGAGGGGTCTGGGTGGGGCGCTACGACTTGCCGGAACGGGTGAGGACTGCCCCGGCCCCGGCGGAAATGCCGGGGCCGGGACCAGTCAGCGTGAGCGGCGGGCACCCGCGCGAGTGCCCGAGGAGAACGCCGCCGCGCCGCCCGAACCCGAGCGGCGGTTGGCCGCGGCCGGGCCGCCCGATCGCCGGCTACCGCCCGAAGCGGCGCCCGACCGGCCGGAAGCCTGACGCTCCGGCTGGGCCGTCCGTCGCTCCGACCGGGGCTGCTCCTCGCGCCGCGCCTGACCGGCCGCTCGCGACCGCTGGCCGCCGCGGTTCTCCTTCGGTGTGGCCGGAGCGCCGCGGCGCCCGCGGCCCGCGCCCGGTGCCGCGCCCGTCGCCGAAACCTTCTTCGGGCGGTTGTCCACCGGAGGCCGCTTCGGCGACGCCGTGAACGAACGCTCGCCGGGGGCCAGCTCCGCCAGCAGCGGGTGGCCCGGGCCGAGCTGGGTCGTCGTCGGCTTGATGCCCGCCTTGCGCGTCAGGTCCCGCACGTCGCGGACCTGCGCGTCGGTCATCAGCGTGACCACCGTGCCCGACGCGCCGGCGCGCGCCGTGCGGCCCGAACGGTGCAGGTACGCCTTGTGCTCGACCGGCGGGTCGGCGTGGATGACCAGCCGGACGTCGTCGACGTGGATGCCGCGCGCCGCGATGTCGGTCGCCACGAGCGTGCGTGCCGTCCCCGAGGAGAACGCCTCGAGGTTGCGCGTCCGCGCGTTCTGGCCCAGGTTGCCGTGCAGCTCCACCGCGGGCACGCCCGAAGCGACCAGCTTGCGCGTCAGCGCCTTCGCGCGGCTCTTGGTCCGCGTGAACACCAGCGTGCGGCCCGGCGCGGCGGTCAGGTCGACCAGCACCGGCAGCCGGTGGGTCTCCTCGAGGTGCAGGACGTGGTGCTCCATCGTCGACACCGGCGACTGCGCCGAGTCGACGCTGTGCGTGATCGGGTCGCTCATGAAGCGCTTGACCAGCACGTCGACGCCGTTGTCCAGCGTCGCGGAGAACAGCATCCGCTGCCCGCGCGACGGCGTGGCGTCCATGATCCGCCGGACCTCGGGCAGGAAGCCCAGGTCGGCCATGTGGTCGGCCTCGTCCAGCACGGTGATTTCGATGGCGTCGAGCTTCACGTGCCCGGAGCGCATGTGGTCGGCGAGCCGTCCAGGGCAGGCGACGACGATGTCGACGCCGTCGCGCAAGCGCGTGATCTGCGGGTTCGCGCTGACGCCGCCGAAGATGGTCGTGGTCTTCAGACCCAGCGGCTTCGCCAGCGGCAGGATCGAGGCCTCGATCTGGGTCGCCAGCTCGCGCGTCGGCGCGAGGATCAGCGCGCGGGGACGGCCCGGCTTGCGCCGCGTCGGGCCCGCGGCGAGGCGGGCCAGCAGGGGCAGCACGAAGCCGTACGTCTTGCCGGAGCCGGTCCGGCCGCGGCCCAGGACGTCACGCCCGGCGAGCGTGTGCGGCAGGGTCGCCGCCTGGATGGGGAAGGGCTCGGTGACGCCCTGCGCGGCCAGCGCGGTCACGAGCGGGGTGGGCAGGCCGAGTTCGAGAAAAGTGCTCATAAGTACGTGCGGGCACGCGGGTGCCCTGGTCTCCATAACCTGAGAAGGGTTGTCCTGCCCGGCGCAGACCTACGTACGGCCGCGGCGCGTGGTAGTCGACAACAACAGCGGGCCGAGGCAGAACTGAGCGGCCCGCATGATCAGTATAGCGGGACAGGGTGACGTAGCCCCAGTGAGATTGCCCGCACTCGCGCGGCCTTGCTAAGTTACTGGTCGGTAATCGAGGAGGACGACCATGCTGCTGAACCCGCGCGAGTACGACCCGGCGCACTTCGACGCCGAGACACGGCGCCTGCTGCGCGCCACCATCGACTGGTTCGAACAGCGTGGCAAGGCGAAGCTCACCGAGGACTACCACAACCGCACCTTCTACGCGGACTTCATCGAGTTCGCCGGCAAGGAAGGCCTGTTCTCGACGTTCCTGACCCCGGCCGCGAACGCCGGGGGCCACCCGGACAAGCGCTGGGACACCAGCCGCGTCGCCGCGCTGTCGGAAATCCTCGGGTTCTACGGGCTGAACTACTGGTACCCGTGGCAGGTCACGATCCTCGGCCTCGGCCCGGTGTGGCAAAGCGGCAACGACGTCGCCCGCAAGCGCGCGGCCGACGCCCTGGACGCGGGTGGCGTCGGCGCGTTCGGACTGTCCGAAAAGGACCACGGCGCCGACATCTACTCCTCCGACATGGTGCTCACGAAGGACGGCGACGGCTACCGCGCCACCGGCTCGAAGTACTACATCGGCAACGGCAACTGCGCGCGCACGGTGTCGGTCTTCGGCCGCATCGACGGCGTCGAAGGCCCGGGCCAGTACGTCTTCTTCTACGCCGACTCCGAGCACCCGAACTACCACGTGGTCAAGAACGTCGTGCCGTCGCAGATGTACGTCGCCGAGTTCCGGCTCGAGGACTACCCGGTGCACGCCGACGACATCCTGCACGTCGGCGCCGAAGCCTTCAGCGCCGCGCTGAACACCGTCAACATCGGCAAGTTCAACCTCTGCTTCGGCGGCATCGGCATGGCGACGCACTCGCTGTACGAGGCCATCACGCACGCGCACAACCGCGTCCTGTACGGCAAGCCCGTCACCGATTTCCCGCACGTACGCCGCGAGTTCGTCGAGGCCTACGCGCGGCTGACCGCGATGAAGCTGTTCTCCGACCGCGCCGTCGACTACTTCCGCAGCGCCGGCCCGGACGACCGGCGCTACCTGCTGTTCAACCCGATCACCAAGATGAAGGTGACGACCGAGGCGCAGAAGGTGATCGGCCTGGTCGCCGACGTCGTGGCCGCCAAGGGCTTCGAGGCCGACACCTACCTGGCGATGTCCAAGAACGACATCGACGGGCTCCCGAAGCTCGAAGGCACGGTGGCCGTCAACCTCGCGCTGATCGCGAAGTTCATGCCGAACTACCTGTTCGCGCCGCAGGAGTACGCCCCGGTGCCGACCCGCACCGACGCCGCGGACGACGAGTTCCTCTTCCGCCAGGGCCCGGCGCGCGGCCTGTCGAAGGTCCGTTTCCACGACTGGAAGACCGCCTACGCGGAGGCCGCGCACATCCCGAACGTCGCGCTGTTCACCGAGCAGGCCGGTGCCCTGGTCAAGCTGCTCACCGAAGCGGCGCCGGACGAGGCGCAGCAGGCGGACCTCGACTTCGGGCTCGCGCTCACCGAACTGTTCACCCTGGTCGTGTACGGCCAGCTGATCCTGGAGCAGGCCCGCATCACCGGCCTGGACGACGAGGTCGTCGACCAGATCTTCGCGGTGCTGGTGCAGGACTTCAGCGTCGCGGCGGTGGACCTCAACGGCAAGGCGAGCTCGACCGAAGCCCAGCAGGCGATCGCGCTGGCCGCGCTGCGCAAGCCCGTGGTGGACGCCGAGCGCTTCGAGAACGTCTGGGCGCGCGTCCGTGCGCTTTCCGGGGTCTACGCTATGAATCCGTGATGGCGAGGAAGTACCGGCTGGGCGTGACGCGGAAAGCCGCGAACGTCGTCGTGAAGGCGTTGCTCGAGCGCGGAATCCCCGTCAACGGGAACACCGGGTTCCTGCTCACCACCCGGGGACGCAAGAGCGGCGCCGACCGGACCACGCCGGTCAATGTCATCGAGGTCGACGGCGAACGCTGGCTCGTTTCGCCGTACGGGCGGGTCGGCTGGGTGCACAACCTGCGCGCCGACGCCACGGCCCGGCTGTGGCGCGGCCGACGGCGCGAGACGTGGGAGGTCGAGGAGGCCGACGCCGCCACGGCCGGTCGGGTGCTGCGCGCGTACGTCCGCAAGATCCCGGTGACGGCGCCGTTCTTCGACGCGAAGCTGACCGGCCCGGCCGAGGCTTTCGCCGCGGAAGCCGATCGACACCCGGTGTTCCGGTTGGCAAGATCGCGGGTGTGAACCGGGAGCGGGCGGCGGAGCTGATCTGGGACGCGTGGCAGACCGGGAAGCGGCTCGACGGTCTTCCTGCCGGCGCCCGTCCGCGCGACCTGGCCGAGGGCATGGCCGCGCAGGCGGCGCTCGCCGAGCTGGCCGGACCGGTCTCCGGCTGGAAGATCGCGGCGACCACCGTGTATGCCCGGCAGTACCTCGACGTCCCCGGGCCGCTGGCGGGCGCGCTGTTCGAGCGGTTCCACCACGTCGAGGGCGCGCCGGTACCCGCGGACACGATGACCATGGGCGTCGCCGAACCCGAGTTCGCCTTCCGGCTCAAGGCCGATCCCGGGCCGTCGCCGTCGCTGACCGCGGTGCTCGACGCGGTCGACACGATGTTCCTGGCCCTGGAAATGCCGGACAGCCGCTACACCGACCACCAGCACGCGGGCGGCCCGCAGCTGCTGGCAGACGTCGCCTGCGCGGGCCGGTTCGTCGAAGGACGGGCGGTCCCGGGCTGGCGCGACCTCGACCTGCCCCGGCAGCCGGTGGTCCTGCACGCCGACGGCGCGGAGTTCGCCCGCGGCAGCGGAAGCCTGGTGCTGGGCGACCCGCGCCTGGCCCTGCACTGGCTGGCGATGGAGCTGTCCCGCCACGGCCGTTCGCTGCGCCCGGGCGACGTCGTGACGACGGGCACGGCGACCCCGCCGTGCCCGATCCACGCGGGCGGCCACGTGATGGCGGACTTCGGCGCGCTGGGCAGCGTGGAAGCGCGGTTCGCGGGGGGAGGGTAATCCGGCGGTTCCGGGGCTATCGTCGGCGCGTGGGCGAGCGCGGCAGGCCACGGCACCCGGACCGGCTGACCCCCGCCGAGTGGCGGGTGGTCGACGCGGTCCGCCACGGCCTGACCAACCGCGAGATCGCGCGGCGGCGCGGCACCAGCCAGGACGCCGTCAAGTTCCACGTCGGCAACGCCGTCCGCAAGCTGGGCCTGGCGGGGCGGGCCGAGCTGCGCGCCTGGCGTGGTGCCCCGGCGGACAGCGCGCTCGCCGGCCGGACGGGTGAGGAGGCGACGGTGCTGGGACCGATCGGGCAGGTTTCGCGGACGGTCGCGGACCTCGGCCGGGCGAAGGCCTTCTACGGCGACGTGCTCGGCCTGAGCCACCTCTACACCTTCGGCGACCTGGCGTTCTTCGACTGCGACGGCGTCCGGCTGTTCCTGACCGCCGGCGAGCCGAAGGGCGCGGAGTCGGTGCTGTACTTCAAGGTTCCGGACATCGACGCGGCCTACGACGAGCTGCGCTCGCGGGGCGTGGAGTTCCTGGGCGCGCCGCACCTGATCCACCGGCACGAGTCCGGGGTGGAGGAGTGGATGGCGTTCTTCACCGACCCGGACGGCCATCCGACGGCGATCATGGCTCAAGTCTCGCTAGAGTGACCGGGTGATGACGTTCCGTGCCGGGTTCGTGGTGCTCGCGGTGATCGTGGCGGCGCTCGACGCGGGATTCTGGCTGTTCACGCGCACCCAGCACCAGACGACGGCGCGGATCGGCTTCGTGATCGCGTTCGTGCTGCTGCTGGCGCTGCTCGCGGCGTCCGCGGGACTGGTGCGCTGGGAGGTCGCGGCACCACTGGGCGCGGCGTCGACCTCCGGCCTGTTCTTCGTCGGCGCGGCGGCGATCTTCAGCGTGGGCTTCGGGTTCCTGCTGACGGCGGTGATCGAGGCCGCGCTCGTGCGGCGGATGGTGCCGGCGGCGGGCTGGCGCGGCGGCCACTGGCTGATCAGCGCGGCGGCGGCGGTGGTCCCGGTGGTGCTGTTCGCGGTCGGTCTCTTCGCGCTGGATTGATCGCCGAGGATACTTTGCAAAGGATCCTCTGCGGTCTAGGGTGAGGACATGCCCGAGGACAAGTCGTCGCGACCGCTCGACGCGCGGATGCTCCGGGCGATGGCCCACCCGTTGCGGATGCGGATGATCGACCTGCTGCAGGCCGACGGGCCCGCCACCGCCACCGGGCTGGGCAAACGGGTCGGCGAAAGCTCCGGGACGACCAGCTGGCACCTGCGCCTGCTGGCGGAGGCCGGCCTGGTGGAGGAGGACCGCGAACGCGGGAACAAGCGCGAACGCTGGTGGCGCTCGACCCAGGACTCGACGAGCATGCGCGTCGCCGACTTCATCGACGACCCCGACCTGGCGGGCCCGCTGGACAGCTTTCTGCGGTCGGTGATCGAGCAGCGGTACCAGGCGGAGTCCCGGTTCGCCGGCGAGCTCCCGCGGTGGATGGACCAGTGGTACGACAAGGCGATCTTCAGTGACGTGCGGCTGTCCTTGACGCCCGAGGAAGCGGCCGCGATGAGCGCCGAGGTAGTGGCGGTGATCGACCGCTACCGCCGGGACGCGCGACCGGGCGACCACAACGTGATCGCCCACTGGTCGGCGTTCCCCCGGCAAGCGCGGCCAGAGGATTCCGGCACGGCAGAGTCCGGTTGAGGGGGAGGAACGTGGTGCACTTCCTGATGGCGGAGGACCTGGTCCGCGAGCGGGAAACCGAACTGAGGCGCGTGGCGGCGAGGCCGAGAGGTGTCCGGCGCGAAGGAACTCGGCGGCAACGGCTCGGGTGGATGCTCGTGGAAGCGGGGTTGCGGCTGACGGCGGAGAACGGCGTGGCGTCGGCTCGCAGCGCGGTCTGACAGCCGCCGCCGGGACTTCTGCAGGAGCCTGTCCACTTGTCCGGGGAGTCGCCGAGCAGCGGCGCTGGCCGCCCCGCGAATCCTCCCTCGCCCTCCCTGGCAGGGCTCCGGCGAAGTCGTGTCGTCGCAGGCAGCTCTGCAAAGGACTCGTTGGCCCACCACCCCGAAGCCGGATTGTGACTACGGACGGTAGTGCCGGGTCAAGGCGGGAAAGCGTGCCTTGACCCGGCACTGCCGTCCGTGTTCTGGCCCCGTATCGGGGTTGCGGGGAGGGGTCTGGGTGGGGTGCCGGTTGTGTCTTCAGCGTGCCGTCATGCCGGTGAGGCACTTGAAAAAGGGGGCTGCTACGACTTCGCCGGGGACCCCTGGGCCCGAAAACCTCCCCCGCCCTCCCTGGGGGGCGTCCCCAAGTCCAGTCTATCGGCACCCACCGACGAACCCGGCTGGAAAGCCGCCAGCCGGCGGAGTTGTCCACATCTCCGCCGGCCTGTGGACAACCTACTTGCCGAAGCCGGCCCGGCGAAGCGCCTCGGCCATCGACCCGCTGGCATTGCCGCCGCGGTCCCGGCCGCCGCCACCGCCGCGCCGGTCACCGCCGCCGCCGCTGCCGCTGCCGCCGCGGCGCTGGCCGCCGCCCTGACCGCCGCCGCCCTGGCCGCGGTCACGCCGCTCGCCGCCGCGCGACGTCGAAGCTCCCGGCTCGTCGTCCAGCCTCAGCGTCAGCGAGATCCGCTTCCGCGGCACGTCGACGTCGAGGACCTTCACCTTCACGATGTCCCCGGGCTTCACGACCTCGCGGGGGTCCTTCACGAAGTTCTTCGACAGCGCCGAAACGTGCGCCAGGCCGTCCTGGTGCACGCCGACGTCGATGAACGCGCCGAATGCCGCCACGTTCGTCACCACGCCCTCCAGCCGCATGCCCGGCTTGAGGTCCGAGATCTTGTCCACGCCCTCCGCGAACGTCGCCGTCTTGAACGCCGGGCGGGGGTCGCGGCCCGGCTTGTCCAGCTCCGCCAGGATGTCCGTCACCGTCGGGAGACCGAACGTGTCGTCGACGAAATCACCCGGGCGAAGCGACGACAGCGTCCGCGTGTTGCCGATCAGCGAGCGCAGGTCCGTGCCCGTCTTCGTCAGGATCCGCCGCACCACCGGGTACGCCTCCGGGTGCACCGACGACGAGTCGAGCGGGTCGTCGCCGTCCGGGATGCGCAGGAAGCCCGCGCACTGCTCGAACGCCTTCGGGCCGAGCCGCGCGACCTCCTTCAGCGACGTCCGCGACCGGAACGGCCCGTTCGTGTCGCGGTGGGCGACGATGTTCTCCGCCAGTCCCGTCGTGATGCCCGAAACCCGGGTCAGCAGCGGCGCCGACGCCGTGTTGACGTCCACGCCGACCGCGTTCACGCAGTCCTCGACCACCGCGTCGAGCGAGCGCGACAGCGAAACCTCGGACAGGTCGTGCTGGTACTGGCCGACGCCGATCGACTTCGGGTCGATCTTCACCAGTTCGGCCAGCGGGTCCTGCAGCCGTCGCGCGATGGAGACCGCGCCGCGCAGCGAGACGTCCATGTTCGGCAGTTCCTGTGAAGCGAACGCCGACGCCGAGTACACCGAAGCGCCCGCCTCGGACACGACAGCCTTCGTCAGGTTCAGCGAAGGGTGCTTCTTGATCAGCTCGATGGCGAGCTTGTCGGTCTCGCGCGACGCCGTCCCGTTGCCGATCGAGATCAGCTCGACCTTGTGCCGCGCGCACAGCGCCGCGAGCTCGGCGATCGACTGGTCCCACTTGTTCGCCGGCTGGTGCGGGTAGATGACGTGGGTGTCGACGACCTTGCCGGTCGCGTCCACGACGGCCACCTTGACGCCGGTGCGGAAGCCCGGGTCGAGACCCATCGTGGCGCGGGTGCCGGCTGGCGCGGCGAGCAGCAGGTCACGCAGGTTGGACGCGAACACGCGCACGGCGTCGTCCTCGGCCGCCTGGCGCAGCCGCATCCGCAGGTCGATGCCCAGGTGCAGGAGGATCTTGGTGCGCCACGCCCAGCGCACGGTGTCGCCGAGCCACTTGTCGCCCGGGCGGCCCTGCTGCGCGATGCCGAACTTCGCCGCGATGCGGTGCTCGTATTCGGTCGGGCCGACCTGCGGTTCGTCGGTGGGCTCCTCCGGTGCCATGGTGAGGTCGAGGACCTCCTCCTTCTCGCCGCGCAGCATCGCGAGGATGCGGTGCGAGGGGAGCTTGGTGTAGGGCTCGGAGAAGTCGAAGTAGTCGGCGAACTTGGCGCCTTCCTCCTCCTTGCCCGCACGGACCTTGGCCACCAGGTGCCCCTGGCGCCACATCTTCTCGCGCAACTCGCCGATGAGGTCGGCATCCTCGGCGAAGCGCTCGACGAGGATCGCGCGGGCGCCGTCGAGGGCGGCCTGCGCGTCCGCGACGCCCTTGTCGGCGTCGACGAACACCGCGGCGGCGGCCTGCGGGTCGGTCGTCGGGTCGTTCAGCAGGCCGTCGGCCAGCGGCTCGAGCCCGGCCTCGCGCGCGATCATCGCCTTCGTGCGGCGCTTCGGCTTGTACGGGAGGTAGATGTCCTCGAGCCGCGACTTCGTGTCCGCGGCGAGGATCTGGGCCTCGAGGGCGTCGTCGAGCTTGCCCTGGCTCCGGATCGACTCCAGCACGGCGAGCCGGCGCTCGTCGAGTTCCCGCAGGTAGCGCAGCCGTTCCTCGAGCGTGCGCAGCTGCGCGTCGTCGAGCATGCCGGTGACTTCCTTGCGGTAACGCGCGATGAACGGCACGGTCGACCCGCCGTCGAGCAGCTCGACGGCGGCCTTGACCTGTCCTTCGCGCACGCCCAGTTCTTCGGCGATCTTCTGCTCGACCGACACGCTCACTGCAACACGCTCCTGCTTCGCCTGGATCCGATCGTCCCATTCTGCCGTTTCCGGCGCCCCGACTTTCGGATGGGGTTCCTTGACAATCAGATTGGTCTAGTCCATTTTGTGGTGACCTGCCTCACTGGTGTCGTGGAGGTCCCGTGGTCCCCAAGGTTCGCTTCGCCCTGCTTTCCTTACTTTCCGTGGTCGCGCTCTGTCTCGGTGTGACCTTCGTGCTCGCCGGCAGTGCTTCGGCGGCGAACATCCTGGCCAATCCCGGCTTCGAGGCCGGCGCCACGGGCTGGACGTGCACCACCACGCCGGCCGTGGTGAGCAGCCCGGTGCACGGCGGGAGCCGGGCCCTGAACGTGACGCCGACGTCGTCGGACAACGCGCAGTGCTCGCAGACGCTCACCGTTTCGCCGAACACGGCGTACAAGCTGTCGGCCTGGGTCCAGGGCAGCTACGTCTACCTGGGCGTCTCCGGCTCGGCGACGACCAGCACGTGGACACCCGGCACCAGCGGCTACCAGCAGCTGTCGCTGAGCTTCACGACCGGATCGGGCACGTCGCTGACGGTGTACCTGCACGGCTGGTACGGCCAGCCCACGTACTACGCCGACGACGTCAGCCTCGACGGCCCGGGCACCCCGCCCCCGACGACGCCCACCACGCCCACCACCCCGCCGACGACCACCACGACCCCGCCGACGACGACCACGCCGCCGCCGACCCAGGGTGACCTGCCGAAACACGTCCTGACCGGCTACTGGCAGAACTTCTACAACGGCGCCAAGGCGCTGAAGCTCGCGGACGTGCCGACGAAGTACAACGTCATCGCGGTGTCGTTCGCGGACGCCACGGGCACGCCGGGAGCGGTGAGCTTCACCCTCGACTCGGGCCTTTCCTCGCAGCTCGGCGGCTACACGGACGCCCAGTTCAAGGCCGACATCAAGACCGTGCAGGCGCGCGGCCAGAGGGTGATCATCTCGGTCGGCGGCCAGAACGGCACGATCAGCGTCAGCGACTCGACCTCGGCGAACAACTTCGCGAACAGCATCAAGTCCCTGATCGCGAACTACGGCTTCGACGGCGTCGACATCGACCTGGAGAACGGCATCAACGCCACGTACATGGGCCAGGCGTTGCGAAGCATCTACAACGGCGGCGGCAAGGTGATCACGATGGCGCCGCAGACGATCGACATGCAGTCCACGTCCGGCGGCTATTTTCAGCTCGCGCTGAACATCAAGGACATCCTGACGATCGTCAACATGCAGTACTACAACTCCGGTTCGATGAACGGCTGCAACCGCAACGTCTACTCGCAGGGCACGGTCGACTTCCTGACGGCGCTGGCCTGCATCCAGCTGCAGGGCGGCCTGCGCGCGGACCAGGTGGGCCTCGGCCTGCCTGCCTCGCCCCAGGCAGCGGGCGGCGGCTACCAGGCGCCGTCGAACACGGTGTCGGCACTGAACTGCCTGGCCCGCGGCACGTCCTGCGGCTCGTTCAAACCGTCGGCCACGTACCCGTCGATCCGCGGCGCGATGACGTGGTCGATCAACTGGGACGCGTCGCAGGGGTACGCGTTCGCCAACACGGTCTCGGCCGGGCTCGCGGGCCTGCCCTGACCGTGTGCTGAAGAAGGCCCTCCCGGAAGCGCGGCCGGGAGGGCCTCTTCATTTCGATATGACGGGCAGCCGCAACGCTCCCGGTGCGCCGACGGGAACCACCGGACTGCGAGGCGCCACCGCGGCCACCCGCCGGTGCGGCGCACCCTGCGGCGGCCGCGGATCGGCCTCCCCGCGGACCGGTCTCCAGCACGCCGACGCGGTAGCCCTTTTCGGTCAGCCGCAGCGCCGTGACGCTGCCGCCGAACCCCGAGCCGATCACCAGGACGTCGTAGTCCATCACGCCACCCGGTAGTCCGCGACGTCGAGCCGCCGGGTCCGGCGGTCGTACTCGGTGACCAGGCCCGGCCAGTTGGTCGTCACCCTCCCGTCGGCCTGGCGGTACCAGCTCGTGCAGGCACTCCAGACGCTGTGGCCCAGCCGCGCCTGCACTTCGGCGTCGTAGCGCCGCTCGACCTCCGGCCGTACGTCCAAAGAGGACACTCCGGGCCGGGTGAGCTGCTCCACCGCCTGCCGGATGTAGCGTGCCTGGCGTTCGATCATGTAGATGATGGACCCGGCGCCGAGGTTCGTGTTCGGCCCGTAGACGCAGAACAGGTTCGGGAAGCCGGGCACGGTGATGCCCAGGTACGCCCGCGCGCCGCCGGACCAGGCGTCCCGCAGCGACCGGCCGCCGAGGCCGCGCACCTCTATCCGGCCGAGGAAGTCCGTCGCGGCGAAGCCGGTGCCGTACACCAGGACGTCCGCCTCGAGCTCGGTCCCGTCCTCGACCCGCACGCCGTTCGCGGTGATTTCGCGGATCCGCCGCGTCTCGACGTCGACGTTCGGCCGGGCGAGCGCGGGCAGGTAGTCGTTGCTGAAGAGGATCCGCTTGCAGCCCATCGGATACGCCGGCTTCAGCTTCGCCCGCAGCTCCGGATCCTCGATGTGGCGGCGCCGGAGCTGCGCGGTCCGCAGCTCGAACACCTTGGCCAGCAACGGGTGGCGCGTCATCGCGTACGTCGCGTACTCGGCCAGCAGGAAGATCCGCAGCCGGCCGAGCAGCTGCGTGGGCGGCAGGTGCTCGAACAGCCAGTGCTGCCACCGCCGGTAGCTCGGATCGGACTTGGCCATGACGTACGGCGGCGTGCGCTGGAAGACCGTGACCTGCTTCGCGCGCTTCTGCAGCTCGGGCACGAACTGGATGGCGCTGGCCCCGGTCCCGACGACGGCGACGCGCTTGCCGGCCAGCTCGACGCCGTGGTCCCACTGCGCCGAGTGGAACGCGTCGCCCGCGAAGCGCTCACGGCCCGGGATGTCGGGCAGTACCGGCGTGGACAGCTGGCCGACCGCGGGGACGAAGACGTCGGCTTCGAACGTCTCGCCGTTCTTCGTGGCGACCCGCCACTTGCCCTCGTCGAACTCGGCGCCGGTGACCTCGGTGCCGTACCGGATGTGCGGCTCGAGCCCGTACTTCGCGATGACGCGCCGCAGGTAGGCCAGGATGTCGGGCTGGTGCGAGAACCGCTTCGGCCAGCGCGGGTTCGGCTCGAAGGAGAACGAGTAGAGCGGCGACGGGATGTCACACGCGGCGCCGGGGTAGGTGTTGTCCCGCCAGACGCCACCGGGCCCGTCGGCGCGCTCCAGGATCGTGAAGTCGCCGAACCCGGCGCGCTTCAGCTCGATCGCCGTCCCGATGCCGCCGAACCCGGCGCCCACGATCAGCACCGAGGGGCCCTTCGCCGAACTACTCATGCGGGAGAAGCTACGGACCGGGAGGGTGTGACACCAGGGCACGATCGGTCACCCGATCGAGAATTCCGGCCAAGGCGACGGGCGCATTACGCCGGAGGCAGCACCTTGACCTCGTGCGTCTCCGCGCCCGGCTCCGCCCACGTCACCAGCTTGCCGGCCGAACTTTCCAGTGCCGCCAAGTCCTTCTTCGGCAGCCTCTCGAACGGCGACAGCTCCACTGCCGCCGCCTTGCGCTCCTTCCGCAGCTCCCAGAACCCGCGTACGTACCCGCCCACCAGCAGCGTGCCCTTGACCAGTCCGTTCGCCGAGATCACGCGCTTGCGGTACTCGTCGGAGATCACCCGGGTCCGGTCCGCGTACGAAAGGATCATCTGGTCGAACCCCCCGAGCAGCCGCGGCGGTGCCGGGACGTCCTCGTCCGGCACCGTCAGCTCCGGCAGGTCCAGCAGTTCCCGGCCGTCCGGGTCGCGGTAGCGCCGCAACTCCATCGAAGCGGCCACCTCGCCGAGGCGGGTGATGCCCGCCCAAGTCTGGACGTCGGCCACCGTGGCCGGGCCGAAGGCCCGCAAGTAGCGCGAAATCAGCGAAGCAGGCGAAGGCGGCGAGAGCGGTGCGCCCACCCACTCGTCCAGGCACGCGTACGTCGTCTGCCCGGCCTTGCCCCAGATCGCCCGGGGCGGGGTCTGCACCAGCGGCAGCCGGGCCCGCGCGAGGAACGTGAGCGACGCCTTGGGGACGTCCGGCCAGCGCTGTGTCAGCTCGGCTCCCAGCGCGGTGCCCGCCAGCGGACCGCGGAGAAGCAGCTTCCGCGCGGCCTCGGCGACGAGATCGTGGTCCAGCCCGGCCAGCTCGTGGGCGTGCTGCGTGTTCTGCTTGAGGTCGCGGTCGTACAGTCCCTGGACGACCGGGCGCCACGCCAGCGCGTCCGCCGCCGTCACCAGGTGGACCGTGCCGCGCATCAGCGCGATCCGCACCACCTGCCTGCTCTCCAGCAACGACACCAGGTCCGACGGCCGGAACGACGCCAACCGCGCCCACAGCGCGTAGTACGGCGGGAACGGCGCCTGCGCCTGGAGCCCGGCCAGGTGCTCCACCGCGTCGTAGGCGGACATCTTCGCGCGGCTCAGCAGCAGCTGGCGCTCCAGCATCGCGCGGTTCAAGGCTCTCCGGCTCAACGTCTGCACGCCGTCACCCTAACGATCACCTAGGACAGTTACGGTCCTCGATTGCCCGGCGGAAGGGCGTGATCCATACTTCCGGCCATGGCCGAGCTCGCCGCGCCCGCCGTCGGGGACTGGGACTTCCCCCGCGGCACCGCGAGCATCGAGCTGATGACCCGGTTCGCCGCCGGCCGCGGCTGGCCCGCCGGGAAGCTGCTCGCCGCGACGACGCTCTCGCCGGAGCTCCTCGCCGACCCGGCCGTCCAGGTCGACGCGCGTCAGGAGCTGGCCGTCGTCCGCGCGCTGGCCGGGCTGGACGGTTCGGACGCGACGGCGCTGGAGCTGGGGCGCCGCTACCGCGTCACCACCTTCGGCATCTTCGGCTTCGCCTGCATCAGCAGCCCGACGCTGCGCGACGCGATGCTGTTCGCCCTGCGCTACTTCGACCTCAGCTTCGCCTTCTGCATCCCGCACGTCGAGCTGCGGGACGACCGGCTGACGCTGGAGCTCGACGACAGCCGCGTGCCCGCCGACGTCGCCCGCTTCCTCGTGCTGCGCGACCTGGCCGCGATCTTCACGGTCATGAGCGACCTGCTGCCCGAGATCACGCTGGAGGACCTGGCTTTCCGGCACGAGCCGTCCGCAATGGACGCCTACGAGACGACGTTCGGGCTGCGGCCCCGGTTCGGCGCCGACGCCTGCCGTGCGACGCTCGACCCGGCGCTGCTGACCCGGCCGCTGCCGCAGGCCAACGACCAGACCGTCGCCCTGTGTGCCGCGCAGTGCGACGCGCTCGTCGCGCGACGGCGGCAGCGCTCGGGGATCGCCCAGCAGGTCCGGGAACGCCTGGTCCGGCTCGGCGGCGTCGACGCGGGGATGGACGAAATCGCCCGCCAGCTGGCACTCGGCACGCGGACCCTGCGCCGCCGCCTGACCGAGGCCGGCACGAGTTACCGCGCGCTGGTCGACGAGGTGCGTCACACGCTCGCCGAGGAGCTCTTGGACACCGGCGTGCTCTCGGTCGAGGACGTCGCCTACCGGCTCGGGTACGCCGAGGCGTCGAGCTTCATCCACGCGTTCAAGCGCTGGACCGGGATGACGCCGGCGGCGTTCGCCCGTCGCTTCCGCGCCGCTCGGCAAGCACCGCCGGGTAGGTGAGCTTGAGCAGGTTGAGGAGCGAATCGGTGAGGAAGGTGCGCAGCGCCGCGCGGTCCAGCGTGCCGCGGATCAGCCATTCGCGCGACGCCGCCCGCAGCATCCCGCCGAACGACCGGATCATCGCGCGCAGTTCTTCGCGCCCCTCGGTCACGCCGGTCATCAGCGCGGCCTCCAGGACCCGGTCGGCCGCGATCTCGTCGGCCTCCAGCATGATCCGCTCGATCTCGGGGTCGCGCCCGGCCGCCTCCGGCCCGATCACGGTCAGCCACGCGTCGCGGTTGCGTTCGACGACTTCGATCCACCGTTCGACGCCGATCGCCAGGCGCTGCTCCATCGTGGTGTCCGGCAGCGCTTCGGTGACCGGCGCGGGCACGATCATCATCTGCCGCACCACTTCCAGGTACAGCTCGCGCTTCCCGCCGAAGTAGTGGTTGATCAGCGGGCGCGCCACGCCGGCCGCTTCGGCGATGTCCGAAGTGGACACCGACGCGTAGCTGCCGGTGCCGAACAGGTGCCGGGCCGCGGCGAGGATCTCCGCGCGCCGCTCGGCCGGTTCGAGCCGGCGCCGCCGCGGCCGGGTCCCACTGGTCATCCGCTCAGCCTCGCGGGGGATCAGCACGCTGTCAACAAGTAGTTGACCCGATGTCAAAAGAGTGACTCCGGTGGCGGCCGGCCGGTGTTTCGCGCCAACCTCTGTCGTTACGCAACCGGAACAACCGGCCGGTAACTTCCCGGGACCCGGATGCGACGAGACGGCAGGGACCCGCGACCGGGGGCAGGAGCAGATGACCGAAGAAGACGCGCCGATCCGGCCGGCCGGACGCTGGGTGAGCGTTCGCCTGCAGCATCGTCACGTCAGTTTCGACGAGGACTTCGAAGCGGACGAGCCCCTGCCCGACGGCGACTGCGCGGACGAAGAGTCGCTGTCCTACTCCGGCATCGTGATCACCAGCTACGACCGGGGGGCCAAGGTCTCCGAGCGCTGGATCCCGCTGGGCGTGGACCCGTCCGAAGCGGACGACGAACAGCTCATCGAGCAGCTGCGCTCGGCCCTGCTCTGGCAGGCGGGCCGGCCGCCGCAGAACGCCGAGGACTGACCCTGGCTAGGCTGGGGCCATGCTGCTCGGGCGCCTCCTCGTCGTCGTGGCGCTGCTGGCTCCGGCCGCCTGTTCGACGGGCAAGGACGCCGTGGGCGCACCGGACACGTTCGAGTTCGTCTCCCCGGGCGGGCAGACGCACCTGTTCTACGAGGCCGGTCAGCGGAAACGGGTGGCCGAGCTGGCGGGCCCCGACGTCGCCGACCCGGCCAGGCAGGTGTCGCTGGGCGACTACGCCGGGAAGGTCGTCCTGCTCAACCTGTGGGGCGCGTGGTGCCCGCCCTGCCGCTCGGAAGCGCGCACCCTGAAGGCGATTTCCGAGCGCGGGAAGAGCGAGGGCGTCGCGGTCCTCGGTCTCAACGTCCGCGACAACCGTCAGTACGCCGCGGACTTCGTCCGGAACTTCGAACTCGGCTACGCGTCGATCTTCGACGAGTCCGGGCGGATCGCCCTGCGGCTGCGCGGGCTTCCGCTCGCGGCCGTGCCGATCTCGCTGATCGTCGACAAGCGGCAGCGGGTGGCGGCCGTCTACATCGGAGAGGTCCTCGAAGAAGACCTCCGGCCCACCTTGGACCGCGTGCGGGCGGAGTAGCGGCTCAGGAACCGGTGCGCAGGCCCTCGAACGCCACCTTGCACACCGCGTCCGCGAGCTCGGCCGCCGCCGATCCGCGCCGCGGTTTGTACCACTCGATCAGCGAGTTGACCATGCCGAAGACCAGCCGCGCGGTCACCGCCGGATCGACGTCGGGGCGGACGTCGCCCTCCGCTTCGGCCTGCTTCACCAGGTCGGTCACCAGGCGGTCGAACTCGCGGCGCCGCGTCAGTGCCGCTCGCTCCACCTTCGTGTTGCCGCGCACGCGAAGCAGCAGTGTCACGAACGGCAGCTGGTCGGCGAGCACCAGCACGCTGCCGCGCACCAGGTGCTCGAGCCGGTCGATCGCGCGCCCGTCGAGCCGGGCCGTCTCCGCCGCCACCTCGAACAGCCCGTCCAGGGCCCGGTCCACCGCCAGCCGCAGCAGTTCCTCCTTGCTGGGCACGTGGTGGTAGATCGCCGACTTCGTGATGCCGAGCTTGCGGGAGAGGTCCTCCATGCTCGTGCCGTCGTAGCCGCGCTCGTTGAACAGCTTCACCGCCACCTGCAGCAGTGATTCGAGGTCGTAGCCGGGCCGTCCGCGCCGAGGGGTCGTCACGGCGTCTCCCGCTGGTCGATGATCCGCCGCATCTTGCCCATGGACCGCTCGAGGGTGTCGGGGTCGACGACCTCCACCGAGACCGTCACGCCGACGCCGTCCTTCACGCCGGTGACCAGTTCGGACGCGGCGAGCTCACGGTCGTCGCCGGAAGCGTCGTGACGTGCCTCGACCCGCACGGTCAGGTGGTCGAGCCGCCCGCGCGTGGACCGGACGAGCTGGAAGTGCGGGCTCAGCCCGGCCGTCCGCAGCACGATCTCCTCGATCTGCGTCGGGAAGACGTTGACCCCGCGCAGGATGATCAGGTCGTCGGTGCGGCCGGTGACCTTGGCCATCCGCCGGAACGCCGGCCGCGCGGTCCCCGGCGACAGCGCTGTGAGGTCGCGGGTGCGGTAGCGGATGATCGGCAGCGCCTGCTTGGTCAGCGACGTGAACACCAGCTCGCCGGTCTCGCCGCCGCCCAGGACGCTTTCGTCGTACGGGTCGATCACCTCGGGGTAGAAGTGGTCCTCCCAGATGTGCAGGCCGTCCTTCGTCTCGACGCACTCCTGCGCGACGCCCGGGCCCATCACCTCGGACAGCCCGTAGATGTCGACGGCGTCGAGCGCGAACCGCTCCTCGATCTCGGCGCGCATCTGCTCGGTCCACGGCTCGGCGCCGAAGATGCCGATCTTGAGCGAGCTCGCCCGCGGGTCCACGCCCTGGCGCTCGAACTCGTCGAGCAGCGTCAGCATGTACGACGGCGTCACCATGATGATCTCGGGCCGGAAGTCGGTGATCAGCTGCACCTGGCGCGCGGTCATCCCGCCCGACGCCGGGATCACCGTGCAGCCCAGCTTCTCGGCGCCGTAGTGCGCGCCGAGCCCGCCGGTGAACAGGCCGTAGCCGTAGGCGACGTGCACCTTGTGCCCCGGCCGCCCGCCCGCGGCGTGGATCGAGCGGGCCATCACCGTCGCCCAGGTGTCGATGTCCTGCTCGGTGTACCCGACGACGGTGGCCTTGCCGGTGGTGCCGCTGGAGGCGTGGATGCGCCGCACCTGGTCCTGCGGCACGGCGAACATCCCGAACGGGTAGTTCTCGCGCAGGTCCTGCTTGGTGGTGAACGGGAACTTCGCCAGGTCGCCGAGTTCCTTGCAGTCGTCCGGGTGGACGCCGGCTTCGTCGAACTTCCGCGTGTAGGCGGGCACGTTCGTGTAGGCGTGCCTGAGTGTCCACTGCAGACGCTCGAGCTGGAGCGCGGCCAGCTCGTCGGCGCCGATGTCCGTCTCGATCATGCTTCGTCCCGTTTCGCGGAGAGGACGCGGCTGCGGCCGCGGAATTCGGCGACGACCTCGGGCCCCGCGGGGGTCTCCCGGTGCACGGTGACGTCGTAGATGCCGTTGCGGCCGTAGCGGGTGCGCTCGGCGGCCGTCGCGACGAGGTGGTCTCCCAGCCGGCCGGCGGCGACGAAGGAGATCTCCGCGCCCGCCGCGACCGTCACCGGGCCGTGGGTGTTGCAGGCGCAGGCGAACGCGGTGTCGGCGAGGAGGAAGACGTATCCGCCGTGGGCGATGTCGTGGCCGTTGACCATCGCCGCGGTGATCGTCATGGTCGCGACGGCCCGGCCGTCGCCCGCTTCGACGAGTTCGATGCCCAGCGCGCGCGAGGCCTCGTCGGCGGCGAACATGGTGTGCGCGGCGTTGGTCATCTGCCCTCCGTCCGAATAAACCTGCGGCGCGAAGCGCCTCCGCTGAGGGTGGCGGCGGGGGCATGGATGGACTGACCGAATGGACGGTCACCTCGCGGTGCCGCTCAGTAAAGGCAGTGGTCGGGGCCGGTGTCAAGCGTCCGGCCTTCCGATCTTCGGCCGCAGCGGATACCATGCGATTAACTGAACGTCCGGTAGGTAATTCGGCGAGAGGGTCGGACCTGATGGCATTGCTGCGCAGCTACGTCTCGGGCGGGTGGCACACGGCGGCGGACGAGGGCGCCCCGCTGCACGACGCGGCCACCGGCGAGGAGGTCGCCCGGATCTCGTCGAAGGGGATCGACTTCGCCGCCGCGCTGGCGTACGGCCGCCGCGTGGGCGGCCCGGCGCTGCGCGAGCTGACGTTCCACCAGCGTGCGGCCCTGCTCAAGGCGCTGGCCTCGCACCTGCGTGAGCACCGCGACGAGCTGTACGCGCTGTCGGCTCGCACTGGGGCGACGCTGGGCGACTCGAAGTTCGACATCGACGGCGGCATCGGCGTCCTCTTCAGCTACGGCTCGAAGGGCAAGCGCGAGCTACCCAACGACACGGTCTACGTCGAGGGCAACGTCGAGCCGCTCTCCCGTGGCGGCACGTTCGTCGCGCAGCACATCGCGACCCCGCTGCGAGGGGTCGCCGTCCAGATCAACGCGTTCAACTTCCCGGTGTGGGGTCCGCTGGAGAAGTTCGCGCCGGCGTTCCTCGCCGGGGTGCCGAGCCTGGTCAAGCCCGCGAGCCAGACGGCCTACCTGACCGCGCGGCTGGCCGAGCTGATCATCGAGTCGGGGATCCTGCCGGAGGGGTCGCTGCAGTTCGTCGCCGGCAGCGTCGGTGACCTCCTCGACCACGTCACCGCGCAGGACCTGGTGTCGTTCACCGGCTCGGCGTCGACCGCCCAGAAGCTGCGGGCGCACCCGGCGGTCATTCGCAACGCCGTCCGGTTCAACGCCGAGGCGGACTCGCTGAACTGCTCGATCCTCGGCCCGGACGCGGTGCGCGGGACGACGGAGTTCGACCTGTTCGTCAAGCAGCTGGTCACCGAGATGACGGTCAAGGCCGGCCAGAAGTGCACCGCGATCCGCCGCGCGTTCGTGCCCGCCTCGCTGCTCGACGATGTCGCTCAGGCAGCGTCGGAGCGGCTGGCGAAGGTCACCGTCGGCAACCCGGCGTCGGAGGGCGTCCGGATGGGCGCGCTGGCCAGCCTGGAGCAGCGCGAGGAGGTCCGGCGGTCGTTGAAGGCGCTGCTGGACGCCGGGAGTGTCGTGTTCGGCGACCCCGAGCGCGTCGAGGTGGTGGACGCCGACGCCGAGCGCGGCGCGTTCATCTCGCCGGTGCTGCTCAAGGCGGACCCCGAACGCTCCGAGCCGCACGAGGTCGAGGCGTTCGGCCCGGTCTCGACACTCATGCCGTACACGTCCACCGAGCAGGTCGTCGACTTCGCCGCGCGGGGCGGCGGCAGCCTGGCCGGGTCCGTGGTGTCGGCGGACAAGGAGTTCGTCCGGGACGTCGTGCTCGGCGCGGCGCCGTTCCACGGCCGCCTGCTGGTGCTCGACGCCGAGGACGCGAAGGAGTCCACCGGGCACGGTTCGCCGATGCCGCAGCTGGTGCACGGCGGCCCGGGCCGCGCGGGCGGCGGCGAGGAGATGGGCGGTATCCGGGGCGTGCTGCACCACATGCAGCGCACGGCCGTGCAGGGCTCGCCCGCTGTGTTGAGTGCCGTCACCGGCCGCTGGGTCGCCGGCGCCCCGCGCACCGAAGGCGTCCACCCGTTCCGCAAGTCACTGGCCGAGCTTCGCATCGGTGACTCGGTGGTGGCCGGGCCGCGGGTTGTTTCCCAGGAAGACGTCGACCACTTCGCCGAGTTCACCGGCGACACCTTCTACGCGCACACCGACCCGGAAGCCGCAGCGGCCAACCCGCTGTTCGGCGGGATCGTCGCGCACGGCTACCTGGTCGTCTCGTTCGCGGCGGGGTTGTTCGTCTCGCCCGAGCCGGGCCCGGTGCTGGCCAACTACGGCCTGGAGAACCTGCGGTTCCTCACCCCGGTCAAGGTCGGGGACTCGCTGACGGTCACGTTGACCGCGAAGCAGATCACGCCGCGGATCGACCAGGACTACGGCGAGGTCCGCTGGGACGCCGACGTCACCAACGCCGAGGGCGAGTCGGTGGCCAAGTACGACGTCCTGACCCTGGTTTCGAAGGAGCAGCCGTGACCGCGATGGCATCGCTGGAAGAACACTTCGAGGCGACGATCGAGCGCGACCAGCGGATCGAGCCGCGCGACTGGGTGCCCGAGGGGTACCGCAAGACGATGATCCGGCAGATCGCGCAGCACGCGCACTCGGAGATCATCGGGATGCAGCCGGAGGGCAACTGGATCACGCGGGCGCCGTCGTTGCGACGCAAGGCGATCCTGCTGGCCAAGGTCCAGGACGAGGCCGGTCACGGGCTCTACCTGTACTCGGCGGCGGCGACGCTGGGCGCCGACCGGGCGGACCTGACCGACAAGCTGATCACCGGACGGCAGAAGTACTCGTCGATCTTCAACTACCCGACGCTGACCTTCGCCGACGTCGGCGTGATCGGCTGGCTGGTCGACGGCGCGGCGATCTGCAACCAGGTGCCGCTGTGCCGGTCTTCGTACGGGCCGTACGCGCGGGCGATGATCCGGATCTGCAAGGAGGAGTCCTTCCACCAGCGGCAGGGCTACGAGCTGCTGATGACGATGATGCGCGGCACTCCGCAACAGCGTGAAATGGTCCAGGAGGCGGTGAACCGCTGGTGGTGGCCGTCGCTGATGATGTTCGGGCCGCCGGACGCCGATTCGCCGAACACCGCGCAGTCGATGGCGTGGAAGGTCAAGCGCCACACCAACGACGAGCTGCGGCAGCGGTTCGTCGACATGTCGGTGCCGCAGGCCGAAGCCCTCGGCGTCACGTTCCCGGACCCGGACCTGAAGTGGAACGCCGAGCGCGGGCACTACGACTTCGGCCCCGTGGACTGGGACGAGTTCAAGAACGTCCTGAAGGGCAACGGGCCCTGCAACGCTTCGCGGATCGCGCACCGGCGCCGGGCCCACGAAGAGGGCGCGTGGGTGCGGGAAGCCGCCGTGGCGCACGCTGGGAAAAAGGAGCGCAAGTGACCGACCTGACGGCCGAAGGCGGCCACGGCGCCGTCCCCCTGGAAGGTGTCCCGGCCGCCCCGGGGCCGATCAAGCACGACTGGCCGCTGTACGAGGTGTTCGTCCGCGGCAAGCGCGGGCTGAACCACGTGCACGTCGGATCGCTGCACGCGGCCGACGACCAGATGGCGCTGCACCACGCCCGTGACCTCTACACGCGCCGCAACGAAGGCGTGTCGATCTGGGTTGTGCGCGCCTCGGACATCACGGCGTCGTCGCCGGACGAGAAGGACCCGTTCTTCGCGCCCAGCGGCGACAAGGTCTACCGGCACCCGACGTTCTACGACATCCCCGAGGAGGTGCCGCACATATGAGTTTCGACAACGTGTACGAGGCCATCACCGAGGAGAACGACGCCCGCTGGGCGTTCGGCACCGGCTTCGATGACCCGCTGTCCGGAGTGGACACCTCGGTACCGTCCGGTGTGGACGGTGCTTCTCTGGCCGCCTACTGCCTGATGCTGGGCGACGACGCGCTGATCTTCTCCCACCGGCTCCAGGAGTGGTGCACGAACGCGCCGGAGCTGGAGGACGAGGTCGCCATCGCGAACATCGCCCTCGACCTGCTGGGCCAGGCGCGGCTGCTGCTGGCCCGGGCCGGCAAGGCCGACGGCTCCGGTCGTTCGGAGGACTCCTACGCGTTCCAGCGCAGGGAGAACGAGTTCCGCAACGTCCGGCTCGCGGAGCTGGGCGGCGGCCACTTCGGGCACCTGATCGCGCGGTTGTTCGTGTTCTCGACGTGGCGGCTGGCCCTGCTGCAGCGGCTGGTGACGTCGGTGGACCCGGTGCTGGCGGCGATCGCGGACAAGGGCGTCAAGGAGGTGACCTACCACCGCGACTACGCGGCGCAGTGGCTGGTCCGCCTCGGCGACGGCACGCCGTTGTCGCACTCGCGGATGCAGGAAGGCCTGGACGCGGTCTGGCCGTACGTGGGGGAGCTGTTCCGGACGCACCCGTCGGAGTTCGTGGACGCGGCGTCGTTGCGCCCGGAGTTCGATGCGGTGCTGGACCAGGCTCTTGCGGCGGCGACTTTGGTGCGGCCGTCTTCCGGCGAGGTGGCCGGCGTTTCGGGCCGGACGGGCCGTGACGGCATCCACACCGAGTCTTTCGGGTACCTGCTGGCGGAGCTGCAGAGCGTGGCCCGGGCGATGCCGGACGCGAAATGGTGACCGCGGCCGCGGTGGCGGCCACGGTCACCGACCCCGAGCTGCCGATGCTGACGCTGGCGGACCTGGGCGTGCTGCGCTCGGTGTCCGTGTCCGAGGGGCGCGTGGTCGTCGCGATCACGCCGACGTACACGGGCTGCCCGGCGATGGACACCATGCGCGACGACCTGGAGCACGCGCTGGTTTCGGCGGGCTACGCGGACGTCGAGATCCGGACCCAGCTGTCGCCGGCGTGGACGTCGGACTGGATTTCGGCTTCGGGACGGGAAAAGCTGGCCGCGGCGGGTATCGCCCCGCCGGGTGCGGCGCCCCGCCGAGCGGGCCCGATCCCGCTCACGCTGTCGGCACCGGTCACGCGTGTCTCCTGTCCGCACTGCGGTTCCGCGGACACCGAAGAGCAGTCCCGTTTCGGTGCGACGGCGTGCAAGGCGCTGCGGCGCTGCCGCGCGTGCCAGGAGCCGTTCGAACACGTCAAGGAGATCTGAGGTGGCGCGGTTCCACGAGCTGAAGGTGGCCGGGATCGAGCGGCTGTGCGACGACGCGGTCGCGGTGACGTTCGACGTGCCTTCTTCTTTGGCCTCCGAGTTCGCGTTCAAGCCGGGCCAGTCGCTGACGTTGCGGAGGTCGATCGACGGCCGCGACGAACGTAGGTCGTACTCGATCTGCGCCCCGGCGGGCTCCCCACCCCGGGTCGGCGTGCGGCTGGTGCCGGACGGGCTGTTTTCGTCGTGGCTGGTGAGCGAGGTCGGCGTCGGTGACACGATCGAGGTGGCCCCGCCTTCGGGCTCGTTCACCCCGGACCTGGCTTCGGGCGGCCACCACGTCCTGATCGCGGCGGGCTCGGGCATCACCCCGGTGCTGTCGATCGTGTCATCGCTGCTGAGGTTTTCGACGGCGACGGTGACGGTGCTGTACGGCAACCGCCGCACGGACACGGTGATGTTCGCGGACGAGCTGGCGGACCTGAAGGACAGCGCGCCGTCGCGGCTGGAGCTGATCCACGTGCTGTCCCGGGAGCCGCGCGAGGCGGAGCTGTTCACGGGCCGCCTGGACGTCCCGAAGCTGCGGACGCTGTTTTCTTCTTTGGTGCCGGTGTCTTCGGTGGACCACTGGTGGCTGTGCGGCCCGTTCGAGATGGTGTCGGGCGCGCAGGAGCTGCTGGCATCACTGGGCGTGCCTCCCGCGCGGATCCACCAGGAGCTGTTCTACGTGGACACGCCCCCGGCCCCGGTGGAGCATCTCGACCCGGCGGTGGCGGGGGAGTCGTCGGAGGTGACGCTGGTCCTGGACGGCCGGTCGACACCGATGACGTTGCCGCGGTCGACGTCGGTGCTGGACGGAGCCCAGAAGTTCCGCCCGGACTTGCCGTTCGCGTGCAAGGGCGGGGTGTGCGGAACATGCCGGGCCCGCGTGACGGAGGGCAAGGTGGACCTGCGACGCAACTTCGCCTTGGAGAAGGCGGAGGTGGAGGCGGGCTTCGTGCTGACGTGCCAGTCGTACCCGGTCTCGGAGACACTGACGGTGGACTTCGACGCCTGAGGCAGGGTTGTCCACAGGGGTGCTCGATTGTGGACAACCGGCCTGACCAGCAGCGTTCCCACGGGTTTTGTCGGCCGGCGCCGATAGAATGGATCTGGGGACGCCCCCCTGGGAGTGGCGGGGGCTGTGCTGGCGGGGGCTGTGCTGGCGGGGGCTGTGCCCGGCCGCTCCGGTCAGAGGATGCGGCGCCGTCGGCGGCGGGGTTTGGGCTCCGGGGTCTCCGTCACCTGGTCCTCCGGTGGGGTGCCGGGTTCCTCCGGCGCTGCTGCCATTCGAACCGCCGGATCCGTCAACCCCAGCATCTCCGCCGCCAGTTGCTGGGAACTCGCGAACATCCCGGTCGGGGCTTCCCGAGCCCGCCTCAGCGCTGCCGGGCGGAGGCGGTTGTAGCCCCGGACCGTCACCGGCCTGCGGGGCCTCAGCTCGTACGCCTTCTCCTCCGAAAGCTCCGCCGCCAGCTCGCGGTCGACCAGGATCGTGCCCGGCCGGGCCACCGACGTCAGGCGGGCCGCCAGGTTCACCACCGAGCCGTAGACGTCGCCGAAGCGCGACAGGATGCGGCCCGAGGCCATGCCCGCGCGGACCGACGGCAGGGTCTCGGCCGCCGAGGTGCGTTCCGTCAGCGTCAGGGCTATCTCCGCCGCGTCGACCGGGGTGTCCGCGACGAACAGGACCTCGTCGCCGATCATCTTCACCACGCGGCCGTGGTGCTCGGCGATCACCTCCGTCGCCAGCGTCTCGAACGCGTCGAGCACGCGGCTCAGCTCTTCTTCGTCGATCTGGCGCGTCAGCCGCGTGTAGCCCACCATGTCGACGAAACCGACCACCTCGGTGCGGGTTTCGAGGTGCTCGTCCGACGCGGCCAGCGCGCGGCCCGCGTACGCGGCCAGGTGACGCCGCCAGACGAAGTTCTGCACCCGCTCCAGCTCCGGCAGCAACCGGTCCACCAGCCGGGCGATCTGCCGCTCGCTGCCGCCCAGCTCCGGGTGCTCGGTGATCAGCGCCCACAGCATGTCGACCTGCCACTCGGCCAGCCGCGACAGGTGCTGGCCGAGCGCGCGCGTCACCGACACCTCGATGCTCGGGTCGATCAGCCCCGACTGGACCAGCTGGTCCGCGGTCCGCATCGCCTCGACGTCCGCGTCGGTGAAGACGACTTCGTCGTCGCGCACCGTCGCGAAGCCCAAGGCGCGCCAGAGGCGGCGTGACCGGTCGTCGGGCACGCCTGCCTTCTCCGCCACCTCGAGCCGGGTGTACTTCCGTCTGCCGCCGAGCAGGACGCGTTCGAGCCGCTGCTGCAGTTCCTCGCTCGAATCGGCCACGTCAGGTCGTGTGGACGATCAGCACGTCCACGCCGGACTTACGGGCCACCTCCGAGGGCACCGAGCCCAGGATCCGGCCGGCGATCGTGTTCAGCCCCCGGTTCCCGACCACCAGCAGGTCGGCCTCGCGCTCGCGCACCACCTTGCGCAGCGAGTCGACCGGATCGCCCTTCACCGCGACCGTGTCGATCTTCTCGGCGCCCGCACGTGCCGCGCGGTCCCGCGCCGACTGCAGGGTGTCTTCGGCCGGTGCCGAGCCGACGACCTGGTACGCCTCTTCGCCGAGGGCGTCCTGGGCCTTGTCGACGTCGGACTGGCTGGCCGGGTAGTACGCACACGCGATCACGAGCGTCGCGCCCGCGTCCCCTGCCACCGCCGCCGCCCGGTCCACCGCCGCGAACGAGGACTCCGAGCCGTCCGTGCCCACCACCACGGTCCGATATGCCGCACCCATGCGCAAAACCTCCAGGTGATCCCGCGTGAGCAGGGACGATGGCCGGCGGATACCGACCGCGCAGGCTCGTCCGCGCCCGTGTCGGGTGGAAGGTTACTCGCCAGTCGCTTTCTGCGCTCCGCTCGCCCGCGGTGCCTGCTTCGGCGCGGGTTTGGGGGCGGGCTTGGCGCCGGGCCGGGTACCGGGCTTGGGCTTCGGCACGTCGGCGGCGCGGATCCGGATCGTCTCCTCGACGTCGGTCACCCGGACCGTCTTCTCGGTGTCGTCCCCGGGCTTCTCGTCCTGGCCGGTCTTGCCGGTCTGGTCCGCCGTCAGGTCGGCCGTGATGTCCGCGGGCACCTTCACGTCGTCGCCGAGGACGGTGTGCGCCTCGGCCAGCACCGCCCGCGCCGCGCGTACCTGCTCGGCCAGCCCGCCGCGCACCTTCCGCAGCGCGTCGACCCGCTCGTTAGCCTGGGTGATCCGCCGGTTCGACTCCTCGGTCGCCGCCGTCACGCGGCGCCGCGCCTCGTCGGCGGCCTCCGCGAGCCGGGCGTTCGCCTCGGTGATCGAGTCCTGGCGGCGCTTGTTCGCCTCCGCGACCGACTCCCGCTGACGGCGGTCGATGTCGGCCTTCGCGGCCTTCTCCTCTTCGAGGACCTTCGCGCGGATGTCGGCGGCGTCCTGCGTGGCCTCCTGGACGCGTCGCGCGGCTTCGGCCTTGCTCGCCGCCTCCTGCTCGGCCAGCACCCGCATCGCCTCGGTGCGGCGCGAGGCCATCGCGATCTCGAAGTCCTCTTCGACCTTCGTGCGGCGGTCCGCGGACTCGGTGTCGAGCCGCTTGCGCTCCGCCTCGGCCTTGTCGGTGATCTCCTTGGCCTGCGCGCGGGCGTCCTCCAGCACCTTGCGGTGCTCCGCCTCCATCTCCTTGCGCCGCAGGTCGAGCTCGGTGAGCAGCTGCTCGTAGCGGGCGCGCATGGCACTCGCGTCCGTCTCCGCCTTGGCGCGGATGTGCCCGGCCTCGGCTTCGGCGCGGGCGCGGGTGTCGGCCGACTCGTCCTGAGCCAGGCGCAGCATCCGCTGCAGCCGCTCGGACAGGCCTTCGACGCTCGTCGGCGGCTGGGCGAGCCGGTCGACCTGCCCGCGCAGGTCCGCGATCTCGCCGCGCGCGATCTCCAGCTGGCGGGCGAGGTCGCCGGCCTGCGCGATGGCGGCGTCCCGATCCTCGGTGAGCATCTTGAGGTCGTTGTCCAGCCGCTCCAGGTGCTCGTCGACCTGCGCTTTGCTGTACCCGCGCTTCGCCACGTCGAAGCCGGCTCCCAGCGGCACAAGCTCCCGTTCATCGCCAAGGCTCATAGCCCTACCGTAGTCGCAGCCCGGTCACGGAAGGGTGAGCACCCGGGCCGTGCGCCGAACGCGCCGTCTGCCGCGGTGAAGGGAACTGGCGGATTCCCGCTGCTCTTCGGCGATTTCCGACGCCGGGAGCGAGACCACTCCCGGCGCCTTCGCGGCTCAAGCGCCGCGGAACGCGTTGATCGCGTCGAGGTGCTTCGCGCGCTTCTCCTCGTCGCGGACGCCGAGGCCTTCCTGCGGGGCGAGCGCGAGCACGCCAACCTTGCCCTGGTGGGCGTTGCGGTGCACGTCCAGCGCGGCCTGCCCGGTCTCTTCGAGGGGGTAGGTCTTGGAGAGCGTCGGGTGGATCAGACCCTTCGCGATCAACCGGTTCGCCTCCCAGGATTCGCGGTAGTTCGCGAAGTGGGAGCCGATGATCCGCTTCAGGTTCATCCACAGGTAGCGGTTGTCGTACTGGTGCATGTACCCCGAGGTGGACGCGCACGTGACGATCGTGCCGCCCTTGCGCGCGGCGTAGACGGACGCGCCGAACGTCTCCCGGCCCGGGTGCTCGAACACGATGTCCGGGTCCTCGCCGCCGGTCAGCTCGCGGATCTTCGCGCCGAAGCGCTGCCATTCCTTCGGGTCCTGCTCGGTGTCGTTCTTCCAGAACCGGTAGCCCTCGGCGTTGCGGTCGATGATCAGCTCGGCGCCGAGCTTCCGGCAGATCGCCGCCTTCTCGGGGCTGGACACGACACAGACCGGGATCGCGCCGCCGTTCAGCGCGTACTGCGTCGCGTAGGAGCCGAGACCGCCCGAGGCGCCCCAGATCAGGACGACGTCACCCTGCTTCATGTCCGCGCCGTTGCGCGAGACCAGCTGGCGGTAGGCGGTCGAGTTGACCAAGCCGGGGGAGGCGGCCTCTTCCCAGGTCAGGTGGTCCGGCTTCGGCATCAGCTGGTTGGCCTTGACCAGCGCGATCTCGGCGAGCCCGCCGAAGTTCGTCTCGAAGCCCCAGATCCGCTGCTCGGTGTCGAGCATCGTGTCGTTGTGCCCGTCCGGGCTTTCGAGCTCGACGTTCAGGCAGTGCGCGACGACCTCGTCGCCCGGCTTCCAGTTGTGCACGCCGACGCCGGTCCGCAGCACGACGCCGGCCAGGTCGGAGCCGACGACGTGGTACGGCAGGTCGTGCCGCTTGGCCAGCGGCGAGAGCTTCCCGTACTTCTTGAGGAACTTGAACGTCGGGATCGGCTCGAAGATCGACGTCCACACGGTGTTGTAGTTGATGGCGCTCGCCATCACCGCGACCAGCGCCTCGCCCGGCCCCAGCTCGGGGACCGGCACCTCGTCGACGTGCAGCGACTTGCGGGGGTCCTTGTCCCGGCTGTCGAGGCCCTCGAACATGTCGACCTCGTCCGCGCGCACGGTCACCCCGCGGTAGCTCTCGGGCACGCGCAACGACCCGACCGCGGCGGACTCGCCGTTCAGGATGGCCTGCTGGATCTCGCCGAGCTGCGTCATCGGTTCCTCCGCGGAGATGGGGGTCAACGGCGTTGGCGCCAGAAATTACCCGCCGGTAACACGCGCCCACAACTGTACGAGACGAGCGGCACCCTCACACGCCGAACTGTGACCCGAAAATCTTGACCGGCTGGCCAGTCAAGCGGATCATCGGCACTGGGTACACCCACCCGACCTGCAGTTTCGCCGACGGAGGTGAGCACGAATGAGTGAAGTCTCTACGCGCGCATGGACCCGGCCCCACGATTGGGCCGAGGTCGTCATCGGGGTGGTCGCGGCTCTTTCACCCCTTTGGCTGAGCACGGACACGACCGCGATGTGGACGATGGTCGTCCTGGGTGCCTTGATCGCTCTCGACGGCCTGGTCTCGCTCGCGATGCCGGGCATGGTCTACGGCGAAGGAATCCAGATCGCGCTCGGCGTGCTGCTGTTCATCGCGCCGTGGGTGATGGGGTACACCGAGTTCAACGGCGCGTCCTGGACGTCCTGGATCGCCGGCGTGCTGACGGTCATCGCCGGCGCGGCGGCGATGCCGGTCGCGAACGCCGCCCACCGCACGGCAGGCCAGCACTGACGCACCAGGAGGCACCGGAATGACCGAGGATTCGGCGAAGGAGCGCATTCTCTGCGCCGCCGAGGCGCTCTTCGCCGAGTCCGGCTTCGACGCCACCCCGACCTCCCGCATCGCCGAGCGGGCCGGGGTGCCGAAGGGGCTGGTGCACTACTACTTCCGGCACAAGTCGGATCTGCTCACCGCGCTCGTCGAGCGGCTGCCCGACGAGCGCATCGAGCCGGCCGTGGTCGTCGTCCCCGGCGACCTCGCGGGCAGCCTGCGGCGCCTCGTCCGCGAACTCGACCACCGCTTCAGCCGGTCACTCGGCCTGTCCCACCTCCTGTGGCGCGAGGCCGACACCCACCACGTCGTCCGCGACGCCCTCCACGAACGTTTCCAGGTCCTCGTCCGGCAGGTCCGCGCGGTGATCGTGGCGGCCACCGGCGGAGGGCTCCCGCCGGCCGATGTCGAACGGGCGTCCGGCCTGCTGGCTCGCGCGGTCAGCCACCGCCACGCCACGGCCCGGCACTCCGAAGACGACCTGCCCGCCGAGTTCGACGGCGAGCTGACCTTCATCGCCGACGCGCTGTCCTCCAAGGCGGCGCCCGCCTGACCCGGCCGGCGTGCCGTCCGAGGCACGCTCGGCTCGGGTACCCGCCCGGTTCCCGGCGCCGGCGCGGGGGTTTCGCCATGCCGGAACCCTTGCGCCGGAACGGGCCGGCCGCGCTCAGTGCGCGGCGCCGTCCTTCGCCGGCTCCACCAGCTCCACCAGGACGCCGCCGGCGTCCTTCGGGTGGACGAAGTTCACCCGGCTGTTCGACGTTCCCCGTTTCGCCTCCTCGTACAGCAGGCGCAGACCCTGTTCACGCAGGGCCGCCGCCGCGGCGTCCACATCGGACACGCGGTACGCCAGCTGCTGCAGCCCCGGGCCGCTCTTGGCCAGGAACTTGCCGATCGCCGAGTCGTCGCGCAACGGCGCCAGCAACTGGATCTGCGTCTCGGTGCCCGCCGTGCCGGGCGCGCGCAGCATCGCCTCCCGCACCCCCTGCTCTTCGTTCACCTCCTCGTGCGCGACTTCCAGGCCGAAGTGCGCGCGGTGGAACTCGATGGCCGCGTCCAGGTCCGGGACCGCGATGCCGACGTGGTCGATGGCCGTCACGAACGGCCGCAGGGCGTCATTCATGGAGGCAGGATAGGGGGCCCGCGCGCCGCGCCGAGCCGGAACGTCGCGTGCCCCGCCTCACACTGGCTCCATCAAGAAGCCCTGCTCCCGGGTATGGTCGGGAAAACTGCCCATGCGCCGATGCTTGGAGGACGCCGTGTCCGGTTCCGTGATCCTGGGTGCCGCCCGTACGCCGATCGGGCGCCTGCTGGGCTCCCTCAAGGACTTCACGGGGGCTCAGCTGGGCGGGGTCGCGATCAAGGCGGCCCTCGAACGCGCCGGGGTCTCCCCGGACGCGGTGCAGTACACGATCATGGGCCAGGTACTGACCGCCGGCGCCGGCCAGATCCCGGCCCGTCAGGCCGCGGTCGCCGCGGGCATCCCGATGAGCGTGCCCGCCCTGACGATCAACAAGGTCTGCCTCTCCGGCCTCGACGCCATCGCGCTCGCCGACCAGCTCATCCGCGCCGGCGAGTTCGACCTCGTCGTCGCCGGCGGCCAGGAGTCGATGACCCAGGCGCCGCACCTGCTGCCGAAGTCCCGCTCCGGCTTCAAGTACGGCGACACCACGCTCGTCGACCACATGGCCTACGACGGTCTCTTCTGCGCCTTCGACCAGGTCGCCATGGGCGCCTCGACGGAGAAGTACAACTCCCGCTACGGCATCACCCGCGAGCAGCAGGACGCCTTCTCCGCGCGCTCCCACCAGCGTGCCGCCGAAGCCATCAAGAACGGCTACTTCGCCGACGAGATCGCGCCGGTCTCCATCCCGCAGCGCAAGGGCGACCCGGTCGTCTTCGACACCGACGAGGGCGTCCGCGCCGACACGACCGCCGAAGGCCTCGCCAAGCTGCGCCCGGCCTTCGCCTCCGACGGCACCATCACCGCGGGTTCGGCCTCGCAGATCTCCGACGGCGCCGCCGCGGTCGTCGTGGCGAGCCGCGCGAAGGCCGAGGAACTCGGCATCACGCCGCTCGCCGAGATCGGCGCGCACGGTGTCGTCGCCGGGCCCGACGCGAGCCTGCACGAGCAGCCGTCGAACGCCATCCTCGCCGCGCTGGCGAAGGCGAACCTGACCGCCGACGCGCTCGACCTCGTCGAGATCAACGAGGCCTTCGCGGCGGTCGGGCTCGTCTCCACCGAGAAGCTCGGCCTCGACCCGGAGAAGGTCAACGCCAACGGCGGCGCCATCGCGCTCGGCCACCCGATCGGCGCCTCCGGCGCGCGGCTCGCCGTGCACCTCATCCACGAGCTGCGCCGCCGCGGCGGCGGGCTCGGTGCGGCCGCGCTGTGCGGTGGCGGCGGCCAGGGTGACGCCCTGCTGCTGCGGGTGCCGTCCGCGTAAGTGGCCGGACCACTCGACCTCGACGACCTGGTCGGCCGCGCGCGGGACGGGCAGCCCCGTGCCGTCGCGCGGCTGCTGTCGCTCGTCGAGGACGCCCACCCCCGCGTCGCCGAGATCGCGCGGGCGCTGACCCCGCACACCGGGCGGGCCCGGGTCGTCGGGCTCACCGGGCCACCCGGCGTCGGCAAGTCGACTTCGACGTCGGCCCTGCTCACCGCGTTGCGCGCGGAGGGCAAGCGGGTCGGCGTGCTCGCGATCGACCCGTCTTCGCCGTTTTCCGGCGGTGCGCTGCTCGGTGACCGGATCCGGATGACCGAGCACGCCACCGACCCCGGCGTGTTCATCCGCTCGATGGCCACGCGCGGGCACCTCGGCGGACTTTCGTGGGCGACCCCGCAGGCGGTGCGCGTGCTCGACGCTGCCGGCTTCGACGTCGTGCTGATCGAGACCGTCGGCGTCGGGCAGTCCGAAGTGGACGTCGTGAAGCTGGCCGACACCACGGTGGTGCTGCTCGCGCCGGGTATGGGCGACGGCATCCAGGCCGCGAAGGCCGGCGTGCTCGAGATCGCCGACGTCTTCGTCGTGAACAAGGCCGATCGCGAGGGTGCCGACGCCACGGTGCACGACCTCAAGCAGATGATCGCGCTGGCCCGCCGGGAGATCCGGGGACGCGCCTGGCGCCAGCCGATCGTGCGGACCGTCGCGGCGAAGGGCGAGGGCATCGACGAGCTCGTGCAGGCTCTGTCTTCGCACCATGACTGGCTGGTGGCGCACGACGAGCTGGCACGGCGCCGGGCGGCCCGGGCGCGCGACGAAGTCGAGGCCATCGCCGTGCGGCGGCTGCGGGCCGAGCTGGCGGACCTGCGCGGCGGGGGACGGCTGGCCGGGGTGGCCGAGCGGGTGGTGGCCAGGGAGATCGATCCGTTCGCCGCCGCCGACGAGCTGATCGCCGATCTGCGAAGGTGACGCGCCACCGCGCAGGAGCCTCAGTATCGCCGCCGCGATCCGTTCAACCGCAACGATTCCTCGTCGACGCGCCATGACTTCCTCCTCCGTGTGCGGCACTTTGCCGCGTGATCGACAGCTTGCTCGGGGGGTCCGACAATTTCCGGGTCCCGGCGCCGCGATTCACCCGACCGGCTGACACGGGCGACTTTCGCCGGTTCTGGCTGTCGGTGGTGGCGCCTAGACTGCGGGGCGCTCCGGAACCGGGCGATCACTGGGAGGGCGTGCAGGATGAAGAAAACACTCGTCACCGCGCTGGCGGCGGGCGCGTTGTTCGTGGCGGGCAACGGCGTCGCCACGGCGGCCGACGCTCCGCCGAAGACGACTCACGGGCCGTGCCAGTACACCGAAACCCCCGACGAACCGCCCGCCCGGCCGGTGCCGCTGCCACCCGACCCGCGGCACACGCCGAGCCACGGCAAGGTCGACGTCGCGATCCCGACCAGCCAGGGCGCGCTCCCGCTGCGGCTCGACCGCGCCGAGGCGCCGTGCACCGTGCAGAGCTTCCTGCACCTTGCGCTGCACCGCTTCTACGACCACACGGTGTGTCACCGGCTCACCGCGTACCCGACGTTGAAGGTCCTGCAGTGCGGTGACCCGACCGCGACCGGCGAAGGCGGGCCGGGGTACAAGTACAAGGACGAGCTGCCGGTGGACCTGCCGCCGGCGCCGACCGACCCGACCGGCGCGCGGCGGGTGTACGCGCGCGGCCTGCTCGCGATGGCCAACGCGGGACCGGACACCAACGGTTCGCAGTTCTTCGTCGTGTACGGCGATTCCGCGCTGCGGCCCAACTACACGGTGTTCGGCACGGTCGGGCCCGAGGGCCTGAAGACGCTCGACAAGGTTGCCGCCGGCGGGATCCAGCCGACCGCGGAGGACCCGGCGCCGGTCGACGGCACGCCGGTGCTGCGGACGGAACTGCTCCGCGTCCGGCCGGGCTGCTGGTTCTGACGGTGACCGCGGGCCACCCTCCGCGGGTGGCCCGCGGCATCACGTGTGACTGGCCGGGCATCGCACGTGATTGAAGGGGCATCACGTGGAGTTGCCCCGTTGAGGCGGACACGGGGTTTTCAGGCAGCGTGGGCCTGAGCGTAGTTGGTTCGGGTTTCGGCTGGGGTGTGGTGACCGATCGTTGAGTGCAGCCGGTGGTGGTTGTAGTAGCGCAGCCAGGTGAACACGTCCTGGCGCGCCTCGCTTCGGGTGCGCCAGATCGTGGTG
>NZ_NMUL01000029.1 GCF_002234595.1 Amycolatopsis vastitatis
AGCTGAACCCGCGAGACGGTCGACAAGAACCACCGGTGCTCTCCGGCGCTCGCTCCCCGGCTGCCGCTCCCCATCGCTGTCCTGGTGGCGGTTTGCCACGGCGTCGCCGGCGGGCCTTGTCGGGCTGGTTGATCTCGGTCGGCCGCAGCTGTCCGCCGTTGCCGCCGCGCGCCGAAGCGGATCGCTACCGGCCGAACGCCGGGAACCGTTGCGCCAGGTCGCGGTGGGTCGTGTTTGGACGGCCGCGGAAGTGGGCATCAGCCAGGCCAGACAGTCCCCACCGTGACGGCCGGCTCGCTCCGGCCGCACCAGACAGAAAGAGCTGCCGTGATCATCCTCGGTGTCATCCTGCTCGTGATCGGCGTCATCGTCGGCATCCCGGTGCTGACCACGATCGGCGCGGTCTTGGCCGTCGCGGGTGTCGTGCTCGCGATCCTGGGTGGGACTGGGCGCCGCATCGGCGGCCGCGCCCACTGGTTCTGAGTCCGCGCAACTCGTGAGCAGGCGATCTCGTTCCCCGGGAACGAGATCGCCTGCTTTCTGCTGTACCTTCCGGCAGTCGACGTTGTCGATGGACGTCGGTCGTGGTGGGACACCAGGCGAAACTCCACGAGTCACGCGAGCGAACCACGCGCCGCCACAAGCAGGACCATCGGCGGCGCCAGCGGGAAAAGCCACCGCGCCGTCGGCCGCGAGCGGTCACCATCCGGACGATTGTCCCACCAGACAAGGAATTTCTCTTCGTTCAGCCGGTGTTCCGGCTTCGAGCGTCAACCGGAATCGCTGAAGTCTTGATGATCCAGGTCTCATGCGATCGGTTCTCGTGCGTTCGACCATGCCGTTCATCCGCAGTAAGTGATCAGGAGCCAGCGCCAGCCGGTCCCCAGAGCGCATCGCGGAGGAATGTGCCGCCCTGGTGGACGGCCGCCCGGGCGGGACGACGTCGGCCTCGGCGGTGATCACCAGCGCCGGGGGCAGGCCGGTCAGTCGCTCGCGGGTGGCGCGCAGCGGTGCGGCGGTGGTTCGTCGAGATCGCCGGGCCGATCGGCGTATTCGTGCCAGTACCAGCGCGCCTGGCCGCTGCTGAGCAGTTAGCCGGTGGCGAACCGTCGGTGGGAGTCGCTGGTGCACTGCGGATCGGTCAGCGGGTAGTACAGCAGCTGGGCTCGGATTCGGGGGCCGCCGCGGTGCGTCCGGACCTGGGTGAGTCGGTCGACGTCTGTCTCGATTTGATCCCGCTCACTCCCGGACAGGTTCGTCATCACGTCCGGCAGGCCGCAGGCGCCGGTTTCGGCTCTGGTCTGTTCGGAGCGGCAGTAGAGTTCACGGCCGGCCCTGATCGGCGAATTCCTGCTCGTCGCGCGCACCGACGGTCCACGGATCTGCTGCGCAACCAGGTCCGGCAAAGCTGTCGGAGCCTCACGCAAGATCGAGGGAGGCTCCCGTGCTCATGGAGATGGGGGAGCGGGGCCGTGGTCGCAGGCCGTGGCGCGAACGGCTGGTCAGGCATCGTGCTGTCGCGAGCCTGTTGGTAAGCCCGAGGTTTCCGACCGAAGACTGTTGCGCGCGGCCGGACCCGTGCCGAAACCGCAGCGCAGACGGGAGGCGTCGACGGTCCTGGCCTGGAAGCGGGACTCGAACAGATGCCGACAGGCTATTCGACGCAGCCATGGCATCGGCGTCATCCCAGTGCCAAGATCTTTGGGAAAGTGCCATCGATTTTGGGACCCTGCCAAGGGCGGGTTGGTAGTCAGTCGCTATCGCTCAGGCGGGTGGCCAGCTGCGCAGTGCCGTGTCGGCGACCTCTTGGAGGTCGCGACGGGTGATGCCGCTGGCGGCCTGGACGGCGATTCGCCGGCATGGTCGGCGAGGAGAACGCCGAGGCGGTCAAGGCGAGCTTCGCGGAGGAGGTTCCGATCGGCCGGATGGGCACCGCGGAAGAAGTCGCCGCCGCCGTGGCCTTCCTCGCTTCGGATCAGAGCAGCTTCATCGTCGGCGCCAACATCTACGTCGACGGCGGCGAAAAACAATTTTGAGGATGCTCACTGCCACCTGAAAGCGCGCCGGTCGGCGTGGAACACGCTGTGATGGCGGTCGGCGGCGAGTCTCACGGCGCCGTTTCGGACGCTCGTCGACGACTCGGCCTGGGTGCACTCGGGCATGGAAAGGGCACAGTCACCGAAGCGATCGACGAGACGCCGCCCACACGCGTTCCTGCTCGCGTGGCATGATTCGGGCGTGGGTGGTGGAGCGCGCCGGACGTATGCGATAAAATCGATCCGCTCTTGATTCTTTCTCAGCCGCGGGGAGGAAAGACGAGGCATTCGATTCAGTTGCTGGAGCGCGAGCGGGTGTTGCTCACCGCGAAGTCGATTACCGATTCGGCGCGGGGCGGGATCGGCGGCGCTCTGTTCGTCGTCGGCGCGCCCGGGCTGGGGAAGACCAGCCTGTTGGACGCCGTTTCGCATCGTGTCGGGCCGGAATTTCGAGTCGGCCGAGGTACAGCGGATCCGATGGAGTCATCCCTCCCGTTCGGCCTGCTTGATCAAGCGCTCATCGGGCTGGGCACGAGAGCGATCTTCGAGCTGAAGGAATCGGATCGAGGGGCCTCGGACGTTCGGGCACGGGGTTTCTACTCGTTGCTTCGCTGGTTCGATCGGGCTTGTTCGGGTCCTTTGCTGCTCGCCCTGGACGATTTGCATTGGGCGGACCCCGACTCGCTGGCGTTGCTGTTGTTCCTGTGCCGGCGTATCCGTCGCCTGCCCGTTGCGGTACTGGCGACGCTGCGCCCCTGGCCATCAGCGGCTGACGAGGTGTGCGCGCGCCTCGTACAGGCCGGGCAGGCGCGCCTTGAGCGGCTCGCTCCGCTGTCCGATCGGGGGACACGGTCATTCCTCGCTGCCAGGCTGGGTTATCCGCCGCCCGAAATCGAGGTGCGCCGATCGGCGCGGTTGTGTGCGGGCAATCCGTTGCTCCTCGATCAGGTCGCCGCGAGCATCGAGTGCGGCGAGGATCTCGGACGGTTGGCCGCGGACGAGGGCGGCAGAAGCGCGGGCGAGGTGTCCCGGTCGTTGTTGCTGACTCGGTTCGCCGGGCTGCCGGCGGCCGCCCTCCGCTGCATCCGGGCGGGCAGCGTGCTGGGCACCCGTTTCCAGATGGAGATCGCCGTCGAGATCGCCGGCCTCAGGGACGCTGAGGTCGATGCCAGCCTCGAGGCTCTGCAGCGCAGTGGCCTGCTCCGGCAGCTTTCCGGGAGCTGGGTCGAGTTCGTGCATCCGTTGTTTCAGCAGGCGCTGTACGACGACCTCGCCGTCGCCCGCCAGGCCCGGGCGCACACTGAGGCGTTCGGTTGTCTCGTCCGGCGCGGCCGGGACGCGGAGGCGGCCGAGCACGCCGCGCGCAGCGACCTGGTCGACAGCGATCAGGCGCTGGCCGTTCTGGAACGGGCCGGGCGTTCGGCCATGCGGGTCGGTGCCCTCATGAGCGCGGTCACCCATCTGAGCGCGGCCGCCGACCTCGCGGGCGCGCGGGCGAAGCCCGAGCTGCTGCTGGCGCTCGGCGAGGTGCTGCTCGCGGCGGGACGGCTCGTCGACGCGATCGCCGTACTCGAGCGACTCGAGCCGCACGAAGCCGCCGGCCGGGACAACGCGGTCGAGCGAGCATCGGCCGGGGTTCGGGTCGCGGCGATGCGGCTCATCGCCCACTGCCACTATGGCCTGGGCGCCACGGACAAGGCGTCGCTGGCGTTCACCGCGGCACTGGACCTGGCCGGCGCCTTGGGCGAGTCCGCCGAGGTTCCGGTGCTGCTGGACCACGCGCTCGCCTGCTGGATCACCGATGGCCCCGCGGTGGCCCTTCCGCTCGCCGAAGAGGCGTGCGCACGGGCCCCGGCAAGCGGAGGCCCCGCCCGGCGGGCAAGAGCGGTCAGCGGGTTCGTCCGGTTGCTCGCCGGCGATCCGAGCCACCTCGGCGACCTGGCCGCGGCGGCGCGCGCCGCGCAGGGTACGCAGCGCGGTCCGGTCGCCGACCTGGCCGAGCTGAGCTACACCTGGAGCGCGGCGAGCGGGCACGCCCTGGCGGCGGCGTTCACCGAACGGTTCGACGAGGCCGAGCAGGCCTTCCGCGTCGGCATCGAGGTCGCGGACCGGATCGGCGCGGTGGAGGCGATGGCCTCGCTTCAGATGGGCTACGCGTACTCGACCCTGCTGCGCCTCGGCCGGCTGCAGGAGGCGCTCCACACCGTCGACAAGGTCAGCGACCTGGCCGAGGTGGTGCCGTTGATCGAGCAGCCCGCCGCGTTCGCCCACGCGTACGTCCTGTTGCTGATGGACCGGCTCGACGAGAGCGATGCCTGGTGCCGGCGAGGCGAAACATCCGCCGAAACCAGGCCCGGCTGGTGGCCGAGGCAATGGGGCTGGCACGTGCGAGGAATGCGTCACCTCCGCGAAGGCGCGTTGGACGAGGCCGCGGAGTTCTACCTTCGCATCGAGGCCGAGACCGCCCGGCAGGGCATCCGGGAGCCCTGCCTGCTTCCCTGGGCGCGCCATGCGATGGCGGCGCACATCCGCCGTGGGCACACGGCCGACGCGGTACGCGTCGTCGAATGGCTCGAACGCAGTGCCGAGGGGCTGCCCTGCCGATGGCCCCGCATCGCCGCCGCGACCGGCCGCGGCTGGCTGGCCGAGGCGGCCGGCGACGACGCGCGGGCGCAGGCGTGTTTCGAGGCGGCGCTGGCTCACCACGACCAGGTCCGGCTTCCGCTGGAACGGGTGGAGACCCTGCTCGCCTACGGTGCCTTCGTACGCCGCGCGGGCCGGGCGGTACGGGCCAGGGAGCTGTTGCGCGAGGCGCTCGATCTCAGCGAGCGGATCGGAGCGCGGTGGCTGGCCCGGCAGGCGCACGAGGAGCTCGCGGTGGCCGGCGGCAGGCGCCGCCGGCGGGACGAGCAGCCACAGCTGACGGCCCAGGAGCAGCGGGTGGCCGACCTGGCGGGCAGCGGACTCCGCAACCAGGACATCGCCGGGCAGCTGAGCATCTCCACCAAGACGGTCGAATACCACCTGCAGCGGGTATACGCGAAGCTCGGCATCAACTCGCGTCGGTATCTCATCGAGATGCGTGCCCGGGGCGCGCACCGGAAAGACGGCGAACCGGCGACCGGTTGAACATCAACCCGCCGCAAAGGCCCGCGCGACGCCAAGCGACTAGGGATTCTCCCGGTGTTGCGCGCCCCTTCCGCATGCAGACTCCTGACAGCAGTCGGCGGCGCATCGGTCAGGCGCCGTCATGATTTGGCGATCAGGGGGACGAAATGACCGACTACCGCGTATCTGACATCTCCACCGCGACGACACCGACGATCATCGAGAGTTTCCCGTACGGCCGGCTGCCCGCGGCCGGCTCCGCGGGGCGGCTGGCGCGGGTCACCGACACGACGGCGCGGCCGCGGCTGTGGCTGGACGACGGCACCCGGTGGAGCCCGCTCGTGGACAACACAGTCAACGTGTTGAGTTTCGGACCGGTCAGTCCCACGGATCCGGCGACCACGAGGGCGACCCTGCAGGCGGCCTTGGACACGGGCGCCAACGTCTATCTGCCCGCGGGGGTCTACCCCATCGACCGCACGCTCTTTTTCCACAGCGGCCAGGCCATCTTCGGTGACGGCAGGTCCGGCCCGGGGTCCGGTGCGAGGTTTACCGAGATCGTGGTGCCGCAGCCGAAACCCACAACACCCCAGGACCCGCCGCCACCACCGCCACCGCCGATCATCATGTTCCAGTCGGCCACGTACCCCGAGGGCACCAGGGACGTCGTGATCCGTGACCTGAACATCAACAACAACAACAACATGTGGCAGCCCGGCAGCGTGGGCATCGACTTCACCGGCGTGGGCTACTCCCGCGTCGAGCGCGTCTGCATGCGCGGGCACGGTACGGCCATCAAGGGTCGTGACTCCGCGCTCCGGACGTACGTCCGGGCCGGATCACACGATTCGTGGCTCCGCGTCACCGCGACCGACGACCTGCTGTACGCCGACGGCGTTGCCATCGCCATCGAGTACCGGTCGTCCGAGGGAAAGCCGGTCTTGGTGCAGGGTACGGTCCAAGCGGTGGCGGGGCCGAATGATCCGGACTATCCGGCGCTCGAGGTAGGGGCACTGAGGTCCGAAGACGTGAGCCCGCCTCCCTCGCCGAGCCAGCTCCCCGTCGGGGCAAAGGTCTTCCACGACAACAAAATCGGCGGCTACTACAACACCGTCGTGGCGTCTGAGATCGCCAACTGCCTCCGGGGCATCTCGCTGACCAACGACGGTGACGCATGGACCGTCCTTGACGGCAATTTCATGTCGAACATTTGCGGAATCTACGTCGAAGCTTCCGACGCGAACCGATTCCGCAGCAGCTTCGTACTGAACGGAGTTGGTGTGGAGTTCGGTGACAGAAGCGCTGACAACACCGTGCTCTCCGGCAGCAAATTCGAGGGCAACGGCAATCCCGGCAGGTGGACCGATCCGTCGGTGCAGCCGGTCGTGCTCGGCGCTGTACGGTGTCACAAAGGTTCGCGCCAGAACACCATCGAGTCGTGCCAGCTCAGCGACAGCACTGACCACGTGCTCGATGAGACCGACGGGGACAACCTCTATACCGGCCCGCACTCCACCAGTCATCCCACCATGCCCAGCGGCGTCGGCGGCGGCGGCAACATCGTGTCCAACGGCGACTTCGTGGTCGAATCGACGGTACCCGGCATCGCCGACGGCTGGGCCTTCAAGGGGACCGTGCCGACCACGATGGACTTTTCCATCAGGTCCATCAAAGACCATCCCGCCGAGGTGCCGCCGGGAACTCGGGCCGCGCAACTCTGGCATATGGACCAAGGCACCAACGTGCCCTTCGCCCTCTACCGGGAGATCGCGGTCACCCCGGGGCAGTGGTATACATTCACCGCGCGCACCATGGTCGACGATGGCGGTGACGGTCTTTACACACTGTTCATCACCACAACGTTTTCCTCCGGCGACCCCCGTTACAAGCAGCTGTACTACACCGGCCCGCTGCGCAGCCACAATTACTACATCCGCGCGCTGCCCGGCCACGACGATTACAACACCGGCCTCCACCGCACCTCGTTCAAGATCCCTGATGGGGTGGACTCGATCTTCCTGCTCGTGCGCAACTACCTCAACCACACCAACCCTGAAGACCCCAAAGACCGGTCGTGTCTGGTGGAGGCGAAGGACGGGGCCAACGCCTGGTTCGGGAAATTCCACATCGAACCCGGCCGCGGCATCTCCACCGAATCGCGCGACAGCGGAGTGATGAGCCACGTCCAGACGACCGGCGCGCCGCTCACCATCAACGACAAGGCGATCACCATCACCCATCCCTTCCACGCCGTGGCGCCGGGAACGGGCGGCACGCTCAAGAACATCAACCCGCCGGCCGGGTTCAGCGGCATGATCGTGCTCCACGCCACCGGCACCTGGAACGCCACCACCGACGGCACCGGCGCCGGCAAGATCGGCACGCCGCTGTCCATGACGGCCGGGAAAACCGCCTTCGGCTGGTACGACACCGGCAGCGGAACCTGGTGGTTCACGCCGGCGTGAGGCTTAACCGGTGAGGCGTGACCGTATGCGAGCCGCCTTCGGCCCCGGAGGGCCGCCCTCCGGGGCAAGCCTGTCTTTGATCTTGGTTAGGTGGTCCTGGCCCGCTGTGACGGAGGTTTTCCGACCGACGATTTTCTTGACGATGTCGAGTGTCATCCGCAGGGTGTTCTTGGCCCAGTCGACGAGGTCGGCGCTGGTGTAGCCGCCGTCGGCTCATACCCACCTCACGCTGCGGTGGAGGGCCGCGGTGTGGTTCCACGGCTGCGTGGCGGTTACCGCCGCGGCGCATCTCGTGGATGTCAAGGTCAACGAGATGCCGGCCATGCCCGTGCTCGCAAGTACACGTGGGAGGAGTGGCGCATCGCGCGCGGCCGGGTCCAAGGCCGGCTCGGGGGCCGGTGGGTGTTTCGACCCCGCGGCCTTCGGGGCGGTGCCGGACGACGACGCGGACGACCGCGTGCCGATCCAGGCGGCCATCGACGCGGCGAGCACCGCGGGCGGTGGCACGGTGTGCCTGGGCAGCGGGCGTTGGCGGGTGACCCGCGCGCCGGTGGGTTCTTACGACCGGGCCGCGGCGCTGTCCACGCACGCAGCGCACGTGACGTTCAGCGGCGCCGGGCGCAGGGGGAGCTCGAGTTCGCTGGCCGACGAACGGGCTGCGTAATTCCGCTGGTCAGCGCCGTTGAGCGACTTTTGGGACCCCACAGGGTGTGTTGCTGCACCGACTTCGGAGGTGGGGCCGTGGTCGGTGGAAATGTGGTTCGACAGTGCGTGGTTGCGGTGCACGGCTCCGGCTGACCGCATAGGCCGCGGTAGCGTCGGTGGGTGAGGTGGGGACCGGCCCCGCTCGATGTCGAATTGCCCCAGTTCAACCCGGGACGAGGCACGGGGTCTCTGAAGTGCCGGCGCGCGAGGTGTCGGCGGCGGTCGCGGCGTCGGATCAGGTGCTTCCCAAATCGGCCAGGCCGCACACTTGGTTCGGCTGCGAGGTTGCGGCGAGAGTAGTTACGTCATTGCGTGAAGACCACGAAGAACCCGCTCCATGAAGTCGATGCTGGGACGATCGCCGGGGGCCAGCTGCGTGTCTTGGACAGCCACCAGGCCACGGTCGGCGAGGTCGGACACCAGGACCCGTGCGACGCCCAGGGGAATTCGTCGATACGCGGCGATTTCCGCGACCGATTGCGACGAGCGGCACAGGAGGCAGATTGCCGCCTCTTCGCGGGAGCAGGCGTGCTCCGGAGCACGGCCTCGCTCGGTTGCCGCAATGAGCGTTTCGACGGGGAGCGTGCGCGTGGGCCGCGTACGTCCATGGGTGCGGAAGTACGGACGGACAAGATCGGCCGTGTCCAGGTCGAGCCCTAACGCCGGCTCCACATCGGCTCCTCACAGCAATTATCGACTGTCGTAAATGTTTGTCGGTCAACCAATCGTCAGCAATCGTCCGAACGGGTAAAGAACTGGTAACAGTCGGTGGCTTCGCTGCGCTACATCCAGAAAGCTGCGCCATCTGATCGACGGACGGGGACACGGTCGCCGTCAGCTTGGCCGGTCGCGGTGTTCACTCTGTGGCTATCCAGTGTCCGACCCTCCGGACACTGAGCCGGAGGTTTCGCGTGCTGAAACCACTGGGAACGGGGCGACGGCTTCGCGATCCCGCCAGACCGGCAGGGCGCCCACTTCCGCGAGGAGTTCGAGCGGCCGGCCGGTCGCCCTGGCGACCGGCCGGTGAAGATCACCCGTGTCCGCGCGGTTCAGCGGAGGCGGGCGGCGACGACGGCGACCCAGAGCATCGCGGTGATGGCACCGACGGCGAGGGTCAGCGAACCGGCCGCGCCACCGGTCATCGCCCAGACGTCGCCGAGCAGCAACGCGCTTCCGGTGACGTGGGAAACCACGGCGTCACGGTGGTTGCCGGTGCGGGCGAAGTGGCGGCCGAGGACGTAGCAGGCGGCGATGAGCGAGATGAAGGCGATACTGCCGGCGGCCATGTGCCCGTAGGAGTGCCACGACATCGTCTGCGGTATCCCCGCCGGTGTCCCGGCGGGAAAGCCGTCGGCAGGGTCCATCGGGAGGATGCCGGCCGCGAGCATCCCGACACCGTTGACCAGCACGAGCCGTGGCGCCCAAGTGCTGCTCAGGGCCTGGCGAAGGCCGGTCGCGCCGATGACGATCAGCACACCGGCGACGACGAAGTTCGCGATCTGCAGCCAGCCGAGCGAGCCGGTGCTGAGCATGCTGAGCGGGTGGCGGGTCAGGTCGAAGCCGTCGCGGAGGGCCGCCTGCGCCAGGGAGACGGTGGCCCACAGTGGCGCCGCGACCGCCAGGCAGGTCAGCCGGGCGGAGGCGGTGGAGCGCTGGGTCGTGGTGGTCATGTCGGTCCTTTCTCGAAATTCCGTTCTTGCCCAGCCGTCGCCCGGCCGATGTGACAGGGAATGACCGCGTTCCCTGTCGGTTAGGGTGTTCGACGTCGGGGTGACAGGCGAACCGCCACGGAAGAGACGAGAGGCAAGCCGATGCGCTACCTGATGATGTCCAAGGCCACCGACCAGACCCCCGACGAGAAGCTCTACGCCGAGATGGGCAAGTTCATCGAGGAGATGACCGCGGCGGGGGTGCTTCTGGCCACCGGCGGCCTGAACCCCAAGGGCATCCGGGTCACCTCCGCCGGTGACGAGATCACGGTGACCGACGGACCGTTCACCGAGGCCAAGGAGGCGGTGGCCGGCTTCGCGCTGGTCGAGGTGCGCTCCGAGGAAGAGGCGATCGAGCTGGCCCGCCGCTTCCGCAAGGTGGTGGGGGACGGCGAGAGCATCATCCAGCAGGTCTTCGGGCCGTGATCGACGTCCGCCGCACGGTCGACGCGGTCTGGAAGCTCGAATCGGCGGGCATCATCGGCGGTCTCACGCGGATCGTGCGTGACGTGGGACTGGCCGAGGAGCTGGCCCAGGATGCCCTCGTCGCCGCGCTCGAGCAGTGGCCGGAGTCCGGGGTGCCGGACAATCCGGGTGCCTGGTTGATGACCACGGCCAAGCGACGCGCGATCGACCACCTGCGGCGGGCGGCCCGGCTCGAGCGCCGGCACGAGGACCTCGCCCGCGAGCTCGACCAGCCTCAGGACGTCGAGCACGAAGACGTCCTGAGGCTGATGTTCCTGTCCTGCCACCCGGTGTTGCCGACCCAGCAGCGGGTCTCGCTCACGCTGCGGCTCGTCGGCGGGCTCACCGCCGCCGAGATCGCGCGCGCGTTCCTCACCTCCGAACAGCTGATCACGCAGCGCGTCGCCGCGGCCAAGGAGGCGCTGGCGCGGGAAGGAGTCGCCTTCGAGCTGCCGGCCGGCGAGTCCCTGGCCGGGCGGCTGTCGTCGGTGCTCGAGGTCGTGTACCTGATCTTCAACGAGGGCTACGCGGCGACCTCCGGGGACGATCTGATGCGGCCGGGTCTGTGTCAGGAGGCGTTGCGGCTCGGCAGGCTGCTGGCCGAGCTGGCGCCGGACGAAGCCGAGGTGCACGGGCTGGTCGCGCTGATGGAGATCCAGGCGGCGCGATCGGCCGCGCGGACCGGCCCGTCCGGGGAACCGGTCCGGTTGCACGAGCAGAACCGGGGACGCTGGGACCCGTTGCTGATCCGCCGCGGGTTCACGGCCATGCTGCGGGCACGGGACCTCGGCGGGCCGCCCGGTCCGTATGTGCTGCAGGCCGCGATCGCGGTGTGCCACACCCAGGCCCGCACCGCGGAGGACACCGACTGGACCCAGATCGCGACGCTGTACGACGCGCTGGTCCGGCTGCTGCCCACGCCGATCGTCCGGCTCAACCGGGCTGTCGCGGTCGGCGAGGCGCGCGGACCGGAAGCCGGGCTCGCGCTGGTCGACGAGCTGACGACCGACCGCACGCTGCGGGACTACCACCTGCTGCCCAGCGTCCGAGGCGACCTGCTCGCCCGGTTGGGACGGCACGCCGAGGCGCGCGTCGAGTTCGGACGGGCGGCGGCGATGACGAAGAACGCGGCCGAACGCGGCTTTCTCCTCCGCCGTGCCCACGAACTGGAGACGAACACCTCCGCCGTGACACTCGCGCAGGCGGCCGCGGACTTTCTGGCGCGAGGAGACCTCGACACGGCGACCCTGCGCTCCTACGGGCAGACACTGCGGCGCTTGCGTCTGTCCTTGGGCGACAGACGGCCGCTCGAGTCGTTGACGGCCCAGGACGTGACGAACGTGTTCGAGCTGTCGTGGAGCGACGCCGCGGCGAAAACCTGGAACCGGCACCGATCAGCGATCCGGTCGTTCGCCGCATGGGGGTCGCTGGCGGACCTGGCGGCCGGGCTGCCGCGGCGTGCCGAGACGCACCAGCGGATTCCGGCCATCGGCACCGAGCACCTCGAGCGCCTGTGGACTCTCGACGCACCGGTGCGCGAACAGACCCTGTGGCGCCTGCTCCACGAGTCGGCGGCCCAGGTGCGAGTCGTGCTGTCGCTCGATGTCGAGGACCTCGACCTGGAAGACCGTCGCGCCTGGGCAAGCGGCACCTGGGTGAGCTGGCGTTCCGCCACGGCACGGCTGCTGCCTGATCTGCTGACGGGACGCACCCGTGGCCCCCTGTTCCTGGCCGAGCGCAGGCCCGGGCCGGCCCGGATGCCCTCGACCCGGGATCTGTGCCCGGACACGGGCCGGAGCCGGTTGTCCTACGAACGGGCCGAGTACCTGTTCAAACAGGCAACCCGGGCACTGGACCCCGCGGGCCGCGGCTACACACTTCGTCAACTCCGCGCACCAGCATGAGTGCATGATCTCCCGCATTGCCGTCGGGCGTTCGGGAAGCGATCAGTGGCTCCCCTCATTCTGATCTGGATCGAGTTGATCCCTCCCGGAACGCGATGACCAGCTCGCCCGCCGCGGACGGCGGCACCTGGACAACCGGCCAGTCACAACCGCACGCGGCTTTTCGGCCCTGGTGCCGGACCTGATGTGTCACGGAGCCGCCGGAGACGGCTTCTCGCGTTCATCCCGCACCGCGACCTGTACCCGACTGTCGCTGCGATAGCGGTGAAGGTGGGCAAGGCGCGGGTCTCGGCGTCGAGATCAGGACCACCCGACCAGTGCGCGGCATCCGGCGTGGTCAGCTTGCGCACGCAGGCGATCAACCTGACGTTCTTGTTCGCGCTGTGGCGCAGGCTTTCCGCCTTTGGTCGATTCAGTGAAGCCCGAGTGATACGCGTGCGCTCCTGAGCTTGAGTGTTGGTATCGGGAACGAAGGGTGCGCAGGCCGGTGCGGATTTCGCTGACCAGGATGTCGGGCTGTTCCAAGGCCGCGAAGTGCCCGCCCTTGTCGGCGCAACGCCTCCGCCGCGGAAGCGGACGCGACGTGGGTCGAATTCATCGCCCGCGGCTGGCCGGTGGCACACCGGTACCGAGTGCTGTTGGCGTTGCGCCGTGGCGAGTACGGCGAGGCGATCCACGGCCTGCTCGGGCCAGTCGATGAACTTCTCGCCGACCTCGTGAAACGGGGACAGGACAGCGACGTGTTCGCGCAGCACCTGCCGGCAGGCATTCTGAGCCAGCTCGCCTACGGCGCCGTGTTCGCCATCGCGGACAGCGATCGGTCGAACGGGACTCTCGGCGCCCGAGCAGCGACGATCACGAGCCTGCTGATGCTGGGAGTTCCCGAGACGCGCGCAATCGCTCTCGTGGGCGACCAGCCCTGCCCCGCAGCACTCCGGGTGCGCGCGGACGGGAAGATCGTCGAACACCGGGACGTGGTCCAGGACGTGGCGGAGAACCTCCGCCGACGACAACACGATGTTCTGATCCCGGAGATCGGACCGGGGAGGGGGGTGACCGTCAGCGCCAGTCGGGGGCGCCCGGCGCCAGCAGGGTCTCGATCTTCAGCCGGATCTCGCCCATGACGGTCACGATGCGGGATTCGTGGTCCGCGGTGAGCCTGGCCAGGGGGACCGAGCAACTGATCGCGTCGATGGCGGGGGTGTCGTAGCGCAGGGCGAACCCGAAGCCCGCTATCCCCGGCACGGTTTCCTCGTGTTCGATCGCGTACCCGCGCTCGCGGACCTGCGCCAGGTCGGCCAGCAGTGACGCGCGGTCGGTGTGCGTGTTCTCGGTCAGCGCGGTGAGCGGCTCGGCGAGGTGTGCGAGTTCGGCGTCGGAACGCTCGGCGAGCAGCGCCTTGCCGAGCGCTCCGGCGTGCGCCGGGATCCGGCGGCCGACCCGGCTTATCGTGCGCACGTATTCGTGGGACTCGCGAGTGGCGAGGTAGACGACGTTCGGGCTGTCGAACCGCGCCAGGTGGATCGTCTCGCCGAGCGCGTCCGAGGCCTCGTCCAGATAGGGGCGGATCACGCGCACGCGCCGATCGGTGTCGAGGTAGCTCGTGCCCGTGAGCAGGGCGCGGATACCGATCCCGTACAGGGAGCCGGTGACGTCTGTGCGCACCCAGTGGCAGGCCACGAGGGTCTGCAGCAGCTGGTACATGCTGCTGCGCGGCACGCCCAGCTCCGCGGCGAGCTCGTCGAGGCGGGCAGGCCGATCGCCTCGTGCGGCCAGCAGCTCCAGGAGCGCGACGGTCCGCGCCGCGGACTTCACCCCGCGGACTCCCGTGGCCTGGCCTTCGTCACCCTCCGACATGCCCCCATCGTAAGTCCGCACTCGGCGCGCCCATTGACCCCCGGCGTTCACCTGTCTACCCTCCATCTGCATACATAGACAGCATCTGCATATAGGGACGTTGTTCATGAATCTGATCAACGCACACACCCCCGAAGCCGTCGCCGAGCGGCTGCGCGACGGCATGGCGGGCGGAGTTCTTTCCTTCCCGCTCACCAGCTTCGGGGACAACGGGGACCTCGATCCGGACTCGTATCGCACGTACCTGGGCACGCAGCTCGCCGCGGGGCCGGGGGCGGTGTTCCCGGCCTGCGGGACAGGGGAGTTCGGCGCGCTGGACGAGGACGAGTACCGCTCGGTCGTCACGACCGCGGTCGAGGTGGCGGGCGGCCGGGTGCCGGTGGTCGCGGGCATCGGCTACGGCTGGGCCCAGGCGCGGCGGTTCGCCCGGATCGCGGAGGAGGCAGGGGCGGATGCCCTGCTGGTGCTGCCGCACTACCTGGTCACCGCCCCGCAGGACGGCCTGGTGGAGCAGCTGCGCCGGATCGCCGGCGGGACCCGGCTGCCGCTGATCGCCTACCAGCGCGACCAGGTCTCGTTCACCGCCGCCGGCCTGCGCCGCATCGCCGAGATCCCGACCGTCATCGGCCTCAAGGACGGGCGCAGCGACCTCGACCTGCTGCAGCGGCTCACCCTCGCGGCGCCGAGCGGCTTCCTCTTCTTCAACGGCGCGGCCACCGCCGAAATCCAGGCTCGCGCCTACGCCACGGTGGGCGTTCCGGCCTATTCCTCGGCTGTGCACGCTTTCGCGCCCGAGATCGCGCGCGCCTTCTTCACCGCCCTGACCGCATCGGACGACGACGCCGTCGACCAGTTGCTGCGGGAGTTCTACGTGCCGCTGGTGGAACTACGCGACCGCGTGCCGGGTTACGCCGTCTCACTGGTCAAGGCGGCCGCCCGGCTGCGTGAGCTGCCCGTGGGCCCCGTCCGTGCGCCCTTGACCGACCCCGGGCCGGACGACCTCGCCGACCTCGCGAAGGTCCTCGACACCGGACTTGCCCTCGTCGGAGCCGCGCGCCGGCTCGCCTGAGCTCACCCGCCTGCTCGACCCACAGTTCAAAGGGGAACTGACATGCCACTCGTCGTGGTCGGTATCAGCGTTGTGATCCTGCTCCTGTTGATGACGAAGCTGAAGCTGAACGGCTTCGCCGCCTTGCTCCTCGTCGCCGTGGCCGTGGCGATCGTCCGGGGCATTCCCCTGGCCGACATCCCCGATGTGCTGTCCGACGGCATCGGCGGCCAGATCGGGGACACGATGCTCACCATCGGTCTCGGGGCGATGGTCGGCCGGGTGATGGGCGATTCCGGGGCCGCGCAGCGGATCGCCGGCAAGCTCCTCGACGCGTTCGGCCCACGGTGGGTCCAGGTGGCCATGGTCGTCACGTCCATGCTCATCGGCGTGACCATGTTCTACGAGGTCGCCTTCGTCATCATCGTGCCCATCGCGTTCACCCTGGTCCGCGTCACCGGAGCCAAACTGCTGTGGGTCGGCCTGCCGATGTCGATCGCCCTGTCGACCATGCACAGCTTCCTGCCGCCCCACCCCGGCCCGACCGCCGTCGCCGCGACCTTCCACGCCTCGGTCGGACTGACACTGTTCTACGGGCTGTTCATCGCCATCCCGGCCGGCGCGCTCATCGCCCTCGTGTGGCCGCGGCTGCCGTTCGTCAAGCGAATGGATCCCGCCGTCCCCACCGGCCTGGTCGGCGAACGCGAGTTCACCGACGAGGAAATGCCCGGGCTCGGCTGGTCCCTGGGCGTCGCGCTGTTCCCCGTGGTGCTGATCGCCGGCGCCGCGGTGACCGAACTGGCCGTTTCCAGCGACAGCCACTTCATGCACTTGATCGCCTTCATCGGCTCGGCCCCGATCGCGTTGCTGCTCACCCTGCTGCTGGCAATCTGGGTGTTCGGCCCGCGAATCGGCCGGAGCCTCGAAGAAGTCGGCGGCTCCTGCGCCTCGGCGGCCAAGGCGATGGCGATGATCCTGCTGGTCATCGGAGCCGGCGGCGCCTTCAAGAATGTTCTCGTCGAGGGCGGGATCTCCGACTACATCAAGGACGTCACGCACAGCTGGCCCATCTCGCCGCTCGTCCTCGCCTGGCTCATCGCGGTCATCCTGCGCGTGGCGCTCGGCTCCGCCACGGTCGCCGTCGTCACCGCCTCCGGCGTCGTGCTGCCGCTGGTGGCGGGCAGCGGGATCAACCCCGTGCTGATGGTGCTGGCCGTTTCCTGTGGTTCGATCGCCTTCTCCCACGTCAACGACCCGGGCTTCTGGCTGTTCAAGGAGTACTTCAACCTCTCGGTCGTCGAAGCGATCAAGGTCCGGACCACCTACACCACGGTCCTCGCCATCCTCGGCCTCGGCGGCGTCCTCGCCCTTGACGGCATCTTGGGTGCCCTCAACGTTTGATCAACCCGTCACAGGAAGACATCCATGAGCGTCAAGCAGCCGATCGTCACCGCTTTCTCCGTCTACCCGGTCGCCGGCCGGGACTGCATGGAGCTGAACCTCTCCGGCGCCCACGGCCCCTACTTCACCCGCAACATCGTCGTCATGGAGGACTCCGAGGGACGCACGGGCCTGGGCGAGGTGCCAGGTGGGGAAAAGATCACCCGGACGCTGCGCGAGGCCGAATCGCTCGTCGTCGGCGCGAAGGTGGGGGACTACAAGCGCGTCCTTCGCGAGATCGGCGACCGGTTCGCCGACCGCGACACCGCCGGCCGCGGCGCCCAGACCTTCGACCTGCGCACCACCGTCCACGCGGTGACCGCCGTCGAGGCGGCGATGCTCGACCTGCTGGGGCAGCACCTCGAGGTGCCGGTCGCGGCGTTGCTCGGTGACGGACAGCAGCGCGACTCCGTCCGGGTCCTCGGCTACCTGTTCTACGTCGGCGATCCCGACCGCACCGACCTCGAATACGCCCGCGAACCCGGCTCGGCTGCCGACTGGTACCGGATCCGGCACGAAGAAGCCCTGACACCCGAGGCGATCGTCCGCCAGGCCGACGCCACCTACGACCTGTACGGCTTCCGCGACTTCAAGCTCAAAGGCGGCGTCTTGGCCGGCGCGGAAGAGGTCGACGCGATCCTCGCGCTCAAAGAACGCTTTCCCGAGGCCCGGATCACGCTCGATCCGAACGGCGCCTGGTCCCTGCGCGAAGCGATCGAGCTGTGCCGTCCCCTGGTCGGTACCCTCGCCTACGCCGAGGACCCGTGCGGCGCCGAGGACGGCTACTCCGGACGCGAAGTCCTCGCCGAGTTCCGCCGCGCGACCGGTCTGCCCACCGCGACCAACATGATCGCCACCGACTGGCGGCAGCTGACCCACGCGCTGGCCCTGAACTCGGTCTCCATCCCGCTGGCCGACCCGCATTTCTGGACCATGCAGGGGTCGGTCCGGGTGGCTCAGCTGTGCCACGCGATGGGCTTGACCTGGGGATGCCACTCCAACAACCACTTCGACATCTCCCTGGCCATGGTCATCCACTGCGGCGCCGCCGCCCCTGGCGAGTACAACGCCCTGGACACGCACTGGATCTGGCAGGAAGGCCTGGAACGGCTCACCGTGGCCCCGCCCCGCATCGTCGACGGCGAGATCGCGGTTCCCGGCGGTCCCGGCCTCGGCATCCGCCTCGACCGGGAGCGGCTCCTCGCCGCCCACGAGCTGTACCGGGAGAAGGCACTGGGCGCCCGGGACGACGCGATCGGGATGCGCTACCTGGTTTCCGGCTGGGAGTTCGACAGCAAACGTCCCTGCCTCGTGCGATGATCGCGCGCACTGCTGTAAACCGATCGGTTTTCAATTCGGCGAAACCGGGCTAACCTCGCAGTATGACCACCGAAACGAAACCAAACTCCCGGGAGCGCCTGTTGGAGGCGGCGGCCACGCTCACCTACCGGGACGGTGTCGGCATCGGTGTCGAGGCGCTGTGCAAGGCGGCCGGGGTGTCGAAGCGGTCCCTGTATCAGCTGTTCGAGAGCAAGGACGAACTGCTGGCGGCGAGCCTGAAGGAAGGCGCGGCGGCCTTCGTGGCCGGTTTGCTGCCCCCGCCGGACGACGGCTCGTCCCGTGAGCGGATCCTGCACGTCTTCCGGCAGCTGGGGG
>NZ_NMUL01000030.1 GCF_002234595.1 Amycolatopsis vastitatis
CGCTGCCGGTACGGGCCACTTCGGCTTGCCGTGGGAAACCGTTCGGTTTACCCTGCTGGAAACCGAACGGTTTCCAGCTGTGTCATCCCAGGAGCAGGCGCAATGCCCGAGCAGACGTCGAGTCCGACGATCCACATTCCCGGCACCACCAGCCACACCCTCGCCGCCCGAGGACAGCACGAGGGGACGTTGCGCTACCTCAAGGCGGGCACCGGCGCTCCCGTGGTCCTGCTGCACACCGTGCGCACGCAGGCCGAGCACTTCCGCTACCTCATCCCCTCGATCGGGGACCAGCACACTGTCTACGCGCTCGACCTCCCGGGGATGGGGTACTCCGAGATCGTGCCCGGTGCGTCCTACGAAGAGCCGGCGATGCGTGCGGGCGTCGAACGGCTCTTCGCCGAACTCGACCTCGACGACGTGACGCTGCTGGGCGAGTCCATGGGCGCGGTGCTCGCCCTGACCACCGCGGCCGACCTGCCCGACCGGGTCCGGCGCGTCATCGCGGTCAACGCCTACGACTTCGCCGGCGGCATCGCCCGATCCGGCCTCCTCGCCCGGGTGGTCGTCGCCGGCGTCCTCGCGCCGGGCGTGGGCCCGGTGATCGCCGGGGTGGAACCGAAGGCCGCGATGCGCAGGATGCTGCGGGGCGGGCTCGGCGACAAGGGCGCTCTGCGGGAGGACTACCTGGACGAACTCCTCCAGGTGGGCAAGCGTCCCGGCTACGCCACCGTGGCCCGGGGCGTCTACCAGAACCTGCCCAGCCTCATCGCGGCCCGCTCGCGCTACCCCGAAATCAAGGCGCCGATCCACCTCGTCTACGGCGAGAAGGACTGGTCCCGGCCCTCGGACCGGCAGGCCAACAAGGACCTGCTGCCCGACGCCGCCTTCACCCAGGTGCCGGGAGCGGGCCACTTCATCGCCCTGGAACGGCCCGAGGTACTGGCCGCGTTGCTGAACGCGGGGGAGTGACCACTGCCGAGCTGCCCGGCGCCGGGGTATCCGGTGCCGGGCAGCTCGGCAGCGCAGCTCTCAGTGCCTTCGCGGGTCACATGCCGTGCGCTGGTGGGTGCTGGTCATGCTCGATGCGACCGTCGTGAACATCGCGCTGCCCGAGGCGCAGCAAGACCTCGGCTTCAGCGACGGCAGCCGCAGTGGGTCATCACGGGTTACGCCCTGGCGTTCGGCAGCCTGCTGCTGCTCGGCGGCCGACTCGGTGACCTGTTGGACCGACGTAGGTCGACGTCCTGCGCGAACAGACCCGGCTGCTCACGAAGCGGTAGTCAGCGCCCGGACGTGCCGGCGGCGAGGACTCCCGCGATCGTCGTGTGAATCTGTCCCCAGCGACGCCGTGGCGCGATCCGTCGTCGCTGCACCCGGGCGCCGCTCCTGCATGTGCATTGCAGGCGGCCTGCAGGCTGGACCGCTTAGAAAGGCGGACACCGATTCCGGTCGGAAAGGCGGCCGAATCCTCACCGATGGAGACACCATGTCGAACAACGACGATCTCGTGGCGCGTCTGGTGCACGATGCGGTGCGCGGCAACCCATCCAGTTGGCAGGAAATTGTGCGGCGCTACACCCCGCTGGTGCGGTCGGCATGCCGCCGTTACGGCATGGCCGCCGCGGATACCGACGACGTGGCCGGCGTGGTCTGGCTGCGGCTGGTGACCCACCTGGCCGACCTGCGCACGCCCGCCGCACTGCCCGGTTGGCTGTCCGTCATCACCCAACGGGAATGCCACGCCCTGCTGCGCCACCGCACTCGGCAGACCTGCCACGCCGAATGGGACGTCGCCGGTCGAACCCGCGGAATGATCAGGTCCGGCGAAAGCTTGTCGACGGCACGGAAGTCGTTCGCTTCGGGGCGATGAAGCGCGCCGTACCGCACGTCCCGGACGGGCCTTCGCACGCCGGCCAGCAGTAGTTGCCGCCCTTGGTGATCAGGCCGGTCTCGTCCATGATCGAATTGCCGAACTCCTGCTCCCACAACCGGCCCTGCTCCTCGACAGCGAGGACCTCGCTGATGGGTTGGCATGACGTGAGGTGCGGCATCGGCGTTTGCTTGAACCGGATGACTTCGCCTTGGTAGGTCGACGCGGACTTCAGGCCGGACAGATCGCCTTGTCGAGTGCAGACGAACGCACTTCTGCCGCGGCGCGACGTGGAGTCGATCACCGGCGGCTGGACGACGCCCGGCCGGAGCACCGCGCATCGGTACCGAATGCATCCGGTCGACGGATCGCCGGGCCGGGAGGCTGCTGCCGGTTCACGGTCCCGTTCATCTCCCCGGTTGCCGATCTTGGTATCGTCCCGCGTTCGTTGAGGTCAGGAGCGGGGGGTCACCGTGAACAAGGCCGATCGGCGACGCCGCAGACGCAGGCCGAACCTCCGCCGGCGACCCGTGTCCGCTGCACAACCCTCCGAGACGCCGAGTCCGCCTCCCCCGAGGAGACGCGCGCCTGTCCTGAAGGCGGGTTTCGCGCTTGCCGCGGCGGTGCTGGGCATGGGGATCGTGCTCCACGTGCTCGGGTGGACCGCGCTGAGCAGTGAGGCGGGTGGCAACTGCGGCCGGTTCAAGGGACCCTGCCCGCAGGGGCTGACCGGGGTGCTGTTGCTCGCCTTCGGGTGCACCTTCGCGGGGCTGGGCGGACTGGCATTCGTGCACAGCGCCCTCGAGAAGCGGGGGGCTCTGCCACGGCGCCGCCGCTGGAGCGCGATCATCGCCGTCGTCGGGGTGCTGGCCGGCGTCTGGCCGGGTGCGCTGGTCTACGACGGACTGCGCGGACAGTTCCTGGAGGTGCGGTGGTCCGCCCCGCTCGACCGGCCTGCCGACGTGATGGGTGCGGGCAGCTGGGTCGACGGCGACCTCGTGGTGCGGGCCCGTACCGACCGGCTGATCGGCTACACCACCACGGGGACCGCCTGGACGACGGAGGTCCCGGGCCGCCAGGCGCTGTGCACGATGAGCCGGGACGTCGAGGACGGCGTCGGCCTGGTCGCGTGGGCGGCCGACGGCCGGCCGTGCGCGACCGTCGTGGCGATGGACCTGCGCACGGGCAAGTCCCTGTGGCAGCTGGCCCGGACGGCGAGCGACCGCCCGTACGGCCCCGCAATGGCCGGCGACGAGCTGGCGGTCGCCTCGGGGCTCGCGGTCTTCACCGAACCCACCGGGCTGAGGGGCGTGGGGCTGCGAGAGCACGACGAACGATGGCGCCTCGACGTTGAACCGGGGTGCACACCTGCCGGGGTGGCGGCGAGTGCCGACCAGGTGGCCATGCTGGTTTCCTGCGAGAACGCGGGCCTGCACGTGGTCGTTGTGGACCCGGCGAGCGGGCGGGAACGCTGGCGGGCGGAGGTGCCGGTCGAACCGCCGATGGCCTCGGTGGCGCTGCTGGCGGCGCGCCCGGTCGTGGTGCGCGCGGTCGAGGAGGGCAGCCGGACCGAGGACGTCGTCATCTCCTTCAGCGACGAGGGACAGGTGCAGGCCCGCATCCCCCGCTCCGGTCCGGACTACGACATGCCGCCGGTCGAGCAGACCTACTGGCGGGCGCGACCGGTCCGCCCGCTGGTCGTCCGGGACGGCCTGTTGATCGCCCCCGTCAGCGCCCCTGGTGAGGACCGGCGCACTGCCGTGGCCGCGTTCTCGCTGAAGACCGGGACACAGGTGTGGCGCACCGCCATCGACGGTGACGTGGTCACGGTCGAGTCGACGACCGGCGGACTGGTGGTGGCGACCGACAGGCTCTACCTCAACGAGCTGTCACCGACCGACGGCGCCGTAACGGCGACGCTCCCGGTCCGCGGTGAGTGGTGGGTCCACGACGTCGATTTGCGCAAGGTGAGCGACAGGTACGCCGTCATCGCGTCCGACGGCACCAAGGAACCACCCGTCGTAATGGTCGGCTAGTGCCTCGGCAAGGAAGGTTGGTTGTACTCGTGTCGCGTGGAGTTCCGGGCTGGTGACCGCGAGGCTTGCCGGTGTCGGAGCCCGAAGAAGCGCAGCGACGTCGCCGACTGTGTCGAGCACTCTCGCCGGTGACGGTTCGGGTGCCGCCAACGTGGGGGGACGGGGGAGGTAGCTGGCCGGACCACAGGTGATCCGCCGTCGCCCGGTTGCTGGAGTCCGCCCCACGCGATGAGCCGGAACCGCTCTCGGTGAGCCGCGGCCTGAAAAGGTGCGGTTCCCGGGCCCGTCCTGGTCGGTTCGAAGGTCCGGCTGATCGCCACCCCGGCCGGCGTCACGGAGATCGAGGGCGGGTGCAGGTCACCGCCGCGGTGGTCGAGCGAGAAGGCTGCCCAGCAGTCACGCCGAATGCGAGTCGGCTTACAGCTGTTCCATCAACGAGTGCAGGTCCGATATACGCGTCCTACGCGCCCTAGCCGGGGAAGGCCGTTGGTGAGGTAGGACGCGTGTGATCGCTCACCGACCACATGGTCGAGGCCCCCTCAAGAGGCCAGGTCAGCGATGCGTTGCGCCCGATGACAGCCGATCATCACGGCGTCAGCTGAGGTTGGATGAGTGATCCCGGCAAGACGTGCCGTTGGCAGACGTCGGAGCGGGGCCGGTGATCGGTTGAACACCGGCCGCACCCTTCTGGAGCTTGGCACGCTATGACGGTGATGGGTCTGTCGGTGTGGCGGCCTCGACGAGACTGCTTCGCGTCTGACCAGCCAGTTCATCGAATAGCTGTTGCATCTCCTTATCGATGGCCGTGGGAGCGTTTTCCTCGAGCGCCTGCTTGGCCGACGTCAACAGAGCGCTTCGGATCTGTGGTTCCCGCATGCCGTCGAAGCGGGCTTCCGCCTCGTCCTGATTTGAAAACTCCGGAGCCATGTCTCCGGCCAAGCCGTGGCCGTCCCGCTCTTCGAGGATCGCCGCCCAGGCCAAGTCGAGGTGACGATGGGCGCGTCCTTGCAAGCTTTCCAGTAGGAGCGCGAGCTGCTTGTGAACGGTCGTGAAGCCGACGAGTGCTTCGCGTGCTCGTGTGATCAGTGCGTCGCGACGCACTTCGGTCTTGGTCATCAACCCGTGCACTCTCTTCTCGTTGTCCGCGGCGGGGTTGTGGTGGGCGATTTCCGCGACTATCGCCGTAATTGAGAACATGAGGAGAATGAGAACGAAGTAGACGGGGTTGATGGATACGCTGCCGGCCGTTTCGGCCTGGACGGCCCTGATGAGTGCCCATGCACCTACCGTGGAGAGAACAAGGAGAGTGAACGAAATTGCAATTCCCCATATTGGCCATGGCGTAGCTTTTTGGTCCCGGGTCTCAGTGACTTGACGCCAGGATAACAATCCCTTCCGGCGCCATCGTATCCGAAATTTCGACCGCTCCTCGATTGCTCTTTTTCGTGCAACCATGACGGCGAGTTGGTGGCCACTGATGAGCAAAGCCGCGGTGATAGTAAACCCTGGCAAGAACGAGATGGCCCACGGTACGGTCCATGCTTCATTGGAGACATCGGCCAGTTGCCGCCAAGTCGTGGAAAAGAACATCGTATCGTACAACCCATTGGCAACAAGAGTGATCCACAGCAAGTAAGGCAGCCAACGTGGCCGGAGAAGCCGCGTTTCGGCGCCGTCGCTGTCATGTGATTCCCGTAGCGCATCCAGCTCCCGTCGGCTCGTCGCGCATTCCCCGCCGGCCGCGAAGAACTTCAGGTCGGCTACGGCCTGCTCGGCTTGCCTTCGGGCGCACTCCAAGTTCTCGAGTTCGCCGGAGATCGCCGGTCGGGCCTCGTCGATCTCTGCGGTCGCGTCCACCACCGCGCGGGTCAGTCGCGCTCCTTCGAGATTGCTGAGCTCTTGGCGGTCGTAAGGTGCCCGGTCGGCAGTTCGCTCGATCGGTGGTGCGCCGCACGGCACCGATGGCGGGCATCCCTTGGCCGGAAAAAATGGCAGAGAGGCCGGCGCGATCACCCGACTCGAGCCGTTTTCCGTCATGCTTTGCCTTCCTCGGTCACTTCGTGGCGACGATGTCGACGCGTCGGTTGCATTGCCGTTCGGTGTCGTTCTGTGGCTTCGGGTGGCAGTTCGGTGCGGTTCCGGCACTGCCGTGTGCGGCTGTACCGGTGACTCCGTGTGCATTGAGCCAGTTCTTGACGGCGTTCGCCCGCCGGGTGGCAAGATCGAGGTTCAGCTGCTCATCGGCCTGCGCCTCGGTGTAACCATTGACGTCCACATGAGTGTCCTTGCGACCGGCGATCTGCTGGGCGATGCCGACCAGGCTGGCTTCAGCATCCCGTTTGATTCGGTCCGAGTTGGGCGAGAATAACGCGTCGGCGCTCAAAGTGAACGCCACGCCGCCATTCGCAGTTTTGTATCCCTCGTCGTCCGGCGGATACTTGACCACCGGGTCGGCAGACTTTTGTTCCGTGCCGCGTCGCCGATCCGTCCCGGATTTGATGGGTGCAGTCGACACGGAGCACGCTTCTTTTGTTTTGAGGACTTCGCAGAGCTTCGACCACAGGTCCTGTAGCCAACTGAGCTGAACATATGTTGGCTGGGAAAGATCGCTTGCCGATCGACCGATGCCGATCATTTCCAACGTGATTCCGTTGAGGTTCGGCCGGAGCCGCAGTGACGGCCGGCAGTTCTCGACGACCCGTTCGATGCTTGCCTGGTCGCCGATGGTGACGTGGGTCAGGTCGGCGCAGCCCGTTGTCGGGACACCGTCCGTTGCGATGACTATCGTCTTCGGCCCGGTGGACTTGGCGAGTTTTTCACGGGCCATGTCCACAGCGGCGAGGATGTCCGATCCGGAGCTTTTCGGTTCTTGTGCCAGCGCCGCTTTCAGGGCGTTTGCCAGACAAGTTCTCGCGGTTTGGGCGTCCTCGGTCTGGTGCCCCTCATTGTTCCGAGTGGATTTGGTGACGTAGTTCTCGGTGGGGAAGTCGACCGTGGACGGAGAGCCGTCGAAAGTACCCACCGTGACGAAATCGTTCCGCGCGACCGCGGCCGCGATCGCGTCTTTCAGGGCATCCGCGTAGTCGGGCGCGGTGCCCCCTTTGCCGTCTGCCCGGACCGAGTTCGAGGCGTCGATCAACACGACCGTCTGGCCGTCCGATGGGGTCGCCGTCACGGTGTTGTCCCCACAGGCAGCCTGTTTGGCGCTTACACACGCCGACAAGGTCGACGCCGCGACGGCAGCCGCGATCACCAACGCGATGATGCGCATCATGATTGGCTCCCGTTCACGTCGCCGTTGTTCGCCAGTGCGGTGAGTCCGGATTCCTTTTGGAAAGAGCGTAGTGCGTTGTCGTACGAAATCGCGAACTCGTACAGGCCGAGGTGAGCGTGTGCATCCCGAGCCGTTCGCAGGAGTCCGATGAGGTCCAGGCTGCGTTCCGTCCGCTCCTGGGACAAATCTCGTTGCACCTCGGCAAAGGGCGCGTCTACCAATCGTGATGCTTGGACGACGGCGGGCGTCGCCTCGAACTGTTCGATCAATTGGCACCATTCCGTGAGCAGTGTGCGGATCTGCTCGATCCTCCGCAGTTCCAAGCGTTCCCGCAGTTCCATTTCGACGTAGCGTTCCCACAGCGGCAGTTGCTTGTCCCGCACACGCTGATCCGCGTGGACGTACACGGTCGCCGTGCAGGACACCTGACCGTCCTCGTAACACCAAGTCCGCAAGTTCTTGTTGATCGCCGCCTCGGCCTCTTCCGGTCGGCTGGGGCTGATCGTGCGGCCGATCGGCCAGATGGCGTTGAACAAGCTCCTGGTCGCACTGTCCGTATAGGTGTTCACCCGGTCGGCGAGCGTGTCCTGGCTCAGCCCCCGCGCGGTCCACACGAATTCGTGGTCCACCATGAAGCTGAATACATCGCCGAGAGCGGGCACTTCCAGAGGCTTTTCGGACGTCCTGCGTTCGGAGAGTTCACGATCCGGAGTGGTGCTGACCGCAGTGTTCGGGCCGACCGCATCTGATTTCGACGGTCGTTTCCAGCTGAACCAGTTGCGTATGTGCCGCAAGAAGCCGGGACGTTCTTCGGACTCGTTCGTGCCCATCGTCATCCTTTCTTGATCTCGGCCGACAGCCGGTCCCAGATCGTCAAGTTCTGATAGTTTTCGCGCCAGACATTCCGGCACACCCAAAGCGCGCGGTTTCGCATGGGCGGTTCACTGAGGATCCTGCTCGCGAACGCCAAGGTCACGTCTTCGAGCTCGCCTCGGCCGTCGGCCCGGACCAGCCACTCGGCTATGGTCCGCCAGGCCGTGCGCGCGGTGACCGGGTCGGAGAGGGCAGTCCGCCAAATGTTCCGCAGGGGATCTTCGGATTGGTCCCCGTAGTGGTTCTGGTGCAGCAACGCGGGCCAAGTCTCGTCCTCCACGGCGTCGAACCGGGCCAGCAGCAGCATCGACCGGGCGGCCTGCACCTTGATCGCGCGCTGGTTGCTCTCCGCCCAGCTGCCGAGCTCGGCGAGAACGGCGTCCCGGGTCTCCGGCTGGTATATCTCCGCGATGGCGGCGGGGACCGCGAGGCTGCTTGTCTGCACAACGTTCTCCGCGATGAACCGGAGGTGCAGCAGCGCATCGGTGTGGAGCAACCGCCCCAAAGTCGTACCGTAGGCACGAGCGGCGGCGTCCCGCATCCGAGGGCTCTCACTGTAGGCCCAGTCCCGGACCTGACGCCGGACCCGGTCGGTCAGCTCGGGATCGTCCTTCGCGAACTCCATAGCGAGAGCCGCCGACTGCCGGTGGGCGAGCTTCGGTGACAACGCCCAGCCTCGGACCAGATTGCGGTAGACGTAGGTGAAGTCGTAGGTCAGCAGCCGGCCGGCGGTGTAGGCCGCGCGGATCCGGATCCGGTCTTGCGGACTTCCGCCCAAAAAGAGCAGCCAGGGCAGTAATCGGTCCCGCACTTGGTCGTAGTCGCTCCAGACCACTGACAGCACAGCCTCCGCCAACGCGGGATTGCCTCCAGCCGCACGGGACCTTCTGCCCTCCGAGCCGGTTTCGCCGGCCGGGGAAAGGACGGTGGTGCCGCCGAGCAGCGACTCCAACCCACCGTCGAACAGGGAACTCGTGGGCGCAGGCCGCCCCGGCGGTGACAGAGCGACGTAGAGACTGGACGCGACCTCGGATACGACGGTCAGCTGATTGCCGTGGAAGAGAACGTAGGCGATGCGGAAGGCGAGTTTGCGCAGGTGTGCGCGGACCTCAATGGCTTTGGCCGGTGCCTCCTTGGTGACACGCAGCAGGTCATCCGCATGTTTTCGCAGCCGGCTCGCAAGCTTGTCCAAGGCCTCCTCGGGTTTGGCGCCCTTGGCACGACCTTCGGCGAGCTGGACGGCGAGGTGCCTCACCTCGCCCGGTAAGGGCGAGGTGCCGAGGTATTCGGCTAGGGCAGGCGACTCGAGGCACTTTTTCGAGTAGGTGTCGTCGATCAGCTGTGTCAGGTGGCGTTCGAGGACGTCCCTGGCATCGGGCGTACTGTGCCCGACCGCGTAGTCGCCGAGGCCGCTGTCCACCATCCGCGCCGGCGGGCCGATGACGACCAGGTAGGCCTCGTGCGTCTTCAGCCGGCCGCCCACGGCCGCCAGTGCCTGTTTTGTGACCGACTCGGCCGAGGACAGCTCGAGGACGTGGCCGCAGCCGTCTTCGACGACACTTGGGGTATCGACGATCTCCGGCAACGAGGTACCCCCACCAGGCGCGATGGACAGCACCTTCCCCGCGCCGACCCGATTCGCCAGGGCCACGCACGCGGAGGTGAACCGCCCGGTGTCCTTACCTCCCATCACATAGGCGATCCGATGCTCGTCAAGAATGTCGAGAAGGCGTTCGAACTCCTCGGGCGGTGAATGCGTCGCCTGCTTCTGCTTCACGTACGGCTCCGGGAGCGAGCCGCTCGCCGCCTGGTTACCCCTCTCCAGCCCGTAGTAAGTGGTTTGATTGGTGATCTCGCGGGCGGTTTGGGTGAACTTCCCGACCGCGGTTCCGTGGTGACTCTGCGCGCGTACTCGTTCCTCGTCGTGGGTCGAGTGGTAGGCACGTCGCTCGTGCTCGCGGATGGTCCGCGCGGCCAAGGTGTCGGCGTCGGTTTCCGCCTGGCTTTCCTCCGTGTCTTCCACCGGCGCGGCTTTCGCGGTGCTCGGTGGAGCCGGCTCGTCGTGCTCTGGTTCGGGTTCTGTCGCACCCGGTTCGGGACCCGGCTCGGGATCGGGCACCGGATCCGGTTCAGGGTCGGTCGTCTCATCCACTGGTCGTCCGCATCGGTCAGAAGTCGTTGGTGATGGTCTCGCCGGTCTGCTCCAAGTGAGCGATTGCCGTGCCGTGCTCCGAGCGCGCCGAGTAGGTCGAACGGGGCTCGGCGTGGTGCGGGATCGGCGGGTTGCCGGGAACGCCTGCTTCGTGGGCCGCGGCTCCGCGGCGGATCCAGCCCCTCACCGCGTTTCCCTTGACCTCGAAGTCGGTCGGGTAGAACGTCCGGGCGTCGAGGTCCTGGGCCTCTTCACCGACCACCTCGTGGTAGAAGCGGTCGGACACGATCAGGGCCAAGTCGTCCTGGGGGGAGCGGCGGAGTTCATTGCGGAGATCTTCCGAGTCGATGAGCCGCGCGGTGGTGTGAACGGGAACGCCGGCGATGTTCTGGTCGCCGACGACCAGGTCCCCGTGGTCGACGGCGGCGCGCAGCCGCAGCCGGCCGTCGTCGTTGAAGTGCCGGTTCGCCTGCCGCAGTGCCACCTTCATCAGCCGGATCAGGTCGGCCGCGATCCAGGGCTTGGGCACCGCGGCAGGCAGGGCCAAGGTCGCGCTGTCGCCATCGATCCTGCGGAACCACGACGCTGCGGCGTACTCGTCGGGAACGTCGGCGAGCACCTTGTCCAACGTGGACTGGAGAGTCTCGTCCAGATGGGCGGATCTTGCTATCCGCCCTCGGCTCGATTCGGCGATGTCCAGCCTGAGGACGGTTCCGGGAAGCGGCTGTGAAGTCATGGCACCTCGTTGGTCTTCTTGAGAACGGATTGAGCCGTTCAGGGGAGTAGCGATCACTCTGAGCGATGACGATCGGTGCCACCACATCCCATGATGGGATTCTGCACGTTTTTTTCCTGCGGCTGCGTGAACCTGTCCAGGCACGGCATGCAGGGCACGATCAACGTCCGGTACTCGGTATTGATGATCTTGCTGTTCCGCAGTTCGCGGAACGCGCGTTGTACGGATACCTCTGCCGCGTTGATCAGCTGTGCCCACTCGTTCTGGCTCAAGGGTATCTTCGTGGGTTCGCCGACGTTCGCAAACAAGGGAGAAATCATCCTGATCATGCGCGCCAGTCGTGCGGTCACCTGGCTGGCGGTGAGCATGAGGCGCCTCTGGTCGGCATTGCGCAATCTCTTGCTGATCAGCGACGCAACTGCTATTGCCATTCTTGGACGCTTCTCGACGAATTCCAGAAAGGTGCTCGCGGCGATCTTGCGCGAGTGGACCGGGTTGAGAGAGATCACTGTCGCTGACCGTGCAACCCCTTCCATGCAAGCCATCTCTCCAATCAACTCGCCTGGGCCGACTACCGAGAGGAGAAGATCATTTCCGTGCCCGTCGCTGATCACCACCTTCGCCTGGCCGGCCAGGATGAACAGGACAAAGTCTGCCTCTTGGCCTTCCCGAATAAGCTGCGAGCCCGCCGGGTGACGAATTTCACGGCCGAGTTCGAGGAGTTCGGTCAATGCGACGGGCAGCAGCTTCTCGGCGAAACTTCCGGCGGGCCAGTTCCTTGTTTTGGGTTCGCGTGCGGTAGGTACGTTCTCCACTGAGACCCTCGTCGATAGAATTTGGATCGGGATACGTGGTGCACGATCTTCGTGTCGATGCGGAAGGCAGGATCACGGCGCAGAGAAGTGAATCGGCTCGAATGGTGGCGCGTGGCGTCTTTCTTCTGGCGAGAGGTCGACTACAGTGTCGCCTTATCCGGGACCGTTGTTACGCTCCCTTGTCGGCCGTTCTTCCTTCGTGGCTTACGCCGCGAAAGCTCGCTCTCGACCGAAGCGGCTGGGGTATTTCTTCGCGATGAGTTCAAGATCTTTGAGATCTTTTTCCCTGGCGAGATGGCTCTTCCAGTGGAAAGTATTCGCGAGCGACATGAAGCGGACGCCGCTGACGATCTCCGCGCGGTCGAACACGTCATGGTCGTCGAACAGCCAGGGGAACCACCCGTCGAAGATCTCGATCTCCAGCTCGGCCGGTCGCACCGCGTTCACCTGCCTGCCGCCCTGATAAGGGGCGAGCTCGGCGGCGCCCCAGTTTTGCGCCAGGGTCCATGCTTCCCCGCGGGCGACGACGTCCAAGTCGTTGATCCGCTTTCGGCACCCGTGTAGCAGCAGCGGGGCGCTCCCCGCGACGAGCAGGTCGCGCGCGGGGAGTCCCGAGTTGAGAAGGCGCCGGATCAGCGGATGGTGTTCGACGATGTCGCGCCGCGCCGGAGCTTTCTCATGACCGTTCATCGCTGCCTTCAGGGCCTGAGCACCGCCATGATCGTCGCAACAGCTCCGGCGAACGCCGCCAGGGCCGTCAGGCCGGTGGCGAGCTTGACCGGGGTTGCCTTGGCCATCTCGGCGAGTGTGAACCAGGCGAGCGCTACGACCGCCAGCGCGACCAATGCGGTCGTGACGACGAGAATTACTTGATGATCCATAGAGGCACCTTTCGCTCCGCCGAGCCTGTACTCGACCGGCCTGCGGGGCTCGTGCGCCTTGGTAGGGAGGCTGAACCACGCTGGTCGAGCTGGCATCAAGGGTAAGGCTTGAGAGCTTCGGCGCCAAGGACTGAACGTCAAAAATCTTGCCAGATGGCGTACTTGTACAAGGTTCTAGCGCGTACTGCCTGGTAGACGGACTGGCCGAGACTTACTACTTTTCTAAAGTCTAGTCGCGGTGTTCGACCTACTCTCCGGTATTGGAAGCCTTGTCTCTTCGCCGAGCCTGGCTGCCCCTGCGTGGCGGACTTTCGGGGGTGGTAGCCCGTCGGTCCGCCACGCCAGCTGCGGGGATCACTTGATCTGCAATGTCGGCCAACCTTGCCCGGTCCAGGATGTGCAACTGCCGGTACCCGGTTTTGATCACCCCGTCGTGGCGGAGTTGCTGGAGCGCCTTGTGGACTGCGGCATCGGATGAACCCACCAATGCGGCCAGTTCAGCCTGCGCGAGCGGTATACTGATCGTAATCATACTCTCACTCACGGTGCCATAAGAGTCGCCGAGTTCCCGGATGACCTGCGCCAGGCGTGCCGCCACCGGGTAGCCGCCTGTCGCGACTCGAACCCGGGTCGCGGACCGCAGCTTTTCCGAGATAACGCGCATCATCTCCAGGCTGACGATCGGGTGCCTGCCGAGGAAGCCGACAAACGTGTCACCAGTGATGACGACAGCGTGCACCTCCGTGGCGGCCGTCACTGTGGCGTTACGTGGCGCATCACCGATCGGCGCCAGTTCTCCGACGATGTCCCCCGCGACGCGTATCGAAAGCAGCGTCACGTGTCCTTCCGGCGTCGCTGCCGTCACCTTGGCCATGCCTTTGGTCAGAACCATTACGTAGGTCGACAAATCGCCTTCGTGAATGAGGTGCGCGCCGGGTCGGTAAACTCGCTTGGCGCCTTGGTCGAGGAGGTCGGATCGCACACTCGTGGCAAGGCGTGCCAAGAAGCTGCCCGTCGGCCAGGCGTGCTCCTGGACCTGAGTCTCGTCGGAGGGCGTTGGATGATCGTGCACGATGTCGTCCACGTGGTCCTGGGTCGTTCATTGATTGGGCCTTGATCCTCTCACGCCTGCCGGACCGGCTGGTAGCCCTGGCGTCGCCAGAGTGGCGGCCATGGACGCGACCAGATGGCTCATCGTTCTCCAGCACGCCAAGTCGGTCTGGTCGTACGACCCGCGGGGCCCCGAATGCCCCTCGCGCCTCGGGCATTCGGGACGCAAGCTCGGGCGGTGACTAGTCGAGAACGGGCGCGTCCCCGGGTTGGCAGTCCGCTCACTGCTCGGCGTACTGGGAGACTTGGCAGCCGGTCGGTCCGGAGCGAAAATCAAGTTCTGCGACGGCACCGTGAGGTGCCGTCGCCCCGCTCTTGAGTCCGAACTCATTCAGCGGCGCCCGGCTCAGCCGAACCCTGCTCGCCACCGGCGAGCAGGGTTCGGCTGAGCAGCGAAGGTCACCGACTCGTCGCCCGCCACCACGGCCGCGGACGGACCAGCTTCCTCCCCAGGGCCCGCATCGGCCGAGTCACGCTCTGGTCCAGGCTGTGCCGCCAAACCGGTTGCAGAGCGCCTGCGCGCCCCGGGCCGACGCGGCGCGGCTGATGCTGGCGACGCCGGCCATCATCTGGGCCTTCCTCAACTTGAAGCACACCGAGATGGCCACCGACGGGCCGCAGGGTGCCCACATCGGCTGACCCCGGACGCCACGACGACCCGGTCCGATCCATCGAGCCGGTCGTCGGACTGACCGCAGGTGAGCGACGGCGCGGGTCTCAGGTGAGTTCCAGCAGGCCCCGGCGGACGGCTTCGGAGACGGCGGCCGCGCGGTTGTCGGCTCCGAGCTTGCGGTAGATGCGGACGAGGTGGGTTTTGACGGTGGCTTCGCTGAGGAACAGGGCTTCGGCGATGGCCCGGTTGCTGCGGCCGCTCGCCAGCAATCGGATGACTTCGATCTCTCGTGTGGTCAGGTCCGGGTCGGGGCTCACGACCTGGCCGACCAGGCCGTCGACGATCTCCGGGGCGAGGCCCAGGCCGCCGGTCGCGGCGCTGCGAACGGCCCGGAACAGTTCCTCGGGCGGCCCCGCCTTCAGCACGTAGCCCCGGGCGCCTGCCCCCAAGGCGCGGACGGCGTCGGCGCGGCCGGCATAGCTGGTCAGCATCACCACGGGCACCCTCGGTGCCGCGATGGCCAGCCGGCGGATGGCCTCGACCCCGTCGATACCTTGGTTCGCCCCTGCGAACCGCAGGTCCATCAGGACGACGTCCGGCACCAGCTGCCCGGCGAGCCGCACGGCGTCTTCGCCGCTGCTCGCCTCGCCGGCCACTTCGAAGTCTTCCTCGCCCTCCAGCAAGGCGCGTAGCCCGGCCCTGACCACGGCGTGGTCGTCCGCGATCAGCAGGCGCAGCCGCGCCGTGGTCATCGAACGCCTGCCGGGATCGCCGGACCGACCTGCGCGGGCACCATGGCCGTCACCCGGGTGCCCCGGCCCGGGGTGCTGTCGACGTCGAGGGCACCGCCGTGCCGGTCGAGCCGGGTCCGGGCGGCAGGGAGGCCGAGTCCGCGGCCGGTCCGGGAAGTCCGCTCGGCCGGGTCGAAGCCGGCGCCGTCGTCGCTGATCTCCAGTTCGACGAGGTCCGGGTGCCGGCGGAGGGTGACCTGCACGTTCACCGCGTGCGCGTGTTCGCGTACGTTCGCAAGCACGCTCTGGGCCACGCGGAACAGGGTGGCGGCGGTCTGTTCGTCCAGGGGGCAGTCCGCCGTGCCGACCACCTGGAACCGCACCTGGGCGGCCGTGCCGTCCTGGTGGGCGCGAGCGCACAGCAGCCGCAGCGCTCCGTCCAACCCGGACTCGCCGAGAGCCGACGGGGCGAGGTCGCGGATGACCCGGCGCGTTTCGGCGAGCTCGTCCTGGAGCCGGTCCACGACCTCCCGGACCCGGGCGCGTGCCGCGTCTTCCCGATCCGGCCAGTTCCGCTCGGTCGCCTGCAGCATCAGCACGCTGCCGGAGAGCTCCTGCACGAGGGAGTCGTGCAGGTCACGGGCGATGCGGGCGCGTTCCTCCAGCATGCCGGCGCGGCGCTGCTCTTCGGCCAGCACGTCGCGCGTGCTACGCAGGTCGTCCACCAGACGCTGCCGCTCGGCGGCGTTTCGCTGCTGAGCCCGGTGGAGCGCCAGGGTGGTCCACAGGGCCACCACCGGGACCACTGCCGCCTCCAGCGCGAACGGGCCGGCGGCCGCGACCTGCCTCCCGACGAGCACGACGGTGATCACGGCGACCGTGATCGGGCCCGCCCGGTGATCGAGCACGTGCAGGCCGGCATACGCCACGGGGACGGCGCACCAGACGTACGCGTCGGTCAGCGGTGCGGGCGCGAGCACGATGATCAGGGCCCAGAGGACCACCAGCGCCGCGACCCAGGCCAGGCCCCAAGGCGTGCTCAGGCCGCCCCGCCACGTCTGTCCCACGACGTAGACGACCGCGAGCAGCCCGCTGAGCGTGACGATTGCCCAGCACAGCGCCCCGTAAGCGGTGTCGAGCCGAATCAGGGCCACCCCGACGAGCGCGAAGAACGCCAGGTGCGCTCCACTCGTCAGCGCGAACCGGCGGTGGCGCGGCGGAACTCCGGTGAGGCCGAATCCGAGCACGACGGGTCTCCCGGCGGCAGGTGGTCCAGACGGATGATCATCACCATCCTAACCGCCGCGCCGGGACCGGCGAGGTGAAGTTCATCTCGCCCTGCAGGTCACGGCCTCGCGGCCGGCTACGCCCCCGGGTGCAGGCCGAGCCAGCCGGGGGTCGGAGCGCCCTGGACCTCGCCGAAGTACAGCGCGAACGTCTGCCGCCGGCGCTCCAGCTCGGCCCGGTCCGCCATGAACCGGGGGAAGGCGTCCACGTGCGCGTTCGGGTACTCCCAGATCGGCTTCAGCCCTGCGGGCGGCGTGACGTCGGTGCGCACGGACCAGCCGTTGAACGAGGACTTCTGGTTGTCGAGCGACAGCGCGAAGTTCAGGTACAGCTTGGCCGCGGCCGGGTGTTTCGCCTGGTTCAGGATCGCGGCCCGCTGTCCCCAGGCCATGAACGGGTGGCCGTCGGCGATGACCCACTTCACCGGCGACGAGGACGCGACCGCCGAGCCGGAGCCGCCGACGCCGATCGCCTTCAGTCCGCTGTTGACCGCCTCACCCGGCGAGTTGGTGCCGCGGGCGAACCGCACGTCCTGGGCGGCCAGCTTCGCCACCCAGTCCCATCCGTACGTCTGCGCGTACAGGGAGTAGAGGAAGAGCACCGCGTCGTCGTCGTTGGGGTAGGAGGAGGCGATCTTGCCCTTCCAGGCCGGGTCGACCAGGTCGAGCGGGGTCTTCGGACCGTTCGATCCGAGCGCCGTGGTGCTGTAGGAGTAGCTGAACGCGATCACCGTGACCGAGACCCACGCGGCCTGTGGGTCCCGGAAGCCGTTGTACAGCTTCGAGAAGCCGGCGGGCTTGTAGTGCATGAGGCGTCCCAACGCCTTCCAGCGGTCGAAGTCCTGCAGCGTCTGCAGCTGGACGACGTCGGGGACGAGCGTGCCCGTGGCCAGCTGGTTGTCGACGCGGACGTCGTGGTACTTGCTGTAGTCCACGATGTAGTCGAAGTCGATGGCCGGGAAGCGGTTCTTGAAGGCCGCCCGGACGCCGTTGCCCTGGGCCGCGGTGTCGCCGCCGGCGTAGACGACCAGCTTGCCGCCCTCGGCGATGGCGTCCTGGTACAGCTCGTCGAGGGACTTGGTCTCCTCACCCGCGCTCCCGGCTGGGGAGGCCGAGGCAGGAGCCGAGGTGGCCGCGAGCACGCCGAGGCCGAGTGCGGCGCCGGCTCCGGTGGTGAGGACACGTCGTCGGCTGAGTGAGTTCGACACGATGAGACCTTTCTGCTGGCAGGGGAAGATCGCGCACCCGACACCACGGGCACTGTCCACTTTGGCGCTCCTGCCCCACCCGCCGCGTCACCCGGAAGCTGCGGTCGGGCGCGGCGACGGTCGAATTCACGTTCAACCGAACGGTTGAACGGCTCGTCTCGACGAGGGTCGCCGTGCCTTTCCCGGCCAGGTCACGACGATCTTGCGGTTGCTCGTGGGTTGACGAACGTGATCTCTGTGCCCACCGGGACTGTCAGGTTCTGCGGCGACATCGCCGTCTGCGCCACCGTGTTCTCCATCGCGCCGGGTCGCCCTTCGGGATGCCGGCGCAGGCAGGCCGCTGCCGACGGCGAACACCGCAAGGTACTGCTCGCCGCCGATCTCGTAGCTGATGCCGTTGCCGTTCAGGTCCGACGTGCCGGGTACTCGTGAACGCCTCCGCGCGCGTGGCGGTGAGGCGACGATGACACCGGGCTCGCCCACATCGCGCACGGACCTCGACGCGCTGTTGCTCCAGCCGGGCCGTCTCTCATCGCTCATGCTATGCCCGATTTGTCCGGTCGGGAGGGCGAAAACGTCCACTTCGCTCAAGAGCCGGCTTTGCCGGTGACGAGTCCTGGGAAGCGAATCGCGGCGCTTCCGCAGCCGTCTTTACTATGTGGCGGTGCACCGGGGGCAGATGGCGTTGGCCGAGATGCTGGCAGGGCTGCGGAGCAGCCGCGGTCTCTCGCAGGAGCAGTTGGCGGAGCTGAGCGGGATCAGCGTCCGGGCGATCGGGGAGATCGAGCGGGGCGCCACCCGGCGTCCGCAGCGCGAAACACTGCGTGCGCTCATCGGGGCGCTGGGCCTGACGCCGGAGGAGCAGGAGGCGTTCGCCCGGACCGCCCGGACGGCGCCGCCGCCGGACACCCGCCGCAGGCGGACGGCGGCCCGCCCGGCGTTGCCCGCACCGGTCACCTCGATCGTCGGCCGGGCCGACGATCTCGCCGCGGTGCTCCGGCTGGTCCAGGATCCGCCGGTGCGGCTGGTCACGATCACCGGCACGGGCGGGGTCGGCAAGACCCGCCTCGCTCTCGAGGCCGGCTGGCGGGCGGCGAGCCGGTTCGAATCCGTGCACGGCCTCGACCTGAGCGCCCTGCGGGACGCCGACGACGTCCCGCAGGCGCTGGCCGAGTCCCTGCGGACGCCCGACCCGGCCACGCTGATCGGCGACGGGCGATGGTTGCTGGTGCTCGACAGTTTCGAGCACGTGGCCGCGGCGGCCACCACCGTGGCCACGCTGCTGGCCGGGTGCCCGGGGCTGACCGTCCTGGTGACCAGCCGGTCGCCGTTGCGACTGCGGGGGGAACACCTCTGGCCATTGGGCCCATTGTCCACTCCGGACAGTGACGACCCGGCGGGCCTGGCCGGCAACGCGGCCGTCCAGCTGCTGGTCGAACGCACCGCCGCGGTCCGGCCCGGGTTCGCGCTCACCGGGGACAACGCCGTCGCGGTCGCGGCGCTGTGCCGCCGTCTCGACGGCCTGCCGCTCGCCCTGGAGCTGGCCGCCGCGCGGCTGCGCATCCAGGCACCGGCCCAGGTGCTCGCCCAGGTCCGCGACCTGCACGGCGACACGGTGGACCTGGCCGACCGGCATGTCAGCCTGCGCCGCACGGTCGAATGGAGCACGCGCGGGCTCACCGATCCCGACCGGCGGTTGTTCGGCCTGCTGGGCGCGTTCTCCGGCGGCGCTGACCCGGTCGACGTCGAGGCCGTGCTGGGCGCACCGCCGCATTCGCTGGCGACGCTGGCCGCGCACAGCCTGGTCACCGTCACCGAACGGGCCGGCTATCCGCGGATCGGCATGCTGGACACCATCCGAGAGGTCGTCGAGGACCAGCTCACCGGAGCGGGCGATCGCGACGCGCACGCCGGGCACTTCCTGCGCCTGGTCCGCGATGGCGATCCCCGGCTGGGCGATGAGCAGGACAACGTACGGGCCGCGATCCAGCAAGCCGTCGACGCCGCGCCGACCCTGTTGTGCGTGGAAACCGTGCGCGCACTGACCAAGCACTACGTGGCCCGGGGGCGGTTCGCCGAGGGACGGCGGATGCTCACGGGGGTGGCCGGTGCCGCGCTCACCGAGCAGGCCCGGGCGTGGGCGTGGCACGGCGCCGCGGTCACCGCCAACGAGAGCGGCGACCCGGAGGTGGCGCTGGCTCTGGCCGCATCCGCCGCCGAGGCGTTCGGCGCCGACCCGGACGGCCGGGCCGCGACGCTGACCCTGATCGGCAACGCCCACAAGTTCGCCGGCCGGTACGACGACGCCGCGGCCGCGTACACCGGCGTGCTGGACCAGGCGAGGACCATGGGCGACGCGCGCCGCGAGACGATCGCGCTGAACAACCTGGGTGCGCTGGCGCACGACCGCGGCGCGTTCGCCGAAGCGATCGGATATCACGCCGCTGCGCTGCGCCGTAAGCGCGAGCTGGGCGACCGGCGCGGCGTCGCGGTGGCTCAGCTCAACCTCGGCGCCGTGCGGAACGACACCGGCGACCACGCCGGCGCGGCCACCCTGCTGACCGAGGCCGCCGCCACGTTCGCCGCTCTCGGCGAACCGGGCTCGGAGGCCTTCGCGCTGGCCCTGCTGGCCCAATCCCAGGCAGGCCTGGCCCGCTGGGACGACGCCACCACCACTGCCCGGCGGGCGCTGGAACTGGCCCGGCGGGCCGAACACGCCCAGGCGACCGGGCTCGCGCTGCTCGCCCTCGGCGAGACGGCCGCCGCCGACGGCGACGCGGGTGGCGCCGCCCGGCTGTTCCGCGAGGCGCTGACGTTCCCCATCGGCCTGCCGGATCAGGCCCGCGTCCGCGCGCACCCGGCGATGGCCGCGGACCGCTGATCGGCGGGAAACAGTCCGGTTCTGCCGACTTTTCCGCCGGTTCCGCCTGGAGCCGGACGTGGGGTGATCCCTAGGGTTCGCGCATGCTTCAGCTACCTCGCGTGATCCGCACCGCCGTGCTCGTTCCGCTCGCGACCGCCGCACTCGTGCTGGCCGGTGCCGTGCCCGCGCATGCCGACCACACCATCTACCCGCCGGTGAGCGGCGACGTGCTGGCCTGGTGGACCAATGATGCCAGCTGGATCGGCGGCCTCAAGTGCCTGCAGGTCGACAAGGGACGTCTCGACGACTTCGCCCCGGTCGACCAGTTTTCGTGCCAGTACGGCAACAACCAGCGATGGCGGATGGGACAGGCCACCGACGATCCCGCCGTGTTCTGGCTCCAGAACGTGCGCACCGGCAAGTGCCTGGACGACTACGCCTACGGAATGAACCAGGGAAACCCCATCATCCAGTACACCTGCCTCGTCGGCACGAACCAGCAGTGGCGGATGCTCTGGGACAACTACTACGGCGTCGCGGAGTTCCAGAACGTGAACAGCGGCCTGTGCCTTTCGGTGGACGGCATCAACACCGACAACTACCGCCGGTTGGTGCAGAACCCCTGCTACGGCTTCGTCAACGAACGGTTCCAGCCGGTCCAGCCGACTCGGTGAACCTCGGTTTTCTTTTTGAGCAGAGAAAGGCAATGATGAGAAGTCACAGAACCGGCCGCGGCACAGTCGGACTCGCCCTCTGCGCGGCGACCATCGCGGCGCTGGTACCGGGTGGCACGGGTGGCACTGCGGACGCCGCCACCGTGGCCTCCACCACGTTGATCAGCGTCGCCGTCGACGGCAAGCCGGGCGCCGGGGCGAGCGGGGAGCCGTCGGTGTCCGCCGACGGACGGTATGTGGCCTTCAGGTCCTCGGCCCGGAACCTCGTCGGCGGCGACACCAACGGAGTCGACGACGTGTTCGTGCGGGACCGGGTGGCCGGGGTGACCACCCGCGTCAGCGTCGACCGCAACGGTGCCGAGGGGAACGGCGCCAGCTGGGCACCGTCCATTTCGGCCGACGGCCGTTACGTCGCGTTCGTGTCGGACTCGAGGAACCTGGTTCCGGGCGACACCAACGTGTTCCGGGACGTGTTCGTCCACGACCGGTTGATCGGGTGGACGAGCCGGGTCAGCGGCGGGTTGCTGGGCGCGCCCGGCAACGATGACAGTCTCCATCCGGCGATCTCGGCCGACGGGCGGTTCATCGCGTACGACTCGTTCGCCGGCAATCTCGTCGCCGGCGACACGAACCGCGTCCGGGACGTCTTCGAGTACGACCAGCAGTCGGACCGTACCGTCCGCGTCAGCGTCGATTCGAGCGGCATGGAGGTCAGGGGCGCGAGCCAGCTGCCGTCGATCGCGGCCGACGGCCGCTACGTCACGTTCGAATCCGACGCCACGACCCTGACCAGCTCCGACACGAACCAGGCGACCGACGTGTTCGTGCACGACAAGCTGACCGGGCTGACCGATCGGGTGAGCGTCAACGCCCACGGTGACCAAGGGCAAGGCGCCAGCAACTTCTCCACGATGTCGGTCGACGGGCGTTACGTCGCCTACCAGTCGGCTGCGGAGAACCTGCTGCCGAATCCGGGGGACACCAACGGCAAGGTCGACAACTTCCTGGTCGACCGGCAGACGTCGACGGTCACCCGGCTGAACGTCCTTTACACGGGCGGCCAGGACAGCGACGGCACCACCCAGGGCGTCCGGCCGTCCATCGCGGCCGACGGCCGGTACACGGCGTTCGACTCCTTCGCGTGGAGACTCGTGCCGTTCGACCGCAACAGCGTGGGGGACGTGTTCGTCCGTGACCGCGACACCGCGACCACGACCCGGGCCAGCGTCGCCGGGAACGGCGCGGAGGGCAACGGAAACTCCGCGACACCGTCGATCTCGGCCGACGGCAAGCACGTCGCGTTCCAGTCCGTCGCCACCAACTTCGCGACCGGCACCGACATGTGGACCCCCAACGTGTACCTGCGCGACCTCGGCTGATCCTCCGCCTGCCGGGGGAGGACTCGTGAGGGGCGATGCCGGTTCTCAACGGCGTTGCCCCTCACGAGAGCCGGGGATCAGGACGTCGTCGGCGGTGAGCCCGGACTTCACCTCTTCCGGCCACACGTCTCCGGGCACCGGTCCATCATCGTGCCGCCGATATGGACGGCCAATCGGATTTCCGCTACTCGACGAAGAACTCGATGAGAGCGCGGGCGATCTCGCCGGGGGCGTTCTCGGTGGGAATGTGTGTCGCTCTCGGCCTGCACCTCGTCCGTTCCGACCACGGCGCGGCCTACGCCGCCCAGATCGCCCGGAACATGGTGCTGCCGCCACACCGGGAGAGCAGCCGGCTCCAGTACGCCACCCAGCCGCCGAGCTGACCGGACCGCGGGCGCTCGACATGACCGACGTAGCCCAGGAGTTCTCCGAGGCACTCGACCGCACGGTGACCTATGTGGACGTCCCCATGGCCAAGCTGCACCGCGCGAACCGTTACGACAGGGCGACCGCCGACGTCGAACGCATCACCGGGAAGCGGCCCCTGACCGTCGAGGAGTTCGTCGCCGCCCGCAAGGACTTCTACCTCGGCTGACTGACACAGAAATCTCAGGCGGAGGCGGCATCACCGAAGTCGCGGCCGGGCACGTCGACCGGCGGCCCCGACCGCAACTGCATGGGCGACACGTCTCGAATCCCGCTGCGGCCAGGTGGGTGAGCCGGCGCGTCCGGAGAACGCGGCGAACCGCCCTACCGTCTGCGCGGCACGAGTCCGGCCTCGAAGGCGATGATCGCCAGGTGGACGCGGTCCCGAGCCTCGAGCTTGGCGAACAGGCGCGCGACATGAGTCTTCGCCGTCGCCGCGCTGATCACCAACCGCTCGGCTATCTCAGGATTCGACAGGCCCTGTCCGACCAGTGCCAGCACCTCGCGCTCCCGGCCGGTGATCTCCGCGATGAGACCTGTGTCCGCGGCGGGCTCGGTGTCCGGTTCGGGGGCCGCGGGGCCGGAGGTTCCGGCGAAGTCCGCGATCAGCCGTCGGGTCACGCTGGGCGCGATCAACGCGTCGCCGGCCGCCACCACGCGGATCGCGTCCAGGATCGCGTTCAGGGCCATGCTCTTGAGCAGGAATCCGCTGGCCCCGGCGCGCAGCGCGCCGTAGACGTACTCGTCGTCGTCGAAGGTCGTCAGCACCAGCACCTTGGGCGGGTCCGGCTCGGCGGTCGCCTGCCGGGTCGCCTCGATCCCGTCCATGCCCGGCATCCGGATGTCCATCACCACCACGTCCGGCCGCAGCTCACGCACCAGACGCATCGCCTCGCGGCCGTCGCCGGCCTCGCCGACGACCTCCAGATCGTCGGTGTCGCCGATCAGGATCGCGAGCCCGACCAGCATCAGCGGCTGGTCGTCGACCAGCAGCACCCGCACGCTCATGCCGGGAGCCTCGCCGCTACCCGGAATCCGCCCTCCGGACGCCGGCCGGCGCTGAACTGGCCGGACAGCAACTTCGCCCGCTCGCGCATGCCGAGCAGGCCGAAGCCGCTCCCGCCGGGCGCCGTCGAGTGCCTGGGACGGCCCGGCCCGCCGAGACCGTCGTCCACCACCTCGATCGTCACTCCCTCCGGCTCGTACCCGACCGCGACCCGGCACGTCCGCGCCCCGGAATGCCGCACCACGTTCGTCAGCGACTCCTGGATGATCCGGAACGCCGACAGTTCGATCTCCGGCGGCAGTGGACGCCGCTCGCCCTGCCAGGTCACGTGGACCCGCACCCCGGCGTCGGCCGTGTGTTCGGCGAGTTGCGGGACGTCGGCCAGGCTGCCGGCCGGCGCCAGCGGAGCGGCCTGCGGCATGGCGTCGTCCGGCTCCGCGCGGCGGAGCGCCCCGAGCATGCGCTGCAGCTCGAGCAGCGTCTGGCGGCTGGTGGTCTCGATGCCGGTCAGCGCCTGCCGCGCCTGCTGGGGCTTGGTGTCCACGACCCGCGCCGCCGCGCCCGACAGCACCGTGATGATCCCGATGCTGTGCGCGACGCTGTCGTGCAGTTCGCGGGCGATCCGCAGCCGCTCGGTGATGACGGTGCGGGCCGCGGTCTGCTCGTGCAGGGCTTCGAGGTATTCACGGCGTTTGCGATACACCCCGCCGAAGACCCACGCGACCGCGAACCACAACGCGTACTGCCCGGCCCACTGGGCCGTGTCGCCGATGTTCTCCCCGGGGTAGACGTGGGTGTTGTTGACGAAAACGGCCGCGACGGCCGCGACGGAGCCGACGGCGGCAGCCTTCGGCCGCCGGACGGCAAGGTGCCCGCCCAAGACGACGAGCACGACGAACACGGCCTCGGACCGCATGCCGAAGAGGTAGCCGAGGATCGATTCGCCCAGGATCGCCGCGAAGACCGCGGCCGGCAGACGGCGCATCAGCAGAACCGGAAGGGCGAGCACGACGCACAGAACCATCATCTGGAAGGGCCCGAGGCCGGGAAACCGGAACAGGCCGTCGTGGTCCGGAACCCGAGCGATCGACCAGCAAAGCGTCACCGCGTAGAAGCAGGCGGTGGCCAACACCACGGCTTGTGACATCAGCCATGTCACGCGCTTCGATGTCGAGAGACGCTGGAGAAGCTCTTCCATGCGGAGATCGTATTCAGTGGCGTCGGCTCCGCGCGTCGCCCCGGGGATGTACGCGCCGGTACACCCCCGGGCCGACGGCCGGGGGAACGGTGACATCCACCGGCCGACGCGACGGAGGGCATTCTGTTCGTAGGTTCGTGACCATGACGAACGCACCGATGACCGATCTTCGCGGCACGACGAAGAAATGCGACGGCGGCCCGCCCGCGCCGGCCGGTGTGACCTGGCTCTGCGACCCGCTCAAGCAGGTCTGGGCGCCGGTGGATGCCACCGCAACGAACCCGTCGCTCGAGCGCCCCGCACCTCACGTCCTGGCCGTGGCCTGTCCGGCATCGTGCGCCGCCACATCGGCGAGTTCTCCCCGGGCATGAAGCAGCGCCCGGAATGTCGGACCACCAACCCGATCGAAGCGCTCAGCAGCGCTGACCACGCGCGCTGGTCGGCGGTGCCGGACAGACCCGGTACCCGAAGCCCGCGACGTCTCGGCAGGGCCTTTGCCGTCGCAGGCCTGATCATGATCCCGTGGGTTCTCTACCTGTCGATGTCTTTGCCGAAGGAGGCGATGGACAGTCACTGGGCCCTGGGCTGGGTCGGTCTGGACAGTTGCGAGGCACTGGCCTTGTTCGCCACCGGTCGATTCCTGAGGCGGGCGGATAACCGCTGCACGCTGACCGCCACAGCGGCCGCTGCGCTTCTCCTGACAGACGCCTGGTTCGACGTTACCGCGGCGACACCCGGGGGCGAGCTGGCTATCGCGATCGCGATGGCAGTATGCGTGGAAATTCCCGTCGCCATCGTGTGCGCCGTCTTGGCCTTGCGGCTGATCCGCCACCCATTCCCGCAGTCCGAAACCGCTGAACAGGAATCACTGTGAACGCGGGAGCCTTGTTCCTGACCAAGACAGATTTGGACTCGATGCTCGCGTCCAGTTCGGCGATAGCCGGCCTCGGCAGCCGAGGTGGCTAGTTCGTGTGCACGGCGTCCTTGCCGTACAGGGGTTTGGTGAAACTGGAGATGTAGGTGTGTGCGTCGGCGGCGCCGAGGTTGTAGGTCAGGTACACGCCGTAGCCTTGGCTCACGGTTCGCTGGGCGAGGCTGGCGGCGGTGCTGGTGGATGTCGCTGCGATCTGGACTGCCGCAGGGGAGAGCCCGGATTTGGGGAGGGCGATGTTCGGTACGCCCAGGTGCCGTAGTAGGGGTTCCAGGCGTAGTTGAACTTCGAAGTGATGTCGGTGCCGCCGTAGGACGGCCTTGAGGCTGCCGGGCCGATGTTGTACAGCGAGATCAGCTTGGTGGGCATCGCCGCGCGCAGGGCCGTGACGAGGTGGACGAAGGAGCCGGCGTTGGGCTGGCCGGTGCCGTTGTTGCCGTATTCGGAGTATTCGTCGTCGAAGTCGATGCCGTCGAGCCCGTACTTGGTCACGGTGTCGGACAGCTGTTTGGCGAAGGCCGCGGCCGCTTGCTGGGAGGGGAAGTTGGCGAACCCGGCGCCCTGGTGGTTGCCGAGGATCGACAACATGACCTTGATGCCTTTGGCCTGCAGCGGGCGGACTTGGGTGCTCACGTTGTCGAGGACGTTCTGCACGTTCGGGTTGAAGTACAAGTACGCCGACTTCGTCGCGGTGTCGTAGTTGATGTTGGCGGCGAAGATGACGCCGATGTCGAACACGTTGCCGCCGCCCTGAGCGAGCGCGTACTTGCCCACGTTCAGCATGCTGTTGTTGTTCACCTCGACGTAGGCCACGGTGATCGGCCCGGTCTTGCGCGGCGCGGCGGACGTACTCGCCGCACTCGTGCCTGTCACCATGGCGGCCAAGAGGGCGGCGCCTGCCAGCGACGCGCTGATCCGACCAAGTTTGACCACGGTAGATCAACTCCCGTTGAGTGGTTTGAACCATTGTCCATGTAGGTGCTTTTCCGGCACGTTGTCAAGAGAGGTGATCGAGCAACGCGCTCGGTACCTCGATCGGCCTACGCGGTTCGTCGGACTCGGCGCCTCGACGTCGAGGGCCACCGCGGCACGCAACGCTTCGTCCGCGGCCGGCCGGCAGGCGAGCGCTCGCAGGCCGGCGCGCAACTCCGTCCGTTCGAAGGTGCACGTCCGGGTGGTCCGCGCATTAGGATCCGCCTCCATGATCGAGGACGACGCGCCGGCCGATCCGGTCGCCTTGCGCCGTCCGGCCTACCTGAAGGACCTGGCCGGCGGCGTGGATCGGTTCTTCGAGCCTCGCCGCACAAGCTGTCCGTGGTGTGGCTCCGATGCCCTTCGTGGCCGGTTGTGCACGACGGACTTGCTGCTGCACAAGCCGGGCCGGTTCGGGCTCGACGAATGCCGGGACTGCGGGCACGTCTTCCAGAACCCCCGGCTGAACCCGGCCGGGCTCGAGTTCTACTACCGGGACTGCTACGACGGGCTCGGCGAAAAGAACATGTCCGGGATGTTCGAAAGCAACCGGGCGGGTTATCGCTCCCGGGCCGAGCTGGTCCGGGACGTCGGCGCATCGGGTGAGTGGCTCGACGTCGGCATGGGACACGGGCATTTCTGCAAGGAAGCCGCCGCGGTGCTGCCCGGTGTCAAGTTCGACGGTCTCGATCTCGGCGACGGGGTGGAGCTGGCGCGTCGGCAGGGCTGGATCCGTACCGGCTATCGGGGCTTTTTCGTGGACTTGGCCGAGGAGCTCGCCGGGCGCTACGACGTGGTCAGCATGTACCACTACCTGGAACACACCGCGGAACCGAAGCGAGAGCTGGCGGCCGCGATGGCGGTGTTGCGGCCCGGCGGGCTGCTGGCGATCGAGCTGCCCGATCCGGAATGTCGCTGGGCGAAGCTGCTCGGCCGGTGGTGGATGCCCTGGCTGCAACCCCAGCATCTGAACCTGATGCCGATCGGCAACCTCCGCGCGGAGCTTGCGGACCGCGGATTCACGGTGGTCGCCGAGCAGCGTGCCGAGCCACATGACGCCATCGACGTGCTGGCCGCCTCGATCATGGCGGTCAACGCCCTGACCATCGCCGGGGAGGATCTTCCGTGGCGGGACGCGCCGCCGGCGCGGTGGCGGCGGATCCTGCGCAAGGCCACGTTCATCGTGTGCGTGCCGTTCTTCATCCTGGCCTCGGCGGCGGACCGGATCAGCGCACCGTTCGGCCGGCGGCGCGGGTGGTCCAACGCGTATCGGGTGGTGGCCCGCCGGGACGCCGCATAGCCGGTCGCGTACCTCGACCGCGGTGCCGGCCGACGGCGGGACAGCAACGCCGCTCCGGGGTCGTCCGTGGTCTGCGTGTCTCCAGGGGCACCATCGACACCCCCGATGGTCGGCGAAATGATCGCCAAGGGTGAGCTCGACCGCGCCGAAGCCGAGGCCGGGGGCCCGACTCCCGTACCGCCTGTTCGACTCGCGCGCGCGGAGCGGCCGCTGGAGCCTTGTCGACCCCGAAGGCGGACATCAGGACCACGTGCTCCGCCTGCGGGGCGGCCGCGATGAGGCGCGCGATCAGCAAGGCCGCGTCATCGAGGACGTCAAGCCCCTTGAGGAACAGGGCATCGGCGCCGGCGACCGAATCCGCCCACGTCGGCTCGTCGGCCCAGTCGAACAGCACCGGGTCGACGTTCGCTGTGGGCACCCCCGGATGCCGGCTCGCCGGACGCACCCGCAAGACCGGCCTCGGCGAGCGCGGCTGTCACGCGGTTGCCCGCCTTACCGGTCGCGGGAGTACGCGACCACCCCCGGTAGCTACCGAGCCAACGCCACCGGATGATCTTCCCACCTGATCCGCAGTTTCACGGCACACGGCCGGGCCCGGCCGGGAGCGAAACATACCGATCGAAGCCGCACGGCCTCGCGGGCGGCGTCATGGGTGCGTTCCCCGGCCGGCCTTGCCCGGTCGCCGATGGTGATCGTGTCTCAAACGCGAGACTCGGCCGTTGAGACGCGCCGCGGAGTCGACGCGATTTGCTCTTCCGCTCGGCCGGCACGTCCCTGCTCGGATGATCACTGGTGGATGTGCGAGAGTGCTCGGCCATGGACCATCTTGAACAGCTTCGGAGTACGGCGATCGAGCGTGGCATCCCGGCCGACGCGGTCGACCGGATCGGCCGCTTTCTCCGTGTGGCGATCTGGGTGTGCAATGCCAACCGGTACGGCATCGAATCGGCTGAGCGGCACGGTGGCGTGGTCGGACAGAACGGCGGGCTGCCACGCCTGCCGGCCGGCACGGAATGGCCGTACGCCGACATCAGCGGCCTGGGCCGGTTACCGCTGCCGTTCATCGCCTCGCTCGACTGCGCGAAGCTGCCGCGGGCCGACGGGCTCGAGCTCCCGGCGGACGGGTCGCTGCTGTTCTTCTTGGCGCACGAGCACGCTCTGCACGCGGCCGACGAGCAGGAGTTCGCACGCGTCGTCCACATTCCGGCCGGCACCGCCACCGTGCAGGTGGAACAGCCGCCGCCCCACGACGACGACTGGTTCGAATCGGGTTTCCTCCGGCCGCAGTCCGACCTTGCCGCTCTGGTCCAGCCGGAGATGCCGGGCTGGTTCGACGACCCGGAGAATCTCGAGTTCGAGTCGGACGTCGTCCAGCTGCAGGTTGGCGACACCGCTTACCTCGAAGACCTCCGTACCTTGTTCAAGGAGCTCTGGCCGCCGGTGACGACGGGCGCCGACCTCTACCTCGGCGGCTATTCAATGGAGCTGGGCATCGGCGAAAACGCCGAGTACGGCATGGCGGAGGAGTCGATCGCGCACGACGTGCCGAACCGCGACCGGCTCGTGGAGGAGGAGACCATCCGGCTGATGAGCGAGTGGATACCGCTGGCCCAGTTCCAGTTGGAGGACCAGGTACACGTCGGCCGCTTCCTGATCCGCCACGAAGACCTGGCCGCCCGACGCTTCGACCGGACCCGGTCGCTGACCATGTTCACGGAGTGAACGATGTCCACGCAGTGAGCCGACGGCGGAAGGGCGACGCGCCTCCCCCGTCCGCTTTGCGTGGTGGGCAGCCGAGGCCGCCATGGAGTTTCCGGCCACGACCTGCCCTGGGCCGGCTGAATCACACTGGCGGGTCGGTCTGCGTGGCTTCGAGCACAGCCGCCAGTAGGGGAGGTCGAGTCGTGACCGGTCGTCGCGGCCACGGTGGCGCGAGCTGTGGCCCGCTGCGACACACCCGGCGCCGCCCCTGGCTACTTGAGGTAGCCGGCGAGGCCGATCTTCTGATCGCGCAGTGCCTTGGCCACGACCCGCGCGATCTGGTCCGCGCCCGCGGCCTCGAAGTGCGTGTGGTCGTTGCAGAAGAACGCGCCCACGGCGCCTTTGGTGTAGTCGCCGTTGTTGGGACACAGCTTGAGGGTGTTGTAGAGGGTGTAGCTCAGCTTGTGCAGGTCGATCACGGGCGCTCCGGTGGCGGTGCCGGCTGCCGTTGTCGGGGAAAGGAATCCCCGGTTGCCGACCGCCGTGCTTCCGCTGCAGGTGATGGCCGCGACCGGGGTCAGCAGCACCGGGTGGGCGCCTCGGCTCTTCGCCGCGTTCGTCATTGTGGTGAGCAGGCTCTGGTAGCGGGCGGTGCCGACGTGTCGTGGGCAGTTCGGATCGCTGTCGTTGATGCCGAACTGGATGAACAGGTAGTCGCCCGAGTGCATCCCGTTCGCGGGATCGAGCATGTCCAGCCAGCGTTGGGCGTAGGTGTTCGGGTTCACCACGCATTCACCGGCGGAGTTCTTGGCGCCGGTCACGTTCGATTCGTAGAGCCACGTTTGGATGCTGCGACCCGACACGGCTTTGTTGACCACGGTCACCTGGTCGTTGAACAGCGCGTCGAACCTGCTGCCCCAGCCGACCGGGCAGGAGGACTTCGGATCCGCCATGGTCGAGTCGCCGGCGAGCCACACCTTGACCATGGCAGCTGCTGTGGCGTTCGACCCCGCCGGGCGGGCCACGCAACTCGGTGCGGCGGTGTCGTGGAGCGAAGCGACTGCCGGAACAGTGCCCGTCGACACCAGCGCCGCGATCACCGTCACGAGCGTGAGAATGAGCTTTCGCAAAGCGGTCTCCGTTCTCCATTCGTTCCCGGGAAGGTCTCGCCAGGGGTTACCGGAAGCCGTCCATGATGGCGGTGGGCTTGCGGGTGGCGGAGTCCCAGGCGACGTTGGCGTAGCCGGTGAAGGGCGAGTAGCCCTCCGGCTCCCAGTAGAAGAGGCCCCGGCCACCCGTGCTCTTGAGGGCGTCGAGGTAGGCCACCAGCGAAGCTTTGGTGGCGGACACCTTGCTCACCGGGCCGCCGAACTCGCTTTGCAGGAACGGTTTCCCGTACTGGTCGGAGATCTTCTTCATGTTCGCCACGATGCCGGAGGCCAGACTGGCGCTGCCGTAGGAGGAGAAGACGGACATGTCCCACTTGCCGCCGTTGCCGGAATATCGGCTGAAGAACGTCTGCATCGAGTCGTACTTCTGGGGCTGGGCGAGGTGGATGCACACCGTGGTGCTCGGTGACACCTGCTTGACCTGGTTGTAGGCGGCGTTGAGCAGGCCCGTCATCTGGGCGCCGTTGGAGACGCTGCCGACCGGGTGGCAGATGCCGCTGTTGATCTCGTTGCCGATCTGCACCCAGGTGGGCAGGACGTCGTTGCTCTTCATGACGTTCATGGTCTGGTTGACGTAGGAGTTCATGGCGCTCAGCAGCTGGCTGTAGCTCAGGTTCTTCCACGCCGCGGGCGGGTTCTGCACGCCGACGGAGTTCCAGGTGTCGCCGAACATGTAGTCCAGCATGATGGCCATGCCGGCCGCCTTGACGCGTTTGGCCAGCGCGGCGACCTCGGTGATGCTGCAGTGGCCGTCGGTGGCGCTGCCGGAGGGGTTGACGAAGGTGCGCAGCCGGATGGCGTTGATGCCGTAGCCCTTGAGGATGGTCAGCAGGTCCTGGCTCTGTCCGCTGGAATTCTTCCAGGTGTAGCCGTGGGCTTCCATTTGTGGTGCCCAGCTGATGTCGGCGCCTTTGAAGAAGGCGGCCGCGGCGGGCTGCGCCGGGAACACGGCGGCCATCGCCTGCGTCGCGGCACTCGCGCCCAACGCGAGCGCGCCCACACCCGCGGCGGCGCCGAGCAGCACGCTGCGGCGTCCCAGCGGAGGCGATCCGATTTCCGGCCCTGCGTTCATGGGGAACTCTGTTCCGTGCGTGGTCATCCGATCTCCCTTGATCGACGACTAAGCCGCAAGACTGACGCTCCGCTGGTTCGAAGCTCGACCATGATAGCGCTTTCTCGGGGAAGGGCGACAACACTTCGACGAATTCGAAGTCGGCGCGGTGAACGTTCACGGAAACCGGCCGTGAAAGTCTTGCGACGTTCTCCGTTGTGCGCTTCTATTTCCAGGAACCATGCGCCGCCGAGCCGCCATGGGGAAGGGACACTCCCGTGATCGCCAAGCCGCCGGGGCAACCGGATGACGACGCGTTCGTGCCATCCCGCCGGTCGTTCCTGCGGGGGCTGGCCGCCGTGGGGGCGCTGCCGCTGACCCCGGCCTTGCTCGCCGCCGAGCCGGCCGCCGCCGCGGGTGACGGCTTTCCCCTCGTTGCGGGCGGCGTCGCCGCTGACGTGTTCGTGGACGCGGGCGACGACGTGGCCGTCCGCCGCGTGGCCGGTGACCTGCAGGCGGACATCGAGCGGGTCAGCGGGGTGCTGCCCATCCTGACGAACCGCACCGCCGGGCTGTCCCGTGCGGCGGTGCTGATCGGCACGATCGGCCACAGCCCGGTCATCGACAAGCTCGTCGCGTCCGGCCGCCTCGACGTGTCCGAGGTCGCCGGGCGCTGGGAGGCCTCGGTGACCCAGGTCGTCGAGGCGCCGATCGCCGGGGTCGACCGCGCGCTGGTCATCGCCGGCAGCGACCGGCGCGGCACCGTCTACGGCGTCTACGACCTGTCCGAGCGCATCGGCGTCTCCCCGTGGTACTGGTGGGCCGACGTGCCGGTGCCGCACCGGGACACGGTGACCCTGCCGCCGGCCACGGAGAAGCGGCGCGAGCCGGCGATCCGGTACCGCGGCATCTTCCTCAACGACGAGGACAACCTGTCGCAGTGGGCGTACCGGACGGCGGAGCCCGGCAAGCACATCGGGCCGGTGACCTACACCCGGGTCTTCGAGCTGATGCTGCGGCTCAAGGCGAACTACCTGTGGCCGGCCATGCACCCCGAGTCGGACCACTTCAACAAGTACCCCGACAACGCACGCCTGGCCGACGAGTACGGCGTCGTCGTCGGTTCCAGCCACCCGGAGGCGTTGCTGCGCAACAACGTGCACGAGTGGCAGCCGTGGGCGGAGGCGCACCGCAACCCGGACGGCAGCCTCCCGGAGTACGACTACACGGTCAACCCGCAGACGATCCTCGACTACTGGCGGGCCCGCGCGAAAGCCAACGCCCGGTACGAAAGCGTCTGGACCATCGGCATGCGCGGCATCCACGATTCGGGCCTGGTCACCAAGAACGCCAAGACCACGGCCGAGCGGGTCGCGGTGATGAACGACATCATCACCCAGCAGCGCCGGATCCTGGCGGAAGAGGTCGGCCCGGCGGCCGGCGGCGTGCCGCAGATCTTCATCCCGTACAAGGAGGTGCTCGACCTCTACAACGCCGGGGTGCAGGTCCCCGGCGACGTGACGCTGATCTGGCCGGACGACAACCACGGGAACATGCGGCAGCTGCCCACGGCGGCCGAGCGGCAGCGTTCCGGCGGCAACGGCCTGTACTACCACCTCTCCTACTGGGGAGCGCCGAAGAGCTACCTGTGGCTGGACACCACGGCGCCCGCCAAGATCTGGCAGGAGCTGCGCCGGGCGTACGACAACGGGGTCCGCCACACCTGGATCGTCAACGTGGGCGACCTGAAGTCGCAGGAGACCGGGCTGTCGTTCGCGATGGCGCTCGCCTGGGACATCGACCGGTGGCGCGCGGAGGACGGGCAACCCCGGCTGGCCGAATGGGCCGGTCGGCAGTTCGGCGCCGCGTACGCCCGGGAGATCGCCGAGATCCGGCAGGGCTACTACGAACTGGCCGCGGCGCTGCGCCCCGAGTTCATCCAGAGCGGGGTCTTCTCCCTTGTCCACCACGGCGACGAGGCGGATCGGCGGATGGCGGCGTACCAGAACCTGATCAGCCGAGCCGAAGCCGTGGGCCGGCAGCTGCCGGCGGCCTACCAGGACGCCTTCTTCGAGCTGCTGCAGTACCCGCTGACCGGCGCGTACCTGATGAACCTGAAGTTCGTGTGCGCCGACCGCAACGCACTCGCCGTCAAGCAGGGCCGCGGCGCCGGGGTGAACGTCTTCGCCGACCTCGCCGAGCGGGCCCAGGCCGACGAGGAGGCGCTGACCCGCCGCTACAACACCGCGATCGCCGGGGGCAAGTGGAAGGAGATCATCAACCCCTACCCGGCCAACGTCCCCAAGGCACCGCGGGTGCCCGCCGTGACGAGGCGTACGCCGACGAGTGCCGTGGGGCTCGGCGTGGCCGCCGAGGGCAACGAAGCCGGCGTCGCCCGGCCCTTGACGTTCTCTTCGTACACCCGGAACCGGCGGTTCATCGACGTCTTCAACACCGGTTTCGCCCCGCTGACCTGGCAGGCGTCCCCCAGCCACTCCTGGGTGCAGGTCAGCACCACGACCGGGACCACCCCGGACCAGGCGCGGATCTGGGTCAGCGTCGACTGGGCCGCGGCCCAGTCGGGCGTCAGCAGCCCCCAGGTGCGCATCACCGGCGCCGGCGCGACCGTGACCGTGCCGCTGCAGGTCGTCAACGACGGCGAGCAGGGCCGGGCCACGGCAATCGGTTTCGTCGAGGCACACGGCTACGTGTCGATCGAGGCCGAGCACTACGACCGGCTGGCGCCACGGTCCGGGGCGACCTGGCAGACCATTCCCGGCCTCGGCCGGTCCGGCGCTGCAGTTATCGGTGCGCCGTTCGACGCGGCGCGCCTCGACGGCGACAGCCGCACCGTGGCGCCCGAACTCCAGTACAACGTCCGCTTCGCCACGGCCGGCACCTTCCCGCTCACGGTGTACCGGCTGCCCTCGCTGGACGAACGCGGCACCCGCCGGCTCGCCATCGGCCTCGATGCCGGCACCCCGATCCTGCTCAAGGGCACGGGGGTCACGTCCGCCACCGCCGCGTGGTCGCGCAACGTGGTCGAGGGCATCGAGAAGCTGACCACGAGCATCACCGTGGACCGGCCGGGCGAGCACGTCCTCAAGCTGTGGATGGTCGACCCGGCGAACGCCGTCGACCAGATCGTCATCGACACCGGCGGGCTGCCGACGAGCTACCTCGCCCCACCGGAGAGCTTCCACCCCGCCTTCAACCCGAACCCCGGGCGGCGATGGTGAGCGTGACCGTATCCGCCCCGTTCCCGTGCGCCTCGCGTCCGCTCGCTTCGAGACTCCACGGACCTGGAGCGTTCTCGGTGCTTGCCAGGACAGGCGGCCACCCAGCAGGTCAACGCCCTCTTCGCACGGTAGGCGACGCGGCGCTGACCCGTGCCGCGCTGGAACCGGCTCCGACGAGTCAGGCGGCCTTCGCCTGGATGACGTCCTTGTCCTTCAGCACGACGGGATCGGGGATGGCGTCGGGCAGTTCGTCCTCGAGCAGTCGCAGGCGCCGGTACCGCCACGCGCCCGCCGCCAAGGCCAGCGACGCGATGCCCGCCCCCATCGCCAGCCAGCCCATGCCGCGCCCGGGCATCCCCGTGGCGGCGGCGAGCGGCTCGAACACCCCATCGGTCAGCGGCCCGGCGAGCGCGAACCCGGCGGGCACCATCAGCCAGCTGACCATCAGGTTGGCGGCGAACACCCGGCCCTGCAGCTCCAGGCCCACCTTCGCCTGCACGATCGACCCCCAGTGCGCGTTGAGCACCGCGGACGCGAGGCCGATGCCGAAGAGACCCACGGCCGGGAACACCGGGTTCGGCGCCAGGCCCAGCACGACCATGAACGCGCCGATCACCGCGAAGGACCCGAGGATGCCGGTGGTGCGCCGCCGGAACCCGCCCCACAGGCTGGTCAGCACGCTTCCGCCGAGCAGGCCCAGGCCACCGGCGGACATCACCAGGCCCAGGGTCGACACGGCGCCCATCGACAGGGTCAGCGGCGTGGCGATCACCTCGACCATCGCCAGGGTGAAGTTGAGCGCGCTCGTGGCGAGGATGATCGCGAGCAGCCCCGGCCGCCGCACGAGGTAGCGCCACCCCCCGGTCAGCTCCCGGGTGAACGGCTCTTCGAGCCGGTTGAACATCCGGTCCGGGAACCGCACGAGCAGCAGCGTCAGCAACGCGAACCCGAACGTCACCACGTCGATCACCACGACGCCGGTCAGGCCGACCAGCACCGCGAGCCCGCCACCGAGCAGCGGCGAGAGCACCGTGCCCGCCGCGCTGCCGAGCTGCGCCAGCCCGTTCGCCCGGCCGTAGTAGCGCTTGGGCACCAGCTGCGTCACCGCGGCGCGGTACGCGGGTTGCTGGAACGCGACCGCGATCGCACCCAGTGCCACCAACGGGTACACCTGCCACAGGTGCAGCGATCCGGTCCACAGCAACATGATCAGGCCGATCGAGCTGACCGCGGACAACACATCCGCGCCGATCATGATCTTGCGCCGGTCCCACCGGTCGGCGATCGCGCCGGTGACCGGGGCGAGCGCCACTGCGGGCAGTAGCGTCATCACGCTGATCAACCCGAAGAGCGACACCGACCCGGTGCGCTGGTACACGAACACGCCGAGGGTGAACGTCGTGAGCCCCGACCCGATCAGCGACACCAGCTGCCCGAGCGCGACCAGCAGGAACGCGCGCATGTCCGCGGGCGGTGGCGGTGTCACCGGCGCACCTTCCCCGGCGACGATCAACGACGCGAGCTGGTCGGCCTGGTGCTTGTGGAAGTAGTGCCCGGCCCGCGGGATCACGTGCAGGGAGACCGAATCGGAGAAGTGCGTCCACTCGGCCACCCGCTCCTGGTACAGCTCGGTGACCCGGTCGCCGTCGCCGACCACGCACACGACCGGCGCGGCCAGCTTGCGGAACCCGTCGCCGTGGAAGGCGTCGGTGTAGAAGTCCTCGCCCTGCTGGGTGTCGTCGAGGAAGATCCGCATCAGGAAGTCCTGCTCGGCGGCGTCCGTCACCTCGTTGAACAACCCGGTGGCGCGCAGGAACTCCAGCGCGCGGCGCTTGGACGTGGTGCGCCGCAACGGCATCATCGCGCGCAGCGCCCGGGAGAAGCGGCCGGGCATCCGCGGCGCGGGGAAGTGCCCGCCGATCACGACCCGCAGCAGGTCGGCCCCGTCGTCCTCGAGCTTGCGGGCGAGCGCGACGGTCTGCGCCCCGCCCATGCAGTGTCCATACAGGACGACGGGACCGGCCAGCGCCTCGACCTCGGCGGCGCACCGTTCGACGAGCTCGTCGAAGCCCAGCGCGGGCTCGCCGGGGTTGCTGACGTCGTGGCCCGGCGGCTGGATGGCGTAGAGCGCGATGTGGTCCGGGACCGCGGCGGCCAGCTCCCGGTAGGTGAGGGCACCGCCCGCGGCCAGCGGCACGCAGACCAGGTTCACCGTGGTGGGCCGCGCCGGGGTGAGCCGCAGCAGCAGCTTCTGCTCGGTGGTGGTGCCGGTGCCGGGCCCGGCGACGTGCTCGGCGAACTGCCGGATGGTCGGGTGGGTGAAGAGGTCCATCACGGTCGCGGGCACGCCGAGGTCCCGCACCGCGCGCACCGCCTTGAACGAGTCGCCGCCCATGGCGAAGAAGTCGTCGTCGATGCCGATGCCCGGCAACCCGAGCAGCTCGCACCAGCGCGTGGCGAGGTCCGCCTCGAACGCGGTGCGCGGTGCCGCCTGAGTCTCGGCCACCGTGCGCTGCGGCGCGGGCAGCGCGTTGCGGTCGACCTTCCCGTTGGGCGTCAACGGGAACGCCTCGAGCACGACGAACGCCGACGGCAGCATGTAGTCGGGGAGCACGGTGCGCAGGTGCGCGCGCCAGTCGGTGGTGCTGGGCGCCGCGGCGCCGTCGTGCAGCGTCACGTAGCCCACGATCGCCTTGTCGCCGCCGTCCTCACGGACCACGGCGACGGCGTCGCGGACCGCGTCGTGCCCGCCGAGCACGGTCTCGATCTCACCGAGCTCGATGCGGTGGCCGCGGACCTTCACCTGGGTGTCGTTGCGGCCGAGGAACTCGATGGTGCCGTCCGCGCGGTGGCGGGCGAGGTCGCCGGTCTTGTACAGGCGCGCGTCCGGGTCGTCGGCGAACGGGTCGGGCACGAACCGCTCGGCCGTGATCTCGGGGCGGCCCAGGTAGTCGCGGGCGAGACAGGCGCCGCCGAGGTGCAGTTCGCCGGGCACGCCGACCGGCACGGGCTGCCCGCCCGGGTCGAGCAGGTGCGCGGTGACGCCCGGCAACGGCTTGCCGATGGTGATCGGCGCGCCGGGCACCACCTCGGCGGCGGTGGCCCAGATGGTCGCCTCGGTCGGTCCGTACATGTTGTGCAGCACCCGGACCCGCTCGGTCAGCTGCCCGGCGAGGGCGACCGGCAGCGCTTCACCACCGCACAACGCGGTCAGGCCGGGCCGGCCGGTCCAGCCGTCGGTCACCAGCAGTTGCCACGTGGCCGGGGTCGCCTGCATGACCGTGGCGTTCTCCCGCTCCAGCAACGCGGCGAGGTCGGCCGGGTCGTGCGCGACGTCCCGGCTCGCGAGCACCACGCGCCCGCCGCTGATCAGTGGCAGGAAGAGCTCCAGCACCGAGATGTCGAAGGCATAGGTGGTGACCGCGACCAGCGTGTCGGCCGGGCCGGTGCCGAGCCGCTCGCGCATGCCCCGCAGGAAGTTGACCACCGAGCCGTGCTCGACCCGCACGCCCTTGGGCCGTCCGGTGGATCCGGACGTGTACAGGACGTAGGCCAGGTTGTGCGGCGAGGCCGGGGTTACGGCCGCGGCCGCGGGCCGGTGCCCGGCCGGCTCGTCGGCGAGCAGCACGGTCAGGTCCTGCCCGGCGTAGCGGTCGGCGAGGGCGCGCTCGGTGAGCAGCACCGCGGCGCCGGAGTCGTCGAGGATGAACTGCTGCCGCTGCCGCGGGTAGGCCGCGTCGAGCGGCACGTACGCACCGCCCGCCCGCAACACCGCGAGGAGCGCCACCGGCAGCAGCTCGGAGCGTTCCACGGCGACGGCGACCAGGGTGTCCGGCCCGACGCCCTGGTCACGCAACCGGGCCGCGAGGGCGTCGGCGCGGGTGAGAAGTTCTCGGTAGGTCAGGGAAGTGTCGCCGAACGTGACCGCGAGAGCGTCCGGGGTGCGGGCTGCCTGCGCCGCGACGAGGTCGTGGATGCCGCCGGCCGGCGGTGCCACGGGAGTGCCGACGCCGGACCAGCCGGCGAGCTGGGCCTGCTCGGCCGCCGTGAGCAGCGGCGCGGCGCCGATGGCGGTGCCGGGGTCGGCGGTGACCGCGTGCAACAGCTGTTCGAAGTGCCCGAGGGTTCGCTCGGCGACGGCCGCGTCGAACAGGTCGGTGTTGTACTCCAGTTCGCAGACCAGTTCGCCGTCGCGCTGGTGCACGGTGAGCCCGAGGTCGACCTGCGCGCCGCCGGGGTGCACGGGGTGCTCGGTCACGGTGAGCCCGCTGAGCGCCAGGTCGGCGCCCCTGGTGTTGAGCAGGTTGAACATCACCTGGAACAGCGGGTTGCGGCTGGGGTCCTTCGGCAGCTTCAGCGCCTCGACCACCTGCTGGAACGGCGCGCCCTGGTGGGCGAACGCACCCAGCGCGGTGCTCCGAACCCGGGTCAGCAGGTCGGCGAACGACAGCTCGCGGTCCAGTGAGGTGCGCAGCACCACCGTGTTGAGCAGGCAGCCGACCACCCGTTCCTGTTCGGCCTTGGTGCGCCCCGCGACCGGCGAGCCGACGCAGATGTCCTGCTGGCCGCTGTAGCGGTGCAGCAACGCCTGCAACGCGGCGAGCAACACCATGTAGAGCGTCGCGTCGTGCTCACGGGCCACGGCGTTGACGCGTCCGGTCAGGTCGGCGCCGAGCACGCGGCGGGCCAGCCGGCCGTCGAAGGTCTGCACGGGCGGGCGCGGCCCGGTGGTCGGCAGGTCGATGGTGCCGGGCGCCCCGGCGAGGTTTTCCCGCCAGTACTCTAGGTCGGCCTCGGCCGCCACGTCGGTGACCACATCGGCGTACTGCACCGCGGGGCCGGTCAGCGGCGACGGTTCTCCCGCGCGCAGCGCGCTGTAGCACGCGCCGAGCTCGTCGAACAGCACGCCGAACGACCAGCTGTCGGCGACGATGTGGTGCACGCAGATGCTCAACACGTGGTGCTCGGCGGCGAGCCGGAACAGCGAGAACCGGAAGAGCGGGCCTTCGGCCGGATCGAACGGCGTGCGTGCCGCGGCCTGGAGGAGGTCGTCGAGGTCGGCCGGGTGTGCCTCGGTCACCGGTAGCGCCACCGGGACCTCGGCCCGGATCACCTGCAGCGGCCGGCCTTCGGGCGCGTGGAAGACCGTGCGCAATGACTCGTGCCGGGCGACGACCTCGGCGAACGCGGTGCGCAGGGCGTCCACGTCCAGCGGTCCGTGCAGGTCCGCCGCGGTCGCGATGACGTACGCGGCCGGGTGGTCGTGGGCGTGGTCGAGGAACCACATGCGCCGCTGCACGGCCGTGGCGGGCAGCTCCGACGGCCGCACGGGCGCGGATTCCGCGGCGGGGCCGGCCGCCGTCCCGGTCGCCGCGTCGGTCAGGCCGCGCAGGGTGGGCGTGGCGAACACGGCGTCGAGCGGGACCGTGAGCCCGAACCGGCTGCTCAGCCGGGCGACGAGCTGGGTCGCGAGCAGGGAATCGCCGCCGAGGCCGAAGAAGTCGTCGCTCGCGTCGATGTCGTCGACGCCCAGCAGCTCGGCCCAGACCGCCGCGATGCGCGCCTGGTCGTCGGTGAGCGTCTCCTCGGCCGCCGGCTTGCTGTCCACTGTGGAGTGTGAGCGGCCTGCCTCGATCCAGTAGCGCTGCCGCTGGAACGGGTAGCCGGGCAGGGACACCATCGGGTGCCGATCGCTGCCGGTGAACCGGGCGAGGTCCACCCGCCCGCCGTGCGCCCACACCTGGCCGACGCCGGAAAGCAGCGTCGGCAGGTCGTCGGTCGCGTCGGCGGCCCGCCGCATCAAGGGCACGGCCGTGCCCTCGCTGCGCCGCACCAGCGTCGTCAGCGTGCGCCCCGGCCCGGCCTCGGCCACCACCAGCCCGGCGCGCGCGAGCTCGGCCGCGGAGTCGGCGAACCGCACCGGTTCGCGCAGGTGCCTTGCCCAGTAGTGCGGGTCGGTGGCCTGCTTCGCGGTCACCCAGGTGCCGGTGACGTTGGACAGGTAGCGCAGGCCCGGTTCGGCGAGCGGGACCGCCGCGACCGCCTCGGTGAACTCGGCGAGCACCGGGTCGAGCATCCCCGAGTGGAACGCGTGCGAGGTGCGCAGCACGCGGCAGGCGACGTCCCGCGCGCGCAGGTCCGCCTCGATCTCCCGCACGGCCGCCGGCGGGCCGGAGAGCACGCAGGACCGCGGCCCGTTGACCGCGGCGATCGACACGCCGGGCCGGAGCAGCTCGATGGTGTCCTTTTCCGCGAGTTCGACCGCGAGCATCGCGCCGGGCGGGAGCGACTGCACGAGCCGGCCGCGCGTCGCGACCAGGCCGAGCGCGTCCGGCAGCGTGAACACCCCGGCCAGGCACGCGGCCACGTACTCGCCGATGCTGTGCCCGGCCATGGCGATCGGGGTGAGGCCGCGGTCCATCAGCGTGCGGGCCAGCGCGTACTCGGTGACGAACAACGCCGGCTGGGTCAGCGCGGTCCGGTCGAGCGCGCCGCCGTCCCCACCCTCCGCGCTGTCCGCGCCGTGCAGCACGTCCCGCAGGTCGAGCCCGAGGTGCGGGCGCAGCGCGGCCGCGCACTCGTCCACCACGTCCCGGAACACCGGTTCGTCGCGGTACAGCCCGGCGCCCATCCCGGCGTACTGGCTGCCCTGACCGGGGAACACGAACGCGACCGGCTGGTCGGTGCCCTCGACCGGCGGTGCGGGTTTGCGCAGCGCGGCAACGAGTTCGGCGTGGTCGGCGCCGGTCACGACCCGCCGGTGGGTGAGCCGGGCGCGGCCGCGGTGCAGGGTCGCCTCGACCCCGGCGAGGTCACCCGGGTGCCGCTCCAGGTGGGTCGCCAGCGACTCCGCCAGGTCGGTCAGCGCGCGTGGCGTCGCGGCGGACAAGGCCAGCAGCGCGGGCCCGGTCCGGTCCGCGTCCGGCTGCCGTGGCGGCGCTTCTTCCAGGACCACGTGGGCGTTGGTGCCGCCCATGCCGAACGAGCTGACGCCCGCGCGGCGCGGGCTGCCGTCCGTCGTCCAGTCCACTGTGGAGGTATTGAGCCGGAACGGGCTCTTCGCCAGGCGGATCCGGGGGCTGGGCTCGTCCAGGTTGGGGCCGGCAGGCAGCATCCCGTGCTCCAACGCGAGCACGGCCTTGATCAACCCGGCGACACCGGCCGCCGCGTCGGCGTGGCCGAAGGTGCCCTTGACCGAGCCGAGTACGCAGAACCCGGTGTCCTCGGTGCCGGTGCGGAACGCCTTGGTCAGCGCGGACACCTCGATCGGGTCGCCGAGCGGGGTGCCGGTGCCGTGCGCCTCCACGTAACCGATCGACCGGGGCGGCACGCGAGCGTCGGCCAGCGCCCGGGTGATCACGTCGACCTGCCCGTCCACGCCCGGCGCGGTGAACCCGACCTTGGCGGCGCCGTCGTTGTTGATCGCCGAACCCCGGATCACGGCGCGCACCGGGTCGCCGTCGCGCAGCGCGTCGGCCAGCCGCTTGAGCACCACGACGCCGACCCCGCTGGCCGCGATCGTGCCCCGGGCGTTCTTGTCGAACGGACGGCAGTGCCCGTCCGGCGACAACGTGCCGCCCTCGACGTACGGGTAGCCGCGCCGCTGCGCGGGCTCGATCGCGGCCCCACCGGCCAGCGCCACGTCGCATTCGCCGAGCACCAGGCTCTGCTTCGCCATGTGCACCGCCACCAGCGAGGTGGAGCACGCCGTGTTCACGGAGACGGCGGGCCCGCGCAGGTCCAGCTTGTACGCGACCCGCCCGGCCAGGTAGTCCTTGTCGGTCGACAACGCCACCTGGTAGTCGCCGACGGCGCGCAGCAGTTCGGGCGCGGACGAGAGGTTCTCCGTCAGGTAGACGCTGGAGCGTGCCCCGGCGAACACCCCGGTCCGGCGGCCCGCGGAACCGGGCGCCTGCCCGGCGTCTTCCATGGCGTGCCAACAGCATTCGAGGAACAGCCGGTGCTGGGGGTCGAGCACCTCGGCCTCGCGACGGGACATGCCGAAGAACTCCGCGTCGAACTCGGCGATCCCGTCGAGCACGACGCCCGACCGGACGTAGCCGGGGTCGGCGATGCTCGCCGGGTCGGCGCCGTCGTCGAGCAGTTCGTCGTCGGTGAACGACCGGACCACGTCGGTGCCGGAGGTGACCGTGGCCCAGAACTGCTCGGGGCCGTCCGCCGCCGGGTAGCGGCAGGCGATGCCGATGACGGCGATGTCGCGATCGCTTCGCTGCATGGCTTCCTTCGTCGAGTCAGTCTTCGTCTGTCAGCGGGCCGTGGCGGCGGCCATGGCACGCAGCCGGGGCCGGTCTGCCTTGCCGTTGGCGTTGAGCGGGATGCTCGGCAGTGGCGTCAGCCGGCGCGGCACCATGTACACGGGCAGCGCGCGGCGTAGTTCCCGCCGCACCCGCGCCGCGGGCAGGTCACCGGTGTAGAAGGCGGCGAGCTCGGTCCGCCCGCCGTGCGCGGTGGCGACCACCACGGCGGTGCCGATCCCGTCCGTGCGCCGCAACGCGGCCTCCACCTCACCGAGCTCGACCCGGTAGCCGTTGACCTGCACCTGCTGGTCGAGCCGCCCGACGTGCACCCACTGCCCGCCCTCGCGGCGCACCACGTCGCCGGTGCGGTAGTGCCGCCCCTCGGTGAACCGGCCTGCGTCGTCGGCCGGGTCGAGGTAGCCGTCGAAGCGCTGCGGGCCACGCACGCACAGCTCGCCCTCGGCCGCGGGGCGGCCGTCGGCGTCGAGCACGACGGCGTCCAGGTGCGGGTACGGCTGTCCGATGGGGACGGTGTCGTTGCCGGTGCCCGGCCAGTCCGCCGGGTCGGCGGGCAGCTGGTAGTCCGCGCACGCGATCGTGAGCTCGGTCGGGCCGTACGCGTTGACGATCGCCGACCGGGGCGCGACCGCGTGCCACGCCTGCGCCTGGCGGAGGGTGAACTGCTCACCGCAGAAGATGCTGTAGCGCAGCGCCGCCGAACCGGGCACGTCCGTGGTCAGCGTGCCCAGTTCGGCGGCGACGGTGATCGCGGCGGGCACGGAGAACCAGTGGGTGAGCTCGCGCTCGGCGAGGTAGCGCACGGGCTGGGTCAGCTCCGTGCGGCCCGGGCACACCAGGGTCGCGCCGCCCGCCCAGCTGACGAACAGGTCGAACACCGCGAGGTCGAAGGTCAGGTCGAAGGTGTGCGACAGCCGGCAGCCGGGTTCGACCGCGAACCGGGACACGTTGTGCGCCAGGAACGCGTCGACGTTGCGGTGGCGCACCGGCACCCCCTTCGGCCTGCCGGTGGAGCCGGAGGTGAAGAGGATGTAGGCGACCGCGTCCGGGTCGGGGCGCGCGTCCGGCGGCCGGGCCGGCGGAAGGTCCGCAAGAGACGGTTCGACGAGGGCGTTCGGCACCGGCCCGGCCAGCTCACCCGCCTGCGCGGCGCCACCCGCGTCGGCGAGCAGCAGGTCCGGCCGCGCCGCACGGCAAACGGCCCGGTTGCGTTCGACGGGATGCCCGGCGTTCAGCGGCACCACCGTCGCGCCGAGCCGGGTCGCCGCCAGGTATCCGGCGAACGCGAGCAGGCTGCGGGAGGCGAGCAGGCCGACCCGGCGGGGGAGTTCGCCGCACTCGGCGGCGATGCGGGCGGCCAGCCGCGCGGACAGGTCGTCGAGTGCGCGGTAGGTCACGGCAGCGCCGTCCACCTCGACCGCGACCGCGTCGGGCACGCGCGCCACCGACGCCGCGAACCACTGGTACAACGTCCGCGCGGCGGGCTGGATCGGGTCAGGCATGCGGCTGGGCACCCTGCTCGACCTCGGCCAGCAGCCCGGCCTGCGCCCGCACCGTGCTGTGCTGGAACAACTCCACGGGGTCCAGCGGGGTGCCCGCGGTGTCGCCGAGCACGTCGCCGAGCAGCACCAGCAGCATGGAGTTGCCGCCCGCCTCGAAGAAGTTGGTCTCCAGCGGCACGGCGTCCTCGTCGGTGTCGAGAACCTCGGCCCACGCCTGGCGCACCAGCGCCACCAGTTCGGGCCGGGGAACAGGGTCCGGGTGGCTCATGGTGTCTCCTCGGCCAGTGGCGATCGGGGGTCGTCGGCCAGCGCGGTGGCGCAGGCCAGCAGGGTGTCGGCCACCGCGCCGGCGGTGGCCGCGTCGAACAGACTCCTCAGGTAGGTCAGGTCGAACTCGAGCCCGTCACCGCTGTCGACGGCGGCGAACTCCATCTCGTACTTGGCTTTCAGCGCGGGCAGCGGCCACAGCCGCGCAGTAACGCCGAGGTCCGGCGGGCGGGGCGGGGTGCCGGTGGCGTCCACGTACACCGGGGTGACCGGTGGCCTGCTGAGGTCGCGTGCCGGGTGCAGGGCCGCCGCGACCTCGTCGAACGGCACGTCGGCACCCCGGTAACCGATGGCACCCGCGGCCGCCGCCCGCTCCAGCGCGTCCCGCCAGGTGCGCGCGCCGGTCAGGTCCACCCGGATCGGCACGGTGTTGACGAACATCCCGACGACGTCCGTGGCGGCGCCCGGCCGCTGCGACCACGGGAACACGAACACGAAGTCGCGTTGCGCGGTGTGCCGGGCGAGCGTGCCGGCGACCAGCGCGGCCGTGGCGAGGAACAGGCTGCACCCGGCGTCGGCGGCGGCCTTGCGCAGCAGCGCGGTGCGGGCCGGGCCGAGGCGGCGCCGGACCGAGTCCGCCTCGATCGACTGCCGGGCGCCGCGCGGCCGGTCGTGCGGCAGCGCGATGTCGGTGGGCGCCCCGGCGAGCGCGGTGATCAGCTCCGCCGCGTCGGCCGGTGGTGCGGGTGGCGCGGGCGCATCCGCGGCGGGCAGGGTGTCACCGCGGTAGGCGGCGCCGATCTGGTCGAACACGACCTGGCGAGACGCGCCGTCGAGCACGAGGTGGTGCGCGCAGAACACGAGCACGCACTGGTCGTCGTCCACGAGGATTTCAGCCCGTGCGGGCGCCTCGTCGGCCAGCGCGAACGGCGTCCAGCACGCGATCGTGACGTGGTCGGCGAGCTTGTCGCGGGGCCAACCGGTGATGTCGGTGACGGTGGCGCGGGCCGCGGAGCCCTCGGCGCGGACCACGCGCTTGGCCGCCCGGTCGAGGCGGAACCGCGACCGCAGCGCCGGGTGGTGGGCGAGGACCCGGTCGACCGCGGCGGCGAGCCTGCCGGGGTCGACGCCCGGGCCGAACTCGACGATCGACGGCACCAGGTAGGCCGCGCGCAGGTGCCGCATCCGGTCCTGCAACCACATCCGTTCCTGCGCCGAGGTGAGCGGCCGGCCGGCGGCGACGGTTGTCTCGCGCGCAGCGGGCGCCGGTTCCCGCGTGAGCAGCCGGGCGAGCCCGGTCACGGTGGGGTCGGCGAGGAACTCGCGGGGCGCCACCCGGGCGTCGCCGAGCATGGTGATCGCGAGCAGAGAGTTGCCGCCCAGCGCGAAGAAGTTGTCGTCGTCGCCGATCCGCTCCACGGCTAGGCCGTCCACTGTGGACAAGGCGGTGCGGAACAGGTTCGCGGCCGTGCGCCGCACGTCGGCGGGCGGTGGCGCACCGCGGCCCGCGAGCACCGGCTCGGCCGGAGGTCGCGGTGCGGCGAGCGGTCCGTTCGGCACCCGGACGTCCGCCAACGGCCGGTCGGGGTCGGCGAGCACCGCGTCGAGCACCGCGAGGTAGTCGGCGACGAAGCGGAGGCCGAGCTGCTCCGGGTACCGGTCGGTGGCGAACTCGAGCGTGCCGCGGGCGCCCGTGGCCGTCATCTCGACGATCAGCAGCAGGTCGGCCTTCGCGGTGCCGGTCGGCAGCAGCTCGGTCGTCCACAGCGGCTCGTCGATGCCAGGCGCGGGGAAGTTCTGGTAGGCGAACGCGATGTCGGCGAGGCCGCGCCGGCCCGTGTCGCGCGCCCCGACCTCGGCCACCAGCTGATCGAACGGCAGCCGCTGGTGGCGAAGCGACGCGAACGCCTCCGCCCGGTTCGCGGCGACGAGGTCACGGAACGTGCCGCCGTCCGGGCAGCGCAAGATCATCGGCACGGTGTTGACGAAGAAGCCCGCCATGCGCTCCAGCGCCGGGTGCGGCCGGTTGACCGTCATCGTCCCGATGACGAACTCGGTGCGATCGGCCCAGTGCCGCAGGGTTTCCAGGTACGCGGCCAGGAACACCACGAACGGGGTGCCCCGGGTCTGCTTCGCCACCCGTTCGGCGGCGGACACCAGCTCCGCGTCGAGGTCGAAGCCGGCCTGACTGCCCGGCCGCGCGCCTTCCGGTGCCGCGGCGACCGGCCGGGCGCCGCCGAGGCGGGCCGGTCCGGGTGCCGCGACCAGCGCGTCGGCTCGGCGCCGGAGTTCCTCGCGGACAACGGGATCGGCGGAGACCTGCCGGTCCCATTGCGCGTAGTCGACGTACCGCAGTTCGTCCACCGGCGCCGCGGCGCGCCCGGTGCGGTACAGCTGCGCCAGGTCCTCGAAGAGCGGCACGAGCGACCAGCCGTCCACCGCGATGTGGTGGATCAGCAGCAGGACCCTGCCGGTCGCGCGCCACACGACGCACCGCGCGGGTGGCGTCCGGGCGAGGTCGAACCCGATCCGGCAGCGGCGCAACGCGTCCTGGCGGACCTCGTCCGGCGACAGCGGGTCGTCGACGACCTCCACCGGCATCGGGTGCTGCCCCGCGACGACCTGCACCACCCGGTCGCCGCGGCGCTCGTAGGTGGTGCGCAGCACGTCGTGCCGCGCGACCAGCCCGTCGAGCGCCACGCGCAACGCCGCCACGTCGACCGGTTCGGTCCACCGCAGGAACAACGGCACCGAGTACAGGGGTGAGCCGGGCGCCGACTGCTCGATCAGCCACAGCCGTTCCTGGGCGCTCGACAACGCCGCGACCTGCACGCCGGTCGGCACGAGCTCAGCGGTCATGCGCTGCGCACCGCCGTGCCCGGCAAAGTGGCGGCGAACTCGGCCAGTGTCTCGGCCAGCAGCAGCTCGGCGGGGTCGACCGTCACGGCGAGCCGCGCCCCGAGCCGCGAGGCGACCTGCACCGCCAGGATCGAATTGCCGCCGAGGTCGAGGAAGTTGTCGGTGGCGGCGACGTCGACGCCGCCGAGCACCTCGGCGACGACCGCGCCGACCAGATCCGGCCCGGCGGGGTCCCCGGCCGTCCGCTGTGGACTGATCGTGGCCAGCATCGCGGTGCGGTCGGCCTTGCCGGTCGGCCCGAGCGGCACCACGTCGAGCACCACCCACCGGCCCGGGATCATGTAGCCGGGCAGCCGTTCGGTGAGCCGGTCGCGCAGCAGGCCGGGCAGGTCCGCCGGGACGACGCCGGGCGCCGGAAGCGCGAACCCGACCAGGGTGGCCTGCGCGCCGTCGCCGACCTTCTCGACGAACACGTGCTCGGCGAGCCGGGTGGCGACCGCCGCGTGCTCGATCTCCTCCAGCTCGATGCGGAAGCCCCGCAGCTTGACCTGCCGGTCCCGCCTGCCGAGCAGTTCCAGCTCGCCGTCCGCCAGCTCCCGCACGATGTCCCCGGTGCGGTAGAGGGTCTTGCCGGTGCGCGGGTCGGCGACGAACTTGCTCGCGGTCAGCTCGGGCCGCCCGAGGTAGCCGAGGGCCACCCCGGGCCCGCCGACGCACAGTTCGCCCTGCTCGCCCGGCGCCACCGGGGTCAGGTCGTCGTCCAGGACGTGCAGTTCGGTGCGCTGCAACGCGAAGCCGATCGGAACCCTGGCCCGGTCACGCAGGCTCTCCTGGGTGCAGTGGTAAGCGGTGGCGAAGGTGGTGGTCTCGGTCGGGCCGTAGCCGTTGACCAGCCGGCCCGGGGGACCGGCGTCGAGGACGCGCCGGGTGAGCTCGAGATCCAGCTGTTCGCCGCCGACCACGAGCGTGCGCAGCCCCGCGAACGCGTCCGGCCGCTCGCGGGCGATGGTGTGGAACATCGACGTCGTCAGGAACATCGTGTCGACGCCCGTGTCGGCGACCAGGCCGAGCCACTGCTCGACGGGCAGTTCCGCCGGGGTCGGCAGCACCACGACGGTGGCGCCCGCGGTGAGCGCGCCCCAGAGCTCGAACGTGGTCGCGTCGAACGCCGGGTTCGCCATGCCGGCCACCCGGTCGCCGGGTTCCACCGTGCAGTAGTTCGGCGAGACCACGAGGCGCGCGATCGCCCGGTGCGGAACCATCACGCCCTTGGGCTCGCCCGTCGACCCGGAGGTGAACGATACGTAGGCCACGGCTTCGTCGTCGTCGGCCGGTGGGAGGCCGAGGTCGTGCGCCGCCGGGCGGTCGGGGACGGGGAGCACGGGGTGCCCGGCGGGCAGGCGGCCGGCCGCGCCGCCTCCCGCGACCACCGGCGGATCGCCGCAGTCACGCAGGATCGTGGCCACCCGGGCGGCCGGCGCGTGCGGGTCCAGCGGCACGTAGGCGGCGCCCGCCCGCAGCACGCCGGTCAGCGCCACGACCAGGTCGATCGACGGCCCGGCGGCCACCGCGACCAGGGAGCCCGGCCGGACACCGCGATCGGCGAGGTCCGCCGCCAGCGCCCCGGCGCGCTGCCACAGCTCGCCATAGGTCAGGCTGCCGCCGGTCCGGCGGTCGAGCACCGCGCAGGCAGAAGGTGAGCGCCGAACCTGGTGCCCGACCAATTCGGGCACGGTCGGCTGCTGTTGCGACAACATCAACCCCCACGTTTCGCCGCGTGGATGTCATCCGGCCCCAGAACCCACGCGGTGAAGAAAGTTAAGCAACGAACGCAGACGGCACGTATCGCCCATTCGGACGGCTCCCCGGGTCTGATCAGCCCAAGCCGATACTCCCAGCGAGCAATCGGTCACCAGGGTGGACGTCGATGTCACGCGCTGCTACGGCTCGGCCCGTCAGGGTGAGCGCCGAGCTGTCTACTGTGGAGCGTCACCTTCGGCCTGCCCGGAGGCGTCGTGTACACCGCGTTGAACCCGAACAAAGTACGATCCGCCGACCGCGACGACCGGCTGGAGCTCGGAGCGATTCCCGATATCCTCTCGGAAACCGCAAAAGGGGGAGTTCCATGACTACCGTCGAGCGCACGCTCAGACCGATCGTCGTCCTGCTGTACATCAACGTGGGGATCAGCGTCCTGCTCACGGTGCTGACCTTCGTGTTCAAGAGTTCCGTCCTCGATTACCAGGTCCAGCACATGGTCGAGGCCGGGAAGGTCGCACCGGGCCGGGAGGCGGCCACGCGTGGTGTGCTGGAGGGCACGCTCTGGATCCGGCCGCTGTCGATCCTGGTCGTCTCGGTCGTTTACGTCCGTTTCGTCGCGCGGCTGAAACTGGGCCTGCGACGCACTTACTACCGGCTCCTGGCCGTCGCGATCATCGGCGCGGGTGCGCTCGCCTATCTGATCGTCATCTCCCAGTTCCCGGTCTGGTACCGCGTCATCCAGGGCGTGCAGGGACTCGTGCTGCTGAGTTTGCTGCCGATATTGGCCACGAAGAACATCCGAAACCACTTCGCGCCGGAGCCGGAGGCGATGAAGATCTGGGACGACGCGTAGTCAGCAGCGGAAGACTCGAGGGTTCTGCGAGGCATCCAAGGGGTGGAGCGGACCGTACTGCGCTGCCTGCCGGACGGCCGGCAGCGCAGTGCCCGCCGCACACCCGGACTTGATTGCCCGATCGGTCGTCGTCCGGCATGCTGCCGGCATGGCGTACGGCACCGTCAAGTTCTTCAAACCCGAGAAGGGCTGGGGAGCGATCACCTCGCCGGACCTGCCGGCGGGCTGCGACGTATGGGTCCACTTCAGCGCGATCGAGATGGACGGCTTCCGCGTCCTGGAAGCCGGCGACCAGGTTGAGTTCGACTATGAAGCCGCCCAGCAGGACAGCTTCCGCTTCCGCGTGACTCGCGTCCGCAAAGTCTGACCCCTCGATCCACGATCGAGCTTGAAGGTGCTCCTGGCACTCCGAGCCGGCGACGCCGAAACCGCCACAGCGGTACCCGCGTCAGCTCCTCGTCGGCGGCGACACGAAACCCGATTGGTGCGGCTTCCCGAACGACGTCGCCTCTTCGTACACCGCTTCAAGCTGCGTTGATTCGACAACCTCGGACAGCCGTTGTGCCGAGTCCGGGTGAACGAGTCCGGGCAGCGCGTCGGCAAGGTGTTCGGCCGGGATGTCGACTTCGAAGACCGAGATGACCTGCCGTTCATCGGTGAGGCTGTGACTGATGCTGACCCGTGCCGGGTACGAGTCGAGGGTGGTCCCGGGTGGCATCCACGCCTCGATGAACTGTTCGTCGGTCACGCCGGGCTTGAGGGTGCGGACGTAGACGGCGCGGAGCACGTCGGATCTCCTTGCGTGTCGACCGGCGGTGCCGAGTCGGTCGGCTGGGCACCTTTCATGTAAGGCACGTTACATGAAAGGCTGGTGTCGTGGCACGCACCGTTGATTCAGCCCATCGCGACGAGCTCCTCGAGGCCGTCGCGCGTGACCTTCTCCGCAACGGCCTCGTGGGTGCCTCGCTGGACCGGCTCGCCACCGCGGCCGGGACGAGCGGGCGCATGCTCGTGCATCATTTCGGCTCCAGGCGGGAACTCATCGACAGAGCGCTCGAACGGTGCCGGGAGTGGGAACTCGCCCGCGCGCGCGTTGAGCTGCCACCCAGACCCGACTTCCCCGACGTTCTGTCGCGGGCGTGGACATGGTTCGGGGGCGAGGAGGCTGGTCAGTTCTTCAGGCTATTCGGTCAGCTGGCGGCGGCGAGCCGGCTCGGCGCGGACCGCGCTCCGGTGTCCCGATCCCGGCTCAGCACCGAATGGCTCGCCATCGTCAGCGACGGATTTGCAGCGTGCGGCTGCGGTCCGGCCGCGGCGCAACGACTCGCCACGGTCTATGTCGCCCAAGTGCGCGGTCTGCTTCTCGACCTCGACGCGACCGGTGACAGCCTGCGCGTCGAACGCGCCTATCACCATTTCATGGCCGTTCTCGCCCGAAGTCCCGATCTGCCGGAAACCCAGCCACGCCCTTGACAAACAAGGCGGACAAGCGGAACTGCCCCATGGGCTGCTGATCCGGCTCGACGTGCGGCTGTTCGAGCGCGCCGGCTCGTCAGAATCGTTCCGGCGTGCCCTTCGTCGTGGGCGGGTTCGCAAGGAAGTTCTGCGTGGAGGTACACGGATCGTGCGGGCCAGCAGTCTTCATAGTGATGGCTGACTACGAGGACTTCGTCCGGGCGCACCTGCCGCGGTTGCTGCGTTACGCGACGATGCTGACCGGGGAGCGGGAGCAGGCCGCTGACCTGGTGCAGGACGTGCTGGTCAAGGCGTACCGACGATGGTCGCGGGTCAGCGATGCCGAGCATCCCGACCGTTACGTCCTGCGGATGGTGACCAACGACTACCTGTCCTGGCGGCGCAGCCGGTCGGCGCGGCTGATCGCCGTGGGCGACCCGCCGGACGAGGCGCGGCCGGACGACTTCGCGTCGGACCACGCCGCACGCGAGGACATGTGGCAGCGGCTGGCGCGGTTGCCCCGGCGCCAGCGCGCGGTCGTGGTGCTCCGGTACTACGAGCAGCTCGCCGACGCCGACATCGCCGACCTGCTCGGCTGCGCCCAGGCCACCGTGCGGGCCCACGCCCGCAAAGCCCTGACGACCCTGCGACACGGCCTGAGCATCGACCGGATGGCTCAGGCGAAGGAGAGCTGATGGACATCGAGAACCTGATCAAGGACACCTTCACCGCCCACGAGCCCGACGCCCCCGACAGCGACCAGGTGCTGGCGGCCACGCGTCAGCGCCTCGACCGCCGGCGCGCCGTGGTGAGCCCTCCGCTCGCGGCCGCCGCCGGGGTGGTCCTGCTCGCCCTGGCCGCGGTCGCCGTCGTCGCGCTGAACCGGCCCGCGCACGACAGCCAGGTAGCCACGGGCACCAGCCAGACCAGCGGTCCAGCCGCCGTCGATGCACCGGCCAAGGCGGCCATCGCGAATCTGACCATGCCCTTCTCGCTCGGCTGGCTGCCGCCGGGCAAGGCCGACTACCTCGCGCACCGGATCAACATCGGTGGCAGCGCGGCGAACCCCGACAAGCCGGTGTACGGCGGCGAGTACATGCTGACCGTCACGTCCGGGCGTCAGGTCCTGCTCGTGGACGTGCAGGAAATGCGGATGGTGCCGGTCGAGCAGGCCGCCTTCAAGTCCGGTCCGGGCCAGCCCGTCACCATCGGCGGGCGGGCCGGCGTGGAGAGCTCGCACTCCGGCGGCCCGGGCGGCTACGAGGTGTACCTGACCCACCCCGATGGCGGCTCGCTGTACGTCAACGTGGCCGCGCAGCCGGGCAGCACGGCGTCGGCGCAGCAACTGATCGACGCCGGCCGCCGCGTCGCGGAGAACATCACCTTCCCGGGCACGACCACCGTCACCCCGGGGTTCGGCCTCGGCAAGCTGCCCGACGGCCAGCGGATGTGCGCGTTCGACGTCGAGAAGGGCCCGGACGGTCCGCGCACGAGCTACTCGGTGGGCACGTGCAGCACCCTGCCGCCGGTCCAGGTGCGCATCGGCGAGGCCGGCCAGGTGCGCGGCACCGCGGGGGAACCGGTCCAGGGACACGCGACGCGCTACCTGGACGAGAACGGTTACCACACGCTCTGGATCCTCAAGGCCGTCCACGACGCGCCGATCGCCGTCGCGGGCCACGGCGCCCAGGCGGAGCTGTACGCCATCGCCGACCACCTCGTCCTGCCGCACTGAGGGTGTCGTGGGTCCTCTCCGGACGCGACCGAGGAGGACCCACGGTCGGCGGCCCGCTCGCAGACGCCGCTCCCCGCGCAACACCCGTACGAGTTCGTGTTCCCGATCCGTGGTGCGCCATGACATCGCTGCTGTCCACGCGTTCACCCGGGAGCGTCCGATGGCGTGTGCGGAGGGGGCGGCTTCGCCGGCCTCTGGTCTGGACCGGCGAAGCCTGGTCCCGGGGCTCCTGCGCGCCGAAACCCCAGAACTGGACATCTGACTACCCAGCCGTCGGAAAATCACACCGATCGGGGGATCCGCGCTGCGCCACACGGACGAATCCGTCGCTGGGCGTCGCGGACAAGAAGTTTCCTGTGACGGGCTCGACGCAGTACCGGGCGCGGCGGTGACCAGTTCCTGAGGCGGATCTTCCCCCGCGATCGCCGTCCATCCGCCGAGCGCGGCCCGGCCGTCCGCTGCCTGCCGGAGTGAGCGTCCCGCTGGGCGTGGGGTTGTGGCGAGTCCGCCCAGCATCCGCAACGTCGCCATGAACCCTGGCCCCGGTCCGCGCACCGCCCCCGCCCTACTCGACCATGGCTACCGCATCTCCTCTCCGCCGATACCGTGCGTCGCGGATCCGAGGTCAGGCGCCGAGGCGGCTGTAGAGCCGGCTGGCCAGGGTCCCGGCCAGCCGGTTCAACGCGGCGTGCGGATCGAGCTGCGCGAACTGTCCGAGCAGCTCCGCGGCCGCGTAGGCCTCGGCCTGCGACAACACCGCCACGCACCGCTCCCGCCGTCCCCGCTCCAGCAACCGCGTCAGCGCCTCGGCGTACTCGCCGAGGTCAGCGACCCCGGTCAGGCCGTAACGCTCCTCAAGTGGATCCTGGACGGCTTCGTCACTCACGGTGGTACCCCTCTTCCTCGGTGTCAGTCCGACACGCGGCAGAAAATCTATGTCGGCTGAAGTAGACATTAGATGGCGGGTGTGTGTAGTGTTCTGCTCGTAGCGAGAGAGACAACGTCAAGCAGGCGCGGGAGAGGACGTAACTACCCGCGAGGTGAGACAAGACGGTCAGGCAGTGCGGAGCCGATCACGGAACAAGGTTTCGGCTGGTGACCGGGAGCAGTAGCCCGGGGCCGGGTTGTGAAGAAGGTTCGATCAGGTAGTACCGGCCCCCGGGGCGCAGTAGTTGCAGGACGCGGGCGGAGCGCGTGCGCCCGTGAAGATCAGCGGTATCCGTAGTTGTTTGTGCAAGTGCAGTGGCAGGACCGGTCAGGTGGCCGGAGCCGATCAGTGAACGGGGCTCCGGGCAGTGACCAGCGACGTCAGCGTGCTGGGACCGATCAGTGGAAGGGTTCCGGCAGTGATGTCCGCAGCAGCAAGTGAAGTGGCAGTACCCGAAGTAACAGCAGTACCCAGTAAGTGGAAAACACAGGAGAGAAGGGATAGGGAGCATCATTGGATCGCCCGCAGCGGCTGGGTAACAGGGCCGCGCGGGTGCCGTAGTCCCATCGAGTTCGGAGGTGGTGCTCGGTCACGCATGAGCGATCCCCGCGAGTTCCGGTTTTCGGCCGGTCGCGGGTGCAGGAAGCCGGCGGTCGCGTCGGTTGACAATGGTGAAACCCAACCCTTTGAGGACCCCGGGTGCCGCGCGGCACCCGGGGTCCTTTGTGATGTGGAGGTGGAATGATTCCTGACCAAGCAGGACCGGCCGCACCGGATGCGGCCGACAAGTTCGACGACGAGCGGTACCCCGCCTACACGATGGGCAGGGCCGCGGACATGCTCGGCACCACGCAAGGTTTTCTGCGCAGCCTCGACGAAGCCGGGCTGATCACCCCGCAGCGCTCCGCCGGCGGGCACCGCCGCTACTCACGCCAGCAGCTGCGGCTGGCCGCCCGCGTCCGGGAACTGGTCGACCAGGGCACCGCCGTCGACGCCGCCTGCCGCATCGTCACCCTCGAAGATCAGCTCCACGAAGCCCAGCGCCTCAACACCGAACTCCGCACCCACGACTGAACCCTCCTCCCCAGCCGGCCCCGGCGGCGGACGTCGTAGTCGTTCGTGGGGCGGAGGAAACGGGAGCGTCATCGCCGAGGTTTCCCGACCGGATGGCATCGACCACGGCACCCGCTATCGACCGGCAATGCCGGCGGGAGCCACGACTGTCATCGGCGACCTGTCCAATGTGGAGCAGATCCTGTCACGTACGGGTCCATTTTGCTGTTCGCATGAGCAAATAGCTCGGTGTCGTTTCGGCAGGTCCGGACGTAGCCTCGGGCCATGGCGAACGAACTGACCATTCCGCTCCTGCCCTGTCCTTCCATCGACGAGATCGCGTCGTTCTACGAGATGCTCGGCTTCGAGATCACCTATCGGCAGACGCGGCCGAACCCGCACGTCGCGGTGCGACGGGAAGACATCAATCTGCACTTCTTCGGGATGGACGGCTACGACCCGGCGCAGTCGTACAGCACGTGCCTGGTCATCGTGGCGGACACCAGCGAACTGTTCGAGGCCTTCGCGGCGGGGATGCGGTCCGTGCACGGAAAACTGCTCGTCTCCGGCATCCCGCGCATGACACGGCCGCGGCTGCGCAACGACCGGTACACCGGATTCACCGTCGTCGATCCGGGCGGCAACTGGATCCGGATCACCAAGGCCGCCAAGGAACCCGAGGCGGCGACCAAGCTCGCCAAAGCCATGGAGAACGCCGCGAGGCAGGCGGATGCGCGCGGCGACGAACGCCAGGGGCTGAAGATCCTGGAAGGCGCGTTGAAGCGGGCGACCGGCGACGAACCGGAGTTTCAGGCGGTGCAGGAGTACCGCGACGAGCTCATCGAACGGATCAAGGGGGCTGAGCCGCGTCCAAGCGCTTGAGCGCGGCACGCACCACTTCGGGTCGCGCGCCGGTACACCGAGGGCTCAGCAGCCCTTGAAGTGGTCGTCCGCGGACCAGCCGGTGTTGGCCCAGGACTGCGCCGGTGCCGGTGTGAAGCCGGGGAACAGCTTCGCCAGTTCGGCGAGCAGCCAGCTGGTGAAGCGGGCGGCGCCCTGGGGGCAGGTGTGGATCCCGTCGGCGCTGCGGTCCGCCTTGCCGTCTTTGACCTGCTGGTAGGTGCTGCCCCACACCGCCCCCGCGTCGAGGACCGTGGCCTTGCCCGCGGAAGCGACCTCGCGCGCGACGTCGGGAGCGCGGTTCAGGTCGGCCATGTGCGGCTGGTAAAACTCGTCGGGCTTGATCGGGGGTGTGGTGACGAAGACCAGTTTCGCGCCGGCGCCGGTGACCGTCGTCACCAGCTTGCCGTAGGCGGCCCGCTGTTCTTCCCGGCTGCCCCAGTCGTAGGTGGTCAGCTGGTAGACGACCACCGCGGGGTGGGCCGCGGTGATCTGCCCGGGCAGCTTCCCCCAGTTCTCCTCGGAGAACGGTCCGACGACGTTTCCGCCGCCGTCGGCGGCGATCGACTGGAAGCCGGCGCCGCTCGCCTTGAACGCGGCAGCCAGGGGCAGTGCCTCGCCCACGGCGACGGAGTCGCCGAGGAAAAGCACCTTGCCCGGTCCGGAGCCGGACACCGGTTCGGGCGCGCCGGTCGTCGTGGCCCCGCCGGAGCAGGCAGTGGTCAGCAGGAGCAGGCCGGCCACGCCGAGGAGGGGAATTCGCGTTTTGCTCATGGCTCCGACGGTGCCGCCGCTGTGTCCGCGCGCTTCCGCCGTTCTGTCGCGGTCGTGTCGCAAGAAAACCGCCGAGCCGACTCGCGTGTCCATACTGGACGGGTGGCGGCGATTCTGCTGATCGAAGACGACCCCTTGGTCCGGCGCGGATTCGAGCTCGCGCTGGCCAGACACGGCCACGACATCCGCACGGCGGAAACCGGCGAGGACGGGCTGCGTCAGTTCCGCTCGGCCCCGCCGGACCTGGTGGTGCTCGACCTGATGCTGCCGGGCATCGACGGGTTCGAAGTCTGCCGCGGCATCCGGGCCGCCGGCTCGGTACCGGTGATCATGCTGACCGCGCGCGGCGACGACTTCGACGTCGTCGGCGGCTTGGCGGCGGGCGCGGACGACTACGTCGTCAAGCCGGCGCGGCCCACCGTGCTGGACGCGCGGATCCGCGCGGTGCTGCGCCGCGGCACGAGCTCCCCGGACGGCGTGCGGGTGCACCGCGACCTGCGCATCGACACCACGTCGCTGACGGTGTCGTCGCGCGGTGAGCCGGTTTCCCTGACGCCGACCGAGCTGCGGCTGCTGCTGACGTTGTCGCGGGCTCCCGGCCGGGTGTTCAGCCGGCAGCAGCTGCTGGAAGAGGTGTGGGAGCACGACTACCTCGGCGACTCCCGGCTGGTCGACAACTGCGTGCAACGGCTGCGGGCGAAGATCGAGGCCGATCCGGCGACGCCGGAGTACGTGCAGACCGTGCGCGGGTTCGGCTACCGGTTCGGACCGGTGTGAGGTTCCGGCCGCGGGGCCTGCGCGCCCGGCTGCTCGTCGCGTTCGTGCTGGTGACCGTGCTCGGCGCCGCCGCGGCGGCCTGGTCGAGCGCCGGCTCGGCGAGCACCGCGCTGGTCACCTCGACGCAGCAGCGGATCACCGAGGGCATCGCCGGCCGGCTCGGCGCGATCACTCCGCAGCTGACCTATCCGCCGGACCAGGACGCGCTCGACCGGCTGCGCACGGCCGCCGGGGGCGACACCGTGGTGACCTACCGGGATCTGCGGTCCTCGGCCGGGACCGGCACCGATCTGGTCCCCGACACGGTGCGCGTCGCCGTGCGCGGCCGGAACCGGCTCGTCACCCAGCGGATCACGGCCGGGGGCAGGCCGTGGCTGGTGGTCGGCACGCCCATCACGATCACCGCGCCGGACGGGGCACGCACCCCGTCCGGCATCGAGGTGTACTCCGTGCACGACCTCACCGATGTCGAGCAGCAGATCGACGGCCTCACCCGGTCCGCGACCATCACCGCCGCACTCGCGCTGCCGCTGGCGGTGGTGCTGGCGCTGCTGGCCGCGGGCAGCGTGCTGCGCCCGGTGCGCGAGCTCCGTGACACGGCCCGTCGGCTGGCCGGCGGCGACCTCGGCGCCCGGTCATCGCCGCAGGGCGCCGACGAGCTGGCCGAACTGACCGTCACGGTCAACGAAATGGCCGAGTCGGTGCAGACGTCGATGCTGGCGATGACCCGGATGCAGGCGGACGCTCGGCGGTTCGCCGCCGACGTCTCGCACGAGCTGCGCACCCCGCTGAGCACGCTGACGGCGGTGGTGGAGGTCCTGGCGACCACGGCGGACGGGATGGAGGCCGACGCCAGGGAGTCCGCGCAGCTGGCGATCGTCGAGACGCACCGGCTGGTCCGGCTCGTCGAGGACCTGATGGAGGTGGCCCGCTTGGACGCCGGTACCGCGCGGCTGCGGGTGGAGGAGGTCGACGTGGCCGGTGCCGTGCGGGACTGCCTGCGCGCCCGCGGCTGGCTGGACCGGGTCGACGTGGTGGCACCGGACGGGATCTCGCTGCGGCTGGATCGGCGCCGGCTGGACGTCATCGTGGCCAACCTGGTCGGCAACGCGCTGCGGCACGGAGAGCCGCCGGCTCGAGTCGCCGTCTCGGAGTCCCCCGAGGACGTGCGGATCGAAGTCACCGACCGCGGGCCGGGGCTGCCCGCGCACGTGGTGCCGCACGTGTTCGACCGCTTCTACAAGGCTGACGCCGCGCGCACCCGAACCCCGGGCAGCGGGCTCGGGCTGGCGATCGCGCTGGAGAACGCCCGCCTGCACGGCGGCGACCTCACCGCGGGCAACGCCGACGGCGGCGGTGCGCGGTTCGTGCTGTCCCTGCCGCGGAACCGGGAGGACTCGTGAAGCGGATCTGTTCAGCGGCAACGGTTTTCCTGCTCGCGGGCTGCGGGGTCCAGTCCTCCGAGGTGGCCGACGGGGGCGAGGCCCCGACCGGCGTGGCGCCGGGGATGACGCTGTACCTCGTCGACGCGCACGAGCAGCTCCGGCCGGAACTGCGGCAAACCGGTCACCTCGGCTCGATTTCCGATGCGCTGGCGCTGCTGCTGAGCGTGCCCAGCGGCTCGGATCTGCACACGGAGATCGCGCCGACGCCGGTGACGAGGGTCTCCGTGACGCCGACGACCGGCGTGCTTCAGCTGTCGGTGCCGCTGACGATCCACGACGTGACCCCGCTGGGCATCGACCAGATCGTGTGCACCGCGCTGGGTGTCCACGTCCAGGCCGGCGGGGACCGGCACACGAAGGTGCAGGTCCGCTTCGTCCAGCCCACCCCGGAGTCGGACCCGGCGCGGACCTGCCCGCTGATCACAGCCCGGTGATGTCGACGACGGCCGGGGCCGGGGCGGGCAGCACCACCCACAGCACGGCGAGCGCGGCCGTGACCGCGGTGAACGCCGCCAGCCCGCGCCGGCCCCGAGCCCACCGGGCCCGGAACCGGATCGGATCCTCGACCACGTACTTCGACAGCGTGGCCAAGCCGAGGGACAGGGCGAGGACCGCCAGTGTCCGGGGCAGACCGTCGATCTCCGGGGAAAGCAGCACGAACACGGGCCAGTGCCACAGGTACAGGCTGTAGGAGATGAGCCCGAGCCACCGCAGTGGCGGCCAAGCCAGGAACTTCGCCACCCACGTTCGCGGCGCTTGCACGCACAGCCCGATCAGCAGCGCGGCGGCCAGCGAGTGCGCGAACAGTCCGCCGGTGAACAGCCACCGCGAGGTCGTCCCGTCCGTCAGCGACCACGAGATCCCGATGCCGGCGGCGAGCAACGCCGTCACGGCGCCCGCCCACCGGACGGCCGCGCGGGCCAGCGCCGCCCGCACCGGCCCGGTGGCGACCACGGCGCCCAGCAGCAGGGAAAACGCCCGGGTGTCGGTGCCGGTGTAGACCCGGCTCGGATCGCCCGCGCCGACGAGCGTGACCATCAGCGCCAGTGAGCCGATCGAGGCCGTGGCCGCGACCACCGCCACCCGGATTTCCGGCCGTTTCGCGGATCGGGCGATGATCAGCAGGACCGGCGGCCACAGCAGGTAGAACTGTTCCTCGACGGCGATGCTCCACAGGTGTTCGAAGACCCGCTGCGACCCGAAGCGGTCCCAGTAGCCGGCCGACTCCGCGAGCAGGTGCCAGTTGACCAGGTTCAGCTGCACCCACGGGCCGTCCGCGAGTGTCGTCCGCACCAGGTCCGGCGGTCCCACCGCCCATACCAGCACGGTCACCCCGGCGAGCATCATCACCAACGCGGGCAGCAGCCTGCGGATCCGGCGGCCCCAGAAGGCGATCAGCGACACAGTTCGGGTCGCCTCGATCTCCCGCAGCAGCAGATCGGTGATGAGGTACCCGGACAGGGTGAAGAACAGGTCCACGCCGAGGAAACCCCCGGGCAGGTGGCCGGTGTGGAACAACAGCACACCGAGGATCGCGACCCCGCGCAGCCCGTCCAACGCGGGCAGCTGCGGCTTGCGTCCCCTGGTGAACGGAACGGCCTCGGCGGGGTGGGCTTGGTTCATGACGCCGACGGTGCCGGGCCCGTGTCGGTGTGCGGTCCCGGCACCGTCGCAGTCCGGTCGCAGCCGGTGCCGCCGAGCGGAGATCGGAAGTTCGCGCGCTCAGAGGCCGGCCGGACGGGGCGGGGTGCGCTGGTGGTCGTCGAACTGCCGGTCTGACCGGTCAAGCGCGGTCGTGGTGCGGCAGAACGCGGAATTCCGCTCCACGAGGAGAGGCCGAGGTCGGAACGCTGCGCTGCTCGGCCCAGTCGTTGTCGAGCGGCAGGTCGATGCCGAGGGTGAGCCGCCCGCGCGGCGGCCAGCACGACGGCTTTCGAGCGGTCGACCGTACCCGGCGGGTCCAGAGTCGCGGAGGGAGTCGTACGGGGCCGCTGGCCGCGGTCGACCGCCGCGGCCGCACTCGCGCCGAATGCGCGTTGTTGCCGTTCCCCGTGACCCGACGTCCACGCGAGTACGGCTTGGCCGGCACCCGGTGAGGAGACTCCTGGTGGCAGTCATGCCCGGCAATGCTGCGGCGAGTTTCAATCATCCAAAAAGGACGGACCGGTTCAGACGCAGCTCGGCGCGTACACCATCGTGATCGTGTCCGACGTCGGGCGGCCCGCGAACGCGTCCTCCTCGAGCACCCTCAGCGCGCCGTCGCGCAGCGCGTAGATCGTGCGAGTACCCGTGTACGTGATCTCGTCGGCCGGGAGGGCGACGTCGTCCGCCGAGGACACGACCGTCACGAACAGCCGGTCACCCCCGGGAGCCATGCACATGTAGCCCAGGTGCGCGGCTGTCCCGCCCCCTTCGGCGACCGAGAACGGCCTGTGGTCGGCGCCGACGACCCGGCTCAGCTTCCGGCCGTCGAAGTGCAGCACCGAAAAGGTGGTCGTGTCGGCCCCGAAGGACGTGGCGACGAGCAACTCGGCCCGGCCGTCGCCGTTGAGGTCGGCCACCCGCGGGGGCAGGATGCCGACCCGGCCGTCGGCCGGCAGGTGAATCGACGTGCGCCGGCCGTTCACGATCGCCGAGACCACCTGGTCGCCGCGACCGGCCTGCCAGGAAACCACGTCCTCCGGCGTACCGTCGCCGTTCAGATCGGCGGTGGTGTGGATCGGCGTGCCGGCCGACGCGGCCAGTGCCGGCGCGGTACCGGCGAACCCCAGTGCGACGGCGAATGCGGTCAGCGTGGCCTTACGAACGATTCCTTTGCGATTCATGAGAAATCCTCCACCCCGTGGGCGATCTCTTCGCCGAACGTTTCGGCATAGGGCAGCCCGGATGGCCGGTCTAGCCGGGGTGAAGGGCGCGGTTCAGCAGGGTGGTGAGCTGCCGTAGTTCGCTGTTGCTCAGTGCCGCCAGCGGGGTTTTTCCGAGGGTGGTCTGGAGCACCTCGTCGCGGACCCGGCGGCCCTTGGCGGTCAGGACCAGGACGCGGGAGCGACGGTCGGCCGGGTCCACGGTGCGCTCCACCAGGCCACGGTCGACGAGCTGGTTGGTCATGAAGGTCAGGTTCGAGGCGTTGCAGTAGAGGCGCTCGGCCATCACCTTCATCGAGGGTGGCGGCTCGGCGGGGTCGATCACCCACAGGGCCTGGAACGTCGCCGCGGTCAGGCGGTGCTCGGCCAGTGCCGGCCCGGTCAGGTCGACGGTCCGCATCCAGATGTCGTAGGTCGCGGCGACCGCCGCGTGGAGATCGGGCGCGGTCATGCCGCCATCCTACCGATGCTTCAAGACTTGAAAGATCATGCTAGCGTTGCTTCGAGACTTGAACTATTGGGAGGTCCTGTGAAAGACGGCTACCACGGCATCACCGCGCTCGTGACCGGTGCGTCCAAAGGGTTGGGGCGGGCGTACGCGGTGGAGCTGGCCCGCCGGGGAGCGCGGGTGATCCTGCTGGCCCGCTCGGAAAGCGACCTGCGCGAGCTGGCCGCGCACATCCGGGAACAGCACGGCGGGCCGGACGCCGAGGTGATCGTCGCCGACCTCGCCGCCGCGGACGGCCCGGAGCGGATCCTGCGGGAACTGCGCGACCGCGGCCTGACCGTCGACCTGCTGCTCAACAACGCCGGCATGGGCAGCGCGGGCCCGTTCCTGGGCCGTCCGCTCCAGCCGCAGCTGGGTTCGGTCGCGCTCAACGTCGGCGGCCTGCTCGCGCTGACCCACGCGATCGGGGCCGAACTGGTCGCCCGCGGTTCCGGCGGCATCGTCAACGTCTCCTCCACCGCGGCTTTCCAGCCGATGCCCTACCAGGCCAGCTATGCCGCGACCAAGGCGTTCGTGCTCTCCTTCACCGAAGCGCTGGCCGAGGAACTGCGCGGCACCGGTGTCCACGTCATGGCCGCGCACCCCGGCCCGATCGCGACCGGCTTCTTCGACGGAACCTCCGCCACGATCCACTCGGTCGCCGACGCGCCGGCCACCGTCGCGGCCCGCACACTCGACGACTACGCCCGGCGGCGTGCGGTGTCCTACCCGGGCCGTCCCGTGATGCGGGCCTTGAACCGGGCCATGACCTGGACCGCGCGCCTGCTGCCGCGCAGGACGGTCACCCGGGTGACCGGCGCGATGAATCGCCGGCAGGGCATGCACGAGGTCGTCGACCTCGCCTGACGCGCCTGGATCGGCCAAGCCCGCGAGGCGTGGGTGGTCGCGAGCCCGACGTGGCCTCGGCCCAGGACGGCAAGCGTGTCCTGGGCGTACTGGCCGACGAGTACGGGCCGCCGGCCGGTCGGGTGGTCCGGATCCGCTGCGCGGCGGCGAGGTCCCGCTCGAGATGGCAGTCGGCTCTTCGGCGACGGCTCGGTGCGGTGTCAGCGGGCGCGCGTTACCGCCACCAGGGACGATGGCGCTGGGCGGCCACCACGCCGGCCGGATCGACGAGTTCGGCGAGACGGGCGGAGATGTGCTTGATGTGCTCGTTGACCCACAGCGCGCAGGCGAGGTCGCGCACCGAGGCGCCGGGCTGCTGGAGGAGGTCCGGGAAGGCGGGCGGGGCGAGCATGGGGACGTCGCCGTGGTCGGTGCGGTCCAGGCGGGAGGCCAGGTGGTCGTACCAGGCGGCGAGCTGGCCCGCCTGGTCGCCGAGGAGCCGGCGGAACGGGTCCGGCTCGACGTGGGGGTTCGGGAGCCCGGCCAGTGAGTGCGCGGTGAGCCGCGAGCGGACGGTCCCCATGACCAGCCGCCACAGGTCGGGCTTGGGGACGTGCTTGGTGCCTTGCTCGCTGAGGAACCCGCGGAGTGCGTCGTCGAGGCGTGCTCCGGCCGCGGTCGCCGCGACGGGGGAGGGCGGGTCGTGCCGGAGGCCGAGCGCCCAGTTCGCGGCCGCCGACAGGTACGCGCCGCCGGCGCGGAACGCGTCGGCGAGGTCGTCGGCGACCACGGCCCTGGCACCGCGGGGCCAGAACAGCGCGCCCACCACCAGGCACACCGCGCAGCCGATCGCGACGTCCTCGATCCGCACGACACCGATCTGCCAGCCGGCCGGTGCGAGCAGGTTGAACAGCACCGAGACCGTCACGGTGAAGGCCGCCTGGCCGGCGGTGAAGGGCAGCGCGCCCGGCGCGTAGCCGGCCACCAGCACCGCGATCGGCAGGGCGATCCACAGCGCGGGCGCGCTGGTGCCGATGACCAGCAGCAGCAACGCACCGACGACGACGCCGAGTGCGGTGCCGATCAGCGCCCGCAGCGCGGTCGACCCGGTCGCCGCCGCGTTGCCGCGCAGCACGGACAACGTGCCCAGCACCACCCAGAACCCGTGCTCGACACCGCTCGCCCCGGCGACGACGACCGCCGCGGTCAGGGCCACCGCGCCGCGCAGGCTGTTGACGAACCACACCGACCGCAGGCTCGTGTGCGGCGAAGCGACCCGGGCCAGCGAGGCCATGGAGAGCCGGCCGGGAAAGCGCGTCCGCCGTCCGCCGGGCACCGCGGCGCGGGCTTCGGTCACCGCTTCGCGGACGGCGAACGCGCCGGTGCGGGCGTGGAAGGAAAGGTGCACCGCGTCGACGTAGCCGGGATCGCCGGATCCCAGCGCGCGCAGCCGTTCCACGCTCGCCTGGATCCTGCGGTCCAGTTCGCCGGCGTCGAAGGAGCCGGGCCGACCGGCCATCAGCCGGGAAACCTCGCGCAGGCCGGCGCTGGTCTCGGTGAGGAGCTCCCGTTCGACCTCGGGTGCTCCGCTCAGGTCGGGGTATTCGCTCATGGTGTCGGCGATGACCGAAGCGCACCACTCGAGCAGGCCGACCAGGTTGTCGAGGGCCTGGTCTTCGGCGGCCAGCCCGGTGGGGCGGTAGGGCGTCGCGGTGAATTCGTCGATCAGGTGGTGCTTGGCTTCGACCGCCGCCTCGTGCGCCGTGGCCACGTCCGCGCTGCCGCGCAGGGCCGCGTCCAGGTGGTCGGCCAGCGCGGCGGCCGCTCGCGACGCCGCGTCCCGCAGGGCCGTGGCGGGCGACCGGGGCGACAGCAGCAGGACGGCCGCGGTGCCGACCACCGAGGCCAGCCACCAGCCGCCGAGGCGGGCCGGCACCATGCTCATCGTGCCGGGGGAGGCGGCCGGGAGGACGTAGGCGAGCAGCGCGGCGACGCCGCCGGCCGCCGCGTTCGGTCCCGCGACTCCGCCGAAGAGCACCAGGAAGGTGACGACGAGCGTCACGACCGCCGCCAGGGGCAGCGACGCGCTGGCGGCGGTGCCGATGATCAGCAGGACGCTGCCCGTGACAGCGAGTCCGAAGTGGGCGCGCAGCTTGTCCCGCCGACCTCCGCCGAACGACGCCATGACCAGTGTGGCGAACCCGCCGAAGGCGGCGAACGTCGCCACCTGCAGGTCGCCGATCACCGTGATGCTGAACGCGAAGAGGACGGGAACCACCAGAGTGGCGCGGACGGCGCGCAGGGCGGCGGTCGACGACCATCGCGGGATCCAGTCCCGGGGCGCTGCCCGGCGGGTCTTCAGAGCGGGGGAGTCGATCGCCACCCGCCGAGCATAGACGGCGACGACGTCGCGAACGCCCTGTTGGCGAGACCGCGGCTGATCAGACGGTGAAGCGGTCGGGATCGGCCGCGGCCCAGTCTTCCGCCCAGTCCCGCGGGGGTTCGGCCAGCAGCTGCTCAGGTGCGAGCCAGTCGTAGAGCTCCGCGTAGGACAACACCTGGTGGGGATCGACGCGGCGACGGAGCATGTGCGGCCGCAGCTCGGCGGGGAACCGGACGCCCATCGACGCCATGATCTGCTGCGCGCCGGTCACCGTGGCGCGCTGGAACCGTTCCACCCGCAGGGATTTGTCTTCGACGTCCAGTGCGCGGGCGCGGCGGGCGTCCTGAGTGGTGACGCCGGTCGGGCAGCGGTTGGTGTGGCAGCGCTGGGCCTGGATGCAGCCGACCGCGAACATCATCGCCCGCGCCGCGTTGGTGTAGTCGGCGCCCTGCAGGAGGCGCTTGACGATGTCGGAGCCGGTGGCGACCTTGCCGCTGGCGCCGAGCTTGATCCGGTCGCGCAGGCCGGTGCCGACCAGTGCGTTGTGGACGGTGATGAGGCCTTCGGTCAGCGGGGTCCCGATGTGGTCGGCGAACTCCAGCGGCGCGGCGCCGGTCCCGCCTTCGGCGCCGTCGACGATGATGAAGTCCGGCGTGACGCCCTCGGCGAGCATGGCCTTGCAGACGGCGAGGAACTGGCGTCGCGACCCGAGGCAGAGCTTGAACCCGGTCGGCTTGCCGCCCGCCAGCTCGCGCATCCCGGCGATGAACCGGACCAGCTCCCGCGGTGTGGAGAACACCCGGTGGTAGGGCGGGGAGATGACGCTCTTGCCTTGGGGGACATCGCGGACGCGGGCGATCTCCGCGTTCACCTTGCCGCCGGGCAGCACGCCGCCGATGCCGGGTTTCGCGCCCTGGGACAGCTTCAGCGACACGCACTTCACGGCGTCGTGCGCGGCTTTGCCGGCGAATTCCGCTCGGTCGAAATCGCCGTCGGAGGTCCGGCAGCCGAAGTAGCCGGTGCCGATTTCCCAGACGAGGTCGCCGCCGTGCCGCAGGTGGTACTCCGACAGCCCGCCTTCGCCGGTGTCGTGGGCGAACCCGCCGAGCGCGGCGCCCTTGTTGAGGGCCAGGATCGCGTTCGCGGACAGGGAGCCGAAACTCATCGCCGACACGTTCAGCAGCGCCATGTCGTAGGGCTTCGTGCAGTCGGGTCCGCCGATCCGGACCTTCGGCGGATCGTCGGGCGGCGCCACCGGGGCCATCGAGTGCACCAGCGACTCGTACCCGTCGGCGTAGACGTCCCGTTCGGTCCCGAACGGCTCTTCGGCGTCGGTGCCCTTGGCGCGTTCGTAGACGATGCTGCGGATGTCCCGGTCGTACGGGCGGCCGTCGAAGTTGCGTTCGACGAAGTACTGCTGCAGCTCGGGCCGCACGGCTTCGAGCAGGAACCGCAGGTGCCCGAGGATCGGGTAGTTCCGCAGGACCGAGTGCCGGCGCTGCGCGAGATCCCAGCACCCCACGACGGCGAGCAGGAGCAGCGGTACGGCGAGCAGCCACCACCACGGCCCGGCGACCATGGCCAGCGCGGCGACGCCGAGCGAGAGCAGCGACAACACGGCCACCACACCGAATCTGAGCACGGAACCGAAGCTAACGGCGGCACCGGCAGGGCGCAGGGTGAGCACGGCGATCACGCCACTGATGGGGCATTCGTCCCGTGCGCTGGCTGTTTCACCGCCGCGGTGTGTGCGGGCCGGGCGGCCGGGGTATCCGGCCGGCATGACGTCGATCGGCTACTTCCTTTCGTGCGAGCAGTACGGTCCCCGCGAGCTCGTCGCCCAGGCCCGCGCGGCCGAGCGCGCCGGGTTCCGGCGACTGTGGATCTCGGACCACTTCCACCCCTGGAACGACGCCCAGGGCCAGAGCCCGTTCGTCTGGTCGGTGATCGGTGCCCTGTCGGAGGCCGTTTCGCTGCCGATCACGACGGCGGTCACCTGCCCGACCGTGCGGATCCACCCGGCGGTGCTCGCCCAGGCCGCCACCACCGCCGCGGTCCAGCTGGACGGCCGGTTCGTGCTGGGCGTGGGCTCGGGGGAGGCGCTGAACGAGCACATCCTCGGCGACCCCTGGCCCTCGGCCGGGCAGCGGCTGGAGATGCTCGAGGAAGCCGTGGACGTCATCCGCAAGCTCCACGCGGCGGGGGCGCGCGGCGAAGCGGTGAGTCACCACGGGACGCACTACGAGGTGCAGGACGCGCGGATCTACACCGTGCCGGCCGAGCCGGTGCCGATCTACGTGTCCGGGTTCGGGCCGCAGGCCACGAAGCTCGCCGGCCGGATCGGCGACGGGTACTGCACGGTCGTGCCGGACGCCGACCTGGTCCGGGCCTTCCGCGAAGCCGGTGGCGGCGACAAGCCGGTGCAGGCCGGCATGAAGGTCTGCTGGGACGCCGACGCCGGAGCGGCGCTGGACCGGGCGCACCGGCTGTGGCCCAACGACGTCCTGCCCGGGCAGCTCGCCCAGATCCTGCCGCGGCCGGAGGACTTCGAAGCCGCGACGTCGTTCGTGCCGCGCGACGACGTCGGGGAGGCGATCGTGTGCGGCGACGACCCGAAGGCCCACGCGGAACGCGTCCGCCAGTACGTCGACGCCGGGGTGGACGAGATCTACGTGCAGCAGGTCGGCGCCGACCACGAGGGTTTCTTCCGCGGCTGGCAGGAGCACGTCCTGCCCGAGTTCCACTGACGGCCGCGTCAAGCCTTGAGGTCGAAGCCCGTTACGTACCAAGCTCCTCCGCGTTTCTCCACCTTGAGGCTGAGGCTGAACGAGCCGGTGTCGCCGGTGGCGCCGACGAGTTCGAGACTGCGCAAGGTGCGGCCGTCGAGCGTGACCGCCGTGTCAGGCACGGTGACCCGGTCGCCTTTCGCCGTCACGTCGGCCACCTCGACCGTTCCCTTTGGGGGCAATTCGACGCCCGGCTTCGCCCATGCGTCGTGCAACGACTTGGCGCCCGCCAAGGCCGCCGGCTTCTTGCACAGGGACTCGGGGTCTTGACCCGCGGGCAGCGCGGGAGCACTGGACAGGCACGCCTCCGTGTACTGCTCGGTCAAGATCTGGGTGACCCACCGCTCGACGGCCGCAGCAGGCGTCTTGGCGGGCGGCACCGGGGACGACGTGGTCGGGTCACTCGCCGCCGAAGCGACCGGGCCGGTCGTGGCCGGGGCCGCCGATCCGGCCACGCGGACCGAACCGCACGCCGCCACCAGCACGATCGTCGGCAGCACCAAGGACATAAGCCACCGCACCGCCGGGATGCTCGTCCTGCCAGTCACGAAAATTCCTCCTCGCCCGGCCGGTTCCACCTCCGAGCTTCGTCGGGCCGGATCTTCGGACCGGCGACCGGGACCGTCAACACGAGCCGGGGAAGTCTGCCTCTTCGGACATGCCGTCGGTTCCTCTGAGTCCTTCCTCGCCGCGGGCGAGGGTCAGCTCGGGCCGGTGCTGAAGTCGAGGGCCGGGGTGATCATCGCGAAAGCCTGGTCGACCAGCTCGTCCATGGTCTGGGTGCCGTCGCTGTCCCCCCAGCGGCGCAGCCCGGTCTGGAACGCGGCGAGGGCGATTCCGGCGGCAAGACCCGGGCGCAGGGCGGTGTCGGGATCCAGCCCGGTGCGCCTGGAGAGGAGGCCGGCCATCTCGGCCTGCCACGGGGCGCCTGGATCCGCAAGGCACCACTCGTCTGGAACGCACGCGGCGGCGAATAGCCGCGGTCGCGGTCGGACCGCCTCGAGTGAGCGGCCTTGAAGGGGCCTGTCGCTTTCCGAGGTGGGTACATTGACAGGGTACAGACGTGCTGTCTAACGTACCCTCATTCGAACCCGCCGTTCAGCTCGTCGAGGAGCGCCGAATGCCGCACGTATACGACATAGATGTCCGGATTCCGATGCGTGACGGCGTCGCCCTGGCGGCCAACGTGTGGCGCTTGGCCGAGGGCGAGGGGCCGACACTGCTGGTGCGTCTCCCGTACGGCAAGGACGTCATGGGCATCACCCAATCGGTCATGCCCGACTTCCTCGCTTTCCTGGAGGCCGGCTACGCGGTGGTGGTGCAGGACTGCCGGGGTACCCATCGCTCGGAAGGTGAGTTCGTTCCGCACATGGCCGATCGCACCGACGGCGAGGACACTCTCGCCTGGATCGCCGGTCAGTCGTGGTCGGATGGCACGGTGGGCATGTACGGGGCGTCCTACCTGGGGATGGTCCAGTGGGAAGCCGCCGCGACCGGCTCTTCCGCCCTGAAAGCGATTGCGCCGTCGGTCACCTCGATCGACAACTACGAGGCTCCCTGGTACTCCGCGGGCGGTGCGCTCTCGCTGAGCCTGGTCACGTTGTGGAACGCCATGATGTACACGGCCGACGCACAGCGGTCGCTGGCGCTCGGCGAAGGCTCGTTGCCCCAGGTGCAGGAGCTGGTTCAGGCGTTGCTGACCCAGGAGTCCCTCAACGATGTGCTGCCGACGGCGGAGGTCCCGGTCTTGGCGGCGTACGGGAAGTGGTGGGACGACTGGATGGCCCACCCGTCCCACGACGAGTACTGGGACGCGATGGAGCTCACGCCCGAGCTCAAGAACGTCACCGCCCCGGCGCTGAACATCGGCGGCTGGTACGACCTCTACATCGGACAGACCGTCCGCACCTTCACCGCCGCTCGCCGGAACGCCGGCAGCGAGCAGGCGCGCGAGGGACAGCGGCTCATCATCGGTCCGTGGGATCACCTCTCCGTGGATGGCGTCTATCCCGACCGGTCGTTCGGCCCGATGGCCACGGCCCAGCTCCTGGGCTTGACCGACCTGCACGTGAAGTTCTTCGACCACTGGGTCAAGGGCGACACCACCGCGTTGGACGGCGTGGCCCCGGTGAAGATCTTCGTGATGGGCATCGACCAGTGGCGCGACGAGCAGGACTGGCCGCTGCCCGACACGCAGTGGACCGACTTCCACCTCGGCAGCGCCGGTCACGCCAACACCGCCGGCGGCGACGGCGTGCTGACCACCGAGCCGGCGGCCGTCGCCGAGCACGACACCTACCTCTACGACCCGCGCCGCCCGGTGCCCACGGCCGGCGGGGCGTGCCTGCCGATGACCCCGGGGTTCGGCGGCCCGGTCGACCAGCGGACCGTCGCCGCTCGCGAGGACGTCCTGTGTTTCACCGGTCCCGTGCTGGAGGAGCCCGTCGAGGTCACCGGACCGGTCTCCTTGAAGTTGTTCGTGTCGTCGTCGGCGGTGGACACCGACTTCACCGCCAAGCTGGTCGACGTCTTCCCCGACGGCAAGGCGATCAACCTGTGTGACGGGATCCTGCGGGCCCGCTACCGCAACGGCCTCGCCACGGAAGAACCGATGGATCCCGGCACGGTCTACGAAATCACCGTCGACCTGACCGCCACGTCCAATGTTTTCCTGCCCGGGCACCGCGTCCGCCTCGACGTCTCCAGCAGCAACTTCCCGCGCTACGACCGCAACACCAACACCGGCGGCGTCATCGCCCGCGAGACGGAAGCGCAGATGGTGCCCGCGATCAACCGCATCCATCACGGGCCGGAGCACCCCAGCCGCCTCGTCCTGCCGATCATCGACCGGAAGGGGCAGCAGTGAGCGCCGCCGGCCGGGTCGCCGAGCTGACCGCGGAATTCGGCGCACCCCTCCTCGACGTGGCGTGGCTGCTGTGCGACCGGCACCCCGCCGACCGCGTCGCGTTCACCGTCGTCGACGGCGAGCCTTTCACGCTGTCCTACGGAGAACTGGCAGCACGCTCACACCACTACGCACGGGCGTTGCAAGGGCTCGGCGTCGGACCCGGCGACCGGGTGGCGACCCTGATGGGCAAGAGCACCGACCTGGTCACGCTCGTCCTCGCCATCTGGCGGCTCGGCGCGGTCTACGTCCCGCTGTTCACCGCGTTCGCGCCCCAGGCCATCGCCCTGCGGCTGGACGGCTCGGGCGCGCACGTCGTGGTCGTCGACCCCGACCAGCGCCACAAGCTCGACCCGGGCCCCGACCTGCCGCACGACCCTCACCGCCGCGTCGTCACCCGCGCGGAGCTGGCGGACCTGGCCGCCGCCGCGTCCCCGGAGCCGGTGCCCCGGGTCACGACGAGCGGGGACGGGCCGCTGGTGCACATGTTCACCTCCGGCACCACCGGCAAGCCCAAGGGAGTGATCCACCCCGTCTCCTACATCGCCGGCTGGCAGATCTACCTCGAGTACGCCTTGGGTGTCACCCCGGAGAGCAGCTACTGGTGCGCTGCCGACCCGGGGTGGGCCTACGGGCTGTACTCCGCCATCGTCGCTCCGCTGGCCGCCGGCGTCCCGAGCCTGTTGCTGGCGGGCGGATTTTCCGTCGAGACGATGTGGCGCACGCTCCTCGAGCACTCGGTCACCGACTTCACCGCCGCCCCGACGGTGTACCGGGGGCTGCGCTCCTCCTCGGTGCCCGTGCCGCGGGGGCTGAGCCTGGAACGGGCGTCCAGCGCGGGGGAGCCGCTGACTCCCGAGGTCAACGACTGGGCGCGCGCCGCGCTCGGTCTCGCCGTGCACGACCACTTCGGCCAGACCGAGGTCGGCATGCCGCTGGCCAACCACCACCATCCGGAACTCGCCCGTCCCCTGAAGGCCGGGTCGATGGGCCGGCCGGTGCCCGGCTGGAGCCTGACCGTCCTCGCCGACGACAAGGACGAGCCCGTCGACCCGGGCGTGCTCGGCCGGGTCGCCATCGACGTCGCCGCGAGCCCGCTGATGACCTTCCGCGGCTACCAGATCCCCGGGCAGAGCGACGCCAAGTTCACCGCCGACGGGCGTTGGTACCTCACCGGCGACGCCGGGCGGTTCGACGCCGACGGCGACTTCTTCTTCTCCTCGCGTGACGACGACGTCATCATCATGTCCGGCTACCGCATCGGGCCGTTCGAAATCGAGAGCGTCCTCGCCCAGCACCCCGCCGTCGCCGAGTGCAGCGTCGTCGGCGCACCCGACGACGTCCGCGGGGAGGTCATCGAGGCCTACGTCGTCCTCCGCGACGGCCACGACGCCTCGCCGGCGCTGGCCACGGAACTCCAGCAGTTCGTCAAGACCCGCTACGCCGCCCACGCCTACCCGCGCACCGTCCACTTCATCGACGCCCTGCCCAAGACACCCAGTGGCAAGACGCAGCGGTACCTGTTGCGCCGGCGGCGAGCCGAACTGACCGCGGGGACACGGTGACCGAACCGCTGCTCGTCGAGCAACGCGGCGCTGTCCGGTGGTTGTCGCTCAACCGGCCCGAGCGGCGCAACGCCCTCGACGTCACCCTGATCGAAGCCCTGGACAAGCAGATCGCCAGCGCCGAGGCCGATCCCGCCACCGCGGTCGTCGCGGTGGCGGGCACCGGGCCGAGCTTCTGCGCCGGCGGCGACTTCCACCAGTTCCTGGACCTGCACGACCGGGGTGAGAACCCCGTCGGCTTCCTGACCGACGTCTCGGCCTGCTTCAGCCGCATCGCGGCCGCCACCAAACCGTGGGTCGCCGTGCTGCACGGCCACGCTGTCGCCGGTGGTCTCGAACTCGCCTTGGCCTGCGATGTCGTGGTCGCCGCCGACACCACGCTCATCGGCGACGGTCACCTCGCCCGCCGGCTCGTCCCGGCGGGCGGATCCAGCGTCCGGCTGCCCGCTGCGGTCGGGCGCGGGCTGTCGCGCTGGCTCCTGCTCACCGGCGAGCTGCTGCCCGCGACCGCGTTCGCCGGCACCGGCTGGATCCGCGCGATCGTGCCCGAAGCGGATCTGCACGACACGGCCGACCGGATCTGCCGTCAGCTGGCCGAGCGTGCCAGTCCGGCCCAGCAGCGGCTCAAGACGCTGCTGCACCGCATCGACGGCGTCGCGCCCGAACCCGCCCTGCGCGAGGAACTCGCCACCTTCGCCGACAACTGGCCGGCCAGCTCGGTGGCCGACGCCCTGCGAGACTTTCTCGAGACCGGAGACAACCGATGAACCGCTACCACGGACGCGTCGTCGCCATCACCGGTGGCGCCCAGGGCCTCGGCCTCGCCATGGCGACCCGGTTCGCCGCCGAAGGCGCCACTGTCGCGGTGGCCGACGTCAACGCCGAAGCCCTGGCCGGTCCACTCCGCGCCGACGTGGTCGACGTGACCGACTCCGTCCAGGTGAACGCCTGGATCGCCGCCGTCGTCGAGGACTTCGGCCGCCTCGACGTCCTGGTCAACAACGCCGGCATCATCCGCGACAACCGGGCCGAGGACATCACCGACGAGGACTGGCACGCGGTGCTCGACGTGAGCCTCACCGGCAGCTTCCACTGCGCGCGCGCCGCGTTCGGGCCCATGAAGCGCCAGGGCTACGGCCGCATCGTCAGCTTCTCGTCCATGTCGTGGCGCGGGAACTTCGGGCAGGCCAACTACGTGGCCGCCAAGGCCGGCATCGTCGGCCTGACCCGCACCCTCGCCCTCGAAGGCGCCCGCCACGGCATCACCGCCAACGCCATCGCCCCCGGCCTCATCGAGACCCCCATGCTCGCCTCGATGAACGGCCCCGCCCGCGACAAGCTCACCGGCAAGATCCCGATGCGCCACACCGGCAAGCCGGAGGACATCGCCGAGGCCGCGGCGTTCCTGGCCGCCGAAGCCGCCGGCTACATCACCGGCGTCGTCCTGGACGTGGACGGCGGCATCTCCATCGGATCGTCGATCCGCTGACCCTCAAGCCGCTGACCCTCAAGCCGGTGGTGCGCTGAGCCCGTGCAGCAGGAGATCGGCCATTTCGGTGTACGCCTCACCAGCGCTCAGGCCGCCCTGCAGGAGCACGCCGGACTGGACGCCTTCGATGGCCAGCGCCACGAGCTGCCCGGCGAAGTTCCCGTCGATCGACCGCAGCGCGCCTTCCTTGACGCCCTCGGCGATCAGCTCCTGAACGCGCCGGGCCGCGGCCGCGGAGTTCGTCCGGTAGATGCTCGCGGTCGACCGGAGCCCGATCATGTCGGCGTAGAACTGGGTCGAGCACCGGCTCATCGCCCGGCCGACCCCCGACAGGTAGGCCGGGATGCGCAGCCGCGGGTCGGCCACCTCGGCCACGGCGTGCTCGATCTGTTCGGTCGCCTGCCGGAAGAACCCCTTCGTCAGGGCCACCACCAGCTGTTCCTTGTTCCCGGCCACGCTGTAGAGCGTCGCTTTCGAGCAGTGGAGCCGGTGCGCCAGATCGTCCATGCTCAGCGCGAGGAAACCCTCGGCGAGCACGAGTTCTTCGAGGTCCTTGAGCAGCTGGGCCCGGCGTTCGGGATCGACCCGGCGGCGCCGCGCCGAACCGTTGCCGGTGTCGTCCACTCCGGTGATCAGAGGCCCCGTCGTCACGGACCCAGTATGACCCGGCGGGGAGATCCTGTCCGGCCCAGGCGCGCCGGCCGAGTCCGCTTGACACAGAAACGACGTGGTAAGGATGGCCGATGTCCTTTCCGACTGGTGCCGAGCGCACGCCGGGGAAGGGTTCGGCCGGACCGGTGCGTGAGGAATACGTGGCGGCGCTGGAAGAGGCTCTCGGCCAGGCCCTGCCGCCGGTGCTGCGCGCACGACCCGCCGGTGGTTGTGCTGCAGGCCCGTAGCCTTGGCGATTTCTCGTCCAATGGTTCGAAACCGGCCTCGACCCTGACGAGGACAACCCCCTCGACGCCGTCCATGAGGCCGCGAACGAGGTGTGGCGCCGTCCGCCGGAGCAGTGGGACGCACGTACTGCCGAACCAGGCACTGGCGTCGCCTGGGCGGGCCCGCACGCGGCCGTCCGGCAGGGAACGGCTTGGCGGGCGGTACCGGCTCACATCCGGCCGTAGGTGGGTGTGGGCTCCGGTTTCGCCGGGGCCCGCGATCTTCCCAGCTTGACCGGCAGGTGCTCGAGGTCGCCGCGCTCGACGGTGCGTCCGGCCTGCGGCTTCGGCTCGTCGCTGAACGCAGGCAGGCCAAGCCGGCGACCTGTTGCCGGCCGGGCGCGCCGCAGTCGTACTTTCGGGCGATCTGGGCCGGCCGGTCGTTTCGTACCATCAGCGGGTGAACGCTGTGCTCCGCTCGCTGTGGGACGAACCCCGGCCGCCCGATCCGCCGTCGCGGGTGTGGCGTGACTGGGCGCTGCTCGGCGTGCTCGGGCTCGCCGTGGCGCTCGAGGGCCTGTTCCGGCCCGACATGCCCTGGCGGGTCCTGTCCGTGATCGTCGTCGCCGCACTCGTGCCGACCTTGCTGTGGCGCCGGACCAGGCCGTTCCCGATGTTCCTGGCCTCGTTCGGCACCACCGCCGTGGTCATGCTGCTGACCGGCGGTGCCGCCCCGTCGGCGTACGCGATGGCTGGGCTGCTGCTCCTGCCGTATTCGTTGGCTCGGTGGGGGTCCGGGCGCGAGATCGTGCTCGGGCTGGGGATCGTGCTGCCCGAGACCGGCCTGTCGGTCGCCCTCGGGCAGAAGAGCGTCGCCGATGCGGTGGGCGGGCTGGTCGTGCTGTTCGCGACCGTCACGCTGGCCGCGGCGTTGCGGTACCGGGCCCGGGCGCGGCTGCGGGAGCTGGACCAGGCCAAGCTGCTCGAGCGGGAACGGCTGGCCCGGGACCTGCACGACACGGTCGCCCACCACGTCTCGGCGATGGCGATCCGGGCGCAGGCCGGCCTCGCGATGATGCCGTCGCAGCCGGAAGCCGCGGCCGAAGCGCTGCACCTGATCGAAGCCGAGGCGGCGCGCGCCCTCGACGAGATGCGCACCATGGTCCGCGTGCTGCGCCGCGACGAGCCGGCCGACCTCGCCCCGAACCCGCGGATCGACGACCTGGAGAAGCTCGCGAGTCGGACCCGCCCGTCCGTCGACGTGACGGTCTCCGGTGACCTCGGCGACCTCCCGCCGCAGATCGGGAGCGCGATCTACCGCCTCGCCCAGGAATCGGTCACGAACGCCCGGCGCCACGCCCGGCACGTGACCCGGATCGAGGTCCGGGTCACCGCCGACGACACGTCGGTGCGGCTGCGGGTGAGCGATGACGGGGAGCCCGGCCTCGTGCGCCCGGCGGCGTCACCCGGCTACGGGGTCGCCGGGATGATCGAGCGGGCCGGCCTGCTCGGCGGGACCTGCGAAGCGGGCCCGAACCCGGGCCGGGGCTGGACCGTGACCGCCGTTCTGCCCCGTCGCGGGGCGGCGGCATGAGCATCCGCGTGCTCGTCGCCGACGACCAGGAGATCGTCCGCACCGGCCTGACGATGATTCTCAACGCCCAGCCGGAGATCGAGGTCGTCGGCGAGGCCGCCGACGGGGAGGCGGCCGTCGAGCTGGCGCGGCGCCTGCGCCCCGACGTGTGCCTCTTCGACATCCGCATGCCCGGCACCGACGGCATCGAGGCCACCCGCCGCCTGGCCGGCCCCGGTGTCGAGGACCCCCTCGCCGTCGTCGTCATCACCACGTTCGATCTCGACGAGTACGTCTACGCGGCGTTGCGGGCGGGCGCACGTGGGTTCCTGCTCAAGAACGCGGGCGCGCAGCTGCTCGCCCAGGCCGTCCACGCCGCCGCGACCGGCGACGCCCTGATCGCGCCCAGCGTCACCGCGCGGCTGCTCGACGCCTTCGCGGGGACCGGATCCGGCGCGCCGATCCAGCCCGTCGAACCCCTCACCGACCGCGAAGAACAGGTCCTGCTCAGCGTGGCGCGCGGGCGGACCAACCGCGAGATCACCGAGGAGCTCTACATCACGCTGAGCACGGTCAAGACCCACATCGCGAGCCTGATGGCGAAGCTCGGCGCCCGCAACCGCGTCGAGATCGCCATCTGGGCCTACGAAACCCGCCGCGTCCGCAATGCGGCGCCCGCGCCGCGCCGAAAGTACTAGAGCCGGGCCGTACTTCGGACTGGTTGAGGTGCGGCCCTAATGCCGATGAGCCGCGACCCGCCGGCCGTCATGCTGGTCGAAGACGTCCGCGCATGACCTCCGAGAGGGGTTTTCCCTTGCTATCCAAGAAAAGACCGGAGTGGCTCGTCCCGGCGGGACTGCTTTTGCTCAGTGCGGTCCCGGTGGCCGCCGGGACCGCGCGCGTGGCCGAGCTGGCGGGCGGCGCGCGTGTCACCGCGGACAACGCGCGGTTCTTCGCCATGCCGCTGCCCGTCGTGCTGCACATCTTCGGCGCGAGCATCTTCTGTGTCCTGGGAGCGTTCCAGTTCGTGCCGGCGCTGCGCCGGCGCCGGCCTCGCTGGCACCGGGTCGCCGGGCGGCTGCTGGTGCCCTGCGGGCTCGTCGCGGCCCTGTCCGGCCTGTGGATGACGCTGTTCTCCGAACTTCCGCCGGGCGACGGCGACCTCCTCACCGTGTTCCGGTTGTTCTTCGGCACGGCGATGGCCGTGTCGATCGTCCTGGCCACGTTCGCGATCCGCCGGCGCGACGTTCGCCGCCACCGGGTCTGGATGACCCGCGGGTACGCGATCGGGCTGGGCGCGGGCACGCAGGTGCTGACGCACGTCCCGTGGGCTCTGCTGGTGGGTGTGCCCGGCGAGTTCACCCGGGCGATGCTGATGGCGGCGGGCTGGGTGATCAACCTCGTCGTGGCCGAGTGGGCCCTGCGGCGGCGGGCGCCGGTCCGCGGGGCCGCCGAGCCGGCGGTGTCGCTCGGCTGAGGTCCCCTGCTGCCCCACCCGGACAGCTCGCTCTGCTGCGGTCCTGTCCCGACCTGATGCCCGGCGCCGTCGAGGGCGGTCCGGGCAGGAGAGCCGGTGTTGTTGGCCAAGCACGCCGCCAACCGCGACCGGCGCAGGTACCCCGACCCCGACCGGCTCGACATCACCCGTGACGCCCAGGTTCAGCTCGGCTTCGGGCACGGCGCCCACCACTGCCTCGGCTCCCCACTGGCCCGAATGGACATCCAGACCGCACTCACCGCGCTGCTGACCCGCTTCCCCGAGCTCCAGCTGGCGGTTCCCGAGGCCGAACTGATCTGGAAGAGCGGCATGGCGGTACGCGGGCCCGTCGCACTCCCCATTGCCTGGTGACCACTCGACACCGCCGTGGTCACGCTTTGCCCGCCACCTCAGCGGCCGGCTCACCGGCGCGGCCAAGCCGGTGGCCGGCGTGACCGTCGGCATCGCCTACTGCACCGACGGCTTCTGCGGCGAATTCGACGCGCAGCCGGTGACCGACGCCAACGGGCGTTACCGCGCCACGGTGACTCCATCCGCTCGGGCCACTCCGAACCCGGGCGCGCAAGCGTCGTCAGTCGGCACATCGGCGAGTTCTCGACGGTCCGGCCGGGGCGAGGCTGTCCGCCGGATGACACGACCACCGCAGCAGCACGACCAGCGTGCAGAGCTCCACGAGAACGGCGATGCGCTCGGTGGCGCCGACCAGCTGCGGGCTGACACCGAAGAACGTCACGAGGAACACCGTGACCGCGACGAAGCCCACCACACCGAGGATTCGGACGAGCGCCGCCGGCCGCCAGAACTCGGGATGCCGCCGGTAGTGCCGGCCGGCGATGAGGGCCACCGTCGGCAGCGAGAGGAAGGCGATCACCGAAGCGAGGTTGTGCACCGTTCCCACCGGACTCGGACGGCCCGCGTCGATCGGACATGCGGCGGCGGTCGCGAGGCCGGCGGTCCAGAGCGCGAGCAGCGGCCGGGTGCAGGGCCCGCGGAGCGACCGGCCGCGCACGGTTCGGATGAGCGCCACCGCCGAACCGAATACCAGGAGCAGCAGGGCGCCGAGGAAGGACCACTTCCTCGGCTGGTGGATGTACTCGCTCAGCGTGTGGGCGTTGGCGAAGACCGGATCGGCCACGTACAGCACGGACATCGCCCCGGCCGCGGCCAGAATGGCGGCCAGGCCCCACCAGTACGACCGATGTGGCGGCGGGCCGATGCGGAAAGCCATGGCCCGGACGCTACAAGGCGTGCAGGCCGCGGATATCCGGGGGATTCCCGGATATCCGCCTGATGCCGGACCACGCCGAGCGACTCGTCACGCAGGCCCCGAGGCCCTCGACGGCCAGGCTCTCGCTCCTGCGGTCGCCGCTCTGGCGGCTGACAGCCAGGGCCTGCTCGAAGCACTGCCGGGCGCGTTCCCGCTCGCCGCCGGCCAGGTGCACCGCTCCCAAGCCGGCGCCGGAGAACGCCTCGCCCCACCGGTCTCCGGTCTGACGGCTGATCGACAGCGCCCGCTCGAAGTAGCGACGGGCCGGATCCGTGAGGCCGTCGTCGAGGCGGAGGAAGCCGAGTGCCGTGCTCGCGAGGGTCTCGCCCCAGCGGTCGTGGCATTCGGCGCTGAGCGACAGCGCCTCCGCCAGCAGCGGCAGCGCGTCCGTCCGCTCGGCCATCTGCCGCATCGAGTCCCCCTGGCCGGCGAGCCCGCGGCCGATCCCGGTCAGATCGCCCAGCTGCCGGTAGAGCAGCACGGAACGGCTGAACCGCTCCACGGCGCGTGGGTGATCGCCCGTCCGGTTGTGGATGAAACCCAGATGGGACAACGTCTTCGCCTCACCGCACGGGTCGTCGAGCTCACGGTCGATCGCCAGTGCCCGTTCGTGCTGCGCGATGGCCGTCTCGGTATCGCCGCTCAGCCACGTCGCGATACCGAGGTTTTTCAAGGTTTCCGCCTCGGCCATGCGGTCGCCGGTGTGTCGCGCGGCCACGAGCGCGAGCGAGTGGGTGTGCAGCCAGTCCTCGATGTGGCCGCGCAGGAGGAAGAAGTGCCACAGCGCCCGCGCGAGTTGCCAGCAGTGCCGGTGGTGTCCGGTCCGCTGCGCCAGTTCGACCGTGGCCACGAGAGTCGTCCGCTCGAGATCCAGCCAGTCGAGCGCCTCCTGCCGATCGCCGAGAGTCGGGGCGTACCTGGGCTCACGGGCCGGCGCCAGTCGTTCCGGGCGTCTGCTGGGCTCCAGCAGCGTCGCGGCGCGGTCGGCCGCGCGGAGCAGGTGGTCGAGCAGCCGCCGGATGGCGGCCTCCCGCTCCGGCTCTCGGGTAGCGGCCAGGGAGCGAGCATGGGCCCGGACGAGATCGTGGTACCGGTAGCGGTCGGCGCCGATCTGGTGCAGCATGTGCGCGTCGACGAGCTCCTCCAACAGATGATCCGCCTGTTCCAGCCGCACGTCGGCCAGTTCCGCGGCGCCCGCTGCGTCGATTTCGGCGCCGGGGTGGAGGCCGACCAGCCGGAACATGCGTTGCTGCCGCGAGGTCAACTTGCCGTAGGACAGGCCGAATGCCGCCTGGACACTGCGCCCGCCCGACTGCAGTTCCGACAGCCGCCGGTGCTCGGTGCGCAGGCCGCGGTTCAGCCGGTCGATGGTCCAGGCCGGGTGGTGCCGCAGTCGTGCGGCCGCGATCCGGATCGCCAGCGGAAGGTGGCCGCACAGCCGGACGGTCTCCGCCACCGCGAGGTGGTCGCGGAGGCCCGCGGCCGGACCGATGACCCGGTCGAACAGGTCGACGGCGTCGCCGGTCTCCAGCACGTCGAGGGTGAGCGTGCCGACGGCGTCCAGATCGGTCAGCCGGCTCCGGCTCGTGATCAGGGTGAGGCAGCTGGGCTCGCCGGGGAGCAGCGGCGTCACCTGCGCGGTGTCCGCGGCGTTGTCGAGCACGACCAGTGCGCGCCGTCCGGCCAAAGTGGACCGCCAGAGCGACACCCGCTGTTCCAACGGCGCGGGGATCGACTCGTCCGGCACCTCGGCTGCCCGCAGCAGCGCCGCCAACGCGTCCGCGATGCTCATCGGCGGCATGCCGGCCGTGTGGCCGCGCAAGTCGAGGAACAGCCGCCCGTCCGGGTAACGGTCGGCCAGCCGGTGCGCGGCGTGGACGACGAGCGCGGTCTTGCCCACGCCCGCCATTCCGTCGATGGCCTTCACGTTCGCCGGGCCGTCCGACTCGAGGCCGTCGAACAGCCAGCACAGTTCCCCCTGCCGGGCGACGAAGTCGCTCACGTCCCGCGGAAGGTCGTTGCGCCAAGGGTTGACCGGGACGTGTTCCCTGCCGCCGTCAGTGGCCGCCGGGGTTTGCCGTACCGCGTCGGCCAGGTGCCAGGCGCGGACCAGTGTCCTCATCTCGGCCTCGCTCGCGCCGCACACCCGGGCCAGCCGCGTCACGATCCGTACGTCCGGCGGCAGCTTCCGGCCGGTGCAGTACCGGTGGAGCGTCGACTGACTGAGGTCGAGCCGCCCGGCCAGCGCGTGGTAACTGCGTCCCGACCGCGCTTTCAGCGCTTCGAGCAGTGTGGCGAAATCACGGCCTGAATCATGCTCCGACATCCATCCCCCCACGGAATGTTTCCGTCCCGATGTCCAGAATGCCACGACCTGCTCCCGTGGGGGTGTTTCCGGCCGGTTCGCCGCCGCTGTCCCGCGTTCCACCGCCGTGGGACGCCGCGCCGATCCAGCGAGGTCAGCGCGGCCCTCCGTATTCGGCCGTCCCACGCCCATGGCGGCATCGCCGCAGTTCACGGCAGCCTTCGGCGGGGCCGGAGAACGGCCGGCACGGCAGGGAAAGGACTCGGAACGATATGGAAAGTCTCGAACCGCTGCCCGGTGTGGGCGTGCTGGCGGCGCGCATCGTCCTGGCGACGTTGTTCGCGCTCGGCGGACTGAGCAAGCTGTCCGGGCCGCACGGCATCGCCGTCGCCGCCGTCCGCTACCGGGTGCTCAAGAAGCCCCATCGAGCGTTCGGCTATGCGCTGGGCGTGGCGGAGCTGGCCACCACGGTCCTGCTGTTGCTGCCGGCGCCGTTCGCCACGGCCGGATGCGTCGTGGCGGGACTGCTGTCGGTGAGCTTCGTCCTCGTCTCCGTCCCGGCGCTGCGGCGGGGTGACCGCTTCGCCTGCGGCTGCCTGTTCGGGCAGTCGCAGCTCTCGTGGGCGACACCGTTCCGGGCCGTGGGGATGGTGACGGCTGCGACCATCGGCCTGCTCGCCACACCCGTCGCGCCGGGCGTCGAGCCGGTCATGGGTGCGGTCGGGCTCGCCACGATCGTGCTCGGACTTCCGTTCGCGACCAACATCTTCCAGCGCATGCAGGCATTCAGCCGGAAGGAGGGCCACGCGTGAACACCTTGCTGCTCTGCGGGATCGGGGTGTGGCTGTTGCTGCTGACCTTCCTCGTGTCCCGGCTGCTCGTCATGCTTGTCGACTTCCGGAAGTTGATCCCGGTCGAGCACGACGGCAAGCCGCTTCGCCGGATCAACGGCCCGCTCCCGGCGGAGGCCGCGGCGGTGTTCGGCCGGATCGGCGCCGGTCCCGAGCTGAGCGCGGCCGCGTTCGCCGAGGGAGACGCGTCCTCGCTGCGGCAGGCCCGGCTGATCGAGCCGGCCGACGTCACGCCCGGCCGGACGGTGTTCCTGGTGACTGGCGGTGACGACGGCGACCCCGTTCACCAGGCGCTCGCCGGCACCGGCGCCCGGGTGCTCCGCGATCCCGAGGCCGACGCGATCCTGCGCGCCCTGGACGTGGACGCCCCGCTGGCCTTCGAGATTTCCGGTGGCGAGGTGGTCGCGCAGTTCCACCTCGGCCGGGATGGCAGCTTCGGCCGGTTCTCCACTCTGATCCGGCAGCATCGCGGCCGCATCGGAGCGCGCTGATCGTCCCTGTCCGCCAACGGAATCGAGGAAAGGAGGTGAGCAAGCCATGCGGAGCTACGAGCGTCCGACGATCACGCTGATCGGTGGATTCCACGTGCACACGAACTCGAACTGCGGCCGTACCTGGGAATGGGTCTTCTGTGGGGAATCGAGGTGCTGACCACAGCGGAGGTTGATCACAGATGCGTGTCTACGAACGTCCGACGGCGACCCTGATCGGGGGATTCCACGCCACCACCAACGGCCCCTGCGGCAACCAGTGGGAGTGGATCGCCTGCGGCACGGAGTGCTGACCACAACAGGAAGGAGAACATCCGATGCGAACCTACGAACGTCCGATGGCCACCCTCGTCGGGGGGTTCCACGGCCTGACCCACGGTGGTCAGGGCTGCAACTGGGAGTGGATCGGCTGCGGCTGGTGCTGATCCCTCCGGCCGGTGCTCACCGGCCGAGCTGAACGTCCGAATCCGGTGGGCGGCCGGGTCACCCGGCCCGGCTGCCCACCGCTTCCACCGTCGGAAAGGAATCCCACGTTGTTTTCGCCACCGGCTGCCTGGTTCGTGGTTCTTCCGGACATCGAGGACAGCATCGCCGTTGCCCGCCTGGTGCGGGAAACACTGGGGCCGGCCACCGAGGTCGCTCACCCGTCGGGGCGGCCGTGGCTGGTCGGCACCTGGTTGCCCGGCCTGCTGGTGTCAGGTCGCCGCCGGGACGCGGTGGTCGCGGTCTGTGGCGAGCACGCGGCCACCGAGGCGAGCTTGGCCGAACACGCAGGAAGGATGCGCGCGATCGGCGATGCCGACGCCATCCGGGTCGCCGGCAGCGCGTTCGTTCTGGCATCCGTCCGCGGTGCGGTGCACACACGCGGCACGGCGTCCGGCGTGCGCCGGATGTACCGCGCCACCGTGAACGGCGTTTCCGTGGTCAGCGACCGCGCGATCGTGCTCGCCGCGCTCACCCGATCGAGCCTGATCCCGGCCCGGATCGCCACCCGGCTGCTGTTTCCCGTGGCGCCATGGCCGCTGGGCTGGTCGGCTCCCTGGGACGGGGTGGCCGCGGTCCGACCCGCGTACTGCGTCGAACTGGATCCTCACGGCCGTGCCACGGAGCGGCGCTGGTGGCGGCTGCCGGCGGCCGAGCGCCCCCGTGCCGAGAGCGTGGCCGCGCTGCGCTCGGCCCTCGTGGAGGCCGTGGCGGTGCGGGCCCCGGCCGGCAGCAGGGTGGTGTCGCACCTGAGCGGCCTCGACTCGTCGTCGCTGTGCTCCCTCGCGGTGCGCAACGGCGCCGACGTCATGGCGATCACCTCGGCGCAGCCGGACCCGATGGACGACGACGTGCTGTGGGCCGGCCGCACGGTCGCGGCGCTGACCGAGGACGGGCACAGCCTGCGGCACGAGGTCATCACCGCGGACGAGTGCCCGTTGGTCTACCACGGCATTCTGACCGCGCCGGAGCCGTTCGACGATCCGTTCCTCGCCCTGCACAACCGGAGCCGGATGCGGCACATCATCGACCGGGGCGAGGCCCACTCACCGGCCGTGCACCTCACCGGGCTCGGCGGCGACGAGATGTGCACGGCCATGCCGAGCCTGCTGCGTTCCGTGGTGAGAAGGTCGCCCGCCCGCGGCGCTCGGCTGCTGCGCGCGGCGGCAACCCGGAATCGCTGGCCGTTGCGGCAGGTCGTCCGCGAGCTGCGATCGGGGTCGACCTACGGCTCGTGGTTGCGCGAGATCGCCGACGGGCTCGACCGCAACGGGGCCGGGATCCACGCTCCGCTGGTCGGCTGGGACATGCACCCGACGCTGCCGACGTGGGCCACCCGCGAGGCGCTGGACATGGCCGTCGACGAAATCCGCCGGGCAGCCGACGCGGAGCCGGCGCTCGCGGCGGAGGGCGGCGTGCACCACAACCTCACGCAGGTCCACATGGGCAGCCAGGCGACGAGGGGCTTCCAGCAGCTCGCCGCCGAGCAGGGCGTCATCCTGGCCGCGCCGTTCTTCGACGACCGGGTGATGGAGGCGGCCTTGTCGGCGCGGGCCGTCGACCGGTACGACCCGGCCCGGTACAAGCCACTGCTGGTCGACGCCATGCGGGGTGTCGTGCCGGAGGTGACGCTGCGCCGCACCACGAAAGCGGAAACGGCGGCGAGCGCGGTGCTGGGGAGCAGGGAACACCGGGATCAGATCGTCGGGCTGGCGGAGGACAGCGTGCTCGGCCGGCTGGGGCTGATCGATCCCGTGCGGTTCCTGGCGGCCTGCCAGGGGCCCATCGACGTCGTGGTCGAGCACCGCCGGGTCGAGCCGACGCTGTGCTGCGAGGCCTGGCTACGCACCAGCAAGGAGGTCATCGATGTACCACTTGGCGCCTGACATCTCAATGGCGGAGACGGAGTACGGCATCGCCCTGCTGAACCAGGCCAGTGGCCAGTACTGGAACCTGAATCCCACCGGCGCGATCGTGCTGCGGGCGGCGCTGGAGTCCGAGGACCTGGGCCCGGCGGCGGACCGGCTGGCGAGCGAATTCACGGTGAGCCGGGAGGACGCCGAGCGGGACATCCACGACATGATCGTCCGGCTGCTGGACGGACGCATCCTGGTCGCGGGGGAGCCGGCATGAGCTACGACCCGACGATGGCGATGACGCCGGCGGCCTTCCGCCGCCGCGATCGGCTCGCCGCCCGCGCCGCGGTGGCCGCGGCGATGATCCTGGCCCGGCGGTCGCCGAAACGGATCGCCGCCGTGCTGGCGAAGCTCAGCGAGGGGGCCCGGCCCGCGACGTACACGGAGGCGAGCCACGCGCGAGCGGTGGTCACCAACACGAGCCTGACCTGTGCCGCGCCGAAGGGCTGCCTGCCGCGGTCGATCGCCACGGCACTGCTGTGCCGGACCCACGGCAGCTGGCCCACCTGGTGCGTCGGGGTTCGGGTGCTGCCGCCCTTCGGCGCGCACGCGTGGGTGGTCGCCGAGGGCCGCGAGGTCGACGAGCCGAGCCCGCCCGGGTATCACCGGCCGCTGCTGCAGGTCCCGGCATGAGCGCCCCGGAGCTGCCGATGCCGCGGGCTTGTCCCTTCCAGCCACCCGACGGCTATGCGGCCCTGCGGGCCGAGGGGCCGCTGGCCCGGGCTCGGCTGCGTGACGGCAGCCCGGTGTGGGCGGTCACCGGGTACGAGCAGGTGCGGGCGCTGCTGGCGCATCCCGCGGTCTCCTCCGACGTCCTGAACCCCCACCATCCCGAGCTCTCGCTGCCGCCGGGTGCTTCTCGGCCGGATCCCGAGCAGCGGCGGCCGGTACTGACGTTCGTGGAGATGGACGATCCGGAGCACGCGCGCCTGCGGCGCATGGTCATCCCGTACTTCAGCGTGCGCCGGACGCGGGCGCTCCGCCCGCACATCCAGTCCACTGTGGACAATCTGCTCGATGCCGTGATCGCGAACGGCCCGGAAACCGATCTCATGGCCGGGCTGGCGGTTCCGCTGCCGGCACTGGCGCTGTGCGAGGTGTTCGGCGTCCCGGCCGCCGACCGCGCCTTCTTCGCGGCGAACATGACGTGGCCGATGCAGGACATCGACCAGGTCGGCGCCAGTTTCAAGGTGCTGCGGAACCGGATCGAGCAGCTGCTGCGGGACAAGCGGGACGCCCCGGCCGACGACCTGCTCAGCGGTCTCGCCCGGCAGGTGGCGGCCGGCGCGCTGACCGAGCGGCAGGCGCTGGGCACGGTATTCATGCTGATCATCGCCGGGCACGAGACCACCGCGAACACCCTCGCCCTGGCCGTCCTCACACTGCTCAGCCATCCGGACGAGGTGGCCCGGCTGCACACGGATCCGACGGCGGCCGTCGACGAGCTGCTGCGGTACGTGACGGTCGCGGATCCCGTCTGCCGGGTGGCGACCGCGGACGTCGAGATCGGGGGCCGCAGCGTCAAGGCCGGCGACGGGATCGTCGTGCTGCTCGCCGCCGCGAACCGGGACCGGGAGGCGATGGCCGACGCCGACCGCCTCGACCTTCGTCGCCGGCCGAACCGTCACCTCGCCTTCGGCCACGGCGTGCACCAGTGCCTCGGCCACCTGCTGGCCCGTACCGAGATCGAGGTCGCGCTCACGAGCCTGTTCACGCGGCTGCCCACACTGCGGCTCGCCGGGCCTGCCGACGGGCTCCCGGTCAAGCCGGCGCTGTCGCTGCAGGGCGTGACCCGATTGCCGATCACATGGTGATCCAGGGGAAGGAGCCGAATTGACCGGGAACAAAGCGCCGTGGCGGCATCTGCTGGCCCACCTCCGGCCGCACTGGCGGACGGTGCTGGCGGGCGGTGTGCTGGGCCTGCTGGGCGGGGCGAGTGGACTCGTGCTGCCGCTCGCGGCGAAGGTGGTGGTCGACTCGCTGCTCGGGAAGCGAGCGTTGCTCGGCCCGGTGCTTCTGCTGGCCGGCGCGGCCATCGTGGGTGCCGTGCTCACGGCCGGGAGCCGCTATCTGCTCGAACGCACCGGCGAGAACGTCGTCCGCCGCATCCGGGACCAGCTCAGCGGGTGGATCCTGAGCCTGAAGGTGGGTGCGATGGACCGCCTCCAGCCCGGCGACCTGATGTCCCGGCTGACCTCCGACGTCACCCTGCTGCGGTCGGTCACGGCGAACGCGGTCGTCAACGCCGTCACCGGGCTGGTTATGGGTGTGGGCGCGATCGCGCTGCTGGCCTCGACCGACCTCGTGCTGGTCGGCGTGACCGCCGGCGTGCTCCTGTTGTCCTGTCTGGTGTTCGCGGCGACCATGCCCCGGATCGCCGCCGCCAACCAGCGGATGCAGGTGGCGATCGGCCGGCTGGCCGCGGTCACGGAGCGGGCGCTGGGCGCCTTCCGGACCGTCAAGGCCAACGGCACCGAACGCCGTGAGCTGACCCGGGCCGTCGACGCCTCGGCCGAGGCGTGGCGGCACGGCCTGCGGGTGGCCGGGTTGCAGGCGGTCGTCGGCGTCGCCGGCACGCTGTCCACGCAGGTCACGTTCATCGCGGTGCTCGGCATCGGCGCCGCCCGTGTCGGCGCCGGGGCACTGACCCTGTCCTCGCTCATCGCGTTCCTGCTGTGCCTGACGTACCTCTCGGGGCCGATCGGCCAGGTCGTGTCGTCGGTGGCGCAGTGGCAGGCCGGGCTGGCCGCGGTCCGGCGCCTGACCGAGGTCGAGGCGATGCCCCGCGAACCCGCCGGCCGCGATGACGTGGCGCCGGGTGCCGACCACCGGCCGGTCGCGGTTGCCTTCACCGGCGTGACCTTCGGCTACCTGCCCGAGACGCCGGTCCTGCACGACGTGACGGTCCAGGTGCCCGCCGGTGGCATGACCGCGATCGTGGGGCCGTCGGGATCGGGCAAGAGCACGTTCTTCGCCTTGCTGCAACGCTTCTACGAAGCACAGCGCGGCCACGTCTCGGTGGAGGGGCGGGATGTCCGGCAATGGCCGCTGGACGAGCTGCGGGCCGCCATCGGCTACGTGGAACAGGACGCTCCGGTGCTGGCCGGCACGCTGCGGGACAACCTTCGCTACGGCGCGCCTGCGGCCACCGACGAGCAGATCCGCGCCGTACTGCGCCGGGCCCGGCTGACCACGCTGCTCGATCAGCTGCCCGACGGCCTCGACACCGTCGTCGGGCACCGCGGCACCACGCTTTCCGGTGGGCAGCGGCAGCGGGTGGCGATCGCCCGGGCGCTGCTCCGCCGGCCACGGCTGCTGCTGCTCGACGAGATCACCTCGCAGCTCGACGCCACGAACGAGGCGGCGCTCCGGGAAGCGATCGAGGACATCGCGGCCGGCACCACCGTGATCGTGGTCGCGCACCGGCTGTCGACGGTTGTCAACTCCGACCGGATCGTCGTCCTGGACGCCGGCCGGATCCGGGCCGTCGGCACTCATCGCGGATTGGTCGAATCCGACGAGCTGTACCGGGAACTGGCCGCGGGCCAGCTGATCACCGCCGGGAAAGGAGCACGGTCGTGAACCGCGTTTACGTGGCCGGGATGGACACCGGCGCCGTGTCGGTCATCGGCGCCGGACCCGCTGTCCTGGCCGAAATCGAGGTGGGCACGAGACCGTTCGCCTTGGCGGTGGGGCCGGACGGCGCCCGCGCCTACGTCACGAACTTCGACGACAACACGGTGTCGGTCATCGACACGGCGAACGACGCCGTCGTGGGGGAGATCCCCGTCGGCGGCAGGCCCGGCGGAATCGCCATCGCTCCCGGCGGCGAGCGGGCCTACGTCAGCAACTACGTGGGCGACGACGTCTCCGTGGTCGACCTGCGTGCCGGACGAGTCGTCCGCGCGGTCCGGGTCGGATCGAATCCCGCCTCGGCAGCCGTGTCTCCGGACGGCTCCCTGGTCTACGTGACCAACTACGAAAGCCACGACGTCTCCGTGATCGACGCGCGGGTGAACGAGGTCGTGGCCAGGCTCGATGTCGGCCGGCAGCCGAACGGCGTGGCCTTCGGCCACCGCGGCGACCGGGTGTACGTGACGAACACCGGCGACGACGACAGCGCGGTGACGATCATCGATCCGGCCGTCCACGCCGTCGTCGCGACGATTCCGGTCGAACGGGGACCGTACGGGCTTTCCGTCGCACCGAAGGAGGATCTGCTCTACGTCACGCAGTACTACTCCGACAGCGTCGTCGCCCTCGACCCTGTCGAGAGGCGGGTCGTGCTGAGGACGCCGGTCGGGCACTGCCCGGAAAGCATCGCGGTGTCGCCGGACGCCGGCCGGGTGTACGTCAGCAACCGGCACAGTCACGAGGTGTCCGTCATCGACGCGGTGAGCGGCGCTGTCGTCGCGACCGTCGCGGTACGCAATCCCGGCGGTATCGCTGTCGTTTCCCGTTGATCAGACGCGAGACCGGCCGACGCCCGGAGGAGCCGCGGATGGCATGCTCTGCGGGTGCTTACGGATCAGCAGATCGACGACGCGATGCGGGCCGTCGCCCGCACGAAGGTGCCGTTCGAGGGCACGTGGACCAACGCGCCCTATCCGGAGCGTTCCCACGACGGCCGGACCTTGGCGGTGCTGGTCGACGACCCGGAGGTCGAAGCGCTGGTGGTCGACCGGGCGACCGGCGAGGTGCTCGTCCTGGACGGATCGGTCGGCCTGGTCAACCGGTCGTTGAGCCAGTTCGCCGAGTCCGCGGCGGCGTACGTGGCCGCGCGCAAACGGGCGAAGTCCATCGACGAGGACGACGACGAAGCCCTCGAAGCCAACGGCGAAGAGGCATTGAAGGCCATCCGCGCGGTCGACGCGGACGCCGTCGCGGACGAGAACCAGTTCTGGGCCGTCGCCACCGAGGAACTCGGCTACGGCATGTGAGGCCCCAGCGAACTGCTGCGTCTCAAAGGCGGACCGCGGGGTGCCGGTGGTCCGCTCCCGCGGTCTACTCGCCGTAGCACGGTTGCGACATCCGGGGTAATTCCCGCCGGATCGGTCACATCCGGCCGCGGGCCGTCGATGTGCCCGGCGGGGATTCCCACCGCGTGCGTGGGGACGGAACACACCTCTGGGGGGACTACTCGTGCTGCTGTTTTCGCGATCGCGCGGCAGGATCGCCTTGGCCGCCGCGCTCACCGCGGCCTTCGCGCTGCTCGTACCGGGTGTCGCGCACGCCGCGCCACCGTCCAATGACGACTTCGACCAGGCGGCGGCCGTCACCGCCCTGCCGTTCGCCGCGCAGCTGGACACCGGGGAGGCCACCAAGGCCACCGACGACCCGTCCTGGTGCCAGTCCTACGACGTCCAGGGCAGCGTCTGGTTCCGCTACACCGCCACCGCGGACGGGTACCTGCGCGCCACCACCCAGGGCAGCGACCGCTCGATGATCCTGGCGGTCCACTCGGGCACCCGCGGCGATCTCAAGGGCATCGCCTGTGACACCGGGACGGCCGCGACCACGACGTTCCGGGCGACCGCCGGCACGACGTACTCCTTCATGGTCTCCGGCTACGACGCCCCGGGCGGCGCGCTCTCGTTCGCGCTGGACTCCGTCGCGCCCGCGGCCAACGACGACTTCGCCGCCGCGCAGCCCGTGCCCGCGCTGCCGTTCTCGGTGCAGCCGGACTTCTCGGTGGCCTCCTTCGAGGCCGACGAGCCCGGGTCGACCTGCCAGTCCGAAGGCAACACCGTCCCCTCGGTCTGGTACGCCTACACGAACTCCGGGCAGACGAGGTCGCTCACCGCGCGCACCGTCGGGAACGGCTCGGCCGTCTCGGTGTACACCGGGGCGAGCCTGCCGGAGCTGAAGCAGGTCGCCTGCAAGTCGGACTCCTACGGGCAGCCGACCGCGTTCCGGGCCGCCGCCGGCACGACCTACTACGTCCGCGTCACCGGGCCCGCCGACGCCCGCGAGCCCATCACGCTGACCCTCGACGACGCGCCGGCGCTGGACCCGTCGGTCTACCAGTCGCCGTCGTACCCGTCGGTCTACGACAACGTTTCGTTCTCCGCCGAGTCCTGGAACGACATCGACAAGCCGATGACCGTGGCCTGGGACTTCGGGGACGGCGCCACGGCCCCGGCCACCACCCAGTCCGTCTCCCACCGCTACGCCAAGGACGGCACGTACACCGCCACCATGCACGCGACGTCGCCGGACGGCCGGACGGCCACCAAGCCGGTCCAGGTCGTGGTGACCACGCACGACGTCGGGATCGCCAAGTTCTCCGTGCCCGCCTCGGCGCGGGAGGGCGACAGCAAGCCGATCTCGGTCGACGTGTCCAACACGCGGTACACCGAAACGGCGACCGTCGTGCTGTCCAAGCACGACGGCACGTTCTGGCGGGAGGTCGGCCGGCTCACCATCGAGGTGCCCGCGCGGCCGACCCGCACGGTGCGGTTCCCGTTTTCCTACACCTTCAGCCCCGACGACGCGGCCATGGGCAAGGTCGCCTTCCGCGCCGAGGTGCGGCTGGACTACCCGGTGAACGATGCCCGGCCGGTGGACAACGAAGTGATCGCCATCGCCACGACCGTGAATCCGCGCGCCACGCGCATCGTTGCCGTCTGAGCCAGGGGGAACTTCAATGAAGCAGCACGCTTTCCGGCGCTTGCTCGTCGCCGGCCTCGCCGTCGCGGCCGCGTTGGCGACGCCGGCGACCGCGAACGCCGCAGCGCCGTCCAACGACGACTTCGGCACCGCCACCGCCGTCACCGCCCTGCCGTTCAAGGCGACCCAGGACATCGGGGAAGCCACAGCGAGCGCCGACGACCCGACGTCGTGCAACTCCTACGTCGCGTGGAGCGTCTGGTACGACTACACCGCGGCCTCGGACGGGTTCGTCCGGGCACTGCCGTCGAGCACCGGCACCCTGCCGTTCGTCGCCGTGTACACCGGTGAGCGCGGGGCGCTGACCCAGGTCCCCGGTGCCTGCGCGGCGTGGAACACCGGGCCGTCGACGACCTTCCCGGTCACCGCCGGGCAGACGTACCACATCATGCTGTTCCAGCAGTACTCCGGCGCCGGCCAGCAGGCCACGCTGGATCTCGCCACCGTCCCGCGGGAGCCCAACGACGACTTCGCGGCGGCCACGCCGGCCACGCTGCCCGGGACGTACTCGGGCGACCTGACGCGGTCTTCGGCCGAGCCGGGCGAGGCCGCGCCGACCTGCGACCCCGGCGCGGACCACTCCGTGTGGTACCGGTACACCCCGGACCGCACCCGGTCGATCAGCGTGGAGGCGCGCTCGCGCTGGTCGCCGTCGGTCACCGTCTACCGGGGCGCCACCCGCGACGCACTGTCCGAAGTGGACTGCGTGTCGGCGGGGGGCGGCAACAAGCGGCCGGTGTTCACCGCCACCGCCGGGCAGCAGTACTGGATCCGGGTGGCCGACGACGCGGAAGGCGCGTCCTGGTACGAGATCCGCCTGACGACCGCGCCGGCGCTGACGCCGAACGCGAACACCTGGCCCAATACCCCGTCGGTGTTCGACGACGTCTCCTTTTCGGTGAACCCCGGTGACCGCCTCGGTCGTCCTCTGGTCAGCGGTGAGCTGCGGTTCGGTGACGGCACTTCGGTGACCCTGACCGGGAACAACACCCAGGTGACCCACCGGTACGCCGCCGACGGCGACTACCGCGTCGAGATCAGCGCGACGACCGACGACGGCCGGTCGGGCACCGGTTCCCAGACGCTGCACGTCGAGACGCACGACGTGACACTGACGGGGTTGTCGATGCCCGCACAGGCACGGGTGGGCCAGACCAAGCCGGTCAAGGTGTCGGTGGTGAACAACCGCTACGACGAGAAGGTCGTCGTCTCGCTGAGGAGGAAGACCGACAGCGGCTACTACCAGGAAGTGGGCACGCTGACCCAGTGGGTGCCCGCCGGTGGCCGGGTGGACTTCCCGTTCGCCTACACCTACACCGCGGCCGACGCGGCGGCGGGCCAGGCGGAGTTCGAGGTGGTGGCGAACATCGACGGCCGTTACGACGGTGACAACCACGCGGCGGACAACCGCCTGACCGCGGTCACCGTGGTCCGTGCGCAGTCGGGCGTCCGGGCGAGCTGACGCTCTTCCGCCGGGGCGGGTCACCCCGCCCCGGCGGAGCCTTGCCGGGTGAAGGCGCCGGTGCGTGTGGCTGCCGGCGTCCACGTGCCGCCAGGAGGCGGCCCGTCCGTCAGCGGCGCGGCGCGGCCGGGCGCTTCACCGGGGACCGTCCTCCGTCATGTGCCGGATGGAGTCCCCGCCCTTGCGGTGGTCCGTCCGCCCGGACTTGGTCTCGAGCACGCTCTCGAGCTTGCGGATGGCGCCGTGGCAGGCCTCGTCCACCGAGCCCGCGTGGTGGGTGACCGCGACCGCCGGCCTGCCCTCCGGGCGTGCCTCGATCACGCAGCGCCGGTCCACGCTGCCCGCACCGGTTGAAACTTCGTCGCTCAAGTGGACTTCCAGGCGGGTGATGTGGTCGCTGAAGCGCGACAGCGTCGACTGGAGTTCGGCCTCGAGCCGCTGGATCAGTTCGTCGCTGCCGTGGACGTTCTTGTCCGTGCTGATCTGGATCTGCATGTGCTGTTCCCTTCGAAAGCCGGTCTGGTTCGCCGACGGCGAAGGGATCGGCTCCGGCCGGCGAGGACGCGCGGGCGGCGGCACTCAACCGGGCGTGTTCCCCCTGAGCCTACGTGCCCGGAGCCGGGAGAGCGCCGGACGACACGCTCCCGCGGCGGCGTCAGACCGTCGTGACCTTGCTCTTGTCGTAAAACTTCACTTCGCCGGTGTCCGGGAAGTGGACTCCGACGCAATAGACGTGGGCGTTGCCGGAGCCGAAGCTCTTGCCTTCGTCGACGACGAAGCCGACATCTTCACGGTCGAGCACTTTCACTCGCCGCGGCCCCTGGTGTTCTTCGTTCGCGAAGTGCATGTCGTCTCCTGTCCAGAGGGTCGTGCAGGGCGATAGCACACTACGTGATCCCCGCCCTCCCGTGGAGCGCGAAACAGGGACCGACGGCCGCTCGCCGTCCGAGGTGCGGCGCAGCGCTCCCGAGGCCCTCAGCGGGCCGCCAGCACCCGGCGCACCTCGTCCGCGCCCAGCACCACGGGGGAGCGCAGCGACCCGACCTCCCCGATCTCGATCTCGACCACGTCGCCCGGCCGCAGCCCCTGATCGAGCCCCGGCACGACGGACGTGCCCGTCGAGAGCACGGCGCCGTCGGGGAAGTCGTTGTCCCGCCACAGGTACTCGACCAGCCCGGCCGGCTTGCGGTTCAGCTGGGCGGTACTGGATTCGCCCGCGAACACCTCGTGACCGCCGCGCAGGATGCGCATGCGCAGGCCGAGCGACAGCGGGTCCGGCACCTCCCACGCCGGCCGCACCCGCGCCGACACCGCGCACGAACCGGTGTAGATCTTGGCCTGCGGGAGGTACAGCGGGTTCTCGCCTTCGATGCTGCGGGAGCTGACGTCGTCGACCACCACGTATCCGGCGATCTCCCCGCCACTCGTCAGCAGCAGGCCGAGTTCCGGCTCCGGCACGTTGTTGGCGGAATCGGCGCGGATGGCGATGGGCTCGCCGTCGGTGACCACGCGCCACGCGGCCGATTTGAAGAACAGCTCCGGCCGCTGCGCGCGGTAGACCCGCGCGTAGACGTCCTCGTCGGCGCTCTCTTCGCGGCGGGCCTCCTCGGACCGCAGGTAGGTCACCCCGGCGGCCCACACCTCCATCCGCCCGTCCAGCGGCGGCAGCAGGCGCGCCCCGGCCGCGGACACCGGCTCCCCGGCGGCGGCGGCGAGTTCGCGGATCTCCGCCACGGGGTGGCGCAGCAGGTCGCTCATCGATTCGACCGCGAGCGGCCGCAGTTGCTCATCGGTGAGCAGGCCGACCCGGATGGTGCCGGTTCCGTCGGCGAATCGCACCAGGTGACTCATCCCGGACCTCCTCGTTCGGTATCGAACCTACGGAGTGCGCCCCGCGGTGGTCAACGAGCGCCGCGGCGCCCGGAACACCGGCCGGGCTGCCCCGCGTGCCCCGGAGGCTGGGACATTCCTCTAAAATCTTCGTAAAGTTGTTACGTGGCAGGGGGTTCAGGTGGTTCCATCTGTTAGGCAACTTTCCTAACTAACGATGGAGGGTTCTCGCCATGTCATCCCGCAGGCGCTTCTCCGCGGTAGCCGCCGCTCTGGCGCTCACCGCGCCGCTCGCTGTCAACGCCGCCGACGCCGCCACGGCTGCCACGTCGGACGCGGCCGCCCCGAAGTACACGGCCGCCCAGGTGCTGGCCGGTGTCAAGAAGAACAGCACGACCGCGAAGAAGGTCAACTCCAAGCCCCACATCAACACCATGACGCGCGCCAAGAACGTGAACGTGTACCAGGTGACGCCGGGCGTCTACGCCTACAGTTCGAGCTTGGCCGTCGACGACGACGGCAGCGATCCCGATCCCGATCCCGACCACCAGGGCCAGACGACTTTCCAGGACAGCAACGGCAAGCAGTTGGCCGCGCACCACGTGCCGTTCTACGTGCTGGGCGACGACTGTTACGACCGTAAATCCCCCTGCCCGCACTTCTTCTACAAGGAACACGGCATCAAGGGCAGGCAGTTCGCGCTGATGTTCTACAAGAGCAAGGTCATCGGCGCGATCTTCGGCGACACGCAGACCGGGAACGACCAGACCACCTCGGACAACGACTCCCGCGAACTGGGCGAGGCGTCGGTGAAGTCCGCCTCGCTGCTCGGCATCCCCAGCAGCGGCACCACCGGTGGCGTCGACAACGGCGTGACCGTGGTGATCCTCTCCGGTCCGTCCTGGGTCGTGAACGGCACCAACGCCAACCTGAACGCCAATGCCCAGGCCCTGGTCAGCAAGGCGCTGGACACCCTCGGCGCCGGCATGGGTCTCTAGGCCCCGCTGCGAAGTCAAGCCGAACGCGATCACCGCCACGGCGGTGATCGCGTTCGGTGGCGCCGGTTCCGGGAAGGCGACTGGGCCCCTTGACCCTCGAGCCACTCGAGATCCCATAGTGGCCGGCGGCCGCCCTGCGCCGGGAGACCACCTGACGGTGGCCGCGTGCTGCCGATGGCTCGGGCGAGGATCTCGCAGAGGGGCTGTCGCAGCGTCTCGGCGGCCCCTTGACGGGTGAACGGCGGGGCTGCATACTCCCGTAACCTCCCGTTAATCGATTAACGCCGCGGAGGTGGGAAGGAGGGCGCCGCGATGGCCCGGGTCCGGATGTCCGACGTGGCTGCCCGTGCGGGGGTGTCCACGGCGACCGTGTCGATGGTGCTCAGCGGGCGGGACGCGGCGCGCGTGTCGCCGCAGACCCAGCGGCGGGTGCGCGAGGCGGCCGAGGAGGTCGGCTACGAGCTGAACTCGGTGGCGCGGAGCCTGCGGACGCAGCGGACCCGCATGGTCGGCCTGATCTCGGACACGATCGCCAGCACGCCGTTCGCCGGGCGGATGCTGGCCGGGGCCAACGACGTGGCCCGTGAGCAGGGGAACCTCGTCGTCCTGGTCGACACCGAGGGGGATGCCGATGCCGAGCGGCAGGCGCTCAACGCGCTGAGCGGCCAGCAGGTCGACGCCATGATCTACGCGAGCATGTGGCACCGGGTGGTCGAGGTGCCGGACGGCCTGCCGGGGGACGCCGTCCTGCTCGACTGCGCCCCGGCCGCGGGAGGCCGGGCCGCGGTCGTCCCGGACGAACGGGCGGGCGGGGTGGCCGCGGTGCGGGAACTGGTGGCCGCCGGGCACCGCCGGATCGCCTTCCTGGATGCCGAGGAGCGGTTCCAGCTGGTCGCCTCGCCGCTGCGGTACGAGGGGTATCTGCAGGTGCTGGCGGAGGCGGGGATCGAGGCGGACCCCGTCCTGCACGCCCGTGCCGAGCCGGTGGCCGGTGGTGGACGGGAAGCCGCCGGGCGGTTGCTGGATCTGCCGGCGGAAGAACGGCCCACCGCGATGTTCTGCTTCAACGACCGCATGGCGATGGGCGCCTACGCGGCCACACACCACCGGGGTCTTTCGGTGCCCGATGATCTGTCGATCGTCGGCTACGACGATCAGCAGCTGGTCGCGGCCGAGCTCGATCCGCCGCTGACGACGATCGCGCTCCCGCACTACGAAATGGGCCGGTGGGCGATGGAGGTGGCGCTCGGGCTGCGGCCGGCCGACCCGGCGGAACCGCACCTCATGCCGTGCCCGGTCATCCGCCGGGCTTCGGTGGGCCCGCCGCCGGCCGCGTTCGGCGGCTGACGGCGGACCGCACTTCTCACTGCATCCCACATGGCAGTTGGCGCTGCCATCCGGCACGGAGGCGACGGCCGGTCGCGCTCCGCAACAGAGAAAGAGATTGTACGGTGAAACGCAAATCCCTCCCCATCATGGTAGCGGCAGGCCTTTCCGCGGTGCTCGCGCTGGGCGGTTGTGCCCGCGCGAGCCAGGACGCTTCGGCGTCCGGCGGACCCGGTGAAATCACCATGTGGACGCACTCGGCGGGCAACCCCGGCGAGCTGGCGGTCTACCAGCGGATCATTTCCGACTTCAACAGTTCCCAGACCCAGTACAAGATCGTCCAGCAGAACTTCCCGCAGGGTTCCTACAACGACGCGATCACCGCGGCCGCCGCGGCGCGGAAGCTGCCCTGCCTGCTGGACATGGACGGCCCGGTGATGCCGAACTGGGCCTGGGCCGGCTACCTCCAGCCGCTGGGACTGCCGGACGACCTGATCAAGACGCTGCTGCCCACGACCGTCGGCCGCTACAAGGACACCGTCTATTCGGCGGGCTACTGGGACGCCGCGCTGTCGATCTTCGCGCGGAAGTCGGTGCTCGACAAGAACCAGATCCGGATCCCGACCGCCGAGAAGCCGTGGACGCTCGACGAGTTCGACGCGGCCGTCACCAAGCTGAAGGCGAACGGCTACGCCACGCCGCTGGACCTGGGCGCCGCCGACAAGGGCGAGTGGTGGTCGTACGCGTACTCGCCGATGCTGCAGAGCACCGGCGGCGACCTGATCAACCGCGCCACCATGAAATCCGCCGACGGCGTGCTGAACGGTCCGGACGCGGTCAAGTTCTTCACCTGGTTCCAGCAGGCGTTCAAGAACGGCTGGGCGGACAACGCGGGCCCGGTCGGCAACCAGCGGTTCATCGACAACAAGGTCGCCCTCAGCTACACCGGCGTGTGGAACGCCAAGGACGCGCTCGAAAGCGTCGGCAACGACCTGCTGATCCTGCCGCCGGTGGACTTCGGGAAGGGCCCGAAGATCGGCGGCGGTTCCTGGCAGTGGGGCATTTCCGCCGGCTGCAAGAGCACCGACGGCGCCCGCGCGTACCTGAAGTTCAGCTTCCAGGACAAGTACCTCACCGCCTTCGCCGACAGCCAGGTGGTCATCCCGAGCACCACGGCGGCCGCGGCCGCGTCGAAGTACTTCGGCGACAGCGCTCCGCTGCACCCGTTCGCCGTGCTGTCGCAGAAGTTCGCCCTCGCCCGGCCGGCCACCCCCGGCTACCCGGTGATCTCCTCGACCTTCGAGAAGGCGGCCAAGGACATCATGAGCGGCGCCGACGTCAAGCCGGCGCTCGACACCGCCGTGCAGGCGATCGACACCGACATCAAGTCCCAGAACGGCTACGGCTTCTAGCTCGTCGCACCCCGCCCGGCGGCACCCGCCGGGCGGGCCGAGAGGGAAGGCTCCTCCCATGACGGCGACCATCTCGCCGGACACCCGCGCCGTGAGCGCGGCTCCCCAGCCCGTCACCGGACGGAAGATCAGCCACGAACGGCGCTCCCAGCGCCGCGCGGGCTTGGCCATGGCCGCCCCGGCCGTGCTGTTGCTGCTGGCGTTCCTGATCGTCCCGGTGATCCTCGGGTTCGTCCTGTCGTTCACCAACGCCCGGCTCGTCTCGCCCGAGCCGACCACCTTCACCGGCCTCGACAACTTCGTCAGGGCCTTCACCGCCGATCCGACGTTCCTCCGCTCGCTGGTGAACACGTTCTGCTTCGCCGCGGTCGTGGTGCCGGTGCAGGCCGGGTTCGGGCTGCTGCTGGCCATTCTGGTGAACCGGAAGATCCGGGGCGCGGTGGCGTTCCGGGTCATCTTCTTCATCCCGGTCGTGACCTCGATCGTCGTGGTCTCGATCCTGTGGAAGTTCATGTACCAGCCCGACGGGCTGATCAACTCCTTCATCGACTCGATCACCTTCGGCGCCTGGCAGGGCACCGCGTGGCTGAACAATCCCAGCACCGCGCTGACCGCGATCATCGTGCTGTCCATCTGGCAGGCGGTCGGCTTCCACATGCTGATCTGGCTGTCCGGGCTGCAGACCATCCCGCAGGAGCTGTACGAGGCCGCGCGGATCGACGGCGCGGGCACCTGGCAGCAGTTCCGCAACGTGACCTGGCCGTGCCTGCGCCCGACCCGGGTGTTCGTGCTGATCACGATCACCATCGCCGCGCTCGGGCTGTTCGTGCAGATCGACGTGATGACCCAGGGCGGCCCGGTGGACTCCACCTCGACGCTCGTCTACCACGCCGTCCGCATGGGCTACCACCAGCAGCAGATCGGCTACGGCTCGGCCCTGTCACTGGTGTTCTTCGTGCTGGTGCTCATCGTCGCGCTGGTCCAGCGCTTCCTGACCCGGGACAAGGACTGAGCCATGATCATCCACAAAGGACATGTCGACGAGCGCGTGCTGCGCCGTCGCCGGCGCGTCTGGACCTACCTGGTCCTCATCGGACTCGCCGTCTTCTTCCTGTTCCCGCTGGTGTTCATGTTCGTCTCCAGCCTGAAGCCCGACGGCCAGATCCTGTCCGACGTCGGCGGGTGGCGGGCGTTCCTGCCGCTGGGCGACATCGGCTTCGGCAACTACTCCGCGGTGTTCGACCGGGTGCCGGTCGGGCGGTTCCTGCTCAACTCGGTCCTGGTCACGGTGGTGATCGTGGGGGCGGGGCTGGTGGTGAACTCGATGGCCGGGTTCGCGATCTCCCGGCTGCGCTGGACCGGCCGCGGGGTCGTGCTCAGCGTCATCATCGCCACGCTGATCGTGCCGTTCGAGACCATCGCGGTGCCGATGGTCTACTGGGTCTCGCAGCTGCCGACCCTGCTGTTCCAAAATGGCCGGATCGTGTACGACTTCGGCTGGCTGGACACCTACCAGGTGCAGATCATCCCGTTCATCGCCAACGGCTTCTCGATCTTCCTGTTCACCCAGTACTTCTCGACCATCCCCACCGCACTCGACGAGGCGGCCCGGATCGACGGCGCGGGCTGGTTCACCATCTACCGCAGGATCGCCGTGCCGCTGTCGGGACCGGCGTTCGCCACCGTCGCGATCCTGACGTTCCTGCCGGCCTGGAACCAGTACCTGTGGCCCAGCATGGTCGTCCAGGACGAGAAGCTGCGGCCGGTGATGGTCGGCATGCAGTACTTCTTCCAGGACAACACCGCCTGGGGCGAGGTCATGGCCTACACGTCGATGATCACGCTGCCGGTGCTCGTGGTGTTCCTCGCCTTCCAGCGCGCGTTCGTCAGCAGTGTCGCGGCCAGCGGTGTCAAGGAATGACGGCTCTTCGAAAGGATTCCATGTTTTCGCTGCCCGACTCCTGGGTCTGGGACTTCTGGTTCGCCGACGACGGCGACCGCTACCACCTCTTCTTCCTCTACGCCTCCCGCGCCCTGCACGACCCCGAAGCCCGCCACTACCGCGCCTCGATCGGCCACGCCGTCTCGGCCGACCTGGTGCACTGGACCCGGATCGAGGACGCGCTGGTCCGCGCGGACGCCCCGGCGTTCGACGACCTGGCGACCTGGACCGGTTCGGTGGTGCGGCACCCGGACGGCACGTGGTTCCTGTTCTACACCGGCGCCACCCGCGCCCCCGGCGGCAAGAACGTCCAGCGGATCGGTTACGCCACCTCACCGGATCTTGTTACGTGGCAACGGTCTCCGGAGAACCCGGTCCTGGCCGCCGACCCCCGCTGGTACGAGACCCTGGACGCCGCCTGGCACGACGAGGCGTTCCGCGACCCGTGGGTCTTCGCCGACCCGGACGGCGACGGCTGGCACATGCTCATCACCGCCCGCACCGGTACCGGCGAGCCGTTCGAACGCGGCGTCGTCGGCCACGCCGTCTCCGCGGACCTGCGGCACTGGCAGCTGCGCCCGCCGCTGACCACGCCCGGGCCGCGCGGGTTCGGGCAGCTGGAGGTGCTGCAGGCCGAGGTGGTGGACGGCCGCCCCGTGCTGCTGTTCTCCTGCCTGGCCGAGCACGCCTCGGCCGACCGCCGGGCCACCGGCACGACCGGCGGGATCTGGGCCGCCCCGGCCGGCGGCCCGCTCGGGCCGTTCGACATCGCGGCCGCCGAACCCGTCACCGACGACCGCTTCTACAGCGGCCGCCTCATCCGCCGCCGGTCCGACGGACGCTGGGTGCTGCTCGCGTTCCACAACCGCGGCGAAACCGGCTTCGTCGGCGCCATCAGTGATCCCATGCCGGTGGCGTGGGACGGAAAACGTCTCAGCGTTCTCGATTCCTGAACACCTGGAGGTTCCATGCGCTCAACGACGAGCCGCATTCGCCTGCTGTCCGCCACCGCACTCCTGGCGGCGACCGCGGCTGTGGGACTGACCGGCGGCGGTGCCGCCGCGCAGGCCGCGGCCACCTACCGCGCGCAGTACCACTTCACGGTGCCCGACCACTGGAAGAACGACCCCCAGCGGCCGGTGTACGTCAACGGCAAGTTCAACTACTACTACCTCTACGACGCCGACTACCCGACCGAAGTCGGCACCGCCTGGCGGCTGGCGACCACCACGGACGGTGTCGCCTTCGCCGACCAGGGGATCGCGGCGCCGAAGAAGACGAACGCGAACTACGACCTGTGGTCGGGTTCCGCGGTCGTCGACACCGCGAACACGGCCGGTTTCGGTGCGGGCGCGGTGGTCCAGCTGGTCACGCAGATGGACCACCCGGTCAACGCGTCCGGGCCGCAGGCACAGTTCCTGTGGTACTCGATCGACGGCGGCCGGACGTTCCGGCCGTACGGCGACACACCGGTGATCCCGAACGGCGGCCGCCGCGACTTCCGTGACCCCAAGGTCAGCTGGGACGCCGCGCGCGGCCGGTGGGTCGCGGCGATCACCGAAGGCGACCGGATCGGGTTCTTCACCTCACCGGACCTGAAGACGTGGACGTGGCGATCGGACTTCGTGGGCGGAATGGGCATCCTCGAGTGCCCGGACCTCTACCCGATCCGCGCCGACGACGGCACCACGCACTGGGTGCTGGGCGTGAGCGCCGGCGGGACACCGGGCACCTACGCGTACTGGACCGGAGCCTTCGACGGCGCCGCGTTCACCGCCGACGCGGCCACCCCGCAATGGCTGGACCACGGCTTCGACTGGTATGCCGGAGTCACCTGGGAAGACCCGGCCGCACCGGCGGACCGGCGGTTCGGCATGGCCTGGATGAACAACTGGGCCTACGCGGACACCACGCCGACCTGGGCCTCCGATGGCTTCAACGGCACCGACTCGATCGTCCGCCAGATCACGCTCAAGCACTACGCGGACGGCTATGCCCTGGCCTCGCAGCCGACCCCGGCGCTGGCTTCCCACGCCAGCTCGGTGACGAACCTCGGCACCATCCAGGTCGACGACGGCCTGGTGCCGCTGGCCTACCACGGAACGGCCTACCAGCTCGACACCGACGTCAGCTGGACCCAGCTGGACAACATCGGCCTGCAGCTGCGGGTGTCGGCCGACGGGACCCGGCACGCGGACGCCGGGATCTACCACGACTACAGCTACCTCAACCGCCGCCAGACCGGCCAGCCCGACACCACGGGGACCCGTGGCGAGAGCCACGCACCGTGGAACCCGGCGAAGACCAGCGCGCACCTGCGGATCCTGGTCGACCGGACCACGATCGAAGTGTTCGTCGACGACGGCCGGTACGTGCACTCCAGCGAGGTGTTCGCCGATCCCGCCGACACCGGCGTCAACCTCTACGCCACCGGCGGCAGCGCCACCTTCGCCAACACGACCATCACCCAATTCCCCGACCTGTCCCAGCGCCCGGCCCACGTCGTCTCCGGGTTCGAAGGCAGCTCCTACGACCCCGGCTGGACCACCACCGGCAGCTTCACCGGCACCGGCCCGTCGTTCGAGTACCTGCCCGGCATGGTCGGCAACGCGGTCCTGGACACCTTCGCCGGCGGCGGCGACCCCGCCACCGGCACGATCACCTCGCCGTCGTTCACCCTCGACCGCAACCACCTGCACTTCCTCCTCGCGGGCGGCCACCACCCCGCGGAGACTTCGATCAACCTGCTCGTGAACGGCCAGGTCGTGCGCACGGCCACCGGAGACGACACCGGTGTGCTCAAACCGATCGACTGGGATGTCAGCGCCCTGCAGGGGCAGAGCGCCCAGGTGCGGGTCGTCGACCAGGCGACCGGCGCGTGGGGGCACATCATGGCCGACCAGTTGCTGCTCAGCGACTGACTGGTCCGGCGGCCGATCGCGTGGGGCGGACGACGCCGACGGCCATTGCGAGCAGAAGGGCTGCGGCGCCGACGACGAGGAGGGCGAGGGAGAGGCCGGAAGCAGCACCGGCCAGGGCGAGCACGATGAGCGGGCCGGCGAACTGGCCGATGAACAGGGCCGAGGTCCAGATGCCCGTGCCCCGGCCGCGCTGGGCGAACGTCAGGCTGCCCAGCGCCCAGGTGAGCAGGGCGGGCAGCATCAGCCCGTTGCCGAGGCCGGTCACGACGGCGCCGAGCAGCACGACCGGGACCGAGGAGGCCAGCGCGAGGACGAGGATGCCGAGTCCGCACAGGGCGAACGCCGCGGGGATGGTGGCGGCGGGACCCAGCTTGGCGAGCCGGGGGAACAGGTACGCCGCGACGGCGGTGGCCAGTGAGCCGGCCGCGCTGACCAGTCCGACGGTCGCGGTGGCGGTGACACCGATGCCGTCGAGCACATAGGACAGTTCGACGATGAGGACGTAGAACACGAGACCGCCGGCCAAGGTGACTCCGACCGGTGCCAGGAAGGCGCGCCACGGCAAGGGCGGAAGCTTTTCGCGGGTCCGGGTCTGCGGCGGCTGCCGGATGACCCGCGCGGCGATGAACGCGAGCGGCAGGCTGACCGCGTAGAGCCAGAACGGCGTGCGCCAGCCCCAGGAACCCAGCAGCCCACCGACGGCGAAGAAAACCGTTGCGGCGACGGTGGTGTACACCGTCTGCAGGCCGAAGTACCGTTCCCGCTCGGCGCCGTGGAAGTAGTCGGCGAGCAAGGTCGTGCAGCACGTCATGATCGCGGCCTCGGTGAGCCCGACGAGGACGCGGCTCGCGACGATCAGCGGCAGGGACGACAGCCACAGCGGCGCGGTCCCGACGAAGGCGTAGACGACGAGCGCGCCCACCAGCAGCCGCTTGCGGCCGATCCGGTCGACGACGCGGCCGGCGATCGACGCGGTGAGCCCGATGACCAGCGCCGGAACGGTGAGCACGATCGGGGTGAGGGTGGCGACGCCGGGCGTGCCGGCGAACGCGTCCTGGATGCGGGGCAGGACCGGGGCGAGCAGCACCGCGCCGAGCACCGAAAGGCAGCTGGCGAGCAGCAGCACCACCGCTTGGGCAGGGCCGGCCTGGCGGCCGGTGGCAGGATCGGCGGCGAGTGGGGCAGCGGAGACGGACTGATCGGCCTGATCGAACACGGGCAGCTCCGGGGAGGCACGAGCCGGTCCTCGGCGACCGGCGTGTGCGTCGAAGTGTCAGGCCCGGACCGGGGATGCGGAAATCACTTCTGCCGAAGCGGCGCATCGACGCCGTCGATGCCGATCACCGCCGCCACCGTCCGCGCGACGACGTCCCGCAGGTAGCGGTGCTCGGGGTCGGCTTCGTACATCGGGTGCCACCACATGGCTTCCACCAGCGGGGTCGCTTCGAACGGGCACGGCAGGGCACGCACCCCGAGCGCGTCCGGGATCCCGTCGGCCAAGCGCCGCTGGAGCAGCGCGACGCGGTTCGTGCCGGCGACGAGTCCCGGCACGGTCAGGAACGTCTCGGTGACCACCTGGACGTGCGGTTCGATCCCGAGCATGCGCATCTGCCGCGCGGCGGGCGTGGACGCGGTGGGACCGTGGTAGGTGACGACCCACGGCATCGTCTCCAGCTGCCCGACGGTCAGCGACTCCCCGACGTCGGTGTTGCCGGCGGCGACCAGGCACACCCATTCGTCGCGGTAGAGGTCCGCGTGGGGCAGGTCGTCGACGAACCCGTGCGGGATGACCAGCAGGTCGGTGTGGACGAGTTCGTGCACGGCCGCGTCGACCATCTTCGGGGTGTTCGCGGGGAACCGCAGCCGCGTGCCCGGCGCTTCGTCGGCGAGCCGGGCGGCGATCCCCGGCCCGAGCACGGCGATCCCGTAGTCGCTCATCAACATCGAAAACTCCCGGGTGGACGACGCGGGATCGAAATCGGGTTCCGCGGCGAACACCCGCTCGGCGCCGGACAGGGCGACCCGCACCCGTTCCTTGAGCTGAACGGCCAGCGGCGTCAGCCGGTACTGGTTGCCGGCGCGGGTCAGCAGGTCGTCGTGGAAGTGCCGGCGCAGCCGGCCCAGCTGGGCGGACACCGCCGGCTGACCGAGTCCCATCCGCTCGGCCGCCCGCGTCACGCTGCGCTCCTGCAGCAGCGCGTCCAGTGCCACCAGCAGGTTCAGGTCCAGCCGTGCGAGGTTCACCGGGACACGGTATCAACGGCGCTGATACCGCACATTAACGATTTCGCCTTCCCTGATACCGTCCGGGCACCGACAGTGAAGGCGTGGACCGAACCGATCCCGAGGGCGCGATCGCAGCGGCGGCCAAGCGGTGCTCCAACTGGGGCCGCTGGGGTGCCGGCGACGTCCTCGGCACCCTGAACTTCCTCGACGACGCCAAACGCCGTGAAGGCGCCGCGCTCGTCCGGCGCGGCGCGAGTTTCTCGCTCGCGCAACGCTTCGACGCCGACGGGCCGCAGAAAGGCTGGCGGCGGCGCACCAACCCGGTGCACACCATGCTCGACACCGGCACGGACGCCGAACGCGGTACGCAGGGCTTCCCGCACGGCATCGGCGGCGCCGACGACGTGGTGTCCATGCCGCTGCAGGCCTCGACGCAGTGGGACGGCCTCGGGCACATCTTCGACCACGGCCTCGCCTACAACGGCCGCCGCGCCGGGGACGTCGTGACCAGCGAAGGCGACCGCGTCACCGGCATCGAAACCACGGCCGGGCTGATCGCGGGCCGCGGGGTGCTCCTCGACGTGGGCCGGGTGTTCGGCACCGATGACGAGCTGCCCGACGGCTTCGCGATCACCGCGGACCACCTGGAGGCGACGATCGCCGCGCACGGCGACACCGCGCGCGTCGGCCGTGGCGACCTCCTGCTGGTGCGGACCGGACGGCTCACCCGCGCCCGGCGGGAGGGCTGGGGCGACTACGCCGGCGGCGACTCGCCCGGCCTGTCCTTCTCCACAGTGGACTGGCTGTACGGCGCGGAGATCGCCGGGATCGCGACCGACACCTGGGGTGTCGAGGTCCGGCCCAACGAGTTCGACGACGCCTTCCAGCCCCTGCACCAGGTGGCGATCCCGCACCTCGGCCTGTTCCTCGGCGAGATGTGGGACCTCGACGCCCTCGCCGCCGACTGCGCGGCCGACGGCGTCCACGAGTTCTGGCTGACCGCCGCCCCGCTGCCGGTGACCGGCGCGGTCGGCGCGCCCGTCGCGCCCATCGCCGTCAAATAAGGAGTCCCATGCCCGCGGTCAACAAGGTGCTGGTGGTCGGCGGCGGTCTCGCCGGGGCCGCCACGGCCATCCTGCTCGCGCAGGACGGCGTCGCCGTCGACCTCGTCGAGATCAAGCCGGACGTCGCGGCCATCGGGTCGGGCATCACGTTGCAGGGCAACGCCTTGCGCGAGCTGCGCCGGCTGGGAGTGTGGCCGCGCGCCGAGGCGGCCGGGTACCCCTTCGACTGCCTCGGCCTGCGTGCCCCGGACGGGACCCTGCTGGCCGAGATCCCCGACGTCCGCAGCGGCGGGGCCGACCTGCCCGCCTCGATGGGCATGCCCCGGCCGGTGCTGGCCCGGATCCTGCTGGACCGCGCCCGCGAGACCGGCGTGAAGATCCGCTTCGGCGACACCGTGACCCGGCTCGGCCAGGACGGTTCCGGCGTCGAGGTCACGCTCGCCTCGGGGCCGGTCGAACGGTACGACCTCGTGGTCGCCGCCGACGGCATCCGCTCGGCGGTCCGCGAGCTGATCGGCATCGACGTGACGCCCCGGCCGACCGGGATGGGGATCTGGCGCGCGTTCGGGCCGCGCCCGGCGTCGGTCACCCACACCGACCTCTGCTACGGCGGCCCGTCCTACATCGCCGGGTACACCCCGACCGGTGCGGACTCCCTCTACGCGTTCGTCGTCGAGGACTTCCGGGACCACAGTGGACTGACGCCGGCGGAGCGGCTCGCCACCATGTGCGGGCTTGCCGCCGCCTACCACGGGCCGTGGGACGAGATCCGGTCCACACTGGACGATCCGAGCCGGGTGAACTACACGCGCTTCGAAACGCATGTCGTGCCGGCGCCCTGGCACCGCGGGCGAGTCGTGCTCGTCGGCGACGCCGCGCACTCCTGCCCGCCCACCCTCGCCCAAGGCGGCGCCCAAGCCCTCGAAGACGCGGCTGTGCTGGCCGAGCTGCTGCTCACCCGCGACGGCGTCGACGACGACCTCTGGGCGGCGTTCACGGCCCGCCGCCACGACCGCGCGAGAACCGTCGTCGAGGCCTCCAACCAGCTCGGACAGTGGCTGCTCGACCACGAGCAGGGCGACGTGCCCGGCCTCGTTCGCCGCATCGGCGACCTCGTGTCCCAGCCCGCCTGAAAGGGAAGAAACCGTGACCGACCGCCTGATCACCCACCTGCGGCACGTCGACCTCGCCGTGCCCGACCTCGCGCGACAGCAGGACTTCTACCTCGGCGCCTGGGGCCTCGCCGAGGAGCACGCCGACAGCGGAATCACCTTCCTCGCCGCCGAAGGCTCGCCGGAGCAGTACGTCGTCCGGCTGCGGCAGGCCGCGGACAAGCGGATCGACCTGATCGCCTTCGGCGCCGCGACGTCCGCCGACGTCGACACGCTGGCCGGCCGGCTGGCCACGGCCGGGATCACGCTCGTGCACGAGCCCTGCGCCCTGGACACCCCGGGCGGCGGATACGGGTTCCGGTTCTTCGACAACGAGGGCCGCACGATCGAGATCAGCTCGGACGTCGCGACCCGGGCCCACCGCCGGATCGAGGAGGGCGAGTCCGTCCCGGTGCGGCTGTCCCATGTGGTCGTCAACTCCGCCGATCCCGAAGGCACCCGTGCCTTCTACGAACGCCACCTCGGGTTCCGCCTGTCCGACACGCTGATGCACCCGCGGATGGGCGAGATGATGTACTTCCTGCGGATCAACGCCTGGCACCACAGCCTGGCGATCGCCCGCGGCCCGCACCCGTCGCTGCACCACGCGTCGTTCGAGCTGCGCGGCCTCGACGAGTACATGCGCGGCACCGGGCGGCTGCTGCGCGCCGGTGTCGAAAAGATCTGGGGACCCGGCCGCCACCTGGCCGGTCACAACACCTTCAGCTACTTCCTCGACCCGCACGGCAACACCGTCGAGTACACCACCGAGCTGGAGCTGGTCGACGAGGACAGCTGGCACCCGCAGCTGCACGACTTCTCGAAGCCCGAGGTGTCCGACCAGTGGGGCACCGCGAACGCGATGAACGAGTTCGTCGCGCAGAAGTCGTTCAACGACCCCGACAAGGGCCTCTTCGTGGCCCCGCCGGTCTGATGCGGCTCGCCACCTACGAACACCGCGGAGCCGTGCGCGCGGGAGTGGTCTCCGATGACGGCGTCCGCGCCTTCCCGGCCGGGGTGACGGTCCTGGACCTGGTGCGGTCCGGCCTGCCCGTCGGTGCCCGTGTCCTCGGTGTCGATGTCCTCGGCGGACCGGCGGTGCCGCTGAGCGAGGTGCGGCTGCTGCCGCCGCTCGAGCCGCCGTCCGTCCGGGACTTCGTCGCCTTCGAGGAGCACGTCGAGGGCATGGTCGCCCCCGGCTCGGTACCGCCGGAGTGGTACGAGGCGCCGACGTTCTACTTCACCAACCCGTGCGCGCTGGCCGGTGCGCACGACGACGTCCCGATCCCGCCCGGTTCGCGGCTGTTCGACTTCGAACTGGAGGTCGCGGCCGTGCTGGGCCCGGACGGGATCTTCGGCTACACCATCTTCAACGACTGGTCGGCCCGCGACCTCCAGCGCCGCGAGATGAAAGTGGGGCTGGGGCCCGCGAAGGGCAAGGACTCGGTCACCACGCTCGGGCCGTGGCTCGTGACCGCGGACGAGTTCACCCCGGACGCCGACGGGTTCCTCGATCTGGACATGCGGGTGTCGGTCAACGGCGTCGAGGTCGGGCACGACCGGCTGGCCAACATGGGCTGGCCGTTCGAGGAGCTCGTCGCCTACGCCGCCCGCGGCACCCGGGTCCGGCCCGGCGACGTGCTCGGCTCCGGCACCTGCGGCAACGGCGGCTGCCTCGCCGAGCTGTGGGGCCGCCGCGGCACCCAGGACCCGCCGCCGCTGAAGCCCGGTGACGTGGTCGAGATGACCGTCGAAGGCATCGGCACGATCCGCAACACGGTCGTCGCCGGGAACGACCTGCCGCCGGTCCGCGCGGCCCGCACCCGGGACCGGTCGCGGTGAGGGGCAAGGTCGTGCTGGTCACCGGCGCCGGGCAAGGCCTCGGCGCGGCGGTGGCCCGGCGCCTGGCCGCGGACGGCGCCACGGTCATCGGGGCCGACCTCGCCGAAACCGCGGACCTGCCCGGCATCGACTACCGGCAGCTCGACGTGACGGACTCCGCCGGCTGGGCCCGGCTCGCGGCCGGTCTGGGCCGGGTCGACGGCCTGGTCGCGAACGCGGGCGTCACCTGGCGGGCCCGGCTCGACGAGCTGGACCCGGCCGATCTGGCCCGGGTGCTGGACGTCAACGTCGGCGGCGTCCAGCGGGCGGTGCGGGCGGTCCTGCCGGTGATGCCGTCCGGCGGCTCGATCGTCGTGGTGGGCTCGGCCGCCGCACTGACCGGCCACTACCCGGTCGCCTACACCGCGAGCAAATGGGCGCTGCGCGGCTTCACCAAGGCGGCCTGCCTCGAACTGGGCGGGCGCGGCATCCGCGTCAACGCCGTGCACCCCGGCTACCTCGAAACGCCGATGACCGCCTCGGCGTCACCCGGGTTCCGCGCGGCGAACGTCGCCGAGACCCCGCTCGGCCGGACCGGCACCGCCGCCGAGGTCGCCGCGCTCGTGGCGTTCCTGCTCGGCGACGAGGCCTCCTACATCTCCGGCGCCGACATCCCCGTGGACGGCGGGATGACCGCGCACGGCGGCGTGAAGTCGATCAGCGAAGCAGCACGAACCTGAGAGGAACCCCGTGTTCGAGTACTTCCCCGGCAACTACGTCTGGAACCTCGGCGTCGTCGCCACCCTCAACAGCGGGGGCCTCGTCGACGAGGTCGACCGCGCCTGCCGTCCCATCCGCGAGGCCGCGGCCCAGGGCGAGGACGCGGGCACTCGAGAGTTCCTGCGGGCGTGGACGGCGCTGACCGACCAGCTCGTCGGCCAGGCCGAGGAGGCCGAGAAAGCCGGCCACACCCGCACCGCCGGGCAGCTCTACGCCCGTGCGACCAACTACCTGTGCCAGGCCGAACGCCTGCAGAGCCCGTCCGCGCCCGGCCGGCTCGGCACCTACCGTCGTGTCTTGGAGCTGCAGCAGAAGGCTTTCGACCTCGTGTCGCCGACAGTGACCCGCGTGGCGGTTCCCTTCGAGGGGTCGACGTTGCCCGCGTACTTCAGCTCGGCGGGTCCCGGGGCACCGGTGATGGTCATGTGGAACGGCCTGGACTCGACGAAGGAGCACATGTACTCGTCCGGGCACTGGGCGGAGCTCGCCGCCCGCGGCATCTCGTGCCTCATGGTCGACTGCCCCGGCTCGGGCGAGGCACTGCGTCTGCAAGGACTCACCGCCCGCGTCGAGACGGAAGGCTGGGCCACCGCGTGCGTGGACTACCTGGAAACCCGCGGCGACGTCGATCCCACCCGGATCGGGCTCGTCGGCTGGTCCCTGGGCGGTTACTACGCCCCGCGCGCGGCGGCGTTCGAGAAGCGCCTCGCGCTCGTGGTCGCGTGGGGCGCCAACCACGACTGGGGTGCGGTGCAACGCCGGCGTCTCGAGCGGGAAGGGGAGCGCCCGGTGCCGCACTACTGGGAGCACGTGCTGTGGGTCTGGGGCCACGACGACCTCGAGACGTTCCCCGCCTTCGCCGACGCGGTCCACCTCGACGGCGTCGTCGAGCACATCACCGTGCCGTTCCTGATCTGCCACGGCGAGAACGACCGCCAGATCCCCGTGTCCTACGCCCACCGCTCGTACGAACAGGCGGTCGACAGCCCGAGCCGCCACCTGCGCCTGTTCACCGCGGAGGAGGGCGCGACCGAGCACATCGGCCTCGACCACCTGCCCCACACCAGCACGTACATCGCCGACTGGGTCGCCGACGTCCTGGGGCAGTGACTGCGCACGCGCGCTGACGGCCTCACGCGCTGGTGTGAACGGGCTCTTCCGGCAGGACTTCCGCGCAGTTTTCGCGTTGTTCACCCCCGGTTGGCGGCGAAGACTCGCTAAGGTCACCCCGGTGGGGGAACGACGCTGCCCTGGTCGCGGCGGTCATCGAGGGCCAGCGAACCGCGAGAAGGAACAGACGCCATGGCGAACCCGCTGGTAGCTCAGCGCGAAGATTCCACCACGGCCATTTCCGGGGTCCCGCTGCTGGAGTCCGCGAACGATCTCAAAGAGGGGATCGAAAAGGGCGACTGGGCCTCGGTCGCGATGGGCGCCGTCGGGGTCGCGCTCGACACGCTGTCGATGGCCCTGGATCCCTTCGGAGCGATCCTCGCCGCGGGGGTCGGGTGGCTGCTGGAACACGTCGGCCCGCTGTCCGCGGCGCTGGACGCCCTGACCGGGGACGCCGACCAGATCAAGGCCCAGTCCAAGACGTGGTCGAACATCGCCGCGGAGCTCGGGGCCGTCGGCGGGGACCTGGCCGACATGGTCAAGGCCGACCTGCAGACGTGGAGCGGGAACGCCTCCGACCAGTACCGCCAGCGGGCCGCCGACACGGTCGACATCCTCACCGCCGCCCAGAAGGGCTGCGAAGGGGCCTCCAGCGGGGTCAAGACCGCCGGCGAGGTCGTCGCCGCCGTCCGGATGCTCGTCCGCGACATCATCGCCGAGCTCGTCGGCCACCTCATCAGCTGGGCCCTGCAGGTGGTGTTCACCCTCGGCATCGGCCTGACCTGGGTGGTACCGCAGGTCGTGGCCGCGGTCGCCAAGACCGCGTCGAAGATCGCCGACATCACGAAGAAGCTCGTCAAGGCGCTCAAGGCCCTCGTGCCGCTGCTCAAGAAGGCCGGGACGCTGTTCGACGACGCCGCCAAGGCGCTGCGCAAGATCAAGCCCGGCAAGACCGGCAAGGTCGACCCGCCGCCCCCGATCAAGGAGAGGGGCGGCCCCGGCGGCAAGAAGGGCGACGGCGGACCCGACGGCAAGAAGGACAAACCGCACGACGACGACAGTACTTCCACCTCGAGCGCCGGCCACGGCGACGGCAAGGGCGGCGGCGACGGTCACAAGAGCGGCGACAACGGCGCGGACAAGAACGGCCCGAAGAACGACACCGGCGAGACGAACCCCAGCGGCGCCGGAAGCGGCGGCGGCAAGGCCGGCAAGGGCGGCGGCAACGACACCAAGCCGAAGGACAAACCCGACCGTTCGACGGCCGACAAGTCGAAGAACTACTGCGGTGACCCGATCGACGTCGCGACGGGTGAGGTCGTGATGACCCAGGTAGACGTCACCCTGCCCGGCGAAGTCGCGGACCTGGAGATCTCCCGTACGCACCTGTCGTCCTACCGGGCCGGCCGGTGGTTCGGTCCGTCGTGGACGTCCACTTGGGACCAGCGGCTGGAGTTCGGCGCGAACCGGGTCCGGTTCTACGCCGAAGACGGCATGGTGCTGGAGTACCCCGTCCCGGGCGACGAACCCGTGCTGCCGGCGCAGGGGCCGCGGCACCGGCTGCGCCGCGTGCCGCAGGGTTTCCGGCTCTCGGCCGGCGATCGCGAGCTGCATTTCTCCGGCACCGGCGGCGTTCTGCCGGTCACGGCCATCGAGCAGGACGGCGAGCGCACCGAAATCGACTACGCCGCCGATGGTTCACCCACGAGGCTCCGCCGGCCCGGCGGCGTCGAGATCCTGGTCAGCACCGCGCGGGGGCGGATCGTCGCGCTGGGGGCACCGGGGCAGCCGCCGGTGGTGCGGTTCTCGTACAACCGGCACACCCAGCTGAGCACGGTGACGGACTTCGCGGGCCGCTCGATGGCGCTCGACTACGACTTCGACCACCGGCTCGTCGGCTGGCAGGACCGGGTCGGCACCTGGTACCGCTACGTCTACGACAACGCGGGCCGCTGTGTCCGCGCGGTGGGCGCGAACGGCTACTACAACGCGGCCTTCGCCTACGAGCCCGGCGCGACCCGGCACACCGACGCCCTCGGCCACACCTGGACCTACCGCCTGAACGCGGCCCACCAGCTGATCGAGCGCATCGACCCGCTCGGCAACTCCCGGCGCTTCGCGTGGAACCGGCGGGACGAACTGCTGTCCCAAGTGGACGAACTGAGCCGCGAGACCCGCTACGAGTACGACGACGACGGCGGGCTGGTGGCCGTCCACCGCCCCGGAGCGCCCGCCGTGCGGCTGACCCCGGCCGAAGACGGCGCGGTGTGGCTGCAGGCCGGCGAAGGCGACGACGAGATCGAGCGGCTGGTGTTCGAGTTCGACCCGGCCACCACGCTGCTCGGCAACGGGCTGCCGGTGGACGTCCTGGAGCCGCCCGACCCGTTCGAGGACGCTCCCGTGACCGATCGGGCGGCCCGGCCCGGCGACCGCGACGTGTACGGCCGCCCGCGCCTCGCGCACACGGCGTCCGGCGGGGCCGCGCGGCTCGGCTGGACCGCCGACGGCCGCCGCGCCTGGCGGCTCGGCCCGCACGGCGGCCGCGAGACGTGGGTGCACGACGCGGAAGGCAACGTCGTCGAATACCGCGACGCGGCGGGCGCGCCGCGGCGTCGCAAGCACGGCCCGTTCGGCCTGGTCCTGGCGGAGACCGACGCCGCGGGCGCGCGCACGCTGTTCACCTACGACGGGGAGCTGCGGCTCACCTCGGTGACCAACCCGGCCGGCCTCACCTGGCACTACGTCTTCGACGCCGCCGGCCGGCTCGTCGAAGAGACCGACTTCGACGGCCGTCGGACCACCTACGCCCACGACGCGGCGGGACAGCTGCGCCGCATGACCACGGGCACCGACCAGGTGGTCGAGTACGACTACGACCTCGAGGGCAACGTCGTGGAGCGGCGGACCCCCGACGACGTCACGAGCTACGTCTACGACGCGCTCGGCCGGCTGGTCGTCGCCGAGAACGCCGAGTCACGGGTGGAGATCCGCCGTGACGGTGGAGACCGGGTCATCGCCGACACGATCAACGGGCTCGGCGTGTGCTGGCGCGACGAGGGCGACGCGATCATCCGGCGGACTTCGTCCGGTGTGGACAGTGAGTGGCGCCTCACCGGGTCCGGACTGCCCCGGTCGCTGCGGATCGCCGGCCACGACGTCGAATTCGCCTACGACGACGCCGGGCGGGAAGTCGTCCGCAGCGTCGACGGCGCGGTGGTGCTCCGGCGGCGGTTCGACGAGGAGGACCGGCTCGCCGAGGAGGACGTCGCCGGGGTCGGGCGGCGCACCTACCGCTACCGCCCGGACGGCAGGCTCGCCGGTGTCGACGACACGATCCGGCCGTGGCAGCTCTCCTACGACGCGGCCGGCCGGGTCAGCGAGGCGCACGGGCCGTCCGTCGCGGAACGGTTCACCCGCGACGCCGCGGGCAACATCACCTCGGCGACGACCCCGTCGCCGCCGGGGCCGCGCGGCTACGAGCGCAACCGGCTCGCCCGCATCGGGGACCTCCACTTCGACGGCGACGCCCACGGCCGCGTCACCGGCTGGCGCCACGCCGACCGGTCGTGCGGCTACACGTGGGACCACCTCGACCGGCTGCGCTCCGCGCGCACGCCCGACGGTGCGCTCTGGACCTACCACTACGACCCGATCGGGCGGCGGTTCGCCAAGCGCTGCTGGGTGAGCGGCCCGGACGGGGAGCCCGAGCTCGCCCTGGACGTCCGGTACCTGTGGAGCGAGCTGAACCTCGTCGAGCAGGTGGAGCACCGCCCGGCGGACGGGTCCTACCGGTTCCTCACGTGGGAGCGCTTCGACGACGATCGCCCCGTCGTGCAGGTCGAGCACGCCGGCGTCGTCGAGGAGGCCCGGTTCCGGGTGGTGATCACCTCGCCCGCCGGGACGCCGACCGAACTGCTCGACGAGCACGGGACGCTGGTGTGGCAGGACCGCAGCAGTTTCTGGGGTGTGCCGCTGGCCGGTGCCGACACCGCGGCGATGCCGCTGGCCTTCCCCGGCCAGTGCCGCGACGAGGAGACCGGGCTGCACTACAACGTCTTCCGGTACTACGACCCCCGGACCACGCGGTACCTCAGCCAGGACCCGCTGGGCCTCGCCGCGGCGCCCAACCCCGTCGGCTACGTCGACCAGCCGCTGCTCGACAGCGACCCGCTCGGCCTCGCGCCCCAGCGGTGTTTCAAGGGGCGGGTGAAGGACCGCGCGAAGCGGCTGCGGGACCGGAACCGGAGGAAGCAGGCGGCCCAGCCGGCGACGCGGAAGAGCCCGCGGAAGCCGCCCATCCGCGTCGACAACATGAGCAAGGAAGAGTTCGAGAAGTTCAAGCCGGAACTCGACAAGATGCTGAAGGCCGACAAGCACTTCTTCTGGTCCGGCGGTCACCTGGAGCGGGTGCCGGGGAAGAAGCCGGACAAGTACCTCGGGTCGATGGAGGACAAGGCCACCCAGATCGCGAAGCAGCACGGCGGCAACACCCTCGAAGGCACCCTCAAGGACAACAACGTGAAGATGCCCGGGTGGATCAAGGACCCCAAGGACCCGAGGCGGCCGCTGGTCCAGGAGAAGTGGGATTACGTCTCCGAGACCTTCGCCAAGAACTCCGAGGCCGGCAAGACGCACGTGGTCTTCCCCAGCCACCCGGGCAAGGGCCACGACGTCTACCCGTACCGGCGCTCGGACAACGTGTTCGACGTGACCGAGTACCCGCGTCTCAAGCAGGACGGCAAGGGGGACATCACCAAGTTCCACGAACGGACCGACTACGAGCGCCCGTACCGCGCCCCCAAGTGAAATGTCCTATTAGGACGGTGCATGGCCCGGTTCGCTATACTCCGGTGCGGTGAGCTCCGGTGTGGGCGGCTGGGCACGGGGAGGTGCCGGGGATGGAATTGCGTCTGCTGGGCGAGGTGGCGCTGTTCGCGGATGGCGGGGAGGCCGAGCTGGGTTCGGCCAAGCAGCGTTGTGTGCTGGCCGCGTTGGCTGTCGATGCCGGCCGGGCGGTGTCGGCGGAGCGGTTGATCGACCGGGTCTGGGCCGACGATCCGCCGTTGCGTGTGCGGGAGACGCTCTCGGTCTATGTGTCGCGGCTGCGCCGGGTCTTGGCCTCGGCCGGGAACGCGGGGATCGCGCGGCGGGCGGGTGGGTACGTTCTCGAGATCGAGGCGTCGGCCGTTGACCTGCACCGGTTTCGTACGTTGCGGGACCGGGCGATGTCTCAGGTCACTGCCGATCGGCGCGTGCAGGAGTTGCTGCGTGAGGCTCTTCGCCTGTGGCGCGGGGAGGCGCTGGCCGGTCTCGGGGGCGGGTGGGCCGTGGCGGAACGCGATCGGCTGCACCGCGAACGGCTCGACGCCGAGCACGAGCTCACCGACGTGCTCCTGCGGCTGGGACACGGCCCGGATCTGGTGAGCTCGCTGGCCACCCGCGCCGCCGAGAACCCGCTGGACGAGCGGGTCGCCGGGCAGTACATGGTGGCCTTGTCCCGGGCCGGCCGGGCCGCTGACGCGTTGCTGCACTACCAGCAGGTGCGGAAGTACCTGGCGGAGGAACTGGGCACACCGATCCCGGCGCCGCGTTGCAGCGGGTGCACGCGGAGACCCTCCGCAGCGCCTCCGGCGGGACCGGCCCCCGCACGTTGCCGTACCGGATACCGGACTTCGTCGGGCGTGAGCGTGAACTCGGCCAGGTCCTCGACGCGCTCCGCGGTGGCGCCACCGTGCTCGTGCACGGCATGGCCGGCGTGGGCAAGACCGCCCTGGCGGTCCACGCCGGCCACGAGGCGGCCGCCCGGTTCCCGGACGGCCAGTTGTTCGTCGACCTGCACGGCTACAGCCCCAGCCGGGCGCCGTTGCCGCCGGCCACGGCGTTGGCCGCGCTGCTGGCTCAGCTGGAGGTGCCGCGTTCGCGGCTTCCCGACGACCTCGACGGGCGCGCGGCGCTGTGGCGAGCGCACACCGCGGGCCGGCGGCTGCTGGTCGTGCTCGACAACGCCGCCGGCGCGGTTCAGCTCCGGCCGCTGTTGCCGGGCACGCCGAGCGCGGCCGTGCTGGCCACCAGCCGCCGCCGGCTGACCGCGGTCGACGGCGCACAGCAGGTCCCGCTCGGCGTAATGCCCGACGGGGACGCCGAAGCGCTGTTCGCCGCGGTCTCCGGCCGTCCGGGCGCGGGCGCCGCGCGTGGGTGCGGCGGCCTGCCCCTGGCCGTCCGCATCGCGGCCGCCCGCTTCCGCAACCACCCTTGGTGGACCACCGCCGACCTCGGGCGCCGTCTCGGGGACCAGCGGTCACGGCTGGCCGAGTTCCGCACGTCCGACCGGGACCTGTCCGCCGTCTTCGCGCTGTCCTACCGTGAACTCGCCCCTGCCCAGCAGCGGATGTTCCGCCTGCTCGGGGTGCACCCCGGGACCCACCTCACCGTGCCGGCCGCGGCCGCGCTGGCCGATGCCGCCGCCACCGACGCCGAGGTGCTCCTCGAAGAACTGCACGACGCTCACCTGCTCGACCAGGAAAGCCGGTCCGGCTACACCCTTCACGACCTGCTGGCCGAGCACGCCCGCAGCCTCACGATGCCCGGGGAACGGTCGGCGGCCCTCGACCGGCTGCTCGGCTACTACAGCGAAGGCGGCGATGCCGAATGGCACGCGAGGGAGCGGCCGAACCTGCGCGCCGTCGTGGAGCACGCCCTGGAGCACCAGCGTCATGATCAGGCGTGGTGCATCGCCGACCACGCCGCGCGGTACCTGCGTGCCGAGGGGTACCGGGACGACTTCCTGGCCGTGGCCCTCGACGGCCTCACCGGCGCGCGAGCTGCCGGCGAGACCCACGGGCTCGTGCGGAGCCTGGACAACGTCGCCAATGCCCATTGGGAATCCTGCGAGCTCGAGCTGGCCCTGTCCGCCGCCGAGGAGTGGTGGCGGCTGGCGCGGACCACCGACGACACCGTCTCGCGCGCCTCGTCGCTCTCCCGCATCGGCACGCTGCACAGCATGTCCGGCGACTACCAGCGAGCTGTCGGCTACTACCGGGCTTCGCTCGCCGAGAACGCCCCGGATCCCGCGCTGACCGCACTCGTGCTCGGCAACCTCAGCCACGCCCAGGAAATGCTCGGCGACCTCGGGCCGGCGCTCGATTCCGCAAGCCGGGCCAGGGAACTGCGGGAACAGACCGCCGACGAGCACGGCTGGGTGCTCAGCACCGCCCAGCTGAGCCTGGTCCTCGCCCGGCTCGGCCGCATCGACGAGGCGCTCTCCGCCATCCGGGCCACCGTGGACACCGCCGAACGGCTCGCCATCCCGTTCTGCCAGGCGTGGGCCCGCACCGACTGCGCGGAGATCCTCCTCATGGCCGGACGGCCGGCGGAAGCCCAGGAACAGGCCGAGCGGGCCTGTGCCCTGCTGATCCCGCGCAACCACCCGCTGATGCTGACTTTGGCGGCCAACGTCCTCGGCGACGCGTGCCGTGCCCTCGGCCGCCCGCGCCTCGCGCTCGACCACTACCGCGTAGCCCTGGACAACGCGGAGCGCCTCGGCTTCCGCCGGCAACAGAACCGCGCCCGCGCGGGGTACGACGACGCGCGGGCAGCGCTGCGGCAGTAGCCGTCGCGGGAACCGCGTTCGGGATGCGTGCCTGGACGGCCCGGGTACCGGGCTCCTAACGTTCACCCGGTGGCCGCCGGCAGGGGACACAGGGTACGACCAGGCACGGAGGCTGCACCATGGGACGGTTCGACGGCCGGGTGGCGGTGGTGACCGGAGCGGGTTCGGGCATCGGCCGGGCGAGCGCGGTCCGGCTCGGGGCGGACGGAGCACACGTCGTCGTCAACGACATCTCCGCCGACGGGGCCGGCGAGACGCTGACCGAAGTCGCCGCCGCCGGGGGAACGGGCGAGGTCGCCGTGGGGGACGTCCTCGGTGAGGGCTACCTCGACGAGCTCTTCGACAAGGTCGTCGCCGCTTATGGACAAGTCGACATCGTGCACAACAACGTCGGCTTCGGCCGCCGCTGTGCCCTCGTCGACGTCACCGACGAAACCTGGGCCCGGGGCATCGACGGCAACCTCGGCGCGACCTTCCGCGGGGTGCGCGCGGCACTGCGGGTGATGGCTCCGCGCGGCCGTGGTGCGGTGATCAACACGTCGTCGCTCGCCGGGCTGGCGAAGGTGCCCGGGGTGACCCCGTACTACGGCGTCGCGAAGGCCGGAGTCGTCCAGCTCACCCGTGAGGCCGCCGTCGAGGCCGGGGCGTTCGGCGTGCGGGTCAACGCCGTGGTGCCCGGGTCGGTCCGCACGCCCTCGCTGGAAGCCTTCTTCGGGACGAACTTCGACGCTTACGTCGACCAGCTGCCGCTGCGGCGGATGGTCGAGCCCGGCGACATCGCCCACCTCGTGGCCTTCCTCGCCTCCGACGACGCCGCCGCGATCACCGGCGTCGCCATCCCGGTGGACTGCGGGCAGAGCGCGGTGCTGTACCAGCCGTCGGTCGGCTGAGCCACCGGCCATGCGAACCGGTCTGTACTTCGACATGCGCAATCCCGCGCCCTGGCGACGGGACCCGGCCACGCTCTACGGCGAGTTCCTCGAACTGTGCCAGGAGGCCGAACGGCTCGGCATCGGCTCGGTGTGGGTGACCGAGCACCACGGGTTCGACGACGACTACCTGCCGGCACCGCTGACACTGCTGGCCGCGGTCGCCGCGCGGACCACGCGGATCCGGCTGGGCACCGGGGTGGTGGTCGCGCCCCTGCACCGCGCGGCCGAGATCGCCGAGCAGGCCGCGGTCGTCGACATCCTCAGCGGTGGCCGGCTGGATCTCGGGCTCGGCGCCGGGTACCGGCCGACCGAGTTCGCCCTGTACGAGGCCTCGATGCGCACTCGCTACGCCGAGAACGACGCGCGGGCCAGGGAAGTGCGCGAGCTGTGGCGGTCCGGCGCGGTCACGCCGAAGCCGGTGCAGCCGCGGCTCCCGATCTGGATGGGTTACCTGGGCCCGAAGGGCGCCCGGCGGGCCGGGCTGCTGGGGGAGTACCTGCTCTCGGCGGACGCGCGCAACTGGGAGCCGTACCGAGCCGCGCTCGCCGAGGCGGGCCACGATCCGGCGTGGGGCCGGATGGCCGGCGGGGTGCAGGCGTGGGTGACCGACGATCCCGAACGGGACTGGCCGGTGGTCTCCCGGCACCTGGCCGCGCAGGTCGACTCCTATGCCCGGCACGCGCGCCAGGGCACCACGCTGCCGCCCGCGCGCCCCGCGGATCCCGAACGGCTACGCGCGCGGGAACCGCGTGCCTCGCTGGACTACTTCTTCTACGGCACCGCGCCGGACGTGGCCGCCCGGATCCTGGACTACACGGCCGGTGCCCCCGTCGAAGCCGTGTACCTGTGGGCGGGCCTGGCGGGCATGGGACAGGACATGGTGGCCCGGCACATGACGACGATCGCCACCCAGCTGGCCCCGCTGCTGCGGGCCGCCGAACCGCGGCTTTCCGGGTGGGGCAACGGGAACCGGGTTCCCCACCCGACGGCCGCCGCGCACCCGCCGGGCGGGTTACCGTCGGAGCATGGCGGAGTTTGAGGCAGCGAATCGGCCCCTGGCCGGCCGGGTCGCGCTCGTCACCGGCGCGGGCCGGGGGCTCGGCCGGGCGCACGCCAGGACGCTCGCCGCGGCGGGCGCGGCGGTGGTGGTCAACGACCTCTCCGTGTCGGTCGACGGGAGCGCCGCCGAGGACGGCGATCTCGCCTCGGAAACGGCGGCGGCGATCGTCGCGGAAGGCGGACAAGCGACAGCCGACCGGTCCGACGTCTCCGGTTTCGCGGGAGCCGAGGCCGCGGTGCGGTGTGCGCTGGACACCTTCGGGCGGCTGGACATCGTCGTCAACAACGCGGGCATCTTGACCGGCGCCGAGCTGGCCGATCTGTCGCAAGAGGACATGGAACGCTGCCTCGCGGTCAATGTGCTCGGCAGCGCCGGGACGGTCCGCGCGGCCTTCGGGCCCATGCGGGCGCGGCGGTACGGCCGGGTGGTCAACACGCTCTCCGAGGCGGGCCTGCGGACCGGTTGTCACGCGGGGGCCGCGTACGCGGCGGCGAAAGCCGCGCTGTGGGGTTTGACGATGGCGTTGTCCGATGAGGCCGCGCCGCACGGCATCACGGTGAATGCCGTGTCTCCCGGCGCGCGCACCCGTATGTCGCAGGACCACCTCGACCGGGTCGGCCACGGACTCGACCTGGCGCCCGAACACGTGTCGCGGGTCGTGCTGGCGCTGGTCGCCGAGTCGGCGGCCGACATCACGGGACGCGTCGTGCACGCGGCCGGCGGCGAAATCCGCGAGTACCGGCTGCACCGGGAGGCGGACACTCCGCTCGTCCGGCAGCTGGCCCGGAAGGAGTACGTGCGATGACGTCGACGCGGCTGGCCGGAAAGGTCGTGCTGGTCACTGGAGCCGGGCAGGGGATCGGGCGGGGCACCGCGCTGGCACTGGCCCGCGAGGGGGCCTGCGTCGCGCTGGCCGGGCGCACGGTCGCGAAGTGCGACGCGGTGGCGGCCGAGATCGACGCCTTCGGCGGCTCCGCGCTCGCCCTGGCCTGCGACGTCACCGAACGCACCCAGATCGAGTCCGCGCTCGCCGCGACGGCCGACCGCTTCGGCGGGCTCGACGCGCTCGTCAACAACGCGCAGACGTCGGTCCAGCGTCTCCTGGCCGAGACGACCGTCGAGGACGTCGACGTGTGCTGGCGCAGCGGACCGCTGGCCACCCTGCACGCCATGCAGGCGGCGCTCCCGCTGTTGCGGGCCAGGGGCGGTGGTTCGATCGTGAACTTCGGGTCCAGTACCGCCATCGACGGGAACGCGGCGTTCGGCGCGTACGCGATGGCGAAGGAGGCGATCCGCGGGCTTTCGCGCGTCGCGGCGCGGGAGTGGGGCCGCTACGGCGTCCGCGTGAACGTGATCGTGCCCAACGCGCTCTCGCCCGCGGCGGAGCAGTTCGCCCAGGACGATCCCGAGCGGTTCCGGAAGCTGACGAAGACCATGCCGCTGGGCCGGCTGGGTGACCCGGAGGCCGACATCGGGCGGGCGGTGGTCGCGCTGGTGAGCGACGACCTGGCCTACCTCACCGGCGACACGCTCATGCTCACCGGCGGTGCGTGATGGCCGGGACGACCGAGCAGCGGCTGGCCCGGATCGAGGCGCAGCTGGCCATCGGGCAGCTGCCGATGCGGTACGCGCTGGCCGTGGACCAGCGGGACCTCGACGCCTGGGTCGCACTGTTCGTCCCCGATGTCCACCTGGGCCGCCACGGCCGGGGCCGCGAGGCCCTGCGCGCCTACATCGAACCGCAGCTGCGCTGGTTCTACCGCTCGGTGCACCTGCTGGCCGGGCACCGGATCGAGCTCGGTCCGGAAGGCATTCCCGCCACCGCGACCGGCCAGGTCTACTGCCGGGCCGAGCACGAGGTCGGCGACCGGTGGATCGTGATGGCGATCCGCTACGACGACACCTACCGGCTGGTCGACGGCGAGTGGCTGTTCGAACGACGTCGCGAGCGCCACTGGTACGCCGCGGACGTGTCCGAGCACCCCCAGTCCGTGGGGTTCGACAGCTGGGGTACCGGGGGAGCACCCGCGCTGCCCGGGGCCGACCGTGCCTGGCACGGCTTCTGGGCGGGTGAGCCGGACGCGCCGACGCACCGGCCCGCGGCCGGCCCGGCGCCCGGCTGAGGAACTCCCCGTCAGGGCAGTGCGAGCAAGGTGCGGCTTTCCCGCGTGCCGGAGGTCGGGCGCAGTGCCCGGAGCACGAAGTCGAACGCGGTGTGCAGGACCTGTTCTTCGGGCACGTCGAGCCGGCCGTTGAGGCCGTCGCTGAGCAGGCCGTGCACGAGGTGGCGGACCATCGCGGCGTCGGCGACGGGGTCACCGGCGCGGAACACCTGTTCCGCCATGCCGCCGCGGATCACCTCCACGAGCCGCTTGCCGGTCACGTCGTACAGCCGGTGCACGTCCTCGGGAAGCTCTTCGAGCAGTCCCGAGTCGAGGAACAGCCGGGCCCGTTCCGCGAGCTCCGGGCGGTAGATCGTGCGGATGTTGAACGTCAGCCAGGCCCGCAGCCGGCCTTCGGCCGTGTCCGCCTCGGCGATCCACCGCGCGAGCCGCCGGTCTCCGCGAGCGGTCTCGTCCTCCAGCAACGCGAGCAGCAGGTGCGACTTGCTGGGGAAGGAACGGTAGAAGGTGCTGGCGGACGTGCCGGACGCGGTCAGCACCTGGCGGATTTTCAGCGAGCGGAAGTGCGACCGTTCGAGCACCGCCCACGCCGCACGCAGGATGCGCGCGGCTTCGGTCTGCCCGGTTGTGTCTTCGACGACGGCAAGTTGCGACATCGCACCTCCGCTCCGGCCGACCGTCCCGATGAGACGGGGCGGCGCTCAATAGTTAAATAATTTACACTATGGCGGCGTGCTCTCCAAGTTGTCGCGCAGGCCGGTGTGCGGGCGATTGATCTCCATGAAGATCCCCAAGTCGTCGAGCTTCGACGGGAACGCCGTTCCCTGGGTATGCCGGGACGAAGAGGTTACGGTCGTGACCTAAATCTCTTAATCTTCTAACTCTTTGATCAAAGGCGATCGCCGGAGGTACCCACCGTGGCCGACAGGCAACCCACAGTGCTCGAATACAGCGTGGACACCGGGGACGGCTCTCGCTATCTGGAGCCGGCGGTCGAGACCATGCCCCGCGACGAGCTCGAGGCGCTTCAAGAGGCCCGTGTCCTGGAGCTGGTGCCGGAGGCGTACGCGCAGTCCGGCTTCTACCGCGACCTGTGGTCCGCCGCCGGGGTCGACCCGGGCGCGGTCCGCACCCTCGCGGACTTCCGCCGGATGATCCCGACGTTCACCAAACAGGACGTCCAGTCCTATCGGGAGCGCACCGGCGACCCGTTCGGCGGCATGCTGTTCGTTCCCCCGGCCGGGCTGACGTCGATCATGTCGACCTCCGGCACGACCGGCGATCCCGAGCCGATCCCGGAGATCTGGGACGCCTACCCACCGTTGCAGCTGTGCTCGGCTCGCGACCTCTGGGAGGTCGGGCTCCGGCCCGGGGACAAGGTGCTGGTGTCGGCGGGCTCGTTCCGCGGCTTCTACGACACCTTCTACCACGGGATGGGTCTCGTGCCGATCTTCGTCGACACCTGGATCGGCAAGGGCCGGGAGATCGTCGAGGCGCTGCTGCGGTTCCGGCCCGCGTACCTGCAGCTGATGATGCCGACCGTGCTCGAGCTCGAGCGGCTGGAGGGGACCTACGACATCCGCGACGCGCTGTCCTCCCTCAAGGGCGCCTCCTTCGCCGGGCAGCCGCTCGGCCGGGCGCTCGCGGAGAAGGTGCGCGACGACTGGGGTGTCGAGATGTTCACCTACAGCAGCGCGGGGGACACCGGTACCTGCTGGGAGTGCCGCGAACACGACGGCTACCACCTCTGGGAGGACCTGGTGCTCGCCGAGAGCCTCGAACCCGGCGGTGAGGGAGCGGTCGACGGCGGTGCGGTCGGCGAGCTGGTGGCCACCGACCTGGACAACCGCGCGGCCCCGCTGATCCGCTACCGCAGCGGCGACCTCGTCCGGCTCGGCACGCAGCCCTGCGGCTGCGGGCGGACGCACGCCCGCATGTGGGTCGTGGGCCGGCGCGGTGACGAGACGACCGTCGCCGGGACCCCCGTGGTGCTCAGCGAGGTCTGGGCGGCCGTCGAGTCCCTGCCCGAGACCAAGGACGGGATGTTCCAGATCATCCGCGAGTCGGCGACGGTGGACCGGCTGCGGCTGCGCGTCGGCTACGAACCGGCCCGGACCGCCGACGTCGCCGAGCTGCGGGCCCGGCTCCGGCACACGGTGCTGGACCGGGTCGGGGTCGAGCCCGACCTCGACCTCGTCACCGTCGACGACCTGCTGTCCCGCAGTTCCAGCGTGGCCAAGTTCCCCCGGGTGGTGAAGTCATGAGCAGGGCGAGCATGGCGGCGGCGCTGCCGGGACCGGTTTCCCCGCTGTTCGGCATCGGGCTGTACACCGACGGCCGCGAGCAGGTGCCGTTCGAGATCGGCTGGGCGGAGTTCGGCCGCGACGTGCGCTGGGCGCACCGGGTCCTCGACACCTGGGGCATCGGCGAAGCCGACCACGTGCTCATCAGCACGCCCAACTTCGAAGGCCCGTGGGCCAGCCCGCTGGTGCGGGCCCTGCGTGACCGGCGAACCGTGCACAGCAACTCGGAGCCCTACAGCTGGGACGTCGGGCGGTCCGCGACCTTCCTGCGGTTGCTGCGGTTCAAGGCGTTCATCGCCATGTCCGGCGAGACGGCGGCGGGCCTGCTGCGCCAACCGGAATGTGCCGAAGCCCTGGCCGCCCTGGAACCGATCTGGGCCCGGCCGGAGGCGCTCGGCCCGCTGCGCGCCGCGGGCCTCGAACCGGCCGTGTTCGCGATGCTCGGACCCGCGCTCGCCCTGGAATGCCCCCGGCGAGCCGGGGCCCACGTCGATCCCGGCGAGTGGCAGCTGTCCCCCGGACCGGACGGAGTCACCTTGACCACCGTGGGCGACCGCAGGCACGTCGTGCGCGAGCTGCTGGTGGCCCCGGCCGGGCGCCTCGAGCAGGCGCCGTGTCCCTGCGGACTGCCCGGACCCCGGGTCACCCCGGCGTAGCCGCAGCTGGGGTCGTGAGTGAGAAACAGGGTTAGAACACTGTTTCTCACTCACGACCCGGCCCAACCCCGTCCGGCCGGGCGATCCCCGGCCGCTGTCCTGCCGCACCGCGCGCACTGGCGCGCCGGTGCCCCTTCACGTACCCGAAAGCCCGAGGAGAACCCGCCCATGAGAACCCGACTTCCCGCGTTCGCCCGATTCCGGTGGATGGCCGGCGTCGCGACGGTCGCGCTCGCCGCCGCCGCGTGCGGCACGACCGGTCAGGCCGCGACCGATACCCACGGCCTGACCGGCACCCCGATCAAGATCGGCGTGCTGGCCAACGTCAGCGGCCCCACGGGCGCCTCGGAGGCGTCGGCCACCAAGGTGTTCCAGGCCTGGGCCGCCCACACCAACCAGGCCGGCGGCATCGGCGGGCACCCGGTGCAGGTGGTCGTCAAGGACACCAAGGAGGACGCCCCGGCCGCGGCGGCCGCCGCGCGCTCGCTGATCTCCGACAGCTCGATCGCGGCCGTGGTGGCGGCCAGCACCAGCACCGACGCGGCCGTCGGCAGCATCCTGGCCGACTCCGGGCTGCCGGTCACCGGTGGTATCGGCTACAACCCGACCGTGTGGGGCAAGCTGAAGAACTGGTTCGGCCTCACCACCACCTTCCCGCAGGTGGTCAACATGCAGATCGCCTCCGCCCAGCCGGTGGGCGGCAGCGCGATCTCGGTGGTCGCGTGCGCCGAGGAGCCCGCGTGCGTCGCGGCGGTGCCGCTGTTCGAGGCCGCGGCGAAGGCGGCGGGCAAGACCTATTCCGGCACGATGCAGGTCGCGGCCGCCGCCCCGAACTACACCGCGCAGTGCCTGGACCTGGTCAACCGCAAGGTGAACTTCGTCCAGCTGTCGATCTCGCCCGCGGTCGGCGTGCGGGTCGTCAAGGACTGCCAAGCGCAGGGCTACGCGGGGTACTTCGGGTCTTCGGCCTCGGCGATTTCCCCCACGTTGTACCGCACGGCGAACATCCGGCTGGCCGGCGCGCTCAACGCGTTCCCCTGGTGGGCCGACACCGCGCCGGTGAAGGCCTACCGCGCCGCGATGAGCGAGCAGGGCGTTTCCGACGACGACGCCGGGCAGCCCGCGTCGACCGCGATGTGGGCCAGCGGTGAGCTGTTCAAGAAGGCACTGACCCCGGCCGCGGGCAAGGCGAGCGACCCCGTCACGAGGCAGACCGTGCTGGCCGCCTACGGCAAGGTCAAGGGCGAGACGCTGGACGGCCTGCTGCCGCAGCCGATCACCTTCACGGCCGACCAGCCCGCCCCGCCGGTGAACTGCTACTGGCTGTACCAGTACCAGAACGGCGCGTTCGCCGGGTCCGCCCAGCCCACCTGCCCCAGCTAGGAAGGCACCACCGTGCTGCAGTTGCTGCCCTTCGTCGTCGCCGGGATCGCCGCCGGGGCGATCTACGGCCTTGCCGGGACGGGCCTGGTGCTGACCTACAAGTCATCGGGCATCTTCAACTTCGGGCACGGCGCCATCGCCACCGTCGCCGCTTACGTGTTCTACGCGCTGCACACCGGACTCGGGCTGCACTGGGTGCTCGCGTTGATCGCGGCCGTGGGCATCGCGGGCCCGGTGATCGGGCTGCTCATGGAGGTGATCGCCGCCCGGCTGGCCCCGCAGCGCGTCGCCCTGCAGATCGTGGGCACCGTGGGCATCATCCTGGCGGTGCAGGGGCTGGCGACCCTGGGCTACGGGGCCAACACCATCCAGGTCGACCAGTGGCTGCCGGCCGGGCAGGCGACCTTCCGCCTGCTCGGCACGGTGGTCACCTGGGGCCAGGTCACCATCGTGGCCATCGCCGTGGTCGCGGTGGCGGCGCTGTACGCGATGTTCCGGTTCTCCCGGATCGGCCTGGCCATGCGGGCCGTCGTCGACGATCCGGACCTGCTGGCGATGCAGGCCACCGACCCCCGGCGGGTGCGGCGGATCGCGTGGGTCATCGGGTCGACGTTCACGGCGCTGTCCGGGGTGCTGGTCATGCCGCTCATCGGGCTGGACGCGGTGGGCCTGACCTTCCTGGTGGTCCAAGCTTTCGGCGCGGCGGCGGTCGGCGCGTTCGGCAACATCCCGCTGACCTTCGCCGGCGGCCTGGTGATCGGCATCGCCTCGGCCGTGTCGCAGCACTACGTCCTCGACGTGCCCTGGCTGAGCGGGCTGCCGTCCGCGCTGCCGTTCCTCGTGCTCTTCGTGACGTTGCTGGTGCTGCCCAAGCGCAAGCTGGTCCGGCCGTCCACAGTGGAGAGACGGCCGCCGCCGGCCTACCGCGCGCCGGGGCGGGTCCGGCTGGTCGTGGGCGCGGCCGTGCTGGCCGTCCTGGTCCTGCTGCCGGGGATCGTCGGCCCGGACACGTTGCCGTACTGGATCGCCGCGCTGATCGGCGCGATCATGCTGCTCTCGCTCGGCCTGCTGGTGCGCACGTCGGGCCAGGTGTCCCTCTGCCACGCCGCGTTCGCCGCGATCGGCGCGGTGGCCTTCTCGCAGTTCGCCGTCGACCTCGGCCTGCCGTGGGTGGTTTCGCTCGTGCTGGGCGGACTGGTCGTGGTCCCGGTGGGCGCACTGGTCGCGCTGCCCGCCATCCGGCTGTCGGGGCTGTTCCTGGCCCTGGCGACGTTCGGCTTCGGCATCCTCGTCCAGCAGCTGCTCTACCACGAGCCGTACATGTTCACGTCGCTGTCGCAGGGCCGCACGATGCCGCGCCCGGACTTCGCGCCGGACGACGGTGAGTTCTACTACGTCGTGCTGGCCGTGCTGGTGGTGGTCGCGGTGCTGCTCGTGACGATCCAGCGGGGCCGGCTCGGCCGGCTCCTGCAGGGGATGTCCGACTCGCCGACCGCGGTCACCTCGATGGGCCTGAGCACCACCGTGTCCAAGGTGATCGTCTTCTGCGTGTCGGCCTTCCTGGCCGGTATCGCCGGGGCGCTGCTCGGTGTCGCCCGGATGTTCGCGGTCGGTTCGGACGTGTTCTTCCAGCCCTTCACGTCCCTGCAGCTGCTCGCGCAGCTGAGCCTGGCGCCCCTGGCCGAACCGTGGTTCGCGCTGATCGCGTTGACGAACGTCATCCCCGGCTACGTCCCGGGCGACGGGGTCACCGAGGTACTGGGGATCGTCTTCGGCGTGGCGGCCGTGCTCGTGGCCGTGCGGGGCGGCGGGCCGCCGATGCCGCTGCGGCTGCGCGTCCTGCTCGACCGGTTCGGCGGACGCCGTCGTGAGGTCCCGGTCGTGTCCGAGGCGCCGGTCCACGTGGTCACCGGAGGCGCCGGTGTTTCCGTGCGCGGATTGTCGGTCTCGTTCGGCGGCCTGGTCGCGGTCGAAAATCTCAGCTTCGACGCGCCGGTGGGCCGGATCACCGGGCTCATCGGGCCCAACGGCGCGGGCAAGACCACCACCTTCGACGCCTGCAGCGGCCTGAACCGGCGGTTCGCCGGGCAGGTGCTGTTGCACGCCCGCGACGTCACGCGGATGGCGCCCGCCCGGCGGGGCCGCAGCGGGATCGGCCGCACCTTCCAGCGCATGGAGCTTTGCGAGACGCTCACCGTGGCGCAAAATGTCGTACTCGGCCGGGAATGCGCGCAGGCGGGGGCCGGGGTGCTCGCCCAGCTCGTCGCGCGCCCGGCGGAGCGGAAGGCGGCCGAGGCCGCGGCGTGGTCGGCGATGGAGCTGTGCGGCATCACCCACCTGGCGCGGGAGCAGGCCGGAACGCTTTCGACCGGGCAGCGCCGTCTCGTCGAGCTGGCCCGCTGCCTGGCCGGCCCGTTCGACGTCCTGCTGCTCGACGAGCCGTCGTCCGGCCTGGACCACGACGAGACCGAGCGGTTCGGGGAGATCCTCCGGCGGGTCGTCGAGGACCGGGGCGTGGGCGTCCTGCTCGTCGAGCACGACATCGCCCTGGTGATGCGGATCTGCGCCGACATCTACGTCCTCGACTTCGGGCGCCTGCTCTTCCACGGCACCCCGGCCGAGGTCTCGGCGAGCCCGGCCGTGCAGGCCGCCTATCTCGGCTCGGACGAGCCGGTCCCCACCCTGGAGTCCCGATGACCGTGAACAGCACGCTCGACGCGCCGGCACTGGAGGTCGACGGCGTCTCGGCCGGTTACGGGCCGACCGCGGTCCTTCGGGAGGTGAGCTTCACCGTGCCTGCCGGTTCGGTCGCCGCCCTGCTCGGCCCGAACGGCGCGGGCAAGACCACGATGCTGCGCGCGGTGTCCGGCTTGCTGCCGGTGCGTTCCGGGACGATCCGGATGGCGGGGCGTGACGTCACGCGGGAGCGGTCCCACCGGCGGTTCGCGCGCGGGTTGTGTCACGTCCCGGAGGGCCGGGGCGTCTTCCGCGGGCTGACCGTCCGGGAGAACCTCGTCCTGCAGGCCGCCGCCGGCCGGGAGGACGATGCTCTCGAGCGGGCGGTGGCCGCGTTCCCGATCCTGGGCGAACGCCTCGGCCAGCAGGCGGGCACGCTCAGCGGCGGGCAGCAGCAGATGCTGGCGATGGCGGCCGCCCACGTGCGCAGTCCCGGCCTGGTGCTCGTCGACGAAGCGTCACTGGGACTCGCGCCGATCATCGTCGACGAGATCTTCGGGTTCCTTCAGCAGTGCGCCGACGACGGCGCCGCGCTGCTGATCGTCGACCAGTTCGCCCGGCGTGCGCTCGCGCTGGCCGACACGGCGTACGTCCTGCGACGCGGCCGGATCGTGCACGGCGGCCCGGCCGCCGACCTGCTGAACTCTGACTTGTTCGGCTCCTACCTCGGCGGCCGGCTGGACTGACCGGGGTGCCGGTCGTGAGTGCGTAACAGTGTTCTAACACTGTTACGCACTCACGACCCCGGCAGGGGATCGGGCTCGGCGGGCATGGCCGGATCCCACGGTGCGAACAGCGGCGGCCGCTTTTCGAGGAAGCTTTCGACGCCTTCCTTGAAGTCGGGGTGCCCGCGCAGGTGGCCCATCCAGAACCGGATCGCCGTCACGCGGGACTCCTCGAGCGAGCTCTCCCAGCTCGCGTAGACCTGCCGCTTGATGGTTCCCATGGCGACCGGGGAGCTGTTCGCCGCGAGCGTCTTCGCGTACTCGAGCGTCTTGGGCAGGAGCTCGCCGGCCGGGAAGACCCGGTCCGCCAGTCCCAGCGCGACGGCCTCGTCCCCGAGCACGACCCGGCCCGAGAGCAGCAGGTCCAGGGCGCGGGACGTGCCGATCAGCCGGGGGAGGGTCCAGGCCAGCCCGTGCTCGGCCATGATCCCGCGCTGGACGAACGCGGTGGTCAGCTTGGCGGTGGCCGAGACGAACCGCAGGTCGCAGTTGAGCGCGGCGATCAGGCCGATGCCGGCGCAGGCGCCGTTGATCGCGGCGATCACCGGTTTGGCGATGGTCGTCGGCGTGGTCATCGGCTGCCGGAGGTGGGGGTTGGTCGAGACGCCGGTGGCCACCTGGTCGGCGAGCGCGGCGGTGTCCATGCCCGGGCAGAAGCTGCGGCCCGCGCCGGTGACCACGACGACCCGGACGTCCGGGTCGGCCTCGGCGTCGCGAAGCCTTGCGTAGTAACGGTTTTCCAGCTCGACGGACCACGCGTTGTGCCGGTCCGGCCGGTTCAGGGTCAGCACCGCGACCCCGTCGGCCACGGTCCGGGTGACGATTTCGGTCATCGGGTGCTCCTGTCGGGCCGGGGTTCGCGGGGCATGCCCAGTGCCGTCTCGGCCAGGATGTTGCGCTGCACTTCCGAGGTGCCGGCGTAGATCGTGCCGGACACCGCGTGCAGCCACACCGTGGACCAGGACGCGGTCGAGTTCGGGGCACCGGGGTCGTCGGTGCGGTAGTGGCGCAGCGGGCCGCGGCCCGTCGGCACCATGGCCTCCGGGCCGAGGATGTCCATGGCCAATTCGGTCACCGCCCGGTGGTGCTCACTCCAGTACAGCTTGGACACCGACGCCTCGGTGCCGGTCGGCTCGCCCTTCAGCCACCGCGTGAGGACGCGGTTTCCCAGGTGCCGCATGATTTCGGCGCGGCTGTAGCAGCGGGCCAGCCGCTGCCGGACGACCGGGTCACCGTCGACGCCGCGTTCGCGCGCCAGCTCGATCAAGCGGTCGATCTCCGCGCGGAACATGATCGGGTTGGTGGCCGCCTCGTCGCCGCGCTCCAGCCCCAGCAGGCTCATCGCCACGGTCCAGCCGCCGCCGGCCTCGCCGACGACGTTGGCTTCGGCGGTGCGGACGCCGGTGAAGAAGACCTCGTTGAAGCCGGTGTCCCCGGTGATCATGGTGATCGGGCGGATGTCCACGCCGGGCTGGTCCAGCGGGACGAGCAGCATCGTGATGCCACGATGGCGGACGGCGGTGGGGTCGGTGCGGGCCAGCAGGAAGATCCAGTCCGCGCTGCGCGCCTGGGACGTCCATACCTTCTGCCCGTCGATGACCCATTCGCCGCCGGTCAGGACGGCGCGGGTGCGCAGGGCGGCCAGGTCGGAGCCGGCCCCGGGCTCGGAGAAGCCCTGGCACCACCGGTCCTCGCCGCTGATGATGCGCGGCAGGAAGTACCGTTTCTGCTCCTCGGTGCCGTGCCGCAGCAGCAGGTTGCCGATCATCTTTATGCCGAAGACGTCCTGCGAGCCGCTCGCCGGCAGGCCGGCCGCGGCCAGTTCCTCGACGAGGACCACCTGCCGCAGCCGGTCCAGCCCGCCACCGCCGTACTCCACCGGCCAGGCGGGCGCCAGGTAGCCGTGCTCGGCCAGCACCCGGCGCCACTGCTCGACGAACGCCTTGGCTTCCTCGGTGTCCAGCGCGCCGAGGCCTCGCCAGTCCGGGGGCACGTTGGCGGCGATGAACGCCCGCACTTCTTCCCGGAAGCCCTGCACCTCGGGTGGGTAGCTCAGGTCCATGCACGCCTCCGTCAGAACAATGAGATAAATAAGTTTACTATATGGACCGTGGAAGCGGGAGGTCCCGCCGCCGGACCTTGCCGTTCGGGTTGCGGGGGAGGGCGGCGACGAACTCCCAGCGTTCGGGCACCTTGAAGCCGGCCAGTGTCGTCCGCGCGAAGGCGCGCAGCTCGGCCGGTTCGGGTGGGGCCGACGGGTCGCGGGGCACGATGAACGCCATCACGGCCTCGCCGACCCGCTCGTCGGGCACACCGATCACGGCGGCTTCCTCGACGGCGTCGTGCCGGGCGAGCGTCTGCTCGACCTCGAGGGGATGGACGTTCTCGCCGCCGCGGATGATCATGTCGCCCTTGCGGCCCACCAGGTGTACATAGCCGCGCTCGTCGAACCGGCCGAGGTCGCCCGTGCGCAGCCAACCGTCGGCGCCGGGGGCGAAGAGGTGGGCGCCGCGCGCCCAGACCTCGCCGACGCCGGTCTCGTCCGGCTCGTGGACGATCAGCTCGACCTCCTCGACTGGGCGGCCGACCGAGTCGAGCAGCTCCTCGTCGCCCGCTGCCGCGCGCTCGTGGTCCTCCGGCGACAGGCAGGTCAGGGGCGCGCCTTCGGTCTGCCCGAAGAGGTTCACGAACGCGACGCCGGGCATCGCGGTGAGTGCCCGGCGCAGGGTGGCGGGGTGGATCGGGGACGCGCCGTACTGCAGCAGGCGCAGGCTGGGCAACGCGAAGGCGTCCGCGCGCAGCAGCATCTCGATCATCGCCGGGACGGCTTGGGCGTGGGTGACGCCCAGGTGTTCCAGGCTCCGCCAGGCGTCGACGGTGAACCGGGGGAACGCGACGATCTCGGCACCGGCGGCCAATGCGACGGCGAAGGCGCCGAGTCCGCCGATGTGGTGGAACGGCGAACTCGCGCTGTAGACGCTGCCGGCGTCCAGCCGTGTCAGCCGGGCGTTGACGACCGCCCGGGCGCCGAGCCGGTCCTGGCGGACGTCGACCCGCCGGGGCTGTCCGGTGGTGCCGGAGGTGTGCAGCACGAACGCGGTCTGCTCACCCGCGGCGGTCAGCGCGGGCGCGTCCGCACGCGGGAGGTCGCCGACCACCACGGATTTCCGGCCGCACCGCCGCGCCAGGGCGTGACCGACGTCGGCCGAGCCGGGCTCGCTCAGCAGGACCGGGGAGTCGAGGTCCGCCACGCAGTCCGCGAGTTCGGCGAGGGTGAGCCGGGGCGACAGCGGGGCGAGCGGTCGCTCGGTCGCCGCGCCCGCGACGACCATCGCCATCGCCTCGGGCCGGGTCGTCATCAGCGCCGGGACGACGGTTCCCGGCGGGCAGCCTGCCTGGTCGAGCAGGGCCGCCGCGCCGCCGATCCGCCGGGTCAGCTCGGCGCCCGTCCAGCGGGTGCCGGGGTGGTCGGCGGCGGTGAGCAACACGCGGTCACGGCCGGTTTCCAGTGCCTGTGCCACAAGATCGATCCACACCGGCGTCCCGGACGTTCGCATCGTCATCCCGTCCTCCGCACGTAGGGAGCTATATTATCTATATCAGTTAACTGATTGGAGGCCAAGTGAACGGATCACTCACGGATCGGCTGGTGCTGCTGGCGGACCTGCAGCGGGTCGATGTGGACCTCTTCACCGCACTGCCGTCCGGCGAGCCGGCCCGGATGTTCGGCGGCGAGGCCGCCGCGCGGGCGTTGGCGGCCGCGCAGCTCACCGTCTCCGCCGACCGGGCGGTGCACGTGACGCAGGCGACCTACCTGCGGCCCGGCGATCCCTCGGAGCCGCTGTGGATCCGCGTCGACCGGATGCGCGACGGACGCGCCTTCTCCCTGCGGCGGGTCGACATCGAGCAGTCGGGCAAGGTGATCTTCACGGCGATGTTCTCGTTCCACTGCGGCGCCACGGCGTTCGAGCACCACGACCCGATGCCGCGGGTCCCGGCGCCGGAGGAGCTCGGCGGCCTGGCGGGCTGGACCGAGGCGCAGGCGGTGTGGCCCCGCTGGCTGGCCGGTGATCGGTCGCTGGACCTGCGGCCGGTGCCGGACCGCGGCCGGGACTCCGCCGGAACCCGGGCGCTGTGGTACCGCGCGACCGCCCCGGTGCCGGACGATCCCGCGTTGCACGCCTGTTTGTGGCTCTACGCCAGCGACCTGACGCTGGTCGCCTCCATCCGGCTGCCGCACGAACGGACGGCACGCAAGACCTGGCTGATGACCACGCTGAACCACACGGTCTGGTTCCACCGGCCGTTCCGGGTGGACGAGTGGCACCTGGTGGTGCAGCGCTCGCCGCGTGCAGGCGGCGGTCGTGGCCTCGCGCAGGCCCAGGTCTTCACCCGCGGAGGCGAACTCGTGTCCAGTCTCGCGCAAGAGGGGCTCGCGTCAGCGATCCAGTGAGGGTATAAAGAGTAAAATAGGTTAGCTATTTAAGGGAGATGGACGTGACCGACGAGGGCGAAGCACCCCTGCTGGCCGCCGGGCTGACCTGGGACAGGATGCCGGTGGGCGGGGTCTTCCGGACCTCGGCCCGCACCATCACCGAGACGGACCTGGTCAACTTCGTCGCGCTCGGCGGGTTCACCGAGCCGCTGTTCTACGACGCCGGGCACGCGAAGGCGGGCGGCTACTCGGGCCGGCTGGTCCCGGGCGGGCTGGTCTACATGTTCGCCGAGGGCCTGGTCCTGCAGACCAACGCGCTGCACGGCACCGGGCTGGCCCTCGTCCACCTGGATTTCGACATCGCGGAGCCCACCTACGTCGGCGACACGCTGCACGTCGTGGTCCGGACGATCGAGTCGCGCCCGTCCAGCAAGCCGGGGCGCGGGGTCGTCACCAGCCGCTGTTCCATCCGGAACCAGCGCGGCGAGGAAGTCGCGGTGTACCGGCCGGTCCGGATCATCCGCGGCGCCGACTTCGCCGAGACGGAGGCGTGAAATGGCCGACGACGCCGTCCTGGTCACGGCCGACGGGCCGGTCCGGGTGCTGACCCTCAACCGGCCGGACTCGCTCAACGCGTTCGACGCCGAGCTGCACCACGCGCTGCCCCGGGTGCTGGCCGACCTGAGCCTCGACCGCGAGGCCCGTGCGGTCGTGCTGACCGGCGCCGGCCGGGCGTTCAGCGCGGGCGGCGACCTGGAGACGTTCGAACGGCACGCGAACGACCTGGAAGAACGGCGGCGGACCCTGCGCGTCGGCCGCCGCCTGTTCGACGAGCTGGTCGGCCTGCACCTGCCGGTGGTCGCGGCGGTCAACGGCCCGGCCGTCGGCCTGGGTGCGACGCTGGTGACCGCCTGCGACATGGTCTTCATCGCCGAGCACGCCTTCCTCGCCGATCCGCACGTCACGGTGGCGCTGGTCGCCGGGGACGGCGCCGCGGCGACCTGGCCCTTGAACGTCAGCCTGTTGCGCGCCAAGGAGTTCCTGCTGACCGGGGACCGGGTGCCCGCCGCGGTCGCCGTCGAGATCGGCCTCGCCAACCGCGTCGTGCCCGCCGAGTCGCTGATGACGGAGGCGCTCGCGTTCGCCCACCGGCTCGCCGCGCTGCCCCCGCAGGCGGTCCAGGACACCAAGGCCGTGCTCAACCAGTGGGTGCGGCAGGCCGCGGTCTCGGTGCTCGGCTACGGGCTGGCCGCCGAGAGCCAGTCGCACGACACCGCGGAGTTCCGCGCCGTTCCCGAGGCGTTCCGTGCGCGGTCCGCCCGCAAGCCCTGAGACGACCGGGAGGTCAGCGGTGCGGTTCGCGCTGGACAAGGAGCAGGAGGACCTGCGCTCGGTCGTGCGGGACTTCCTGACGGACTTCTCGCCGGAGCCGGTGGTGCGGCGCCTGATGGCCGACGACCGGGGCCACGACAGTCCGATGTGGACGAAGATGTGCGGCGAGCTGGGGCTCGCCGGGCTGGCGGTGCCGGAGGAGTACGGCGGCGCCGGCTACACCTTCGTGGAGCTCGGCATCGTGCTGGAGGAGCTGGGCCGGGCCCTGACGGTGACCCCGTTCCTCGCCTCGGTGGTCATGGCCACGACGCTGCTGCTGGCCACGGACGACGAGGAGGCGAAACGCGACTACCTGCCCGCGCTGGCCGAGGGTCGCCGGATCGGCACGGTCGCCTTGGCCGAAGACAGCGGGCACTGGACGCGCGAAGGTGTCGCCATGCAGGCCCGGCTGTCCGGGGCTGGATGGGTCCTCGACGGGCACAAGTCCTTTGTGCTCGACCTGATGAGCGCGGACCTCGTGCTGGTGGTCGCGCGGGTCGGTGCGGAGGTTGGCGTGTTCGCCGTGGAGCCCGGGGCCGCGGGGTTCGAGCGTGAGCCGCTGCCCGTGCTGGACCAGACTCGCAAGCAGGGCAGGCTGACCTGCGCCGCCACTCCGGCCCGCCTGATCGCCGGTGGGTGGGCGGCCGTGGACCGGATGCTGGACCTGACCGCCGTCGCGGTGAGCGCGGAGATGCTCGGTGGCGCGCAGCGGACGCTCGAGATGGCGGTGTCCTACGCCGGGGTGCGGGAGCAGTTCGGCCGGCCGATCGGCTCGTTCCAGGCGATCAAGCACAAGTGCGCCACCATGCTGATGGAGGTCGAGGCCACCCGGGCCGCCGTCTACTACGCGCTGTGGGCCGCCGCGACGCAGGCACCGGACCTCCCGGCGGTGGCGAGCCTGACCAAGGCGTTCTGCTCCGACGCCTACCAGTTCACGGCGGGGGAGAACATCCAGATCCACGGTGGGATCGGCTACACCTGGGAACATCCCGCCCACCTGTACTTCAAGAGAGCGAAGAACAGCGCCCTGTTCCTCGGCGGCGCGGACCACCATCGCGAACAGCTCGCCCAGCGCATCGGCATCTGAGCCGATCCGAAGTCCGGAGGAAACCCATGACACCCGAGGGACGGCTGTACATCGACGGGGAGTTCCGTGAGGCGGCGGGCGGAGGACGGTTCGAGGTCCTGAACCCGGCCGACGAGTCACTCGTCGGCACCGCGGCCGACGGGCAGTCCGAGGACGTCGCCGCCGCGGTCGGCGCCGCCCGCCGGGCCGCCGACGAGACGTCGTGGCCCACCGATCACGCCTTCCGCGAGCACGTCCTGCGCCAGTTGCAGGAGGCGCTGCGCGAGGAACGCGCGGCGGCCGCGTCGATCCAGATCGCCGAAGCCGGTACCCCGGTGTCGAACATCGCCGCGCACATCGACGTGATGATCGAGGACATGTCGTTCTTCAACGACCTGATCGGGCGCTTCCCGTGGGAGCGCGGCTTCGGCCCGCACCAGGGCGTCGGACCGCTGAGCAACCGGCACGTCCGCTACGAGCCGTACGGGGTCGTCGGGGCGATCACGCCGTGGAACGCGCCGTTCATGACCGATCTGTGGAAGATCCAGCACGCGCTGGCCACCGGCAACACGATCGTGCTCAAGACGGCGCCGGACACGCCGTTGACCGGCGCGTTCATCGCGAGGGTCGCGCACGAGCGGACCGACCTGCCGCCCGGCGTGCTGAACGTGATCAGCTCGCGGGACAAGGCGATCGCCGGGGAGGCGCTGACCGGTGACCAGCGGGTGGACATGTACCACTTCACCGGCTCGCCCGCCGTCGGGCAGCGGATCTACGAGCGCGGCGCGGTCGGCATCCGCAAGGTCTGCCTGGAGCTGGGCGGCAAGTCCGCCAACATCATCCTCGACGACGCCGACCTCGCGGTCGCGATGCCGATGACCGTCGGCATGTGCATGTCGAACAGCGGGCAGGGCTGCGCGCTCGCGACCCGGCTGGTCGTCCACGCGTCGCGCTACGACGAGGTACTCGACGCGCTGACCGCCGCGGTCGGCGCGCTGCCCTGGGGCGACCCCACGGATCCGGCCACCTTCGTCGGGCCGATCATCAACGCCGCCCAGCTCGCCCGGATGGAAGGGCTGGTGGACCGGGCGCGCGACGCGGGCGCGCGGGTCCTGGTCGGCGGCCGCCGCGGCGACTCGCCGAGGGGCTTCTGGTACGAGCCGACAGTGGTCGCCGACGTCGACGAGAACGCCGAACTGGCGCAGACCGAGGTCTTCGGTCCGGTGTTGACCGTGGTGCGTTACGACGGAGACGACGACGAAGCGGTGCGGGTCGCCAACAATTCCCGCTACGGGTTGTCGTCCTACATCCAGACCCGGGACCCGGAGCGGGCCCTGCGGCTGGCGCACCGCATGAAGGCGGGGACCGTCAACGTCGGCCCGTCGTTCTACCTGTCGCCGGACACGCCGTTCGGTGGCTACGGCATCAGCGGCGTCGGCCGCGAGCACGGCGAGGACGGCTTCCGCGAGTACCTCCAGGCCAAGACCATCGCGACGCCGGCCTGACCGGATACCGGGTGTTCAGCCGGGCTCGGCGCCGATGACCCCTTCGGCCCGCAGTCCGGCGATCTCGGTCGCCCCCAACCCCCAGTCGCGCAGCGCCTCTCCTGATCCTTCGCCCGGGCGCGGCGGCGGACCCGCGATCGCGCCCGGCGTGCGCTCCAGCCGGGGTGCCGGCGCCGGCTGGACCACGCCGAACGCCGTCGTGAACACCTCCCGGGCCTGGTTGTGCGGGTGGACGGTCGCCTCGGTCAGGCTCAGCACCGGCGTCACACACGCGTCGGTGCCGTCGAACTCCTTCTCCCACTCGTCGCGGGTGCGGGTGCGCAGGACACCCGCGATCAGCTCGCGCAGCGCCGCCCGCTGCGCCGGGTCGTCGCGGTTCGGCACCGAATGCGGATCGAGACCGAGCCGCTCCAGGAACTCCGCGTAGAACCGCGGCTCGGCGGCGGCGACCGCCACGAACCGGCCGTCCGCGGTTTCGTGGACGTCGTAGTGCGGGGAGCCGCCGTCGGAAAAGTTGACGCCCACCTCGTCCACCCAGCGGTCCTGGGCGAGGAAGCCGTGCACCATCGCCGTGAGCGAGGCGACCCCGTCGACCATCGCCGCGTCGATCACCTGGCCGAGGCCGGAGCGGGACCGCTCCAGCAGGGCGCAGACGACGCCGAACGCCAGCATCAGCCCGCCACCCCCGAAGTCGGCCACCAGACCCGGCGGAGTGGCCGGGGGCTGCCCGCGCCGCGAGAACAGGCGCAGGGCACCCGACAGCGCGAGGTAGTTGAGGTCGTGCCCGGCAGACGCGGCCAACGGGCCGTCCTGGCCCCAGCCGGTCATCCGGCCGTAGACCAGGCGCGGATTGCGGTCCCGGCACACCTCGGGCCCGAGGCCGAGCCGCTCCATGACGCCGGGCCGGAACCCCTCGACGAGCACGTCGGCGCGCTCGGCCAGCCGCAGGACCGCCTCCGCGCCACCGGGGGCCTTCAGGTCCACGACCACCGATCGGCGACCCCGGTTGAGCACGGCCTTGGCCGGGTCACCCGCGAGCGTGGACACCGGCCGGTCGACGCGGAGCACGTCGGCACCCATGTCGGCAAGCATCATGGCCGCGTAGGGCGCCGGGCCGAGCGCGGCGATCTCCAGAACGCGGATCCCGTCGAGCGGTCCGGGCATCAGCCGAGCCGTTCGATCAGCGTGCCGGTGCCGAGGCCGCCGCCGCAGCACATGGTGATCAGCGCGCGCCGGGCGCCGGTGCGCTCCAGCTCGTGCAGCGCCTTGGTGAGCAGGATCCCGCCGGTGCCGCCCAGGGGGTGGCCGAGCGCGATCGCGCCGCCGTTGGGGTTGACGCGGGCGGGGTCCATGCCGGTCTCGCGCTGCCAGGCGAGCACCACCGACGCGAACGCCTCGTTGATCTCGACCAGGTCGATGTCGTCGAGGGTGAGCCCGGTGCGCTCCAGCAGGCGGCGCGTGGCCGGGATCGGCCCGGTCAGCATCAGCTCGGGATCGCTGCCCACCAGCACGGAGTCCACGATCCGCGCGCGGGGCCGCAGCCCCAGCTGCTCGGCGCGCTCCTCGGTCATCATGAGCACCGCGGAGGCGCCGTCGGCGATCTGCGACGACGATCCCGCCGTGTGGCGGGCCGGGGTGCGGCCGGGCAGGTTGGGCTTGAGCGTGCCCAGCACCTCCAGGCTCGTCGGGCGCGGGCACTCGTCGGTGTCGAAGGTCGTCGTGCCGGTCTTGACGCCGTGCTCGTCGGTGACCGGCACGGTGATCGGCACGATCTGGTCGCGGAAGCGGCCCCCGGCGATCGCGCGCGCCGCCCGTTGCTGGGACTGCGTCGCGAAGGCGTCCAGCGCGGTGCGATCGATGTCCCAGCGCTCGGCGATCCGCTCGGCCGCCTCGAACTGGGTGGTGGCCTCCCAGTGCTCGACGTACCGGCCGCCGCGGCTGTCGCCGAGCTCGGTGATCGAGCTGGATCCCATCGGCACCTGGCTCATCGATTCGACGCCGCACGCGACAGCGATGTCCACCAGGCCGCCGGCCACCAGCCCGTGGGCCAGGGTGGTCGCCTGCTGGGACGACCCGCACTGGACGGTCACCGTGCTGGCCGGGACCTCCAGCGGCAGGCCTGCCCCCAGCCAGGCGTTGCGGGCGACGTTGCCGCCCTGCTGGCCCACCTGGCCGACGCACCCGCCGACGACCTGGCCGACCAGGGCCGGGTCCAGGCCGGTCCGGTCGAAGAGCGCGGCGAGCACGTCGCCCAGCAGTTCGGGGGCGCGGTAGCCGGACAGGGTGCCGCGCCGCTTCCCGACCGCCGACCGGACCGCTTCGACGATGACGACCACCGGGCACCTCCGTGGGTTCGAGTACTTGAGGTAGATGATAGCAATCAGATTAACTATCTAACTGATAGAGTGGAAGCACTGCCGGAGAGGAAGACCGATGATCGAGACGCGCTTCACGGAGGTATTCGGCATCCGCCACCCGATCGTGCAGGGCGGGATGCAGTGGGTGGGCACCGCGCCGCTCGTCGCCGCCGTCGCGAACGCCGGTGCCCTCGGGCTGATCACCGCGCTCACCCAGCCCACTCCCGAGGAACTCCTCCGCGAGATCGGGCGCTGCCGCGATCTGACCGATCAGCCGTTCGGCGTCAACCTGACGATCCTGCCGAGCATCAAGCCGCCGCCCTACGCGGAGTACCGCGCCGCCATCATCGAATCCGGCGTGCGGATCGTGGAGACCGCCGGCTCCAACCCGGCCCCGCACCTGCCGCACTTCCGCGAGGCGGGGGTCAAGGTGCTGCACAAGTGCACGAGCGTGCGGCACGCCGTGAAAGCGCAGGCCGTCGGCGTCGACGGCGTCAGCATCGACGGGTTCGAATGCGGCGGCCACCCCGGCGAGGACGATATCCCCGGCCTCGTGCTGATCCCGGCGGCGGCCCGCCGCCTGGACATCCCGGTGATCGCTTCAGGCGGCTTCGCCGACGGCCGCGGGCTGGTCGCGGCGCTCGCGCTCGGCGCGGACGGCATCAACATGGGCACCCGCTTCCTGTGCACGGCCGAGGCCCCGGTGCACGACCGCGTCAAACAGGCCATTGTGGACAATGACGAGCGGAACACCGAGCTGATCTTCCGCCCGCTGCGCAACACCGCCCGGGTGGCGCGCAACAAGGTCAGCGTCGAAGTGGTGCGGATGCTGGACGAAGGTGCGGAGTTCGCCGACATCCGGGAGCTGGTCGCCGGGGTGCGCGGCCGGGAGGTCTTCCGCACCGGTGACCTCGACGCCGGGATCTGGACGGCCGGCTGCGCCCAGGGCCTGATCGACGACATCCCCACGGTGGGGGAGCTGGTCGACCGGATCATCGACGAGGCCGAAAAGCTGATGGAAGCCGGCTTGCCCGCGCTGGTGTCCCGATGACCACGCCGGATTGGCGGGTCTTCGCCATCCGCTACGCCGAGCGCGACGGGGTGTCGGCCGACGAAGTCTTCCTCCACGCCACGCCGTCCGACGAGCCGCGCGCGATGGCCTACTACATCTGGCTGGTCACCGGCCCGGCCGGGGCGTTCCTGGTCGACACCGGCTTCGGCTGCGAGGTGGCTCGGCTGCGCGACCGGGAAGACTGCCTGCGCGGAGATCCCCTGGACGCCGTGCGCGCGCTGGGCGTCTCACCCGAAGAACTGTCCGATGTGGTGCTCACCCACCTGCACTTCGACCACTGCGGCGAGCTGGACCGGTTTCCCCGGGCCCGGTTCTGGCTGCAGCAGCGGGAAATGGCCTTCTGGACGGGTCCGAACGCGCAACGCCCCTCGTTCCGCCGGGTCGTGATGAGCCAGGACATCACCGCCGTGGCCGCCCTGAACCTCGACGGCCGTGTCCGGTGGGTCGACGGCGATGTCACGGTCGCGCCGGGGCTGTCGCTGCACCGCGTCGGCGGGCACACCGCGGGCATGCAGGTGGTGCGGGTGGTGACCGGGCACGGCGTCGTCGTGCTGGCCTCCGACGCCGCCCACTACTACGCCAACCTCGCCACGGACCGGCCGTACTCGGCGCTGGAGTCGGTCAGCGGTGCGCACGCGGCGTTCGACCGGCTGCACGAGCTGGCCGGCCCGGCGGCGCACATCGTGCCGGGCCACGACCCGGCCGTCCTGACGCGCTACCCCGTGGCCGGCCCGCACCTGGCCGGAACCGCGGTCGAGCTGACCGCGGGCCCCCTCGAACCCGAAGTGGAGAAACCATGATCCGGACAGCGGTGGTCGGCCTGGGCACGATGGGCGGCGCGGTCGCCCGGCGGTTGCTCGCCGAAGGGTTCCCCACGCTCGTCCACGACGTCGATCCGGCCGCCGTGGCCCGGCTCGTCGAGCTGGGCGCGACCGCCTGCTCGCCGGAGGAAGCGGGCGCGGCCGACGTGATCATCACCAGCTTGCCCAACGACCGGATCGTCACCGACGTGGTGATCGGGAGCGGCGTGCTGAAGAGCTGGGCGGGGCGCGTCCTGGTGGAGCTGAGCACGACCTTGCCGGACACGGTGAAAGCGATCGCGGAGGCCGCCCGGCCGCACGGGGTCGCGGTGGTCGACTGCCCGGTCAGCGGCGGCCCCGGGGAAGCCCTCGGCGGCAAGCTCGTCCAGCTCGTCGGGGCGGACGCCGACGCGCTCGAACGAGCCCGCCCGGTCTTGGCGGCGCTCGGCACGATCGAACACGTCGGCGCGGTCGGCCACGGCAAGACGGTGAAGCTGCTCAACAACCTGATGGCGATGGGCAGCATCGTGGTGGCCGCAGAGGCGTTCACCCTCGGCGTCCGGCTCGGGCTGGACCGGCACGAGCTGTTCGACGTGCTCAGCCGCTCCGGCGGGCGTTCGTTCCACTTCCTCAAGCGGTGGCCCTACGCCCTCGCCGACGACTACCACGCCCGGTTCGCGGTGTCGCTGGGGGAAAAGGACATCCGGCTCGGGCTGGAACTGGCCCACCAGAGCGACTACGTGACTCCGGTGGCCAGCATCGTGCACCAGATCTTCGAGATGGCGCGGGCCAAGGGCCTCGGCAACGAAGACGTCGTCGCCGTGCTCAAGGTGTACCAGGAGTGGGCCGGGCAGTAACTCAGCTGCGGCTCACGTACTTGATCCGCTGGAAGCCGCGCAGGCCCTCGGCGCCGCCCTCGGTGCCGACGCCGCTGAGGTGGAACCCACCGAACGGGGTTTCCGGCAGGGACGGGCGCCAGCTGTTGAGCGCCACCGACCCGGCTTCCAGCTCGCCGGCGATGCGGGCCGCCGCGCGGGAGTCGTGGGTCCACGCGTAGGACGCCAGCCCGAAGGGGAGCCGGTTGGCTTCGGCCAGTGCTGCGTCGAGGTCGTCGAACGGGGTCACGGTCTTGAGCGGGCCGAACGGCTCGACCGAACCCGCGAGCGAGTCCGGCGGCACCGACGTCAGCACGGTGGGGGCGAAGAACCACCCGGTGTCGCCGATCCGCTCGCCGCCGGTCTCCACCACGGCGCCACGGGCGCGGGCGTCGGCGGTCATTTCGGTCAGGGCTTGGAGCCGCCGTTCGGTCGCGACGGGTCCCATTTGGACACCGTCGGCGAGCCCGTCGCCGACCTTGCGGGCGCGGACCGCGTCGACGAACGCGGTCAGGAACCGGTCGTAGACGTCGGCGTGGACGAGGAACCGGGTCGGGGAAGTACAAACCTGGCCGGAGTTGCGGTAGCAGGCGGGCACGGCCGAGCGCGCGACCGTCTCCACGTCGGCGTCGGCGAGCACCAGCACCGGGGCGTGCCCGCCGAGTTCCATGGTCATCCGGGTCATCGACGGCGCGCCCAGCGCGTGGAGCTCGGCGCCGACGGCGGTGGAGCCGGTGAAGGTGACCGCTTGCACGACCGGCGAGGTCATCAGGTGCCGCCCGATCATCGGCGGATCGCCGAAGACCACGTTCAGCACGCCGTCGGGCAGCCCGGCTTCCTGCAGGGCCGCCGCCATCATCAGCGCCGCCGTCGGGGTCTCTTCGGCCGGTTTGAGGATCATCGAGCAGCCGGCGGCCAAGGCGCCGCCGATCTTGCGCGACGGGGTCACGGCGGGTGCGTTCCACGGCGCGAACGCGGCCACCACGCCGACGGGCTCGACGACGGTGTGCTGAAGGGTGTCCGGGTCGCGGGCCGGGATGACCCGGCCGTAGCCGCGCCGGGCCTCTTCGGCCGCCCACTCGAGGTGCTCGGCGGCCAGCAGTACCTCGGCGCGGGACTCGGCCAGCGGCTTGCCCAGCTCCAGCGTGATGACCATGGCGACGTCACCGGCCCGCTCGCGGATCAGCCGGGCGCCCTCGCGCAGCACGCGGCTCCGCTCGACCGGCGACGTCCGGCGCCAGCCGGGGAACGCCCGGCGCGCCGCGTCCAGTGCCTCGTCGAGATCCTCGATGGTGGCGACGGGCAGTTCGGTGAGGATTTCGCCGGTGGCCGGGTTCTCGACCGGCCGGGTCGCCCGCCCGGAACCGCGGGTCCAGCGGCCGTCGACGAGCATCCGGGGTCCGGGGTGCGAAATCATGGTTCTCCTCAGGGACGTTCGAACAGCCGCACGACGGCGTCGAGGGCGACCACGCCTTCGCCCGCCGGGCGCACGAGCACGGGATTGATCTCGGCCTCGGCGACGTCGGCGCGACCGGCCAGCTCCGACACGGCCACGACCAGCCGGGCCAGCGCGTCGAGGTCGCCGGGCTGCGCTCCACGGTGGCCCCGCAGCGATGCGATGCCCTTCACCTCGGCGAGCATCCGGCGCACGGTGTCGAGGTCGACCGGCGCCGGCCGGAGGCTGCGGTCGGCGTAGACCTCGGTGAGCACGCCGCCGGCGGCGACCAGCACCAACGGCCCCACGGCCGGGTCGACGCGGTACCCGACGAGCACCTCGCCGAGCCCGTTCGCCATCGACTGCACGAGCACTTCGGAGATCTCGACGCCTCCGCGTCCGGCCACCGCGGCCCGGATCTCGCGGGCTGCTTCACCGACTCCCGCTGGTGTCTCCACCCCCAGCACCACGCCGCCGACGTCACTCTTGTGCCCGAGCGCGGGGGAGAGTGCCTTGACCGCGACCGGGAACTGCAGCCCGGTCGTTTCGACGTCGTCGACGGGCACCACCCGATGTGGTGCGGCGACGACACCCAGCTCGGCCAGCACCGCGTAGGACGCGGCCTCGTCGAGCGGACGCGTCGGTCCGGGCTCGGCGGGTGGAGCGGGCGGCACCGCGCGCGGGGGACGGCGGCCGAGCGCCGCGGCGACCGCGTCGGCGCACGATTCCGGGGTGCGGAACGCGGGCACCCCGGCGTCGGCGAGCATGGCCAGCGCCTCCGGCGCGTGCGGAACCAGGAACGCCGCCAGCCCGCCGCGGTCGGCGCGGTCGACGATCGGGCGGACCGCGACTTCGGGTTCGAACCGGGCCGACGACCCGACCACCGCGACGACGAGGTCGAACTCGCCGCTGGCGTGCAGGACGTCCAGCGCCGCGGCCATCACGGCGTAGCGGGTACCGGCCAGCGTCAGGTCGACGATCGCCCCGGGCGCGGCCGGTGCGCCCGCCTCGGCGAGCCGGGCCAGGGTGGCCGGGGTCGGCCCGGCCACTTCCACGCCGAGCACGCCCAGCTGGTCGACGACCATCGCGGCGCCGCCCCCGGTGGTCGTGACCACGCCGACCCGCGGGGTCGTCCCGGTGCGCACCGGTGTCCTGGCGAGCAGCGGGAGTCCTTCCAGCAGGCCGTCGAGGGTGTGCGCGCGGGCGATTCCGCAGTCGGCGAGGAAGGCCGCGGCCACGTCGTCCTCGCCCGCGAGCGAACCCGTGTGCGAAACCGCCAGCTCCGCCGCGGCACGGGAGCGGCCGAGTTTGTAGGCCAGCACCGGTTTCCCGAGCGCGGCCGCTTCGCGGGCGAAGGCGCGCAGGCGGTCGGCGTGCCGCAGGTTTTCCAGGAACAGCAGGAAGCCGGTGACGTCCGGATCGGCCACCGCCGCGCCGCAGATCTCGCCGATCCCGAGGTCCACCTCGCTGCCGACGGACACCAGGTGGGAGAAGGCCGCGCCGCACGCGGCACCGCGGGACAGCAGCGCGCCGATGAGGCTGCCGGAGTGCGAGGCGACGAAGATCCCGCCGCGCGGGAGGTCCGGCTCGGCGAAGGCCGCGTTGGCGGTGAGCGTCAGCCCGGTGCGGGTGTTGACCAGGCCGAGGCTGCTCGGCCCGACGACGCGGATCCCGGATTCCGCGGCCACGGCGGCGAGTTCCCGCTGCCGGGCGGCGCCCTCCGGTCCGGCCTCGGCGAACCCGCCGGACAGGACGGTCACCACCGGCACGCCCAGCCGCCCGCACTGGCGGACGGCCTCGACGGTGGCCGCCGTCGGCGTCATGAGGAACGCGTGGTCGGGCACCTCGGGCAGGGCGTCGAGCGACGCGAACGCCTGCTCGCCGTCGATGGTGCCGGCCCGGCGGTTGACCGGGTAGACGGCGCCGGCGAACCCGCTGCGCCGCAGGAAGCGCAACGGCCGCGAGGACGCCTTGGCCGGGTCCGCGGACGCGCCGACCAGTGCCACGCTGCGCGGCGTGAACAGGGCGGCGGCGAGGTCGGCCGTCACTTCGGGGCCCGCTGGCTGAACCGGCGGCCCAGCACGTCCTCGGCGATCCGGTTGCGCAGGACTTCGAGGGAGCCGCCGGCGATCATCCAGCCCCGCGTGCGCCGGAAGCAGTACTCGACCAGCGTCTCGGTGCTGTAGCCCATCGCCCCCATCACCTGCAGGGCCTGGTCGGCGGCCTGGAACCCGGCCTGGTTGGCGGCCAGCTTGGCGACCGAGGTCTCGTAGGCCGACGGCAACCCCTGTGCGGCGTTGGCCGCGGCCCGGTCCAGGAGCAGCTGCGCGCCGTCGAGGGCCACCGCCATGTCGGCGAACTTCCACTGGATGCCCTGGAAGTCCGCGAGGGTGCGGCCGAACTGCTCGCGCTGGAGGACGTGATCGCGGGCGATGGTGAACGCCAGCCTGCCGAGGGTGAGCGAGCGGGCCGCGTTGCCGAGGCGCTCGACGTTGAACCCGCTGATCTGCTTCTTGAAGCCACCCGGCCCGAGCAGCACGTTCTCCGCTGGGATGCGGCAGCCGTCGAAGTACAGCGGCGCCCATTGCTCGCCGCTCATGTACTCCGACGGCTTGCCGATCTCCAGGCCGGGGGTACCGCGTTCGACCAGGACGGAACCGATGCCGCCGACCCCAGGGCCGAAGCGGACGTAGACGAGGAACACGTTCGCCTCGACGCTGTGGGTCGACCAGATCTTGGTGCCGTCGACGACGTAGGAATCGCCGTCCCGCTCGGCGGTCGTGGCCAGGTCGGTGACCGCCGAGCCCGCCTCGGGTTCGCTCATCGCCAGCCCGAGCAGCGACTTCCCGGCGAGGAAACCGGGCAGGAACCGCGTCTTCTGGTCGTCGGTCGCGTACTCGGCGAAGGTCCTGAGCGCGCCGAAGTTGCCCGCCTGGACGACGTCGGCGCTCTTCGGGCACACGAGACCGATCTCCTGGATCGCGAGCACCGCGTCGAGCAGGGTGGCGCCCTGGCCGCCGTCCTCCTCTGGCACGGTGAGCCCCAGCAAGCCTTGCTGCGCGAGCAGTTCCGCGACCTCCCACGGGTAGCCGGGGGCGTGTGCTCGTTCGAGGGCGCCGTCGGCCAGCCGGTCGCGGGCGAACGCCCGGACAGACTCGGCGAACGCCGTCCGGTCCTCGGTGCTGGTCGTCATCGGGACTTCCCTTCCTGCTCGTCCGAAAGCTCGGACAGGACGTCGGCGACGTCGTCGAACGCCCACACGGCCGCGGCCGTCCGCGCCGCGCGGTCCGGCCCGAGGACGGGATCGGCGAGCAGCCGGAACTTGGCGGTGAGTTCGTCGTCGTCCAGGGGCCGGCTCGGCTCGCCCCGGGGCTGGCCGACCTCCCGGCACAGCGGGGGCCGTCCGGCGCGGTGGACCGTGACGCGGGCCGGGCGCTCGGCCGGGTAGCGGGCGTCCAAATCGGCCTCGGCCACGACCTCGACCAGCCCGGCGAGCTCGGCCACGGCGGGGGAGGCGCGGTGTGCCGCATCGAACTGCGCCAGGCCGGCCTGTCCGTCGAGTAGGGTCACCGCCACGGCGTAGGGCAGGCTCATCTGCGCGTCGAGGTGACTCTCGAAGTTCGTGTGCGCGTGGGCCGCCGCGACCGAGTAGGTCTCGACGCGCACCGCCGTCACGCCGCCGAGGTCGTGCTCGGCGCGCAGGTCCAGCAGCGCGTCGATCGGGCCGTGCAGGTGGCGGCAGCAGGCGTGGACCTTGACGTAGGTGTCCCGCAACGCCCACTGCTCGCCGAGTCCGTCGAGCAGGTCGGCCGGGCGCCACGCGCCGCCGGCGAACGCGCGGAAGTAGCCGTTGGTGCCTTCCAGCACGGTGGCCGGGCCGGTGACGCCGAGCCGGGCGAAGTGGGCGGACAGCAGGCCGTCCCGGGCCGCCTTCCCGGCGTGCAGCCGCTTGACCTCGGCTCCGCTGCCCAGGAACTCGAACAGGCCGCCGGAGTGCGAGCCCGCGACGCCCAGCGCCGAGGCGACTTCCGCGCGGTCGAGGCCGAGCACCACCGACACGCCCGCCGCGGCGCCGAGGACCCCGGCCAGTGCGGTGTTGTGGAACCCCGCCTCGCGCGTCGCCGGGTGGGCGCACCGGGCGACCCGGCAGGTCACCTCCACGGCCGCGGCGACCGCGCGCAGCACCGTTTCGGCGGTGGCGCCGGTGTGCTGCGCCGCCGCCAGGACGGCGGGCACGGCCGGCGCGCTCGGGTGCACCGAGCCGGGGGTGTAGCCGTCGTCGATGTCGAGGGCGTGCGCGGCGGTGCCGTTGGCCAGCGCCGCACCGGCGGCCGACGCCCGGCCGCCGCCGATCACCGTGGCGTGGTCGCCGGGATACATCCCGGCCACGAGGTCGCGGACGGCCCCGGCCACTTCCGTCGTCGAACCGGCGACCGCGGCGCCCAGGCAGTCCAGCACCAGCCGTCTGACCTGATGAGCGACGGCGACGTCCACAGTCGCCGTCTGCATGCCGTGCACCCATTCGGCGAGCTGCGCCGTCGCACCCGAACCGTCTTGCACTCGAAGGCCGCCCTCAACTAAAGAGTCAATTTATCTAACTATATAGCAGAGGAGTGGCAACCGGAAGCGGTCTACCGTGGACGGACGCGGACCAGGCCTTCCTGGACCGCGCTGGCCACGTGCCGGCCGTCGCGGTCGAAGAAGCGGCCGCGGGCCAGTCCGCGGCCGCCGCCGGCGGTCGGGGAGTCCTGGTCGAACAGCAGCCAGTCGTCCACCCGGAACGGCCGGTGGAACCAGACCGCGTGATCCAGGCTCGCCATGGCGACCTGGCTGTCGTGCTCGCCGAAGGGCTCCAGCCGGTGGGCGGAGGTGACGCCGCTGAGCAGCGTCAGGTCGCTGGCGTAGGTCAGCAGGCAGGCGTGCAGCAGGGGATCGTCACCGACGACGTCGGCCGCCCGCAGCCAGACCTGCGTGCTGCGTTCCGGTTCCGGGCCGGCTTGCCAGGCGCCCGCTCGGCGCAGGTCGAACGGCAGCATGTTGGGCGGGGTGTCCCGCCCCGCGCGCAGGAACGCCTCCTGCGACGTCGGTAGCGACTCCGGCGGCGGCGCGGCCGGCATGGTGTCCTGGTGGGTCAGCCCCGGCTCGTCGGCGTGGAAGCTCGCCGACATCGTGAAGATCGTCTCGCCGTTCTGCAGCGCGTCCACCCGGCGGGTGGTGAACGACCGGCCGTCCCGGATCCGGCCGACCCGGTAGACGATCGGGCTCGCGGGCCGGCCCGGCCGCACGAAGTAGCCGTGCAGGCTGTGCACCGGCCGGTTCCCGACGACGGTGCGTCCGGCGGCCACCAGGGCCTGCCCGGCGACCTGGCCGCCGAACACCCGCAGCGTGGACCGGCGCGGGCTCCGCCCGCGGAACAGGTCCACCTCGAGGTGCTCCAGGTCGAGGATCTCGCCGGTCAGCTCGAGCAACGCGGCGTGCGCGGGCCGGTCCGTCCACGCGGACGTGCCGGTCACGGGGCCGAGCCGGTGTGCGCGCGGGCCAGCCGCAACCCCTCCTGGCGGCTGGGCGCGACCACTTCCCACCGATCGCAGGAGCACGCGCACACGTAGGAGCCGTCCTCCAGCGGGATCACGGACTGGGCCACGCAATGGCCCGACTTCTCGGCCACCTCGTGCAGGAACTCGGTCGGGGAGTCGTACAGGACGTTGTCGTCACTCATCTCGCGGCGCTCCCTTGCGCCTCAGGCCGCGGCCGGCAGCGGCGGCACGCCGGGGAACAGCTCGGTGAAGGCACCGACGGTGATGCGGTGCCGGACCTCCGGGGCCACGTCGTCGAACAGGTGGTGCAACGTCTCCTGCGTGTGCCCGTAGGTGCCTTCCATGTGGGGGTAGTCGCTGCCCCACAGGACGTTCCGGTAGCCCATCGCGGTGCACGCGGCGATCGCCGACTCGTCGTGCTGGAAGGAGGCGTACACCTGCGAGTAGATGATTTCCTTCGGGGACCGCTTGAGCTTGGGCCGGACGGCCATCGCGTGCTGGCGGTAGCCCTCCTCCATCCGGTCCGCGACGAACGGCACCCAGGTGGCCCCGCCCTCGGACACCAGCACCCGCAGGTCCGGGTGGCGGTCCAAGGCGCCGGAGGCGACGAGCTTCATCACGGCACGCTGACCGCCGAACGTCGTCTCGGTGTAGTTCAGCACCGCGCCGCCGGGCCCGCGGTAGACCACGCCGGACGCGCCGCCCTTGGACAGGTCGATGGGATCGGTGCCGATGTGGAAAGCGAGGACGAGGTTCGCCCGTTCCGCCGCCGTCCAGAAGGGTTCCCAGGCGTCCTGGTTGTAGTCCTTCTGCAGCGGGTGCGGGGCGACCGGGAGGTAGACGGCGCGGTAGCCCATCTCGGCGACGCGTTCGAGCTCGGTCACCGCGTCGTCGATGTCCAAGGTGGACACCTGCGCCGTGGCGACCAGCCGGGGCGAGAAGTCCTCGATGGCGTCCCAGGCCCAGTCGTTGCTGACCTTGAGCGCCTCGCGCAGGACTTCCGGGGTGCGGAACGACGAGCTCCACATGCCCAGCGACGGGAAGACCAGCTCCGCCCAGATGCCCTCGTTGTCCAGATCGACCATCCGCTTGGCGAGGTCGCGTGCGCCCGGCGCCCGGTGCGTCGCCTCGAGGAACTCCTTGTTGCGCCCGGTGGGCAGCTTGCGGCGGAACGACATGCCGTCGATGTGGACGGTCTCCCACTCGCCGTCGGGGTCGCGCTCGGCCCGCGGGACGAGCTCGGCCAGCCGCGCCGGCAGGTTCTCCCGCCAGAGCTCCTCGGGCTCGAGGAAGTGCGAGTCGCCGGAGTTCGCCCAGATCTTCTCCATCGGAAATCCTTCTTCCTGCCCGGCGTGCCGGTCGAGTGAAAATGACGTTTTCAGTAGAGTCCTTGGAAGCCAGGCTGTCAACACCCGGGATGTGACGGCTTCGGCCGCGTCAGCCGCCGGCAGTCTCCGCGTCGCGCGCCCCAAGGGCACGCAGCGCGAAGCCGGTCAGCAGCTCGGCCGTCTCGTTCGGAGTGACGGCGCCGGATCCGGAGATCTGCTCGTCGAAGGCGTGCTGGATCGCGGCGCGGATCCAGCCGGCGTCCGAGGACGGCTGGGCCAGGGGGAACGTGCCGTCGGCTCGTCCTCGCTCCAGGAGGGCGACGAGCTCGCCCTGCACGAGCGCGTGGTAGCGCTGGCGCTCGGCGGTGAAGCCCTTGGCGCGGGCGATCTCCTCGGACGACATCACCAGCACGCGCTGCCGTCGGCGCGGATCGGCGGTGATCCGCAGCATGGCCTGCACGAACGCGCGCAGGGCGGCGGCGGGCGAGTCGGCGGCCGCGGCGCGGCGGAGCCGGGCGGCCACCTGGTCGGAGTCCTGCCGGAAGAGGGCGAGCAGCAGCTCGTCCTTGGAGGCGAAGTGCCGGTAGAACGCGCGCGTCGACAGCTCGGCGGCCTGCAGAACGTCGTTCACCGACAGGCTCGCGCCGCCGGTGGACACGAGGGTGCGGTAGGCGGCGTCCACGAGCCGGTCACGTTCCGACGACTGATCCACACACCTCTCCCTCGTCGAGCCCGGCGTCCAGGGTAGAGCAGAGGATCACCCGGTGCCCGTGGACCTTGACAGCGGGCACTATAGTTCAATTAGTTAACTACTTATTCTTGGTGACCCGCACACGACGGCCGGCCAGGCCGGGACGAGGAGTCGGCCGATGCGCCGGATGATCTTCGCGGAAGAGCACGAGCTGTTCCGCCGAACCTGCCGGACGTACTTCGAGAAGGAGTGCGTCCCCTTCGTCGACGAGTGGGAGGCGGCCGGCCACGTGAGCCGGGAGGCGTGGCTGAAGGCTGGCGAACAGGGCCTGCTCGGCTGGGAGGTGCCCGAGGAGTTCGGCGGCTCCGGCGTCAGCGACTTCCGGTTCAACGCCGTCCTCACCGAGGAGTACTGGGCCAGCGGCTCGGTGGGGATCGGGCTCGGCCTGCAGAACGACATCATGGCGCCGTACCTGATCGAGCTGACGACGCCGGAGCAGCGGCGGCGGTGGCTGCCCGGGTTCTGCTCGGGCGAGATCATCACCGCGATCGCGATGTCCGAGCCCGGAGCCGGCTCCGACGTCCGCGGCCTGCGCACCACGGCCCGGCGCGAGGGCGATGAATACGTGATCAACGGGACCAAGACGTTCATCTCCAACGGGCTCCTGGCCGACCTGGTCATGGTCGCGTGCAAGACCGATCCGGCGGCCGGGCACCGCGGCATCAGCCTGATCGCCGTGGAGGCCGGCACGCCCGGCTTCTCCCGGGGACGCAAGCTGGACAAGATCGGCCAGCGCTCGGCCGACACCGCCGAGCTGATCTTCACCGACGTGCGGGTGCCGGTGGACAACCTCATCGGCGAGGAGAACCGGGGCTTCTACCACCTGATGCGGAACCTGCCGAAGGAACGGCTCGGCATCGCCGTGCACGCCGTCGCCAGCGCGCAGCGGGCCTACGAGATCACTCTCGCCTACGCCGGCGACCGGGAAGCGTTCGGCCAGCCGATCGGGAAGTTCCAGGTGAACCGCCACGCGCTGGCGGAGATGCGCACCAAGATCGACGTGATGCGGACCTACCTCGACCAGTGCGTCCTCGCCGTCAACGCGGGGGAGCTGACCGCCGAGGAGGCCGCCGGGGCGAAGTGGTGGACCACGGAGACGCAGTGGGAGATCCTCGACCGCTGCCTCCAGCTGCACGGCGGGTACGGCTACGTCAACGAGTACGAGATCGCCCGGCTGTGGCGCGACGCCCGGGTGCAGCGGCTCTACGGCGGGACCACCGAGATCATGAAGGACCTGATCGGCCGGTCACTGGGGATGTGAAGCCGCCGTGGTCACGACCTGGTGGCCAAGCCGGCCCGGTAGGCGATGATCACGAGGTGGACGCGGTCGCGGGCGTTCAGTTTGGCGAGCAGGCTCCGGATGTGGGTCTTCACGGTGCCGGGGCCGATCGAGAGGGCCCGGGCGATCTCGGCGTTGGCCAGTCCTTCGGCGACGAGGGTGAGGACCTGCCGTTCGCGGCCGGTGATCCCGCGCAGGTCGGCGGTTTCCCGGCGGTGGGGGCGCGCGGCGAAGTCGTCGATGAGGCGACGGGTGACGCTGGGTGCGAGCAAGGCGTCGCCGCCGGCCACGACCCGGATCGCGCTCAGCAGGTCCCGTGGGGGTGTGTCCTTGAGCAGGAAGCCGCTGGCGCCCGCCCTCAACGCCGTGTAGACGTACTCGTCCAGGTCGAACGTGGTGAGGATGAGGATCCTCGACGTCGTTTCGGCGGTGATCAGGCCGGTGGCGTGCAGGCCGTCCATCCCGGGCATGCGGATGTCCATCAGCACCACGTCCGGCCGGTGGCGGCGAGTGAGGCCGACCGCGTCCACACCGGTCGCCGCGGCCCCGACCACGGTGAGATCCTCGGCGGAGTCGACGATCCCGCACAGTCCTACCCGGACGAGCTGCTGGTCGTCGACGACGAGGACCCGGATGCTCACGCGGACTCCACCAGCCGGGCCGTGACCCGGAAACCGCCTTCCGGCAACGGTTTCGCGCTGAACTCGCCGCCGTACAGCCCGGCTCGCTCGCGCATGCCGGTGATGCCGTGCCCGGTTCCCGCGGGCCCAGCCCGGCCGTGGTCGGTGATCTCGACGCTGACGTCGTCGTCGCCGTAGTGGATCCGGAGCCGGCACGTCGAGGTGCCGGCGTGCTTGACCACGTTGGTGAGCGCTTCCTGCACGATCCGGTAAGCGGCCAGGTCGACCCCCGGTGCCAGTGGCCGTGGGGTGCCGCTGACGGACAGTTCGACCTCGACAGCGGCCTGCTCGAGCAGCCGGTCGAGCACCGCGAGCCCGGGTGCGGGCGTGAGTGACGGCCGGTCGCCGCCCCGCAGCACACCGAGCAGCCGTCGCATCTCGGTGAGCGTCTCCCGGCCCGTGACCTCGATCGCGGCGAGCGCTTCCCGGGCTTTTTCGGGCTGGTCGTCCAGCACGAGAGTGCCGTAGCCGGCCTGGACGGTGATCACGCTGATGCTGTGGGCGACCACGTCGTGCAGTTCCCTGGCTATGCGCAGGCGTTCCTCGACGACTTCGGCTTGCCTGGCGCGGGACTCATGCGCGCGGTGGCGCCCGACGGCGTAGCCGACGGTCCAGACGATCGCCACGGCCAGTGGTGCGGACATCTCGCCGTACGAGAGGACCATCGTGGTCAGTGCGGCGCTCAACGCGGCCAGGGCGATGGGGAGCCGGCACGTGGTGGCGACGGTGTACAGGACGTAGGACCACGAGAACAGGCTCAGCCACACCGGTGGCGGCATCGCGGCGGCGATCACGAGTGCGGCAGCCGCGGGCACCGGATACCGGCGGCGCAGCGCGATGGCCAGGGAGGTCAGCACGACACCGGCCCAACTCGGCTCCGCGAGGACGGCCAGCAGTCCGGCTGGGCTCAGGCGCAGGCCGGAGTACGCGCCGAACAACGCGATCAGGCCGTATCCGGCGGCGACCACACAGTCCCCGGCGACCCAGTGGCCGGGTCGTAGCCGCCTGAGCAGCGGAGGGTGCATGCGGTGAAGCGTAGCCGCGCCGATGACGGAGCACGTCATCCTCGCGGCCTATGCCCGGGGGAAGAGGACACGGTCGGATTTCCGTCCGTGGGGAGGCGACCCGCCCGGGCGTTCCCGGCAGTGTTGCCTGCCATGAAATCGTTTCTTCTCGTCGCTGTCGTGGCCGGGGCGATGGCCGCGCCGCCCGCACCGTCGCCATCGCCGCCTCCGGTGCAGCTGACCCTGCCGGGGCCGACCGGGCCGTATTCCGTCGGGACCGTGCCGCTGCATCTCGTCGATCCGGCCCGGCACGACCCGTGGGATCCCTCGGGCGCGCCACGGGAGCTGATGATCAGCCTGTGGTATCCGGCGCGGTCGACGGCGGGGCTGCGGCGGGCACCCTGGCTGCCGCCGGCCGCCGCGGCTCAGTTCGTCCGGGACAACGGACTCCAGCCCGACGCCGTGAAAGTGCCGGTGACGCACGGATACACCGGTGCACCCGTGCGTCACTGCGGGAGCAGGCTTCCGGTCGTGGTGTACTCGCACGGCAACGGCGGGTCCCGTTCGGACAGCACGATCGTGGTGGAGGAGCTGGCCAGCCGCGGGTACTTCGTCGTCACCGTCGACCACACCGGCGACTCGCTGACCGAGTTCCCCGATGGCCGGGTCGCGGGTTCGGCGCCGTACAGCCCGGAGAACGCCGCCGCCATCCGAGAGGCCCGGGTGGCGGACATCCGGTTCGTCCTGGACAAGCTGGCGGTCCTGAATGCCGGCGGCAACCCGTCCGGCAGTGCGCTGCCGGACGGCTTGACCGATGCGATGGACCTGGGAAGCGTGGGGATGTTCGGGTACTCCGCGGGCGGCCCCACCACGGCGTCCACGATGTACGCCGACGGCCGGATCAAAGCCGGCCTGAGCCTCGACGGCCCGGTCTTCGGCCCGGTGACCGACGCCGGTCTCGACCGCCCGTACATGCTCGTCGACGCCAGAGCGTCCCGTGCGGCCATTCCGGAGCTGCAGACCTTCTGGGAACACCTGCGCGGCTGGCGGCTCGACATCGGCATGCAGGGCGCGAAGCACCTGACCTACAGCGACTACGTGACGCTGATCCCGCAGGCCGCCAGCCTGCTGGGGTGGAGTCCGGAGCAGGTCGAGCAGCAGATCGGTGCCGTGGTCCCGGCCCGGGCCATCGCCGTCCAGCGGGCCTATCCGGCCGCGTTCTTCGACCTGCACCTGCGGCACCGCGGTCACCTGCTGGACCGGCCGTCCCCGCTCTTCCCGGAGGTGCGCTTCATTCCCTGACAGTCCGCGCTGGGTACCCGGCCGCCGCGCTTCATCGATGGGGGGACGCGGCGGCCGGGCTGCTCGGGGGCCACCTCGCCGGGGGATGGGCGGCGAGGTGGCCGTCGTGGTCAGTCCTCCAGGACCGAGAGGGCGTTGTCGCGCAGGAACTTCCGGCGGTTCTCGTCGCCGAGGCCGCTCATCCGGTCGTAGAAGTCGGCCGGCTCGGCCAGCCCTTCGGCGTGCGGCCAGTCCGAGCCCATCACGAGCGAGTCGGCGGTGCCCAGCCGGTCGACCAAGCCCACGATGTCGTCCTCCGGGTACGGCACGACCTTGACGTGCTTGTGGAAGATCCGGCTCGGGCGCTCGGGCAGCTGGCCGCCGAGCCACACGCCGTTGCGGCCCATGCCGCGGCTCTTGTCCATGTGCTTCAGGAAGTGCGGGACCCACTCGGCGCCGAACTCGCTGACCACGACCTGGATGTCCGGGAACCGGCCGAAGAGGTTGTCGAAGATCAGCGCCGACAGCGTGTCGGTGATCGGTCGCTCGCCGTAGGTGTTCTGCCACTGCCAGGCCGAGAACTGGAACGGCGGCACCAGCCCCCAGCCCCACTGGGACGCCACATTGGACTGGTAGTGGAACTCGGAGATGTGGAACGCGACGCGCGCCTTCGCCTCGTTGACCCGCGACCAGATCGGGTCGAAGTACGGGTCGCCGGGGGAGCGGCCGTACGCCGGTCCCGCGGGCAGCAGGATGAACCGGGCGCCGGCGTCGAGCACGGTGTCCAGCTCCGCCACGGCCCGGTCGAGGTCGCGTAGGGACAGCATCGCGGGCGCGTAGATCCGGTCCTTGTAGTTGAAGCCCCAGTCCTCGTCGATCCAGCGGTTGAACGAGTGCAGGTTGTCGTACAGCGGGTCAATCCCGTCCAGGTACGCCTCCGCCATCAGCGCCCAGCCGCCCGGGTACATCAGCGCGCGTTCGATCTGCTGCTCGTCCATCTTGGCCAGCCGGGCGTCGTGCCGGAGGTACTCGTCCTTGATGTCCTCGAAGAAGCGCTCGGAATCGGACTCCACACCCAGCGACCGCTGCCGGAGCATCTCGGCCAGCGAACCCGGCACGTACGCCTTGTCCAAGTCGTTCTCCAGGGCGTTGACGATCTTGTGGTTGGCGAGCAGCACCTTCTTGCCCGAGGCCAGCCGGACCGTCTGGATCGCGCTGTCCTTCTTGGCCTCCGGCATGAACCGGGTGAAGCAGTCCTCGGTCTCGTAGGAATGGGTGTCGAAGTCGATCATCTTGTAGGGCAGCTGATCAGCCATCGTGGGTCTCCTCGTCTTGGTCAGCAGGTGAGGTCTTGGCAGTGGGCGAACGCTTGCCCGGTCAGGTCCGCGATGGACCCGTCGGCGTGGTGCCCGGCGCGCAGCGCGCTGGTGAGGCAGGACACCGCGACCGCGGCCACCAGGGTGTGGCCGAGGTCCGGGCGGCCGGCACCGGCCTCGCGCGCCAGCTGCCCGGCGATCTCCCGTTCCCAGCGCAGCCGCAGCCGGAGGCTGCGGGCCTCCAGCGCCGGCGTGGTCATGACCAGGTGGGTCAGCCGCTGGCCGCCGGTGGCCGGGTCGGCGACCGCGTGGTGGGCGAACCGGCACACCGGCTCGGCGAGCGCCGCCACGCTGCGACGGCGATCGCTCCGGGCGGCCACCAGGGCGACGAGCGTCTGCGCGGCGGTCTCCTCGCCGCTGAACAGCACGTCCTCCTTCGCGCGGAAGTACCGGAAGAACGTCGCACTGGAGATCCCCGCCCTGGCGGCGATCTGCTCCACCGTCGTGTGGTCGTAGCCGTGTCGTTCGAACAGCTCGAGCGCGGCGGTTTCGACCTCGGCCGCGGTCCGCAGCCGGTTGCGCTCCCGCAGTGTCATGGCTGCGATGCTATGTCGGCTTGAGAGACCCTCGCAAGAGTTTGAGCTTAATTATCTAACTAAAAGATATGGATAGATGATTCAGCTACTGCTAGCCTGGGTCGCATGACGACGCAGGTGGCCGTCGCGGACGGCCTGTTCACGTGGCCGTCGCGTGAACCGAGGCTGATCGCCTCCCGGGGGGACGACGGCGTCCTCTCCTTTCCCGCCCTTCCGGGCGAGGAGCGCCATCTCCTCGGCCGGCGCGGCACGCTCTGGGCGTTCACGACCCAGCAGTTCCGGCCGCCATCGCCGCCCTACGACGGCAACGACACCGACGAGACGTTCCGGCCGTACGCGCTGGGGTACGTCGAGCTGCCCGGTGAGCTGCTGGTGCAGGCGCGGTTCACCGAGGCTGATCCGGCGAAGCTGCGGATCGGGCAGCCGATGGAACTGCGGATCGTCCCGTACACCACCCGGGAGGACGGCACCGAGGTGCTCACCTACGCGTTCGCCCCGGTTTCCGAGGACGCGGAGGTGACGCCGTGAGCACTCCGGACGTGGCGATCGTCGGCGTCGGCCTGCACCCGTTCGGCCGCCACGGTGACAAGCTCGCCCTGCAGATGGGGGCCGAGGCCGCCCAGGCGGCGCTGGCCGATGCCGGTACCGACTGGTCCCGGGTACGGACCGCGTACGTCGGCAGCTACGAAGTGTCCAACCCGGACGCGATCGTCGGCAGGCTCGGCCTGACCGGCATCCCGGTGCGCGGCGTCTTCAACGGGTGCGCCACCGGTGGCACTTCGCTGCAGATGGCCGCGGCCGCCATCCGGCACGGCGAGGCCGACGTCGCGATGGCGATCGGCATGGACAAGCATCCGCGGGGCGCGTTCGCCGCCGATCCCGCGGTGGCCGGGCTGCCCGCCTGGTACGGCCAAACCGGCCTGTTCCTCACCACCCACTTCTTCGGCACGAAGATCGGCAAGTACCTGCACGACCACGGGGTGTCGACCAGCAGCCTCGCGAAGATCGCCGCCAAGAACCTGCGCAACGGCTCGATCACCCCGCACGCCTGGCGGCGGAAACCGCTGTCGGAGCAGGAGATCCTCGACGCTCCGGTGGTCAACCACCCGCTGACCCGCTTCATGTACTGCGGCCCGGACGAGGGCGCGGCGGCCATCGTGCTGTGCCAGGGAGACCTGGCGCGGGAGTTCACGTCGGCTCCGGTGTACGTCCGCGCCGCGGAGCTGCGTTCCCGCCGCTTCGGCGCGTTCGAGCTGCAGAGCCCGTCGTTGCCGCTGACCAGCGCGCCGAGCCCCACCGTGGACGCCTCTCGGGCGGCCTACGAGGTCGCGGGCATCGGCCCGGAGGACGTCCGGGTCGCCCAGCTGCAGGACACCGACGCGGGCTCGGAGCTGATCCACATGGCGGAGAACGGGTTCTGCGCCGACGGCGAGCAGGAGAAGTGGCTCGCCGAGGGCGCCACCGAGATCGGCGGCACGCTGCCCGTCAACACCGACGGCGGTCTCATCGCCCACGGCGAGCCGATCGGGGCCTCCGGGCTGCGCCAGATCTACGAAATCGTCCGGCAGCTGCAGGGCCGGGCCGGCGACCGCCAGGTCGGCGGGAACCCGGACGTCGGCTACACCCACCTCTACGGCGCGCCCGGCGCGTCCGCGGTGACGATCCTGTCCCGCTAACGCAGTGAAAAGCGAAAGGTGATGGCGAATGGACATCCGTGACGGGGTCGCCCTGGTGACCGGCGGAGCGTCCGGGCTCGGCCTGGCGACCACGCAGGCCCTTCTCGGCGCGGGCGCGCGCGTGGTGATCGTCGACCTGCCCGGCTCGGACGGCGCGCAGGTCGCCGCCGGGCTCGGCGAGAACGTCCGGTTCGCGCCCGCCGACGTGCGCGACCCCGAGCAGGTCTCGGCCGCGCTCGACGTCGCGGACTCCCTCGGCGCCCTGCGGGTGACGGTCAACTGCGCGGGCACCGGCAACGCCGTCCGGATGCTCGGCCGCAACGGCGTCTTCCCGCTGCCGGAGTTCACCCGGATCGTCGAGATCAACCTGATCGGCACGTTCAACGTGATCCGGCTCGCCGCGGAGCGGATGGCGAAGCAGGAACTGCTCGGCGAAGAGCGGGGCGTCGTGGTCAACACCGCGTCCGTGGCGGCCTTCGACGGGCAGATCGGGCAGGCGGCCTACTCCGCGTCGAAGGGCGGCGTCGTCGGCATGACCCTCCCGATCGCCCGCGACCTGGCGGGTCAGCAGATCCGGGTCGTGACCGTTGCCCCCGGGTTGTTCGACACCCCGCCGATGGCGGCCGCTCCCGAGGAACTGCGCGCGGCGCTGGGCAAGCAGGTGCCGCACCCGTCCCGGCTGGGCGATCCGGCCGAGTTCGCCGCGCTGGTCGCGCACGTCGTGGCCAACCCGATGCTCAACGGCGAAGTGATCCGGCTCGACGGCGCGATCCGGATGAGCCCACGATGACCACTGTGGACACGGCAGCGCTGCTCGTCCGGCTCGTGGTCGGGGCGACGATGGGCGCGCACGGGTACAACCACCTGTGGGGTGGCGGCGGGGTCGACGGCACCGCCCGCTGGTTCTCCTCGCTCGGCATGCGCCCGGCGCGGCTGCACGCGATCCTCAGCGGCGCGGGCGAGCTGGCCGCGGGCGCGGCGCTCGTGCTGGGCCTGTTCACGCCCCTCGCGGCGGCGTTCGTGGTCGGGACGATGGCGGTCGCCGGGATCACCGCCCACCGGGCCAACGGCTTCTTCGTGTTCAAGGACGGCTACGAGTACGTCCTGATGATCGCCGTGATCTGTGCGGCGCTCGCGCTCGTGGGCCCGGGCCGGATTTCCCTGGACCACGCCATCGGCTGGGACGGGGCCCTGGCCGGAGGCGCCGGGCTGGCGATCGCCGCCGGGGGCGGGCTGCTCGGCGCCGTCGTGCTGCTCGCCGCGACCTGGCGTCCCCAACGAGTCCAAACGGGACAGTGACGGAAGGATGCGACATGCGTGACGCGGTGATCGTGGAAGCGGTGCGGACGCCGGTCGGCAAGCGGAACGGCGGGCTGGCCGGGGTGCACCCGGTGGACCTGTCGGCCCACGTGCTGAACGCGCTGGCCGAGCGCAGCGGCGTGGACCCCGCCCTGGTGGACGACGTCGTGTGGGGCTGCGTCGGGCAGGCGGGCGAGCAGACCGCGGACATCGCGCGCACGTCCGTCCTGGCCGCGGGCTGGCCCGAGTCCGTGCCGGGCGTGACGGTCGACCGGCAGTGCGGCTCGTCCCAGCAGGCGCTGCACTTCGCCGCGGCCGGCGTGATCGCCGGGCACTACGACGTGGTGGTGGCGGGCGGCGTCGAGTCGATGTCCCGGGTGCCCATGGGCTCCTCCGCGATGGGACAGGACCCGTACGGCCCGCGCTACCTGGCCCGCTACGACGGCGTGTACCCCAACCAGGGGGTCGGCGCGGAGATGATCGCGGAGCGGTGGGGCTTCAGCCGCACGCAGCTGGACGAGTTCTCGCTCGGCAGCCACGAAAAGGCGGCTGCCGCCCAGGACGGGGGCCGCTTCGACGCGCAGATCGCCCCGGTCACGCTCGGCGACGGCACGGTGGTCTCCCGCGACGAGGGCATCCGCCGCGGCGGGACGCCGGCCTCGCTGGCCGGGCTGCGGACGGCGTTCAAGGAGAACGGGACCATCACTGCGGGGAACTCGTCGCAGATTTCCGACGGCTCGGCGGCGCTGCTGCTGACCACCAGCGAGAAGGCGGCGGAGCTGGGGTTGCGGCCGCTGGCCCGCGTGCACACCGCTGTCTTGGCCGCGTCCGACCCGGTCATCATGCTGACCGCGCCGATCGACGCGACCCGCAAGGCCCTGGCCCGCAGCGGCCTGACGATCGGCGAGATCGGCGCGTTCGAGGTGAACGAAGCGTTCGCGCCGGTCCCGCTGGCCTGGCTGGCCGAGCTCGGCGCCGACGTCAAGGCGCTGAACCCGAACGGCGGCGCGATCGCCCTCGGGCACCCGCTGGGTGGCTCCGGCGCCCGGTTGCTGACCACACTGGTGCACCACATGCGCGACAACGGGATCCGCTACGGATTGCAGACCATGTGCGAGGGCGGCGGCCAGGCCAACGCCACCATCCTGGAACTGCTCGGCTGAGCCGGGGGAAGAAGGCACGACATGGCTGACGAAGTCCTGACCGAGCGCGACGGCGCGACGTTGATCATCACGATGAACCGCCCCGAGGTGCGCAACGCCGCGAACGGCGCGCTCGCCCGCGGCGTCGCGGACGCCCTGGACCGGCTCGACGAGGACCCGACCCTCGTCACCGCCGTGCTCACCGGCGCCGGCGGCACCTTCTCGTCCGGCATGGACCTCAAGGCGTTCCTCACCGGGGACACGCCGGACATCCCCGGCCGCGGCCTGCTCGGCTTCACCGCCTGCCCGCCGGCGAAGCCGATCATCGCCGCCGTCGAGGGGTACGCGCTGGCCGGCGGCTGCGAGATCGCCCTGGCGTGCGACCTGATCGTGGCCGCGCGGGACGCCCGGTTCGGGCTGCCCGAGACCAAGCGCGGGCTTGTCGCCGGCGGAGGCGGGCTGTTGCGCCTGCCCCAGCGGATCCCGCGCGGGATCGCCCTGGAGTACGCGCTCACCGGCGACCTGTTCGGCGCCGAAGTGGCAGCCCACTGGGGCATGGTGAACCGGCTGACCGAGCCCGGCGGGGCACTGGCCGTCGCCCGCGAACTGGCCGGGCGGATCGCGGCGAACGGCCCGCTGGCGGTGCACGCGACCAAACAGATCGTGGCGGAGGCGGGGGAGTGGCCCGCCACCGAGCAGTGGGAACGCCAGCGGGTCCTGACCGATCCGGTCTTCTCCTCCGCCGACGCCGTCGAGGGAGCCCGCGCCTTCGCGGAGAAGCGTCCGCCCGTCTGGAGCGGACGCTGAACGCCCCGGGGCGGCGCTGGGCCGGCTCCGACTTCCAGGAGCCGCCCCGCACGGACGGCGGGGTCGCGCTGTGCGGCGCCTGCCGGGTGCGGGGCACCTGCCGGCTGGGTGTCGAACGGGAACGGCTCGAGGGCGAGGACACCGCGCTCTTCGACGTCCGCTGCCCCCGCGACCAGGAAGGCGGCCCGGACGTCGCCCACGGCGGCTGGACCGCCGCGGTGCTCGACGAATGCCTCGGGCACGTCCCGCTGCTGCACCGGGTCCTGTCGGTCACCGCGGAGCTGAGCGTCAGCTTCGTCAAGCCGGTGCCGGTCGAGCGGCCCCTGGAAGTGCGGGCCTGGGTGGAACGCCGGGCCGGCTCCCGCTGGTACATCCGGGGCGAGCTGGTCCTGCTACCGAACCGGGCGCTGCTGGCGAAGGCGTCGGGCATCTGGGTCCAGCGCGACCCCGCGCACTTCGACCGGCACCAGCGCTGGCTGGCCGAGCAGGACGCGGAACCCGGTCGCGGGGACTGACCGCGTCAGACGATGTGCAGGCGCCGCCCTTCGCGAGGTGCCTCTTGTGGACGGGCGAACGCACGCGTCCAGCCGGGTTCGAGGTTCTCGGCCGGGGCCGCGGGGTCGGAGATCGAGTACAGGCGGGCGTACCGCCGCAGCCACGGCAGATTGTCCACAATGGACCAGTATTCGTAGCCGCGCACCGGCACGCCCCGCTCCATCAGCCGGGCCAGCCAGCCCAGCCGGCTGGCGAGGACGGCGCGGCGGCGGGGCGCGCCGCCACTCGCGTCGCCCATCCCGTTGTCCACGATGCGCACCGGCGGGAGCCGTGAGCCGTACCAACCGGCCAACCCCGCGAGCGCGTCGGCGAGGGCCTCCGGCAGCACCGGCCAGCCGTACCGGCCGGTTTCCACGCCGTCGAACGGCACGAGCGCGAAGCCCAGCCGGACGAGCAGCCCGTTGACTTCGTTGAGCGCCCGGTAGCAGCTCTCGGCCGGCAGCAGCAGCGGCAGGTTCTGCGGGGTGGTCACCCGGACCGGCGCGTACCAGGTCAGGTACAGCACGTCCTGCGGGGCCGCGATGAGCTCCAGGTCGCCGGGCCGCACGCACCCGGACTCGCCGACCGGGCAGCGGCCGTCCTCGGTGACCAGGTGCCTGCCCAGCAGCAGCGGGTCGAGGAAGAGCCGGTTCGCCCACGACTCGGCGGTGTCCACCGCGGCCCGGTCGGCCGGGTCGTCGCTCGCCGGGTAGCCGCCGGCCAGCAGGGTGGTGCCGCCGATCTCGGCGCTCACCCCGGCGTCGCGCAGGGCGCGCACCGCGAGACCGTGGCCCAGGAGCACGTGGTGCACGGCGGCGAGCCCGGCCGCACCCACGCCGCGGCCGGGCACCGTCATCCCGGCCACGCGTTCGCCGAGCGACGGGGTGCCGAAGTCGGCCGAGGTGACCCAGCGGCTGACCCGGTCACCCAGCAGGCGGCCGAGTTCGGCGGCGTAGTCGGCGAACCGGAACGCGCTGTCGCGGGCGAGCCAGCCGCCCCGCTCGTCCAGCCAGCCCGGCTCGTCGCCGTGCAGCAGGGTGAGCACGGGCTCGTGGCCGGCGGCCAGCAGGCCGTCGAGTGCGCGTCGGCAGGCGTCCGCGGCACGGCGGTCGAGGCGGCCCGGGCCGTCCGGTTGCAGGTGCTTCCAGCCGGCGAGGACCCGCCGTCCGCGCGGGACCCCGCCGACCACCGAACGGAGGTCGTTCGCCCAGCGCCGGGCGGTCGCCGAGGGGGCGAGTGCGGCGGGATCGGCCGGGGCCGCGATCGAAACCGCCCGTCCGACACCCCAGTCCATGGTGTCGAAGTGGTGACGCAGAGCCACAGTGCTCATGTCGACCCGTCCGGAAGGCAGCCCGATGAAGTGCACAAAGCTAGCACGCGCTGTCGTGATGGCAACAGAGCGTGAGACTGGGCCTAGCGGACCGCGGGACGGCCGGTCGGCGCGGCGCCGTACAGCTGGGGGAGGGCCTCGGCGAGTTCCTCGGCGGTGATCGCCTGGCCGGAGCCGCTCGGGTGACTGCCGACCACCGTCCAGCCCTGCAGCCGGTTGACGGTGGCGCCGTCGATGCGCAGCACCTGGCCGGTCAGCCAGCCCGCCGCGTCGGAGGCGAGGTAGACGACCGCGCCGGAGGCGTTCGCGGGATCGCGCGGGTCGAAGCCGTCCGCGTCGCCGCCGGTGCCGGCGACGGCCAGGTTCTCGGTCATCCGGGTGGCCGCGATCGGGGAGATCGCGTTCGCCGTCACGCCGTAGCGGCGCATCTCGATGGCGGTGATCACGGTAAGGCCCGCGATGCCCGCCTTGGCCGCACCGTAGTTTGCCTGGCCCGCGTTGCCGAACAGCCCGGTGCCCGAGGTCGTGTTGATCACCCGGCCGGCCACCGGCTCGCCGCGTTTGGCCGCGGCCCGCCAGTAGGCGCAGGCGTGCCGGGTCAGTGCGAAGGTGCCCTTGAGGTGGACCGCGATCACCGCGTCGAACTCCGCTTCGGACATCGAGAACAGCATGCGGTCGCGCACGATGCCCGCGTTGTTCACCACGACGTCGAGGCGGCCGAACTCCGCGACCGTGTCGGCGACCATCGCCTCGGTCGCGGCCCAGTCGGTCACCGAGGCGTGGTTCGCGACCGCGATCCCGCCCAGTTTGACGATCTCCTGGGCGACGTCCTCGGCTGGGGACTCACCGGTCTGCTCGCCGTGCAAGCCGGAGCCGAGATCGTTGACCACGACCGTCGCGCCCGCCTCGGCGAGGGCCAGGCAGTGGGCCCGGCCCAGTCCCCGTCCGCCGCCGGTCACGATGGCCACCTTGCCGTCGAGGATGCCCACCCGCTGCTCCAATCAGTTAACTAATATTATTCTTTATGCTAGCTTGTGCCGTGGGCCGAGTCGAGGAGGACGGATGACCGGAGCGGGACAACGCGAGGCGGCCGCGCTCGGCGTCGATCCCGGCCGGCTCGACGCGCTGCTGCGCCGGATCCGGCAGGCGGTCGAGGAGACCCCGCTGCCCTCGATGCAGGTGGCCGTGGCCCGGCACGGCCGGCTGGTGGCGTTCGAAACCTTCGGGGACGCCACCAACGGTGACCGGTACGTGCTTCAGTCCGTCGGCCGGTCGATCGTCGCGGGTGTGGTGTGGCACCTGATCGGGACGGGCCGCCTCGACGTCGGCGAGCACGTCTGCGCGATCGTGCCCGAGTTCGGGACGAACGGGAAGGACGCCGTCACCGTCGAGCACGTGCTGACCCACACGGCCGGGTTCCCGTTCGCGCCGCTGGGGTATCCGAAGATGCTCAGCCGCGAACAGCGGCTGGCGGCGTTCGCCCGCTGGCGGCTGGACTACCCGCCCGGTGATCGGCTGCAGTTCCACCTCACCTCGGCGGCCTGGGTGCTCGCGGAGATCGTGGAGCGCCGCACCGGGCTGACCTTCGCCGAATACCTGCGCGCCGAACTCGCCGGGCCGCTCGGCCTGTCCTCGCTCGACCTGGGGGTCGCGGCGGACACGGTCCTGCCGATGATCGCCACCGACCGCACCGGCGACGACCAGGAGCCCGATCCGTGGGGCCCCTGGTACCTGGCCGACCCCCGGGTGCTCGCCGGCGGCGAGCCGAGCCACTCCCTCGTGGGCACGGCGGCCGACGTCGCGCTGTACTTCCAGGCCCTGGTCCACTCCGGACTCTGGACGGCGGACGCCGTCGCCGAGGGCAGCCGCCTCCGCCGCACCGAGCGCCCGGCGGGCGAGGAGGCCTACGGCGGGGGCACTCCCGTCGGCATGGGGCTCTTCGTGACCATAGCCGGATCGACCCCGGGCGGCGGGCTGCCGTCCACCGGTTCCCCCGCCCTGTTCGGCAACAGCGGCGCCGCCTACCAGCTCGGCTTCCTGGACCCGGTCAGCGGGATGTCGTTCGCGCTGCTGTGCAACGGATATCCGCTGGCCGGCTATGACCTTTCCCCGCGCGGCCGGGCGATGACGACCGCCATCGCCGACCTCGCCGGAAACCTGACGTGAGTGGAGGATTCGTGGACACAACCGACCCGGTCGCGTTCGTCACCGGTGCCGGCCGCGGCATCGGCGCGGCCATCGCCGCCGAACTGGCCGTCCGCGGCCACCGGATCGCGGTGTGCGACCTGGACCGGGCCGCGGCGATCGACGTCGCCGCGGCCATCGCCGACCACCACGGTGTGAAAACGACGGCGGTCGCGGCGGACATCGCCGACAGCGCCGCGGTGCGGGCCGCCGTCACCGAGGCGGAAGCCGCGCTCGGCCCGGTCGACGTCCTGGTGAACAACGCCGCCATCGACGTCATCGGCCGGTTCGTCGACAGCACCGAGGACAGCTGGGACCGGATCATCGCGGTCAACCTGCGGGGCACCATCACGGTGACCAGGGCCGTGCTGGACGGGATGATCGAGCGGGAACGCGGGCGGATCGTCCACATCGCCTCCGACGCGGGCCGGGTCGGCTCCTCCGGCGAGGTCGTCTACTCGGCGACCAAGGGCGGGATCATCGCGTTCGGCAAGGCGCTGGCCCGGGAGGTCGCGCGCCACGGCATCACGGTCAACAGCGTGTGCCCGGGCCCGACCGACACGGCGCTGCTCGGCCAGGTCGCCGACTACAGCCAGCGCATGTACGAAGCCACCCTGCGGGCGATCCCGCTGCGCCGCGTCGGCCAGCCGGCCGACATCGCCGGAGTGGTCGGGTTTCTCGTCTCGGACGCGGCCGCCTACCTGACCGGGCAGACGATCTCGGTCAGCGGCGGCCTGACCATGCTGTGAAGGGATGCTGTGAAGGGAACGACATGGCCGACCTGCTGAACGTCGACGTGACCGGCCGGGTCGCCGTGCTCACCCTGAACCGGCCGGACCGGCTCAACGCCATCGGGACCGCGACTGTGGACCGGCTCGACGCCGTGCTCGACACGCTGCACGCCGACCGGGGCGTCCGCGCGCTCGTCGTCGCCGGGGCCGGTCGCGGTTTCTCGGCGGGCGCCGACCTGGACGAGATCGAATCACTGCGCACCGCCTACGAGTTCCGCGCCTTCGTGGGGCGGCTCACCGAGGTGTTCGGCCGGTTGGAGAAGTTCGCGAAGCCCTCGGTGGCCGCCGTGCACGGGTTCGCCCTCGGCGGCGGACTGGAACTGGCCCTCGCGTGCGACCTGCGGGTCGCTGAGCGGGGCGCCAAGCTCGGGCTGCCGGAGATGAAACTGGGGGTGCTGCCCGGCGCGGGCGGTACCCAGCGGCTGCCCCGCCTGGTGCCGCCGGGGATCGCCAAGCAGCTGATCCTGTCCGGCGAGCCGATCGACGCCGAGCGGGCCCACGCCGTCGGCCTGGTGAACGAGCTGGCCGAGCCGGGGGAGGTGCTGACCGTGGCCACGGCCCTCGCCGCCCGGCTCGCGGCCGGTGCCCCGCTGGCCCTGGCCGCCGGCAAGGCCCTGGTGGACCGCAGTGGCGGCGACCTCGACGCGGGGATCGCGGCCGAGCGGGAGACCGTGGCGGTCATGTTCACCGCAGAGGACCGGGCCGAGGGCCTGCGCGCCTTCCGCGAGCGGCGCCCCGCGGAGTTCCGCGGGGCGTGAGCCCGGGTCAGAGCGGGATGTCCGCGGTGAACTCGGGGCTGCGCTTCTCCCGGTGCGACGCGAGGCCCTCCAGCACGTCGGGGCCGCCGAAACCGAAGAACTCGAGACCCAACGACGACTCGAAGATCGGCGAAGCGGTGCGGTACCAGTGGTTGAGCGAACGCTTGGTCCAGCCGATGGCGCTGGCCGAACCCGACGCCAGCGAAGTGGCCACGCGCAGTGCCTCGGCGTGCACGTCCTCGTCGTCGACACAGCGGGACACCAGGCCGATCCGTTCGGCCTCTTCGCCGGTGAGCACCTCGCAGGTCAGGAGGTAGTACTTCGCCTTGGCCATGCCGCACAGCAGCGGCCAGCAGATCGCCGCGTGGTCGCCCGCCGCGACGCCGAGCCGCGTGTGCCCGTCGACGATCTTCGCCCGGCGGCCCACGATGGAGATGTCGGCCATCATGCCCACCGCCAGCCCGGCGCCGACCGCCGGTCCGTGGATGGCCGCGACGACCGGTTTCGAAAGGTTGAGGACGCCGTAGACCATGTCCCGGGCTTCGCGCATCACCCGGGCGCGGACCGCGTAGTCGCGGCTCATGTCCTCGATGGAGTCGAAGGTTCCGCCCGCGGAGAACGCTTTGCCCGCCCCCTGCACGAGCACCGCGCGAGTGTCCGGGTCCCGGTCGATCACCGGCCAGACGTCGGCGAGTTCGGTGTGCATCCGAGAGGAGACGGCGTTGAGGTTCGGTGCGTCGAGCACGAGCCGCAGTACCCCGGGCGCCGGGCGCTCGAAGGTGAGGGAGGGGAATTCGCCGTAGCGGTCGCTCATGGTTCTCCTTCTCGGGCATTGACTCACGCCGTGCCGGTTATACTATAATTATATAACTGATTGCGGGCGACCCGGAAGGTGTCGGATGACGGAGACCGCCTTGGCCGGTGTGCTGACCGAGGAACAGCTTCAGCTGCGCGAAGTGCTGCGCGCCTTCCTCGGCAAGCGAAGCGCGGAGCCCGACGTGCGCCGGCAGATGGCGACCGTGGCGGGCTACGACGCCGAGGTGTGGCGGCAGCTGGGCGGTGAGCTGTTGCTGTCGGGCCTGGCGATTCCCGAGGAGTACGGCGGGTCGGGCTTCGGCTACGCGGAGCTGGGGCTGGTGTTCGAGGAGATGGGCCGCGCGCTGCTGTGCGCGCCGTACTTCGGCACGGTCGCCCTGGCCGCCGAGGTGCTCCTGCGCGCCGGGGACGAGTCCGCGGCGAAGGACCTGCTGCCCGGCATCGCCTCCGGCGAAACGATCGCGGCCCTCGCTCTCACCGAACCCGCCGGTCGCTGGGACGAAAGCGGCGTCACGACCCGGGCTGAACGCGTCGCGGATCGTTGGCGGCTGACCGGTACCAAGACCTATGTCCTGGACGGCCACACGGCCGATCTGCTGCTGGTCGTGGCCCGGACGGGCGCCGGAATCGCCCTGTTCGCCGTGGACACGGCGAACGGGCCCGTCGCCGGCCTGCGCCGGACCGCGTTGCCGACGCTTGATCAGACCCGCAAGCAGGCACGCCTGGACTTCGACGCGGTCCCCGCCCGGCTCGTCGGCGAGGCGGGCGGCGCCTGGCCCGCGGTCGAGCGCACCCTGGCCGCCGCGGCCGTCCTGCTGGCCGCGGAACAGCTCGGCGGCGCGTCCCGTGCCCTCGAACTCGCGGTGGACTACGCGAAGATCCGTGAGCAGTACGGCCGTGCGATCGGGTCCTTCCAGGCCGTCAAGCACCGGCTGGCCGACATGCTCACCGACGTCGAGTGCGCCCGCTCCGCGGTGCAGGACGGCTTGCGTGCCCTGGCCGGCGGCGACGCCACCGAACTGCTGACCGCCGCTTCCGTGGCCAAGGCGTTCTGCTCGGAGGTGTTCACCCGGGTGGCCGCCGGTGCCGTTCAGGTGCACGGCGGGATCGGGTTCACCTGGGAGCACCCTGCCCAGCTGTACTTCAAGCGGGCCAAGGGTTCCGAGGTGCTGCTGGGCACTCCGGCCGAACATCGCGCCCGGCTCGCGGGACTGCTGGGCCTGTGACCACCCGTCGAGAGGAGCGTCCGGTGGAACTGGACTTCGGGCCCGCGGTCGCGGACTTCCGCGAAGAGGCCCGCACCTGGCTGGCCGAGCACCTGGTCGGCGAGTTCGCCGCGCACCGCGGGATCGGCGGCCCGGCCGACTCGGAGGCGTGGGAAGTGCGGCTGGCGTGGGACCGCGAGCTGGCGGCCGGCAGTTGGCTGGGGCTGAGCTGGCCGGTGGAGTACGGCGGGCGCGGCCTGACCCTGCTGGAAGAGATCGTCTTCAACTACGAATACGCCCGCTCCGGCGCGCCCTACCGGGCCACCACCAGTGGCCTCGACCTGTTCGGGCCGATGCTGCTGGCCCTGGGCACGCCGGAGCAGAAACGGCGGTTCCTGCCGCCCATCCTCCGTGTCGAGGAGCTGTGGGGCCAGGGCTTCAGCGAGCCGGGGGCGGGTTCCGACCTGGCGTCCCTGCGCTGCCGCGCGGAGCTCAACGGGGACGAATGGGTGATCGACGGCCAGAAGGTGTGGACGACGATGGCCCACACCGCGGACTGGCTGTACGTCCTGGTGCGGACCGACCCCGAATCGCGGCGGCACCGCGGGCTGACCATGCTGCTGGTGCCGCGGGACCAGCCGGGCGTCGACGTGCGGGTGATCCGGAACCTGGCCGGACAGGACGAGTTCGCCGAGGTCTTCTTCACCGGCGCCCGTACCTCGGCCGACCTCGTCGTCGGCGAAGTCGGCCAGGGCTGGCGCACCGCGATGGGCACCCTGGGCATCGAACGCGGCGTCACCCTGCTGCCCCAGCAGCTGTCCTTCGAACGCGAGGTGGCGGACCTGGTCGCCGCCGCGCGGGAGGCGGGCGACGCCGTGCCCGCCTCGACCCGGGACCGGATCGTCGAAGCATGGATGTCGGTGCGCGTCATGCGCACCACGAACCTCCGCACGCTCGGCGAGGTCCTCGCCGGGCGCACGCCAGGACCGCAGGCGGGGATCGCGAAGCTCTACGCGTCGACGTCGCACCAGCGGATGGGGCACCTCGCCGGCGAGGTCGCCGGGCCCGCCGGGCAGCTCGTCGGCGAGAACTACGCACTCGACGTCCGCCAGCGCACCTTCCTGCTCTCGCTGGCCGAGACGATCTACGGCGGCTCGAGCGAGATCCAGCGCACGATCATCGGCGAGCAGCTGCTGGGCCTGCCGAAGGAACCCCGGCCGTGACGGGTTCGTCGCGCTGGGTCAGTTCTATCAACTACCCAAGATAACTAGGTAAGCTATTTGCTCGACGTTAGGGGCACGAAGTGATCACGGTGAACCCCGCTCGCCGCCTCACGTTCGGTGAGGTCGTCCGCGAGCACCGCAGGTCCTTTGCGGACGTGGTCGCGTTCGTCGACGGCGAGGTCCGGCTCACCTGGACCGAGTTCGACGACCGCACGAACCGGCTGGCGAACGCCTTGGCCGCCGAGGGCCTGGGCGCCGGTGACCGGGTGCTCTGGCTGGGGCAGAACTCCGTCCGGATCTGGGAGCTGCTCGTTGCGGCGGCCAAGATCGGCGCGATGGTCTGCCCCGGCTACTGGCGGTGGGCCGCTCCGGAAATGGCGTTCGCGGTGCGCGACTTCGCCCCCAAGGTCGTCGTGTGGCAGCACGAGGAGATCGGGGACACGATCGCCAAGGCCCGCGCCGAGCTGGGCCAGCCGGACGGCGTGCGGTGGCTGCGGCACGACGCCCCGCAGGAAGAACCGGACGGCTACGAGGCGTTCCTCACCGCGGGCTCGCCGGAAGACCCCGCGCTCGACGTCGACCCCGACACGGCGTTGCTCGTCATCTACACGGCGGGCATGTCCGGCAGCCAGTGCGGATCCATGCTGTCCCACCGCAACCTCCTGGCCATGGGCGCCACCGGCGGCTGGCTCGGCGACATCGACCACACCACGGCGTTCCTGAGCGCCGGGCCCATGTTCCACATCGGCAACTACCAGTTCTGGGGCGTCCCGGCGTTCCTGCACGGCGGCAAGAACGTCATCGTCCGGCGGGTGGCCGCCGCGGAACTGCTGCCGCTGCTGGCCCGGGAACGCTGCACGCACGGGTACCTCATGCCGCCGACGATCGTGGAGCTGGTCGAGCTGAACGCCTCGGCCGGGCACGACCTGTCCGCGTTCCGCGCGAGTGTGGCACCGCAGCTGTGGGCGGGCACCGTGCAGGTCGACACCAGCCGGTTCACCGCCAACGGCGGCGGCGAGGGCCGCGGTTACGGGCAGACCGAGGTCACCGGGTTCGTGGCCACCGGCGGCTTCGGCGGGTCCGGCCTCGGGAACGCCGGGCGTCCCGGCCCGTTCGTCGCCGTGCGCATCGTGGCCGAGGACGGCACGGAGTGCGCGACCGGCGTGGCGGGCGAGATCTGCGTGCGCGGCGAGCTGGTCCACCTCGGCTACTGGAACCGTCCCGAACTCAACGAGCACCGCTTCCGGGGCGGCTGGTGGCACACGACGGACCTGGGCCGCCGGGAGCCGGACGGCACGATCAGCTTCCTCGGCACCACCACGCGCATGCTCAAGTCCGCCGCCGAGAACATCTTCCCCGCCGAGGTGGAGAACTGCATCGAGGCGCACGCGGGCGTCAAGGAGGCCGCGGTGATCGGCGTGCCGAACGAGCGCTGGGCGCAGGACGTCAAGGCGGTCGTCGTGCGCCACGACGCCGCCGGGGTGACGGCCGAGGACATCATCGAGCACTGCCGGGCGCGCATCGCGTCCTACAAGAAGCCCAAGACCGTCGAGTTCGTCGACGCGCTGCCGCGCACGGCGCAGTTCGCCAAGGACTACGCCGCCCTCGACGCCCGGTTCGGCGGTGGCGGCTACCCCGGCGGCGAAACACTGGGCGCCGGGCGATGAGTGCCCGCCAGCCGGTCATCGTCGGCGTCCACGCCACCGAACAGGCCCTCTCGCTGCCGCACCGCGACGCGATGGACCTGGCCGTCGAGGCGGTCACCGGGGCGATCGCCGACGCCGGACTTCGTCCGTCCGATGTGGACGGCGCGCAGGTCGACTGGCCGGGACCGGGCGGTGTGCCGGGGGAGGGCAGCTCCTGGGCCCGGCTCCTCGGCGACCTGCGCTGGACCAGCGACGCCATGCTGGACAACGCGGGCTCCCGCGGGCTGCTCAAGGCGGCCGCCGCCGTTTCGGCCGGCCTCGCCGACACGGTCGTCGTCGGCGGGTGCCGGCTGGTGTCCCGGGGCGGCGGTCCGGTCGGCGCGGGGACGCCACTGGAGTTCACCGACGTGTGGGGCAGCTACGTGGTCGCGCAGTTCGCCCTGGTCGCCGCCCGGCACATGCACCGGTTCGGCACCACCCCGCGGCAGCTCGCGGAGGTCGCGGCCACGATCCGCACCAACGGTTCGACCAACCCCGAGGCGATGATGTACGGGCGCGGACCGTACACCGCCGACGACGTCCTCGCGTCCCGCATGGTCGCCACGCCGTTCCACCTGCTGGATTGCTGCATCGTCGGCGAAGGCGGCGGCGCGGTCGTGGTGACGACCGCCGAACGCGCCCGGGATCTGCGGCACCGGCCGGTCGCCGTGCTCGGCGGCGGCATGGAATACCACCAGGCCGCCTACGCGAATCCCGCGTTGTACCGCGAGGTCGGCATGATCGGCCGCGACGCCGCGGCGCGCGCCTTCGGCACGGCCGGGGTAAGTCCGGCCGAGGTCGACGTCTTCTCCCTCTACGACCCGAACTCCTTCGAGGTCATCCGCCAGCTGGAGGCGCTGGGCGTGTGCGACGAAGGCGAAGGCGGTCCGCTCGTCGAGAGCGGGGCGATCGCCGTCGGCGGCAAGTACCCGGTGAACCCGGACGGCGGGTGCCTCTCCTACGCCTGGAACGGCACCCAGCAGATGACGCTGAAGGTGGTCGAGGCGGTGCGCCAGCTGCGCGGCAGCGCCGTGCACCAGGTCGCCGGCGCCGAGGTCGCCGTCGTCGGCAACGCGGGCTCCGGGGCACAGCACTACGAAATGTCCGTTCTGGGGAGGCTGTGATGAGCCGTCCGGTGCCCGAGCCCACCGCGCTGAGCCGCCCGTTCTGGGCGGCCGCGGCCGAGGGCAGGCTCGTGCTCCCGGAGTGCGCGGACTGCGGGCTGACGTTCTTCGTGCCCGAGCCCGCCTGCCCGCGGTGCCTCGGCCGGAACTGGGACTGGGTGCCGAGTGCGGGCACCGGGACCGTCTACTCGGTCACGGTGGTGCACCGCGCTCCCGGCCCCGGTTTCGAAGTGCCCTTCGCCCTGGCGATCGTCGATCTCGACGACGGCGTGCCGATGCTGTCCCACGTGGTCGGCTGCCCGGTGGACGACGTCGTGATCGGCCTGCGGGTGCGCGTCGACTTCCGGCCGCTGACGGACGAACTCACCCTGCCGTACTTCGTGCCCCGGTGAACAGGAGCAGCATGCGCGTCTTGCACGGTCTCGAAGAGATCTTCGCCGCCAAGGGAAGCCTGCTCGGCACCAGCGACTGGGTCACCGTCGACCAGGCCCGGATCGACGCCTTCGCCGGCGCGACCGGCGACCACCAGTGGATCCACGTCGACCCCGAGCGGGCCGCGGCCGGGCCGTTCGGCGCGACCATCGCGCACGGCTACCTGACCCTGTCGCTGCTGCCGATGTTCATGGTCGCCGTCTACCGCGTCGAGGGCGCCCGGATGGCGGTCAACTACGGGCTGAACAAGGTCCGGTTCGTCACGCCGGTGCGGGTCGGCTCGCGGCTGCGCGGCAGCACCGAACTCGTCGACGCGCAGCCGCTCGACGGTGCCGCGGCCCAGCTGGTCTTCCGCACCACCGTCGAAATCGAAGGCGCCGAGCGGCCCGCCTGCGTGGCCGAGACGGTCAGCCGCCAGTACTTCGGGGACTGAGGTGGTCGAAGTGACCGGGAGCATCCGGCTGCCGAAGATGGCCGAACTGGTCGCGCTCGAGCTGCGGCGCCGGATCGTGCGCGGCGAACTCGCCGAGGGCGACGCGCTGCCCGCCGAACCGGAGCTGATGGCGGAGTTCTCGGTGTCCCGGCCGACGCTGCGGGAAGCGTTCCGGGTGCTGGAGTCCGAACAGCTGATCAGCATCCGCCGCGGTGCCCGGGGCGGCGCGCGCGTGCACGTACCGGACGGCTCGGTCGTCGCGCGCTACGCCGGGCTCATCCTCGAGCACCGGTCGGCGACGCTGCAGGACGTCTACGCCGCTCGCACCGTGATCGAAGCACCGTGCGCCGGGCTGCTCGCCGGCCGCCGCACCACCGAGGATCTCGACCGGCTGCGCGCCGCGCTCGCCGAAGCCGAGGCGCTGATCGGCGACCCGTCGGCGTTCATCCGCGCGCACCTGCGGTTCCACGCCCTGGTCGTGGAGCTGTCCGGGAACCAGACGCTGGTCGTGCTCAACGGCATGGTGCGCGACATCATCGACCGGGCGAACTGGTCGCACGTCGACCTCGACGCGGGGACCGAAGAGAACGTCCAGGCCAATCTCAGCGGCCTTCGCGCCCACGTGCGGCTGGTCGAACTGGTGGCCGCGGGCGACCGCGAGGGGGCCGTCCGGGTCTGGCGGACGCACCTGGAGAAGGCGCACGAGTACCTGCTCGGCACCAAGCCGATGGCCACGGTGCTGGACCTGCTCCGCTGACTCATATAGTACAATAAGATAGATGATTGCCGACGATAGGGGCCTGCCGTGGACTTCGCGTTGACCGACGAGCAGCAGCTCCTGCGCGAGACCGCGCGCCAGTTCGTCGCGAAGGTCTGCCCCGCGGAGAAGGCCAAGGAGTGGGACGAGGGATCGATCGTGCCACCCGAGCTGTTCTCCGGGATGGCCGAGCTGGGCTGGTTTTCGTTGCCCTTCGCGGTCGAGGAGGGCGGCGACGGCGGCGGTCCGGTGGAACTGATCGTCCTCGCCGAGGAACTCGGCCGCGCCAGCTTCGACGTCGCCATGTGCTACATCGGCGTGCTCATCCCCGGCATCACCGTGTTCCGCTGGGGAACCGAGGCGCAGCGGGACTTCATCCGCGACGAGGTGATGACCGGCCGCCACCGCCTCGCCGTCGGCCTGAGTGAGCCGGACAGCGGTTCGGACGCCGCGGCACTGCGCACGACGGCCGAAGACGCTGGCGACCACTTCGTCGTCCGCGGCCAGAAGGCGTGGTGCACCGGCGCCGGCCTGCCGGGCACCACAATCGCGACGTACGTGCGCACAGGGCCACGGGAACCGAAGCACGGCGGCATCAGCCTCCTGCTGATCGACCCGTCGAGCCCGGGGGTCGAGGTGCGCCGGACGCCGACCCTGGCCCGGCACATCCTGGGCACCAACGAGGTCTTCTTCGGCGATGTCGTCGTGCCCAAGGAGAACATGGTCGGCCCGGTCGACGAGGGCTGGAAGGTGATGCTGTCCAACATCGAGCTGGAGAAGGTCATCATCACCGGCGGCTACCTCGGCGCGGCCCAGGCCACTTTGGACGAGATGCTGGAGTTCGCACGCACCCGGCAGGCCTTCGGCCGCCCGGTCGGGACCTTTCAGGCGATCGCGCACGCCATCGCCGACCTCCAGACGGAGATCGACTCGGCCCGGCTGCTCGCCTACCGGGCGGCGTGGCTGCTCGCGCAGGGCAAGCCGTGCTCGCGCGAGGGCTCGATGGCGAAGCTCAAGGGCTCGGAGACGTACGTCGCGGCGGCCCGGCTGGGCATGCAGGTCTGCGCCGGACACGGGTTCTCGACCGAAAGCGTGATGAGCTTCCGCTACCGGGAGTCCATCGTGGCGACGATCTCCGGGGGCACCAGCCAGATCCAGCGCAACGGCATCGCCCGCAGCATGGGCCTGCGCACCTACTGAGGATCGGCGGCGGCCCGGCGCACCGACGACGGCGACTGGCCGAACCGCCTGCGGAACTGTCCCCGGAACGCGGCCGCGTCGGCGTACCCGACCAGCGCGCCCACCCGCTCCACCGGGATCGAGGAGCGGCACAGCATGATCCGGGCGGCGTCCAGGCGCAGGCGGCGGAGCACGTCGCTCGGGTTCTCGCCCAGCGCCGCGTGGCAACGGCGGCGCAGGGTGCGCTCGGTGGTGCCGAGCCGGGCCGCGATCGCCGCGATGGAGTCCGGCTCGGCGTAGCTTTCCCGGGCCAGCTGGAGGAAACGCCGCACCGTCGCGTCCGGCACCGGGTCCGGGGATGCCCGGTGGCCCAGCTCTTCGTCCAGCCAGGCCAGCTGGTTCGGTGAGCCGATCCGGCGCACCAGCTCCCGGGCCAGTTCCTGCTCGCCGTCCGCCGTCGCGGCCGTGATCAGGTTCCCGGTCGCCAGAATCGGCAGCCCCGGCAGCAGCGAGACGGCCGGGTGGTGGGTTTCGATGTACTGCGCGATACGGCCGTCGGCAACGGCTTCGTGCCCGTCCAGCAGGCCCGCCTCGGCCAGCGCCAGCACCGACGCGCCGGCCGCCGCGAGCAGCGCCCCGCCCGCGTGCTGCTGCCGCAGCCAGGGCAAGACCGCGTCCCAGCCTGGCGGGCGCACCGCGGCGAGATCGTCGAAGGCAGGCAGGAACACCGCTTTCGCGGTGACGTCACCACCGACACGGCCGTCGGCGGCCAGCCGGATCCCCGCCGCCGCGCGGACTCCGTCGCCGGTCGGCGTCAGAACCCGGACCTGAAGCCCGCTCACTTCGGTGCCCGACGGGTAGAACGCGTGCCCGCCGTAGACCCGGCCGCGGTAGCGATCCGACAGCGCCATGGCGTCCGACACCGTCCCGAGACTGCCGAGCCGGACGCCTTCGAAGGCGACGATGAACACCTGTTGCCGCATCCGCGCCGCCTTTCTTCGTCGAACCGGCCACTGTGGCCGATGCGTCTCTGGTCCTGTCCGCTCCGCCGATGGTTTCCATCGCCGCGGCGAGGGAGCCTGGCGGATGACCCGACGCGGGGTGCCGCGTCCGGAACCCAAGGAGGCTTCCGCATGGATCAGGCCAGCCGCGCACTGCTCGACATGGGCCAGGCGCCGGAGCTCTACCGGTACGCACCGGAAGAGCTGCTGCCGCTGCACATCGAAGCGGCCGACGCCGTGGTCGCCGAACGGCGGCAGCAGGTGCCGATCCTGGACCGCCGGGCGCGGGAGGCCGGGATCGACCGGATTTCCCGCAAGAGCGACCTCGTTCCGCTGCTGTTCCCGCATTCGACGTACAAATCCTATCCGACGACGTTCGTCGAAAAGAAGCGCTGGAAGGACCTGGCTCGCTGGCTGACGACCCTGTCGTCGGACGATGTCACCACAGTGGACTTCGACGGCGTGACCGACGAGGACGAGTGGGTCGACCGGCTGCGCGAGAACGGGCACTTCGTCATCGCCACCAGCGGCACGACCGGCAAGTGCTCGTTCCTGCGGCACAGCACCGAAGACCGCGCCCGCAAAGCCGACGCCTTCGCCCGCCAGCTCGGCTGGCCCTTCGCTCGCGCGGACGGCTCCCGCAGCTACTTCTGGCTGGGCCCGCACATCGGCGTCAACAGTGCGACGGACGCGGCCAACCTCGGCGCGAGCCTGTGGTCCACCCCGGACAACGCGTTCTTCCTCACTGACGAGCGCCTGCGCCTGACCGACATCAGCCGCCTGGCCGCCATGCGCCGCCGGATGGCTGACGGCCTGGCCACCCCCGGCGAGATTGCCGCGTTCGAGAAGCAGCAGCAAGCACGCAGCCAGGCGCTGTACCCGGGGATCGACGCGTTCATCGACCGGCTGCTGGACCGGCGGAACGAGAAGCTGAGCATCTCGGGCACGTGGGCGCAGCACCTGCTGGTCCGCGACCGGGCGCGCGAGCGGGGGATCCCGGACGGCGCGTTCCACCCCGAGTCGATCGTCAGCGCGGGCGGCGGGATCAAGAACGTCGCACTGCCGGACGACTACCAGGACCAGGTTGCGCGGTTCTACGGCGACGTCGTCCGCACCGGCACCTACGGCATGACCGAGATGTTCCAGCTGATGAACCGGTGCGAGAAGCTGCGCTACCACATTCCGCCCGGCCTGTTGCCGCTCGTGCTCGACCAGGCCGGCGAGACCTTGCTGAACACCGAGGACGTGGCGGGCGAGGTGGTCGTGGGCCGCTTCGCGTTCGTCGACTTCGCCATCACCGGCCGCTGGAGCGGCACGATCACCAGCGACCGGGTGGAGTTCGACACCGGGACGCACTGCCTGTGCGGCCGCCCCGGCCCGACGATCCTGGACACGATCACCCGCTACCGGACCGACGACGACACGATCGGCTGTGCCGGCACGATCGACGGCTACATCAGGGGAGCTCTGGCGTCATGACCGCACTCGTTTCCGAAACGCCCAACCGCGTCTGGCACGTGGCCCGCGGGGTGCCGGTCAGTGGCGGCGAGCGCTCCTTCGGCACGGGGGCGAGCCGGTTCGTCACGCCCGCGCTGGATCTCGACGCGCTGGTCTGGCCGCGCAGCGAACCCGGCCCGGCGTTCGGCACCCCGGTGGCCGAGATCATGGACGTGCTGGTGGAACTCGGTTCCTGGCTGGAGCGGGATCCGGACGGGCTGGTGGCGGACGCGCTCGCGGCGGCCCGGCGGACGAACCCGTTGCCCGCCGGGGTGCTGACCGAGGCGTACGCGTCGCTGGGCAAGACGTTCACCCGGCGCACCATGGAGTTCATGATCGAGCAGGAGCTCGGCGGCGCCGACGTCCTCGATGGCTGGCGCACGATCTCCGGCACGCCGTCCGGCAGGGGAGTCCGGGTTCGCGCGTTCCCGGCGCGGGTGGTGCACGTGCTGGCGGGCAACGCGCCCGGCGTCGGCGCGGTGTCGCTGCTGCGGGCGGCGCTGACCAAGGGCGTCAACCTGTTCAAGCTGCCGTCCAACGACCTCTACTCGACCAGCCTGCTGCTCGCCGGCCTGCACGCGGTGGCGCCCGGCCACCCGACCTCCCGGTCCTGTTCCGCCGCCTACTGGCGCGGCGGGGACGCCGAGGTCGAGTCGGTGTTGTTCCGCCCGCAGTTCTTCGACAAGCTCGCGGCTTGGGGCGGCGAGGCGTCGCTGCGCAGCGCCCGCGCGTACGTGGGTCCCGGCTTCGAACTCGTCTCGTTCGACCCCAAGACGTCGGTGTCGCTGATCGGCCGGGAGGCGTTCGCCTCGGCGGAAGCGCTGCGAGCGGCCGCCGAAGCCGCGGCGACGGACATCATGCTGATGGACCAGCAGGCGTGCGCGGCCAGCCGGTTCCAGTACGTCGAAGGGAGCGCGGCCGAGGCTGACCGCTTCGCCGCGGCCCTGCTGCCGCGGCTGGGGGTCGCCCGCAGGCTCGGTTCCGCGGTCGGCAACCCGGTGCCCGCCGCCATCCGCGAAGAGGTCGAAGCGCTGCGCGATCTGGCGCCCTACGCCCGGGTGTTCGGCGGCTACGACGGGCAGGGGCTGGTCGTGCGCACCGAAGAGCCGGTCGACTTCCACCCGGAGAACAAGGTGGCGAACGTCGTTCCGGTGGACCGCCTCGAAGACGCGCTGGGCCGGATCAACGTCGCGACGCAGAGCGTCGGGGTCTATCCCGCGTCCCGGAAGGAATCGCTGCGGGACGCGCTCGCCGCCGCGGGCGCGCAGCGGGTCGTGACGCTCGGGGACGTGCCGGTCGTCGAGGCCGGTCTGCCCCACGACGGCTTCTACCCGCTGCAGCGGCTCGTGCGCTGGGTCTCGGACGAGGGATAATCGAGTTCAATTATCTATCTATTAATGATACGGTGGACCGATGGCTGACGACCTCGAACCCGACGGCGCGCGCGAGTTCCTCGACCAGGCCCGCCGGTTCCTCGACGCGAACGCCGGGCGCAAGCCCGAGCCCGCCGCCTTCCGGTGGGGGCACGGCGACGATCGGGTCGCCTACTTCAGCGCCGACCCGCCCGAGGTCGAACGGGCCGCCGTGGACCGCGCCCGGGCCTGGCAGCGGACCCGCTACGAGAACGGCTTCGGCTGGATCACCGGGCCGCCGGAGTACGGCGGGCGCGGCCTGACCGCGGTGCACGCCATGCTCTACGACGGGCTGGAGGCGGAGTACGACGTGCCGGACACCGGCACGCTGAGCGTGGTGGGCCTCGGCATGGTCGGGCCGACCATCCTGGCCCACGCGCGGGAGCACCTCAAGGACCGCTGGCTGCCGGCGATGTACCGCGGTGACGCGATCGCCTGCCAGCTGTTCAGCGAGCCCGGCGCCGGGTCCGACCTCGCCGGCGTGCGCACCAGCGCGGTGCGCGACGGCGGCGAGTGGGTGCTCAACGGGCAGAAGGTGTGGACGTCGGTCGCCCACCTCAGCCAGATCGGCCTCGCGCTCACCCGGACCGATCCCGACGCGCCCAAACACCGGGGCATCACGGCGTTTCTCGTGCCGATGGACGCGCCCGGCGTCGAGATCCGGCCGCTGCGGCAGATGACCGGGGGCGCCGACTTCAACGAGGTCTTCCTCACCGACGTCCGGATCCCCGACGACCACCGGCTCGGCGAGGTCGACGGCGGCTGGACGGTCGCGCTGACCACCCTGATGAACGAACGGGCGACGGTCGGCAACGAGAGCACCGGCCCGGTCGGCGCGGCCCTCGCGCCGGATCGGCTGGCCGCCCTCATGCGGGCCACCGGCGTCGCCGACGACGGCGCGTTGCGGGCCCGGCTGGCCGACCTGCTCGTCGACCTGACGGCCACCGCGCAGCTCAACGCGAGGGCGGCGCGTCGGCTGCAGGCCGGTGCCGCTCCCGGCCCGGAGCGTTCGGTGTCCAAGCTGATGTACGCGCAGAACCTCACCAAGGCCGCGCACTTCGTGGCGGACGTCCTGGGACAGCGGGTCGTCGCCGACACCGGCGAGTGGGGCACCTTCGCCTGGACCGAACTCCTGCTGGCCACCCCGGCGCTGCGCATCCTCGGCGGGACCGAGGAGATCATGAAGAACATCCTGGCGGAACGGGTGCTCGGCCTGCCGAAGGAACCGGGCATCGACACGCGGTCGCCGTTCCGGGCGCTGCGTCACTCCGGAGCGGACCAAGGAGGCACGGCGTGACCCAGACCGTGGTGACACCCGTGAGCTCGCAAGAGGACCTCGACGAGCTGCGCGCGGCGGTGCGGGACTTCCTCGAAGCGAAGTCAAGCGAGGACGCCGTCCGCGAACAGATGGAGCGTGAACCTCGGTTCGACCCCGAAGTGTGGACTCAGCTGACCGGCGAGCTGCGGCTGGCCGCGCTGGCCGTTCCCGAGCAGTACGGCGGTGACGGCTTCGGATTGGTGGAACTGGGCGTAGTCCTGGAGGAGATGGGCCGGTCCCTGCTGTGCGCCCCGTTCTTCTCGTCAGTCGTGCTGGCTGCCCAGGCCCTGCTGGCCGCCGGAGATCCGGACGCGTGCGCCCGCTATCTGCCCGGGATCGCCGCGGGGACCACATTGGCGGCGCTCGCGGTGACCGAGGCCGACGGCACGTGGAACCCACAGCGGATCGCCACGCGTGCCGAGGCGGTGTCGCCGGGCCAGTGGGCCCTGACCGGGCACAAGTGCTTCGTCATCGACGGAACCACTGCCGATTTGCTGCTCGTCGTCGCCCGCACCGAGGCGGGCCTCTCGCTGTTCGCGGTGGAGCGGGCGGCTCCCGGGGTGCGTGCCGAATCCCTGCGCTCGCTGGACGCCACGCGGGCGCAGGCGCGTGTCACGCTCGACGCCGCCCCGGCGACCCTGGTGGGTGCGGACGGCGCGGGGGAGCGCCTGCTCGAGAAGGTCCTCGACGTCGCCTCGGTCTGCCTCGCGGCCGAACAGGCCGGCGGGGCGCGACGGGTGCTGGAGACCAGCGCCGAGTACGCCAGGACCCGCCACCAGTTCGGCCGGGCCATCGGCTCGTTCCAGGCGGTCAAGCACAAGTGCGCGGACATCCTGGTGCAGGTCGAGCTGGCCGAGGCGACCGCACGCGAAGCCGCCCGGCTGCACACCGCCGACCCGGCGGGATTCCGCGCGGCCGCCGCGGTGGCGCACGCCTGCTGTTCACGCGCGTACCTGTTCGCGGCGACGGAGAACATCCAGGTGCACGGCGGGATCGGCTTCACCTGGGAACATCCGGCGCACCTGCACTTCCGCCGGGCGAAGTCCGCCCAGCTGCTGTTCGGCGGGCCGGCCGCCTACCACGAGCGGCTGCTCGCGGCGCTGGGCGTCTGAGCCGGGATGCGCGGGTACGAGACCCTGCTGACCGGACTCGGCGCGGGTGTCCTCACCGTCACCCTCAACCGGCCGGACCGGCTCAACGCGATCACGCCGGTCGTCGTCCGGGAGCTGCTCGACGTCCTGGCCGCGGCCGACGCCGACGACGACGTCCGGGTGATCATCGTGACCGGGGCCGGTCGCGCGTTCTGCGCGGGCGCCGACCTCGGAGCCGGCGGTGCCGTGTTCGACCACCGGGACACCGGAGCTGGGCATCGGGATCTCGGGGGCCGGGTCGCCCTCCGGCTCTACGCGAGCGCGAAGCCGGTGATCGGGGCCGTCAACGGTCCGGCCGTCGGGGCGGGCGCCGGGCTGACGTTGCCGATGGACATCCGGCTCGCCGCGACGACGGCCCGGTTCGGGTTCGTCTACGCCCGCCGCGGCATCGTGCCGGAGTCGGCGGCGAGCTGGTTCCTGCCGCGGGCCGTCGGCATGCAACGGGCCATTGAGTGGGTGGCCACCGGGCGGGTTTTCGACGCCGCGGAAGCGCTCGCCGGAGGCCTGGTGCGGTCGGTGCACCCGCCGGAGGAGCTGCTGCCCGCGGCCACCGCGATCGCGCGGGAGATCGCCGACCACACCGCCCCGGTGTCGGTCGCGCTGGCGCGGCAAATGATGTGGCGGATGCTCGGCGCACCGGACCCGATGACCGCGCACCGTCTGGACTCGCTGCTGATGGGCCAGGTCGGCGGCGGGCCGGACGCGGTGGAGGGCGTCGAGTCGTTCCTGGCCCGGCGTCCGCCGGCGTTCCCCGGCCGGGTCGGCACCGACCTGCCACCGGCCTGGCCGTGGTGGCGCGACGAGGAGTTCCGGCCGTTCGGCGAGTGAGCGGCCTCAGGACAGGATGTCGATGAGCTCCGGCACCTCGCCGCGCGTCATGTAGTTGCTGACCTGCTTGAGGTGTTTCCGCCAGAACTCCATCGCCTGGTCGGCGTCCCGTGCCCGGATCAGCTCCAGCAGCTTCACGTGGGCTCGCTGCACGACCTTGGCCGACGCGAAGGCGGGGACCTCGTCCTGGCCGGCCGCGTAGGCGCGGTGGTGGGCGTCGATGAGGTGGAAGAGCATCCCGGCGAGCACGTCGAGCGTGTCGTTGCCGGACAGCTTCACCAGCAGCTCGTGGAACTCCGCGTCGTGTTCGGCGTAGCCCACCGCGTTGCCGATGAGCGTCTCGCCCTTCTCGACCAGGTCGGCCAGCGTCTGGACGTCCGCGGCGGTGCGTTTGGCCGCGAGGGTGCGCACGGCCGCGGTTTCCAGGAGGCTGCGCGCCTCGTAGACGTCGGCGATCGAGGCCTTGCGGTACTGCAGGAGCAGGCCGGCGTACCGGGCGGCCACCCGCGAGTCGGGGACGAGGACCCTGGCCCCGCCGCGCGCGCCGCGGCGGATGCTGATCAGCTGCTCCGACTCGAGGATCCGGAACGCCTCGCGCAGGGTCGGCCGGGACACGCCGTACTGTTCCATCAACGCGGTTTCCGACGGCAGCGCCTGTCCCTCGGCGAGTTCGCCGAGGACGATCTGGCGCCGCAGGTCGGCGGCGATCATCTCGCCGGCCTTCGGCACGCGCACGATGGACGTTCGGGGCGCCGCGGTCATCGGTCCTCCAGTGTATTGAGTGCATTCATCGTACCTGATCACCCCCGATGGGCGCGGTACCGGCTCCTGGGCGCGTTGACAGCCCAGAACCCCGTCTCTATCGTCTCTTCAGATAGATAATTGTTCTGATCTCCGGTGAAGGTGGCGACGATGGCACGGCATTGGCTGATCACGGGGGTGTCCGGCGGACTGGGCCGGGCGCTCGCCGAGGAGGTGCTCGGCCGAGGTGACGTCGTCGTGGGGACGCTGCGCGACGAGCGCAGCCTGGCCGCCTTCGAACAGCTGGCCCCTGGCCGGGCCTTCGCCCTCCCGCTCGACGCCACCGACGCGCCCGAGGTGATCGCCGAGCGGGTCGCGCAGGCCGTGCGCCTCGCCGGCCACATCGACGTCCTGGTCAACAACGCGGGCTACGGGTTGCTCGGTGCGGTCGAGGAGGCCGGCGAGGACGAGCTGCGGCACCAGATGGACACCAACTTCTTCGGCCCGCTCCGCCTGATCCGCGCCCTGCTGCCGCACCTGCGTGCGCGGGGGACCGGCCACCTGGTCAACATCAGTTCGATCGCGGGCGTCCGTGGCCAGGCCGGCCTCGGGCTCTACAACGCCTCGAAGTTCGCGCTGGAAGGGCTTTCCGAGGCCCTGATGCACGAACTGAAGCCGCTGGGCATCGCCGTCACCATCATCGAGCCCGGCGGGTTCCGCACCAACTGGATGGGCAAGGGCCTGCGCCGGGCCGAGCACCGGCTGCCCGCGTACTCGTCGGTCGACGACCTCGCCGCCACCATGCGCCGGTTCGACGGCCGCCAGCCGGGGGACCCGGCCCGCGGCGCCGCCGCCATCGTCGCGGCCGTCGAGGCGGCCGAACCGCCGCTGCGGCTGCCGCTGGGGGCCGACGCGCACCAGGCGGTCCGCGGCAAGCTCGCCGAGGTCGGCCGCGAGCTCGACACCTGGGAGCACGTGAGCGTCTCGACGGGCTTCGAGAGCCCCGTGGCGGGGTGAGCCCGGTGATCCGGTCCTTCGAGGTTCCGGCCGCCGGCCGGACGCTGCGGCTGGGCGGGCGACCGTGGCTGATGGGCGTCGTCAACGCCTCGCCCGAGTCGTTCTCGGACGGTGCGCAGGTCGGCACCGCGGACGCGCAGCTCGCCCACGCGGCCCAGCTGCTCGCCGAGGGCGCGGACATCATCGACGTCGGCGGCGAGTCGGCGATCACCAACCGGGAGCCACTGCCGGTCTCGGAGGAGATCGACCGCGTGGTGCCGGTGATCGAGCGGATCACCCGCGAACTCGGCGGCCTGGTTTCGGTGGACACCTACAAGCCCGAGGTCGCGGAAGCGGCCGTCGCGGCCGGAGCGGTCCTGGTCAACGACGTCAGCGGGCTGCGCGATCCGGCGTTGGCCGACGTCTGCGCGAAGACTGGCGCCGCGCTCCTGCTGATGCACACCCGGGCCGCACCGAAACAGCGGCTGCAGGACACCGGGCTCTACCACGACGTCACCCAGGACGTCGTCGGCTTCCTCGCCGACCGGATGCGCGTGGCCATGGAGCGAGGCGTGCCCCGGGAAGCCCTGATCCTCGATCCCGGCCCGGACTTCGCCAAGACCCCGAGCCAGACCATCGAGGTTCTCCGGCACCTGAACGACCTGCACGCCCTCGGCCGGCCGCTCCTCATGGCGGTCTCCCGCAAGGACTTCATCGGAGCGCTCACCGGGCGCCGGCCGAACCAGCGGCTGGCCGGGACGCTCGCCGCCGTCGGATACTGCGTGGACGGCGGCGGGCACATCCTGCGGGTGCACGACGTCGGTGCGGTCCGCGAGTACCTGGTCGTGCGCGCCGCCCTCCGGGGCGAGCTCGCCGTGGACCCGGGTGTGGCCCTCGACGAATCGCTCCGCCACGAACGCCCGAACGCGGGTGCGGCGGCCGAATAGGCCGGCGTCAGCGGACGGACCCCCGCATGGCGATCTCCGTGACCGGGCCCGCGGTGACGCCGTTCTCGTTGAACGCGTCGACGGCGACCCAGTAGCCGGTTCCGGCGTTGAGGGTTCGCAGGTCGAGGTCGTGCTGTTCGTGGACCAGCCAGCTGTGGTAGAGCTTGCCGGGCGCGATGCCGTAGCGGACGTTGTAGCCGTGCGCGGTCGCGCTGGGCTCCCATTCGATGCGGGCCGTCCGGTCGTCGACGCGCCTTGCGCGGGCGGCGGTGGCCGCGGGTGGCGGTCCGTCGCCGGTACCGAAGACGCGGAGCCCGCTGATCGCAAAGGGGCCGTCGAAGGGCATCCGGCCGGCGGTGACCCGGACGTAGCGGGCTCGCCGCGCGGGTTCGAGGACCACGAGCGCGTGCGGAGCGTCTTCGCCCGATCCGCGGTTGTCCGAGACCGGGTGCCATTGCCCGCCGTCCGCGGAGACTTCGATGAGTGTCTCGGTCGGGTGGTCGCCGGGGTAGATCGCGCGCAGCGCTCCGGCGGCTTCCGCGAGGCCGGGGAGTTCCGGGGCGTGCGCGGCCAGGTCCTGGTCGGCGAGGTTGAGCTGGATCGCGTTGACGGTGCGCTCTTCGCCGAGGTCGACCTGGAGCCATTCGCCCGGCTGGGTCGTGGCGGCGGCCCACCAGGTGCGGACGTCCTCGCCGACGGCGAGTTCGGGGCCATGCCCGTCGGCCGATGAAGAGGCGGTCGTCCGCGCGCGGAAGGACTGCAGCATCCAGCCGGCGAACGTGCCGGTCCAGGGATCGACCCGCCGGTCCGGTACGAGCATCGGGTAGTCGCCGAAGTTCTGGTTGCAGAACAGGACTCCGTCGGCGTCGAACCCGGCGGGGAAGATCCCGACGCGCCGTTCGAACGCGTGGTGCACCGAGACGCGCATGGTCGAGGCGTGCCACCAGTTGCCGTGTTCGTCCTGGAAGGTGCTGCCGTGCCCGGCACCGGTGATGAAGCCGCCGGGCTTCGAGGAGAACGGGCTGTTCGGCGCGTACTCGAAGGGGCCGAGCGGCGAGGAAGCGGTGTAGTAGCCGTCGGCGTAGGTGTTCCATTCGGTGCCCGGCGCGGCGTACTGCAGGTAGTAGGTGCCCTCGTGGCGGGTCATCCAGGCCCCTTCGATGAAGGGGGCGCCGTCGAGGTGCGGTTCGTGGTTCTCGCCGACCTGTTCCCAGCCGTGCCGACCGGGGTCGCCGCCGAAGAGCAGGACCGGTTCGCCGATGCGGTCCAGGGTGCCCGGATCGACCCGGACACCGGTGATGGGCTCGGAGTTGGAGCACCCCCAGTAGAAGTAGGTGGCACGGTCGTCGTCCTGGAACAGGTGCGGATCCCAGAACGGGAAGCCCGGGTTGACCAGGGTGAAGTCGTCGGCGAGGGGATCTTCGCTGCGGTAGAACGGGCTGTCGGTATGCCGGGACGCTGAGACGTAGAGGACGCCGTCGACCTCGCGGACGTCGGGGGCGTAGTCGAGGGGCGCGAGTTTGGTGCTGGCCCGGTATTCCCAGCCGCGCAGGTCCGTCGAGTGCCAGAAGCCGGCCGACATCGACGCGAAAAGGAAGAACCGGCCGCGGTAACGGACCACCGACGGGTCGGCGGCCTCGCGGTGGACGGTCCGGCCGCCGGCCATCGGGCGCAGGTCCTGGTAGCGGTAGGTGAGGTTCATCGGGTTGCAGACGACGGAGGTCATGAAGGCATGCTGTCCGGTCCGGGCGGCGTGGCGGAAGGGGGCAGCGGGGACACGCCTCATGTGATCGAATCGGTCGTATGACGATCGAGTACGTCCCGGTCTCCGGCGAGGGCCGCCTGTGGACCGAGAAGTCCGGCGACGGAACACCCGTAGTCCTGCTCCACGGCTCCGTCCAGGACAGCCGCCTGTGGGACGGCGTGTTCCCCGAACTCGGGCGCCACCGCACCGCGATCCGGTACGACGCGCGGGGCCTGGGGCGGTCGACGCTGCCGACCGCGCCGTTCCGCTACGAGGACGACCTCCTCGCGGTGCTCGACCATTTCGGCATCGAGCGCGCCGCGCTCGTCGGGCTGAGCATGGGCGGTGAGGTCGCGCTCGACTTCACCTTGGAGCATCCCGGACGGGTGCGCTCGCTGACACTCGTCGCGGCGTCCGCCAGCGGCCACGACTGGCCGCGGACTCCCGAACTGGACGCCTACACGGCGGCGAACCGCGGAGACGACGCCGACCGCTTGGCCGAGCTGGAGCTCGCGGTGTGGGCCTCGCTCGGGGACCGGGCGCCGGGATACCGGGCGATCGCGACCATGGTCACCGAGAACGCCGAGGTGCGGGCGGCCGTCGAGAAGGGCCACGTCCGCTTTCCGGCGGAAGACGCCGTCGAGCACCTTGAGCGCGTCAGGGTGCCGGTCACCGTCGTCGTCGGCGATCACGACCACCCCGAGATCGGCGTGATAGCCCGGCGGCTCGCCGAGGGTATCCCCGGCGCGCGCCTGGAGATCGTGGCCGGGGCCGACCACTATCTCCCGCTGCGCGCGCCGGAACGGCTCATGGAAATCCTCGTCCGCCAGTGAGCGGGTATCCGCGCAGGAAGAGCGCTTCGGTCAGCGCCATGGCCGCGATCTCCTCCGGTGCGACGCTTTCGTTGGGCGCGTGGATGCGCGCCTGGGGCTCTTCGACGCCGATCAGCAGGATCTCGGCGTCGGGATACGTCTCGGCCAGGACCGTGCACAGCGGGATCGATCCGCCCTGGCCGAGCTGCCGCATCGGGCGGCCGTACGCGCGGTGCATGGCCTCGGCCATCGCCCGGTAGGCCGGGCCGTCGGTGGCCGGGCGGAACGGGTGACCGGTCGCCTCGGCTTCCACCGACAGGCGCACGCCCCACGGTGCCGCCGCGAGCAGGTGCCCGGTCAGCGCGCGGGCCGCGTCGGCCGGTTCGACGCCGGGTGGGATCCGGAGGTTCAGCCGGGCCCGGGCGCGCGGGGTGACGGCCGCCGCGGACCCGACGACCGGCGGGCAGTCGATGCCGAGCACCGTGGCCGTCGAGCGCGCCCACAGCGTGTCCGCCACTGCGCCGCTGCCGAGCAGGACGGCGCCGGGGGACAGGCCCGCGTCCGCGCGGAACTGCTCCGCCGGGTACGGGGCTCCGGACCAGCGGCCGTCGTTGGGCAGGCCGTGGACGGTGGTGTCGCCCGCGTCGTCGCGGAGCGTGGCGAGCACCGACACCAAGGCCGCCAGCGCGTCCGGGGCGGGGCCGCCGAACATGCCCGAGTGCAGCTCGGACGAGAGCGCGTCGACCGTGACGACGACGTTGACCATTCCGCGCAGGCTGACCGTGACGGCGGGCTGCCCGACCGCGATGTTCCCGGTGTCGGCCACCAGGATCGTGTCGGCCCGCAGGAGGTCGGCGTGCTCGGGAACGAACGCCTCCAAGCCCCCGGTGCCTTGTTCCTCCGAGCCTTCGACGACCAGCTTGAGGTTCACGGGCAGGTCGTCGCCGAGCGCGCGCAGGGCGGTCAGGTGCATGAGGATGTTGCCCTTGCAGTCGGCCGCGCCGCGCCCGTACCAGCGACCGTCCACTTCGGTCAGCCGGAACGGCGGTGTCCGCCACTGGGCCACGTCGAGTGGTGGCTGGACGTCGTAATGCGCGTAGAGCAGTACTGTGGGCGCTCCGGCACGGCCGCACGACCGGGACCCGACCACGGCCTGGCTGCCGTCCGGGGTGTCGGCGAGGCGGGTGGCGAACCCGGCTCCGGCGAACGCGTCGGCCACCCAGCCGGCGGCCCGCAGGCATTCCGCGGACGGGAACTGCCGCGGGTCCGCGACGGACCGCATCGCGACGAGGGCCGCGAGTTCTTCCAGCGCTCTCGGCATGAGCTCGTCGACCCGCTTTCGGAGATCCACCGCGCTCACCCGCCCGCCCCGTCGGCGAAGCCCAGTCCGCCGACGTACTCCTGGAACCCGGCGAGTTTCGCCGGGCAGTAGACCTCGATGACGAGCAACTGCGCCTGCACGACGGTGCCGGGCGCGAGGACCGGGCGCGTCCCGGGCCCGCCGGCGCCGTTGGCGATCCCGGTGTCGCTCGTCGCGCGGGCGAGCGCGGCGGCGGGGTCGACGCAGATCGAGCCGCCGTCCGTGCCGAGCAGCCGGACGAGCTGGTCCCGCGACGGTGCCCGCGCGTCCTCCTGAGCGAGCCGGGTGACGAGCCGGTCGGCTTTCGCCTCGGCCTCGGCGGTGGCCCGCGCGGAGTGGAAGCGCAGGTACCCGGCCACGAGCAGGCCACCGAGAACGACACCCACCACGACGTACACGAGCATCCGCTGCGTCCGGGTCGATCGTTCGTCCACTGTGGTCACGACGCACTCACCTCCGGTTGCCGCCACGACGGTTTGCGCAGGCGGTAGAACAGGAACGGCACCACCAGGCCGAGCCCGAGCGCGCCGCCCGCGACGATCCCGAGGTACACCCACGGGTTGCCCGAGCCGAACTGCGACGGCGGGACGAACCCGACCAGCAGCGCGGCCAGCGACGCGCAGAACCCGACCCCGCACAGCCCGAGCAGCATCGGCGCGCGGTACCCCCGCGGGTGCTCGGGGTGCTTGCGCCGCAACCGCACCGCCGCGACGAACATCAGCAGGTACATGATCAGGTACACCTGGGTGGTGATCACCGAGAAGATCCAGTACGCGCTCGAAACGTCCGGGATGAACGCGTAGCACAGCGCGATCAGCGTGGTGAGCACGCCCTGGGTGACGAGGATGTTCTGCTGCACGCCCTGCTTGTTGAGCCGCTGCAGGAACGGTGGCAGGTACCCCTCCTGCCGGGAGATCAGGAGCAGGCCCTTCGACGGGCCGGCCAGCCAGGTCAGCATCCCGCCGAGCGAGGCCAGGACCAGCATGACGCCGATCAGGGGCGTCAGCCACTGGATGCCGAACGTGGCGAACACGGCCTCGAAGGCCTGCATCACCCCGGCCGTCAGCGAAAGCTGGTCGGCGGGGATGACCCAGCTGATCGCCAGCGCGGGCAGGATGAAGATGAGCAGCACCAGGCCCATCGCCAGGAACATGGCGCGCGGGAAGTCCTTGCCCGGCTTGCGCAGCGAGGAGACGTGCACGGCGTTCATCTCCATGCCGGAGTAGGACAGGAAGTTGTTCACGATCAGCACGAGGCTCGCGAGCCCGGCCCACGCGGGGAGCAGGTGGTCCGCCGACATCGGCGCCGCGGACGGGTGACCCTGGGCCAGGAACACGATGCCGAGGACCACCAGCAGCGCGCCGGGGAGCAGCGTCCCGATGACGAGCCCGCCGCCGGCGAGCCCCGCCACTCCCTTGGTGCCGCGGGAAGAGATCCAGACCCCCGACCAGTACGCGACGACGATGACCGCGGCCGTCCACCACCCGTTGTTCGCCAGGCTCGGGTCGAAGACGTACGCGAGCGTGCTCGCGACGTACCCGAGCAGGCTCGGGTAGTAGAAGATCGTCATCGCGAACTGGCACCAGACGGCGAGGAAGCCCATCGGCTTGGAGATCCCCAGCGCCACCCAGTTGTAGACCCCGCCCGGCCAGCCGACGCCAGCTCGGCCGAGACCAGCGACGTCGGCAGCAGGAACACGATCGCCGGGACGACGTAGAGGAAGACGGCCGCGAGGCCGTACACGGCCATCGTCGGCGACGGGCGCAGGCTCGCGACGGAACTGGTCGTCATGAGCGCGAGCGCGATCCAGGAGATCCACGCAGCGGCCGGTGGCCGTGCGTGCCGCGCCCCCTCGGCGGGCGGTGGGGGAGACCCCGCCGGCTCGGTGGTCCGGCTCGGTCGGTTGGTCGTGGTCATGGCTGTCGGCCTCCCGGGCTCGCCTCGACGGGTGCCCCATCGTGTTCGGTGCCGGTCCCGGCCGGGTCACCCGTTCCGGGCGAGACCGCTTCGTCAGCCGAGCGCGGCATCGAGGGTGACCGCGGCGTCGACGAGGGCGAGATGGGTGAAGGCCTGCGGGAAGTTGCCGAGCTGCTCCCCGGTCGGCGCGATTTCCTCGGCGTAGAGGCCGACGTGGTTGGCGTAGGTCAGCATTTTCTCGAACGCCGTGCGGGCTTTCTCGAGCCGGCCGGCGCGGGCGAGCGCGTCGACGTAGGCGAAGCTGCACAAGGAAAACGTGCCTTCGTCGCCGGCGAGCCCGTCCGGGGATGCCTCGATGTCGTAGCGGTAGACCAGGCTGTCGGTCACCAGGTCGGTTCCGATCGCGTCCAGCGTCGAGAGCCACAACGGGTCCTTGGCGGGCAGGAAGCCGGTGCGGGGCATGCGGAGCAGGGACGCGTCGAGCTCTTCGCCCGTGTAGTGCTGGACGAAGGCGTTGCGCGTCCGGTGCCAGCCGCGGCTGAGGACCTGGCCGTGGATGCTGTCGCGCTGCCAGGTCCAGTCCTCGACGGGCGCGGGCCGGCCGTGGGCGCTCGCCAGCCGGATGCCGCGGTCGAACGCGACCCAGCTCATCAGGCGGCCGTAGGTGAAGGACTTGCGCCCGCCCCGCGTCTCCCAGATCCCTTCTTCGGCCTGGTCCCAGTGTTCGCCGAGCCAGTCCAGCGCCGCGCGGAGGGCGGTCCAGCCCTGGTGGGGGAGCTCGAACCCCGCGCGGTCGGCGGCGAAGACGCTGTCGAGGGCTTCGCCGTAGATGTCCAGCTGCAGCTGCCCGGCGGCGTCGTTGCCGATCCGGACCGGGCTCGAACCGCGGTACCCGGACCAGTGCGCGAGGCTTTCCTCCCGCAGGTCCGTCGTCCCGTCCACGCGGTACAGCACGGCCAGCGGCCCGCCGGTCCCGCCCGCGCCTTCCCGGATGCGGTCGCCGAGCCAGCTGCCGAACCGGGCGGCTTCTTCGGCGAACCCGAGCGCCAGCAACGCCGAAACCGAGAACGACGCGTCCCGGACCCAGGTGTAGCGGTAGTCCCAGTTGCGCTCCCCGCCGAGCTGCTCGGGCAGGCCGAGGGTGGGCGCGGCGACCAGCCCGCCGGTCGGCGCGTAGGTGAGGAGCTTGAGGGTGATCGCCGAGCGGGCCACGATCTCCCGCCAGCGGCCGCGGTAGGTGGACCGGGCCAGCCACGCGCGCCACCAGTCCACAGTGGATTGAAACAGTTCCTCGAACTCCGCGACGCGGATCTCTCGCGGCGGCTCCGCGGCGTCGGTCTCGAGCACGACCCCGCGCACCTGGCCCGCGGTGAGGGTGAGCCGCAGGTGCACGTCCTCGCCTTCGACGTGCGCTTCGGCGAGGTGCTCGTCGCCGGGCTCGCGCACCGCGTGCAGCACCAGAGACGTGTCGCGCGCGATGAACACGGCCCCGTTCGGCGCGAGCATCGCCTGGTGCGGACGGCGGCCGTAGTCGAACCGGGGCGCGACCACCACGTCGAACGTCATCCGGCCGCGGACGCAGCGCACGAGCCGGGCGATCCGGTGCCGGGTGGTGGCGGTGGTGCCGCAGGGCGGCATGAAGTCGACCACCTCGCCGATGCCGTCCGGGCCCGAGAACCGGGTGATCAGCACCGCGGTGTCCGGGTGGTACATCTGCGAGCTCGCGCAGGCGCCGGCCGGGCGGACGCGGAACCGGCCGCCGCGCTCGTCGTCGAGGAGGGCGCCGAAGACCGACGGCGAATCGAACCTCGGGGTGCAGAACCAGTCGATCGACCCGTCGGTCGTCACCAGCGCGGCGGTCTGCAGATCGCCGATCAGCGCGTGCTCGGCGATCGTCGTCTCGGTCATGGGTTCCTCCAGGCGTGGGGTCGGGTCGTGTGCACCGTCGCCGGAGCACGCCGGGGCTGCCTCATCCACGGGAGGTGAGGTGGCCCGGCCGCGGCCGGGCCACCGTGTGCGGCACCCGACGAGGAAGGCCCGCCGATGATCGTGCTGCCCCTGGCCCTCGCCCAGTTCGTCGCGAGCTACGCGGCGACCACCATGACCGTGGCCGTCAGCGACATCGCCGCGGACCTCGGCACGACCGTGATCGGCGTGCAGACGGCGATCACGGTGTTCACCCTCACCATGGCGTCGCTCATGGTGCCGGGCAGCAAGCTGAGCGACCTGCTGGGCCGCAAGCGCTGCTTCCTGGCCGGGCTGGCCGTCTACGGCGCCGGTGCGCTGCTGGCTTCGCTCGCGCACGGGCCGGGGCTGCTGATCCTCGGCTACTCGGTGCTGGAGGGCATCGGGTCGGCGCTGATGATCCCGCCGATCTACATCCTGATCACCGTGACCAGCCCGGACCTGCAGAGCCGGGCTCGCGCCTTCGGCGTGGTCAGCGGAGCGGGGGCGCTCGGGGCCGCGGCCGGGCCGCTCGTCGGCGGCCTGGTCACGACGTGGCTCGGCTGGCGCGCGTCCTTCCTCCTGCAGGTGCTGCTGGTCGGCTTGATCGTCCTGCTGGCGGTGCGGGTCACCGAACCGCCCGCACCGCCCCGCGAGAAGGAGTTCGACGTCGCCGGCGCCGTCCTTTCGGCGGCCGGCCTGTTCTTCGTCGTGTTCGGCGTCCTGCAGGCGGGCACCTACGGCTGGCTGGTCTCACGCGCGGACTTCGCCGTCGGCGGGGTCGTCCTGCTGCACGCCGGCGGGGTCTCGCCGGTGTGGCTGTTCGCCGGGATCGGGGCGCTCTGCCTGCTGGTCTTCTTCGCGCACGTCCGCGCGCGCGAGCGGGTCGGCCGGGAGCCGCTCGTCCCGCCCGGCCTCTTCCGCGACCGCGTCACCGGGCTCGGGCTGGCGACCCAGCACGTCCAATGGCTCGTCCTGCAGGGCTCGTTCTTCGTGGTGGCGGTCTTCCTGCAGCAGGTCCGCGGGTACGACGCGATCGAGACCGGGCTGATGCTGACCCCCGCGACGATCGGCATCCTGGGTGCCTCGGCGGCCGCGGGACGGCTGGCGCGACGGCATTCCCAGCGCCGCCTCGTCCGCGCGGGGTTCGTCATCGCCATTGCGGGTCTCGTCCTCGTGCTCCTCCTGGTCCGGTCCGATTCCGGCGTGGCGAGTGCCGTTCCCGGGCTGTTCCTGCTCGGCGCCGGCGTCGGGATCATGCTGACGGCGTCGGTGAACCTGGTGCAGTCGCGCTTCCCGGACTCCGCCCAGGGCGACATCTCGGGAGTGTCGCGCAGTGCGTCCAACCTCGGCTCGTCGGTGGGGACGGCGCTGGCCGGTTCCGTCCTGGCCGGGACGCCGCACCTCGGCGGCCGGTCCTTCGCGCTGGCCCTCACGACGCTGGCGGTCGCGGCGGTGGCCGGCCTGGTCGCGGCCCTGCTGCTGCCCGAGTGAACCGTCCTGTGTGGACGAATGCCGGACCGCGGTGACGATCACCCGCAGCACCACGCCCAGCACCGCGAGGTCGGCGATCATCTGGAGGGTCACCAGCACCCGCGCACCGGTGGAGAGCGGGGCGATGTCGCCGAAGCCTACGGTGGTGAACACGGTGACCGCGAAGTACAGGGCGTCGGTCCGCGTCAGCGCCGTGCCGAACGAGCCCGCGCTGTCGTGGGCGAGCACGTAGTAGCCGTCGGCGAACAGCAGGAGGAAGAGCGGGAGGATGAGGGCCAGCGCCTGGACGCCCTGCCAGGCCGGGAACGGCGAGCGCAGGATTATCCGCACCTCGCCGACGACCAGCAGCACGACGAGCGCGAGCCCGGCGGTGAACACGACCGCGGTCCACGGCCGCAGGGCCTGGCCGACCGGGAGCAGGTAGTAGAGGCAGACCAGCGCGGTGACCGTGAGCAGCGGCCGGAGCACCGCGAGGTGGACGAACCGCCACCGGCGCGTCACCGCGCCAGGGCCTTCCGCTTGAGCGCCTGGAATTCCGCGTCGTCGATGACGCCGTCCTCGAGCAGCCGCCGGGCTTCGGCGATCTGCGCCGCGCCGGTCGTGTCCGATGTGGACACGTAACCCGCTTCGCGGGACCGTTGCCGCTCGACGAGGTGCCGCCCCTGGGTGATCAGGTAGAGCAGCACGCCGAAGATCGGCAGCACGATCACCAGCACCGTCCAGCCCGCCTTGGCCCAGCCGGACACGTCGGCGCGGCGGTACAGGTCGCCGAAGGCCACGAACAGCAGCCAGAACCAGGCGATCCAGCAGAAGAACACCAACATCGTCCACATGAGGTTCAGGAACGGGTACTCCGCGTTCGCCAGGGCCATGACATCTCCTCAGCCGGGATCGGGGCCAGGCACGCTGCGGCGTGCCCGGCCCACTCGACACCGATCCCGGTGCCGCTCGCCTCACCCGCTCCGGGTGGGGCGAGCGGTGCGTCAGACCGTGAAGTCGGCGACCTCGGTGTCGAGCAGGCCGCGCTTCTGCGCGATCGCGACGGCCTCGCGCCTGCTGCGGACGTCGAGCTTCGCGTAGATGCCGCGGACGTGGGTCTTGACGGTGTTCGGCGAGACGGTCAGGTCCTGGGCGATCTCGTCGATCGACCGCTGGGTCGGCAGCAGGCGCAGGACACTGCGTTCGCGCTCGGTCAGCGGCGCCGGGATCGGCGGGGTGCGCAGCCGGCGCCGGACGGACAAGATCTCGCCCGCGAACCGCTCGCCGGCGCCGAGACCGCCCAGCCTGCTGGTCAGGAACCCGACGAGCTCGGCCGGGGCGAAGACGAACGGGAACCGGACGCCGGTGGGCTCGGCGGTGCGCAGGGCTTCGTCGAGCAGCCGGGCCGCCCGCTCCCGCGCCCCCGCCGCGAGCGCAGCCTGCACACCGACCAGCGACGCCTCGATGGTGGCCCACGCCAGCTCCACGGGCACCTCGTCGTCGGCCAGCGACCGCAGCACGGTGCTCGCCGTGTGGTGCCGGCCCAGCCGCAGCTGGGTCCGGGCGCGCATCAGCAGCAGCTCGCCCGAACCGGCGAGGATCGGCAGGGCCCAGCGGACCGTGTCCCTGGCCTGGGCCGCCGCGCCCAGCCTGAGCGCCGCACGCTGCTCCAGCACGGCGCACAGAGCCGCGTACCCGGTGGGGCAGGCCCGTCCGGTCCCGAGGCGGGTGCGGGCCCGGCGCAGCCGCCGCAGGCCCGCGTGCCAGCCGCCGAGCTCGAACTCGGCGGCGCCGCGCAGGATCTCCGAGAGCAGCCGCAGGTCGCGAGCCGCCCGCGCCGGGGCGTCACCGACCAGGTGCCGGGTTTCCTTCGCGTGCTTGAGGCACTCGGCGGGCTCGCCCCGCAACAGGGCGCCGTAGGCCAGCAGGGCGTTCGCCTGCGCGCCCTGGAGGGACCGCAGGGAATTCTCCCGCGGACGGCGGACTTCCGCCCGGCGGGCCAGCGTCTCCATCACCCGGTAGTCGCCGTCGCGGCCGGCCAGCTCGGCGAGGGTGGTGAGGCACTGGGCGACCGTGAAGTCCTGCCGGAGCGATTCCGCGGTGCCGAGGAGCCGCACCAGGGTCTCCCGGGCCTGGTCGCGGGTGAGCAGGACGCCGGCGCGGTACAGGGTCGCCAGGCCGCCGAGACCGGTGCCCTCGGCCGGTCGTTCGTCGATCTCTTCGGCCGCACGGCGGATCCGGGCCGGCGTGCCGTCCAGCTGGGCGAGCCGGGAGTACGCCAGCTGCCGCAGGACGGTCAGCTCGGTCGCCGGCCGGTCCGGCCACGCCGCCTCCGCGCGCGCCAGCTGCAGGCCGGCCGCCGACGTCTCGGCCGCCTCCAGGCAGAGCGCGGCCGAAATCAGCGCGGCCAGGGGACCGGCGGGCATCCTCCGGCCCTCGAACACGGCGAGCGCGAGGCGCAGGACGTGGTGCTCTCCGGCGAGGAACAGCGTCACGGCGTGCTCGCGCAGCAGCTCGCCGACCCGGGCGGGATCGCCCGCGCGGACGCTGTGCAGCAGCGCCGGCGCCGGCCGGTCGTGCCCGGCGAACCAGCGGGCCGCGGCCGCGTGGAGGCCCGCGCCCGGTCCGGCGCCCGGCGCTGCAGCTCGGACCGCAGGTAGGTGCGCAGCAGCGGGGTCACGCGGTGGCGCGGCGGGACGCCGTCGGAGTCGACCACGTGGGTGGCGGGCCCACCCAGCTCGTGGAGCATCGCTTCCGCGTCCACGCGGCCGCTGAGCACCGGGGCGAGCCCGGCCGGGAGCTCGTCGCAGATGCTGATCGTCCGCAGCAGTTCCCGCTGCGCCGGGGTGAAGGGGGCGAGGACCTCGTCGGTCAGGTAGTCGAGGACGCCGCTGTCCTGTCCGGTGTCGAACTCCCGCAGGCTGCCGTGCCGGGCCGCGGACGCCGCCGCCAGGCGCAGCCCGGCCGGCCAGCCGCCGGTCCGGGCGACGAGCGGCGCGACCTCGTCCCGCGGGATCGCGTCGGCCGCGGCGAACAGGGCGTCCGCTTCGTCGGCGGTGAACCGCAGCCGGGCGGCGCCGACTTCGACGAGCCGGTCCGCGAGCCGGGCCCGGCCCAGCGGCAGCGGCGGTTCCCGCCGGCTCGAGATCGCCAGGCACAGCCCGGCCGGCTGGTGGCGGACCAGCGCCCGCAGCCCGTGCCACGGATCGGGGGAGGTGATCTCCTGAGCGGCGTCGAGGACGAGGACGACGGGGTCGGGCAGGGTGTCCAGTGCGTCGGCGACCTGGGCGAGGAAGGCGAGGTCGGACCTCGGGGCATCGGGCACGGTCAGCGCCCGCAGCGGGTTGCCGTCCGGGAGGCGGCCGGATCCGCCGAGCGCTTCGAGGACCGCGGACCAGAAGAGCCGGTCGTCGTTGTCGTCGGCGTCGGCGGACAGCCAGGCGACCGCGCCGCGGTCCTGGCGCCGCGCCCAGTCGGCGAGGAGCACGGTCTTGCCGAACCCCGCCGGGGCACCGACGAACACCATGGCCGCTTCGGTCGTTCCGTCGAGGACGGTGAGCAGGCGCGGCCGCGACACGAGATCCGCCGGGGGAGCGGGAACGGTGATCTTCGTTCTCGGAACCCGTCTTCGGGACGAGACTTCGCGACATTGACGCATGCGCAATTCTCCTTCGTGTTCGGTTCCGGGTGATCCCGGCGGATCTTGCCACGCAATTGGCCGGGCTCACCCGCTGCGGGCGAGGAAAACAACGGCCACGGGCAGAATCGTGTGGCGGGTGAAAATTCGTGGAAATGCCCCCGGTTGCCGTCGTCGCCGATGTGCCGCCTCGCAGTTCTTCTGGCTCGGACCGGGTGAGGTCGTGGTGCTCGAGGTGGTGCGGACCGGCCGGGTCGGGATCGGGTCGGTGCTGCTCGGGGTGGCCGTCGCCCTCTCCGCCCTGACCTCGGTGGCCGAGGTGCGGACCGGTGTCCGCGCCGGCACCGACCTGGTCGCGAGGCTGGTCTTCCTGCCGGCGCGCGGATGGTCGGTCCTGGTGGTGCTGCTCGACGTGGCGGTCGTCGCCGGCGCCTGGTACTCGGCGGGCCGGGCCCGCCGGGACGGGAGTACCCGGTGAGTGTCCTCGGTATGGTCACCGGTGCGAATTACGTCTTCCGGGGATGCGGTGCCATTCCGGAATGGGCCGCCGAAGGTGCCGAAGATTTCCGGGGAGTGCTCGTCGTGCCCGTTCCACCGGAGACGATAGTTTTCGGGACGGTGCCCGACCCCGGATGCCTGCCGGGGATTTTGCGCAGGCTCGAGGGGCTCGGGATGCGCGTGGAGTCCGTGCACCGGGTCCGGGAGCTCCCGCGTCCGGTGCGCCGCGCCGACGGGTGAAAGGGCCGCGCGCGTCACCCGGTCACGACCCGGACACCGCCGTGACGTGGCCCGCCCGGATCGCCTGCCGCAGGGCGGCGTGGTCGCGTTCGTTCTGGTCGGCGCAGGCCACCGCGAACTCCCGGACGGCTTCGGCGAAGGCCGGACCCGAGCCGAGGTACGCGGCGATCGCGAGCGGGTCCCCGGTGCGCGCGTGCGCCCGGGCCAGCGTCCACCCGCAGAGCCGGGCGTGGGCTCTCAGCACGTCCGGGGTCATCGTCGTGACGTCGCCGGCGTCCTGGTCGTCGCGCAGCCGGCGGACGTGGAACTCGCCGACGGGGCCGTCGAACCCCGCGGCGCGGGCCCAGCCGAGGAAGACGTCGCCGGTGGCCTGGATCAGCCGTTGCCCGGTGACGACCCGGCGGCCGGGGCCGCCCGGCACGGCGGCGCCGGTGTACTCCTGCAGCACCGAGGGCCGGGCTTCCTTGAGCTGCAGGAAGAGCGGATCCCCGGTGCCCGTCCGGACCAGCAGCGCCACCCAGCAGCGCGTGCCCGCCCCACCCGGCCCGGGCACCGTGCGCGCCACGTCGGCCAGCCGGTAGCGGTCCAGCAGCGCCCGCCGCGCCGGGCCGAGCGTGCGCCGGTACCGCGCGAACACCGCGCCGAGGCGGTCGGTCAGGGTCGCCGGGTCGCCGTCCCCGGCGAGGCGGCCCGCCGGGACGACCGAGGGCGGACGCGCGGCCAGCCGCAGCTGCCCGTCACGGATTTCGGTGAACCGGCGTACTCCCGCCACGCGACGCTTCACCGGCCCCAGTCGGTGGGACGCGACCACCCGCATCGTCCGGGCGTCGGCCTGGGCGAAGTAGATGTCGAGCGGAGTGCGGCGCGCGAAGTCGTGCATCGCCAGCCGGTACGACTCGACCGCGGCGAGCACCGTGCGCCGCCGCTGGCCCGCCGGGTGCTCGTTCTGGCGGCCGGTGACCTCGAAGCTCGCGGCCAGCCGTTTGACGTCCCATTCCCAGGGCGCGGGCAGGGTTTCGTCGAAGTCGGCGAAGTCGAAGACCAGCCGCCGGCCCTGAGCCGCGAACAAGCCGAAGTTCGCCAGCTGGGCGTCTCCGCACGCCTGCACCGGGAACCCGGTCCGCGGGGTCAGGGCGAGGTCGGCCGCCGCGGGGAGCGCGGCGCCGCGGAAGTAGGCCAGCGGCGAGGCGGCCATCCGGCCGTAGCGGAGCGGGAGGAGTTCCGGCACCCGGTCGCGGTCCTGGCGCGCCAGCAGCCTGAGGGGGTCCGCCCGCCGGACCGGACCGGGGAACTCGGCGTGGGCGGCGGCCGGCACGGCGGTGCGCGCGGCGCGTCCCCGGACGATCCGCGCATCGGGTGCCGCGCTCTGCTTGTCGGTGAGAGTCATGGACGGATCGTCGGCCGCGGAACCCGCCGCGGCGTCGCCCGCCGGGGGTGAAGCGGGGAGTCATCCACCACGGGTGACGACCGGAAGCGGCGCGGACCGCAAGGTGAGCCGTGGAGGTGCGGTGATGACGAAGTGGACGACGAGCGCCCGCCGGCGCCGGGCCGGAGTGTCACGGGGATCTCCCCGGCGACGCTCGGCGCCTCGCTTCGCCATCCCGTCGGCCCGCCCCGCGGCGCTCTCGGGGGAGCGCCCCCGGGCGGGCGGAACCTCCTGCGGGGCCGCGGCGACGCTCGGGGGCGCCGCCGCGGTCCTCCCGCGACGGCGCCCCCGGGAGCGCTACCGCATCGCCTCGTGCGTTTCGCCGAAGGCGTCGCGCAGCCGGGCTTCTTCTTCATCGGACAGGTTGGTGCTCAGCAGCGAGGCGCCGGTTTCCTTGAACGGCTCGACGACCCGGTCCAGCACGGTGTCCTGGGACATCACGAACAAGGCGGACGTCCCGGGGGTGACCTTGGCCCGGACGGTGTCGATGAACTCCTCGTCGATCCCGACGTGACTCAGCGACCCGGTCAGCGCCCCGATCGCCGCGCCGACGGCCATGCCCAGCAACGGGACGAGGAAGATCAGGCCGAACAGCAGGCCCCAGAAGCCCCCGCCCAGTGCGCCGGCACCGGTCAGGGAACCGAGATCCTTCGTCTTCGGCTTCTTCCGTCCCTCGGGCCAGCTCACGCAAGCCGCATCGGCGATCGAGATCAGCTGCTGCTTCTGCAGCTGCCGGAGCAGATCCAGGGCGTTTTCGGCACCTTCGACGGTCGGGAACCGCCACACGGTCAACGTGGACATGACGTCCTCCTCGGTCCGGGTTCGGTGGTCGTGCCGCACTGTCTCCTCCGGCGGCGGGGCAGGGCATCGCCCACGCCGTGTGAGCCGCGGGCGCACCGCGACCGGACCACCTGATCTCACCTGGGGCGGGCGAGGCCCGGCGGACCGGCGACCGACCATGATCGCCCGGGTCCGCAGTTCGTCGACGAACGAGGAAGAGGGATCATGACCGAACCCATGCAGCCCCGGGCCGGGACGACCGGCGCCCGGGCACCCCTCCCGCCGGAGCGGGCCGTCGCGCGGTCACGGCGGGTCGGCTGGATCTGGTTCGCCTCGGCGATCACCGTCCTGGTGGGACTGTTCACCGTGGTGGAAGGCGTGGTCGCGTTGTTCGACCGCGACTACTACGTCGTCGGCCCGTCCGGGCTGCTCGTCTTCTCCCTGGCCGGCTGGGGCTGGCTCCACCTGATCGTCGGCTGCCTCGTGGTCGTGACCGGTGTCGCGTTGTCCACCGGCTCGCAGTGGGCGCGGGTCGTGACGGTCGCGCTCGCCGGGTTCAACGCGCTGGCGCAGCTGGCTTTCCTGTCCGCGTACCCGTTCTGGGGCGTCATCGTGATCGCCCTCGACGTCCTCGTGATCTGGGCCGTCATCGTGCACGGTGACCAAGCCACCTACGAAATCTGGTGACCCGGCATCCTCCTCGCCTGCCCGTGATCAGTACAGTCGTGGCCTCCGCCCGGCGTCGACCGCGGATCCGGGGCGAAGTCTCCCGACAGCCGAGAGGTTGACGTGCCCGATCCAGTGACAAGCCCGTTCCGGCCGGTTCCCGGCGGCAAGGTCGCGGTCCCGCGGCTGCCCGGGATCTTCGTCCCCCGTGCGCGGCTGGGGGTGCTGCTCGACCGCGCCACCACCCGGCCCGTCACGGTGGTCCGGGCGCCGGCCGGGGCCGGCAAGACCACGGCGCTGGCCGGCTGGGCGCGCGACGGTCGCGCCGTCGCCTGGGTGTCCCTGGACGAGGACGACAACGACGAGTCCCGGTTGTGGGCGGCGATCCTCGGCGCGTTGCGCCGGTGTCCCGTCGTGCCCGTGGACGGAGTCCTGCACCGGCTCGGTCCGCCACAGCCCGGGCGGCGGCGCGCGTTCCTGGCCGACCTCGACGACGCGGTCGCCGGTCTGGACCACCCGGTCCGGCTGGTCCTGGACGACCTCCAGGAGCTTTCGCACCCGGAACCGCTCGAGGCGCTCGCGACCCTCGCGCGCCACCTGCCGCCCGGGCTGCGGCTGGTGCTGGCCACCCGCGTCGAGCCGCGGCTGCGGCTGGCCCGCCTGCACGTCGAAGGTGCCCTGTCCCGGGTGGAGGCCGCCGAACTCCGGTTCACCGCGAAGGAAACCGGGAACCTGTTGCGGGCCACCGGGGCCACCGTGGGCGACGACCGCGTGCGCGAGCTCACCGAACGCACCGCGGGCTGGGCCGCGGCCCTCGGCTGGGCCGCGGTTTCGGTGCGGGAAGCGGAGAACGCGGACGCCCTCGTCGCCTCCGTCACCGGTGACGATCGTGCCGTCGCCCGGTTCCTCGCCGAGGAAGTGTTCTCGCGCCTGCCCGCGGCGACGTCGGATCTCCTGCTGTCACTGAGCGTCTGTGACGCGGCCGGGCCGGCGCTCGCGGTCCGCCTGTCGGGCCGTCCGGACGCCGGGGCCAGGCTGGACGAACTCGAGCGCGAGCTGGGTCTCGTCACGCGGACCCCGGCCGAGACCTACCGGCTCCCGCCGCTGCTGCGCGTCTTCCTGCGTGCCGAGCTGGCGCGGCGGGACCCGGCGCGGGTGCCGCGGCTGCACGGGATCGCCGCGCGGTGGTACGCCGGCGAAGGCCGGTTCGGGGAGGCGCTCCGGCACGCCGTGGCGGGGCGCGACCGGGTGCGGGTCCTGGCGCTGGCCCGGGATCAGGCCGTGCGCCAGGTGCTGGCCGGCGACGGCGATCCGGTGCGGGTCGCGCTGACCCACCTGGGCGCCGGGACCGTCGCCGCGAGCACGCAACTGCGGCTGGCGTCCGCACTGGAGCACATCCAACGCGGCCGGCTCGCCGAAGCGCGGGCCGACCTCGGCGAAGAAGCGGCGGACGACGACTTGTGGCCGCTCGCCGTCCGGCACTTGGCCTCGGTGACGGGAAGGCACCCGCCGGAGGCGGAGCTGCCGACGGCCCGCCGCCCGGAAACCGTCGCGTGGGCGAACCTCGATCGCGCATGGCGGTCGGTGTACCGGGGCGCACGCCGGCACGCCGTCACCCAGGCGCAGGAAGCCATGCGGCTGGCCAAGGGCGAGCGGCTCGACCACCTGGTGCTCCACAGCAGGCTCGCGGTCGCCGTCGCCACCGCCGTCGGCGGGGATCACCCGGCGATGCGGCGGGCCTGCACCGGTGCCCTCGCCGTCGCGCGACGGCACGGCTGGCGCCGGTCCCCGGGAGTGGCGGAGTGCCACCTGCTGCTGGCCTACGACGACCTGATGCGCGCCGAGCCGGTCGCCGCGGCCCGGGAACTGGCCCAGGCGGCGACGGCGGAAGTGCCCGGGGGCGTGCCGCTGCTGCGGCCGCTGCGCGAGTTCTTCGAAGGCATGGTGCGCTTCGACGACGGCGACCGGGTGGCGAGCTCGCAGGTCATGCGGGCCGCGCGGCACCGGCTCGCCGACCTGGAGCTGTCCCGCGAGGTCGTCGGGGTGTGCGCGGTCGCGGAGTACCACGCGGCGCTCACCCTCGGCGAAGGCCTGCACGCGGCCGAAGTGCTCGCCTGGGTGCACGAGCGGCTGCCCGGCAGCGGCGAGCTGGCGGTCCTGCGGGTCCGCGCCCACCTCGCCGCCGACGAAACCGAGGCGGCCGAAGCGGTCCTGCGGGACACCGCCTCGGCGACGGCGTTGCTGCCGGCCACCCCGGTCGACCGGTCGCTGGCCGAAACGGCGCTCGCCCTGCGCTCGCACCGGCGGACCAAGGCCCTGCACGCCCTCGACCGCGCGCTCGCGCTCGCCCGCCCGAACGGGCTGGTGCGGCCGTTCGCCCTCGCCGAACCGCGGGTCGGGCACCTGCTGATCGACCACTCCGGCGGGTTCGGCTCGCTGGACCGGTTCGCCCAGGCGGTCCGCGGCCGGCTGGTCCCGCACGCCCCGCCCAGCGACCTGACCGACCGCGAGCAGGTGGTGCTGCAGCGGCTGCCGTCTCAGCGGTCGCTGGACGAGATCGCGTCCGACCTCACGGTTTCGGTCAACACGGTGAAGACGCACGTGCGGGCCATCTACGGCAAGCTCGGTGTGAACAACCGGCGTTCCGCTGTCGTGGTCGCTCGCCAGCACGGGCTGACCTGACGTTCCTCACCCTTCGTCGCGGCGAGGTGCCGACAGCAGCGCGTCGGCCCAGCGGGCCCGCGGGTCGACGTCCACCAGCAGTGCCTTGGCGAGCAGGGTGGCCGGCACGGCGAGGACCGCGCCGAGCGGGCCCAGCAGCCAGGTCCAGAACACCAGCGCCAGCACAGTGACCAAAGTGGACAGACCGACCGAGCCGGCGACGAACCGGGGCTGGATCAGCGACTGCACCACGAAGTTCAGCGCGGCGTACACCACCAGCACCAGGAGCAGGCTGCGCCAGCCGCCGTCGAGGAGCGCGATCAGCGCGGGCGGGACGACCCCGATCACGAAGCCCACATTGGGGATGTAGTTGGTGACGAAGGCGAGCAGCCCCCACAGCACGGCACCCGGCACGGAGAGCAGGGCCAGCGCGGTGGTGTCGAGCGCCGCCACGAGCCCGCCGAACACGGTCGTCACGAGCAGGTACCGCCGGGTGCCGGTGACGAACCCGCGCAACGACGCGGAAATCCACGGCCGGTCGCGCCCGATCCGCTCGAGGCGCCGGCCCGCCCATGCGGTCTCGGCGCTGAGGAACAGCAGGAGGGCGAACAGGAAGGCCAGGTTCGTCACCAGGCCGCCGACCCCGGCGAGCAGGGAACCGGCCAGGCCGACCAGCTTCCCCACGTCGAGGGACGACAGCATGGTCCGCAGCTGGAGTTCGCCGACCCCGAACCGGCCGAGCACGGTCAGCCCGTCGTGCAGCAGTTCGTCGACCCGCCCGGCGTAGCCGGGGAGCAGAGCCGACAGCTGCGCGACGGACACCACGACGACGAGGAAGAAGGCGAGCAACGCCGTGTAGACGGTGACGACCAGCACGGCGACGGTCAGCCAGCGCGGCAGCCCCTTGTCCCGCAGCCACGTCCGCACGGGATCGAGGGTGATCACGACGACCAGGGCGAGGAACACCGGGCCGGCGAACCAGGCGATGGCCTGGATACCGGCCAGCACGACCACCGCGGCGGCGGCGCCCAGCAGCACCACGAGCGCACGGGGCGGCGAAGTGCCACCGGTCCCGAGGTCGCTTTCGGGCGGCCACGGGACCGGTGGCGGGTGCGCGCCGCCGAACCGGTCGGCGAGTCCCCGGAAGGGGTGCCGCGCGGAGCGGCGCGCCTGCCGGTCACCGGCCGCGGTCCGGCGCCGCCGGGGCTTGCGGAACCGGTGGGCCGGGAAATCGGTGAACGTTGCTCGCACCATGCGGATCCCTCCGGAGACGGACGGCGGCGGACCCCACGGTGCCCGCGCACGGCGCCCCGGCCGTCACCCGGCGCGGGGGAGATCTGGCGAGGCCGACGGGCAAACCGCCGCCACTCGAACCGATTCGACCGCCCATTCGGTGGCGATGTAAGTTTCAGTTCCGGTCCGGTTCCCGCGTCGGGAACCAGGTGCGGACCAGAGTGACGGCGAAGCCGGATATCGAGTGACAGCAAGAAGTTCAGGACATCCGGCTGAATCGGTCCATGTGTCGGCGCGCCCGGTGGGGTGCAAGACGTCATTGACCTGCCGCCGACCGGGTTCGTACTATTCTGGCGGACCGGTCAGCGAACCGGTTCGACGCCCGGCGAGCCGGCCGGCCGCCGACGAATCTTTTCCGCACCGGACGCAGAACACTCCGTTCCGCGTCCCGTCGTGTCGCGCCACAGTGAGGTGGCGCCGAACCGCAGGAGGAGTCGATGAGGACGAAACTCCGGTCGGGGCGCCTGGCGTCGGCGGTCGCAGCGGTTCTGGTGGTGGCGTTCCCGTTGCTGCCGGCAGCTTCGGGGTACGCGGCGGCGGGTGAGTCGATGACGGTGGACCTTTCGTCGGCGCGCGGGCCCGCGACCGCGGTCGGCGAGGGGTTCCTGTACGGCATCAGCCAGGACGGCACGCAGCCGGCGGACCAGTACCTGCAGCCGCTCGGCATCACGGCCTTCCGCGGGGGTGGCTGGTTCTCCGGCGGCTGGATCAGGGACAACTACCAGAACGGCACCGCCACCAAGGCCGACGTGAACTCGATCATCGCGCAGGCCAGGCGGCTGACCCAGCCGCCCTACCACGCGCAGTACCAGGTGCTGGTCAGCGACATCTACGGCGCGAACGGCGGTCAGCCGTCGAACACGATGTACCCGTGCGACAACGGCAACTGCTCGAACTGGATCAGCTTCATCGACGCCACTGTCGGTGCGTTGCAGGCGTCGGGGCTGAAGTTCGCCTACGACATCTGGAACGAGCCCGACATCTCCGCGTTCTGGACCCGAGGGGTGTCCAGCCCGCAGTACTTCCAGATGTGGGACACCGCCTACCGGGAGATCCGCCGGATCGCGCCGGGCACGCTGATCGTGGGGCCGTCGCTGGCGTTCACGCCGGACCAGAACCCGGCCGAGTGGAACGCGTTCCTGTCGCACACCAAGGCGGCCGGGACCGTGCCGGACGAGATCACCAACCACGACGAGGGCGATGGGGACGACCCGGTGCAGGTCGGCCAGTCGATCACCCGGTACCTTTCGAACAACGGGCTCTCGCCCATTCCCTTGTCCGCCAACGAATACCAGCCCGCCGACCGGCAGACCGCCGGCGTGACGGCCTGGTACGTGGCGCGGTTCGCGCAGTCGAGCTACGTCAACGCGATGCGGGGCAACTGGGTTTGCTGCGTGACGCCGAACCTGACCGGGATCCTGACCCAGAGCGGGGGAACCTGGCTGCCGACCGGCCACTGGTGGGTGCTTCGCGACTACGCGGACATGACCGGCACGCTGGTGAACACCTCCGGACAGGTCGGCTCCACGGCGATCTCGGCGGCCAAGGACAGTGCGGCCCAACGCGCCGTCGCCGTCATCGGTGACGAGAAGGGGTACACCGGCCCCGCGTCGGTCGCCTTCACCGGGCTGTCCTCGGTGCCGTGGCTGGCCGGCAACGGCAGCGTCAAGGTCGTGGTGCAGCGGATCCCGGACCAGGCGCCGCTGAGCGCACCCCAGGTCGTCTTCAGCCAGAACGTGAACGTCTCCGGCGGTTCGGTGACGATCCCGTTCACCTTCCAGGCTTCGCACGACGCCTTCGCGATCTACCTGACGCCGACCGGTCCCACGGGTGGCAACACCGTCACCGTCACCAGCCCCGGCGACCAGACCGGGACCGCCGGTACGGCGATCAGCGGCCTGCAGATCCACGCGACCGACTCGGCGGCCGGGCAGAGCCTGGCCTACGCGGCCACCGGCCTCCCGCCGGGGCTGTCGATCAACGCCTCCTCCGGCCTGATCACCGGCACTCCGACAGCGGGCGGGACCTACGCCGTGACGGTCACCGCCACGGACACCACCGGCGCGTCCGGGACGGCGACGTTCACCTGGACCGTCTCCGGTAGCACGGGTGGTTTCCCGGCCGGCGACCACACGCTCGTGACCGCCGCCGGCAACCTGTGCCTGGACGTGTACGGCAACTCGAGCACCGCCGGCGCCGCCATCGACCAGTGGACCTGCAACGGGCAGAGCAACCAGCAGTTCCAGTTCGTCGCGGCTTCCGGCGGCTACGGCGAACTGCGGGCGCGGAACTCCGGCCAGGACGTCTCGGTGTCCGGCGGCTCGACGGCGCAAGGCGTCCCGGACATCGTCCAGCAGCCGGCGAGCACCTCCGCCGGAAGCCTCTGGCTGCCGCAGCAGCAGTCCGACGGCTCATGGCAGTTCAAGAACCGGAACAGCGGCCTGTGCCTGGACGTCTACGGCGCCAGTGGCGCCACGGGGCAGCAGCTGGACCAGTGGCCGTGCAAGAACGCGCCCGGCACCAACCAGGACTTCTCCGCACGCTGACGCACCCACGCACCCACGCACCTGTGCGACAAGGGAAAGGAACCCCGGATGTCCAGCTCACCGCACCGGCTCCCGAGGGAACAGGCGAACCGGCCGCTCGCACTGCTCGTCGTCCTGATCGCCGTCCTGGCCGGCGTCCTGGTGCCCGCGGCGCAAGCGCACGGCGCGACGAACACGTTCACCCTCGGAGCCACGCGCACGGACACCGCCGGTCGCGCTCTGCAGCTGCACGGCCTGGGCATCGTCCAGGTCGGTACCACCTGGTACGGCTTCGGCGAGGACAAGACCGGCCAGACCACGGCCAACACGGCTTTCCAGGACATCCCCTGCTACTCGTCGACGGATCTGGCGCACTGGACCCACCAGGGGATCGCGCTGGCGAAGCAGGGCAGTGGAGACCTCGGGCCGAACCGGATCGTCGAACGGCCGAAGGTCCTTTACAACGCCACCACCCGGATGTACGTGATGTACCTGCACATCGACAACACGAGCTACTCCGACCAGCGGGTCGGCGTGGCGACCAGCCCCACGCCCTGCGGCCCGTACAGCTACCGGGGGAGCTTCCAGCCGCTGGGCAACCAGAGCCGCGACATCGGCCTGTTCCAGGACACCGACGGGTCCGCGTACCTGATGAGCGAGAACGCCGGGCGCAGCCTCCGCATCTACCGGCTGTCCGCGGACTACACGTCGGTGGCGAGTGCGGTGACGACGTTGCCGAACTACGAGTCCCCGGCCATGATCAAGATCGGCGGGACGTACTTCCTGCTGGCTTCGCACCTGACCGGGTGGGCCACCAACGACAACGTCTACGCGACCGCGACGTCGCCCGCCGGGCCCTGGTCGGCGTTCCGGAACTTCGCGGCGCCGGGCACGAACACCTACAACAGCCAGACGGCGAACATCATCACGGTCCAGGGCAGTGCGGCGACGACCTACATCTACGCGGGCGACCGCTGGACGGGCAACGCCATGGGCGATTCGCCGCTGATCTGGCTCCCGCTCACGATCCGCGGCACGACGGTCAACCTGGGCCAGTACCCGAGCTGGAACCTCGACGCCGACGCGGGGACGTGGTCGGCGAACTCGGGGCTGCCCAGCGCCACCACGCACGTGCTGAAGAACGCCAACAGCTCGATGGTGATGGACGCCTCGGGCGCCTCGACCGCGGCCGGCGGCAAGATCATCCAGTGGCCCGCGCACGGGGGCACCAACCAGCAGTGGCGGTTGACGAAGGTCTCGGACAACGTCTTCACGATGGTCAACGTCAACAGCGGGCTGTGCCTCGACGTGCCGGACGGGTCCACGGCGAACGGGATCCAGCTGCAGCAGTGGACGTGCACCGGCGCCGCCGGCCAGCAGTGGGCGGCGGATCTGGTGGGGAGTCTCACCGGCAGTCAGTACGTCCTGGTGAACGTCAACAGCGGCCTCGTGATCGGGGTGGCCGGGTCGTCGACCGCGAGCGGCGCGCAGGTCAGCCAGCTCGGCGGGTCGGGCGCCTCGAGCCAGGTGTGGACGGTCTCCTGAGCGGTGCGCGGATCCCGTGGTGCTCGAGGCCGCACCCCGGGAAGCCGCGTCAGGACGGGGTGGGTTCGGCTGAGTCCGGCGCGCCGAGGTGGGTCCGGGCGTACTTGCGGAACGCGGCGACCAGGCGGCTGCGGTCGTCGGCGCGGGTGGCCAGGACGACATGGGCCGGATCGACGCCCTCGAGCGGGATCGAGGTGAGGTCGGGACGCAGGGCCCGGATGTTGTGGCCGGCGAAGATGGCCACGGCTTGGCCGGCGGCGACGAGTTCGAACTTGTCCTCGATCGCGTCGATGACGGGACCGTCCGGTGCGGGGCGGCCGTCGGGGCGGGGATCGATGCGCCAGTAGGCGCTCCACGCCGGATCGGACTCGCGCAGCCGGGGCAGGGGCTCGTCGGCGATGTCGTCGAGGGTGACTTGCTCCTTGCCGGCCAGCCGGTGGTCCGGCGACACGATCACGACGCGCGGTTCGTCGTAGAGCACCGTGACCTGCAGCTGATCGGTGGGGAACGGCAGCCGGCCGACCACCGCGTCCACCCGGTGTTCCAGCAGGGCGGCCCGCATGTCGTGGAAGGCGACGTGCTGGGTCCGCACGTCGGCGTCGGGATGGCGGTGGCGCAGCTCGCGTACGGCCGGGGTGACGATCAGGCCGGTGGTGTAGCCGACGGTGATGCGGCTGGGCTGGGCCGCGGCCTTGGTGCGCGCGATGGCCTGGGCCGCGGTGCGCAGCAACGCTGTGGCCTGGGGCAGGAACACCTGGCCCGCCTCGGTGAGGCTGCTGCCCCGCGGAGTGCGGTCCAGCAGCCGGACGCCGAGTTGCTGTTCCAGGCGGTGGATCTGCCGGCTCAGCGACGGCTGGGTGACGTGGAGGGCTTCGGCGGCGCGGCCGAAATGCCGGTGTTCGGCGATGACCGTGAAGCTGTGGACCAGCCGCAGATCGAGGTTCACCGCCGTCGGGAGGTCGGGCATGCCCCCAGAGTAGCTGCGGTGATGCGCAAGCCGTATTGCGCGATACGAAGGTTTCATTGGCTCGGGACGGCCGTCCGGGGACAGGGTGGAAGAACCGGCCCGGCCGCTGCCGGAGCCTCACCCCCTCGAAGGAGTCCGACAAGATCATGCGCGTATTCGTCACCGGTGCGACCGGCTTCATCGGGACCGCGGTCGTGCGGGAACTGCTCGACGCCGGGCACCAGGTGCTCGGCCTGGCCCGATCGGACGCGTCCGCCGCCGCGCTCACCGCGACCGGGGCCGAGGTGCACCGCGGCACCCTCGGGGACCTGGACGGCCTGCGCGCCGGTGCCGCCTCGGCCGACGGCGTGATCCACGCCGCGTTCATCCACGACTTCACCGACTTCGAGCACTCCGTCGCGGTGGACCTGCGTGCCGTCGAGACCCTCGCGCGGACGCTGGCCGGCACGGATCGTCCCTTCGTGATCAGCTCCGGTACCCCGGCGCTCCCGGGCGGGACGGCGACCGAGGACACCGTCCCCGCAGCCGGGACGCCCGCGGCGGCCCGGCTCGCCGCGGAGGAAGCGGTGCTGGCGTCCGCCGACCGTGGCGTGCGCGGCTCGGTGCTGCGGCTGCCGCGATCGGTGCACGGCGAGGGTGACCACCACGGCTTCGTTCCGCGGCTGATCGGGATCGCCCGGGAGCGGGGCGTGTCGGCGTATCCGGGCGACGGGGCCAACGCGTGGCCTGCCGTGCACCGGCTGGACGCCGCGCTGCTGTACCGGCTGGCTTTGGAGCACGCGCCCGCGGGCAGCCGGCTGCACGCGGTGGGCGATGAGGGCATCCCGGTGCGGCAGATCGCCGAGCGCATCGGCGAGCACCTGAACCTGCCGGTCACGTCCGTCCCCGTGGAGCAGGCCGCCGAGCACTTCGGCTGGCTCGGGCCGATCTTCGCGATGGACGCGCCGGCCTCCAGCGCCGTCACGCAGAAGGTGACGGACTGGCGCCCGGCCCGTCCCGGACTGCTCGCGGACCTCGACGCCGGCCACTACTTCACGCGATGAGGGGGAGCACCATGGGAGCCGACGAGGTAGTGGACGTGGCGCGGCGGACGCTGGGGCCGGTCGGGGTCTGCCTGCCGGTCTCGTTCACCAGCACGCCGCCGGTCGAGCACCAGCGGGCGGCGGTCCGGCAGCTGGAACGAGCCGGTCACCGGGCCGCGTGGACCAACGAGGTCATCGGCAAGGACGCGTTCGCGCACCTGTCCGTGCTGCTGGCCGCCACCGAGCGGATGGCGTTCGGCACCTGCGTGGCGAACATCTGGGCGCGGCCGCCGCAGACCGCGCACGGCGCCGCGGCCTACTTCGCCCAGGCCTTCCCGGACCGGTTCACGCTCGGCCTCGGGGTCGGCTACCCGCAGCAGGCGGAGAGCGTCGGCCGTGGGTTCGGCAGGCCGTTGGCCACCATGCGCGACTACGTCGGCGGCATGGACGGCGAGACCTGGCCACCCGCGCCGGACACCGCCTATCCGCGGATCCTCGCCGCGAACGGGCCGAAGATGCTCGGGCTGGCCGCCGAGATCGCCGACGGCGCGCTGCCCGCCAGGCTGCCACCGGAGCACACGGCGCGGGCCCGGCAGCTGCTCGGCCCGGACAAGCTGCTGGTGGTGGGCCAGTCCGTGGTGGTGGACGACGACCGCGACCGGGCACGGGCGACCGCCCGGCAGGTGGTGGCCGGCTGGTCGGGCAACGCCGGCTTCCGGGACGGCTTGGCCGAACTCGGCTATCCCGCCGGAGACAGCGACGAGGTGGTGGACGCGCTCGTCGCCCACGGCGGGCCGGACACGATCGCCGCGAAGGTGCGTGCGCACCTGGCCGCCGGCGCCGACCACGTCACGCTGCTGCTGCCCATCGGCACCGAGTTCGGGCCCGGCATCGACCAGCTCACCCAGGTCGCGCCGGCGCTGGCCGACCTCACCTGACCGACCCGGTGCCGTACGGACAAGACGAAACCGCCGTGGGTGCGCCAGCCGCCCGCGACTGGCAGCTGGACAGGGATTGACCGTCCTCGCCACGGGTCAGGTGCCGAGGACGGCGCGGAGGGCGGGCTGGAGCCGGTCGCCGTGGGCGCGGACGAGGTCGTCGCACAGCTCGAAGATCCGCTCGACCGGCAGCGTGGCCGCCGTGGCGGGGTCGGTCATCGCCGCGTGCCGGATGTGGCGGGGGTCGTCTTCGACGGCCGCTCGGACGACGAGGTCGTTGACGCTCAGGTACGTCCGGTTGAGCGCCGCCAGCTGGGGCGGCAGCGCGCCGATCCGGGTCGGCCGGACGCCGGTGCCGTCGACCAGGCACGGCACCTCGACCACGCCGCCGGACGGCAGGTTCTCGATCAGGCTCCGGTTGACTACGTTGCCGTAGACGGTCCGCGGCGTGCCCGTCAAGACACTGTGGACGATCTGCGGCGCGTATTCGCCCGTGCCTTCGACGGGCAGCGGCTCGTCCGCCGCGATCGCCCGGCGGGTCCGCTCGTACTCGGCTTCGTTCTCCGCGACGATGCCGAGGTAGTCCCCGATCGGCAACCGCAGGCGCTCGATCTCGGTGTCGTGCTTGAGGTACCAGGGCACGTACTCGGCGGAGTGCTCGCTGGTCTCCGTCGGGTAGTAGCCGAGCCGACGCAGCATGTCGAACCGGACGCGGCGCCGCAGCTGCTCGTCCGACTCGGCCAGCTCCCGCAGCCGCGGGTAGAGGTCCGCGCCCGCGTGCTCGAACCGTAGCACCCACGCCTGGTGGTTGACGCCCGCCGCGACGTAGGTGACCTCGTCGAACGGCACCCCGACGAGCTCGGCGAGCCCGTGCACGGTCCAGTACACCGAGTGGCACAGCCCGACGACCCGGGTCAGCCCGGTGGCCTCGCTCAGGTACTGGACGTTCATCGCCATCGGGTTCGTGTAGTTCAACAGCCAGGCCTCCGGGCAGACGTCGGCGATGTCCTCCCCGAGTGCCTTGAGGAAGGGGAACGTCCGCAGCGCGCGGAAGATCCCGCCGATGCCGAGGGTGTCGCCGATGGTCTGGCGCAGGCCGTAGCGCGCTGGAACCTCGAAGTCGGTGCGCGTCGCCTCTCCCATTCCGATCTGGACGATGTCGACGACGAAGTCCGCGCCCGACAACGCCTCCCGGCGGTCCGCGTGCGCGGTGAGCACCGGTTTGACGCCCCGCACGGCGGCGATCCGCCGGGCCGCGGCCAGCGCGGTGGCCAGCCGGTCCGGGTCGATGTCGTGCAGGGCGACGTGCACGCCGTCCAGCTCCGGGTAGGCGAACAGGTCCGCCAGCAGGCCCTGCGTGAACACGACGCTGCCCGCGCCGACGAAGGTGATCTTGGGGGTCATCGAAAATCCGATCCGGTTGTGCGAAGTGGACGCCTCAGCCCTTGAGCCCGCTGGAGGTGACCGACTGGATGAACGTCTTCTGCGCGCCGAGGAAGGCCAGCAGCACGGGCAGCACGGTGATCACGTTGCCCGCCATCACCGCGGCCCAGTTCGTGTGGTGCTGGCCCTGGAACGTCGTCAGCCCCAGCTGCAGCGTGTAAGTGGTGTCGTGGTTGACCGCGATCAGCGGCCAGGTCAGGTCGTTCCAGGTGCTCAGGAACGTCAGCACGGCCACCGTGCTCAGCGCGGGCCGCGACAGCGGCAGCACGATGGTGAACAGCACGCGCAGCCGCGAGCAGCCGTCGATCCACGCCGCCTCTTCGAGCTCCCGGGGCAGCGACAGGAAGAACTGACGCAGCAGGAACACCGCGAACGGCGTCACCAGCGACGGCACGATGAGCGCGCCGAGGCTGTCGATCAGGCCGAGCTTCTTCATCACCAGGAACGTCGGGATCATGGTGAGCTGGAACGGGATCGCCATCGTCGCGACCATCAGCGCGAGCAGCGCCCGCGAGCCGGTGAACCGCATCCGCGCGAACGCGTACCCGCCCAGCGTGCCGAACAGCAGGTTCGACACCACGGTCACCGCCGAGACGATCAGCGAGTTCGTGAACCAGCGCACGAACAGCGCGTTCTCGAGGACATAGCGGTACCCGGCGAAGTCCACATGGGACGGCCACAGCGCGGGCGGGAACCGGTTGATCTCGGCGTTGCTCATCACGGAGCTGAGCAGCAGCCACACCAGCGGCGCCGCGAACAGCAGTGCCAGCGGCACGAGCAGCAGGTGCCAGGGGCTGAAGGGCAGCCGGGGCCGGCGCAGCACGGGCAGCGCGCGGGTCGCGGGCACGTCGAGCCGGGCGGACCGTGTCGGCTGTATCGGCTGTATCGGCTGTATCCTCATCGGAGGGCCTTCCCGGGCCGGCGCAGCACCCGAAGGACGACCACGACGACGAGCAGGGCCAGCGCCAGCACGTAGGCCGACGCCGCGCCGTAGCCGGCGGTGAAGTTCTTGAACGCCTGCTCCCAGACGAAGTAGACGATGACCGTGGTCGAGCCGAGCGGGCCGCCCTTGGTCGTGACGTAGACCAGGTCGAACACCTGCAGCGAAGTGATCAGCTGCCACAGCACCAGGAACGCCGTCACCGGGGTCACCGCGGGCAGCGTCACGTGCCGGAGCACACGCCAGGTTCCGGCGCCGTCCAGCCGCGCGGCCTCGACCAGCGACGGCGGGACGTCCTGCAGCGCGGCCAGGTACACCACGACGCAGAAGCCCGTGCCGCTCCACAGCGTGATGCCGACCAGTACGAGCAGCGCCTGCGCCGGGTCGGTCAGGAAACCCTGCGGCGACACGCCGAGGTGGTGCAGGGCCGAGTTGGCCGCGCCGAACTGCGGGTCGAGGATGAAGGAGAACAGCACGCCCTGCGCCGTCGCCGACAGCACGAACGGGACGAACACGAGCGTCCGGTAGACGCCGACCAGGCGGATGCGCCGGTTCAGCGCCTGCGCCAGCAGGAACCCGAACAGGATGCTGAGCGGGACGTAGAGCACCGTGTACAGCAAGGTGTTCCCGACGGCTTGGGCGAAGTGCGGGTCCTGAGCGAGCGCGGCGTAGTTGTCCAGGCCGACCCAGCGACTCGGGGTCACCAGGTCGTCGGCCTGGAAGGACAGCACGAGCGACCAGAGCACGGGCACCACGCCGAGGCCGAGGATGATGAGCACGGCGGGGGAGACGTAGGCCCACGCGGCCGCCGTTTCGCGGCGCCGCCGTTGTACGGATGTGACGGTGATGGGCCTCGGCAGTCCGGGCATGGCGGCTCCCTATCGCGGAATGATCAGGGCGGCGTTCGCGGCCGCGGCGCAGTCGCGCATCGCATCGGGCGGCGTCGCCCGGCCGAGCAGCACGGAGACGATCGCGGTGCCGAGCGCCGCCGACACCTGGGGGTAGGCCGGGTGCACCGGCCGGACGCGGGCGTTCTCCAGCGCGTCCACGAAGACCGGCAGGCCCGGCGTTTCGGCGGTTTTCTCCTGCCACGCGGGCAGTTGCTGCGTCCGGCGGCTCAGGGGGAGGCTGCCCGCGCCGTCGTCCCAGCGGACGTCCTGGGCCGGGTCCGCCAGCCAGGACAGGAAGGTGCGGGCCGCCGCCACGCGCTCTTCGCCGTTGTCGAACAGTGTCCAGGTGTCCGGGCCGGAGATGGTGATCGGGCGGCCGCTGAAGCTCGGCAGCGGCACGACCGCGTAGTCGATCCCGGCGTCGGTGATGTCGGGCAGCTGCCACGGGCCGGTCGCGACCATGCCGATGTGACCGGCTTCGAACGCCTGGTACATCTGCTCGCTGCCGGTCTTCGGATCGAGGTAGACCGCGTGCGCCGCGGCGAGGTCGCGGACGACCTCCAGGGCGCGGACTCCCTGTTCGGCGAACCCGATGCCACGCCCGCCGGCGCCGACGACGTCGCCGCCGAGATCCCAGATCATCGGCCACAGCCGCCACACGGTGTCCTCGTCGCCGGTGGCGGGCCAGGCGGTGCCGAAGGTGCCGCTGCCCGCGTCGGTGAGTTTCTTCGCTGTGCCGACGAAGTCGGCCCACGTCCAGCCCGCGGCGGGCAGGGGGAGCCCGGCCTTGCCGAACAGCTCCTTGTTGCACACCACGGCCAGTGAGTCGAGCAGCGCCGGGACCGCGCGGACGCGGCCGTTGACGGTGACCGCTTCCCGCGCCGGCGCCCAGAAGCCGGGGCCCGCGTCGACGAGGTCGGTGACGTCGACGACGCTCGGGCTGCGCGCCACGCTGGCGAGGTCCGAACCGAAGACGTAGGCGATGTCCGGGAACGACCCCGACGCGAGCGCCGCGGTGATCTTCTGGAGCATCGCGTCGGCGAGGACACCGCCGCCCAGGTCGATCCGGATCCCGGGGTGGGTCCGGTGGAAGTCCGCGACGAGCTCGTCGAGCACTTTCTTGCCGGTGTCGGTCTGGCCGTGCCAGATCTCGACGGTGACCGGGCCACCGGCGGATCGCGCCGGGCCGCAGCCGGCTAGGGCGGCACCGAGAGCCAGACCGCCGGCGCCGCGCAGGAATCCGCGGCGGTCCATCAGCGGGTCTTGCCGGGGAAGGGAAAAGACATCATCGAAACTCCGGATGATGGTGGGCATGACCCCGCCTCGGACCACGAGCGGGTCCTGGCGACTCAGTCCGGGCTCGCGGCAGAAACCGACATACCGGCTGGGCATACCTCTGACGTCGGACGTGGGGTTCCGACGTGCACAGCAGTAAAGCGAGCGGAACGGGGCGTGTCAAGTACCCGGGTCGTGCGGCTGAATCGTCCTTAGTGGACAGCGGTCCCGCTGTGACCTTCCTCGTGGCCGGTCACAGCGGGACCGGGGGTCAGCAGGTCTTGCGGACGTACCCGCTCGACCCCTGGGGCACCACGTACAGGTCACGCCGGACGATGCTGATCTTGCTCTTCCACTCCGGGCAGGCCTTGCTCATGCCCGAAGCGGTGTACTCGACGTCGACCACCCGGTTGTCGAAGGGGCCGGCGTAGTCGGCGCACTCCTCGTATTCGCCGCATTCTTCGGTGACGGCGAAGTCGAGGCCGTTGGCGACCCGGTTGCCGGCCAGCTCCGGGGTGTTCTTCTGGGCGATGGCGAGGTTCTTGCTGTGGGCGTGGGCCGCCAGGAGCTTGATGTACTCCTGCGCGTGCGTGGTGGTGAGCAGGTTCTTGGACCTGCTGTAGCTGTCGTAGTTGTCCGGCTCGATCGCCTGGTAACCCTTCGAGGCGCACGTGTCGATCCAGCTGCCGACCTTGGCCGCGACCCGGGTGCGCTTGTCGGCGGTGCGCAGGTCCAGCAGGGTCTCCTTCCAGTCCGGGTCGACGACCTTGTTGCCGTTCGAGTCGCGGAGCAGCAGGTCGCTCGGCCAGTCGCCGTCCTGGCCTTCCTGCGCCTGGAAAGCGTTGAGGTAGCAGATGTTGTACTTGCCGCTCGCCGGGGCCGCGGAGACGTCGCGGCTGACGATCTGCACCCCGGACGGCGGGGTGTAGGCGCCACCGATCTGGTAGTCGAACCCGGCGGCCTGCGGGGGCAGGGTGACCGCGGCCGAGGCCGGTGCCGCTGTCGCGGCGAGCGTACCGGCGGCCACTGCGGCCGCCGCCGCGAACGAAGCGAATCGCTTGCCGTGGACGGGGAGAAGACGCTTCATACGGACTCCGTCATCGTCGGGGCTGTTGTCCGGCGAAAGGTAGGGAGAACGACCTTCGCGGTCAACCAAACGCGCATTCGCGATGAGCGTTTCACCGGGTCTCGGCGGAGCCGACCTCGACCACGGTGACCCGGACACCGGCCCGGCGGATCGCCGCGACCGCGCCGGGCGCGGCGGAGGAGTCGGTGATGACCTCGTGCACGTCCTGGATGTCGCCCATGCGGGCGAGGGTGGTCCGCCCGAGCTTGCTGCCGTCGGCCAGCACGACCACCTGCCGGGCGCGGCCGAGCATGGCGCGGTTGGTCCTGGCCTCGTTCTCGTCGTGCGTGGTGATGCCCGCCGTCGCGTCGATGCCGTCCACGCCGACGAACGCCGTGCCGATGCTGATCGACGCCAGCACGTGCTCGGCCCAGGGGCCGACCAGCTCGTAGGACTGGGGCCGGGCGACCCCGCCGACCACCACCAGCTTCAGCCGCGGGTGCAGCGCCAGGTCCATCGCGATGTTCAACGCGTTGGTGACCACGGTCAGGTCCGCCCGGCCCGGCAGCTCCCGGGCGAACTCGCTCGTGGTGGACCCGCCGGTGAGGGCGATGACGTGCGGACCGGCCGGCAGCGTGCGGATCGCCGCGTGCACGATGGCGCGTTTGGCGTCCCGGGAACGGCTTTCCCGGTAGGGCGGCGGCACCTCGTTCGTGCGCCCCCGGGGCCGCGCGCCGCCGTGGGTGCGGGTCAGCAGCCGCTGTTCCTCCAATTTGGCCAGATCGCGCCGCAGCGTGGCGGAGGAGACGCCGAACCGGGCGCTGAGCGCACCCACGTGCAGCTCGCCGGTGTCCGCGAGCACCCGCAACAGCTCCGAGAGCCGTTCGGCCCGGGTGGTGCGCCGTTTCCGCGTGGACATGGGCCGAGCTTACGACAGCTGTCCGCGGCGAAACGCGCAATCCGAATGCGCATTTGGACATCGAACCTTGCCCTTCCCGCGGGAGCGGATGAATCTCCGGGAGTACGTCCCGGCAATCGGAGGCAACACCTATGCACAGCAGCGGGCGACGGTTCGGCGGCAGCTGGACCGCGCGGGAAATCGAGCAGCAGCCCGCCACCTGGCCGCGGGTGGCGGACGCCGTGCGGCGCGCCCGGCCGGAAATCGACAAGCTGATCGGGCTCCCCGGTCCGCGCATCGTGCTCACCGGTGCGGGTACCTCGGCGTTCGTCGGCGAGGTCGTGGCCCGCGATCTCGCCCGCCACCTCGGCCGGCCGGTCGAGGCGATCGCGACCACGGAGATCGTCGCCGACCCGGCTGCCGTGGTGGTGGACGACCGGCCGATCCTTCTGGTGTCCTTCGCGCGCAGCGGCAACAGCCCCGAGTCCGTCGCCGCGGCGGACCTGCTGGACCGGCTGGCTCCCGGGCTGCGGCACCTGGTGATCACCTGCGACCCCGGGGGACAGCTGGCACGGCGATGGTCCGGTGCCGGGAACGCGGTCGTGGTGGCACTCCCAGAGGAGGTGAACGACCGCGGGTTCGCGATGACCTCCTCGTTCACCGGGATGGCGCTGGCGGCCCTGCTCGCCTTCGGCGTGGACGTCGACGTCGAGGCGCTGGCACGCGCCGGGGCGGCTGTGCTCGCCGGTGCCGCGGAGCACGCGTCGGCGATTTCCGGCGCCAAGCCGGCCCGGCTGGTGTTCCTGGGCTCCGGGCCGCTTCGCGGGCTGGCCCGGGAGGCCGCGCTGAAGTGCCTGGAGCTGACCCGAGGCGAGGTCGTCGGCATCGCCGACTCGTCGCTGGGTTTCCGGCACGGACCGAAGTCGGTGCTCGACGAGCGCACCGTCGCCGTGGTCTTCCTGTCCCCCGATCCGCACGCGCGGCGGTACGACGCGGACATCGCGCGCGAGCTGGTGCAGTCACTCGGCGCGGAGCGGGTGGTCGTGGTGGGCGGGGAGGACGCCACCGAGTTCGGTGGCGCACAGGTCTGGCCCGTGCCTTCGCCATCCCGCGTACCCGTTGCCGGTCACGCGTTGCTCGCCGTGATCACGGCGCAGACCACGGCACTCGCGTGCTCGCTCGCGCTGGGCATCACCCCGGACAACCCGTTCCCCGACGGGGAGGTGAACCGCGTCGTCCAGGGCGTGGTCATCCACGAATTCGCTCCTTCGGAGGTGAGCTGAGATGTTCCTCGGTGTCGACGGTGGGGGGACGAAGACGGCTTTCTGCCTGGTCGACCTCGACGGCCGGGTCGTCGCGGAGGCGCGGACCGCGAGCGTGTACTACCTGAGCGAAGGTCTGCAGATCGTGGAACCCCTGCTGGCCGAGGGGATCGGCGCGGTGTGCGGCGCCGGCGGGATTTCGGTTCCGGACATCACGTACGCGTTCTTCGGCCTGCCCGCCTACGGCGAGATCAGCGCCGACCTGCCCGAGCTGGACGCCTTGCCCGCCAGGGTGCTCGGTACGGCGAACTACCGCTGCGGCAACGACATGATCTGCGGCTGGGCCGGATCGCTCGGGGCCGTCGACGGCATCAACGTCGTCGCCGGCACCGGCTCGATCGCCTACGGCGAGAACGAGGGCAGGCAGTGGCGTGGTGGTGGCTGGAGTGAGCTGTTCGGTGACGAAGGCTCCGGCTACTGGGTCGCGATCCAGGGCCTGAACGCGTTCAGCCGCATGGTCGACGGGCGGCTGCCCGCCGGGCCGCTCGTCGCGGAAATGCGCCAGGCGCTCGGCCTCGCCGCCGATTTCGACGCGATCGACGTCGTCGTGAACCAGTGGCACGGCGACCGGGGCAAGGTCGCGACGCTGAGCAAGGTCGTGGCCAGGGCGGCGGACGCCGGCGACGCGGTCGCGACCGGCGTCCTCCGGGAAGCGGGGCGGGAGCTCGCGCTGCTCGTGGACGTCGGCCGGAAGGCTCTCGAATTCGATGCCGCACAACGGGTTCCGGTGTCGTACTCCGGCGGCATGTTCGGGTCGGCGCACGTGCTGGCGTCGTTCCGCGATGCGCTGTCCCTCGAGTACGACCTTCGTGAGCCACTGCTGGAACCGCACATCGGTGCCGCACTCTACGCGGCGCGCCTGCACGGACACCCCTTGCGGGCCGAGCAAGTCCACTCGACCGCGTCCCTGCCTCGCTGAGGAGCCACGATGACCGGACCAGGTGTGCCCACCCGCGGTTGGATCCCGTACGCGGGACTGCTGGTGGTGTTCTGGGGAGTGTGGGGGGCCATTTCGGCCCTGCCCACCAAGCTCTACGCCTACCCCGACCCGATGGTGTACGTGGTCTGGGCGCTGACCATGCTCGTGCCCGCGTGGTTCTCGCTGCGGGGGAAGAAGTTCGACCGCGGCCGGGTGGCCGCCGGGTACGGGCTGCTGATCGGGCTCACCGGTGCGGGCGGGCAGCTGCTGCTGTTCAAGGCCCTCACGATCGGGCCGGCCTACGTGATCTTCCCGATCGTCGCGCTTTCGCCCGCTGTCACGGTGCTGCTGGCGTTCGCCGCGTTGCGGGAACGGCTCGGCGGGTGGTCGTGGGCCGGTGTGCTGCTCGCGCTCGTCGCCGTCGTCCTGTTCTCCGTCTCCACCGGCGACGGCGGTGACAGCGGGTGGCTCTACCTGGTGCTGGCCGTTCTGGTCTGCGTGGCGTGGGGTGTCCAGGCGTTCTTCATGCGCAAGGCCGCGCTCGCCGGCGTCGACGACGCTTCGACGTTCGGCTGGATGACGATCAGCGGGCTGCTGCTGATCCCGGTCGCGGTGCTGATGATGGGCGGGCTCCCGCTGGGGTTCCCGTGGCAGGCGCCCGCGCTCACCGCGGGCACGCAGCTGCTCAACTCGGTCGGCGCGCTGTTCCTCGTGATGGCGATGAGCCGGGGCAAGGCGTCGATCGTGGCGCCGGTGACCAACGCACTCGCCCCCGTGCTGACGATCGTCCTGTCGCTGGTGCTCTTCGGCGCCGCGCCCACCGGGTTCCAGATCGCGGGCATCGTGCTGGCCTTGGCCGGATCGACGCTGATGGTCTACCGCGCGGAAAGGACCACCGAGCCGGTCCCCGGCAGCGTCGCGGGCGCGGCTCCGTGACGCGTCGGATCCTCACCATCACCCTCAACCCCGCCGTCGACGTGACCTATCGGGTCGACGCGCTGCACCTCGGCGGGACGACGCGGGTGTCCGACGTCCGGTCACGCGCCGGTGGCAAGGGCGTCAACGTCGCGGCGGTGGTGCGTCAGCTGGGCGGCGAGAGCCTCGTGCTGGCACTGACCACCACGCGGACGCCGGACGAGTTCGGGGACGGGCTGGACCGGCTGGGCCTCGCGCACCGGCTCGTCCCGGCGCTGCCCGCGGTGCGGCGGACCGTGGCGGTGGCGACTCCCGCCGACGGGACGACCATGCTGCAGGAGAACGGTTTTCCGGCCGACGGGACGGCGGAAGGAGGCATCTTCGCCGCTCTGCGCGCCGAACTGCCGGCCGGTGCTGTCGTGATCTCCGGCAGCGTGCCCGAGGGCCTGGGCGCCGACGTCCCCGCGAAGCTGGCCCGGTTGTGCCTCCGGCACGACGTGCCGGTGATCGCCGACGTCTCCGGCGCAGCCCTGCGCGAGGCCGCCGGGAGCGGCGCGGTGCTCATGCCGAACGAAGACGAGCTGGAGGAGCTGGCCGGGCCCGGATCAGAAGCCTGTCAGGACCTCGTGGCCGCGGGAGCGCCGGCGGTGGTCGCCACCCTGGGCCCCGAAGGCGCGATCGCCGTGACCGCGCGGGGCGCCTGGCGCGCTTGGCCCGCCGAGGTCGTCACCGGCAATTCGGCCGGTGCGGGAGACGCGGGAGCCGCCGCGCTGGCCGTGCGTCTCGCCGAAGCCGGTGGAACGTCCGAAGTGGACTGGCCGGTGGCCCTGGCGGACGTGGTCGCCACGTCGGCCGCCGCGGTGCTGCGGCCGGTCGCCGGCGAGATCGACGTCGCGGCCAGGGACAAGTGGGCTCCTGCGGTGAAAGTGGAGAGGATCCGATGAACTGGGCCGCCTTGCTGGACGACCTGCGAACGCAGCGGCGCGCGATCGGGGCGTTCAACGCGATCCTGATCGAGCACGCCGAAGCCGTCGTGGCCGGCGCGGAGCGCAGCGGGCTCCCGGTGGTCCTGCAGATCTCGCAGAACGCCGTCCGCTACCACGGTTCGCTCGCGCCGTTCGCACTCGCCTGCCTGCGGCTCGCCGAGACGGCGACCGCGCCCGTCCTGGTCCACCTCGACCACATCGAGGACGAGGAGCTGATCCGCGAGGGACTCGACCTGGGCATCACGTCCGTCATGTTCGACGCCGCCGCGTTGCCCTACGCCGAGAACGTGGCCAGGACGAAAGCCGTCGTCGAACGCTGCCACGCGGCGGGTTGCCGAGTCGAGGCGGAGCTCGGCGAGATCGGCGGAAAGGACGGCGCCCACGCGCCGGGCGTGCGCACGGACCCGGACGAGGCCCGCGAGTTCGTCGCCGCGACCGGCGTGGACTCGCTCGCGGTGGCCGTCGGATCGTCGCACGCCATGGCCGACCGCAGCGCGGTGCTCGACGAGGAGCTGATCACCGCGCTCGCGCACAGCGTTCCCGTGCCGCTCGTGCTGCACGGTTCGTCCGGCGTACCCGACGAGGGACTGCGCGGGGCGGTGACGAGCGGAATCGTCAAGGTCAACATCGGGACGCGGTTGAACCAGGTGCTCACCGAAGCTGTGCGCTCGACGCTCGGGACGCACACAGCCCTCACCGACCCCCGCCGCTACCTGGCCCCCGGCCGGGACGCGGTCCGGGACGAGGTGGCCCGGCTGCTCACGTTGCTCGCGAAATGAGTCCCGACCTCAGCCAGGGCGCGCGCCGGCCCGGTGAAGGCGAGATGCCGCTTGGACAGCAGCCAGCCGAGCGCGGTCAGTACCACTGCGGCGGTGAGCAGGCCGTTCCCGATGCCGGAGCCGATCGTCACGAGCAGGAACCCGGCCGGCGCCGGCGCCCAGCACAAGACCGCGTGCGCGATCGACCGGGCTTGGCTGACCGGCGCCCCTTCGTCCGGGTACAGCAGCCGGAAAAGCCGGCTCTCCCGCGGCGGAGAGTGCGAGCTTTTCGCCGATCCATTCCCGCACGACCCGCAGAATTGCGTCTACCGCCCGCCCGGTGACATCCACTGGCGGCGGTAGCTCAGAGGTCCAGGACGACGTCCTCCCGCGGACGGGCGCAGCAGACGAGTGCTTCGCCGGGCGCGGGCGGCTCGAGCGGGTCGGGGTCGTACCGCACGCGGCCGGAAAGCACCGGGGTCACGCAGGTGTGGCAGACGCCGGTGCGGCACGACCAGCGGGTCGGCACGTCGCACGCCTCGGCGAACTCGAGCAGGCTCGGGTAGCGGTCGTTCCACGGCACGGTGAGCCCGCTGCGCGCGAACGTGACCGCGGGCCCGGTGCCCGCGGTGCCGGCCGGGGGATGCGGGGTCTTGCGGACGACGCCGGTGAGGCCCGGGTTGATCGCGGACACGCCGCCGAACAGTTCACTGTGGACACGCGCCGGGTCGAACCCCAGAGATACCAAGGATTCCCGCATCGCCGTCATGAAGGCGTCCGGTCCGCACAGGTAGGCGGTGCCGTCGGCGGGAAGGTTCAAGGTGGACAGGGTTTCGCGCGTCAGCCAGCCGTTTTCCGCGGTGTAGCGGATGTACTCGTGGCCGTGCGGAAGGCTCGCCAGCAGCCGGTGTGCCTCGTCGGCGAAACCGTGCTCGGCGGCGGTCCGGGTGGTGTGCAGCCACCAGACCTCTCGCGAAGCCCGGTTCGCGGCGAGTGCGTGCAGCATGGCCAAGACCGGCGTCGCGCCGATGCCCGCGGAGATCAGGACCACGGGACGGTCGTCTCTGGTCAGGACGAAGTCGCCGCGGGGGGCTGCGACGTCCACGACCGCGCCGGCCGCCAGGTGCGTGTGGAGGTAGCTGCTGACCACTCCGTCGCGCTTGACGCTGATGCGGTACTCGCGGTCCGACGGCGCCGCCGACAGCGAGTAGCTCCGGACCGGCGCCGGGTCTCCGGCCCCGGGAACGCGCAGGGTGAGGTACTGGCCCGGCTCGGGACGGGGGAGCGGCGCGCCGTCCTCGGCGGCCAGGTGGAGGGAGGCCACGGTCGTGCTCTCGGGCACCACCCGGGCGACGCGCAGCGGCCGGAACCCGCTCCAGCCGCGGGGTGCCGGTTCCTCCGCGGCCAGCAGGTCCCGGAACGACCCTTGCCAGCCGGGGCTGAGCGCCGGGATGTCGACGGCCTTGCGCAGCGCGTCCCGGTCGCGGCCCGGCAGGTAGAGGAGCGCGTCGACGTCCGCGACGCTCATCGCGTGCCGGCCGGTCCGGGTGCGGACGATCTCGTCGCCGGCCTGGACGTGGCCTTCGGTGACGACCCGCAGGTAGAAGCCGGGCCGGTGGTGTGCCACCAGCAGGGAGGGCATCCGCGGCTCGCCGAGGCGCATCCCGACGCGGAAGCACGTGACGCGCGGCTGGGTGACCTCGAACTCGGCTTCGCCGATCCGGTACCGGTCGCCGATGTGCACCTCGTCGTCGGGCAGGCCGTCGACGGTGAAGTTCTCACCGAACCGGCCGTCCTCGAGGTCGTCGCGGCCGAGGAACCGCCGCCAGTGCTCGTAGGACTGGCGCTGGTACACGAGCACCGCGCGGTTCTCGCCGCCGTGGCCGCCGAGGTCGCCCTGGCCGTCGCCGTCGACGTTGAGCCTGCGGACCAGGCGGCGGCCTTCGACCGGGTACTTGAAGATTCCCGTGTGGACGGTCCGGCCCCGCCAGGGCACGTCCTGGGGCATGCCGACGTTCAGTGACACCAAGCGGGCCATGGTGGTCCCCCCAACTTCGCGCTCGCGCTGGTCGACTTCGCAAGGAAGGCGTGAGCCCACGACGTGCTGGTTCTACCGGGCGGCTCCCGGGGCATCGGTGGCGGCCTTCGGCGCGGCGACGAGCGAGATTACGGCCAGCGCCGTGTTGACGGCGGAGATCGTCGTGGTCAGCCGGGCCGCCTTGGCGGGCAGTTCGCCGCGGCGGCCCGCGTAGGCGGCTGCGGCGGTGTCGGTGGCGTGGATCAGCACGGCTTCGCGGAGCAGCCGCCGGTCGGCCGCCGAGCCGTCGCGCAGGCGCAGGAGGTCGAAGCCGAGGACCAGCGTGCGGATCCCGAACATCCGGGCCGGGTAGACGAACGCCTTGTCGGCACCGAGCTCGCTGCCCAGCTGGGCGGCCATGCGGTGGGCCGCGAACAGGCCGACCGCGCCGTTGAAGATCCGGATTCCGGCCAGCGTGGTCCGGGCGGCGGTTCCGATGGACATCGTGCTCCTTGCCGGGTCGGTTGCCGCGAATACTACGACGCAAAGGTCGACTCGCGCGCGTCCGGCCTGCGCGCACCACCCGCCACGATCGTGGTCGGCGGCGGAGGTCGTCGTTCATGCCGGGAGGCGGCCGTCGGCCTGGCGGCGGGCTTCGGTCCGGGCCTCGAGGTCTTCGAACCACCGCTGTCCGCGGGCTCCGCAGTCGTCCCTGATCGAGAACTTGAGATCGGCCGTTCTGGCGTTCAGGTTCTTGACCATCGTCAGGCCTTTGCCCACCTCGTCGCTGATCCTCGACCGGGTCAGCGCCAGGCTCGTCGCCGCGGCTGTCATCGCCGACCGGTTCGGCCGCTCCCGGCGCCCGGTGGCCGGGTTGACTTCCGACCGCACCCGCATGGTGACGGTGGCACGGGCGCGAACGACGATGCCGGCCAGGCCACGCGCCACGTCGCGGCTCATGTCGTAGTACTGGTAGGCGTTGTCGGCGCAGCCGCGTGACTCGTAGTGCAGCTCGCACAGGCCCGCGAAGTCCAGGTTCAGCCTGGCGGCCTGGAGCTGCTGCTCGACCGCCGCGGCCATCCGGTCGACGCGGTGGTTGTTGGCCCGGACTTTCCGCAGCGTCTGCTCGGCCTCGGCCGTGGCCGCCTGCACCGCTGCCAGGGTGACCGGCTTGAGGCGCTCCCCGGGCGGGAACCACCGGTCCCACAACCGGAACGCGATCAGGGCGACCGCGCCGGCGGCACCGCTGCCGCCGAAAAGGATCGCCGTCTGCTGGGCGGCGTGCGGGCCGTGGGCGACATTGCCGTTCAGCAGAAGCACCAGCGCGGTGATGTTCGTGGCCAGCAGGAGGATCCCGGCACGGGACAGAGCCCGGCGGACCGTCGCCCAGCGCTGACGTGCGGTCGGAGAGCGCCGCCTCCGCCGGCTCCTCGGGCTGCCTCGGGAGACGAGAAGCAGGGCCACGAGCGGGGCGGCGCCGAAAAAGCACCACCAGGCTGTCCGGTGTTCCGCGAACTGCGCCGGGTCCGCGGCGACGAGGAACGGCACGATGGCCGGGGCGGTCAGTGCCAGCACCACGGCCGCGGCCGCTCCGCTGACGAACGGAAGCCCGACCGTCAAGGCTACGAACCAGAACCCGCAGCCGAACTTCCGCCGACCCACACTCTCCTACTTTCGCCGGCCGTTGCCGCGCCCTTGGGGTTTGCGGTTCCGCGGGCGACCGCCGTCCGGTGCCCCGGATCCGTTGAGCACCTTGTCGATGTGGTCACCCAGTCCCGCCCGGCCCGAGGCGGTTTCGGACACCAGGAGCTTGCCGAGCACCTCGACCAGGTTCGCGTGGAGCTGCTGCTCGTCGAACGAGGTGGCCTGAACGAGGTGCTGCTGCTCCTTGGCGATGCATTCCAGCAGGCCACGTGCGTTGACACCGGCCAGCGCGCCGCTGTTGCGCATTTCCCGCAGCGCGGCGCCGACGGCGGCCCGGCGGTCGGCGAGGGCGGTCAGCCGCTCACCGCTGTCCGCGTCGATCCGCTTGCTTTCGACCTTGAGCCGGCCCATCTCGGTGATGCAGGCGGAAACTTCGGCGACGGCCCTGGCCGCCGCACCGAGCGGGTTGAGCGACTCGGCAAGTTGAGAAACCGCGTTCCCGTAGAAGATCCGGCCATTCTCGACGGAGACCATTTCTCTGCTCAACTAACCAACCTCGCGCCGTGGGCAGTAGGGGAGTGCACAGTAGGTCGACGCGAGGGGGACCGGCGTTACAGCGAAGATCCCCCGTCTGCCGCCCCGGTCCTTGTCTATAACGACCGTCATAGGGTAGCGTCCGCCCCGGGTTATAACGAGTGTTATAGAGGAGCGGTACCATGCCGATGATCCAGCTGACCGTCCCCGCCGGAGCCCTGACGAGCGAGGGCCGCGAGAGCGTGCAGCGCGAGCTCGCGGCCGTGCTGCTGCGCTGGGAGGGCGCGCCGGACACGGAGTTCTTCCGCGCGCAGGCGTGGAGCTACCTGCACGAGCTGCCCGCGGGTGTGCAGACCACGGCCGAAGACGACGCGCCGCGGTTCCGGGTGGACGTGACGGTGCCGCAGGGCGCGGTGTCCGATCGTCGCAAGGCGGGGCTGGTGAAGGAGGCCACGGAAACCGTGCTGAAGGCCGCTGGACTGGGCGAGGCCGACGCGGTCCGGGTGTGGGTGCTGATCCACGAGCAGCCCGAGGGGACGTGGGGTGCCGGCGGCGGCATCGTTCGCTACGCCGAACTGGTCGCCCTCGCGAAGCAGGCCCGGGGGACGACGGCCGATGCGTGAGCTGACCTACGTCGCCCGCCGGACTGTCGAGTGGCGGGAGGCGCCGGATCCCACGCCGGAGTCCGCTCGGGACGCGATCGTGGCGCCGGTGGCGGCGACCTCGTGCGACGTCGATTCGGCGATCCTGGCCGGGCACGGCCCGATCCCGCCGCCGTTCGCCCTCGGCCACGAGTGCGTCGCGCGCGTGACCGACGTCGGCGACGCCGTCACGCACGTGGCGCCCGGGGACCTCGTGGTCGTGCCGTGGGCGATCTCCTGCGGGGAGTGCGCTCGGTGCCGCGCGGGGCTGACGGCGCACTGCGCGTCGGTACCGCACATGGCGATGTTCGGCGCCCCGATCGGCGGGGCCTGGGGCGGGTTGTTCGCCGACCTGGTGCGCGTCCCGTGGGCCGACGCGATGCTGGTGCCGCTGCCGTCCGGGCTGGACCCGGTGGCGATGGCGGCGGCGAGCGACAACTGGTCGCTGTCCTGGCGGCTGGTGGCCCCGCACCTGAAGGCCCGGCCGGGGGCGCGGGTGCTGGTGATCGCCCGCGGCAGCATCGGCCTCTACGTCTGCGACATCGCCCGCGCGCTGGGGGCGTCCGACGTGCTCTACGTCGACCCGGACCCGGCGCACCGGGCGATCGCCGAGACCTACGGCGCCCGCACGGCCGAGGCGATCGAGCCGGTCCATCACGGGTTCGACCTGGCGATCGAGTCCACCGGCCGCGTCGACGAGCTGGCCACGGCGCTGCGATCCCTTGTCCCGGAAGGGATCTGCGAGAGCGCCGGCAACCACTTCCGGCCCGGCGAGCTGCCGCTGCTGGAGATGTACCTGACCGGGGTGAACCTGCGCATCGCCCGCGACAACGTGCGCACCCACCTGCCGGACGCGCTCGACCTCGCGCGGAGCGGCCAGGTGGACCCGCGGCGGGTCGTGTCCGACGTCTTCGACTGGGAACAGCTGCCGGAGGCGTTGCCGGAGCGGCACCTCAAGCCGGTCTTCGTGCGGGAGCCTGCCGGTGCGTGAACTGCGGTTCGAACGCGCCGGCCGGCTGGCCTGGCACGAGCGGGACACCCCGGCGCTGGAGGAGCCGACGGACGCGATCGTGCGGCCCTTCGTCGCCGCGCGATGTGACGGCGACACCCTGCCCGTCCACCGGCCGGTGTCCCGGGCCCTGCAGGCGGGGATGGCCCTGGGGCTGGTCGACCGGGTCGTCGGCGGCATCTGCGGGAAGGTCCCGTTCCGCGGCCCGTTCGCCATCGGCCATGAATGCGTCGCCGAGATCGTCTCGCTCGGCACCGCGGTGACCGGGCTGCGGATCGGGCAGCGCGTGATCGTGCCGTGGGCGGTGTCCTGCGGCACGTGCCCGCCGTGCCGCCGCGGCCTGACGGCGAAATGCGCCACGACCGCCGGTGGCGGCGTGCTCGCGGCCTACGGGTTCGGGCCCGCGAGCGGACCGTGGGGCGGCATGGTCGCCGACGCGCTGCGGGTCCCGTTCGCCGGGCACATGCTCGTGCCCGTTCCCCCGGGAATCCCGGTCGGACGGATCGCCGCCGCGAGCGACAACCTCGCCGACGCCTGGCGCGCGGTCGTCCCGCCGCTGGCCGCCCGGGAAGGCGGCTCGGTGCTCGTCCTCGGCGGCGGGGCCAAGAGCATCGGCCTCTACGCGGCCGGGCTGGCGGTCGCGCACGGTGCGTCCACTGTGGACTACATCGACGCCGACCCCGGAAGGCGCTCGATCGCCGAGTCGTTCGGCGCGCGGCCGCTGACCCGCGAAGCCGGTGACTACGACGTGATCGTGGAAGCTACCTCGCGTCCTGCCGGGCTTCGCCGCGCGCTCCGGGCTTCGGCGCCGGGCGGGGTGTGCACCGCGGTCGGCTACTACCTCGGCACCGGCACCCGCGTGCCGCTGATGCGCGTGTACGCCACCGACGCGACACTGCGGCTCGGCGTCTCCCACAGCCGTGCCGTGCTGCCCGGCCTGCTGGAGTTCGTGCACCGCACCGGTTTTCCCGCCGAACGCGTCACCACCCTCGACGCGCCGTGGGACGACGCCCCGGCCGCCTATGCGGCCCGGACCACCAAGCTCGTCCTCCGCCGAGACCCCCTCACCCGGCCCCACGCCACCACGGAGGAATCATGACCGTCATCACGGTGAACACCAAGAAGGACCGCCTGAGCCTCGACCAGCGCCGCACCCTGGCCGAAACGCTGACCGACGCCGTGCTGGTGCCCGAGGTCGGCCGGTTCGCCCCGGCCGCGCGGCCCGGCTTCCAGGTGCACTTCGTCGAGCGCGAACCGGACATGATGGCCATCGGCGGGCGGCTGCTCGCCGACGCCGGACCGGACCCGGACGTCATGGTGATCGACGTGGCGGTCATGGACGCGGACTGGCGCCCGGAGGTCCGGACCGAGGTCATCGAGCGCGTCCTCGCCGCGATGGCCGGCGCCTGCGGGCTCGGCAAGCCGTCCCCGGCCTGGTGGGTCAACTTCCGGACCATCGACGAGGGCAGCTGGGGGGCGAGCGGCGGTGTCCTCTCCATCTTGTCCCTGCTCGGCAGCGGCGTGTTCACCGAGGAGAAGGCGAAGGCGATTCGCACGGCGATGGAGAGCCGTGCCGTTCAGTAAGGGTTGCCGGGCACGTTGAGACGCGTCTGGTAGAGGCCGAACCCGCCCCCGGAAACACCGGAGGTGAGGTACAGGGTCTGCCCGTCCGGCCCGCCGAACGCCGCGTTGGTGGTGTTGCGGCCGGCCGAGATGGTGCCGAGCTGCGCACCCGACGGGGAGAAGACGTGGACGAGCCCTTCGTCGTAGGAGGCCCAGTACAGGTTGCCCGCGCAGTCGATGGTCGCGCCGTCGGGTGTCCGCATGCTCGCGAACGTCGTGCGGTTGCCGGTGGTGCCGTCGGCGAAGACGGTGTACTTCATGATCGCGTTGGCCCCGGTGGATCCGACGTAGAGCGTCTTGCCGTCAGGGGACAGGACGACGCCGTTCGGCTGCGGCAGCGTGTCGTCGACGAGGCTGACCACGCCGTCGCGGACGCGGAAGACGCTGGTCCGGCCGCCCTGCTCGTCGGCGCGGTTGCCGCGCTGGTAGTTCGGGTCGGTGAAGTAGGTGGTCCCGTCCTGGCCGGTGGTCAGGTCGTTCGGCGAGTTGAAGGCGCGGCCGAGGTAGTCGGCCGCGACGGTCGTCCGGCTGCGGTCGGTGAGGCTGTAGGCGGAAACCGTGCGGTTGTCGTGGGTGGCGGCGAGCACCCGCGTGCCGTCGGCGGTGATCGCCAGTCCGTTGCTGCCGGAGTCGGCGATGAACGTCTCGAAGGTGGCCGGCGGCGTGTACCGGAGTATTGCCGACGGTTGCACGCCTTGGGGGCCGGCGGGGTTCTGCATGTTCGACAGCAGCAGGGAGCCCGTCCGCCGGTCCCAGGTGGGGCCTTCGAGGAAGTTGAACCCGCTCCGGATGAGCTGGGACGTCACCGCTTGCGTCGGTAACGGCGGGCCGTAGGTCGCTCCGGGGGTGCACGGTGAAGCCGTCACGGCGCCGGACGCCGCGGGTGTCACGGCGCCCGCCATGACGATCGCCGCCGCCGTCAGTGTCCCCGTGCGACGGTGACGCGGTGTCCTGCGGTGACCCATGGCGACTCCCTTTCGTCGACGGACCGGCCGCGGCCGGTTCACCGTCCGAGCTCGACCTTGAGGATGCTTTCGTTGCTGTTGTTCGCGATGCTGTCCTTGTCGCCGTAGTTGCTGGTGGTCAGCCACAAGCCGCCGTCCGCGGACGGTTCCACGGTGCGCAGCCGCCCGTACGTGCCGTTGAGGTACTGCTGGACGTTGGTCAGGCTGTCGCCGGAGATTTCGGCCCGGTACAGCCGTGTTCCGCGCTCGCAGGCGACGTAGAGGGCGTCTCGGACCACGGCGATGCCGCTGCACGAAGCCTCGGCGACGGGGTAGGTGTGCTTGGGGGCGATGAAGCCGGGTTCGCCGCAGCTGCCCGTGGTGCCCTCGCAGCGGGGCCAGCCGTAGTTGCCGCCGCGGACGATCAGGTTGGTCTCGTCCATGACGTTGTTGCCGAACTCCTGCTCCCACAGCCGGCCCTGGGAGTCGAAGGCCAGGCCCTGGGGGTTGCGGTGGCCGTAGCTCCACACCGGAGTGCCGAAGGGGTTGTCCGAGGGGACGGACCCGTCGGGGTTGAGGCGCAGGACCTTGCCGGCGAGGACGGTGAGGTCCTGGGCCCAGTCGCCGTTCTGGCCGTCGCCGGTCGAAATGTAGAGCTTGCCGTCGGGCCCGAAGCGCAGCCGGCCGCCGTTGTGGTACTTGTTGCGCGGGATGCCGGTGAGCAGCACCTCCGGGGTACCCGTGAGCACGCCGTCGAGGTAGCGGATGCGCACCACCCGGTTGTCGGTCGGGCTGGTGTGCATGACGTACAGCCACGGGTCGGCCGCGAAGTCGGCGGCGACGGCGATACCGAGGACCCCACCCTCACCGTCGGTCCCCGCGACGTTCGGCACCCGTCCGACCACCGTCTTCGTGCCGGTGGCGGGGTCGAGGCGGACGATTTCGAAGGCGTCGCGGCGGCCGTAGAGCACCTGCCCGTCGGGCAGGGTGGTCAGTCCCCACGGCAGATCGGTCTCGGTGGCGACCCTGGTGACCGAGCACAGCGCCGTGGCGCAGGAGGTGCCCGTGGTGACCGCGACCGGCGCGCTCGGGGCCGACCGGTTGGCCTGGGCGTCGCGCGCCCGCACCTGGTAGCGGTAGCGGGTGTTCGCGGCCAGGCCGCTGTCGGTGAACGAGGTCGTGGCCGCGCCGCCGGCCGAGCCGACCTGGGTGCCGTCGCGGAGCACCTCGTAGGCCGTGACGCCGACGTTGTCGGTGGACGGCGACCAGCGCACGGTGACCGTGGTGCCGGACGCGGCCGCCGTCACGCCGGTGGGGGTGGTGGGCGGCTCGGTGTCGGCCTGGCACTGCGGCACGCTGATGGTGACCGTGGGGCTGGCTTGGGAGACGTTGCCGGCGGCGTCGCGGGCGTTGACGTACAGGCCCCAGGTGGCCCCCGGCACGACGGTCAGGTCGGCCGACAGCGCCGTGCCCGGCACCGATCTCATCAGCTGCCCGTCGTGGTAGACGTCGTAGAACGCCACGCCGACGTCATCGGACGACGCCGACCACGAGAACGTCACCCCGGTGCACGTCAGGTTCGAGGTCCGCGGGTTGGCCGGCGCGGTCGGTGGCGTGGTGTCGGCGGCGGAGGAGCGCACCACGGAAAATGCGCCGGTGTCCGAGGTGGCGGCCGATGCGGCAGGTGCCGGAAATACGACGCCGAGGCTCACCAGCGCCGCTGTCCACCCCGCTCGGCGGGCCGAGCCACGGAACACTGCTGACCCGGACGAATTTCGCGCACGTAGAGCCATGCTTCGCCTCCTTGCGAGCAAGGTGCGTACTGGTCGTCGCCGACGTGACTGGGAGCGCTCCCAGGTCACCGTAGCGCAAGCCGTTGGCCACCGACAAGACCGGTTGGTGGATCTTCAACTCCTAAGCTCCGGCGCCGGCCGGCGAACCTGTTCCCCTGGGATACTTCGCCGGTGATGCGGGAAGGACGTCGATGAGCCCTCATGCGGGGATGGGGATCGTCCTGCTGGCGATCTGCGCTCTTCTGGTGACGACGGTGTTCGCCGGGGGCCGGTGGCGGGAGAAGACCGGAGGTCTCGGCCAGGTCCCGCCACCAGCCCCGGAGCACGCGCGCCGGATCACCGCGCTGCGGGACGAGGACTACGACTTCGTCCTGCGGGGCGGGGCCATCGTCAACGGCGTCAGCGCGACGTGGCCGTTCGCCATCCTGCTGGTCAGCCGGGACCAGATCGAGCTGCGCGTCCGGATCCTCGTGCCGATCCGGATCGCCCGCGCCGAGGTGACCGGCGTACGTCGGGTGCGTGGCCTGTCCGGCCGCGGCTTCAAGTTCCGGACCGAGTCGGGCCGGTTGGACAAGGTGAGCTTCTGGCCCGTGGGCAAAGCCGGGAAACAGCTGGCCGAGCTCGGCTGGTACTGAAAACGGCCGGTCAGCCGACGGGGAAATTCACGGCGGTGAGCTCCTCCGACACCGCCCAGAGCCGCTGCTGGACCGCCACGTCGTAGGACTGCGGGCTGGAGGCGACGACCTCGGGGCGCCCGCGGTAGCCGCCCGGGCCGGCAGGGCCGTAGTACTGGCCGCCGAGTGCGGCGGGATCGGTGGCGGCGCGCAGGATCGGGAGCGCGCCGCGCTCCGAGCTCTGGGTGAACAGCGGCGCGACCAGGGGGAACAGCGCGCGGGCCACCGCGGGGGAGTTGCGCATCAGCTCCGTGCGGGCCACGCCGGGGTGCGCGGCGATCGACGCCGTCGTGCCGTGCGGGGCGAGGCGGCGCTGCAGCTCGTAGGCGAACATCAGGTTGGCGAGCTTGGCCTGCCCGTAGGCCGCGACGCGGTCGTAGGAGTTCTCCCACTGCAGGTCGTCGAAGTGGATCGACGCGCGGATGCGGTGGGCGATGCTGGCGACGGTCACCACCCGGGAGCCCTCGACCGGCAGCAGCAGGTCCAGCAGCAGGCCGGTGAACGCGAAGTGTCCGAGGTGGTTGGTGCCGAACTGCAGCTCGAACCCGTCCCGGGTGCTCTGCCGCGGCGGGTACATGACGCCGGCGTTGTTGATCAGCAGGTCGATCTTCGGCAGCGTGGCGTGCAGGTCCGCCGAGGCGGCGCGGACGGACTCCAGCGACGCCAGGTCGAGCTCTTGCACGGTGACGTCGGCGTTCGCGCCGAACCGCGCGGCCGCCTGCTTGCCCTTCTCGACGTCGCGGACGGCGAGGACCACCGTCGCGCCGCGCTCGGCCAGCACCTTCGCCGTGTCGAACCCGAGGCCGGTGTTGGCGCCGGTGATCACGGCCACGCGGCCGCGCTGGCTGGGGACTTCGCGCTCGGTCCAGTTCTCGCTCATGGCAGTCCTCCGGGGTCGCGGCCCTTTCGGACCGTCGGTCTGTTATGACGCCGACGCTAAGGGACCGTCGGTCTGTTGTCAACAGACTGCCGGTCTTCAATCTGGCCGCCGGGGCGTTACGCTGGTCTCATGACGTTCCAGCGGGCGCGCAGCGCGGAGCAGCGGGAGGAGCGGCGCCGCACGATCCTCGACACGGCGCTGAAGATGCTCGACGAGATGCCGGTCGCCGAGGTCAGCCTCAACGAGCTCAGCCGCCGGGTCGGCCTGGCCAAGTCGAACGTCCTGCGCTACTTCGAATCCCGGGAGGCCGTGCTGCTCGAGCTGCTGGACCGCGCCCTGCGGGACTGGCTGGCCGAGGTGTCCGGCGAAGTGGCCGCGGGCGTCGCCCCGGACCGCCCGGCCCGGGAGCGGGCCGAGGCGTTCGCGGCGGTGGTCGCCCGCTCGCTGGCCCGCCGCACGGTGTTGTGCGACCTCATCGGCGCGCAGGCGGGCGTCCTGGAACACAACGTGTCCACCGACGTCGTGGTGCGGTTCAAGCGGTCCGCCCTCGGCGGACTGGACGCGATGGCCGGGCTGCTCCGCGGTTCCGTGCCCGAAGTCGGCGGCGAAGCGACATCGGTGTGCCTGCTGGCCATGATCCTGGCCGGCGGGCTGTGGACCCACTGCCGCCCGTCGGCCAGCGCCCGCGCGGCGTACGAAGTGGACCCGGCGCTGGCCGCCCTCCACCTGGAGCTGGCGCCGGCCTTGGAGCACGGCTTGGCCATGCTGATCGTGGGGGCGATGGCGCGGGGCTGATCCGACGCGCCGGGTTCCGGCGTCTTGGCCGCTTCCCGTGGGCAGGTATGGACCACTGGTCTTCGGTGCCGGCGTCCCGCGGGCTGGGATCGGACATGCGGATTCCGCTGCCCGGAACGGCGTTGACGGATGATTCCGTATCCGACGCCTTCAAGATCGATGTGGTGGCGTAAATATCGTGCTGTGATGTGATTCGCGTAACATTCCGGTATTCTTGCACGGCGAGCCTGCTCATTCCTCTGTGGACATTTCTGCTGAAATCAACTCCGCGAATCCCGGCTCCGCCATTGGGGTAATAAAAGTGGACAGCGGCAAACCCGGGGTGGTTCCATCATGGAGCGGCGCCGAGCGCCGTCTGGGGTGAGCATGTACTGACTGGGGGGTTCTTTAGTGGTGCAATCGTTACGTGACCAGACCGACGAGATGTGGGATGACCTTCGGGTCAAGCTTGCTGAACTGGAACGGTCGGGTCTTTACCGAAGATTCATTCCCTGTTCCCACATTGTGTCGGAAAAAGGCCACTCCACGCACGGTGGACGGCGGATCCAGATCTGGTGCAGCAACGACTACCTGGGGCTCAGTCAGCACCCGGACGTGGTGGAAGCGCAGGTGGCGGCCACGCTCGCGCACGGCACCGGCAGCGGGGGCTCGCGGAACATCGCCGGCACCAGCGTCGCGCACGTCGAACTGGAGGAACGGCTCGCCGCGTGGCACGAAAAAGACCGGGCGCTGGTGTTCACGAGTGGATATTCGGCGAACTTCGAGACGCTCAGCACCTTGCTCGCGGTGCTGCCGGGGCTGGTCGTGTTCTCCGACGCGAACAACCACCGGTCCCTGATCGAAGGAATAATCCGATCCGGGGTGCAGAAGCACGTTTTCCCCCACAACGACGCCGCGGCGCTCGAAGCGGCGCTGGCCGCGTACCCGCGGGAAACGCCCAAGCTGATCGTGTTCGAGTCGGTCTACTCGATGGACGGCGACACTTCGCCGGTTTCGGAGTTCTGTGATCTCGCTGAGCGGTACAACGCGATCACATTCCTCGACGAAACCCACGCCATCGGGATCAAGGGTGAAACCGGTGCCGGGCTCTGCGAAGAGCTGGGTGAGCACCGGCCGACCTTCGTCCAAGGCGTGTTCGGCAAGTCGATCGGGACGCTCGGCGGGTACGTCGCCGGCCCGGAGACCGCGCTCGACTACGTGCGCTCCCACGCGCCGGGCTTCATCTTCACCACCGCCCTTCCGCAGGCGACGCTCGACGCCACGCTGAAAGGCCTCGACCTGATCCAGAAGGGCGCCGACCTGCGTCAGGAGCTGGCCGGGAAGGTCGCGTACCTGAAGGCCGCGCTCCGGGCGGCGGAGATCGAGTTCATCGACGCGGACAGCCATCTCGTGCCGGTCATGGTGCGGGGGGAGAAGCGGGTCAAGCAGGTCTCGCAGCGGATGCTCGAAGACCACGGGATCTACCTGACCGCGGTGAACTTCCCCTCGGTGCCCCGCGGCACCGAGCGGTTCCGCGTGACCGTGGCGCCGTACCGGACCTTCGAGCAGATCGACACCTTCGTCACCGCGCTGCGGCGCGTCATGGCAGACGTCTGAAAGAGAGAGAAGAAACATGAAGAGTGCCGAAATCACCCCGTTCATCGGCGTCGAGCTGTTCGACGTGGCGTACGAGGACCTCGCGCGGCCGGGGAACTTCGCCGAGTTCACCACGCTGCTGCACCGCCACGAGCTGGCGGTCGTCCGCGGGCTCGAACTGAGCCCGCAGCAGCAGATCTCCCTGGCGCGCCGGCTCGGCGAGCCGGTGCCGTTCGTCATCGAGCGGTACCGGCACCCGGAGTTCCCCGAGATCATGATCTCGTCGAACGAGACCAGGAACGAGAAGCCGATCGGCGTCGCGCGGGTGGGCAACTTCTGGCACCAGGACTCGACGTTCATCGCCGACCCGCCGCCCTACACCATGCTGCACGGCGTCAACGTGCCCTCGACCAGCGGGCACACCCTCTTCGCCAGCGCGATCGACGTCTACGACCGGCTGCCGGAGCTGTGGAAGCGGAAGATCGAGGGCCGGGTCGGCATCGGCTCGGTCGCCAAGCGGCTGCGGATCCGGCCGGACCACGTCGGGCTCTCCCCGGCCGAGTTCAAGGTCGTCGCCGAGACCGAGCACCCGCCGGTGCGCCACCCGCTGGTCAAGGTCGACCCCTACACCAAGCGCCGCTACCTCTACGGCTCCCCGGAGTACCTCGACTCGATCCTCGGCTTCGACGCCAACGAAACCGAGGCGTTCTTCGGCGTCGTCAACTCGCTCCTGCAGGATGACGCGGACCACGTCTACACCCACCGTTGGACGCCGAACGACCTGGTCGTGTGGAAGACGCACACCACCTACCACGCGGCGACCGACGTCGAGCCGGGCGTCGGGCGCACGGTGCACCGCGTCAGCATCAAGTCCGCGGCCTGAGCGGCACCATGGGGGGCATTCTCGATTTCGAGATCCGGTTCCCGCGGTCTCACGTGAGTGTGGCGGAGATGTCCGCGACGTCGGGAGCCGGCGTCGCGGACATCCGCGAGATCACGCACACCGCGGAGATCCCGGTCCTGCGGGACGGCGAGCTGTCCTGGCGGCTCGCCGCCGACGCGGCGGCCGAGCTGCTCAGCCGGACCGGCACCGCACCGGCGGAGATCGGTCAGGTCGTCTTCGCCGGCTCCGGCGAGTGGGACCTCCCGTTCTGGTCGCCGGCGGCCAAGGTCGCCGCGGAGCTGGGCATCGCGGCCGCGCACTGCTTCGAGGTGACGAACTTCTGCAACGCGGGCACCACCGCGCTGCGCGTCGCGCTGGACGGCGTCGCCCTGCGCGGCGGGCTGGTCTTGGTGCTGGCGGCCGACCGGCTCAGCCGGATGGTCGACTACACCGACGCGGGGTCGAAGGAGCTGTTCAACTTCGGTGACGCCGCCGCCGCGGTCCTCGTCGGCAGCGCGGGCGTCCGCTACGAGCTGCTGCACACGGCCATGCGGACCGATCCGAGCTGGGTTGACTACTACTTCGGGGACATCCGGCGGGACCGCGTCACCATCCGGCGCGGCCCGCACCGCGAAGGCCTCGCGACGGCCTACGTGCGGAACTTCACCGCGCTCGTCGACGAGACCCTGGGCGCGCTCGGCGCGAAGATCGACGACGTGAGCCGGTTCCTGATCAACCACGGCGACCGGCGGATGCACGAACGGCTGCTCCGGACACTGGGCATCCCGGAGTCCCGGAGTGCGTTCAACTACCACCGGCTGGGGCACATGGGCAGCGCGGACACGCTGATCGCGTTGCGGGACCTGGAAACCGAGGGCGCGCTGTGTCCCGGCGACCTCGTCCTGCTCGCCACCAGTGCGATGGGGTTCAGCTGGGGAATCACCGCGTTGGAGGTCGCGCCGTGAAGGTGCTCGTGATCCACCAGGTGCCGGACCGCAAGATCGGTTACCGGGACTGCCTCGACCACGAAAGCCACGACGTCACCTATGTCGGTTATCCGTCGAGGATGGCCGACCTGCCGGCGGACCTGCGCTGCCGGCGGATCGAGCTCGACCCCGGCGACGAGCTGGTCGCCGGCATCGTCAAGCGGGTGTCGGCGGCCGACGGCTTCGAGCACGTGCTGGCGCTTTCGGAGTTCGGGATCCTCGAGGCGCACGACGTCCGCCGCCACCTCGGCCTGCCCGGCCCGGCGCGCGAGCAGCTGGAGCTGGTGCGGGACAAGGTACGCATGAAGGAGGTGGCCGCCGCCGCGGGGATCCGGCATCCCCGGTTCGCGGCGGCACCTTCGAGCGGTGGCACACTGCCGTGGTCCGGCCGGACCGTGGTCAAGCCCCGCCTGGGTGCGTCCAGCGAGGGCATCGAGATCCACCCCAGCGCGGCGGAGGCCGTCGCCGCGGCCGGGCACCGGCCCGATCTGGAGTTCGAGGAGTACGTCGAGGGGGACATCCTCTACGCCGACGGGCTCGTCGACGGCGGCAAGGTGATCGGCTTCTCGGTCAGCAAGTACGTCAACACGCCGCTGCAGTTCATCGCCGGCCTGCCGCTCGGCGCGGCCCACGTACCGGCGGACCCGCACGGCGACTTCGTCACCCGCGCCGTCGAAGCGGCGAAGATCCAGGAAGGCTGTTTCCATCTCGAGTTCTTCTCGACCCCGCAAGGGGAAACCGTCTTCCTCGAGATCGCCAACCGCGTCGGCGGGGCCGGGGTGATCGGCGCGCACCTCGGGCACACCGGGGTGCACCTGCCCGCGCACGAGATCGCCATCCGGCTGGGGCTGCCCTTGCCGCAACCCCGGCCGCCGAGCGGGAAGTACCACGGCTGGCTGGTCTTTCCCGGTCATCATCTGCCGGCCGGCGGGAGCGCGTCGGTCGGGTTTCCCGGGCACCTCCGGACCCATCCGTGCGTGGACCGCGTGCACACGCTCGCGCCCGGTGCGCCACTGCCCGATCACGTGACCTACCAGGAATGGCTCGTCCCGCTGTTCGTCGAGGCGTCCCATCGCGATCCGGCCGCGCTGGAGCAGTTCCTCGAGGATTGCGCCCGCTCGGTCACCGTCAAGGCGAAAGGGAAGCTGTGACGAGGTATTACCCCACCGACCTGCTGCTGGCGGTCGAACGCGTCGAGGCGGAGCTGGCCGCGCCGGACTCGGCGGCCGCGAAACTGTTGCACGACAACGGTGTTCCCGAGCTGGTCGCGCTCTTCGCCGCGGACGAGCTGCGTGACGGGCTCGACGGGCTGTTCGGCGGCCTGAGCCAGTTCCCGTGGCGGCCGCTGATCGACACCAACGACGTCTGCGAGTACTCCCCGGCCGGCACCGTGGTGCTGGACGATCGCACCGCGGGCGCGACGCTGCGCGGGCTGCTGCTGGGCTGGGCGGCCGGCAACGAGGTCGTGATCCGATCGGCTCGCCGTCCGTTCTGGCGCGAGCTGATCGGGCTGGTGCGGGGTCAGGGACTGGCGCTGCCCGAAGCACGCACGGCCCGTGCGGACGCCGACGTCGCGGGGACGGCCGTGGTGGTCCCCGAAATCGCCTTTGACGGCCGGCCGGAACCCGCCACGCTCGCGGTGCGGGTCGACCCGGCGCGCGAGGCGCGCGAGCTCGCCGTGCTGGCGCTGGACTGCCGGTCGGCGTGGGTGCACCAGCTCTACCGCACCGAATACCTGCTGGGTACGAGCCTTTCCGCGGCCCGCAGCCGCGACACCGCCGAAGAGCGCGGCCGGCTCGACGCCAAGCTGCGCTACGTCGTCGAGCGGGCGCGACGGGCGCCGTTCTTCCGGGAGCTGCCCCCGGTCGCGGGCCTGGACGAGCTGGGCAAGCTCCCGATCATGGAGAAAAGCGACATCGAGGCGCATTCGCTGCCGCGCAGCCGGGACCTGTCCAGCGGCGACGTCCCCACGGGCGAAGTGCTGCAGAGCGGCGGTTCGAGCGGGACGCCGCGGTACATCGTCTACTCGCGGACCGACTGGCACAACATGGTCCGCGAGGCCATCCCGCTGTTCCACGCCCTGGGCCTGGCCAAGGGCGACCGGCTGATCAACACCCTCTACGGCGGCTCGCTCTACGGCGGGATGACCACGACGGTCACCGAGCTGTCGCGGATGCCGGTGGAGTGCTACACCACCGGCCAGCACATCACCGTCGACGACCTCCTCATGCTGTGCGGCAAGTTCGACGCCAACGCCATCCTCGCGATGCCCGCGCTGCTGCTCCCGCTGCTGCGCCAGGCCGTCGAGCGCCGGCCCGGGTTGCGGATCGAGAAGGTGATCTACGGCGGGACGCCGATGTCCGAAGTGGACAAGAAGTGGCTGCGTGAGCACCTCGGCACCCGGGTGATCTCCAGTATCCTCGCCGCCAACGACGGCGCGCAGCTGGGCTACCAGTGCGGCGAGCTCGGCGGCCGGTTGCACCACACCAGCCCCGACTACAACCTGATCGAGGTCGTCGACGAGGCCGGGAACCCGCTGCCCGAAGGGGAAATGGGCGACCTGCTCATCACCGGCATGCAGAAGTTCGAGGGCCCGCTGCTGCGCTACCGCATCGGCGACTGCGGCCGGGTCTTCCGGCACGAATGCGCCTGCGGCGTTTCCGGGCCGGTGCTGGAGTTCGCCGGCCGCACCGACGGCCTGATCAAGATCTACCCGAGCCGGGTGCTGCACGCCGATGTCCTGGCCGGGCTCGGCGTGTTCGGCGTTTCCCAGCTGCAGATCGAGATCACGCCGTCGGACGCGGGGGAGAGCGTGGTCGTGCGCACCGAATCGCCGCGGGTCCTCGATCCCGGCGAGGTGCGCGCCTTCCTCACGAAGGAGTTCCCGCCGCTGAGCCCCCCGGAGTCCGGCGACGGCCCGTCCGCACTGCACGTCGAGTGCTTCGCGGAAGGAAAGCTCCCGCGGCACGCGGTGAGCGGCAAGATCAAGACGGTCATCGACAACCGGCTGCGGTGAAAGGAATTCCGATGACCGATCGTGTGACGGAGGCGTTCATCGCCGCGGCGCGGACGCCGGGCAGCGCCCTGGCGAAGCTCGACGTCGGGGCGGCGCTGGGCTCACTCGGCTACGACTACCTCGCGCGGCCGATGTTCTTCGACGCGGCCGAGCTGGACCGGTTCTCGGCCGACACCGCCCGGACCGTCGAGCTGATCTTCGCGCTGCCGGACCTGCTCTTCGACGGCGATTTCGCGCGGTTCCGCGACGAGTTGCGCATCGCCCCGGAGCACGGCCGGCTGATGGAGCGGGCAGGCGCCGCGCCGCCACGGTTCGGGCGGATCGACGCCTACCACGACGGCGAGACGTTCAAGATCCTCGAGTTCAACATCGGCAGCGACGCCGGCGGGCAGGACTGGGTCGGCGCGGTGCCGCGCGCGCTGCTCGAGGTCGCGGAGTTCGCCGGCTTCGCGCGGGAGCACGAGCTGACCTACACCGACACTTTCCCGCTCGTCGCCCAGCTGCTGCGGGAAGCGGGCGGGCCGGATCCGGTCGTCGCCCTCGTCGGCGAGCCCGGCGACACGGATCCAGGCCCGTGGACGCCGTTCCGGGAGCTGCTCCGCGAGGCCGGGTTCGAAACGTACTTCGGGGCCATCACGGACCTTTCGGTGCGTGGCGGCCGCGTGTTCCTCGGGGACGTCCGCCTCGACGTGCTGTACCGGCTGTTCCTGGCCGATTCGCTCGACGGCGACCCCGCGGCGGCCGAGATCGCCCAGGCGCTCCACCGCACGCACGCGGACGGCGGCGTGGTCCTGTGGACGACGCTGGAGTCCGAGGTCTTCGGGAACAAGGGCTGCCTCGCGCTGCTGAACGAGCCGCGCGTCCGGCGCCAACTGTCCACTGTGGACAGCCAGCTGCTCGACCGGGTGCTGCCGTGGACCCGATCGCTGGCGGCGGGGGACGACATCGGAGAGTACCTCGGGCGACGGGAACAACTGATCCTCAAGCCGAACGGGTGCTTCGGCGGCCGCGGGATCACCGCGGGCTGGGAGGTCGACGAGGCGGTGTGGCGCCGGGCGCTGCTCGACGCCGCCCCGGGCGGCGCGGTCGTGCAGGAGCGCGTCGTACCGCGTGCGGAGCCCGTCTACGACCCGGCGACCGACGAAATCACGCCTTGGGAGGCCTGCTGGGGTCTCTACCACACCCCGTCCGGGAAGTTCGCCGGCGGCGGCTGCCGGTTCCTGCCGCACGGCTCGGCCCGGATCAGCGCGCCCGCGTCCGGCGTGCCCATCGAAGGCCGGAGCATTTTCGAGTCCTACCGCGCCGGGATCTTCCGCTACCCCGGAGGCCGCTGATGACCACCGAAGAAGCTGTCGGCAAGCGGCGCGGACTGGGCCGGGACTTCGGGTTCCTCTCCGCCGCGTACAGCATGCAGACCCTCGGCGAGGGCGTGCTCGTCACCGCATTGCCGCTGGTGGCGAGCAGGCTGACCAGCGACCCGAAGCTGATTTCATGGGTGCTGCTGGCCTGGGAACTGCCCTGGCTGCTGCTCGCCCTGCCCGGCGGCCTGCTCGTCGACCGCGGGAACCGCCGCCTGCTGATGATCGGCGCGCAGGGCGTCCAGATGCTGTTGCTGGTCCTGCTCGCGGTGGCGGTCTCGGCCGACGTCACGCGGATGTGGATGCTGTACGTGCTCGCGTTCGGCATCGGCACCGGGGACATCATCTTCATGGGCGCGAGCCGCGCGCTGATCCCGGACCTCGTGCCGCACCAGGACCTCGAAGCGGCCAACGGCCGGAACATGACCGCCGAGACCCTCGGCCGCAACTTCGTCGGCCCGCCACTCGGCTCCGCGCTGTTCGCGTTCCTGCTGCCGCTGCCGTTCTGGCTCAACGCGCTGACCTACCTCGTCTCGGTCGTGCTGATCTCGCGCATCCGGCGTCGTCCCGTGCGCACCGCACCCGCCCCCGAACGCCGGAGCCTCGGCGCGGAACTGACGGCGGGCCTGCGGTGGCTGCTGCGGCACCGCGTGCTCCGGATCGTCGTGCTGCTGGCCGCGGTGAGCAACTTCTGTGTCCTCATGGGACAGTCGGTGCTGGTGCTGTTCGCGAAGGAAGTGCTGGGTGTCGGCGACACCGGCTACGGCGTCCTGGTCGCCGCGATGGCGGTCGGCGGCGTCGTGGGCGGGTTCTCGAGCCGCCGCGTCGTGCTCCGGTTCGGGGCCCGCGCCGTCGCCGTCGCCGTGTCACTGGGCGGAGCACTGAGCCTGCTCGCGATCGGGCTGTTCGGCCGCCAGCCCGTGGTGGTCGCGGCGATCTTCTGCGTGTGGTCCACCGGGCTGGCGCTGTGGAACGTGATGGCCCAGTCGCTGAGCCAGCGGCTCATCCCCGAGGAACTGCGCGGCCGGGTCAACTCGGCCACCAGGATGATCTGTTTCGGGGCGCTGCCGCTGGGCGCGTTCGCCGGCGGCCTGGTCGCCGGGTCTCTCGGGCTGGCCGCGGCGTGGACGGTCGGCGGGGCGATCAACGTCGCTGTGGTCCTGGCGGCCATCCCGACCCTGCTGCGCTGGCCCGCGAACGCGGTCGAGGAGGAGAAAGCACGATGATCACCCGAGCGATCCACCTGAAGGCCCGGCCCACCGGTTTTCCCGTGCCGGAGCAGTTCGAGCTCGTCGAGCACGAACTGCCCGCCCTCGCGGACGGCACCGCGCTGGTGGAGAACGTCCACCTCTCCGTCGACCCGTACATGCGGGAACTGATGGACGAGGGCTGGGAGCCCGGCGCGCAGTGCGGGACCGGACGCGCGGTCGGACGTGTCGTCGCGTCGCGCGAGCCGTCGTGGCCCGTCGGCACGGTCGTCGCGCACGGCGAAGGCTGGAGCACTCACGCGACGTTGCGGGCCGGGCACCCGGGCGCCCGGATCCTGCAGCTGCACGACGGAATCCCGCTGTCGGCCCACCTTTCGGTGCTCGGCGGGACCGGGCTCACCGCGTACGTCGGGCTGGTGGAGATCCTCCGCCTGAAGCCCGGCGAGACGATCTATGTCTCGGCCGCCGCGGGGGCGGTCGGCGGCACGGCCGGTCAGCTGGCGCGCCTGCTCGGGGCAGGCCGGGTGATCGGCAGCGCGGGTTCGGCGGCGAAGGTGAAGCACGTCGTCGAGGATCTCCGCTTCGACGCCGCTTTCGACTACCACGACGGGCTCGGCCGGCTGGCCGAGCTCGTTCCCGGCGGCCTCGACGCCTCGCTCGAAGGCGTCGGCGGTGCCCACCTCGAGGCGGCCATCGGCGCCACGAAGGAGTTCGGCCGGATCGCCTGGGTCGGGGCGATCTCCCAGTACCACGACGCGGCGAACCCGCCGCCGGCACCGCGCAACCTCTACCGCGTCGCGGACTACAGCCTCCAGCTGCGCGGCTACCAGGTGCGCCATCACCTCCGGCTGCGCCCGGACGCGGAAGCCTTGCTGGTGCCCGCGATCCGCGACGGCCGGATCCTGGTCGACGAGACCGTCGTTCGCGGCTTCGACCAGGTCGTCCCGGCTTTCCTCGGCATGCTCCGCGGGGAGAACGTCGGAAAAATGATCGTCGCCATCGCGGACTGAGAGCCACTTGCGGGGTTTCACGGAGGAACCCGCTGAAGGGGGAAGAATGAACGTACGAAGACTGACCTACGCGACGGTGGGCGTCGCGCTCGCCGCGGGCGTGGCGGGCTGCGGGACGCAGCCCGCGGCACCGGCCGGCCCGGCGACGTCCGACGCTGTGATCAGCATCGGTATCGGCGAGCCGAAACACGGGCTGGTTCCCTCGGACACCGCCGAGACCCAGGGCCAGCTCGTGCTGACCTCGCTGTTCACCCCACTGGCCAAAGTGGACAGTGGTGGCAAGGTCACCGAAGTCGCCGCCGACTCGATCACCACGTCGGACAACAAGGTCTGGACGATCAAGCTCAAGGACGGCTACACCTTCCACAACGGCGAGAAGGTCACCTCCGACAGCTACATCGAGGCCTGGAACCGGGCCGCGTACAAGCCGAACGAGCAGGACGGCAACTACCTGTTCGCCAAGATCGACGGCTACGACGACGTCAACCCCGCCGCCGAGGGAGCCACCCCGAAGACGGACAAGCTCAAAGGCCTCAAGAAGGTCGACGACCTCACCTTCCAGGTGACGCTTTCCGCACCCTACGTCGCCTTCAAGGCGGTGCTCGTCAACCTCGCGTTCGCGCCGTTGCCGAAGGTGGCGTTCAAGGGCACCGGGTTCGACAAGGCGTTCGGCGAAGCCCCGATCGGCGATGGGCCGTTCGCGATCAAGGGCGGCTGGCGGCACAACCAGTCCATCGAGGTGGCGCGCTACGACGCCTTCCCCGGTGAGAAGCCCAAGGTCAAGGGCATCCTCTTCCACATCTACCCGGACCTCGACAAGCAGTACGCCGACCTGGTCGCGGGCAAGGTGGACATCGCTCCGGTGCTGCCGCTGCCGAAGCTGGAGGAGGCGAAACGGACGCTGGGGGAGAGGTACAAGCAAAGCCCGCGCGCGGGCATCGGCTCGCTCGGGTTCCCCAGTTTCGACCCGAAGTACGCCAGCACCGACGCGCGCAAGGCGATCTCGATGGCGATCGACCGGGAACAGATCGTCAAGACGGTGTTCGACGGCACCCGCACCCCGGCGCACTCGTTCCTCCAGCCGGGCATCGAGGGCTACCGCGCGGACTCCTGCGGCGAAGCGTGCCGCTTCGACCCGGTCAAGGCCAAGGAACTGTTCACCAGGAGCGGGTTCACCGGGCCGGTGGAGCTGACGTTCAACGTCGACGGCGGTTCGAAGGACTGGGTGGACGCGGTCTGCGGGCAGATCAAGACCAACCTGGGCGTCGACTGCGTGGAGAAGCCGATCGAGAAGTACGCCGACCTGCTGACCAAGCTGAAGGCGCACGCGCCCGGCCTCGGCGTGTTCCGCAGTGCGTGGACCTACGACTACCCGGCGCCGGAGAGCATCCTCGGGCCTCTTTACACCTGCGCCAGCACGTCGAACTACTACGGCTACTGCAATGCGCAGGTCGACCGGCTGATCGCCGCGGGCGACGTCGCGCCGAACCCGGACGAGGCGGTGAAGTCCTACCAGCAGGCCGAGGACATCATCGCGCACGACCTGCCGACGGTGCCCCTCTGGTACCTGCAGCACGTGTACGGGCTCGGCACCAAGGTGAAGAACGTCGAGGTGAACGACCTCGGCATGGTGGACTTCGTCAAGGTGGAAGCAGCCTGATCCACGAACCAAAACCGGTGGGTGACCCGCGCAGGGATGCGGGTCACCCACCGGTTTCGTTATCGGCCTGTCCTCGTCACCAGGCGAGCCGGACGTTCGCCGGATCGACCCGCGCGTTCGGGAACCGCACCGCGCCGCGCACCCGCGCGGACACGAAGAACGTCGCGTCGCGGGTGACCATCGGAACCACCGCGGCGTCGTCCAGGATCTGCCGCTCGGCCTCCTGGAACCGCGTGTTCGCGGTGGCCTGGTCCGGCGCGGTCAGCGCCTGGTGGATCAGCCCGTCGGTTCGCGGGTTGTGGTAGAACCCGTAGTTCGAACCGAAGTTCGGTGAGTCCGCGGAGTAGCCGGAGCTGTCGAACAGCGGGCTGAAATAGCTGCGCGCGTTGGCGCCGACGATCCAGTCCGGCCGCCAGTTCGGCGCGACGATGTCCCACGCACCCTCACGAGCGTAGGTGCTGTCCGCGAGGTACTTGCCGTAGTAGTCGCCGATACCCACCTGCACGAGCTCGACCGTGATCCCGGCGCGAGCCAGGCTGTCCCGGACCGACTGCGCGATCGCGGGCTGCGGCGGGACGTCACTGTGCAGCATCTTCAGCTTCAGGCCGTTCGGGTAGCCGGCTTCGGCGAGCAGCTGGCGCGCCTTCGCCGGGTCTCCGTGGTCACCCGGCGTCGCGTAGGGGCAGTACTGCCGGTACGCCGGGTTGGCCGGGCCGAGGATCTGACACGAGGGGTGCGCGATCTTCGCGCCGCCCGCGATGTCGGCGGCCGCGGCCTTGTCGATGCCGTATTGGAGCGCCTGGCGGACCAGCAGGTTGGCGGTCGCGTGGTTTTCGTTGGGGCTGAGCATGTTGATCACGAGATAGGGCTCCATCATGCCGACGTCGGCGTGACGCAGCCGGGGATCGTCGTTCGCCAGCAGCGGAGCCAGCCGGTCCGGCGGCACGGGGACGTCCCAGGTGGCGTCGGCCTGGCCCGTGTCGATCAAGGTGACGACCTCCTGCCGGTCCACGCCCAGCCGGACGTGGATCCCGTCGACGTGAGCGCGCCGGACGGGATCGGCCGACGCGTCCCACGCCGGATTGCGGGTGAAGACGATTTCCGCGCCCGGGGTGTACGAGGAGATCCGATATGGTCCGTCGGAAATCGTGTGCTGCCGGAATTCGGGGCCGTCCGGAAGGTAACGCAGGTATTCGCGGGGTGCGGGCGAGGAAAACCCGAGCGCGAGTATCTCGAGGAAGTCCGGAACCGGCGCGGACAGCGTGAACCGGACGGTCCGGTCCCCGAGCGCCCGCACACCGGTGATCTCGTGCCCGCCGAGGTAACGGGCGATCGCGCCGGTTTCCGGTGCCACCTGCGCGAAGCCGTCGCAGAACTCGCGCATCCCGGCGATGGTGTCCGTGAAGTACTGCGGCGCACCGGCCCCGGCGACCGGGTTGCACACCCGCTTGATGCCCAGCACCACGTCGTCGGCGGTGACCTGCCGCGCCCCGGACGGCGCGTCCCACTTGGCCCCCCGGCGGATCCGGAAGGTGTAGGTCCGGCCGTCCGCGCTGATCCCGCCGTTGGCGACGGTGGGCACCTCGGCAGCCAGATCCGCCACCAGCGCGCCGGCTCGAGCCGGGTCGTCGGTGGTCGGGTGCGTGACCAGCTGCCGGGTGTAGGCCCGTTGGATCATCGTCGCGACGGCCGTGTAGGCGCTGGCCGTGTCGAAATGATCGAGGTCTCCCAAACCGGCGAGCCGGAGTGTGCCTCCGTGCCGGTTTTCGGCTCCGGCGTTCCCCGGAACGGCGAACGTCAGCGCCACGACGGCCAGCAAGCTCGTCGTGGCGCGCATTCCTGCACGCATTTGCTTCCCCCCAAAAAAAAGATCCAGCTCCCCCGTCAACGCCGATAATACTCGATGCATTGCCGAAAAAGGACCTGTTCCGCTGAGCGGATTGAGCCGCGCGGCACGCTGGGTACGAACGCGTTCTCGCGTTTCCGTGGTCTCGTCACCAGCTGACCGGCAAGGCGATCGGTCCGCGCATGGCCATGCCGGTCCGCCAGGCGATCTCGTCGTCGGGCACGGCCTGCCGGAGCCCGGGGAGGCGGGTCAGCAGCGCCGTCAACGCCACCTGGATGTCCATGCGTGCCAGCTGGGCCCCGATGCAGTGGTGCGGTCCGTGGCCGAAGGCCAGGTGTCCCTTGGCGTTCCTGGTCACGTCCAGCCGGTCGGGGTCGGGGTCGGGGAAGTGGCGCGGGTCGCGGTTGGCCGCGTGCTTCGCCAGCAGCACGGGTTCGCCCGCGCGGACCGTGCCGCCGCTGAGCTCCACGTCTTCGAGCGCGTACCGGGGCAGGATGTCGGCGGCTTCCTGCCCCGGGATCCAGCGCAACAGCTCCTCCACGGCGCCGGGCATCAGCTCGGGCCGGGCGCGCAGCAGGTCCAGCTGGCCGGGGAACCGGAACAGGGCGTGGACGGAGTTGACGATCTGGCTCGCGGTGGAGTCGTACCCGGCGCCGAGCAGCAACACGGTCAGCTGCACGAGCTCCTCGGCGGTGAGCCGGTCGCCTTCCTCCTGCGCCACCACGAGCGCGCTGATCAGGTCGTCTTCCTGATGTTCGCGGCGCCGGTCGGCGAGCCCGGCCAGGTATTCGGCGAGCTCACCCAGCCGCGCGATCTTCTCCTCGTCGGTCAGCGCGGTGACGGACATGAACGCGGCGGCCAGTTCCCGGAAGTGGTCGCGGTCGTCGTAGGGAACGCCGAGCAGCTCGCAGACCATCAGGCCGGGCAACGGAATCGCGAACGCCGTCAGCAGATCGACGGGTGGGCCGGTCTTCTCCATCTCGTCCACCAGTTCGCCCGCCAGGCGTTCCGCGCCCGCGCGCAGCTGTTCGACGCGGCGGACGGTGAACGCGTGTGCCAGCAGCCGCCGCAGCCGGGTGTGGTCCGGCGGGTCGAGGTCGGTCAGGATCGCGCCCATCCGCTGCGGGCCCAGCCGTGGGGTGTCCCGCACGGCGGCCTGCGCGAGGCTGAACCTGCTGTCACTGAGCGCGATGCGGACGTCGTCGTACCGCGTGAGCAACCAGCCCTCCTCGCCGTAGGGGAGTTTCACGCGGGCCAGCGGCTCGTGGTCGCGCAGCCGGCCGTATTCCGGATCGATCTCCAGCCCGGTTGCCGGACCGAACGGGTAGGAACGCACGTTCATGGCACCCTCCCTGAGCTCACGTCGAGGCAGCCACCATGCTCTCACGGGGACCGGCACCGTTCGGGCGCTCGCGAGCTGCGGTCGTCGCCCGGTTCCCGGCCGGCCTCAGTCCCGTTCGGGCCAGTCGAGAACCTGCAGCAGGACTTCGTCGGGCGGGCCGTCGACCGGGCCACGCACGGGCGGTGCGCCGGGCCTGCCCCAGTCGCCCGGTGCGAACCGCGCGCCGATGGTGTGCATCTTCTCGTCCGCCAGATCGATCGAGACCACGTCCTGGTGGGTGCCGGTGGTGTGGTGGCCGACGAGCCGGTCCGGGGCGGCCGAGCCCGCCGGCACGCCCTTCCAGAGCCAGCCGCGCTGACGGGACAGGAAGAGGGCGCTGCTGGCTTTTTCCCAGGCGAGCGGAACTTTCGACCAGGAGTCGGGGGAATCGTTGCGGTCCGGCATGCTGGGCACCTTCTCGTGTCACACGAATGTGACAGCAACGGAAACCACCGTTTTCGCCCGATCGGGTGGCAAGTCGAAGAAACCGGGCGCCACAAAACGGGAGAAGCGCGCAATGGTCCCGCTTCGGGCGGTTCCGTCGGAAAAGAACGGTCTGGCGTGGCCGCGCGAGTGTGCGGTATTGTCGGCCGGTGGGCCGCGAGTGGCCCGCATTCCTGAGGGGGAGACACGATGAACGCGACTCGGTCACGCCTGCGCAAATCCGCCGGAATCATTTCCGTGATTGTCTCGGCGGTCGCGGTGTCGGCCGCCGTGGCGGCACCCGTTTCGGCCGCCACGACATCGGTTCCGGACGGGTGGAACGCGACCGGTGCCGCCACCGGGTGCCCGGCGGGCGTCCGTCTCCTGGCCCCGGCGCAGCCGACCGCTTTCTACGCCGCGCACCCGGAGGCGCTGGTGCCTCCGGGCGGCGGGCGCGCGGGCGCGGGAATTCTGCGGACCGCCCGGCGGAACGCGGACGCCCGCCTGCACTGGCGGACCGAGCTGACCTGCCGCCCGGGGCATCCGGGGCGTCCCGTCCAGCCCGCCCGCCAGCGTGCCGCGGGTACGACGGCCAACGGGGCCTCGACCAACTGGTCGGGCTACGTCACGAACAACGGTCCCGGGTACCTCGGCGCCGCGATGGAGTGGCTGGTGCCCTCGGTCGACCCGTCGAATCCGAACAACGCCCAAGCCTCGATCTGGCCGGGGATCGGCACGGGGAACTCGACGACCGACACCCTCGTGCAGGCCGGCACCCAGCAGACCGGATTCACCTCCACCAGCTGCACGAAAGGCAGTTGCGTTTCCCAGTGGAACGCTCTCTACAGTTTCTGGTTCGAGACGTTTCCGCAAGAACCCGAGCAGGAGATCACCAATCTGACCGCGTCGCCGGGTGACGATGTTTCCGCGATCGCCGAATACGATCCGGTGAGCGGCCAGGCCTACTTCGAGCTGGCCGACTACACCACGAATGAGGGCGTCTACTATTATCAGCCCGTGACGGGCTCGGCGATCGGCTCCGGCAGCCAGGCGGAGTGGATCATCGAGCGGCCCGAAACGTGCAATCTGGGCTGTTCCTGGTGGAAACTCCAGAACTTCGGGAACGAGCCGATCATCAACGCCCAGGCCGTCGAAGGGTCGACGTGGGACCAGGTGACCTACGCCGACGCCGCCGGGACCAACCCGGCCTCGATGACGCTGTACGACTGCGCGGGCGACCAGCTCGCCGGAGTCGGGCCGATCACCGGCTTCACCGACTTCACCACGTCTTGGCTCAGGTACGGCAATTTCGACAACGCACCCTGCTGAACACCTCGCCGGGGTACCGCTGCCGCAGAGAGGAGCGCGGGACCATGCGCCTTCCCGTGGTCGCCATGCTGGTCACGTGCGTCGCCACCGCGGTCGCGGCCTGCTCGGCCACGACGCAGCCGAGCGGGTTCGACGTCTGCGGCACCCATCTGAACACCGGCGCGAACATTCCGGCCAAGACGACGCTCCCGGCACCACGCCCGGAGCAGCTGCGACCGGCCCCGGCGAAGTCCGTGCTTCCCGGGCCGGTCGCCGGTCCCACGTCGAACGTCGTCTACCTGGCGACCGCGGACTGCGACACCGGAGCGCTGGTCACGGTCGACCCGGCGACGGCCACCAGGCTGGTGGGGGCCGCCTACGCCCGCGATGGGGGTGTCGCGGCCCTCGTGCTGACGACGTCGGACAAGGTCACCGTGCGCGCCTGGCGCGGCGGGACCATGACGGGGATCATCACGCTGCCGCCGGCCTGAGCGGCTTCGGCACTTCATCGGCGTCGCTCTGACCTGGGTGGCCGGCGCACTAGGCTGAGGCGAATGAGCGCGGCACCCACCCCGGAGCAGTCGATGGTCGAAACCCGGCACCAGACCCGGTTGCTCACGCTGCTCCGGGACGAGGGCCCGATGTCGCGGGTCGAGCTGGGGGAGCGCCTGGAGCTGCCGCGCGCCCGGGTGGGCGCCGAGGTGGCGCGGCTCGCCGAGGTCGGGCTCGTCGAGGCGGCGGGGCCGTCGGCCAGCCGGGGCGGGCGGCGCTCGACGCTGGTCCGGCTCGCGGGGGAGCTGCGGGTCCTCGCGGTGGACGTCGGCGCGACGTCGGTCGGGGTGGCGGTCACCGACGCTTCGTGCGAGGTGCTCGCGCACGCCGTCGAGGACTGCGACGTGCGGCAGGGGCCGCACCCGGTGCTCCGGCGGGTGGCGGAGCTCGCCGCGAAGGTCCGGGACGAGGCGCCAGGGCGGCTGATCGCGGCGGGCATCGGGCTGCCCGGGCCGGTCAGCTTCGCCGAGGGGATGGCCGTCGCGCCGCCGATCATGCCCGGCTGGGACCGGTTCAACGTGCGCGACCACCTCGGCGGGCTCTGGGGCTGCCCGGTCGCGGTGGACAACGACGTCAACGCGATGGCGCTCGGGGAGCGGCACGCCGGGGTCGCGCGCTCGACCGACGACCTGATGTTCGTCAAGATCGGCACCGGGATCGGCTGCGGGATCGTGCTCGGCGGCAAGGTGTACCGCGGGGTCGCGGGCACGGCGGGCGACATCGGGCACATCCGGCTCGACGAGTACGGCCCGACCTGCGCGTGCGGCGAGGTCGGCTGCCTGGAGGCCTACTTCGGCGGGGCCGCGCTGGCTCGCGACGGGCTGGCCCTGGCGCGCAGCGGCCGTTCGGCGCACCTGGCCCAGGTGGCCGCCGAACGCGGCGCCGTCACGGCCCGCGACGTCGGCCAGGCGGCCGCGGCGGGCGACTCCGGCGCGGTCAACCTCATCCGCGACGGCGGGCGCCGGCTCGGCCAGGTCGTCGCGTCGCTGGTCAGCTTCATCAACCCGGGGATGGTGGTGATCGGCGGCGGGGTGGCGCAGCTCGGGCACCAGCTGCTCGCCGAGGTGCGCAGCGCGGTGTACCGGCGCTCGCTGCCGCTGGCGACCGGGAACCTGCCGATCGTGCTGTCCGAGCTGGGCGAGACGGCGGGCGTGATCGGGGCCGCGTGGTCGGCCACGGACCGGGCTTTCACGCTCAGCAGCTGACCATTGCTGGCTACTATCAGTTACTGAACGCGTCCACAATGTAATGCCAGAACGCCACAGACTTTTGCATCTCATGATCGAAAGTCTGTCCGGTTTCGCACGTCTATCCGGGTGAAAACGGCCCATGACGCGCCGGTGTCACCTTGACGAGTGATGCGAGTCACCCTACTTTCGCTGCCGGAGCGACAAAGTCTGTTCAGTAGCTGCGCAAGATGGGGGCACCGTGGCCGTCACCGAACCGAGGCGAGCCGGCCCGCGGACGGCGAACCTGGCCGCGGTGCTGCGGGCGCTGCGCACCGGCCCGCTCTCGCGCACCCAGCTGGCGGCCCGCTGCGGGATCGCGAAGTCGGCGGTTCCCGGCCTGCTCTCCGAACTCGCCGAGCGCGGCCTCGTCCGGCCCGCCGGGGTGCTCCCCGGCAACGGGCGGCCGAGCCGGCTGGTCGAACTGCACGGCGAAGACGCGTACGCGCTGGCTCTGGGTATCGAGGCCGACCGGCTGTCGGCGCTGGTCACCGACCTCTCCGGCCGGGTCCTGGCCGAGCGGGCGGAGGCCGTCGACGTCGCTGGGCTCGGTCTCCAACGAGGCATGGACGAGCTCGCCCGCCTGGCCAGGGCAGTGCTGCCCGGTCCACCGGCCGGGGTCGCGATCTCGGTGCCCGGGCTGGTCGACCCGGCCGCCGCCGTGCTGCGGTTCGCGCCGGCGCTGCGCTGGCGGGACGCGGAAATCGCCGGTCTCATGGCGGCCCGGCTGGCCGTCCCGGCCGACGCCGTCGCCGTGGACAACGACGCCAACCTCGGTGCGCTCGCCGAGTCGGTCGCGGGCACCGGGACCGAGCTCTTCTACCTCGGCGGCGGGACGGCCGTCGGCGGTGGGTTCGTCTCCGGCGGCACGATCCTGCGTGGCGCGCGCGGCTTCGCGGGCGAGGTCGGGCACATCGCCGTCGACCCGTCCGGCGAACGCTGCTCCTGCGGCCGGACGGGCTGCCTGGCGACGAAGGCGAACCTGGCCGCGCTCCTGCGCGCGGCCGCCGCGCCGGGCGACCCGTTGCACGATCCCGCCCCCGGTGTCGAAGGCCGCGTCGCCCTGCTCAAGGACCGCGTCCGGCGCGGCGACCAGCGGGCGGTGACGGCGGTCCACGAACTCGGCGTCGCACTGGGCATCGCACTGTCCACTGTGGTCGATGTGCTCGACCCGGACGTCATCGTGCTCGGCGGCTACTTCGCGGAACTGGGGGAGTGGCTGGTCGAACCGGTCCGTGTCGAACTCGCCGCCCGGCCGCTCGGCCAGGCCCGGGTCGTCCCGTCCGCGCTCGGCCTGAAAGCCCCGCTGCGGGGGGCCGCGTCCCTGGCGGCCGAGCGGCTGTTCGCGAACCTGGCGCTCGCCGAGGAGGCCACGGTATGAGCCTGCTTTCCGTCCGCGGGATCGTGAAGACCTTCCCGGGGGTCCGCGCCCTCGACGGCGTCGACGTCGACGTCGAACCCGGCGAGGTGCACTGCCTGCTCGGCCAGAACGGCGCCGGGAAGTCGACGCTGATCAAGGTCCTGTCCGGCGCGCACCGGCCGGACGCGGGGGAGATCACCTGGGCAGGCGAGCGCGTCGAACTCGCGTCGCCGGTCGACGCCCTGCGCCTGGGCATCGCCACGATGTACCAGGAGCTCGACCTGGTGCCCGGGCTTTCGGTGGCGGACAACATCTTCCTCGGCCACGAACGCGCCCGCTTCGGGTTCACGCGGGTCTCCCAGGCCCGTGCCGAGGCCGCCCGCCTGATGGCCCGGCTCGGGCACCCGGGCATCCGGCCGTCGACCGAGGTCGGCAAGCTCTCCGCCGCCGGGCAGCAGCTCGTGTCGATGGCCCGCGCGCTGGCCCACGACGCCCGGCTGCTCGTGATGGACGAACCCACCGCCGCGCTGGCCGGCGAGGAGGTCGACAACCTCTTCCGCATCGTCGGCGAGCTGACCGCCGGCGGCGTCGCGGTCGTCTACATCTCCCACCGGCTCGAAGAGCTGCGCCGGATCGGCCACCGGGTGACCGTGCTCAAGGACGGCCGGACCGTCGGCACCGGTCTCGACGCCGCCTCGACGCCGACCGCCGACCTGGTCGCGCTGATGGCCGGGCGCAAGGTCGAGACGGTCTTCGGGCCGCGCCACGACGGCCATGCCAGGCCGGAGACGGCCCTCGAAGTCGAGCACCTTTCCCGGCAAGGCGAGTTCGAGGACGTGAGCTTCACCGTCCACGCCGGGGAGGTCGTCGGCATCGCAGGTCTGGTCGGCTCGGGCCGCAGTGAGCTGCTGGAGACGATCTTCGGTGCCCGCAAGGCCGACCGCGGGACCGTGACGGTGCAGGACAAACCGCTCGGACCCGGCGTGCGGGCGGCCGTCAAGGCGGGCGTCGGCCTCGCACCCGAGGAGCGCAAGAGCCAGGGCCTGCTGCTGGACCTGCCGGTGGTGCACAACGTGACCCTGGCCAGCCTCGGCCGGTACGCGAAGCTCGGGTTCACCGAGCGCGCCAAGGAGCTGGACGACGCCGGCGCGAGCCTGCGGCGCCTCGACCTGCGGCCCGCCGATCCGCGACGGATCGTCCGCACGCTGTCCGGCGGCAACCAGCAGAAGGCCGTGCTCGCGCGGTGGCTGGTCCGCGGGTGCCGGGTGCTGCTGCTCGACGAGCCGACGCGGGGCGTCGACGTCGGCGCCCGCGCGGAGCTGTACCGGCTGATCGACGAGCTGGCCGCGGCCGGCGTGGCGATCGTGCTGGTGTCCAGCGAAATCCCCGAGGTGCTCGGGCTGTCCGACCGGGTGCTGGTGCTGCGCGAGGGCCGTGTCCTCGCCGACCGGCGCTCCGGCGGGCTGACCGAGGCCGAGGTGCTCGACGTGATTCTCGAGGGGAGCGCGGCATGACCGAGACCCAAGCACCGCCCCAGGAAGCGACTCCCGTCGAGCGGAGGCGGTTCGCTTTCTCCGCCGACCCGCGGCTGCTCGGCCTGGCGGGCGTGCTCGTCGTGCTGTGCCTGGTCGGCCAGTTCACCCGGCCCGAGCTGTTCTTCACCGAAAGCAACATCTCGACGATCCTGCGGCTGGCCGCGGCGATCGGCGTGGTCAGCGTCGGGATGACGTTCGTGATCATCAGCGGCGGCATCGACCTGTCGGTCGGCTCGATGGTCGGCCTGGCCGGCGTCTGGCTGACGACTTTGGCGACACAGTCGTACGGCCCCTGGGTGATGGTCCTCTGTGGACTCGCGGTCGGGCTCGGCTGCGGCCTGGTCAACGGCGTGCTCGTCGCCTACGGCAAGGTCGTGCCATTCATCGCGACCCTGGCCATGTACGTCTCGGCACGCGGGCTGGCCGAGCGGATCAGCGGCCGGCGCACCCAGGTCGTCGCCGACCAGGACTTCCTCGCCTTCTTCCGCGGCGGCTTCCTCGGCATCCCGACGCTGATCTGGCTGTTCGCGCTGGTCTTCGCGGTCGGCTGGGTGGTGCTCAACCGCACCACCTTCGGCCGCCGGACGTACGCGGTCGGCGGCAACGCCGAGGCGTCGCGGCTGGCCGGGATCAACGTCAAGCGCCACCTCGCGCTCGTCTACGGCGTGGCCGGGCTGTGCTGCGGGATCGCCGCGCTCATGGTCGTCGCGCGGACGACGGCGGGCGCGTCGACCAACGGCATGTTCTACGAGCTCGACGCGATCGCGGCGGTGGTCATCGGCGGCACCCTGCTGACCGGCGGCCGCGGCTCGCTCATCGGCACCCTCGTCGGCGTGCTGATCTTCACGGTGCTGTCGAACATCTTCACGCTCAACAACCTGGACACCGACATCCAGAACATCGCCAAGGGCGTGATCATCGTGCTCGCCGTGCTCCTGCAGTTCCGGGCCCGCAAATCCAAGACCCAGTCACCCTGGAGGTCGTCATGACCGAACACCCCTTCCTCGGCCGCCGGGGATTCCTGCTGGGCGGGGCCGCGGTCGGCGCCGGCGCGCTGCTGGCCGGGTGCACGTCGAACACGCCCGCGAACTCGGAGTCGAACGCGCCGGTCGCCAACGCGGGCAGCAACGCCCAGCCGGGCAAGCCGGTCACCATCGGCTTCTCCGCGCCGGCCGCCGACCACGGCTGGATCGCGGCGATCACGAAGAACGCCAAGGCCCAGGCCCAGAAGTTCAGCGAGGTGAAGTTCAACGCGACCGAGGGCACCAACGACGTCAACCAGCAGATTTCGCAGGTGGAGACGCTGATCAACGCCAAGGTCGACGTGCTGGTGATCCTGCCCTTCGACGGCAAGGCGCTCACCGCGGCCGGCCAGCAGGCGATGGACGCGGGCATCCCGGTGATCAACCTCGACCGCGTCTTCGACACGCCGCTGGCGTACCGGACGTGGATCGGCGGCGACAACTACCGGATGGGCGTCAACGCGGGCAATTACATCGTCGCGGAGCTCAAGAAGAAGAACGTGGCGAACCCGGTCATCGGCGAGGTCGCCGGGATCGACTCGCTGCCGCTGACCCAGGAACGCAGCAAGGGTTTCAAGGACGCGCTGGGCCGCGCCGGGTTCAAGGTCGGCCCGCGCGTGTCGGCGCAGTTCACGTCGGAGTCGGGGGAACAGCAGACCGCGAACCTGCTCCAGGGCGCGCCCAAGCTCGACGCCCTGTGGAACCACGACGACGACCAGGGCATCGGCGTCAACGCCGCGATCGACACCGCGGGCCGCAAGGAGTTCGTCATGGTCGGCGGCGCCGGCTCGAAGAACATGATGAACCTGATCAAGGCCGACTCCTCGCCGATCAAGGCGACCGTGCTCTACAGCCCGTCGATGGCCTCGACGGCGGTGGCGCTCGCCCGCCTGCTCGGGCAGGGCAAGGGCATCGGCGACCTGGCCGAGCACGACATCCCGGCGGAGATCACCACGTATTCGGCGGTCGTGACGAAGGAGAACGTCGACCAGTACCTCGACGTCGGCTTCGACTCCTGACTCTCGCAAGGCACACAAAGAAGGAGGGGTATGAGCCCGGGACGGGAAACGATCGGGATCGGCATGGTGGGGCACGCGTTCATGGGTGCGGTGCATTCGCACGCGTGGCGCAGCGTGCACCGGTTCTTCGACCCGCCGCTGGTGCCGAGGCTCGCCGTGCTCGGCGGCCGCGACGAGACCCGGGCCCGTGTTGCCGCCGCCCGGTTCGGCTGGGAGGACGTCGAGACGGACTGGCGCAAGCTCGTCGCCCGGGACGACGTCGGCCTGGTCGACGTCTGCACGCCGGGGGACAGCCACGCGGAGATCGCGATCGCCGCGCTGGAGGCCGGGAAGCACGTGCTGTGCGAGAAACCCCTGGCCAATTCGGTGGCGGAGGCCGAAGCGATGGCCGAAGCGGCGCGACGGGCCCGTGAACTGGGGGTACGGGCCATGGTCGCGTTCAACTACCGCCGGGTGCCCGCGCTCGCGCACGCCAGGAACCTGGTCGCGGGCGGGGCACTCGGCGAGATCCGGCACGTGCGGTCGGTGTACCTGCAGGACTGGCTGTCCGACGCGCAGGCGCCGATGACCTGGCGGCTGCGGAAGGAATCCGCGGGGTCGGGCGCGCTCGGCGACCTGGGCGCGCACATCGTCGACGCCACCCAGTTCGTCACCGGGGAGGTGATCACCGGTGTCTCGGCGCTGACGAACACCTTCGTGAAGCAGCGCCCGTCCGAGAACGGCGGCACGGACGAGGTGACGGTCGACGACACGGCGTTGTTCTTGGCACGGCTTTCCGGGGGAGCCGTGGCGAGTTTCGAGGCCACGCGGTTCGCGCTCGGCCGCAAGAACGCCATGCGGCTGGAGATCAACGGCTCGAAGGCGAGCCTGGCGTTCGACTTCGAGGCGATGAACGAACTCCAGTGGTACGAGGGCACCGGGACCGAAGCCGGGTTCCGCCGCATCCTCGTCACCGAACCGCAGCACCCGTACGTCGGCGCGTGGTGGCCGCCGGGCCACCTCCTCGGCTACGAGCACACGTTCACCCACGAGGTCGCCGACCTCCTGGACGCCATCGGCTCGGGCACCGACCCCGAGCCGGGGTTCGACGACGGCCTGCGCGTCCAGCGGGTGCTGGACGCCGTCGAGCGCAGCGCGGCCGCGGAAGCGCACTGGACTTCGGTGGAGGAATCGAAATGAGCCGTCCCGTCACGTTGTTCACCGGCCAGTGGGCCGACCTGCCGTTCACCGAGGTCTGCAAGCTCGCCGCGGAGTGGGGCTACGACGGCCTGGAGATCGCCTGCTCGGGCGACCACTTCGAGGTCGACCGGGCACTGTCCGAAGAGGACTACGTGCCGGGCCGGCTGCGGCTGCTCGCCGAGCACGGGCTGAAGGTGTGGGCGATCTCCAACCACCTGGTCGGTCAGGCCGTCTGCGACGACCCGATCGACCACCGGCACCAGGCGATCCTCCCGGCCCGGATCTGGGGCGACGGCGAACCCGAAGGCGTCCGGCAGCGGGCGGCGGCCGAGATGGCCGACACCGCACGGGCGGCGGCGAAGCTCGGCGTGGACACCGTCATCGGCTTCACCGGGTCGAAGATCTGGAAGTACGTGGCGATGTTCCCGCCGGTCTCGAGCGCCGACATCGAGGACGGTTACGCGGACTTCGCCCGCCGGTGGAACCCGATCCTGGACGTCTTCGACGAGGCCGGCGTCCGGTTCGCGCACGAGGTCCACCCCTCGGAGATCGCGTACGACTACTGGACGACCAAGCGCGCGCTGGAAGCCGTGGACCACCGGTCGGCGTTCGGGCTGAACTGGGACCCGTCGCACTTCGTCTGGCAGGACCTCGACCCGGTCGGGTTCATCCTCGACTTCGCCGACCGGATCTACCACGTCGACTGCAAGGACACCCGCAAGCGCTTCGACGGCCGCAACGGCAGGCTCGGTTCGCACCTGGCCTGGGCGGACCCGCGGCGGGGCTGGGACTTCGTGTCCGTCGGCCACGGCGACGTCCCGTGGGAGGACTGCTTCCGGGCACTGAACTCGATCGGCTACACAGGTCCGGTTTCGGTGGAGTGGGAAGACGCCGGGATGGACCGGCTCCGCGGCGCGGCGGAGGCGGTGAAGTACGTGCGCGAGCACCTGTTCGACCGGCCCACGGCGGCCTTCGACGCGGCTTTCAGCAACCAGAAATGAGGGCGTTCGATCGCGCGACCGAGTTCCAAGCCACCCTCGACCGCTGAGCGCTTCGGGAAATCGGGACGCGCATCGGTTCGACCGGTACCCGGCTGATCGTTATGCTCTGCTGAAACGGTCGAACGAACAGCCGGCGGACGAAGGTCGAGATGCGGGAGTCGGGGGAGGACCGGCGGCGGCGGATCCTGGCCGTGGTCGAGGCGCGGGGTGAGGCGCGGGTCACCGAGCTCGCCGCGGAGCTGGCGGTCTCGGTGATCACCGTGCGCCGGGACGTCGAGGAGCTGGCCGGGGCCGGCCGGCTGCGGCGGGGGCACGGCGTCGTCCGCTCGCTGGTCCCGCGGCGGCCGGAGCCGGTGCCCGCGCCGGCCGACGGCGGCCCGGTGGTGCTGGTCGTTCCCGAACGCCACGCCTACCTCACCGAGGTCCTGCACGGTGCCCGTGGCGCGCTGGAGGAGGCCGACGTCCGCGTCGTGCTGCACCCCGCGCCGCAGGTGCCCGGCGCCGAGCGGCTGATCGTCGAGCGGCTGCTCGCCGACGACGCCCGGGGTGTGCTCATCGCGCCGCGCTGGCGCAGCGTGGTCACGGAGGAGGCGGACGACGGCTGGCTGGCCGCCGCCGACGTGCCCGTCGTCCTGATGGAACGCCGGCCGCGGCCGGGAAGTGCTTTGCACGCCAGGGATTCCGTCTGCACCGACCACTGGTACGGCGTCCACCTCGCCGTGACGCACCTGCTCGCGCTGGGCCATCGCCGGATCGTCCTGGCCGCCCGCGACGACAGCCCGACCGCGCGGGCGCTGCGCGCGGCGTTCACCGGCATCTGCGCCGGGCGGCCCGAGGTCGAGGACTGGGCCGTGGTGCTCAGCGCGCCGGGCGCAGGCCAGGAACCCGTGCCGGACTTCGAGCCGCTCGACGGCGTGCTGCGCGCGCACGCCGCGACGGGCGTGATCATGCACGGCGACGTCGATGCCCTCATGCTCGTCCAGCAGCTGGCGGACGCCGGGATCACGGTGCCCCGCGACTGTTCGGTGGTCGCCTACGACGACGTCGTGGCGGCTCTCGGCAGCACGCCGCTGACCGCGATCGCGCCGCCGAAGGCCGAGGTCGGCAGGCTGGCCGCGGAACTGCTGCTGGAGCGGCTCCGCGGACCGGCCGGCCGTCCGCCGCGGCGGATCACCGTCCTGCCGGAACTGAAGGTGCGCGGGTCGACGCGGCCGCTGATCGATTGACCGAGTTGACCGGGGCTATTGACCGGAATTCGTTCAGGCGCCCAAACTGCGGGGACCCGCGATCCGCAGGAGGCATCGATGCCCGTCCGACCCAGCCGCCGGACCGTCCTCGCCGCGGGTCTCGCGTGGCCACTGGCGGCCGCGTGCTCGAGCCCCGGCGGGGACGCTCCGCGCGGTGCCACCCGGATCACCTTCTGGTCGGCGCTGCGGGGCAGCCAGCAGGTCGTCGACGCGTTCAACCGCTCGCAGAACCGGATCCACGTCGTCTTCCAGCAGATCCCGTCCGGCGATCAGGGCGGGTACGCGAAGCTGAGCAACGCGGTCCGCGCGGGCAACGCGCCGGACGTCGCCACCATCGAATACCCGCAGGTGCCCGGGTTCGCCATCGACGGCGTGGCCCGGGACATCACCGATCTCGTTGGCGACCGCCTGCGCGCCAAGCTCCTCCCGCAGGCGCTGCGCCTGACGACGTTCGCCGGGCGGGTGTTCACCGTGCCGCTGGACGTCGAGCCGATGGTGCTGCACTACCGTACCGATCTGTTCGCCCAGCACGGTTTGACCCCACCTCGCACGTGGGACGACTTCACGGCGGCGGCACGGAAAGTCCGCGACGACCGGCGCCGCCTGGTGGCCTTCGCGACCGACGGGGCGACCCAGTTCGCGGCGGTCTCCTGGCAGGCGGGCGCGCAGTGGTTCGACACCGCGGGGGGCGCCTGGAACGTCTCGCTCGCCGACGCCGCGACGCGCCGCGTGGCCGGCTACTGGCAGGGCTTGATCGACGAAGGTCTCGTGTTCGCGAACGGCGTGCAGGGCAGGCAAGGCGACGCGCAGATCGGGCAGGGGCTCGTGCTGGCCCGGCTCAGCGGCGCCTGGGACGCGGGCGCCCAGATGAAGGCCCGGCCGGGCCAGAAGGGCCAGTGGGCGATCGCGCCGCTGCCCCAGTGGGATCCCGCGCACCCGGCGGTCGGGACGCACGGCGGTTCGACGTTCGCCGTCACCCGCGACAGCGCCCACCCGGAAGCGGCGATGGAGTTCATCGAATGGCAGGTGTCGCACCCCGACGCGTTGCGCGCCCGGCTCTCCAGCGGCACCAGCAGCCAGTACCCGGCCGCGCCGGACCTGGTCGAGGTCGGGCGGAAGGCGTTCGACCGCCGCTACTACGGCGGCCAGGACATCTACCGGCTGTTCGAAGCCGAGGCCGCGAAGATCCGGGACGGCTGGACGTGGGGACCCCGGATGAGCGCGACGCAACGCGTCCTGCAGGACGGGTTCGCCAGGGCGAGCGCCGGCCAGGGCACCCTGCTCGACGCCGTCCGCGACGCCCAGCGCGCCACCATGCCGGACCTGGTCGCCCTGGGGCTGGCGACGACCGAGCACAGCAGCTGACAGCAGCCGAGGAGACCCATGACGACGACACTCGCCCGTCCGGAAAGCGCTTCCAGGACGCCCGCGCCGCGCGTCCGGAGAAGGCACCGGCAGGGGACCGCCTGCGCCGTGCTGATGGCGCCGTTCTTCGTGCTGCTGGTGGTGGTCTTCCTCGTCCCGGCGGGGACGGCGCTGTGGCTGAGCTTCTTCGGCGCCGACGAACCGGGCCTGGGGTTCGGCCCGGAACACACGATCTTCGTCGGGTTGCGCAGCTACGCCGCCGTGCTCGCCGATCCGACGTTCCTCGGCGGGCTCGGGGTCGTCGCGCTGTACTGCCTGCTGTACCTGCCGCTGCTGGTCGTCTCGTCTCTGGGCCTGGCGCTGCTGCTGGACTCCGGCGTCGCGCGGCTGCGCGGGTCGGCGCGGCTCGCGCTGTTCCTGCCGCACGCGGTGCCCGGGATCATCGCCGCGATCATCTGGCTCTACCTCTACATCCCCGGCCTCAGCCCGGTGGTGGACCTGTTCGGCAAGGCCGGGATCACGGTGGACTTCCTCGGTATCCACACCGTCATCCCGTCGATGGTGAACATCGCGCTGTGGAGCAACCTCGGCTACAACGTCGTCGTCTTCTACGCCGCCCTGCAGGCCGTGCCCCGCGAGGTGATCGAAGCGGCGGTGGTCGACGGCGCCGGCGGGGTCCGGACCGCGCTGCGGATCAAGACCCCGCTGATCCGCGCGTCGATCGTGATGGTCGTGCTGTTCACGCTGATCTGGTCGCTGCAGCTGTTCACCGAGCCGATGCTGCTGTCGCAGGCCACGCCGATGATCACCGCGCGGTTCTCGCCGAGCATGTACATCTACGACGCCGCGTTCACCCGCAACAACTACGGTCTCGCCGCGGCGGCGTCGGTGATCCTTCTGGCTTGCACGATCGCGTTGTCCTACGGCGTGACGCGCTGGACGAACCGCACCCGGGAGGCCGCACTGTGAACCCGCCGAAGTTCCTCGGCCGCGCGGCCGTCAACACCGTCGTGGCGATCTCCGTGCTCTACACTCTGATCCCGGCGCTGTGGCTGGTGCTCGCCGCGATGAAGGACCGGGACGCGCTCTTCGGCAGTGACATCCTTTCGCTGCAGGGGTTCTCGCCGCTGAAGAACCTGCAGGACCTGTTCGCGATGGACAAGGGGATCTACGGCCGCTGGTACCTCAACAGCCTGCTCTACGCCGTCGGCGGCGCGGCGGTCAGCGCCCTGGTGAGCATCGCTTGCGGCTACGCCTTCGACAAGTACGTCTTCCGGCACAAGGAAAAACTGTTCGGGCTGGTGCTCGCCGCGGTGATGGTGCCGCAGACCGTGCTCGCGCTCCCGCTGTACCTGCTGGCGTCCGGCACCGGGGTCGTCGACACGGTGTGGGCGGTGTTCATCCCGGTGCTGTTCAACCCCTTCGGCGTCTACCTCGGCCGCGTGTTCAGTCAAGGCTACGTGCCCGGCGAGGTCGTGGAGGCGGCGCGGATCGACGGCGCGGGGGAGCTGGCGACCTACTTCCGGGTCGCGCTGCGGATGCTCGGCCCCGGCGTGGTCACCGTGTTCCTGTTCCAGCTCACCGCCATCTGGAACAACTTCTTCCTGCCGATGGTGATGCTGTCGAACCAGAAGCTCTATCCGGTCAGCCTCGGCCTCTACAGCTGGAACAGCGCGGCCACGACGTCCCCCGAATACTACCCGGTGGTGATCATGGGATCGCTGCTGGCGATCCTCCCGCTGGTGCTGGCGTTCGCGCTGCTGCAACGGTTCTGGCGCTCGGGGCTCACGGCGGGGGCGGTCAAGTGAGCCGTCTCCGCGCCGCGCTCGCGATGGCTCCCCGGGCCGCGGCGGCCGTCCTCGGCGACGGCGCGATGGCGGCGTTGCACCGCGTCTGCGACCTCGCGGACGGCGTGCTCGACGACTTCGGCACCGCCGGGGCCCACGCCGTCCTGCGCGACGTCGAGCTGCTGGTCACCGGCTGGGGCTGCCCGCCGCTGGACGCGGCCGTGCTCGCCGGCGCGCCGCGGCTGCGGGCGGTCGTGCACACCGCCGGCTCGGTCCGCGGGCACGTCACCGAAGCGTGCTGGGAGCGGGGGATCGCGGTGACGTCCGCGGCGGCGGCGAACGCGGTGCCGGTGGCCGAGTACACCGTGGCGATGATCCTGCTGTCCGGCAAACGGGTCCTGGAACGCGCCCGCGGCCACCGGGCGGCCCGCCGCGCCGACGACCCGCTGGGCGTGCCACTGCACCTGGGGAACTACGGCCGGACCGTCGGCATCCTGTCGGCGTCGATGATCGGCCGCCGGGTGATCGACCTGTTGCGCCCGCACGACTTCCACGTCCTCGTGCACGATCCCCACGTGACCGCGGCGGAGGCGGCGGAGCTGGGCGTGGAAGCGGTGAGCCTGGCCGAGCTGTTCGCCCGCGGCGACGTCGTCAGCGTGCACACGCCGTTGCTGCCCGAAACCCGGGGGCTGGTCGGGCGCGAGCTGATCGCTTCGATGCGACCGGACGCCGTGCTGATCAACACCGCCCGCGGGGCGGTGCTCGACCAGGACGCGCTGGCCGAGGCGACCGGGGCCGGCCGGATTCGGGCGATCCTCGACGTCACCGATCCGGAGGTGCTGCCGCCGGGGCATCCGCTGTGGACGGACGAGAACGTGCTGATCACCCCGCACCTGGCCGGTTCGCAGGGCAACGAGCTGCGGCGGCTGGCCGAACTGGCCGTCGCGGAGGTCACCCGCTGGGCGGCCGGGGAGGCGTTCGCCCACCCCGTCCGCCGCGAACGCCTGGGGATGATCGCGTGAAGCTGCCCGCCGAGGACCGCGCACTGAGCCCGCACACCGGGTACACGCGGGACCACTGGATCGCCGTGGCGGACAGCCTGCTGGCGGCGGCCTGGCGGTGGGCGACCCCGGGCGGCGCCCGGCTCGACCTGCCGGGCCCGCCGTCGGGCAGTGGCGTCCGCTCGGACGGGCTCGAGGGGTTCGCGCGGACCTTCCTCGCCGCCGCGTTCCGCGTCGCCGGTGAGGCGGGGAAGGACCCGCACGGCTGGCTCGAGCGGTACGCCCGGGGACTCGACGCGGGCACCCGCTCACCGGGTCGTGACGACGCCGAGTCGTGGCCGGTGATCCATGACCACGACGTCGCCGGCCAGCCGATGGTCGAATCCGCGTCCGTCGCCCTCGGCCTGCGGCTGACCCGGCCCTGGCTGTGGGACCACCTCGCGCCCGCCGTGCGGGACCGGGTCGAGGAGTGGTTGCGCGGCGCGCTGCGGCACGTCCCGGCGCCGAACAACTGGTACCTGTTCCCCTTCACCGTGGCCGGGTTCCTCGCCTCGGCGGGACGCGCCGACGCCGAGACCGAGCGGGCGCGCGACCGGGCACTGGAGCTGCTGGAGGGCTGGTACCGCGGGGACGGCTGGTACGCCGACGGCGACGGGCGAGCGTTCGACCACTACAACGGCTGGGCGCTGCACCTGTACCCGGTGCTGGACGCCCACCTCGCCGGCAAACCGGCCCCGTTCGGCGCGCGGCTGCGAGAGCACCTGGAGAGCTTCGCGTCGTGGTTCGGCGGCGACGGCGCGCCACTCCACTTCGGACGGTCGCTGACCTACCGCTTCGCCGCCGCGTCGGCCGTCGGCCTCGGTGCGGTCACCGGCGACACCCCGCTGCGGCCGGGCGTGTCGCGACGGCTGCTCAGCGGGACACTGCGCTACTTCCTCGACCGCGGTGCCGTCGGCGAGGACGGGCTGCTGAGCCTCGGCTGGCACGGCCCGCACGCGCCGACGGTGCAGTACTACTCCGGACCGGGCTCGCCCTACTGGGCGTCGAAGGCTTTCGTGTGCCTGCTCGCGCCGCCGGACCATCCACTGTGGACGTCCATTGAGGAACCGGCGCCGAGCGAGACAGCGGACACGGTGCTCGCGCTGCCGGAGCCGGGCCTGCTGCTGCAGTCGACCCGTGACGACGGCGTCGTCCGGCTGCACAACCACGGCAGCGACCACGTCCGGCCGCACGAGGCCGAGTCGGCGGCCGGGCAGGACCCGCACTACGGCCGGTTCGCCTACTCGACGCGGACCGGGCCGACCGCGCGGGACAACCCGGCGGACAACCACTTCGCGGTCGTCGTCTCCGGCGTCCGCAGCGTCCGGCGCCGGATCCACCCGCTCGGCGCGGGCCAGGACGGCGGCTGGGGCTGGGCGGGATCCTGGCACCGCCCGGTGTTCGGGTCCGGCCCGCCGACGGTGCCCGGCCTGCGCGTCGAGAGTGTCACGGTCGTGCGCGGGCGCGACGAGCTGCGGGTGCACCGCGTGCTCGGCGCCCCGCCGGGCGCGACCGTGGAGCAGACGGGCTGGGCGACCGCGCCCGGCGAGGCCGTGCTCCGGCCACTGGCCGGTTGGACGGGTAAGGACGAAGTCCGTGCTCCGCACGGCACCGCGTTCGTCCCGTGGGTGTCGCTCGCGCGGCTCACGGGCGAGGTGCACGGCACGGCGATCTTCGCCGCCCTGGCCGTGCTGGGTACCGAGATCGGCGAACCGGCCGCCTCGGTCACCGGAGAGGGGGTCGAGATCGGGTGGCCGGACGGATTCGCGGTGCGGATCCGGTTCGGGCCGCTGCGGGTGGGCGGTGCGTTCGAACACTGATGGTGCCGGCGAGCTTCCGGGAGCGCGGACAGCCGGATGAATCGGTATTCGATACGGAGGTCATGAAGTGCTGACGAAGAATGCCCGGCGAACACTCGCTTCGATCCTGTTGTCCCTTGCGGTCGCGCTGACATCCGTCGGCGCTGCCGAGGCGGTTCCCCGTGTTGCGGCGGCCGTCACGATCCAGAACGACGTGTTCTGGAAGGACACTTCGGGGAACCCGATCTACTCCCAGGGCGGGGGTGTGCTGAAGGTCGGCGGCACCTATTACTGGTACGGGGCCAAGTACAACGGCGCGGTCACCTACTACAACAACCCGGCGGCCGGGAAGAACGGTGACACGTCGCTGAGTGCGATCACCATCTATTCGTCGACCGACCTGGCGAACTGGAAGTTCGAAGGCAACGCGCTGACCGGATCCGATCTCGGCGGTGGCTGGGTCGGCCGGATCGGTGTGGCGCGGAACCCGAACACCGGCAAGTACGTGCTCGTCTCGCAGCTGGACAGTGGCCTGGTGTTCGCGACCAGCAGCACGCCGAACGGCCGGTTCACCCGGGCGGGGACGCAGTCGAGTATCGCGGGCGTGTCCACCGGCATGTCAGGTGACCAGTCGGTCTTCACCGACGACGACGGCAAGGCGTATCTGATCTACAGCAACAAGAGCGGCCGGTCGCACCTGTACGTGTCGTCGTTGCGGGCTTCGGACTTCCTGCAGGTCGACCCGGCGAAGAACGTGTACAACAGCTCGGCGGGTGGCCGTGAAGGCAACATCATGTTCAAGTACAACGGGACGTACTACTTCTGTTCGTCGGATCTGCACGGCTGGAACGCCTCCCACACGTACTGCATCAGCGCGAAGAACATCATGGGCCCGTACTCGTCGGAGTTCGTGCTGCAGGGAACGGACGCGGATTTCTCGCACGTGACTCAGACCGGGCTGGCGTTCACGGTGACCGGCTCCCAGGGTTCGTTCGTGATGTTCGGTGGTGACCGCTGGAGCGACTTCGCGGGCAACGGCCTCGGGTACAACGACTGGGTGCCGGTGACCTTCTCCGGGTCGACGCCGGTGTTCCATTCGCTGAGCCAGTGGACGGTCGACGCGGCGGCGGGAACGTGGGCGGTCGCGCGGGGCAACAACTACGTCCTGAACCCGGGTGCGGAGGCCGACCGGGTGGCGCAGAACGACCTCGCCGGCTGGAGCACGACCGGCGGGGCGGTGAACAGCAACAAGCAGGGCGGGCACACCGGGCGGTGGGCGTTCGCGCAGAGTTCGTCGTCGGCCTACACCGCGAGCAGGTATCAGGACATCTCGCTGCCGAACGGTACCTACACACTGTCGGCGTGGGTGAAGAGCAGTGGCGGCCAGAAGAAGGCGACCGTCTTCGCGAAGAACTTCGGCGGGAGTGAGGTCAGCGCGTCGATCAGCCAGTCGCTCGGGAGCTGGACGAAGGTGACCGTTTCCGGGATCGCCGTGACGAACGGGTCGGTCCAGGTGGGAGTGTTCTCCGACGCGAACTCGGGCAACTGGGTGAACGTCGACGACTTCAGCCTGGTGCAGACCGGCTGACCCCGGAAGAAATCCCGGACGGGCTGTCGAATCCGGCGCCGCGTGATCGACGCACGGGTGAGAAGCGGAGCCGAGGAAGGGATTCACCATGGTCAGGACGCCAGTGCGGCTTTACATGTCGATGTCGGTCGACGGGTACATCGCCGGGCCGGACGACCGGCCGGGCCAGGAGCTCGGCCGCGACGGCGGGCGGCTGTTCGACTGGCTCGACGACCGGATGTCCGAGGGGATCAACGGGCAGGTGTACGCCGAGGCCTCGGCGACCGGCGCCGTGATTTCCGGACGCCGCACCTTCGAGCTGGCCAAGCGATGGAACGGTGACCACCACGACGGCGTGCCGATCCACGTGCTCACGCACACGATCGACCCGGCCGACCAGCCTCCGGGCAGCGCGAAGTTCTACACCGACGTCGACGCGTGTGCCGACGAGGCCCGGGCAGCAGCGGGAGATCGACCCGTGCTGGTCCACGGCGCGGGGGCGGCACAGGCCCTGCTGGCCGCGGGCCAGCTCGACGAGATCGAACTGCACCTCATCCCCGTGCTGCTGGGTGGCGGACGGCGGCTGTTCGAGCCGGCCGGGCTCGGCCACGTCGAGCTGGAGCCGGTCCGGCGGCTCGAAGGCCGCGGCGTCACCCACCTGCGGTACCGCGTAGTCCCTCGAGACGGAAACCGGCCGTGATCGTCACTCGGGGGCGAACGAGAGGCGCGACGCACGTTCGCGGACGTCGGCGTCGGAGTGGTCGCGCAGCGCCCACACCAGCTCGCGCCACGGACGTGGCCACCCGGCCCGGGCGCCGGCCTGGCTCGCGATCCCCGCCGCGAGCAGCGCCTCGGCCGGGCTGGCCGTGAGGGCCCGGGCGGTGCCGAGCAGCTCGGGCCGTTCCGGGTCGTGGCCGGCCAGCCACGCCGCCAGCCGGCCCGCCACCTGCCAGGCCAGTGCGGGACGGTCGGCGAGGGCGGCGATCCGGCGGACCGCCGGCAGCAGGTCGCCGCGGCGGGGAAGGGCGGCGACGGCGAGCATCAGCGCGTCCGTCCGGTACTCCGGCCGGTCCGCCAGCGCCGTCGCCAGCCGGTCCGCCGCGCCGCGCATCGTTTCGCCGCCGGCGTCCAGGCGGGTCGCGAGGCAGGCGACGAAGTGGCGCAACCGTTGCCGTGCGGGCTGGTCCCGGTCGGCGACGACGACGTCGTCCGCTTCGGCGAGTGTCGTGACCACGGCCCGCAACGGCGCGGGATCGCCGGTGACCGCGCACGCGGTGAGCACCGCTTCGACCGCGGAACGCCAGGTCGCGGTGCCGGCCAGGTCGCCGATCAGGGCCACCAGCGCCGAGGGCCCCTCGCGGTCCCAGATGCTCCACGCCGGCCAGGCGGCCAACCCGGTCCGCGCGGTGTCCGGGTCGGCGTGGCCCGCCACGCTCCGGACCAGCGCGCCGTAGCGTGCGCGGTACCGCTCGGCGACCGTCAGCGGACCGGCTTCGGTCACGGCGGTGGCCACGGCGTCCACAGTGGACGCTTCGGCGAGCCACTGCCAGGCGCGGTCGTCGTCGAGCAGCCGGCGCGCGGCCGACACGATGGCACGGCGGAGGTCGCGGTGCAGGTCCGGGTCCGCCCACCGGGCGGCCAGTTCGCCGGCCGCGCCGGGCACGCGGTGCTCGGCGAGCAGCCGGACCGCTTCCTTGCGCGACGTCACCTTCTTCCCGGCCAGCACGGGACGGAGAGCGGCACCCAGTTCGGCCGGCGGGATGGTCCGGGCGGCCCGGACGGCCGCGTACACCGCGACCCGGGCGCGGTCGGTGTCCGCGTAGCCGAGCAGCGTGCCCAGTGCGTCGCCGGGCCGATCGGTCCACGCCAGCCCGGCCAGCGCGGCCTCGACCACCGCGACCTCGTCGTCCAGGAGGAACGGCTGCACGTCGCCGACGCCGGCGCCCGGCAGGGTCGCCAGCCGGTGCACGGCCGAGACCCGTTCCCAGACCGCCTTGCGGGGCGCGGTGGCGACGTCGGCCAGCAGCTCGGCGTACCGGGCGACCTGACGCGGCAGCCAGTGCCGCAACGACCCGCCGAACCTCGGCACCAGCCGGACACCACGCTGGACGAACCGGCCGCGCGGCGGCCGGTCCAGCACGCGGTCGAGCAGATCGGTCCGCCGCTCGCTGACCGCGTTCGCCACCGCGGCCACCGTGATCGTGGACGGGTCGCGGCGGATCACGGCCTCGACGCGTTCGTCCCGGGTCGCGGGCGGGGCCAGCCACAGCTCGAGCGCCCACTGCACCGTGCTGTCGTCGGCCGCACCGGTCGCTTCGCCCACGGCGGCCTGCAGCCCGGGCATCGTCCACGCACGCCGGCGCAGGCCCGCTGCCAGGGACAGGACCAGGTCGTAGCGGCCGGCGCGGGCGTCGTCGGCGATGCGCGGCCGCAGCGCGGAGAACAGGCCGTGCTCGGCGCCGCGGGGCAGATCCTGGTCCAGGCGGTGCAGGGTGAGGCTGCGCGCGTGGCCACCGGACAGCTCCAGGATCCGCAGTCCGCCTTCGACCAGGTCGGGCCGCGTCGCGAGCGTTCCCTGCCGGACCAGGCCGACGGCCAAGGTGCCGACGGCCTGCCGGGTGCCCCAGGACGCGTCCCTGGCCTGGACGGCGTCGGTGGCCAGCTTGACCACTGTGGACGGATCGGCCGACCGCAGCAGCCACCCCGGGATCGCCGCGACGGCCGCGAGCGCGGCGTGCCGGACCGGGTCCTGTTCGTTGGGCAGCCGGGTCAGCGACGCCAGCAGGCGGGCGACGACGTCCGGGTCCCCGGTCGCGGCGGCGGCGCCGACCAGCAGCGGGTAGCCGAGGGCCCGTTCCCCGGCGGTCGGCCGGGCGGTCGCGGCGCGCAGCAGGGGCTCGGCCTCCGGCCACGGCAGCCGGGCGGTCGCCTCCCGGCGGAGATCGGGGTGGTCGGCCACCGGGCGGGTGGCGAGCAGCCGGCGGGCCTGCTCGTGCCGCGCCCGCCACGGCAGGACGTCGAGCAGCGCGAGCGGAAGCCCGGCCTGCAGCAGGTCCCGTTCGCCCAGCGCTCCGTCCAGGACGGCCGCGCGCCGGGCGGGCGGGAGCCCGCGCAACACCGCCGTCAGCCGGGTCACGTCGGCGAGCAGGGCGCGCGCGAGCGAGGTCAGGGACTCGTCCGACGCCCGCCTCAGGGCGCGCTCCGTGCTGCGGCCCGCCTGGAACCGGATGCGCCGCGCGGGATCGGCGAGGAGCGCGACGACCCGGTCCGGATCGGCCGCGATCGCGGTGGCCAGCCAGCGGTTCGCGCCGGGCGGCAGCCCGGTCAGCGGTCCCGAGCGGGCGAGCAGGTCCACGAACTGCCCGGTGTCGTGCCGGACCAGGTGCCCCAGCGCGGGACCGAACCGCGCCCAGACGGCGTCGCGGCCGGCGTCACCGGCTTCGGTCAGCCGGCGGCGCAGGTGCGCGAGCACGACGGTGGGGTGCCGGCGGGCCAGGGCGGCCCAGTTCGGGACGGCGAAGTCCAGCTCCGGCAGCAACGCCGTCACCGTGCCGGGTTCGCAGGCCGGGAGCACGGCGGCGGCTTCGTGGTCACCGAAGCGGGCGCGCACCGGGGGCAGCAGAGCTTCGGCCCACTCGGTGGCACCGGTGGCGCGCACCGCGCGGTAGAGGATCTGCCGCCACGCGAGGGGCGCGGCCGGCAGGGCCGCCGTGACGACGTCGAAGTGCAGGCCGCGGCGGGCACAGTGCTCCAGCACCGGCCCGGCGACGCGGGTGTCGGGCGCGACGAGGCAGTGCCGCAGGTGCGCGTCGTCGCCCGCGATGACGCTCATCATCGCGGCCCAAGCCCGGGGCAGCCCGGGGACGGCGTCCAGTTCCGCGAGCAGTCCGGTCAGCTCCGGGGTACCGGCCAGCGCCCGTGCGGTATCGGCGAAGACCCGCCGTCGCGCGGGCGCGGCCAGCGGGTCGACCCGGTCGAGAAGGGCGCGCATGTCCATTTCGCCGATTGTTCCCGATCATGGAGCCCCCACCAACGCATTTCCGGCTCACGGATCGGCGGAAACCCCGGCGAGGGCCGAGGCGATGAGGGCGACCGCCCGGTCCTCGTCCCCGGCCAGCTGCCGCAGGAGGTCGTGCGCGAGGGTGCCCGGGAGTTCGGCGAGCGCCTGGGCCACGCGGATCCGCACCGCGGCGTCCGCGGCGAGTTCGCCGGCCAGCGCGTTCCGGATCTCCTTGCCGCGTACGGGGTCCCGGGCCAGCGTGCCCAGGACTTCCGCCGCTTCGACGTCGTTCGCGCCCTCGGCCACCATGCCGACGAGCACCGGCACGGCGGCGGCCGTGCCGCGCCTGCCGGAGGCCAAAGCGGCGGACCGGCGCACGTGCGGGTCACTGTCTTCGAGCGCGGCGGCGAGCACCGCGGTCGCCTCGTCGCCGGGTAGCTCGGCGATCGCCAGCACCGCGCGGCGCCGGACGTCGACGTCGTCGGAGCGCATCCCGGCGGCCAGGGCGGTCACGCCGTCTTCGCCCGCGCGGGCGAGAGCCCATCTCAGCGCTCCGGCGACGTTCGGATTCGTTTCGGTGAGGACCGCCTTGGCCAGCAGCGGCACGTCCTCGATCGGCGTCAAGGCGGCCTGCTGCCGACGTGACGGACTGGGGGAATCGAGCCCGTGCAGGAGGTCGACGACGTGCAGGACGCCGTCCCAGCCGGAGGGTTCCGAGGCGTCGATCGCCCGGAGCCGCTCGAGGAGTTCCTGTTCCCGCTTCAGCCGGTCTTCGGTCCGCCGGATGAGGTCGCCGACCAAAGTGGACGGTGTGAAGGCGGGATCCGCCAGCGCCCGGCCGACCTGCCGCAGCGACATCCCGAGGGAGCGCAGTCCTTCGACGTGGAAGATCCGGCGGATGTCCGCCTCGGCGTACTCGCGGTAGCCGCCGACGGTGCGGCCGGTCGGCCGCACCAGCCCGAGGGAGTCGTAGTGCCGGAGCATCCGCGTGCTCACCCCGGACCGGCGGGCCACCTCGCCGATCAGCACGCCGTGCTCCGTTCCGGGCCGAGCGCGACGATCCGCTTCGCCTCGTCGACGGCCAGGTCGAAACCGGCATCCGGGTCGTGCAGGAGCCGTTGCGTGGCACGGGCGTGCGCGCGCACACCGGGGTCGGGGTGGCCGAGTCTTGGCCGCAAGGCGGCCGCGTCGCCGAGCGCGACGAGGGCCCGGCTGAGGCTCAGCTGCACGGTCCGGTCGCCCCGGCCGAGCTGAACGGCCAGTTCCGCGGCCAGGTTCGCGCGTTCCGCGGGCGGCACGAGGACGACGGCGGCGCGCCAGGCACTTCGGGCGACCTCGTCGTCGGGGTCGTGCAGCAACGACCGCGTGATCGCGGGCCACGCCGTCCGGTCGCCGATCTTGGACAGCGTGTGCAGCGCCTGGCCGCGGGCCCGCGCCCGTCCGGAACGGAGTTCCGTGACGAGCTTGGGCACGGTGATGTCCGCCGGGAGGCGGGTCAACGCCCAGGTGAGCATGTCGCGCACGAAGAAGTCGGGCTCGATCGCGCACCGCGCGATGAGCGCGTCGGCCAGGCCGGGGTCGGCCAGGGTGCCCGCGGTAAGCGCTGCCCGGAGCCGTGTCGACGAGTTCCCGGCGCCCAGCGCGGCTGGTGAGTAATGGATGGTGACCACCTCCTCCCCGCAGTGAAGACCTTGTCACAGTGTCAAGGTCAAGCGCTGCGCCCGGCTCGGTCAGCCGGGCAGGAGGACCGCCCGGCCCAGGACGCGCCCCGCGCGCAGCCGGTCGAACGCTTCGCCGGCGTCCGCCAGCGGGAAGAGTTCGGTCTCCACCCGGATTCCGCCCGTCCTCGCCAGCGCGATCACCTCGGCCAGTTCGCGGCTGCCGCCCCAGAACGGGAGCGACACCGACGCGCCCTGGGGGAGCGGGCCCGGCTTGGTGATGGTGAGCTTTCCGCCGCCGCTGCCGACGAGCACCAGGTCGCCTCCCGGACGCAGGACGCCCGCGGAGAGGCGCAGCGTCGGGTCGCTGCCGACGAAGTCGAGCACCGCGTCGGCGCCGCCGGTCTCGCGCCGCAGGACGGTCTCGGTGTCGGCTCGCGCGAGCAGGGTGCGGTGGGCGCCGGACCGGCCGGCGAGGGACAGGGCGTCCTCGCGGACGTCGACGGCGAAGACCCGGGCTTTGGTGACCGCGCGCAGGATCTGGATCGCCACGTGCCCGAGCCCGCCGACGCCGACGACCACCACGGACGCGTCGTCGCCCAGCCGCAACCGGGCCACCGCGTGGTACGGCGTCAGTCCGGCGTCGGTGAGCGGTGCGGCCTGGGTGGCGTCGAGGTCGCCGATCGGCACGAGGTGGCGGGCGTGCGGGACCAGGACGTGGCCGGCCATGCCGCCGTCGCGGCCGAGACCCGCGCCGGCCCACCCCAGCTCGGCGCGCCGGTCGCAGTAGTTGTCTTCGCCCACCGCGCACCGGCGGCAGGTGCCGCAGCCCCACGGGCCGTGCACGGCGACCCGTTCGCCGGCTTCGAAGCCGGAACCGGCCACGACGTGCCCGGCGATCTCGTGGCCCAGGGTGAACGGCGGCCGGTAGGGGAGGGCACCCGGCGCCGCGTCGAGGACGTGCAGGTCGGAATGGCAGATCCCGGCCGCCTCGACGCGCACCAGGACCTCACTGCCCGTGGGTTCGGGCACGTCGACGTCGGCGAGCGCGGGCGGCTCACCCCACGCCGGAAGCCGCAGGGCCCGGGTCTTGCGCACCGCACTCACAGCACTCACCATACAGAAATGAACTCAGTTCAGGAAGCGTCGTTCGACGGCAAGGTGGCGCTCGTGACGGGCGCGGGCTCGGGGATCGGCGCCGCGGTGGCGCGGAAACTGGCCGAACGCGGTGCCGGGCACGTCGTGCTCGCCGACCGGGACCTCGCGGCCGCGGAAAAGGCCGCCGCGCCGCTGGCCAACGCTCAGGCCGTGGAGGTGGACGTCTCGGACGCCGGCCGCGTGGACTGGCTGGTCGCCGGGATCGAGCGCGACCACGGCGGGCTCGACGTCGTCGTGCACGCGGCCGGTGTCGACGATCCCCAGGCGAAGCAACGGATCGCGGACGCCTGGGAGGCCGGGCGGCCGCCGGAAGTCACGGCGGAGCTGGATGTGCGGTCGTGGCGGCGGGTCATCAGCGTGAACCTCGACGGCACGTTCCACGTCCTGCGCGCGGCGGTCCGGGTCATGGTGCCGCGGCGCGCCGGTGCCGTGGTCGTCGTCGGATCGTCGTCCGCGTTCGACGCCCCGGTGGGCTACCCGCACTACTCCGCGTCGAAGGCCGGGGTGCACGCGCTGGCCCAGGCGGTGGCGAAGGAAGTGGTGCCGTTCGGGGTCCGGGTCAACGTCGTGGCGCCCGGGCCGACAGAGACGGGGATGGCGGCGCGGACGCCGGACGCGCTCCGCCGGGCTTTCGCCGCGTCGGGCGGCGGGGCCTACGCCACCCCGGACGAGATCGCCGGCGTGGCGTTGTTCCTGGCCGGTGGGGAAGCGGCCAACCTGGCCGGCGCGGTGGTGCTGGCCAACGGCGGCCGCTTCACCGCCTGACGGGGTTGCCAGGCCGCGGCCCGGCGGCTACCGTCACCTGAACTGAGTTCACTTTGTCCTCAAGGGAGAGGATCGGCGTGGATCAATTCCTGCTCGTGCTCGTCAGCGGGATCGCCAGTGGCGCGATCTACGGCCTGATGGGCCTCGGCTTGGTGATCGTCTACCGGGCGACGGACGTCGTGAACTTCGCGCTCGCGAGTCTCGCGACGCTCGGCTTGTACGCCGCGATCACCTTCCACGACAACGGTGCCGCGGTGCTCGTCGGCGTGCTCGGCGCGGTCGTCGTGACCGTGGTGGCCGGGCTGCTCGTCCGCGAGGTCGTGATCCGGCCGCTCGGCCAGGGCCGGCTGTTCGCCGCCCTCGTGGTGACCATGGGTGTCGCGCTCATCGCCGAAAGCGTGGTCAGCTCGGTCTGGGGCACGCAGCCCAAGTCGTTCCCCAGCATCGTCGACGGCACCGTCCGCCTGCGCGGCGTCGCGATCCCGGCGCAGAGCCTGCTGACCATCGCGGTGGCCGGCGTGGCGATGGGCCTGGTCGCGTTCCTGTTCGGCCGGACCACCACCGGCTCGGCGATGCGCGCGGTCGCGGAGTCCGCCGACACCGCCCAGGTCGTCGGGATCAGCGCGCAGCGGATCGCGCGGCTGGCCTGGGCGCTGGGCCTCGGGCTCGGCGCGCTCGCCGCGTGCCTCTACGCGCCGAAGGTCGGCCTGGCGCCCACCGTGCTGTCCGCGCCGCTGTTCCGGGCCTTCGCCGGGATCTTCCTCGGCGGGCTGAACAGCATGTACGGCGCGGTCGTCGGCGGACTGGCCGTGGGGGTGCTCGAGAACCTCGGCGCGAGCTACGTCTCGGCGAGCTTCCGCGACACCTTCGTCTTCACCTTCACCGTCCTCGTGCTGCTGATCCGGCCCCAGGGCCTGTTCGGCACGCGCACCTTCCAACGGGTTTGAGGTACGCCATGTCCTTCCTCGGCTCCCGGGTGACGCGGGCCCTGCTCGGCCCGCTCGCCGCGGCCGCCCTGATCGCCGTGCTGAACTCCGGCGTGGTCCCGCCGTTCCAGGCGTATTCGGTCGCGCTGGCCGCCGTCTACACGATCGTCGTGCTCTCGGTCGGCCTGCTGGCCGGCTGGTCCGGCGTCTGGTCGGTCGGGCACCCGGCGTTCTTCGCGCTCGGCGCGTACTTCGCCGCCTACGGCAGCGGCCACGGCTGGTCGCTGGAGACGATCGTGGTCGGCACGGTCGTGGCCAGTGCGGTGCTCGGCGGCTTCCTCGGCTACGCCGGCGCCCGGTTCTCGACGCTCTACATCGCCCTGCTCACCTTGGCGTTCAGCCTCGTCTCCCTCGAGGTCATCAACCGCTGGACCGACGTCACCGGCGGCGACCAGGGCGTCCCGGTGTCGCAAGTGGACACTCTCGCCGGCGTGCTGCCGAGCGGCGGAACGGAAGCGCAGACCCTCGCCGTCGCCGCCGCCGGGGTGTGCCTGGCGATCGCCGTGCTGGCCAAGGGGTCCGCGTTGCGGATGCGCCTGGTGGCGGCGAAGTCGCACCCGCTGGTCGCCCAGTCGATCGGCATCGCGCCCGAGGCGCAGTCGGCGCTCGCGTTCGCCGTGAGCGCCGCGTTCACCGGGTTCGCCGGGGTGCTGCTGGGCCTGCTCAGCGGGTTCGTCAGCCCCGACCCGTTCTCGCTCAACCTGGGGATCTCGCTCATCGCCTCGTGCGTGCTCGGCGGGGTCGGCAGCGTGCTCGGCGCCGTGGTCGGCGGCGGCTACCTCGCCTGGTCGCCCACGCTCGCCTCGTCCGCCGGGCTGCCACAGCCGGTGGTCCAGGGCCTGGTCCTGATCGCCGCACTGATCTTCCTGCCCAGCGGCGTGGTGCCCTCCCTCGGCAAGCTCGCCCGGAAGCTGGCCCGCCCGTCGCGTCCCGCACCGGTGACCGTGCCGGAACCCGAGATCACCCGCCGGGTCCTCGACGGACCGCCGTTGCTGACCTTGACGGACGTCTCCGTGCGCTTCGGCGGATTGAAGGCCCTGGAAGGCGCGTCGCTTTCGATCCGCAGAGGCGAGGTCCTAGCCGTCATCGGCCCGAACGGCGCGGGCAAGACCACGCTCATGAACGTCCTTTCCGGACTGATCGGCGGCGGCCGCGTCTCCGGCAACGCGGAGTACGACGGCAAGCAGCTGCTGACCGGCCGGGCCACCGCCCGGCGACGGCTCGGGATCGGCCGCACCTTCCAGCACGCGGAGACCTTCGACGAGCTCACCGTCGCGGAGAACGTGCTGTGCACGCACCGCCGGATCACGCCGCGGCAGCGCCGGGTCGCGAGCGAGCTGCTCACCCGCGTCGGCCTGGCCGACGTCGCCGACCGGTACCCGGCCGAGCTGCCCTTCGGCCTGCAGAAGCGCCTCGACCTCGCGCGGGCGATGGCCGAGGAGCCCGCGCTGCTCGTCCTGGACGAGCCGTTCGGCGGCCTGGACGCCGACGAGCGCGCGACCGCCGCCCGGCAGATCGAGCGCCTGCGCGACGCCGGCGCCGCCGTGCTGGTCATCGACCACGTGCTGGACGACCTGTTCGCCGTGGCCGACCGGGTCGTCGCCTTCGACTTCGGCAAGCCGATCGGCGAGGGCGCGCCGGACGAGGTGCTGCGCGACAGCGCCGTGCAGGCGTCCTACCTCGGCACGACGACCCCCCGCGCCGCGTTGCCCGCGCGAGCCGCGGACAGCCCGGTGGTGCTCCGGCTGACCGGCGTCGAACACCACTACGGCGGGGTCGCGGCGCTGCGCGGGATCGACCTGGACGTCCACGAGGGCGCCGTGCTCGGCGTCGTCGGCGCGAACGGCGCGGGCAAGAGCACCCTCGGCCGCGTCCTGCACGGCTCGCTGAGGCCGTCCGCCGGGACGCGCGAGGCGAGCGACACCGGCGTCCGGACGGTGCGGACCAGCCTCGTGCCCGAAGGCCGGGCCCTGTTCAAAACGCTGTCCCTGCGCGAAAACCTCGAAGTCGCCGCGTACTCCGTGGGGCTGAAGGGAGCGGCGCTGCGGGCGAGGCTGGACGAGACGGCGGAGTGGCTGCCGCCCCGGCTGCGCGACCGGCTTTCGGTCCAGGCGGCCGGGCTCAGCGGCGGCGAGCAGCAGATGCTCGCCATCGCCCGCGCCCTGATGGCGGGACCGGACGTCCTGGTCGTCGACGAGCCGGCGCTCGGGCTCGCCCCGGCCCTGGTCGACGAGGTGTACGGGCGGCTGGGCGAGCTGGCCGAGGGCGGGCTGACCGTCGTCCTGCTGGAACAGCTGCTCAGCCGCGCGATGGCGACCTGCCACGACGTGGTCGTGCTGCACGAAGGCGTGGTGGCCGCGCACGGCCCGGCGGCCGACCCGGCGTTCGCCGCGCGGGCCGAGTCCGCGTACTTCGGCGGCGAGCACGCGGTCGCGCTGGGCGTGCGTGACGTGACGACATTGGAGGCGTGATGCCGATCGATCCGGCGTGGATGACCGAGACCGCGGAGCAGCGCGAGCTCCGGGCCGTGACCAGGGACTTCTTCGCCGCGCACGGGAACGACGACGGGCTGTGGAAGCGGATGGCCGGCGAGCTGGGCGTCCAGGGGCTCGCGATTCCCGAGAAGCACGGCGGCGCCGGGTACTCGTTCCCCGAGCTGGCCGTGGTGCTGGAGGAGGCCGGGCGCGCGTTGTGTGCCGGGGCGCTGCTGCCGACGGTCGTCCTCGCCGCGAACACCCTCCGGCTCTGCGGTGACGAGCAGTACCTGCCCGGCATCGCCGACGGCACCCTGAGTGCGACTGTCGCCTTCGACGGTGATGTCCGGGAGCGCGACGGGACGCTGTCGGGTTCGGCGGACTTCGTGCTCGGCGGAGCGGACGCGGACCTGATCCTCGTGCGGGCGGGGGACCGGCTGTTCGCCTGCGAGCCGGACGCCGCGACCAGAACACCGCTGCGCGTGCTCGACGAGACCCGGCCGCAGGCGCGGCTCGAGTTCCGCGACACCCCGGCGACGCTCCTGGGGAGCGCGGACGTCGTGCCGCGGGTGCTCGACATCGGCCGGGCCGCGCTGGCCGCCGAACAGCTCGGCGGCATCGGGCACGCCCTCGAGGCAACGGTGTCCTATGTGGAGCAACGACGGCAGTTCGGGCGGCCGATCGGATCGTTCCAGGCGGTCAAGCACCGGCTCGCGGCACTGCTGGTGGAGTACGAGGCCGCGCGCTCGGCCACGGCGTACGCCATCGCCTGCGTCGCCACCGAGTCTCCGGAGCTCCCGGTGGCCGCCGCGGCGGCGGCGATCGTGGGCACCGGCGCCTACCGGCTGGCGGTCGCCGAGTACGTCCAGCTGCACGGCGGGACGGGCTTCACCTGGGAGCACCCGGCGCATCGCTACGTCCGGCGCGCCCGCGCGGACGAGGTGCTGTTCGGCACCCCGCAGAACCACAGCGCACGCCTCGCCGTCGCATTGGGACTTTAGCCACCCGCGCGCGGGTTGACAGCGGACCTGTCCGACCTATTCAATCAAACTGAAGTCAGTTCAGTTAGGAGAACGAGATGGCCGTGGAAGACGAGATCCAGTTCGAGCGCGACGGGAACGTGGCCCGGGTGTGGCTGAACCGGCCGTGGAAGAAGAACTGCGTCACCGTGCCGATCCTGGAGCGGCTCGACGAGATCATCACCGAGGTCGACAAGGACCCGGACCTGCGCGTGCTGGTCCTGCGCGGCCGCGGCGGCACGTTCTGCTCCGGCTTCGACCTCGACAGCCTGCAGGCCGAGTACATCGGCAGCTCGACGGCGATGGAGGTGGCCGTCATCTCCGCGAAGATCTGCGACCGCCTGTACTCGATGAACACGCCGTCGGTCGCGGTCCTCGAGGGCTACGTCACCGCCGGTGGCTTCGAGCTGATGATCTCCTGCGACTTCGCGATCGCTTCGGACGACGCCAAGATCGGCGACTTCCACATGCGCCGCGGGCTCTTCGGTGGCGCGGGCCCGATCTACCGGGTGCCGCGGATGATCGGCATCCGCAAGACCAAGGAGCTGATGCTCACCGGCAAGCTGCTCTCCGGTGTCGAGGCGGCCGACTTCGACCTGATCAACAAGTCCGCGCCGGGCGAGAAGCTGGACGAGACGGTCGAGGAGTTCATCAGCCACCTCACCGACAAGAGCCCGTTCCAGATGCGCATCACCAAGATGACCATCGACCGCAGCCTCGACGCCGACACGCAGTCGCTGATGGTCATGGAGCACCTCGCGGTGGGCGTGACACTGAATTCGAACGACGCGGCCGAAGGCGTCGCGGCGTTCCTGGAGAAGCGCGAACCCAAGTGGACGGGGCGCTGAGCGATGACGCCGACGGGGGTGACCCTGCCCGCCGAGGGCACGTTGTGGACGTGGACGGTTCAGCGGTTCGCCCCGAAGTCGCCCCCGTACGTCCCGCCCACCGGCGGCTTCGAGCCGTTCGCGCTCGGGTACGTCGAGCTGGACGGCGGGCCGCGCGTGGCCGCCGTGCTCGACGTGCCCGGGGCCGTCCACAGTGTCCATATCGGAATGCGCATGCGCGTCGAAGCGACTGACGGAGTTCCGCACGCCCAGCCGGTCGAGGAGGATTCGTGACCGACGACGTCCTGATCTGCGGCGCCGCCCGCACCCCGTTCGGCCGGTCCGAGCGGTCCGGCCGGGAACACGCCGTCGCCGCGGCGACGGCGGCGCTCGCCGACGCCGGGATCCCGTGGTCCCGGGTCGGCGCCGCGTTCGGCGGCAGCGACGCGGCCGGGCTCGCCGACACCCTCGTCGCCGACCTCGGGCTGACCGGCCTGCCGTTCGTGAACGTCAAGAACGGCTGCGCGACCGGCGGCAGCGCGCTCGTCTCGGCGGTCAACGCGATCCGCGGCGGGATGGCCGACGTCGTCCTCGTCGTCGGGTTCGACAAGCACCCGCGAGGCGCGTTCGACCCGCGTCCCGAGGACTGGGGCCTGGACGACGCCTACGGGCGCGACGGGCTGATGGTGACCACGCAGTTCTTCGGCGTGAAGATCCAGCGTTATGCGCACGACTTCGGCATCACGCCGAGGACACTCGCGCTGGTCGCGGAAAAGGCGTACCGCAACGGCAGCTTGACGCCGGAAGCGTGGCGCCGCAAGGAGATCGGCGCGGACGAGATCCTCGCGTCGGGGATGGTCAACGACCCGCTGACCCGCTTCATGTTCTGTTCTCCGGGGGAGGGCTCGGCGGCGCTGGTCCTGTGCTCTCCCTCGGTCCCCACCCGCGACGCCGTCACGCTGCGGTCGGCCGTCGTGCGGACCCGCCGTCGTGGCTCGTTCGAGGTGTTCAGCCCGGTGCTGGAAGCGGGCGAGCCGACCAGCGTCAGCCGGGACGCGGCCGCGGCGGCGTTCGAAGCGGCCGGCCTCGGACCGTCCGATGTGGACGTCATCCAGCTGCAGGACACCGAAAGCGGCGCCGAAGTGATGCACCTGGCCGAATGCGGCTTCTGCGAGGACGGCGAACAGGAGAAGCTGATCGCCGACCGGGCCACGGAGATCGACGGGCCGCTGCCGGTCAACACCGACGGCGGCTGCATCGCCAACGGCGAGCCGATCGGCGCGTCCGGGCTGCGGCAGGTCTACGAGGTCGTCCAGCAGCTGCGCGGCCGGGCGGGCGCCCGGCAGGTGCCGGGGGAGCCGCGGATCGGGTTCACCCACGTCTACGGCGCGCCCGGGGTCAGCGCGTGCACGGTGCTGGCCCGATGACCGGCCCGGCGGAATTCCGCGCCGAGGCACGGGCCTGGCTGTCCACCGTGGCCGCTCTCCGGACCTCGGCCTCCTGGGGAACGGGCGACGACTCGGTCGCGGTGTTCGACAACTGGACCGAGGAAGAGGAACACGCGCACACCGCGCGTGGCCAGGAGTGGGAGCGCACGCGGTTCGACGCCGGTTGGGGCGCGCTCAGCCGGGCGCCGTCGTCCGGCGGCCGTGGGCTGCCCGCGTTCTACGAGCAGCTCTACCGGACCGAGGAAGCCGCGTTCGACGTCCCGCGCCGCAGTGAGATCTTCCCCGTCACCCAGCACTTGGTCGCCCCGGCGATCGAGATCTGGGGCACCGACGAGCAGAAGCGACGCTGGCTGCGGCCGATGCTGCGGACCGACGAGCTGGCCTGCCAGCTGTTCTCGGAGACCGAAGCCGGGTCCGACCTGGCCGCCGTCCGCACGAAAGCGGTCCGCGACGGCGGCCACTGGGTGCTGCACGGCCACAAGGTGTGGACGTCCGGCGCCCGGGTCGCCACCTGGGGTGTCGCGGTGTGCCGCACCGATCCGGAAGCGCCCAAGCACGCCGGGATCACGGTGTTCCTGGTGCGGATGGACGCCCCGGGCGTGACCGTGCGGCCGATCCGGCAGATGACCGGCGGGGCGAGCTTCAACGAGGTCTACCTCGACGGCGTGGTCGTGCCCGACACCGACCGGCTCGGCCCGGTCGGCCAGGGCTGGAAGGTCACCCTGAGCGTGCTGGCCGCCGAGCGGCTGGACTCCGGGTCGCTGGGCCTGGACAACGCCGACCGCGCGATCGAGCTGGCCCGCCACCGTGCCCTGTCCGACGTCGAGCGGCAGCAGACCGCGGACCTGTTCGTCCGCACGCTCGTCCAGCGGCTCATCGGCCTGCGTGTCACGGCGGCTCTCGCGGCGGGACGGGAGCCGGGCGCGGAAGCCTCCGTGGGGAAGCTGTACGCGACCGAGACCATGCGGCGGACCAGCGACCTCGTGGTGCAGCTGCTCGGGCCGCGGCTGGTCGCGGACACCGGCGAGTGGGGCACGTTCGCCTGGACCGAGCACCTGCTGGGCGCCCCCGGCTACAGCATCGCCGGCGGCTCGGACGAGATCCAGCGGACCATCCTCGCCGAGCGGGTGCTCGGCCTGCCGAAGGAGCCGTCCCGATGAGCCTCGCCGACCAGGTCCGTGAGCGTCTCGGTGGTGAGCTGGAAGTCCTGCCGGGCGGGCACTCCGGGCTCACCTACACGGTCAAGGACTCCTACGTCGTCAAGGCTGTCCCGCCGGGGCAGAAGCCGGTGGGCCGCAACGACGTCCTGCGGCAGGCGCGGGTTCTGCGCGCACTTGAAGGTTCGGCCGTGCCCGTGCCGCGCGTGATCGTGACGGACGAGACGTGGTTCGCCATGGAGTTCGCCGAGGGTGCGGCCGTCGAGCCCGTCCTCGACGAGCACACCCTCGCGCCGGAACTGGCCCGCGCCCGGATGCTCGAGGCCGCCCGTCTCCTGCGCTTGCTGCACGACGCCGGGCCAGTGCCCGGTGAGCCACCCGCCACGGCCGCCGGGGAGCTGGAGCGCTGGAGCCGCACGATGCACGCGGTCCCGGCCGAACTCCGGCCGGGCGCCGAGGACCTGCTGCGGTCGCTCGCGGGCGCCGTGCCGGACGATCTGCCCCCGGTCCTGGTGCACGGGGACTTCCGGCTCGGGAACGTGCTGTTCGCCGGTGACCGGCCCACCGCCGTCGTCGACTGGGAAATCTGGAGCACCGGCGATCCCCGCACCGATCTCGGCTGGTTCCTGCTGTTCGCCGACCACCGCAACTTCCCGGCTCTCGGCGTCCCGGTGCCCGGCCTGCCCGGTGAGGCGGAGCTGCTCGAGGTCTACGGCGACCCCCTGCCGGACATGGCGTGGTTCCGGGCGCTGGGCCGGATGAAGATGGCCGCGATCATGGGCCACAACCTGCGCCGGCACCGCGAAGGCAAGCACCACGACCCCGACCAGGAGCGGCTGCCCCCGACGATCGCGGCGATGATCCGGTCCGCCGCGGACATTCTGAGGAGTTAGGCATGGATTTCGCGTTTTCGGCGCGTGCCACCGAACTGCAGGAGCGCGTCCGGTCCTTTATGGACACACACGTCATCCCGGCCGAGCCGGTGTACGACCGCCAGCTCGCCGAGGCCGCCGACCCGCACGCGTTGCCGCCGATCATGGTGGAACTCAAGGAAAAGGCCCGCGCCGAAGGACTGTGGAACCTGTTCCTCGCCCACGGCGGCTGGGGCGCCGGGCTGACGAACCTCGAGTACGCGCCCTTGGCCGAGCTGATGGGCCGGTCGATCATCGGCAACGAGGTCTTCAACTGCTCCGCCCCGGACACCGGCAACATGGAACTCCTGGCCCTCTTCGGCACCGCCGAGCAGCAGGAACGGTGGCTGAAGCCCCTGCTGGACGCCCGGATCCGGTCGTGCTTCGCGATGACCGAACCCGACGTCGCCAGCTCGGACGCGCGCAACATCCGCACCCGCATCACCCGCGACGGCGACCACTACGTCGTCGACGGCCGCAAGTGGTACACCTCCGGCATCCTCGACCCCGACTGCGCACTCATCATCCTGATGGGCGTCAGTGACCCTTCCGCGCCGACGTACCGGCAGCAGAGCATGGTGCTCGTTCCGCGGGACGCCCCGGGTGTCACTGTGCTGCGCGACCTGCCGATGTTCGGCTACACCGACCGCCTCGGTCACGGTGAAGTGCTGTTCGAGAACGTCCGCGTGCCCGCGTCGAACCTCCTCGGCGGCGAAGGCGAGGGGTTCGCGCTCGCCCAGGGGCGGCTCGGCCCCGGCCGGATGCACTACGCGATGCGCGCGGTCGGGTTCGCCGAACGCGCGTTGCGGCTGATGTGCGAGCGGACGCTGTCCCGGGTCGCGTTCGGCGGCCCGCTCGCCGACCAGGGCGTCGTGCGCGAGTGGATCGCGCGCAGCCGGATCGAGATCGAACAGCTGCGGCTGCTCGTGCTCAAGTCGGCCTGGCTGATGGACACCGTCGGCAACGCGGCCGCCCGGCTGGAGGTCGCCGCGATCAAGGTCGCCGCCCTCGACGTCGCCCACCGCGTCGTCGACCGCGCGGTGCAGGCCCACGGCGCGGCGGGGGTCAGCGACGACACCGTGCTGGCCCGGCTGTTCTCGATCACCCGTGCGCTGAAGATCGCCGACGGCCCCGACGAGGTCCACCTGCGCACGGTCGCCCGCCTGGAACTGGCCCGGTACAAGGAGAAAGCGCCATGAAGGTCCTCGACGGACAGGTAGCCGTGATCACCGGCGGCTCGCGCGGCATCGGTCTCGGCATCGCTCGTGCGTTCCGCGCGGCCGGGGCGCACATCGTCATCGCGGCGCGCAAGGCCGACGGGCTCAGGGACGCCCGGGCCGAGCTGCTCCGCGGCGAAGGCACCGGCGACGTCCTGGACGTCGTCGCCAACGCCGGGGAACCCGAGCAGGCCGAGCGCTGCGTCGCCGACACGATGGTCCACTTCGGACGGCTCGACGTCCTGGTCAACAACGCGGCCACCAACCCGTACATGGGCGACCTGCTCGAACTGGACCTGCCGCGCGCGGAGAAGACCGTGCGGGTCAACCAGTACGGCATGATCGCCTGGAGCCGCGCGGCCTGGCACGCCTGGATGAGCGAGCACGGCGGCACGATCGTCAACATCGCCTCCGTCGGCGGGATGATCGTCGACCCGCAGATCGGCTACTACAACGCGACGAAAGCGGCGATGCTGCTGATGACCCGCCAGCTCGCCTACGAACTCGGCCCGAAGGTCCGGGTCAACGCGATCGCGCCGGGCGTGATCAAGACCGAGCTGGCGCGGGCGGTGTGGGAGGCGCGCGAACCGGTCCTCACCGCCAAGCTGCCGCTGCGCCGGCTCGGCACCACCGAGGACGTCGCCAACGCGGCCCTGTTCCTGGCGAGCGAGGCGTCGTCGTGGATGACCGGGCAGGCCCTCGTGCTGGACGGCGGCGCGACCGCCCTCCCGATCGCCGTGGACGCGTGATGTTCTCCCTGGAGGGGAAGACGGCGGTGGTGACCGGGGCGTCTTCGGGCTTGGGCGCGCGGTTCGCGTCGGTGCTGGCTTCGGCGGGGGCGACCGTGTTCGCCGCCGCGCGCCGGGCCGGCCGGCTGGCCGCTCTCGGCCCGGGCATCCACCCCGTGACCTGCGACGTTTCGGTCGCGGCGGACCGGGAACGGCTGGCCGAGACGGCGGGCCGGATCGACATCCTGGTCAACAACGCGGGCGTACCGGGGGAGCAGCAAGCCGCGAAGGAGAGCGCTGCGGATTTCGCGGATGTCCTGGCGGTGAACCTCGTCGCGCCGTACCACCTGTCCCGGCTGATGGCCGAAAGCTCCGGCGGCGGCAGCATCGTCAACGTCGCGTCGATCCTCGGGCTGGTCTCGGCCGCGCCGATGGGCGGCGCGAGCTACGCCGCGTCCAAAGCCGGGCTGATCGGGCTCACCCGGGAGCTGGCCGGCCAGTGGGGCGGCGCCGGGATCCGGGTCAACGCGCTGGCGCCCGGCTGGTTCCGCACGGAGATGACCGAAGACCTGTTCACCGACGAGCGCTCCCGCCGGTGGGTGGAGCGCAACACGATGCTGAACCGCGGCGGCGACGCCGGCGAACTCGACGGCGCCTTGCTGTTCCTGGCCTCGGACGCCTCGTCGTACTACACCGGCCAGGTGATGGTCGTCGACGGCGGCTGGACCGCGCGATGAGCGTGTCGGTGGCCGTCGAGAACGGCGCCGCCCACGTCCGGCTGACCCGCGGCCGCGGCAACCCGATCGACCTCGCGACCGCGGAAGGCCTGCTCGACGCGGCCCGGCGGTGCGAGCACGTCCGGTCGGTGCTGCTCACGGCGGCGGGGCAGTCGTTCTGCGTCGGCGGCGACCTGCGCGAGTTCGCGGCGGCCGACGACCTCCGCGCCCACCTGGACCGGGTCACCGGCGCCCTGCACGAGGCGCTCCGGATCTTCGCCGCGCTCGACGCCCCGGTGGTCGCCGCCGTGCGGGGCGCGGTCGCGGGGGCCGGGCTCGGGCTCCTCGGCGTCGCCGACCTCGTGGTCGCGGCGGAGGACGCCGGGTTCGTGGCGGCTTACACCGGGATCGGCTACACCCCCGACGCGGGTGTTTCCTGGTCGCTGCCCCGGCTGGTCGGGCCGCGGCGGGCCCTCGACCTGCTGCTGACGAACCGCCGTCTCACGGCCGCGGAGGCACTGGCCATCGGCCTGGTCACCAGCGTCGTGGCGGACCCGGAGCAGACGGCGGCTACGCTCGCGGAGCGGCTGGCCGGCCCGGCCTTCGGCGTCACCAAACGCCTGGTCCGTGCCGGGCAGGCGGCTACCTTCGAGCAGCACCTGGACGTCGAAGCCCGGACCATCGCCGAGGCGGCGGTTTCCCCGCACGGCCGGGACGGCGTCGCGGCTTTCCTCACCCGGAAGCCGATGTGACATGAATTCAGGTGAGGACTACGCTCGGGGGTCGCAAGGTGACGCGCACGAGAGGGCAGGCGATGACCGGGGCGAGGCTCGTGGAACCGGACGAAGGACCCCGGTCCAAGCGGAGCGCCATCCTGGCCGCGGCGGTCGAGTACTTCGGCGAGACGGGCTACGAGGCGACCAAGTGGTCGGCGGTGGCCGGCCGCGTCGGGATCGGGCAGACCGCGCTCTACCACTACTTCGAGTCCAAGGCGCACTGCCTGCTGACCATCATGCGGCTGGAGCTGCAGCGCTCGCGCGACCAGTTCGTCGAAGCCACCGAGGGCGAGACCGACCCGGTGGCGGCGCTGCGGGCCGCGGTGCGCGCGGCGTTCGCGGTGTCGGAGTCCGAGATCCTCCAGATGCGGATCCTGCAGAACAACATGGTGCTGCTGGCCGGGCCCCGTGCGTCGAAACGCGAGGAGACCGAGCGGCGCGCCGCCCGCGAGCTGGTGCAGAGCATCGAGCGCGACTGGACCCGCCTGCTCACCCAGGGCATGTCCCAGGGCGCGTTCCCGGTCCGCGACGCGCACACCCTCGCGCTGGCCATGCTGGGCATGATCATCAGCGTCTGGCGGTGGTACCGGCCGACCGGCTCGACCCCGCTGGCCGAGGTGCGGGAGCTCATCGAGGGCTGCTGCCTCCGCATGGTCACCGAATAGCCCCGGCTTTCCGCAGGGCCCCAAACGCCCCAATGTGGCGTTGGTTGCGTCCAACGCACCGAACGCCACATTGGGTGCGCTGGACGCACCGAACGCCACATTGGGTGCTCCATCCATGCCCCCGCCACCACCCTCAACGGAGGCGCTGCGCGCCACAGTGCCGATTCAACGCACCGAACGCCACATTGGGGCGCTGGCGACCGGTCAACAACGGAAGCCGAGCCGACGATCCACAAAGGACTGAAGTCGCCAAGTCCTGTCCGCTGAGCCTCCTTTTCGGATAGTTCTCCGCTTCCCTTGTCCGCCCGTGCAGTGGCGGCTACAGTCAAACTGAACTGAACTCAGGTTGCTAGGAGCAGTCATGCGCCTCCGCTCGACGCCCGTCAAAGTTGCCGCCGTCGCCGCGACCCTCGTTCTCGCCGCCACCGCCTGTGCGAGCGCGAACTCGGCCGGAGCGAACGACAAGGAAATCACGATCGGGGCGTGGTACCCGCTTTCCGGCGCGGTCAGCGCCTCCGGCGTCCCGCAGCGCGCCGGCGCGGACGCCTACTTCAAGATGATCAACGACCGCGGCGGCATCAACGGCCGCAAGGTCAACTGGATCGTCAAGGACAACGCGTTCGACCCGCAGCAGACCGTCCAGATCGCCCGCGAGCTGATCGGCCAGGACAAGGTCTCCGCCATCGTCGCCGCCAACGGGACGTCGCAGGCCGAGGCCGCGTTCCCGTTCGTGCTCCAGCAGTCGAAGGTGCCGATCCTCAACGAGCTCGGCGGCCTCGACTCCTGGTACAACCCGCCGCGCGCGAACCTCTTCGGCACGCAGACGCTGTACGAGGACCAGGCCGCCGCGCTCGGCGACTGGGTGGTCAAGGACGGCCGCAAGAACGTCGTCGTGGTGCACAGCGACCCCGCCGCGTTCGTCAAGGTCGCCCAGGCCGCCCAGAGCGTCGCCAAGAAGTCCGACCCGGCGATGAACGTGAGCCTGCAGCCGGTGAAGTTCCAGTCCACCGACTACAGCCCGGTCGTCAGCCAGGTGAAGGGCAAGGCACCGGACGCGGTCATCCTGATCCTCGCCTCGCCGGAGGCGGCCGCGTTCATGAAGGAAGCCAAGCTGCAGGGGCTCGCCGCGCCGACCTACAGCTACGCGCCGGTCGCCGCGCAGTCCACGCTCACCCTGGCCGGTCCCGCCGCCGAGGGCGCCCGCGCCGTGCAGCTGGTCAAGTCGCCCAACGACACCGACCCGTCCGTCAAGGAGTTCCGCGACGCCATGGCGAAGTACGAGCCGGGTCAGCCCGCGGACTTCATCGCGCTCTGGGGCTGGGCCGGGGCGAAGGTGTTCGCCCAGATCGCGCAGACCATCCCGGGCGCGGTGACGTCCGAAGCGCTGGCGAAAGCCTACGAACAGGCGAAGAATATCGATCCCGGCGTCGCTCCCGTGATGAGCTTCGGCCCGGACCGCCACATGGGCTCGCGCGATGTGCAGCGGGTCGTCGTCAAGAACGGCAAGTGGACCTCCGAAGGGGACTTCTACACGCCGCCCGCCCGCTGAACCACACTCAAGGGAGAGTGACCGTGGCGTTGCGAGAATATCTGTCCTGTATGGACGGACAGGACCCGGCAAAGGCCCTCGAGCTGATGGAACCGGACCTGCGGTTCCTGATCGCGCTGCCCTCCGGCGAGGTCGCCGGGACGTCCAAAGCGGACTTCGCGGCTTACATCGGCAGCCGCAACCCGGTGGACCGGGTGCACGAAATCCTCCGCTACTGCACCGACGGCGACACCGAGATGGTCTACGGCGTCGTCACCGAAGCGGGTGAACCGGTCGGGGCCTTCCACTCGGCCGCGGTCGTGTCGCCGAACGGCCTGCTGGCTCGCTACCAGGCGTTCTTCAGCACGACTTTCGCCCTGATCGACTGGCCGGAAGGAGCACGCCGATGACGGAAGACTTCGACGTCGTCGTGCTCGGAGCGGGGCTCGCCGGGTTGTCCGCGGCCGTCACGGCGGCCATCGGCGGCGCCCGCACGCTGGTCGTGGAACGCGCCCCGGTGATCGGCGGCTCCGCGGCGATCTCCGGTGGTTACGTCTGGGCCATCGAGGACGAGGCCGCGCTGCGCCGGGAGGACCCCGGCCGGTACCAGCGCCACGGCATGCTGGTCGTCGACGGCTACCACGACGCGATCGCCTGGCTCTCCGGGTTCGCGCCGCCGCTGACCGGCGTCGAACGGGCACTGGCCGGACGCGGGCACAAGTTCGACCTGCCGGTCCTGCTCGCCCACCTGACCCGGGCGCTGACCGCGGCCGGCGGCCAGGTCGTCGTCGACGCCCGAACCGAGGAGCTGACGCGGGAAGGTGGCGGGTACCTGGCCAAAATCACGACCCCGGCCGGGCCGCGGCCGATCACCACGCGGTCCGTCGTGCTCGCGACCGGCGGACGGCAGGCCGACCCGGACGTCCGGGCCGGGCTCGTCGGCGGCGGGTTCGTCCCGCCCCTGCGCGGCAACCCGTGGTCCCGCGGCACCGGGGCGGCCCTCGCGGCCGGGCTCGGCGCGTCGGTCAACACGGCGAACACCGGCTTCTACGGCCACCTGTTCGCCGACGGCGCCGAGCCGCTCAGCCCGGTCGACTACATCGCCTTCGCGCTCTACCACAGCGACCACGGCGTCCTGCTCGACCCGGCCGGCCACCGGTTCACCGACGAGACCCGCGGCGACCACAACAACGCGATGGCGCTCGCCGCCCACGGCGGCCGGGGCCTGCTGCTCTGGTCCGAAGCCGTCCAGCGCGCCGCCGCCGAGACACCGTTCGTCCCCGGCAGCCCCCGCCTCGACCGCTGGGCGTTCTCCCGGGACCGCGGCGGCCACGTCGGCGTCGCGGACAGCGTCGACGCCCTGCCGGTGTCGCTGGACGCCGAAGCCCGCACGCGCCTCGGCGACGGACGCGTGTTCCACGCCGACGTCGTCCCGGCGATCACCTTCACCTTCGGCGGCGTCGAAGCCGACACCGACGGCACCGCCCTCGACCGCACCGGCACCCCCATCGACGGCCTTTATCCCGCCGGCGCCGACCTTTCCGATGTGTATAACGAGGGTTACGGCGGCGGTCTCTGCCTCGCCGTGGTGTCCGGCCGCCGCGCCGGGCGGCTGGCGGCCCGCCGGACCGGCAAGGAGGCCGAACGTGTCTGAAGCGCCGTTCCTGACGAAGTGGTTCGAGATCATGGACAGCGACACGCCGTCGCGGATCCTGGACCTGATCGACGACGACTTCACGTTCTCCATCCTGTTCTCCACCGACGGCCGCGCGACGGACTTCGCCGGCGGCCGCGAGGCGATGGAGGGTTACCTCGCCCAGCGCGAGAAGGGCACGCTCACCCACCACCCACTCGCCGTGAGCTCGACCGGTCAGGCCGAGTTCTACCTCGGCGAGGTCCGTCGCGCGGGGGCGGTCGTCGCCAACTACGTGGCCGCGGGCCAGGTCGGCTCGTCCGGACGCCTGGAACGCCTGATCATCGGACGCTCGCCCGGCGTCCGGTTCGCGGGAGGTGCCGATGTTTAACCTGGTGCTGCTGGCCGCCAAGCCGCCGGACTGGACCCACGAGCGGTTCATCACCTGGTGGCGAACCGACCACGCCGAGCTCACCTACCGGCTGCCGGGCCTGCGCTCGTGGCGGCACACCGAGGTCGAGGCGGCGCTCGAACCGCGCTCGGAGGGCTGGGACGGCGTCTCGATCCTCGGCTTCGACACCGAGGAGGACCTGCGCAAGGCCCTCGCCAGCCCGGAATGGGCCGAGGCCGTCGCCCAGGTCGGCGACATGCGCGGCCGCCGGATCGCCGTCCTGGGCACCGAACGGGAGATGTTCGCCGGATGAAGGAAGCCGTCCAGGATTTCCGCAAACGCGCCGAGCAGGCCGACTTCGTCGCCGTCATCGACGACGACGGCGAGCACACCGCACGCGAGCTGCTGACCCGGGCCGAGATCCTCGCCGACGTCCTCGGCCCGCGGGCGACCGCGCTGGTCCAGGCCGACAACACCTGGCGCACGGTCGTCGCCGCGCTGGCCACGGGCCTGACCGGCGGCGTCCTCGCCGTGGTCAACCGGCACACGACCCGGGCCGAGTTCGCGGCCGCGTGCGACGACATCCGGCCGGACGTCGTCGTCGCCGAACCGTCCGCAATGGACGAATGGGACGTCGCGGCCGTGCGGCCCGGTGGCACCCGGCCCGCGCTCGACCGCTGGTCCGCCGTGTCGGGTGCGGGCCGGAGCGACCCGGAACGGTGGAACGGCGGCGTGTTCATCGGGCTGACGTCCGGGTCGACGGGCCGGGCCAAGGGTGTCGTCCAGTCCGAGGCGGCCCTGCGCTACGCCTGTTCGTGCACGATCGAGATCAACGGCCTCCGGCCCGGCGACGCCGTCGCGGCGATCGTGCCGCTGTCCTCGACGGCGGCGTTCTGCTTCGGCGTCTACTGCTCGCTGCTGCTCGGCGGCCCGCTGGTCCTGACGGCGAAGTGGGATCCGCCCGCGGTGGTCGCCCGGCTGGCCGAGACGGAGACCCGCTGGACGATGTGCGTCCCGACAATGGCGCTCCAGCTGGCGGCCGCGGGCGCGCTGCCGGGCGTCCGGTCGATCACGGTGGGCGGCGGGCCGATGGACCGCGTCGCGCTCGAGCGGGCCGAGACCGTGCTGGGCACGAAGATCTTGCGCGTGTTCGGGATGTCCGAGTGCCTCGGCCACACCTCACCCCTGCCGGAGGAGTCCGCGGAGATCCGGCTGGGCCACGACGGACGGCCGTTCCCCGGCACCGAGGTCCGGGCGGTGTCGCCGGACGGCGTCGTGCTCGGGCCCGGCGAGACCGGCCGGGCGCAGGTCCGGGGGCCGTCGCTGTTCCTCGGGTACGCCCGCAGCGGCCGTGTCGAGCCGCCGGAGCTGACCGAAGACGGGTTCTTTCCGACCGGAGACCTCGTGGTGTCCGGTGTGGACGGCCTGATCACGATCATGGGCCGGGAGAAGGACGTCATCATCCGCGGCGGCCGGAACATCGACGTCACCGAGATCGAGCGGGCCGTCGCCGGCTACGAGCGGCTGGACCAGGCGTGTGTGGTGCCGGTCCGCGACGACGTCCTCGGGGAACGGGTGGCGCTGCTCGCCGTCCCGCGCGGCGGCGCGCCCGTCGAGCTCGACGACGTCACCGGCTACCTGCGGGAGGCCGGGCTGTCCAAGACCAAGTGGCCGGAGTTCGTGTACCTGGTGGACGCGCTGCCGCAGACGAAGGTCGGCAAGCTCGACCGCGCGGGCGCCCGCGAGCTTGCCGACGGCCTGCACACGGGGGTCTCATGAGTCTCGACCGCGGGAAGTGGGCCACCGGCGGGCCGGAGACGGTCGCGCCGGGGGTCCACCGGATTCCGCTGCCGCTGCCGAACGACGGCCTGCGCGCGATCAACGTCTACCTTCTGGAGGAGCCGGAAGGGCTGGTCCTGATCGACGCCGGCTGGTCGATCCCGGAGTCCCTGACCGTGCTGGAGGCGTCGCTGGTCGAGCTGGGGCACCGGCTCGACGACCTCACCGACGTCTACGTCACCCACATCCACCGCGACCACTACACGCAGGCCGTCGAGCTCCGGCGCCGGTTCGGGACGCGGGTGCACCTTGGCGCGGGCGAGCGCCCCGGCCTCGAGCTGCTGGCCGCGCTCCGCACCGACGTCCCGGTGACGTCGCTGGAGGTCCTCCGCCGCGGCGGCGCGCCCGACCTGGCTTCGCGGATGGCGGAGGGGTACGGCGAGTTCGACGCGTCCGGCTGGGAGCCGCCGGACCGGTGGCTCGACGCGGGCACGGTGCCGCTGCGGCACCCGCTGCGGGTGGTCCCGACGCCCGGCCATACCCGCGGGCACGTCGTCTACCTCGACGCGGCTCGGGGACTGCTGTTCTCCGGCGACCACGTGCTGCCGCACATCACGCCGTCGATCGGCTTCGAGCTGGGGGAGCCGGGCCTGCCGCTGGGCGACTACCTGGACTCGCTGCGGCTGATGACGACGTTCCCGGACACGCGGCTGCTGCCCGCCCACGGCCCGGTCGCCGCCAGCACGCACGCGCGCGCCGAGGAACTGCTGGATCATCACGACAAGCGGCTCGCCGAGACCGAGGACGCCCTCGGCGCGGGCGCGCGGACCGGCTACGCCGTGGCCGAACGCCTGACGTGGACGCGGCGGGCGATCGCGTTCGACGACCTGAACGACTTCAACCGGATGCTGGCGGTGAACGAGACCGTCGCCCACCTGGACGTCCTGGCCGCTCGCGGCCGGGCCACGGTGTCCGAAGTGGAGGGTGTGGCCCGGTATGCCCTGACTGGTCAGGTGTCGGAGCAGGCGCCGAAGAAGCCGGCGACGGCGTGGAACGACTCCTTGGGTTCCCACGGCAGGTCCGGGTAGGTCGTCCCACGACCGCCGTCGTAGGTCTTGACCAGGCTCAGCGCCCCCATGTCCAGGTCGTGCCGGGGATCGCGGCTGTGGGTCGACAACTGCTCGACGAAGGTGCAGACGAACGCGCCGTCGACACCGGCGGCGTCGAGGATCTCCAGGTCCTCGACGATCCTCCTCGCTTGGAATGCTTCGTCCCGAACATGTCCGTCGGTTTTCAAGCGGGGACGGACGAGCCGGCCGACGAGCGGGACCTGGTGCAGCGCCACGGTTTTCCAGTCCACCGGGAGCCCGGTGCCCAGGGTGCCGTCCCGGTCGGCACCTCGATACGTGCGCATGCCGAACTCGGTGACGACGACGGGTTTGCCGACGGCGGACAAGCGCCGGAGCGTGCCGAGGTAACGGTGTTCGGTACGGGTGTCCCGGTAGTGATCGACACCGACGATGTCGAACAGGTCCCAGTCGACGTGTTCGAACGGCAGCGAGGCATAGGTGAGCGGGCCACCGAACGCGCCCCGCGCCTGGCGGGTGGCGCGCGCCAGGAACGACGCCAGGGGCGCTCTGTGCCGGCCGGCCCGGACTTCACCGGAGACGTTCGCCAGCCGGCGGAGAAACGTCCGGCCCGGAATGATGCCGCGCATGAACAGGCTCGACTCCGTGGCCACGCTGAACACCAGACGATCGGGCCACCGCTGCCGCAGCCGTTCGGCTTCGCGGGCGGCCGCGGTGATGTGAGCCAGCGTCCGCTCCGGGTCCTTGTCCCACAGCTCGGGCGAAAACCAGACCTCCAGGCCCAGCGCGAGGGCGGTTTCGGTGGCGAAAGTGAGGCGGCCGAGGTCCCGGCCGCAGATCTTGACCGCGGTGCAGTGCAGATCGTCCCTGATGATCCGCAGTTCACGACGCACGACCTCCGGATGGAAGACGGGACGCCAGTTGAGGCCCAGTACGCGGCCCACGTCGTAGAGCACGCCCCGGCACCTCATCGTCGCGGCCCGTCCTCGCCGACCGCGGCCATCTTCTGGATCGCCTGCCGGCTCACCCCCAGCTCCCGGGCCAGGTCGGCCTGGGAGAAACCGGCGGCCAGCAGGGTGTCGATGAGGCGCCGGCGTTCGCGCGCCAGCTCCCGTGCGATGCGCGCGTGCTCGAGAGCCGCGGCCCGGACCTCCTTCAGCCGGTCGACGAGTTCGGCGTGCTCCGGTAGTTCGGGGTGCTTGCTCACCCGGGTCATGGTGACAACCCCCCGTTGTCATGTCAACCCCCGGTTGTCATGTGTCAGCGGGCGGTCCAGCCGCCGTCGACGTACAGCTCGGAGCCCGTCACGAAGCTCGCGTCTTCGGAAGCCAGGAACGCCACCGCGCCCGCCACTTCGTCCGTGCGGCCGAGGCGGCCGAGCGGGGTGCCGTCGACCATCGCCGTGTGGCGGGGCGTGCCCTCCCAGAGCTTCCGGGACAACGGTGTCTCGATGAACCCGGGGTGCACCGAGTTGACGCGTACCCCGCGCTTTCCCCAGTGCAGGGCCGCGTTCTTGGTCATCAGCCGGACCGCGCCCTTCGCGGCGTGGTAGGAGAAGTGCGTCCCGAAGCCGCCGACCGTGCCGAAGATCGAGGCGATGTTGACGATCGAGCCGCCGCCCGCGCGTTCGATCGCCGCGCCCGCGTGCTTCATGCCGAGCCAGACCCCGCGCTGGCTGACGGCGATGACCTTCTCCCAGGACTCCAGGGTCTCCGTCTCGACCGTCGCGGGCTCGCCGATGCCCGCGTTGTTCACCAGGACCGTCAGCCGGTCCAGCTGGGCGACCGTCGACTGCCAGGCCTCTTCCGACGTGACGTCGAGGGCCAGGCCGACGGCATCGGGCAGCTCGGCAGCCAGGGCCTCACACCGCGAAGCGTCGACGTCGGTGACGACGACCCGGGCGCCTTCCGCAGCCAGTCGGCGCGTGATCGCCTCGCCGATACCGCCCGTCGCGCCGGTGACGAGCGCGATCTTTCCGGACAACCGCATGCATCCTCCTAGGTGAGCAGGCCGAGACCCGCGCCGATCAGGTGGGGCACCGCCCCGCCGACGTCGTCGAAGCCGGTGCCGACGGACTGCCCGGCCCGGTGGCGGGCGTGGATGCCTTCGGCGATGACGGCGAGCTTGAACCAGCCGAGTGCCTGGTAGAACGCCAGTTCCGTGAGGTCGCGGCCGCTGCGCCGGGCGTACTGCCCGGCGAGGTCCGCGGCGGCCGGGAAGCCGGGGTGCGCGGTCGGGACGTGCCGGACGCCGAGGACGGGCGCCACCCGCGGGTCCCAGTACACGAGCAGCAGCCCGAGGTCGGTGAGCGGATCGCCGAGCGCGGCCATCTCCCAGTCGACGATCGCCGCGATCCGCGAACCCGTCCCGAGGATCGTGTTGTCCCAGCGGTAGTCGCCGTGCACGAGCGCGGCGCCGCTCTCCGGCGGCGTGGCCTTCACGAGCCGCTCGTGGAGCTCGTCTACTGTGGACAGTTCACGGGTGGCGACCCGGTCCCACTGGCCACGCCAGCGCCGGAGCTGGCGGCCGAGGAAGCCTTCGGGACGGCCGAACGCGCCGAGGCCGATCTCCGCCGGGACGAGCGCGTGCAGCTTCACCAGCTCGTCGACCAGTGCCGTCGTGTACCGGCGGACGTCGATCTCCGGCAAGGACGCGCCGTCGCGCAGCACCGGTCCGTCCACATGCGACACGACCGTGAAGGGCGCTCCGAGTACCGCCGGGTCTTCGCACGAGACGACCGTGCGGGGGACCGGGACGTCGGTCGGGCCGAGTGCCGCCATCACGCGGAACTCGCGCCCGACGTCGTGCGCGGTCGGCGTGAGGTGCCCGAGCGGCGGGCGGCGCAGCACCCAGCGGTGCGTCCCGTCGGTGACGGCGTAGGTGAGGTTGGAGCGGCCGCCGTGGATCAGCTCGATCGCCAGCTCGCCGCGGAATTCGGGAATCTCGCGCTCGAAATAGCCGCGCAAGGCGTCGACGTCGACGCCGGTCATCGGACGGCCGCGCGGGCCTTGGACGCCCGCCGGGCGATCGCCCACCGGTGCGTCTCCGACGGGCCGTCGTAGATGCGGAACGGCCGCACCTCCCGGTACAGCCGCGAAAGCGGGGCGTCCGCGGAGATCCCGAGTGCGCCGCAGATCTGGACCGCGCGGTCGACCACCCGGTGCACGGCCTCGGCCACGAACGTCTTGGCGATCGACGTGTGCTGCGCGCCGGGACGTCCCTGGTCGAGTTCCCAGCAGGCGCGCCACAGCAGCGCGCGGGCCGCCTCGATGTCGATTTCGGAGTCGGCGATCAGCTGCTGCACCATGCCGAGCTCCTCGAGCGGGCGGCCGAACGCCGACCGGCTCGCGGCGCGGTCGAGGGCGACGTCCTGCGCCCGGCGCGCGATGCCCAGCCACCGCATGCAGTGGGTGAGCCGCGCGGGCCCGAGCCGGACCTGGGCGTAGTCGAAACCGCGGTCGACCTCGCCGAGCACGGCCTCGTCGCCGACTTCGCAGCCGTCGAAGGCGATTTCGCTGTGGCCGCCGAAGAGTCCTTCGTCGAGGGTCGCGATGTTCCGGACGATCTTCATGCCGGGGTTACCCGCGTCGACGAGGAACATCGTCGCGCCACCGGCGTCGCCGGGCGCGCCGCCGGTGCGGGCCATGCAGATCGCGAACGCGGCCCCGTCGGCACCGCTGATGAACCACTTCCGGCCGTCGATCCGCCAGCCGCCGGTGATCCGGGCCGCTGTCGTGCTGAGGGCCCGCGGGTCCGAGCCCGCGCCCGGCGCCGGTTCGGTCATCGCGAAGCAGGAGCGGATCTCCCCGGCCTCGAGCGGGGCCAGGTAACGCTTCCGCTGGTCTTCGCCGGCGACCTTCGCCAGCAGGTGCATGTTGCCCTCGTCGGGCGCCGCGATGTTCAGCGCGAGCGGGCCGAGCAGGGAGTAGCCGGCGGCCTCGAACACCACGGCCTGGCCGCGCAGGTCCAGGCGCAGGTGCGGGGCGAAGACCCCGGCGTCCCGCGCGGCCTGCTGCAGCCGGCGCCGGAGTGGTTCGGGTCCGTCGTGCAGCACGCCGTCGCAGGCCTGTTCCTCGGGGACGACGACCTCCCGGACGAACTCCCGCACGCGTCCGGCGAGCCGGGCGACGTGCTCGTCCACAGTGAACTCGATCGGCATCGGCGCCTCCCTTGGCTAATGACTATTAGCCATGAGACCGCCCGGTCTCCGTCGAAGTCAAGACAATGTGGCTAATTGACGCTAGCCTGACGGCATGAAGGTGGAACGCCCCCATCGCCCCGGCGACGTCGCGGCCGGGCTGCCGGCCGACCGGGCCGCGGCCATCCGCCTGGCGGCGCTGCGGCTGTTCGCCGCGCAGGGCTACCGGGCGACGACGATGGCCGACATCGGTGCCGCGGTCGGCATCCGCGGGCCCAGCCTGTACAAGCACGTGTCCGGCAAGCAGGTGCTGCTGGCGGAGATCATGCTCGGCACGATGGACACGCTCCTGGCGATGCACGCCGAGGCGGTCGACGGCGTCACCGACGTGACCGAACGCCTGCGCCGCGCGGTGGAGGCGCACGTCCGCTACCACGCCCGGCACCGTCTCGAAGCGTTTGTCGGCAACCGCGAGATCGGCAGCCTCGAGCAGCCGGACCGGGTCCTGCGGCTGCGCAGTGCGTACGAGCGCGGGTTCCGCGAGCTGATCGAACGCGGTCTGGCGGAGGGCGTCTTCGGCGTCCGGTCGGCGCGGCTGGCGTCGTACTCGATCCTCGACATGGGCATGGGCGTGGCGAACTGGTTCCACGACAGCGGCGAGTTCTCGGTGGACCAGCTCGCGTACCAGTACGGCGACCTGGCCCTGCGGATCGTCGGCCGCTAGGCGCGGATCCCGGTCAGGCGGGCCAGTGCGGCGAAGCCGTCGTCGGTGCCGGGCCAGTGGGCGCGGACGGCGTCGAGCCCGGCGTGGCGGACGACGCCGCGGAGGACGGCGGTGACGATGATGGCGTCGTCGGCGTAGCCGAGGACGGGGATGAAGTCGGGGATGAGGTCGATGGGCAGCGCGAGGTAGGCCAGCAGCAGCCCGAGCCGGATGCGCACGCCGCGGGGGAGGGTCTTGTCGGCGGCCAGGCGCCGGATGAGCCGGAGGACGTCGGGCAGCAGCCGCAGCGCTTCCCGCAGGAGTCCGCCACGCGGCCGGATCACGAGCAGGGCCGCGACGAGGACGAGCCACGCCAGCAGCAGCGCGGCGGCGACGCCGATGAGCAGGTCCCACCAGAACGAGCCGGTCACGGGTGCTTCACCGCCCCGGGACCGGGAGCTTCGGCGTGCAGGGCGGCTTCTTCGAAGGCGGCGAGTTCGGCGGCGGCCTGCTCGATCCCGTCGCGGGCAGCCTGGCCGGTCGGGGCGCCGAAGTAGTCCCGGGCGGCGATCTTGTCCAGCCAGCTGCGGAAGCGCTGCAGGTCGGCTTCGGATTCCTCGACTTCGGCGTAGGTGGCGTTGCCGCATGCCCGCTCGTCGGCGAGTTCCTGCCGTAGCTCGGGCAGGCGCTCGAGAACCTCCGTGTATTCGGCGTCGCGGGCGGCGTTGATTTCGGCGATCACCGCCTGCTCGTCGGCCGGGTCGGTGAAAGCCATCGGCAGCACCCGGGCGGTGCCGCCCTGGTGGCGGACCCGGTCGGCCAGCCGCCGGATCTCCCGGACCACCGGCGGCCGGGCGGGCAGCAGGCACACCGACTGCTGCAGGTACAGGGCGCCGAGCGAGCGAAGTTTCCGCCACACCTGCACCCGCAGCGAGTCCGGCGCGCCCGCGGTCGAGACGCTGACCACCAGCCAGCCCCGATTGCTTGGTTCGGACGTCACATGGCAACGTTACACCCGTAACACGCGTGGCCGTCCGGGTTTCAGGGAGTGGCCAACGCGGCTCGGACCGCCCGCTCGACCAGGATCGGCACGAAGGCGTGGATCCGGGCGCCGGCGAACCGGGCGCGTTCGCGGTCGACCATCGCGTGCAGGCGGATGCGGGTGACGTTCGCGTAGTCCTGGCCCAGGCGGTCCTCGAGCTGGGCGAGGTGGGTGTCGAGCTGCTCGGAGGCCATGGTGTCCAACGTGCTCATCGCTCACCTTCCGGTCGGCCGTGGTACGGAGAACATGCCCCATGAGACGACGGGGAGATGAACCCGAGGTGAACAGGAAAAGTTCACGGATTACCGGGAGATGAGGGCGCCCGCCGTCGGCCTCACGGGGACGCGACCGGTGCCGGGTACTGGGTCAGTGCCGCCGCGCCGAAGGAGACGTCGAAGCGCTCGCACCAGATGCTCACGCTGGTGTAGGCGGTCAGGTCGGTGCCGGCGGGCAGCGGGTAGTTCTGGTTGCCCTTGTTGCCTTTGAGGCTGCCCGCGTCGAGGTGCCTGCCGTCGTCGAAGACGGCCCAGCCGTCCTTGCCGGGTTTCACCGGGGCGTCGGTGAGCCAGACGTGCACGTCCGGGCCGCTGCTCGTGTCGAGGTTCTCCAGGCGCAGCACGAGAGAGCCGCCGGTCGTGCGCAGGATCCGGACGGTGCCGGTGGTGCGGTGCTCGTGGCTGATCAGCGTGCCGGTCGCAAGTTCGGTCGGCGCGGCCGGCGCGGACGGCGACGATGATGAAGGCTGCGATGGCTGAGTGGACACCGGAGCGGGCGCCGGTGCGGCGGCCGGCAGATCCTCCTGCACGGTTTCGTTCACCACCAGTTGCCACGGCTGGAACCAGAACAACCCCGCCGCGACGGCGACCAGGCCCGTCACCAGAATGCCCGAGATCCAGGGGCGGGTGAGCAGGCGCCGCACGCGGTTCATCCTCGTTCTCCTTCGTCTTCGTCCCGGTCACTTCATTCAACGGGACGAATCGCCCAGTGACGTCCGGTGCGCGGTTACCGATCTCTTACGTGGGCTTGCCGCCGCAGGACACCGAATTCGTCGCCGCCGACCGGATCTTGACCGCGACCCGGGTGCTGGCCCTCGCCATCGTGTCGTTCCTCGTGGCGGCCTTCAACATCTGTTACCTGCTGCCGACGCGGACGCTCGAGCTGTTCGCCCGGGGATCAAGCGGGAATCGACCGGGAGATCGTGGCCCAGGCGGGCTATCCGTTCGCTATCGAGGAGGACGCCGCCCCGGCGTGGGGCGGCGAAACCTGGCGAGTGCGGCGGTCACGCCGGTGCCTGGCCCCGCTGAAGGCAGGAGCCCGTGCGGCGCTGCCGGAAGGGTTCCGAGGGCCGGGTAGGCTGCCGCGGCCGAGCACTCGTACGGACCGGGGGACACAGCCATGGACATCGCTTCCGGGGTGGACCGCGTCCGCGTTCACGAACCCGTGCCGAACGTGCCGTCGGGGGCCGAGCCGCTGTTCGCCGGGTACATCCGGCGGCTGACCAAGGCGACCGTTCTCCGCGTGGTGCTCAGCGGTGCGCTTCTCGCCTTCGGCGTCCTGCTCGCGTTGACCGAACGGCGGGGCAGCGCGTTGCCGTACGTCTACTTCGCCGCCTTCGGCGGTTCGCTGGCGATGTGGGCCTACGTCCTGAGCGTCTACCGGCGGGTGCAGCGCCTCTTCGGAGAGCCGTACCACCGGCTCGACGTCGCCCCGGACGGGGTGCAGGTGAAGGGGTCGCGGGTGTCCGTGCGACTGCCGGACGGGCGGTGGCTGCGGACCCGGCTCGCCGACGGGCCGCGGATGCAGCTGGCCGGCGAGCGGCGGCTGTGGGTGCTCGGCGGCGGGCGGCGGGTGTTCGTCCGCCTGCCCGGCGCGATGTGGTTGCGGGCCGGGCGGATCGAGGACGCGCCGCTGCCGGGGGCGACGCCCGCGGAACTCGTTTCACGCCACCCGACGCCGCCGCGGCGTGATCCGGTGCTTGCCGCGCATCAGGCGTTCCAGGTCCGTCGGGCGGTCGTTTCGGGGGTGACGTTCCTGGTGCTGGGCGGGGCGGGGTTGGCCGTCGTGGCGAACGTGCGGGTCGACCCGTTCGTCATGGTGGACCCGGCCGCGGTGGGCGGCGTGGCCGGCGGCAGCGCGGTGCTGGTGTTGATGGGGCTGATGATGTTCGTCGGCTTCCTGCGGATCCGCCGTCCGATCACCGAGGACGTCTGGGTGGAGCTGCAGGTCGCGCTCGACACGCTGTTCGTGCCGCCCGCTCGTGGCGTGGCCCGGCTGACCGGCTGGGCGCTGCACCCGGACGGACGGCAGACGCGGTTCCGGCTCGTCGCCGACGTCTCCTTGGCCGCGAACGTGGCGGCGACCGGTCAGCTGTGGTTGCGGGGCTACCCGCAGCCGGGCAAACCGGCGCGGGCCGGCCTTCCGGGTTATCCCTGTGCGGGCAGCTTCCGCCTGGCCTGAGCCCGGATCGCGGCCACACTTTTTTCGGCCGCCATGGCAACCGGGCCGGACCGGGCGGCGTTATTACCAAGCATGTTGTTCAATCGACAGGCTGGGCTGCAGCCGGATCCCGGCTTCGAGGAGTTCGTCCGCTCGCGGTCGACCGCGTTGCTGCGTACGGCGTTCCTGCTGGTCGGCGACCGCGGTCATGCCGAGGATCTGGTGCAGACAGCGCTGCTTCGTACCGCACTGAAGTGGCGTAAGGCCCAGGGGAAACCCGAGGCCTACACCCACCAGGTGCTGGTCAACCTCGTCCGGGACCGCTGGCGGCGGTCCCGACGGCGAGTGGCCGAAGACCCGGTGGCCGCCTTGCCCACGGCACCAGCGGACCGCCGCAACCTCGCGGACGCCGTCGTCGATCGCGCGGTGCTGATGAGAGCCCTCGCCGAGCTGCCGCCACGGCAGCGTGAAGTGACGATCCTGCGCTTCTTCGCGGATCTGTCGGTCGCCGACACGGCGGCCGCGATGCGGACCTCGGAGGGCACCGTCAAGTCCTACACCAACCGGGCCCTGGCCCAGCTCCGCGAGTCGCTCGGTGTCCCGCTGACCACCAACGCCATGGAGTCGAACCGTGCCTGAAAACACCGAAGTACTGCGCAGCGCGCTGCGCGAAAGCGTCACCGATGTCGCCGCGACGCCGGAGGTCCTGTTGCCCGCGTTGCGGAAGCGCTACACCCGGCGGGTGATCGCGCGGCGGGCCGGGCTGGCCGCTACGCCGCTCGTGGTCGCCGCGGCCGTCGCCGGTTCGGTCGCCCTCGTGCCGGGCTCGGGGCACTCCGTCCCGGCCTCCGGGACCACCGTCGCCACACCGGTGCTGGACGTCGCCTACGTCACCGCCAAGGTGACCAGCGCGCTGGACAACGCCGGCCGCGACGTGATGTACCTGAAGGCGGACCCCCGCAAGGTCGGCGAGCACACGGTGGACGAAAGCTGGGTGGCCGCCGACGGCTCGGCCATGCGCCAACGTCTCACCCGCGGCGGTGAGGTGATCACCGACGAGCAGTTCACGCCGGCCGGCATCCTCGTCGTCCAGCACACCCTCAAGCGCTACTACCGCATACCGGACCACGGCTCCGCGGTCACAACGCCCGACGGGTACAGCAGGGCGGGCGTTCCCCTGCCGGGCGAGATCAAGAAGGCAGTGGGCGCCGGGGCGCTCACCCTCGTCGGCAACGAGGTGATCGACGGCAAGCCCACGATCCACCTGCGGCTCAGCGGCTCGGGCACGGTGCCCGGCTTCGTCAAGGACGCGTTCTCCGACCTGTGGGTTAGCCAGTCCAGCTACCTGCCGGTCCGGATCGGCTCGGGCGAGAGCCGGCAGGACTACTCCTGGCTGCCCCCCACCCCGGAAAACCTGGCCCTGCTGACGGCACCCATCCCGGCCGGCTACACCGGCCCGTGACAGGTCCGTTTTCGGCCCGCTCCCGCAGCGGGCCGAAAGCGGCCGGGTCCGTGACCGTGGTCAGCTCACGGGTGCCATCCGGGGGAGCCGCGGGGCCGGCAGGTGGGGCGTTTCCGGTGCGCCCGGGCCGGTCGGCTCTCCGGTGAGGAAGGCGCGCCTGGCGTTGGCGAAGCCGTGGCGGTCGTCGAAGATGTCGTGGCTCATTTCGGCGAGTTCCCGTACCCGGTAGGTGTCCAGGGGTCTGCGTTGTTCGTCGGCTTCCCGGGTGGCGCGTTTGCGGCGGAGCAGGGCCTCCGTCCGCCCGCCGGCGGCCAGTTCGGTGGCGTAGTCCAGTGCGGCCGCGGCGAATTCCGTGCGGTCGGCTCCGGCGAGGTGGTCGACGAGCCCGATCTCGGCCGCTTCGGTGGCGGTGATCGGCTCGCAGTGGGTGGTCAGCCGGTGGGCTTGTTCGTCGCCGACGCGGTGCGGCAGCACGTAGGTCCAGTACTCCGAGCCGTACAAGCCCATCTTCCGGTAGTGCGGGTTGAGCAGGACACCGTCCCGGGCGATCACCTTGTCGGCGCCGAGCGCCAGCATCACTCCACCCGCGCCCGCGTCGCCGGCGAGCGCCGACACCACGAGCTGGCCGGTGCAGCCGATGATTTCCCGGCACAGGTCGTCGATCGCGGTGATGTTCCGCCACGCCTCCGCCGCGGGATCCGGATGGGCGTCGATGACACCCAGGTGCAGGCCGTTGGAGTACACCTCGCCGCCCGCCAGGACCAGGACGGCGGTGTCTTGCGCGGCCGCGTGGCGCACAGCCGCCGCGAGCCGGCGGCACTGCGGCGTGGACATCGCGCCGTTGTAGAACGCGAAGTGCACCAACCCGACCTTGCCCACCCGCCGGTAGCCGACTTCCCGGAGGCTCGGCGGACCGGCGATCTGCGGCACGCCGGGAAGGCTGCTCCCGAGCGCGAGGGCGGCGGGGAGCTTGACCGTCGTGCCCGGGGCCTCGGGGGCCAGCCGCCGCGCGTGCCCGATCCACAGTGCGCCGTCGCCGGTCCGGACCAGGAGCGCACCCTGCCGGCGTCCCGCGATGGTGCCGGGCTCACCGGGCGAAGCGTGTCCGGGGTGGGCGTCGAACACCGCGACCGGCACCCGGGCCAGCTCGGTGTGCACTCCGGGACGGCCGTCCGCGGCGCGGATGCGGCGCAGGATGTGGCCGGCCGGGTCACCCCAGGAGAAGGCCCGGTCGGCCTGCCGGACCAAGGGGCGGTCCGTGCCCGCCCGGTGGTCCTGGCGGCGTGGCGTGAACCCGGGGTCTTCGGCTTTGGCCGCCACCTCGCCGATCAGGCTCAGGGCGGCGTCGGTCACCTCGGTGTTGTAGAGGGTGCTCTTGCGCGGCGGATCGGCCGGCATCCGGAACACCCGCGTGCCCCAGATCGGCCCGCCGTCGAGTTCGCCGGTGGCCTGCAGGGCGGTCACGCCCCAGGTGGGCTCGGCGTCCATGATCGCCCAGTCGAGTGCGGACGGGCCACGGTCGCCTTCCGGGCCGGGATGGATGATGATCGTGCGGTAGCGCCGCCAGACCACCTCGGGAACCCGGCGGCGCAGGAACGGGCAGATGATCAGATCGGGGTCGGTGGCCGCCGCCGCGGCGGCGATCTCCTGCGGATCGCGCACGATCCCGATCGCGACGCGGTGGCCGCGGGCGCGCAGGTGGAGCCAGGCGCGCTGGCTGAGGCCGTTGAACGCCGAGCACAACAGCAGAATTTTCACCGGGCCTCCGTCCGGCTATTCGACAATGGTCGACGCGACCGGTCGACGGTACCCGAAGCGGCGACGGACGCGACGCGGCCAAAGGTGTAAGTGCCTTCGGCCAACCGGGCTGTTCGGACAGTCGACCCCTATCCGTCAGTGAATTCGAAGCCGATGCGACAGCGGATCTCCGTCCGGGAAAAACAATTATGGCGATTGTTCGGAGATATTTCTCCGTGACGTCGTCCGCCGCGCTGTCCCCGCGGCGGCCAGCAACAAGATTGCGAACAGCACATAGGAGGCCAGTAGCCCGGCGGACCCGCCGGTGGAGCTGAGGGTGCCGCCGACCGCCCGGCCCAGCAACTGCCCGGTGCACTCGGCCGTGATGACCGCGGTGGCGAGTTCCGCCGCTGTGAAGCCACTCGTGCCCGCGGTCGTCGCCCTGATGTACAAGCCCGGATACGCCAGTCCGACACCGATGCCGCCGACGGCCCAGGCGGCGACCGTCACCGCGAACGGGATGGCGACCACCAGCCCCGCGGCCGGCACGGCCGTTCCGAGGGCGGCCAGGCCAAGGCCGGCGGCCGGCAAGCGGTGCTTGCCGCGCTCGGAGGTGAACCGGGCGGCGAACAGGCTCGTCACGCCCCAGCCCAGCGGGGCGGCGCTCAGGACGACCGCGGCCTGCCCGAGGCTCATCCCCAGGCCGGCCGTCAACAACACGGTGATCAGGCTGTCCGCGCCGAAATAGCCGACCGCGAACAGCGCCATCGTGCCGAGGGAAGCCGGAGTCCCCGGCCGGAAACGCGCGGTCCCCTCGGGCAGGACCGCGATCGTTCCGGCCAGCGCGACCGCCGCGCCGGCGATCGCGAGCGGCCACCACCCCATGCTCAGCACCACCCCGGCGGCACCCACCGGGATCAACAGCGTTCGCGCCGGCGGACGGCGTCCGGACTCGTCCGGCGGGTCGCCGCCGACGGCGCGGACCACGAGCAGGCGCCCGAAGAGAACGAACGGCACCGGGACGAGCAGGGTCCACCGCCAGCCCACGAGGTGCTCCAGGCCCAAGGTGGCGGCCGGACCGACCAGCGCCGGGAGGATCCACATCGCCGAGGACGCCGCCACCACGCGCATGCGCACGCGCTCGTCGAGGTGCCGGATCGCGGAACTGATGCCGAACACAGCCAGGAGGCCACCGGCGAGCCCGTTCGCGAACTGCCCCAGTGCGAACATCCACGCCGTTCCCGCGGTCGCAGCCAGGACGAGCCCGCCGATGTAGGCGAGGATTCCCGTTCCCAGGGTGCCATTGGTGCCGAGGAGGCGGAGAAAACGGCTCGCCAGCGGCAGCGCCACGAACAACCCGAGTGTCGATCCGGCGATCAACAGAGCCAGGCTGTTGCGCGCGTTCAGATCGGTGGATACGACGGGTAAGAGCGTGGAGGCGACGAAATTGGTCACCGCGGCGGCGAACTCGAGGGAGAGGATTCCCACGGCGAGAACAATTGTCCCCGTCCGTTCGTTGAGTCGGCCGTCCGTCATTCTGACACTGTAAGCGGCGAGCGAAGGACGGTCGTCATGGCGGCGGGCCGGTCATCGCCGGGCGGTGATCATGCGGCAGGTCGCCGGGACACGGTAGCCGCCGGACGGCGTCCGGTGTTCGTCCAGAGCGTCGTTCATCGCCTGGCGAGCCGACGCACGCCGGCCGTCGTCGAGACTGTCGAAGAACGGCTTGAGCGGGCCGGCGCCGGTGTCGAAGTGCCACCAGCTCTCGAAGCCGGGACATTCGGTCTCCCAGGAGAACCACGACGCCTGGATGTCCGTGAAGCCGGCGTTCGCGAGCTGTCGTTCCAGGGCACCCGGCCGTGCGGCGTCGGCGAAGAGCGCCTCGAACTCGGGCACGGTGCCCTCCGGGAGGACCCGCCGCAGCACCGGGAGCCCGATCCCCGTGTAGGGGCTGGCGGCCAGGTCGGTCCACGTCGCGAGGCTCAGGATCCCGCCGGCGCGCAGGACGCGGGCCGCTTCTCCGGCCGCGGCGTCGAACGGGGCCGTTCCCGCGAGGAGCAGGCCCATCCGGGAGGTGATCGCGTCGACGCTGCCGTCGGCGAAGTCGAGATCGGTCATCGGCATCGGCGTGAACTCGACGGTCAGGCCGGCTTCGGCGGCCTTGGCGCGAGCGGCCGCGAGGAGTGCGAACTCGGTGTCGATTCCGCTGATCCGCAGTCCGGGTCTCCGGCGAGCCAGCGACAGGCTCGGTTCTCCGGTGCCGCAGGCGACGTCCACGACGTGGGCTCCGTCGGGGAGGGCGTCGAGGGGGGTCAGGAGCGGGTCGGTGATCCCGGCCAGGTACGGCAGGCTCAGGTCGTGGGCGGCCGCGACCGCTTCTTCGGTGTTCGTCACGTCAAGATTCCTTTGGGGGTCAACGATTCGTGGAGATGCCACGCAGGACCAGGGCCAACGGCCGCGCCCAGCCGCCTTCGCCGCCGGCCGCGGCGATGCCCTCGGTGAGGGTCAGCAGGTCGGCGACCTGGACGTCCGGCTCGACGCGCCCGCTTTCCTGGCACCGCCGCAACACCGTCGCGGTGTTCCGGAAGACTGCGGCACGCCGGTCCTGGACGTCCTGCCGGTCCATCAGGCGCTGCCCCGCGATCCGGTGCAGGTTCCTGTCCCGCACCAGCGACTGGACGAAATGCGTCAGCAACGCCGTGAGTCCCTCGACCGGGTCGGCGGCGGCCATCGCCGCCTCGACGGCGTTCTCGGACTCGTCCAGGCAGCGCAGGAGCACGGCTTCCGCCAAGTCCTGTTTCGCGGGGAAGTGCCGGAACATGGTGGCCGAACCGACGCCCGCTTCCTTGGCGACAGCGGCCATCCCGCATTCCGGCCCTTCGCGGCTGAAGCAGAGTGAAGCGGCGTCCAGGATGCGCTCACGATTGCGCCGCGCGTCCGAACGCATGCCTTCACTCCTCACCCATCACCCGGACGCTGCCGTGCCCCGGTCCCGGCGGCGATCGCCACCGTAGCACAACCGAGAGTTCGCGTCTCCGTTTCTGGGTGGGGTGCCGATCAGCCGGCGGGGGCGGCGGACGAGCGCAGGCCGTGCTCGTAGGTCTCCGCGAGGCCGAGCTGACAGCCGAAGGTGATCAGGGCGATGACCACGGCGTAGATCGTCACCGACCACGACGACCCGGTCGCGCCGTACAGGGCGGTGGCGACCAAGGGGAACACCGCGCCGCCGAGGATGGTGCCCAGCTGCAGGCTCAGCGAGGCTCCGCTGTAGCGGACTTCGGTGGGGAACAGCTCGGCGAAGAACGCCGGCTGCGGCCCGATGTAGGCGGCCTGCAGCACGAGCATCACCACGAGGTCGACCAGGATCAGCGGGACCGACGCCGTGTCCGCCAGCGGCAGGAACACCGCGGCCCACACGACCAGGGCGGCACAGCCGATGGTCATGACCCGGCGCCGGCCCCACCGGTCCGACCACCGCGCGAACAGCACGACCGTGGCGGCGAAGGCGACCGAGGCGATGATCAGCAGGGTGAGAACGGTCGGCGTGGGCACGTGGAGCTGCTTGTTCGCGTAGGAAACGAAGTAGACGATCACGAGGTAACCCAGGCCGCCGATGCCCAGGTACGTGCCCGCCGCGAGCAGGACCGTGCGCGGGTGGCTGCGGAGCACGTCGACCAGCGGTGCTCGGCGGTGCGTGCGTTCGGCCGCCAGCGTGGCGCGGAACAGCGGGCTCTCCGCGATGCGCAGCCGGACGAACAGGCCCACCCCGACCAGCACGGCGCTCGCCAGGAACGGAATCCGCCAGGCCCAGTCGGCGAACTGCGCCTGGCTGGCCGTCCCGGAGACCACCAGGAAGACCAGGTTCGACAGGATGATGCCGGTGGGCAGGCCGAGCGCCACGAAACCGCCGAAGAAGCCGCGACGGCGTTCGGGTGCGTGTTCGACCGCCATCAGCACGGCCCCGCCCCACTCGCCGCCCAGCCCGAACCCCTGCACGCACCGCAGCACGACGAGCAGGATCGGGGCCCACACGCCGATCTGGGCGTACGTCGGCAGAACGCCGATGAGGAACGTGCTGCCGCCCATCAGCATCAGCGACCACACGAGCATCGACTTGCGGCCGACGCGGTCCCCGAAATGGCCCATCACGATGCCGCCGAGCGGCCTCGCCGCGAAACCGATCGCGAATGTCGCGAAAGACGCGAGCGTGCCGGCGAGCTCCGATGCGCGGGGGAAGAACTGCGGGCCGAAAACCAGGGCCGCCGCCGTGCCGTAGATGAAGAAGTCGTACCACTCGATGGTCGTGCCGACCGCCCCCGCGAAGGCCACCCGGCGGGCTTCGGTGGTGCCGGAATTTTCGGTCTGGCCGGAAGTGCTGCTCGACATGGAGCCTCCTGCCCAGGCTTCGCGCCAGTGGGAGTCCGTGCCCGATTAAGTTATATTCCCGTTTGACGGCCGTCAAAGCCGCGGCCGGTCCCGATGCGCCGATCGGCCGATTTCCGGGTGCACCCGAATGCACCGGGCCGTCGTCGAATACCTCGCTCGATGCCGAGCCGGAGTGGAACAGGAGTGCCGATGGACACGGCCGCGCGTGAGCCTCTCCCGTACCCGTTCGGAGCGCCGGTGGCGTTGGAACAGCACCCGCGCTTCGACGATTTGAGGCGAAGCGAAGGGCCGGTCCGCATCACGATGCCTTACGGCGGCGACGCCTGGCTGGTGACCCGGTACGAGCAGGTGAGGTTCGTGCTCTCCGACCCGCGCTTCTCCCGCGCGGCGGCGGCCGGCGCCGACGTCCCGCGGGCGCGGCCCGGTTTCGAGCCGGTGGGCAACCTGCTGTGCATGGATCCGCCGGACCACAGCCGAATCCGGTCCCTGGTCGCGAAGGCCTTCACCGTCCGCCGGGTCGATCGGCTGCGGCCTCGCGTCCAGGAGATCGTCGACGGGCTGCTCGACGGGATGATCGCGGCCGGGCCGCCCGCCGACTTCGCCGGATCGGTGGCGTGGGAGCTGCCGGTGCAGGTGATCTGCGAGCTGCTCGGGGTTCCGCTCGCCGACCGCGGGTTGATCCGCACGTGCACGGAGACCATCGTGGCCGTGGGCAAGGACGTCACCCCGGCGGACGTCACCGGCGCGCGCGACGGGCTGGTCGGCTGCCTGACGACCCTGATCGACCGCCGGAAGGCCGAGCCGGGGGACGACCTGCTGACCGCGCTCGTGGCCGCCCGCGACGAAGACGACCGGCTCTCGGACCGCGAACTGCTCATGCTCGGCATCGCCCTGCTGACCGGCGGCCACGAAACCACCGCGAACCAGATCGGCAGCTTCGTCTACCAGCTGCTGTCCCAGCCGCATCTGTGGAACACGCTGGTCGGCGACCCCGGGCTGGTCCCGGCGGCCGTCGAGGAGCTGCTGCGGTTCGTGCCGCTGGTGACGGTCACCGATCTGGCCCGGATCGCCACCGAGGACCTCGAGATCGGCGGCCGGGAGATCCGCGCCGGGGACGCGGTCCTGGTCCAGCTGGATTCCGCCAACTGCGACGAGCAGGTGTTCCCGCACGCCGGGGAAATCGACTTCGGGCGGAAGGTCAACCATCACCTCGCGTTCGGCTTCGGCGTGCACCGCTGCGTCGGCGCGCCACTCGCCCGGCTGGAGCTGCGCGTGGTGCTCGAGACGCTGGTCCGGCGGCTGCCGGGCCTGCGCCTCGCGGTGGCCGCCGGGGACGTCGAGTGGTCCGCCGGCGGCCTGATCCGCGGTGTCCGGGAGCTGCCGGTCGCCTGGTGAGGGACAGGCCGGGTCAGTCGGTGGCGGGGGAGTCGGCCGTCACCGCGCTGGGTTCCCCGGACTTCAGCTTGGCTCCCAACGCGATCGCCAGCAGGGCGCCGGCGACCATGCACGCGCCGACCACCCAGAGGCCCGTCCGCTGGCTGCCGGTCAGGTCGCGCAGCCAGCCGGTGATGTAGGGCGCGGCGAAACCGCTGACGTTGCCCAGCGAGTTGATCAGCGCGATCCCGCCGGCCGCGGCCGAACCGGCCAGGAAGCTCGAGGGCAGCGCCCAGAACGTCGGCAGCGCCGCGCAGACGCCCACCGCGCAGACGGTGACCGCGGCCATCGCGGCGTACGGGTTGCCGAGGTAGAGCGCGATCGGGATGGCGATGCCGCCGATCAGCATCGGGAGCGCGACGTGCCACGTCCGCTCGCGCGTCCGGTCGCCGTGCCGCGCCCAGATCACCATGACCACCGCCGCGACGGCGTACGGCACCGCGATGACCAGACCGGCCTGGAGCACCGAAAGCTTGGTGCCGAACTGCTGGCCGAACCCGGCGACGATGGTCGGGAGGAAGAAGCCCAGCGCGTAGAGGCCGTAAGCGATCGCGAAGTAGACGAACGCCAGCCCCAGGATCCGCGGGTGCGTGAGGGCTTTCCGCAGCGTCCAGTGGTGCTCGGTCTCCTTGGCCTGCCGTTCCCGTTCCAGTTCGGCGACCAGCCAGTTCCGCTCGTCCTCGGTCAGCCAATTCGCCTTTTCCGGCCGGTCGGTGAGGTAGAACCAGGTGACGAACGCGAGCAGGATCGCCGGAATACCCTCGACCAGGAACATGAACCGCCAGCCGGCCAGGCCGAAGACACCGTGGCCGTTGACGATGAGCAGGCTGGAAAGCGTGGAGCCGAGCGCCGAAGACACCGGAATCGCCGTCATGAACAGCGCGACCGCCTTCGCGCGCTGCGCCGCCGGGAACCAGTACGTCAGGTAGAGGATGATCCCGGGAAAGAACCCGGCTTCCGCCACGCCGAGCAGGAACCGCAGGATGACCAGCGTGGCCGGGTTGGGCACGAAGGCCATCACGGTGGCCACCACACCCCAGGTGATCATGATCCGGGCGATCCAGCGGCGCGCGCCGAACCGGTGCAGCGCCAGGTTGCTCGGCACTTCCAGGATCAGGTAGCCGAGGAAGAAGATGCCGGAGGCGAACCCGAACGCGGTCGCGGTCAGGCCCAGTTCCTTGTTCATCCCGTTCGGACCCGCGAAGCCGATGTTGACGCGGTCCAGATAGTTGACGAAGTAGAGCAGGGCCAGGAACGGCATGATCCGGATGGCGACCTTGCCCACCACCCGGTTACCGGCCTCGGAGGGAACCGCGGCATGTTCGATCGGTTTCATGACAAAGTTCCTTCTGGCGGTACCGCGAGGCGGCACGTGATTGGCCGGACCTGGCATTGCTGAGCGAGTGTTTAACACAGGGCCATCCGGGGGATCAAGGCAACCCGCGCACCGGAGCCGGCCGAATCGGTTGCGGCAGCCGCCCGGACGGTGCCCGGCAGGGAGGCGCCGGGACGTCGTCGCGTCCGCTGCCGAGGCGCGCGGTGTGTTCGGCGGGAAGAGCGGAAACCGGACGCCCGGTTTCGCCGGTGTTCAGCCCGCTGGACTTCACCGAGGCGGAAATCGTCAAGGGAGTCGGCATCGTCGCCCGCGGCCGGCTGATGCCGACCGTGCCGCTGCTGTCGGGACTGGGCATCGACGCGGTCCTCCAAGGCGGCAGCCTCGGCCTGGAACGGACGTTCGCCGCGAACGAACTTCCGCTGCCGAAGCCGTTCACCGCCTCCGGCGAGGTGACGGTCTTCGCCGGTCTCGACGACGGCGGGGACGCGAAAGCCTCGGTTACCGGCACCCTGAAGTTCGCCCTGCCCGGCGTGGCCCAGGGCGAGATCGACGTCCATGGGTGCGGAAGGCTTCGAACTGAGCGGGAAGCTCGACTTCGACAGCAAGCTTTTCGACCCGGCCCAAGCCGCCTTCACCTACAAGAAGATCAACGGCGAGCACCAGTGGGGCCTGTCCGGGCTCCTCGGCGTCGGCGGCGGCAAGGTGCCCGGCATCAAGTCCGGTCAGCTGGCCGTGCACTACGAAAACCAGGTCTTCACCGCGACCGGTGACGCCCAGCTTTCCGTCCCCGGCCTCGAAAGCGGCAAGCTCGACGTCAAGTACGGCGAGCAGGAAGGCCTGACGATCGGTGGCGCCTTCCAGCTGTCGAAGGACGTTCCCGGCATCGAAAGCGGGTCCATCGACGCGACCGTGTCCCGCAAGCCGCCCGCGAACCAATGGCAGCTTGCCGCGCACGGCACGGCGAAACCCAAGATCCCCGGCGTCGACGCGACGCTCACCGCGTCCTATGAGGACGGTGTCTTCACCATCGAGGGCGACGCCGCCTACGCACGCGGCATGCTTTCCGGCAGCATCCACATCGGAGTCGGCAACCAGCCGCCGGCGCCCGGCGGACAGCCCGGCGAAAAACCGGGCGGGAAGCCCGGCGCCGCGCCGGGCCCGGGTTCCGCGCTGTCGGTCCACGGCGGTGGCCGGCTGACGCTGCGTCTCGCGCCCTGGCTGGAGGCGACCGCCGCCGTCCAGCTCGACCGCGAGGGCCAGGTGCGGCTCGACGGCGAAGTCAAGCTGCCGGACGCGATCGACCTGTTCCCCGCCAAGGGGATCAAGAAGAACGTGCTCACCGTCGGTTTCGACATCCCGATCGTCGGGATCGCGGTGTTCGGCCAGCGCGTCGGCATCTTCGCGACCATCCAGGGCGGTCTCGACGCCGAGGCCTCGGTCGGCCCGGGCCAGCTGCGCCAGCTGGGCCTCAAGGTGCACTACGAGCCGGGCAAGGAAGAGAACACGTCGATCACCGGCGGCGCGCAGCTGCACGTGCCCGCCGAGGCCGGCCTGCGGCTGTTCGTCCGCGGCGGCATCGGCGCGGGCATCCCGCTCGTCAGCGCCGAGGCCGGCCTGGAGATCGGCGGCAAGCTGGGCCTGCAGGGCGCGTTCGACGCGTCGACGCAGATCAACTGGACCCCGAAGCAGGGCCTGGTGCTCGACGCGCGGGTCGACCTGACCGCCGAGCCGAAGTTCGTCTTCGACGTCACCGGCTTCGCGAAGGTCGAGGTCGGCGCGTTCGGCTTCACCAAGGACCTCTACGACAAGAAGTGGAACCTGGCCGCCTTCGAGTACGGCTCTGGCCTGCGGATCGGCGTGCACGCGCCGGTGCACTACGAACAGGGCAAGCCGTTCTCCTTCTCGCTCGACGACGTCAAGTTCGAGCTGCCGAAGGTGGATCCCGGCCGGATCCTGCAGGACCTCGTCAAACGCATCGCCTGACTCACGTGGAGGACCCGACCATGAACGCACCGGCCACCGAGCTGGAACTGGGAGTGCTGCGCCACCTGCGCGGCGACCTCGAGGGCGCCGAGGAGCTCTACCGCGTGGCGCTGGCGGCCGAGCCGGAAAACCCGGTCACGCTGAACAACCTCGGCTTCGTGATCGCGCAGTCGGGCCGGTTCGCCGAGGCCGTCACCTGGTACGAGCGGGCCCTCGACCTGGACGCGGACCGCGCGGTCGCCCACCTCAACCTCGGCAACGCCCGCGCGGCGCTGGGCGATCTCGACGGCGGCATCGAGGAGCTCCGGCGGTCCGCGGAACTCGCCCCGGACAACGCGACCGCGTTCGACAACCTGGGTCAGCTCCTGCTGCTGGCCGGTCGTTACGCCGAAGCCGAGACGACGTGGACCGAAGCCGTGCGGCTCGCGCCGGGCGACCCGGCGCCGCGGACCGCGTGGGCGACCGTGGTCGCGGCGCGCGGGAGGCTGGGGGAGGCGGTGGAGATCCTCTACCAGGCACTGGCTCTCGACGACGAGTACGCCCCGGCGTGGGCGCAGCTCGGCGCGTTGCTGGTGGTGCGGGGCGACCTGGCCTCCGGTTGCGACGCGCTGAGCCGCGCCAAAACGCTCGCCCCCGCGGACACGGACGTCCGCCGGCACCTGGCGGTGGCGCTGATGTCGCTGGGCCGCCGCGACGAGGCGGCGGCCGAGCTCACCGAACTGCTCCGCGTCGATCCGGCGGCGACGGAAGCCCGCGTCGACCTGGCCGTGCTGCACCTGGCCGCGGACCGCCCGTCGGCGGCGCTGGCCCTGCTCGACCGGGCACTGGAGAAGGCGCCGGACGACGACCGTGCGCTCCTGCACCGCGGCCTGGCGTTGCGCGAACTCGGCCGGACGAGCGAAGCGGACGACGTCCTGCGCGCCCTGGCGGAGTCCGGAAGCGCTTACTCGTCCCGTGCTTCGGAGCTGTCCGAACCAGACGTGAGGTGACGCGTGGACGCGGGGGAACGCCCCGGGTTGCCCGGCTGTGATCAATCCGACTTCGGTGCAGCCTATTCGCCGGGCAGCGCGTGTTGTGGCCATGAAACTGAGAACAAGATTCTTTGCTGTCGTCACGCTCGCGTTGTCGGTGGTCCTGGCCGGTGCCACGGAGGCGCCGGCCGCCCCCGCCCAGACCGTGGAGGTCGCCGT